>CAVULC010000010.1:0-336164 GCA_963742265.1 uncultured Acidobacteriota bacterium
CGGTTGCCGCCGGGGTGGGGAGGATCTCGTCCCGGATCGGTCGGGTGCAAGATCCTCCCAGCCTGGCCCGGTCGGCCCGCGGGTCTCGGCCTGGGCGGACGTGGCGCACTCACTAACCCGGTCCGTCAGCCGCCGACTGCTCGCGGCCGAGCGGGGCATCTCTGGCATCGCGCTGCTTGGTGAGTGGTGCAGGTCCGGTCAGCGGCGCGGCATCGCCAAACCCGCCACCACCGCCGGGGCGGGGGTGCGGCGGACCTCCAGGCCATCACAATCACCGAGACGCCGCGATCGTCCGCGGGAGGCCTTCGTCCTCGCCTCGTTGTGATGGCCTGGCGATCCGGTCGACGGCACGGGCAACACCCACGGAACCGACCGGAGCACCGGATATCCCATCCCGTTGTGGTTCTCCCTTGGTGGACGAGGGGAGACCCACGACGGCACCGGATAACCCATGACATGGAGCCATCGCGGGGGATCGGACCGGTCAGCATCCACGGATCCAAACTCAGTCGCGCCAGACTCCCGGTCCAGTCGTAGAGCGCCGCGGTGGTCGCGTACTCGCGGAGGTACGCAATGCGGCCCTGGTCGAGTCGTGCGATCGTGGCGCCGTCGAAGGCGCCGGGTTCGCCCTTCCACGTGCACTCGAAGCGCCACTCGACGATCAGCGTGTCGCCGGCCGCCGCCGATGACGTGATCTCCCAGGCGTCGACGGTGCCGCCGGCACCGAACCAGGCGTTCATCCACTGTTCGACCCGCGACTTGCCCCGATAGACCGGCCCATACGACTCGATCACCACGCAGTCGTCGGTCAACGTGTCCAGAACGGCCGCGATGTCGTGCCGCCGCCACCCGTCGACGTACGCCTCGAGTTGGGTGCGACCGCTGTCGGTCGGCGGGTGACTGATTCCGGTCATGTCGGCCTCCTGTCACGGCAGTCTCGTGACCGCGCCGGGTGGGATCGGATACCAAAGGTCACGACGCACCGGATCGGTGCCTATGGCAAGACGTCCGCACCTGATCGGTGCCTACAGCAAGGATGGTGTACCCGGTGGGGTTTCCACGATCTTTACCGATACCGGCGCTGCTGGCCAGCGGCGCCCTGGCGCTGTCCGGGCTGACTGCTCCAGTCACCGCTACCGCGGCGCCGATAGCTGGCGCTCCGGTCGTCCAGCCAGCCCCCGTACTCAGGAGCCCCGCCACAGTGACGTTGCTGACCGGCGAGCACGTCACGCTGCGGCCCGGCCCGGACGGGAAGCCGCAGGTCGACGTCCGGTCCCGCGACGGTGGGTCCGCGGTCGGGTACGCCGTACGTAACGACCACGGCCGGATCAGCGTGATCCCGCACGACGTCGCGAGCCTGGTTCCCGGCGTACTCGACCCTGCCCTGTTCGACGTGACCGGCCTCGTCGAGATGGGGTACGACGACGCGCACCGCGCGGATCTGCCCGTGATCGTGCGGGAGAGTTCCGGCGCGCGGACGATGGCAAACGCCGGATTCACCCCGAGCCGCACGCTGGCCAGCATCGGGGGCCACTGCGGGCCGGATCGAGAAGTCCCGGGCGACTGCGTTCGGTTCGGCCCTGACGGCCGTCCGGTCCGCCCTGCCAGCCAAGATCTGGCTGGACACAGCCCTGCATGGTGACCCTGTGCCTGAGTCGGCGCCCGGGACCGGCAGATCGACGAGCAAGACGCCGCCGAGTAGCGGTTCCAAGGCCGCAGCGGCACCGCTGGACCCATACCTGGAGCAGGTGCAGGCGCCGACCGCGTGGCGCCGCGGCCTCGACGGTCACGGCGTGAAGGTCGCGATCCTCGACTCCGGCATCGACACCGGCCACCCGGCACTCGAGGGCAAGGTGACGGCCACCGAGGACTTCACCGGCGAAGGCCCGCAGGACGACTTCGGTCGCGGCACCCAGATCGCGTCGCTGGTCGGCAACGGCGCCGGGTCCGACGGCGCCCGGAAGGGCATCGCACCCGGAGCCGAACTGATTTCCGGCAAGATCCTCAACGCGGCCGGCGAGGGCCGGCTCGGTGTCCGAGCTGATCGCGGCGATGGAGTGGGCCGTCGGGCAACACGCTGACCTGGTCAACGTCAGCCTTGGCGCCCGCGCCCCGTTCCAGGGCGACGACCTGCTGGCCGACGCGGTCGACCGGCTGACGGCGCAGAGCGGTGCGCTGTTCGTGGTCGCGGCCGGCGACGACGGGGACTTCTACGCCACACCGTTCTCGGTCGAGACGCCGGGTACGGCTGACTCCGCGTTGACAGTGGGTGCGCTCGATCCGGCCGGCAACCGGGCCCGGTTCACCAGCATGGGCCCGACGTACTCCTGGCGGCAGAAGCCGGAGATCGCCGCGCCCGGCACCGGCATCCTGGGCGCCCGGGCTGGTGCGCGCGACGGCGACCTGTACGCCATGGGCCTCGGCACGTCCCGGTCCACGCCGCTGGTGACCGGCTCGGCCGCGTTGCTGCTCCAGCAGCACCCGGAGCTGACCTGGCAGCAGCTGAAGGCGCGGTTGAGCAGCAGTGCTGTCGACAGCACCGGCGTCTTCACGGGGTGGTTCGGCAGCGGCAGGGTGAACCTGGATGTCGCGACGTCCCCCACCGGCCTGGTGCCGAACGTCGGCGTGATCGACTACGCGGCGATCCGCCACCCTGACGACTCGCCGCAGAAGCGCACTCTGACGCTGACGAATCCCAGTGCCGAGCCGGTCACGCTCACATTCGCCGACCAGGAGGTGACCATCTGGAACAAGCAGGCCCCGGGGTCTGCGGTGACCGTGTCACCGGCCACCCTGACCGTGCCTGCCGGTGGGACCGCCGACGCCACGGTGACCTTCGACCCGACCGGCCTGAGCGACGTCGTCGGGCAGTGGAACTCGATTGTCGACAACATCTGGGAGGGTGCGCTCGACGTCATCGACAGCGCCGGGAAACGGCGCCTCCGGCTGGCCCTGAACGCCTACGACGAGCCGCCGATGTACGACGCCTCGGTCCTGGTGCTCGACCGCAACGGCAAGCCGGTCTCCGGTGGCTACGTCAACGTCTTCAACAGCACCGACGGTCACTACAACCAGATCCTCCTGGACGACCAGGGTCGCGGAACCGCCCGAATTACACCCCGGGGTGCACATGGCGTACGGCTTCGTACCGACAGGCGACACGATGACGTTTGCCGTCGAGTCGAACGTCACCGTGACCCGGAACACGTCGTTCACACTGGACGCCCGTCAGGCGGTCCAGGTGAAGGCTCCTGTCGTGGAGGGCCAACCGACCGGGGTCGTCGAGGGCACGATCGGCTTCACGCGAGGCAAGGACGCGCAGAACTGGCAGGCCGACGAACTGCCGGTGACAGCGGCCGATCTTGCTGCCGGCCGGTTGTACGTGACGCCCACGGCCGCTCCCCAGGGCGGCTTCGCCGAAGCTGTCACCCGGTGGCGGCTGGAGTGAAGCCGAGAAGACCGACCACGACACCCCGGACCTGTACCAGGTTTACCAGAGCGCGAACCGTTTCAGCGCGCCGCTGGTCAAGCCGGTCAACCGCAAGGCCGTGCGCGACATCGCCTCGGTCGAGACCAGTTTCGGCACCGCGTGGGGTGGTGGCGAACGTCGCGTCGTCCGTGGCGTGCAGAGCAGGTACAGCGGGATGTCCTGGACGAGCGAACGAACCGTGGAGGCTCCCTCGCGCGAGGTCGAGTTGTTGTCCGCCGGTCCGGACGTCGCGTGGTGGCAGTGCGAGAAGGCGTCGACCCGGCCCGCACGCGCGAGGGCAAGCGCCTCCAGATGAGACATCAATTCCTCACCCCCCTTGGTATTGCGCCCGGCGGCAAGCTGGTCATCCATACCGGCCCGGTCTCCTCTCAGGAACGCGAGTTGATATCCGAGCACCGGTACGTCGCGAATGGGCGAGTTGAGCTTCGTGACCTCCACCAGGGCACGCTCAGCCTCTGCGACACGCTCGAGGAACAGGTTACAGGTGACTAGCGCAAGATGCGGAAAGATGATGTCCGGATCGAGTGACATCGATCTTGCCGCCTGCTCGAGGCACAGCTCGTATTTACCCGTGCCGACGGTGGCAAACCCTGCCTGCAGTCCAGTCGCGATAGCGTCGCGAGGATACGCCTGCGCCCAGAGGGACAGTGTCTGCAGCTCCCGTTCGAGGTTCCCGGTCACGTCACGGTCGTACATCGTCGAGATGAAAAAGCGTTCGGGGTCGCTGGCCCGGTCGCGCAGCTGATAGCTCTGCGTCGTGCTCTCCGCCGAGAGGGCAGCCTCGCCGAGGGTGCTGTAGGCGAGGCCCATCTGCGCGAATGCCATCGCGAACTGGGGATCGATTTCAGCCGCGCGCTTGAACAGCGGCAATGCCGGCACCGTTCCCTGGGCAACGCTGATCTTCCATGCTGCACTGTACGCCTCGAAGGCCTCGAACGACGCCGTCGTCGCCTCCGGCAGTGGCCTGGAGTGTTTCTCGATCGTGGCCAGCGACTCACCAAGGCGCGTTCTGACTGTATTCGCGATCTGACTGAGGGCAGTCAGCACGTCTTCTTTGCGGGCCGCCTGCACCTGCTTCTCGGCGAGCACGTCTCCCGTACGGCAGTTGCTGGCGCGCACGGCGAGCACGTACTGCGTGCCGAGGGACGCAATCGAGCCGTCGAGCACCGCCGCGCTGCCGATGCGCTGACAGATTTCGCGGGCAATCTGCGGTGTCAGGCGTGCAGCTGCGGGCTGCCCCATCAACCCGAGCGTCTTCCCGATGCGCCGGTCGGAGACGAGACTGAGAAAAGGCGACTGCTGCAGCTGCACCGACAAACCCTGCCGAAGCGTCTCGTTGAACGCCGGGTCATTGGTCGTGTTGGTGAAATCGCCGAGGACGATCGTATCCGTGTCGGTGAGGGCCGGCGGTGATCCGCGGTGCATGTATTTCGCGCCGCCGAGCAGCGTCACGATCGCAACGACTGCAGCAATGGCAATCTGCCACCGGGGTCGAGGCGCCGGTGTTACTGCAGCAGCGGCAACCGCGCGCGATCCGGCGGAGCCGAGGTCACGCTTCAACCGTTGCAGATCCGCGCGCAGGTCTGACGCATGTTGATAGCGAAGCGCCGGGTCCTTGTCGATCGCCTTCACTATCACTGATTCGAGCTGTTCGGGCAGGTCGGGACGGATCGTCCGCGGCGCCGGGGGATCCGTGTGCAGGATCCCCGCCGCAATGACCGATGTCGTTGCGCCCGTGAACGCGGGCCGGCCCGTCGCCATCTCGTAGAGGACGAGGCCGAACGAAAAGAGATCCGAACGTGGGTCGACGTTCTCGCCTCGCAGCTGCTCCGGCGACATGTACGCGATACGTACCCAGTGTTTCGCCCGGCTGCGTCAATGGACCGCGTGCGAGTGTCGTCACCGAGTCCGGCGGCGCCGCCGCGGCATGCACGTCCAGCTTCGCCAGGCCGAAATCGACGACCTTGGGGCCGTGCACGTCCAGGAAAATATTCGCAGGCTTGATATCGCGATGCACGACGCCGGCCCGATGCGCGGCATCGAGTGCGTCGGCCAGCGCGATTGCAATGTCGATGCACGACACGGCATCGAGCGGGCGGTCACGTCGGTCGCGCAGCGTCTCGCCGTGCAGCAGCTCCATCACGAGGAACGCGTGACCGTCCGCCGTCTCACCGACGTCGTGTACGGTGCAGATGTTCGGATGCTGCAGCGCCGCGACTGCTTGCGCCTCGCGTTGAAAACGCTCGCGAGCCTGCGGGGATTGGACCAACTCCGCCGTCAGCACCTTGAGCGCGACATCGCGCCCGAGCCGTGTGTCCCGCGCGCGATAGACCTCACCCATACCGCCGGCACCAATGGCAGCGAGGATCTGGTACAGGTCCCAAGCGAGTACCCGGCGGACAGAACCATGTGCAGATGCCAGAGATGGCACCCCGATTCTAGTGGGTGATTCCATTGGCGGCAAAAAGGCGGGCCAAACAGGTCTTGACACGCTCAGACGATCGCCGTTGACACTCACCGGCGGGAGGAGCAATATCTCATCGCAAATTTTCGCAGGGAGTTGAGGTCACGATGGAAGTCGAGATTCAGCTCAACAACAGCAGCGATCCTGCCTCGCAATACCTGACGTGGGCACCCAGTCCGTGCCGCGTTCGAGTCACGAATCCTGCCGGGAGTCCCGCCGTTCAACTGCAGGTGCGTCTCAGTGCACGCACCAAGCCGGGAGGCGGGTCGATACGGTTCGGGGCTCAGCTTGGTGGCCCGTTTTCATCGACGCTGACGGTCACCGTTCCTGTCAACGGACAGTCGGTTCCCTTTTTCGCGCTGGTGTCTTCGGGCAGCCAAGCTCACAGGATGGCGACGTCGCGATCGAAGCGCACGCGCGGGCGGCTCCTTCATCGGGTAACTTCAGGCTGCTCGGCTCCCACCCCACGATGGTGACGCATCCGAAAGAATGCGAACACGCTGACAACCGGCGAGCGCACCCGGTTGGTTGCTGCGTTTGCCCAACTGAACGACCAGGGCCTTGGACGTTTCGCGGATTTCCGCGAGATGCACGTGGATCAATCCAGCCCCGAGGCGCATGGCAGGCCCGCGTTCCTGCCATGGCATCGCGCGTATCTGCTCGATCTCGAACGCGAACTGCAGGCGATCGATCGTAGCGTCAGCCTGCCCTATTGGCGGTTCGACCAACCCGCGCCGGCCCTGTTCACGCCGGACTATCTCGGCGCGTCCGATGCACTCGGCAACGTCCAGTTCAGCGCGACGAATCCACTTCAGTTCTGGCGGACGGACAACGTTCCAGGCATCACACGGCGGCCGTTCTTCAACATCGGCCAGGCACCTGCCGGCCTGCGCACCGAGGCACAGACACTCGCGCTCGGCAACCTGTACTCGGCATTCCGCACTCTCGAGGGAAATCCGCACGGCAGCGCGCACACCAGCTTCGGCGGCTTCATCTCGAGCATCGGCACTGCGGCGAGAGATCCGCTGTTCTTTCTCCTGCACTGCAACGTGGACCGCCTGTGGGCGAAGTGGCAGACGCAAAACAGCCGCTTCGACACCACGGTGGCGGCCGCATTCGACACGAACAATCCGGGGAACAAGGCCGGTCACAATCTTGCCGATACGATGTGGCCCTGGAACGGCATTACCACCGGCGGCCGGCCTCCGTTCGCGCCGGGCGGGGCGCTGGCGTCGTCACCCGCGGTGAGCGCGCCCGGACCACAGCCGCGCGTGCAGGACTGCTTCGACTACCGCGGCCAGGTCAATGCGGTCGCGAGGCTGGGATTCGACTACGACGATGTCAGCTGACGCCGAAAGGACGACGCGATGACCAGGAAGCGGAAGAGAGCAACGACACCGTCGCGAAAGAGAGCTCGGAAGAGCGCGCCTCCCGCCTCGACGCGGAGACGAATCATCGATGTGCCGCTCAGAGCTGCGGACCTTCAGCCGGCCCTCGACACGCTTCGCGATCCGGATCAACGGATAGAGGATCGCCTCGAAGCGCTGCAGAGTATCCAGGCGGCCAGCTTCGCGGTCATCGACTTCAATGCCGTTCGTGCCGAGTACGTCGGCGCGCTTCGCCAGGCTGCGCGCGACGAGAGCTACGAGTTGCGTCAGCGGGCGCTGGGCATTCTGGCGCGGGAGCATGACGGGTTCGCCCAGGACGTCCTGCTCGAAGGCCTCCGCAATCCCGACAACGCGCTGGTTGAAGCGCCCAAGGCACTGCAGCTCCTGAGCTACGATCCGCACGCAGCCCTGTTTCCGATCGCTCGCGACATCGTGAAGACAACCGGGGATGAAACCACCAGGCGTGAAGCCGTTCGGATCCTGGCGGGTGATCCGGCCTCGGCTCCACTGCTGGAGACCGTGCTCGCCGATAAGAGCGAGGCTCCCGAAATCCGGCGGATGTCCGCGTCCGCGCTGCACGCGCTCAACCCGGATCGCCTGCAACGCTGGGCGCACAGCGCAGTGCTCGACTCGTCGGAAGACGAGGAGATGGTCGCGACCGGTCTCACTGCCCTGACGCAGTTCGGCGATGCGGCCGCAATCGCCGACAACAAACCGTTGCACAGGAGAATGGGTCAACTGCAGCAGAAGGCTCCAGCCCGCATAAAACGCATGGCCAAACAGTTCGCCAGGAAGTGGGAGATCTGAAACGGAATCCGACTTTCTTCGACTCGTCGAGGCAGCCGCGTCCGGCCGGGACACATCCGCCCTCGTCGACCTGCTCGGCGAACAGAACGGCATCTACGAGGAACAAAGCGCCCGACAAGTCGTCAAGATGCGCGGCTGGGTTCTCGTGCTGCTCTCACATCGAGAGCTCCCCGAGGCGGCGCTCCCCTTCGTACTCGAGGAGCTCGAGACTTCGTTCGACCCGTACCTGGTGGGCGCGGCGGCAATGGCGTTGCGCGCATACCCGGTGTCGCGCCCAGAGTTTGCTCCTTTCATCGCTCGAGCGATGGAGAACATCCGTGCGCACGATCAGCCTCTGAGCTTCGCCGCGTTCGGTGATTACGCCCAGTCGGCTGATGCGCCGACAGCACTTCGAGAACTGCTCGCGACAGCGGCATGGCTTGGTCCGCACGGGCGAGCATTGATCCCGGCACTCGTCGGCCTGAGGGACTCCGGAACCGTACCCCTTCGGCTGCGCAGCGATCTTGAGACCGCCCTGACGGTAGTCGGCGAGCAAACCACTGACACTTCGAACTCCGAGGAGTGCTGCTCGTTCCGGCTGACGCTCGGACGTTTGACCTGGCCTTTTGCGCAACGTCGAGACTCGAAGCAGATCGACAGCACCGTCCTCGAAGATCACACCGGAAGACGCACGACTTACCGCGAGATCTTCAAAGGTGCCCCGACGATCGTCGCGTTCTTCTACACGCGGTGTGACAATCCGGTGAAGTGCTCGCTGACGATCTGGAAACTGGCGAACGTTCAGAAACGGCTGGAAGCTCGGGGTCTCACCGGCAGGATTCGAACCGCTGCCATCACCTACGACCCCGCCTACGATCTACCCGACCGGTTACTCACGTTCGGGAAGAACCGAGGCCTGCGCATGGACAACGATCATCGTTTGCTGCGCGCCGTTGATGGGATTGCGCCGCTGCGCTCGCATTTCGAACTGGGTGTCAGTTTCGCTGCCCGCATGGTCAACCGTCATCGGATCGAAGTGTTCCTGCTCGATCCGTGCGGCCGCATCGCCGCTTCGCTTCAGCGCGTCCACTGGGACGAAGAGGACGTCGTCGACCAGGCCACGGCGTTGTTGGCGGACGAACCCCCGCCGTCACCCCGCCCTCTGCTGAACGGCCTTCCCGCAGCCGGCCCCCTCGGCGCGGTACTGGTCGCGTGCCTACCGAAATGCCCGCTCTGCTGGAGCGCCTATCTGAGTTCCGCAGGGCTGACGGCCCTCGCCGGAGAAGTGTATCCACGCACGCTCCAACTGGTTTCGATCCTGCTGATCGTTCACGCGGCCAGTGTGTTCTGGCGCGCGCGTGCATCCGGACTCTGGCTCGGTTTTGCGCTGTCGGTGATCGGGACTGCCTTCATCCTTGCGAGCCTCTGGTCGAACACCGGCACGCAGATGCTTGGCACGTCGCTCGTCGTGTCGGGCGCGCTCGCGAGCGCTCTGGGGCGACGTCCGTCGACCTGGCTGTCCCGGGTATTACAGGCATGAGAAAGCGGTGACCTCTCTCAGGATGTTTGTGCGGGATTGCGCCGGGCTGTACACTGCCGGTTTCCGATGAACATCGCCGAGATCGCCAAGCGGGCCAACGTGTCGACCGCCACGGTGTCGCGCACGTTGAACCAGAGCGGGCCGGTGAAAGCCGCAACCGCGCGAAAAGTGTGGCGCGCGGTCACCGAGCTGAATTACTACCCGAACAGCCACGCACGGACCCTGGTTTCCGGGCGCAGCCGGCTGATCGGCCTGATCGTCTCCGATATCACCAACCCCTTCTTCCCGGAACTGGTTCGCGCCTTCGAGGACCTTGCCTCGCAGAAACAGTACGACGTTCTCCTGACCAGCACCGACTATCTGACCGCGCGCATGACCGAATGCCTGCGCCGCATGCTGGAACGCAAGGTGGACGGTGTGGCGATGATGACGTCCGAGATGGACCTCGGGTTGATCAAGGAGCTGTCACGCCGCAACGTGCCGATCGTGTTCATGGACGTCGGCCAGATGGGTCCACGTATGAGCCACGTGGCGATCGACTATGGCAACGGCGTTCGTCAGGCAGTGGATCACCTCGTTGGTCTCGGTCACCGCAACATTGCGTTCATCACCGGTCCGCTGGATCTGCACTCGGCGCGCACCCGGCGGCAGGCGTTCCTCGACGGCATGCGCAGTCACGGGCTGGCTCCCGACCGGAAGATGTTGCGCGAAGGCACGCACACCGCCGAGGGCGGCTACAAGGCGATGCACTCGCTCTTGAAACTCTCGAAGAGGCCGACCGCCGTCGTCTGTTCCAACGATTGGACGGCGATTGGCGCGCTCCATGCCGCGCATGCCGACAAGCTCGATGTGCCCGGCGACATTTCGATCGTCGGTTTCGATGACATCCCGCTTGCGCGCTATGCGAATCCCCCTTTGACGACCGTCCAGATGACCGCGAGCGACGTCGGCGCGACCGCGTTCCAGGCGCTGTTCCGGCTGATTGGAGAAGAGGCGGTTGAAGGGGACGTCTACCAGATCCCGACGCGGCTCATCGAGCGGGAATCAACCGCGCGCCCGAAGCGGCGCTGATCAGCCGAGCAGCCGCTCGAAGGCGTCCAGTGGTAAATCCGCGAGTGAGCGCACGAAGAGATCCGCCGCCAGCGTCGCCGTTGCGCTGACGCCAATCGATCGCATCCCTCCACTGCGCGCCGCTTCGATACCGGCCGCGGCATCTTCCACGACGATGCAGCGCGCGGGGAGGACGCCGAGACGAGCGGCCGCGGTGAGAAACACTTGCGGGTCGGGTTTGCCGATGGTGACGTCTTCTGCCGCGACGAGCGCGTCGAAGTATCCCGCGATCCCGACGGCGTCGACCATGACCTCCACATTGGCGCGCGGCGCCGAGGACGCAATGGCCTGCCTCCACCCATCGTCATGCAGTCGCTTCACGCACTGCACTGCCCCCGGGAGCGCAACCAGCCCTTCGCGCCGGGCGAACTCGCGATAGAGCGCTTCTTTGGCATCGCCGATCCGCGCGATCGCGGACGCTGACGCGTCCGATCCGAGCCAGCCGGCGAGGATGCGATCGTTGCGTTGCCCAAAGCTGTCGAGGAACTGCTGGTATGTGAGCGGATGCCCTTCGGCCGCGAGCGTGTCGCGCCACGATCGCCAGTGATAGTCGCCAGAGTCGACCAGCGTGCCGTCGAGGTCCCAGAGGACCGCGCGGGGGCCGGTGTTGCCAGGGGCGGTCATTTCTGCCCGTAGTACGCGTCGGGCCCGTGCTTGCGGCCGTAGTGCTTTTCGATCAGGAAGCCGTCGGGCTCCGGCGCGTCGGGCGCGAGCGTGCGAACCCGCCATTCGAGGCGGGCGAGATATTCGAGCACGCGGGCGTTCTCGATCGCCATGCCGGCGTCCCGCCCCCACGCGAACGGTCCGTGGTTGGCCACGAGCACGGCCTGGACGTCCTGGGGCGACAGGGCGCCGGACGTGAAGGCTTCGGCGATGACCAAACCGGTGTTCTTCTCGTACTCGGTCTCGACCTCGTCTCGCCGCATCGGGCGCGTCACCGGGATCGCCCCGCGAAAATAATCTGCGTGCGTTGTTCCCATGCACCGGATCGGTAACCGCGCCTGCGCGAACATCGTCGCGTACTCGGAATGGGTATGGACGATCGCGCCGCAGCCGAACGCGCGATACAACTCGCAATGGGTTGGCGTATCGGATGAGGGGCGCAGCGTGCCGTCGACGACGTTTCCGCTTTGCAGGGAGATCACCACGATCTGCGCCGGCGTGAGCCGCTCGTAAGGGACGCCGCTCGGTTTGATGGCGAACACACCGGCGGCGTGATCCGCAGCCGAGAGGTTCCCGAACGTGCCCATGACCAGGCCGCTCGACGCGAGCTGCATGTTCGCGTCGTACGCGGTCTGTCGCAGCGCGGCGTGGGTCATGCGGTGGCCCGATCCTTGACCGAGAGCAAACGCTTCATCACCAGTCCGAGGTCTGCGCCCCGGCTGCGGACGCCACCAAAGGCGTCGTGCAGCTCGCGGTAGATTCCATACAGCTCATCGTAAACCGCACGGGCGGCCGGATCCGGAAGGAAACGTTTCTCCTTCAGTGATGTCATTCGTGACTGCGCCTTGGGCCAGTCATCGTAGCCGCCGGCAGCGGCTCCGGCGGTGACGGCGGCCGACACAGCGGAACCAAGCGCCGGTGTCTGCGGCGATCCGGCGACGAGCATCGGCTGGCCGATCACATCGGCGTAGATCTGCATGAACAGATCGTTCTTTTCGGCGATGCCGCCGCAGCAGACCACCCGCTCGATGGGGACACCGTATTCGCGGATGCGTTCGATGATGGCGCGGGCACCGAACGCGGTCGCCTCGATCAACGCCCGATAGATCTCGGAGCGCGTGGTGTGCAAGGTCTGCCCGATCAGCAGTCCCGTGAGCCGGGCGTCGACGAGAATGGTGCGATTGCCGTTGTTCCAGTCGAGCGCCAGCAGCCCGGATTGCCCAGGCTTCAGCGACTCGGCCTCTTTGGATAGTCGTGCGTGGAGTGATTCATCCCCGCCGCACACCGTCTCAGCCCACCACTTCAGGATGTCACCGACCGCGGACTGCCCTGCTTCGATTCCGAAGTAGCCCGGCATGATCGAGCCGTTGACGATGCCGCAGATGCCCGGGATGTCGTCGACCTTGGTCGTGGAGGGTGCGATGGCGCAGTCGCACGTCGAGGTGCCGATGATCTTCACCAGCGTGCCGGTCGTGACGCCGGAACCGATCGCGCCATAGTGGGCGTCGAAGGCGCCCATGGCGACGACGATGCCCGGGCGCAGGCCCAGCGCCGCGGCCCATTCCTCTGAGAGCATGCCCGCAGGACGGCCGGGCGGGTGTGCCTTGTCGTAGAGACGATCCCGAAGGGCGGCCAGCTTCGGATCCAGGCGTGCGAGGAACTCCTTCGAGGGCAGGCCGCCCCATGTTTCGGAATACATCGCCTTGTGTCCGGCCGCGCAGACACAGCGAACGATATCGCGCGGGTGCTTCACGCCGGAGAGCACCGCGGGAACGAAGTCCGCGAGTTCCACCCAGCTGTACGCAGCATCGAACACGTCGGGGGCGACGTTGAGACAGCGCCAGATCTTGGACCACCACCACTCGGACGAATAGATCCCGCCGATCGGCGCGAGGTATTCGGGTGCGTGCGCGCGCGCGATTTCGGTAATGCGCGCCGCTTCCTCCGCGCCGGTGTGATCCTTCCACAGCCAGGCGTGCGCCGCGAGGTTGTCTTTCCACCGGGGATCGAGCGCGAGCGGCTGCGCCTGCGCATCGATCGGCAACGGCGTCGAACCGGTGGTGTCGACGCCGATACCGATCACCGCGTCCGGTGAGAAACCGGGCGCGCGTCGCGCCGCGTCGAGCGCGCCGGTCACTGACGCGCGAAGCCCGTCGATGTAATCTGCGGGATTCTGCCGCGCGAGATGGGCATCCCTCGGGTGGAGCAGCACTCCCTGGTCGCCGCTCGGATAGTTGTAAACCGACGTGCCGGCAACCGCTCCGTCGGCGACATCGACAACGACCGCGCGCACCGAGTTGGTGCCGTAGTCGATACCTATGGTGTAGGAAGCCACCCTCAACTCCAAACTACAAAGTCCAAACGCCAAACTTCTATGGCTCCGTGAACTCTTTTGGAGTTTGGAGTTGGAAGTTTGGAGTTGTCATCCAACCAGGATCGGCGAAACGACATCCAGTACGTCGGGTCCGGTGCCCGCGAGTCGCGCCTTGTCGAGTTCCGGCTGCCTGGCCATGATCCTGATCGCCTTGAGGCAGAGGTTGGCGAAGTTGATCATGCTCCGCTCGATCGCCCGGGCCGGATCTTCGCGGTAGGTGAACTGGTCCTGGCTGTACCACCCGCCGTAATTCCGGATGAAGGTCGTGTAGAGGTATTCGACCGACTCGGGGATGGACAGTGTGCCGAACATCAGGTCCTGGTCGTTGCGCCCCTGACGCGCGTCGTTGATGTCGAACTTGTGGACGGGAACGCCGGCAAACTCCGCGAGGTCACATGATGTGGAGGCGGTGGTGGCTTCCATCTTCTGATGACCGTAGTCGATGGTCAGGCCGCAGTTGTTGCCCCCGCACGCCTGGTTGACCTTCTGCGCCACGAGGATCGCCGATGCTGCCGTCGGCACGATCATGTACAGCTCTCGTGGCTCGTACGGCTTGGGCTCGATGGCGAGCTTGATGCCGTGCTCGATGCACTTGCGGTTGACCGCGATCAGGGCCTCGGTGAACCACTCGATCGATTGCTTGTAGTCGATCTGGAAGTGATAGTCGGCGCCGTCGGAGCCCGGCCAGACGCTGAGGACGGGGATCTTCATCAGCCGGCAGATCTCGACACCCTTGAGGATTTCTTCGAGTGCGGCGCGCCGGAGGGCCGGATCGGGGTTGCAGGGACCGCCGAGCCGGAATTTCGGATTGGTCCAGGTGTTGATGTTGCAGGCCGGCACCGTCATGCCGAGCTCGGCCAGGAAGCCGTTCTGGGCGCGTTCGATTGCCGCCGGATCCAGATCGCCGTTCAGCGATTTCTCGAACACGCTTTGGTGGATCTCGATGGCGGTAATGCCGGCCGTCTTGACGCGGCGGCACTGCCCTTCGAAGTCGTTGCGAAAGCCGGGATCGTCGGAGTGATAGCCGGGCGGTGCGAAACGATCGCAGAAATCACCGGCCGACCAGTGACCGACGCTCATGCGGATCTGCATGCGGTCGAGGAACTCGAGCGAGCCCTGCCGGTCGAGATATCCAGCCCGGCCCGGCGGCGTACGCGAGCTGGTCGGTAGAGAAACGAGCCATCCAGAAGCCTCCCGGAGAGTAGAGAAAAAACGCGGCATCGTAGCACGGAGGATCCGTGGAAATCCGCTTGCAACAGCCCTATGTAAGCGTTACCATCCGCCGCTGAAGTGTAATCGCTTACAGCCGCGCGCACCAAGCCGGAAGGCGGCGCGGATTCGTCAACGGGTACCACAGAGGAGCGCCATGAAGATACGCGGCATCATTCCCTGGCTTGTCTGCGCCATCCTGTTCACCGCCTCGCACGCCGCCGCGCAGGTGGGAGTCACAGGCACGATCAACGGCACCGTCACCGACCCGTCCGACGCGGTCGTGCCCGGCGCGTCCGTGCAGTTGAAGGACGAGGGAACCGGCCTCACCAAGGACACGGTGACCGACCAGTCCGGCGCCTTCGAGTTTCGCGCGCTGAACTTCGGCACGTATACGGTGACGGTCACACTCCAGGGCTTCCAGAGTGCGGTCTACAACAAGGTCGTCGTCGAATCGGGAAGAACGACCGACCTTCGCGTGAAGCTCTCACCGCGGCGGAATCGAACAGACCGTCACCGTCGAAGGCAGCACGCCGGTGCTCGAGATGACCAGCCACCGCGTGTCGAGCACGCTGAACAACAAGACGATCACCGAGCTGCCGCTCGCCGGCCGCAACGCGTTCACGTTCGCGCGGCTGGTGCCGGGCGCGGTCGCGCCGCAGGGCACCGGCAGCACGCACTTCAACGGCATGCCCGGCGGCACGATCAACCCGACGATCGACGGCGTGAATAATTCGTCGAACGGATTCAAGAGCGGCGGCACCAGCTTCTTCGGCACGGTGCCGGCCCGGCTCGGTGCGGTCGAAGAAGTGACGGTCGAGACCGCCGGACTCGGCGGCGACGCCGGCGTCACCGGCGGCGTCAACCTGAAGTTCGTCACGCGTCGCGGCACCAACGCGTTCCGCGGCAGCGTCTTCGAGCAGTACCGCACGGAGAAGCTGAACGCGAACAGCTACAACAACAACTCGCGCGGCATTGAAAAGGCCGAATTGCGGCGCCACGATTTCGGCGGCAACTTCGGCGGACCCATCATCCGCGAAAAGATGTTCTTCTTCGGTAACTACGAGCAGGAGTACATCCCGCAGACGACCAATCGCTCGCAGGTGCTGCTGCAGCGGGATGCGCAGCAGGGGATCTTCAACTACCAGACGTCCACCGGTGAACGACGGTCGGTGAACGTGTTGCAGATGGCCGGTGCCAGCGGCTTTCCAACCGCGATCGATCCGGTGATCGCAACATCTGCTCTCGCAGCAGAACCGGCGCGCGGGCTCGGCACCGTGACCGCGATCAACAACCTGCGCACCGAGCAGCTCGACTGGCTCGAGCCGCAGAAGCAGATCAACGACTACCCGACCGTCCGCGTCGACTACCAGATCAAGAACAATCTCGCCCTGATGTCCAGCTACAACCGCTACAACCAGGATGCCGGGCGGCGCCGCGTCTGGCCGTTCCCGACTACCCGATCAACTCGACACCTTCAATTCGGGATGGTGGGTGTGGTCGAACGGATCTGAACTGGTCCGTCACCTCCAACGCACACAACGAGACGCGGGTCGGATTGCAGCACAGCGGCGACACCAACGAGAACGGCCGCGAACGAGAGCACTTCGTACTGAATGGCATCATCAATGGACTGCCGCTGCGACTGACGTTGCCGTTCGTCGTCGCCGCTGCGGCCGACAACGCACCGGTCATCGGCAAGCACTACATCACCACGGTGTCCGATACGTTCACGCTGATTCGCGGCAACCACTCCTATAGTGCCGGCGGCAACTATCCGGGACACGCAGTGGCGCGATCGCTCGTTGTCCGGTGCCGGCACCGCCGGGTACCTCGGCCTGCCACGGTATTCAGATCGCCATCGCCGGCCGCGATCCGGCTCTTTCGCTCTTCAACTCGACCCCATCCCCGGCACCGATCGCGGCCGACGTCGACAACGCAGCCAGCCTCTACGCGCTGCTCACCGGCCGACTGTCGCAGGTGCAGACCGGCCGGGTGGTCGATCCGGCAACCGGCCAGTACTCCGACTCGGTCTTCTCCGAGAACTGGACGTCGGCGTGGTTTGCCGGCGCTGTTCGTGCAGGACCGGTGGCGCCTGACGCCGGACTTCACGCTGAACTACGGGCTGCGCTGGGAAGCCTTGCAGGCGCCGTTCAACCATACGAACACCGCGGTGTTCCCGGACGATGCAAATCTGCTTCGGTCCGTCGACGCGACTCTTCGCGCCCGGTGAACTGAACGGCATCCAGGATCCGATTCTGCAGCGCGGCAAGTACGCGTCGAAAGCGGACATGAACAATTGGGCGCCCCAGGTGGGCTTCGCCTGGACGCCGAACTTCCGAGGGCGGACTGCTCGCCACGATCTTCGGCACCGGCGAAGAGACCGTCTTCCGCGGCAGCTACGACATCACCTACTTCGACGAAGGCACGAACATGTTCGCGTCAACGGCGGGCAGCAATCCCGGCCAGTCGCAGAGCGCTGCTGCGCGCGCCGGCACCCGGATTCACGTCCCCGGCGACCTGACCCTGCAGTCGCCGCTGCCGACCGTTCGTCGCGCAGCCGGCTCACCTACAAGGACGTCTGGCAGCAGTCGGAGCTCACCTTCGGGCAACGGCATCCAGACCATGACGGACGACCTGAAGACCGGCTACGTCCAGTCGTGGAACGTCGGCGTCCAGCGGCTGTTATGAAGAACACCGTGCTGGAGGCTGCGCTACATCGGGAACGGGCACAACCTGTGGCACACGTTCAACATGAACGAGGTGAACATCTTCGAGAACGGCTTCCTCGACGAGTTCAAGCGCGCGCAGCAGAACCTCGCCATCAATGTCGCCAACGGACGGACCGGGCTTTGCCAACAACGGCCTGCCGGGCCAGCAGCCGCTGCCGATCTTCGAAGCGGCGTTCGGAGCCCGCGGCGGCCAGCCAGCGCTGTCGGCGGGGCAGCGGGTTCACCAACGGCGACTTCATCACCAGACCTGCGCAGGGGGAAGCCGGCCGCATGGCCGCCAGCATGGCCGGCAACCAGAATTACCTGTGCCGGATGGTCGGCAACACGTTCTCGCCGTGCACGACGCGCGACTACACCGCGGCCGGCCCGTATCCGATGAACTTCTTCGTCGTCAATCCGTTCGCGAGCGGTGGCAATCTCAACCTGGTCGATGACGATGGCTATCTCGAACTATCACGCGCTGCAGGTGCAGCTCCGCCGTCGGTATACCAACGGCCTGACCCTGAACGCCAACTACACGCTGGCGAAGAACGAGACCAACATCTGGGCCGACAACGCGACGCAGAGCGGCAACTACCGGACGCTGCGCGACCGGCGTTCGACGCCGGCGTCGCGCCCTTCGACGTGCGCCACGTCTTCCAGACGTTCGGCACCTACGAGCTGCCATTCGGCAAGGATCGTCACTTCAACATCGACAACTCCGATCCTCAATGCGGTCGTCGGCGGGTGGACGCTGGGCACCGTGATCACGGCGCAGTCGGGCACGCCGTTCCGCCTCAGCAGCGGCCGGCAGACCGTCAACGGCAAGGACGCCGGCGTCGTGCTCAAGAACGGACACACGATCGAGGAGATCCAGGACATGATCACGATCCGTCCGGGTCCCGGATTCAACCGGTACTGGATCGACCCGACGCTGGTCGGACCCGACGGCCGCGCCAATCCCGAATACCTCGATGTGCCGACGGCGCCGGGCGAGTGGGGTCAGTTCATCTACCTCCGCGGCCGAACGTCTGGAACGTCGACGGCTCGCTGGCCAAGACGTTCTCGTTCTACGGCCGCACGGCGATGACGCTGCACTTCACCTTCCAGAACCTGCTGAACCACCCGGTGTTCAGCACGCCGGGTTCCTGGGTGACACGAGCATCACGAGCACGACCTTCGGGCAGACAACAACGCGCCGATCAACGGTTCGCGGCAGGTTTACGCCCGGATGGAATTCCGCTTCTGACAGGAACTGACGCGGCCAACTCCCAACTCCCAACCTCCAACTCCAAGACCAAATCTGGAAGTTTGGGGGTTGGGAGTTGGGAGTTCTAACTATAAGATGCAGGATTCACCAATGAATAAATGCCTTCTCGTCGGCACCGCCCTCGCGTGTCTCTACGGCGGGCCTGTGCGACTGTCGCCAGCCAGGCGCGGCCTGACTACCCGTTCCAGCCGGTGCCGTTCACGCGCGTGCACCTGAACGATGTGTTCTGGGCGCCGCGCATCGAGACCAACCGGCAGACCACGATTCCGGTTGCCTTCCAGCAGTGCGAACGCACCCAGCGCGTCTATCACTTCGAGCGCGCCGCCAAGGCATTGCGCGGAGAGCCGCTCGAGGACACGCGTCCGCCCGGCTATCCGTTCGATGACACGGACGTCTACAAGGTGATCGAGGGCGCCTCCTACACGCTGAATGTCCACCCCGATCCGAAGCTCGATGCCTACGTCGATGGCTTGATCGAGAAGATCGCCGCGGCGCAGGAGCCGGACGGCTACCTCTACACGACCCGGACGATCAATCCGAAGGCGCCGCACCGTGGGCAGGCACCGAGCGCTGGCAGCTCGAACGTGACGACAGCCACGAGCTCTACAATCTCGGCCACCTGTTCGAGGCCGCCGTTGCACACAACCTCGGCACCGGCAAGAAGTCGCTGCTGAACGTCGCGACCAAGGCCGCGGACCTGCTGGTGCAAGACCTTCGGACCAGGCAAGCGCTCGACCTGGCCGGGTCACCAGATCACCGAGATGGGCCTCGTCCGCCTCTATCGCGTCACCAACAACGAGGAATACCTCAAGCTCGCCAAGTTCTTCATCGACGAGCGCGGTCCCGGTCCCGACCCGGCCCGCCCGACGCAGTTTCCCAACGGCGAGCGCGCGAATCCGCGCGGCCTCGACTACAACCAGGCGCAGGCGAAGGTCATCGAGCAGACCGAGCCGGTCGGTCACGCCGTCCGCGCCATGTACATGTATGCCGGCATGGCCGACATCGCGGCGCTCACCAACGACGAATACGTCAAGAACGCCGGCGACAAGATCTGGGAAAACCTGATCGGCAGCAAGCTGTATTTCACCGGCGGCGTCGGTGCTGCTGGCGGCCACGAGGGCTTCGGCGACGCCTACGACCTGCCGAACATGCAGGCCTACAACGAGACCTGCGCGTCGGTCGGCATGGACTACTGGAACCATCGGCTGTTCCTGCTCCACGGCGATGCCAAGTACATCGACATCATGGAGCGCACGCTCTACAACGGCCTGATCTCCGGCGTGTCGCTCGACGGCAAGACGTTCTTCTATCCGAATCCGCTCGAGTCGAACGGACAGCATTCGCGTTCGGAGTGGTTCGGTGTCGCCTGCTGCCCCGGCAACATCACGAGGTTCATGGCCTCGGTGCCCGGCTACATCTACGCGACGAAGGGTAACGACGTCTACGTCAACCTCTATGCCGGCGGAACCGCCGACATCGACACGCCGGCGGCGGCCTCAAGGTCGTCCAGCAGACGCAGTACCCGTGGGACGGCGCGGTCAAGATGACGGTCACGCCCGCGAAGGCGCACAAGTTCGCGATGCACGTCCGTATTCCCGGATGGGCGCGCAACGAAGCCGTCCCTGGCGACCTCTATACCTTCATGGACAAAGCTGGAACACCGGCCGTCGTGAAGGTCAATGGCTCGCCGGTCTCGAACGCCGTCGAGAAGGGCTACGTCTCCATCGACCGCGCCTGGAAGGCCGGCGACGTCGTCGAACTCACGCTGCCGATGCCGGTCCGCCGCGTCGTCGCGAACCCCAAGGTCGAGGCCGACAAGGACCGCGTCGCACTGCAGCGCGGACCAATCGTCTATGCCGCCGAGTGGGTCGACAATCCCAACGGCAAGACCCGCAACATCGTCCTGCCGGACGCCAGCCAGCTGACGACCGAGTTCCGCAGCGATCTGCTCAATGGGGTGCAGGTGATCAAGGGCAAGTCGTTCGGCTTGTCCAGGACGGAAGCCGGCGCGGTCACGAAGGCGGAGCAGGAGTTCATGGCGATCCCGTATGCCACGTGGGCGAATCGCGGGCGCGGACAGATGAACGTCTGGCTGGCGCGGACCGATTCCGCGGCGCGGCCGACGCCCTTCCCCACCGTCGCGACGTCCAGCACGGTGACCGCATCACAGCCGCCGCAGGGACGCGGCAAGAACGTCCGTCCGATCATCGACGGCGAGGAGCCGCGCAACTCCGCCGAGGCCGGCTCCTACTTCGACTGGTGGCCCGTCCAGGGCTGGAGCGCGGCCTGCGATCAGCAGCCCGCCGCCGGGCTCAGGGCCAGCGCCGCCAGTGCAGCAAGGGCGAGTGGATCGAGATGACGTTCGCCAAGCCGTCGCGCAGTGTCGCAGACCGAGATCTACTGGTTCGACGATGAGGCGAGCAACGGCGGCGTGCGCGTGCCGGCGTCGTGGAAGCTGCTCTACAAGGATGGCGAAGAGTGGAAGCCAGTCGAGACCAGCGGAAGCGTTCGCCACCACGAAGGACACCTGGAACAAGGTCACGTTCAAGCCGGTGACGACGAGCTGCGCTGCGACTGGAGTTGGTGATGAAGCCGACGATGTCGGCCGGCGTGCAGGAGTGGAAGGTTAAATAGCTGCGTCGCCTTGTCCTCCTCGGTGCCGACCGGCGCTGTCGGGCGCCACGCACTCGCTGAAGCCTTGCGGTCGCCCGCGTTCGAGGCCGGGACGACGCTCGGCCGACGGCAGGTCGACGTTGCCGATGGCGAGGCTCCGCCTGGCAAACTCACCCAGCGCGTCGCTCAACCTCGAGCAACCCGCATCCTACCGGGCACTCGTCGAGGGGCACACGGCCGCGATCTGCACGCTGGGCGTAGGCCAGCCCTCGAGATTCGTACCCGGGACGAGGTGTGGAAGGTCGAGATCGACGATGTAACAGGCCTTCGCCTCGGTCTGCAAGGAGGCGGGCGTGCGCCACTTCTCACTGATGACGTCGGTCGGCGCTGACGCGCGCTCGAACTCTTATTATTCTGGGGCTCGAAAGGCACGCAGGAGGAACGGGTGAAGGCGCTTGGGTTTGAGCGCACCAGCCTGTTCCTGGCCATCCATGCTGCTCACCCCGCAGAACCGCTACGGCGCGCAGCAGGCCGTGATCCTTTCGGTGTGGCCCAGACTCGACTGGATGCTCGCCGGCCCGCTACGCCGCTATCGCGGGATTCGTGTGGAGGACCTCGGAAGAGCCATCACGATGAACGCTGCGCGCGACGCTCCGGGGTAAGCGTCGAGAACCCCCAGTGGCAAACGGCTTCCAGCAGCTTCTCCGTCAGCCTGCAGCCGAGTGACTTTTGCAGCAGAATGTCTGCTCTTGATCGTCGGACTCGTCGTCTTCGCGGACGCATGAATCGGGTGAATCGCGCCGTGGCCGCGATTCTTGCGCTCGTCTGGGCCTGCATTGGAATCGCGGGTGTCGTCGCAGCGTATCTCTCTGGTCGTTGGGCGATCTTCCTCGCTGCTCTCTTCGCTCTTGTCTATGCGCTCCTCTGGGGTCGGGTTGTCGCCCGCGCGCGTTTGCTCGACTGGAGCGAGCTTGCCACGCCGTGGCGCGGACGCGGAACAGAGAGGTGAGCGGGTTGAACTTGAAGGACGAGGCCCGAGCCGGCGCGGTACTGTTTGCGGAGCACCTGGATCGGACCGCGAAGTTCTACTCGGTCGTGCTTGGTCTCACGGAAGTGAATCGTGCCGATGATCACATCCTGCTGGAATCACCCGGATTCCAGTTGGTGGTGCACAGGATCTCAGGTGGTGGACCGGTTGCGACTGACACGACCACTCCACCCGTTCCACGCACAGCGGCGGCGTTCAAGCCTGTCTTCTTTGTGCCGAGCATCTCGCGTGTCCGCGAAATCAGCGCGACATATGGCGGTGTCACGGACCCAGCCGACCGCGAGTGGGCGTTTCGTGGCGTCACGGTGTGTGACGGGCACGATCCAGAGGGCAACGTGATCCAGTTTCGCGAGCGAGCCGGCTGAATTCTCTCGGAGAAGTGCGGGCAGTCAAGCACCCTCGTGTCACGCCTGCAGGCACTCGCCCGGCACCCGGCACCCCGGCGACCTGGCACCCTGTGGATCCGTGTATCGTGGATGCTGTGCATTCAAGAGCAGTTGCTGTTCCCCTCGCTGTCTTGCTTCTGTGCGTGGCACCCTCCGCACAGAAACCAGCCGCTGATTACCCGATCGCCGCCGTCCCGCTGACCAGTGTCACGGTCAACGACGCGTTCTGGAAGCCTCGCATCGAGCGTAATCGCACGGTGACGATCCCGCACATCTTCAACCAGAACGAGCTCACGGGCCGGGTCGACAACTTCCTGAAGGCGGCGAAGAAGAAGCCCGGCGAGTACCAGGGGCAGCGCTACAACGACACCGACGTCTACAAGGCGCTCGAGGCCGCGTCGTATGTCGCTGGCGACGACGAAGGATCCGGATCTCGATCGCAAAGTCGACGAACTGATCGCCATCGTTGCGGCGGCGCAGGAGCCGGACGGGTATCTCTACACGCCGCGTTCAGTGGATCCGAAGAATCCGGCGCCGGGCGCCGGGCCCGATCGATGGACCTAGCTTCATACCAGCCACGAGCTGTACGACATGGGCCACATGATCGAGGCGGCGGTCGCGCATCATCAGGCGACCGGCAAGCGCAACTTTCTCGACGTCGCGGTGAAGGCCGCGAACCTGATCACCAACGTGTTCGGTCCAGGCAAGCGGCGGGATGTGCCCGGACACCAGGAAGTCGAGCTCGCGCTGGTCAAGCTCTATCGCGTCACCGGCGATCGAGCGCTACCTGCGACACCGTCGAAGTTCTTCCTGGATGAGCGTGGTCGAACGCACAGCGTCGTGCACGCCACGTTCGAGCCGGGCAATCGCTTCTTCATGTACAACGATCGCGCGTACCGTCAGGACCACGTGCCGGTCACCGAGCAGACGCGCGCGGTCGGACACGCAGTCCGCGCCACCTACATGTATCGCGGCCATGACCGACATCGCGGCACTGCTCAACGACACGCATTCGGGCGAACGCTGGAGGCTCTGTTCAACGACATTACCTCGAAGCGTGTCTACCTGACCGGCGGTCTCGGATCGCAGGGCGCGACCGAGGCTTTCGGCGACGACTACGCGTTGCCGAAGCCCGCGCCTACGCCGAGACCTGCGCATCGATCGGCGGGATCCTCTGGTATCACCGGATGTTCCAGCGGACGGGGGACGTGAAGTACATCGACGTGCTCGAGCGCACGCTCTACAACGGCTACCTGTCCGGCGTGTCGCTGTAGCGGCGATCGTTCTTCTACCAGAACCCGCTCGAGTCCGACGGCAAGCGCGAGCGAAGCGCCTACTTCGACGTCGCGTGCTGCCCCGCCAACCTGGCGCGGTTGATGGCGCAGCTGCCGGCGCTCATCTACGCGCAGCGCGACGACGAGATCTTCATCAATCAGTACATCGGCAGCGAGGCGCGACTCAGTGTGGGCGGCATGCCGATGACCGTGACGCAGACGACGTCATATCCGTGGGAAGGTCACGTCGTCGTGCGCGTGGATGCGGCGCAACCAGTCGATGCGACGCTCGCGATCCGCATACCGGGATGGTCACATGGCGAGGCCATGCCGACTGATCTCTATCGCTTCGCACCTTCCCGCACGACCACGGTCGGACGGCTCTTGCTGAACGGCAAGCCGGTGTCAGGCGTGGAGACCGATGGATACATCCACCTCGCGCGCAAGTGGCAGCGCGGCGATACGGTGACGTTGGACTTGCCGATGCCGGTCCGGCGCGTCCTCGCCCATGACGGTGTCGAAGAGGATCGCGGCAAGTCAGCCGATCCAGCGCGGACCGATCGTCTACGCCGCCGAAGCGATCGACAACGGCGGCAAGGTGACCGGTCTGAAGGTCCCGCTCGCGGCTCCGCTGACAGCGACATTCGACAAGACTCTGCTTGGAGGAGTCACCGTTATCCGAGGCCCCGGCATCACTGCGATTCCCTACTTCGCCTGGAACAATCGCGGGAAAGGGGAGATGGAGGTGTGGATACCTTATTAGGGTGCCAAGGTGCCAGGGTGCCGGGTGCCTGGGTGCCTGGGTGCCTGGGTGCCGCGTGCCAGGGTGCTACCTCGGTACCTTGCAGCACCTTGGCGCGGACGATGGGCCACGCGGCACTGCTGGGGGCGATGACTTCGAAGTGTTCGCCGGGTACGCTGAGCACCTCGATGTTGTCACCTGCCTTCTTCGCGGCCGCGGCGTAGGCCTCGCGCGAGGCTTTCGGCATGACTCCGTCAGACTCGCCGACGATGAGGACCTGGCGGATGCCCATCGGCAACAACTCGATTGGCGAGCCTTGCGCGTAGCGGTCCGACAGTGCGTCCGGCGCACCGCCCATCAACTGGTCGACGACATTCGACCCGCACACTTTCGCACCATAGCGGTAGAAGTCGCGCAGATCGCCCGGGCCGCCAAGCGCGATCGCGGCGACGAGCGGAAGCGGGTTGTCACGGCGCACCGCACTGTCTCGTGGAAGGCGGCGCCGCCCGCCAGCCCACAGCGCGAGGTGAGCTCCCGCCGAGTGGCCGATCGTGACCACGTGTTGCAGATCAAGCGGATGTTGCCTGGCGACGACGCGGACGTGATCGACGCCGTCGGCGATATCCGAGAATGTTCCCGGCCAACCTCCGCCAGGGTTGTCGAGACGACGGTATTCGAGATTCCAGGTGGCCACTCCCGCGTCGCGGAGCGCGTCAGCCAGCGCCGCAGTGTTCTGCAGCGTTGCGAATCGCGACACCCAACAGCCGCCGTGAATCACCACCGCGACGGGAAATGGGCCGGGGCCCTTCGGCAGACGCAGGTCTCCGAACTGCAGGGGATCGGATCCGTACGCGATCCTGACGTCCGCCGGCTTCGACGGCAGCTTGTCCACGTCTTGCGGCCCCAGCCTCTGCGCAGCCACCACCGCTCCGGCAACCGTGGCCAGGAGGATCGCAGACAGCGCGACGAGGGAGCGCATCCGACGCATGCGGAATTCTTTCACGCGCGTCCGGCTGTTACGCTAGGCAGATGGACTATCGACAGCTCGGACGGACGGACATGCACGTGTCAGCGATCAGCTTCGGCGCGTGGGCGATCGGCGGCTTCTGGGGCACGGTGGATGATGAACAGTCAATGACCGCACTGCATGCGGCGATCGATAGCGGGGTCAACTTCATCGACACCGCCGATGTCTACGGCGATGGACGCAGCGAGCGGCTCGTCGCGCGTCTCAAGCGGGAGCGCGGCGGCGAGCAGATCTGGGTGGCCACCAAGGCCGGACGGCAGCTTCCCACACAGACCTGCGAAGGCTACTCACTCGAGAACCTCACCGGGTGGATCGATCGCAGCCTTCGAAACCTCGAGACGGACGCGATCGACCTGCTACAGCTCCACTGCCCGCCCTCGGAGCTTTACCGGCGGGATGATGTGTTCGGCATCCTGGACGACTTCGTCAAGGCCGGCAAGCTGCGCTACTACGGCGTCAGCGTGGAAACCGCCGACGAAGCGCTCGATGCCATGCAGCATCCGAACGTTCAGAGCGTGCAGATCATCTTCAACATGTTCCGGCTGAAGCCGGCCGAGCGAGGTGTTTCGCGTGGCGAAGGCGAGGCAGGTCGGCATCCTCGCGCGTGTTCCGCTCGCCAGCGGCATGCTCACGGGAAAGCTGCGTCGCGATTCGACGTTCGCGCCCGATGACCATCGCAACTTCAATCGCGAGGGGCAGCTGTTCGACAAGGGGGAGACGTTTTCCGGCGTGCCGTACGACACCGGGCTCGACGCGGTCGCGCGGCTGCGGACGCTTGCACCGAAGGGCGTCAGCATGACGCAGTTCGCTCTTCGCTGGATCCTCATGTTCGATGCGGTCAGCTGCGCCATTCCCGGCGCAAAGACGCCGGAACAGGCCCGCGACAATGCCGCGGCTGCGTCTCTACCGCCACTCGACACCGCCACGATGGAGTCCGTTCGCGCGGTCTACGACGAGTACGTCCGCGGCCATGTCCACTCCGGCTGGTAGACGATCAACGCCAAACGCCAAACTCCAAACTCCAAAAGTAAGGCTTTGGAATTTGGAATTTGGAGTTTGGAATTTGGAGTTTGGAGTTGCCTCTATTTCAGAGTGACGTGCATGTAGACCGAGTTGCGGCCGTAAGTCTCGTAGAACGGCTTCAGCGCGGCGTCCCCGACAGTGAAGCGCAGTGCCGCTGGATCCCCGGCGATCGATTTGCCGATGTCGCGGGCGTCGAGCGTCACCTTGCGCCAGTCGGTTCTCGGGCCAGGCTCCTCCGCGGCGAGCAGGACGGGGCCGTAGAAGATGCTGGCCACGTTTGGCTGATCGACGACGTCTTCCAGGTAGAAGTGGAACGGCATCCTGAGCTCGACGGTGTCCCCCGCGCGCCACGTCCTGGCGAGCGTCAGGTAGGTGCCCGGCACCGCCTTGACCTGCTGCTCGCGTCCGTTGATCTTGACGAAGAAGCCGCGCTCGGCCCAGCGCGGCACGCGCACCTTCAGGTCGAACTGGCCGCTCCCCTTCACCACCAGGCGGGTCGTGTCTCCGTAGGGGAAGTCGGTGGTCTGCTGCACGACGACATCACGTGCGCGCCAGTTCACCGTGGAGGGAACAAACAAATTGACGTAGAGCGCCTTATTGTCGGCGCTCCTGAAATAGATCGTGTCCTGCAGCTTGGTGTTGCTCTCGAGCGCCGTCCCGTTGCAGCAGGTGAAGCCGTTCATATTGGCGTTGCCGAACCGCTTCTGCGCGCCCGGGTTGAGAGGCACGTGATAGGTATTCCCGGCATTGTCCTCGGCGACTGACGCGAGGATGTGATTGTAGAGCGCGCGTTCGTAGTGGTCCATGTACTTCGCGGTCTGGTCGTACATGAACAACTGCCGGTCCAGCTTCAGCAGGTTGTAGGTGGCGCACGTTTCATTCTGTCCACCGGTCGCAAACCCGTTCTCCCAGAGCGTGTCCGGCTGGATCGGGAAGCACTCGGCGTTGTTCGGATTGCGCGCGCCGGCCACGCCGCCAATGCTGTACATGTAGCTGTGATTGACGATGTCCCAGAAGTTGGTGGCAATCTGGTAATAGGGCAATTCCTGGGTGTTGCGGAAGGTCTCGAGCGCGCCGGTGATCTGTGGAATGTGCTGGTTGGCGTGCTTGCCGCGAATGGTGTCCACGTTCTTGGCCAGGCCGTGATCGTGGTTGGCGTTGCCGAAGAAGAAGTTGGTGTTGTCGAACAGCTTGGCGGTCTCGAGGAACCGCTTGTCACCAGTCAGGCGGAACAGGCGCGCCATCACCTCGTTGGAACCGCCATACTCACCGGCGATGTAGCGGTTCCACATGCTGATCCGCGTCTCGGCCGGCAGCGCCTTCAGCCGGGTGTGAACCCAGACGCCCATCCCGCGGGCGATCTCCAGCGCTTTCTTGTTGCCGCCGACCTCGTAGCTGTCCAGCAGTCCGGCAATGATCTTGTGCAGCGTGTAGTACGGCGCCCAGATCTGTGTGTCCTGGGTTCCGTAGGTCGCTCCTTTTTCGAGCATGATGAACTGGTCCGGCGGATACGCGCTGATGAAGCCGGTGCCCCAGTTCCAGTAGTCCGTCCTGATCGCACCCGCCCGCAGGTTGGAGTCGTAACCGGTCCGGCCCGGCCCCGGCGGCACCGCGGTCGGATCAGACACCGACGGCCCGCCTTCCTTCGCCGGCTTTCCTGATTTCTGCGACAAGTCGTACAACGTGTCGATCAGGTAATTCATTTTCTGGAGGAAGTTCGCGCGCAACGTCTCGTCGTACGTCGTACTCGCGTAAGCCTGGGCGATGGCGGAGAGATAGTGTCCGCTCGCGTGGCCGCGCAGCCGCGTTGTCTGGTTGTCCCACCCTTCGAGCTGCTGCGCGCCGGCAGGCTGCGGCTGGCCGAATGCATCCCGGAAGTTGTAGAGGAAGTTGTCGGGATTACTTGCCGCGAGCCCCTTGATGAACTTGTCGCGGTTCTTGATGAAAGGCGTTTCACGTCCCTTGCTGTCACGATCGAGCACGACGTCGCTCAAGGGGAACGCTTCGACGAGGCGGCTCGGCGGCGTGGTCGTCCCGATCGGAACTTTCACGATCACTGTCGCCTTCGGCTCGAACGTCGTCCCCGGAACCCTGCCCGTGACCGTGTAGGTGCCTGGCTTGGTCACCTCGCTGTTGTCGGTCGGGGACGGCCAGATCACCCGGACGTCAGGCCCCTTGGCAGTGCCGCGATAGGTCGCCGGCACTGCGTATGGCAGTCGCGGGAGCGTGCCGACGATAGTGTTCACAGTGACGTCGGGGACGCTGGCGAGTTGCGACGCGAGTGGAGATTCGCGCGGGATGTCGGCGGTCGAGATCTCGGGCGGCGGCGCACCGCGGCCGCGTGTCGTTTGACGTCCCGGCAGTCCGTTCGTGCGGATGGTCGCGATCTGCTGATCGGTCAACGCAATCCGGTAGATGCGGAAGTCGCGCAGCCGCGCGTGAATCGTCGGCAGCCGCGTCATCCTGCGAGCGGCCGACGAAGAGCCGGGTCGGCGCCACGTTGAGCGCTGCACCGGTGGCCTGTCCGACTTTGGCGCCATCAACGAACGCGGTGAGCACACGGCTCGCCGGGTCGAGCACCACGGCCACATGCACCCACTGATTCTCTGGAATGGCCTTGTCTGCGGCTGTCTCGCCCACTGCTGTCCCATTGGCCACGAGCGACGCGCGCAGCCCGGCGGCGCTGGCACTCGCAGAGATGCGGTTCGATGCATCACGCCCGAAGTCGAAGATCGGTCCCGACGCGCCGGTCGGAAGGAACAGCCACGTGGTCACCGTGATCGTGTCTTCGTTCGACAGCGTCTTTTCCGGCAGCTCGAGGTAGCTGCCGTCACCGGTCAGCAGCAGGACCCGGCGTGGCTGTGGGTCCTCGACGAACGTGCCGCCGGTGCCGCGAAGCGTCGCGTGGAACTGATTACGCGACGAGTCTTCCGCATTGCCGTTGAGGACGTATCGAGCCACGAGGCCGGTTTCACCGATGCCGTCGAGGAACTGGTCGCCCCCCTGCTGCGCCTGCCCGGGCACGCCGTACGCAAACGTCAGGAGCACGGTCGAGATCGTCAGCAGAAAAACAACGAACGCGCGCGTGACCATCGGCCGTTTCATTTCGTCACCCCAAACGTGAACACCGTCTGCGTCCGATACTCCGCGCCCGGCCGCAGTGTTGTCGTCGGGAACTTCGGCTTATTTGGCGAATCGGGAAAGTGCTGCGTCTCGAGGCAGAAGCCTGTCCGATGTTTGTAGACAGCCCCGCTTTTGCCGCTGATCGTGCCATCCAGGAAGTTGCCCGAGTAAAACTGGATGCCCGGTTCGGTGGTCGATATCTCCAGCGTGCGGCCGGTCTTCGGTTCGACCACCCGCGCGGCCGGTTGCAGCCCGTTGCCGCTTCGATTGAGTACCCAATTGTGGTCGTATCCTTTACCCGCTTTCAACTGCGGATCGTCGTTGTTGATCCGGGCACCGATGACGGTCGGCTTGCGAAAGTCGAATGGCGTGCCGTCGACCGGTGCGAGCTCACCGGTGGGGATCAGCGTGTCGTCCACCGGCGTGTAACGGTCCGCGTGCAGCGTGAGCTCATGGCCGAGGATGTCACCGGACGCCTGCCCCGCGAGATTGAAGTAGCTGTGCTGCGTCAGGTTGACCGGCGTCGCCTTGTCGGTTGAGGCGCGGTAGTCCACGATCAGCTGGTTCTTGTCCGTCAGGGTGTAGGTCACGCGAACCTGCAGATTACCGGGATACCCTTCCTCGCCGTCGGGGCTGACGCGGCTGAAGGCCAGGCCGTTCCGCCCGACGGGTTCGACCGTCCAGACGACCTTGTCGAAACCTTTGTTTCCACCGTGCAGGTGATTGGGACCGTTGTTGGTGGCGAGCTTGTAGGTCTTGCCGTCGAGCGTGAACTGCCCTTTGCCGATGCGATTCCCATAACGGCCAATGATGGCGCCGAAGAACGGTGGATCCTTCAAGTAACCGTCGAGGCTGTCGAAGCCAAGGACGATGTCGTCCATCTTGCCGGTCCGATCGGGGACGCGCAGCGACGTGATGATGCCGCCATAGCTGATCGCCTTGAGCTCGATGCCGTTCGCGTTGGTCAATGTGTATCGCTCGACGGGCTTCCCGTCCGGCGCGGTGCCGAAGGATTCACGTTTCGGACCGGCCGGCTGCGCCTGGCCGAATCCCGCGATCACCTGACAGAGGACGGCCAGCGGGACGATCAGGAAGAGACTGCGCGAAAAAGTCATGGTGTGGACGCTCCGCTCTGAGGAAGGAAAATCGCGTCAGACTACCATGCATTCACGCGTATTTCCTAGGGTGTAAGCGATTACTGCCCTCGTGCGACGCGTAGTAAGATGACGGCGCTCGCCGATGCCAGGACTCGAATTCCGCGACGTGCGCAAGTCATTCGGAGCGGTCAACGCGCTCAAGGGAGTCACGTTCTCCGTTCACCAGGGAGAGGCACACGCCCTCGTCGGTGAGAACGGTGCCGGCAAGTCGACCCTTCTGAAAATCCTCGCCGGTATCGTTCACCCCGACAGTGGGGATCTCTTCTGGGAGGGCGCGCGGATGACCTTCGCGACGCCGCGCGAAGCGCTCGAGCGCGGGATCGGCATGGTCTACCAGGAGATGCTGTGCTTTCCGAACCTGAGCGTCACCGGCAACATCTTCGCCGGGCGCGAACTGACCCGCGGCGGGCGACTCCTCCAGGCGGAAATGGAAACGCGAACGTCAGCCATTCTCGAGGAGCTGCACCTCCGGATCAATCCACGCGCGACAGCGGAATCGCTGCCCGCTGCACACCGTCAGCTCCTCCAGGTGGCCCGGGCGCTCGCCTTCGAGTGCCACATCCTGGTGCTCGACGAACCGACGACGGCACTCACGGATGCGGAAGCCGATCACCTGTTCGCGGTTCTCCAGAAACTCAAAGCACAAGGCGTGACGCTGCTCTACGTATCGCACCGCCTGCCCGAAGTCTTCCGGCTGTGCGAGCGGGTCAGCGTCCTGCGTGACGGAGCCTACGTCGGTACCTACGAGACGGCGGCGATCCGCACCGATGACGTGGTCCGGGCGATGGTCGGACGCGATCTGCCGCCGCGCGCGGATCATACGCCGGCGTCCGGTGCCGGCGCACCGGCACTCCAGGTGCGCGGATTGACCCGCGCACCGAGCTTTCGGGATGTATCGATCTCGGTGGCTGCCGGCGAGATCGTGGGCCTCTTCGGTCTCGTCGGATCGGGACGGTCCGAACTGCTGGAAACCATCTTCGGGATCTATCGCCCGCAGGGCGGCACCATCTCGGTCGGCGGACGGCAGGTCTCGCTACGCTCGCCGCGGCAGGCGGCACGCGAAGGCATCGCCCTTGTGCCGGAGGAGCGCCACCGGCAGGGCCTTTTCTTCAACCTCGGCCTGCGCCATAACCTGATGCTGCCGGCGCGCACGATCGCCGGCGACCTGATGGTTCGCGGCTCCAGGGAACGTGACGAGGCGGCGCAGCTCATGTCCGAATGGCGGATCAAGGCCGCCGGATTGAACGTGGGTCCGGACAGCTTGAGCGGCGGCAACCAGCAGAAGATCGTGCTGGCGAAGTGGCTCGCCACCAAACCGCGCGTCCTCATGCTCGACGAGCCGACCAAGGGCGTGGACGTGGGGGCCAAGTTCGAGATCCACGAAATCATCCGGCGTCAGGCGGCCGCGGGCCTGGGCTGTCTCGTTGTCTCGAGCGATCTGCCCGAAGTCCTCGCCCTCTGCCAGCGCGTGGTGGTCATGCGTGAAGGGCGAATACAGGGTGAGCTCGCCGGGGACGCTGCTACCGAGGAGTCCGTCATGCATCTCGCCACCTCCGAATTGAAGGATGCCTCTTGAAGCGGCTGCTGCACATTCGCGAGCTGAGCACCGTCGCGATCCTCGTCGTCGAGATCCTTTTCTTCAGCTGGTACCTGTGGCCGGATGGACCGCGGGCGCATCCGTTTCTCAATGCTGAAAACTTTCTCCTGATCCTGAAGTACTCGTCGATCTACGGGATTGCTGCGGTCGGCGCTGCGGTGGTGATCATTTCAGGCGGAATCGACCTCGCGCCAGGATCGGTGATCGCGCTGGCGAGCGTCGTGTGCGCGTACCTGTTCGTCACCGCGGGATGGGGCCTGGCGCCAAGCATGGCCTGCGCGCTGCTGGTCGGTGTTGGCGCAGGCATCGTGAGCTCGATCCTGATCGTGACCGTGAAGCTTCCTCCCTTCATCGCGACGCTCGGCGTGATGGGAATCACTCGCGGGCTCGCGTTCATCGTGACTGAAGGACGCTACTTCGATGTCTCGAGCAAGCTGACGGGTGGATGGCGGCCGATGGGGTTGCCGGCCGACTGGGTCGCGCCGCTGGTCATGATCGCGCTCGCCATCGTGTTCCAGGTGCTGATGACGCGGTTCCAGTGGGGGCGGCAGATTTTCGCTGTCGGCGGGAATGAAACCGCCGCGCTGTTCTCAGGCGTAGCGGTGGGCAGAATCAAGACGTCCGTGTACATCCTCAGCGGCGTACTGGCCGCTGTCGCCGGCGTGGTGCTGGCGCTCGTCCAGGGCCAGGGTAAGGCCGACCTGGCGACTGGATACGAGCTCGACATCATTGCGTCGGCAGTCGTGGGCGGGGCCAGCCTGTCGGGCGGACGGGGATCGGTCATGGGCGCCGTGCTCGGCACGTTGATCTTCGGGGTGCTGCGGAACGCGCTGCCGCAGATCCCAGGAGCGACGTTCTACGACCGCCTGATCGTCGGCCTCGCGGTGATCGTGATCGTGGTGATGGACCAGTTACTGTTGAAGCGCGGTGAATGACGACGCCGACGGATTACTCCTGTCGCGCCGCTGCTAAGATTAGCGGCGGGTATGGGCCAGACATGACCGGCCGGGGTAAGTCAGTTGAACTCACGCGGCTCAACGCCTCACTCGAGGGTCGTTACTCGCTCCGTGGCGAGCTCGGCCGCGGTGGGATGGCGGTCGTCTACCTCGCTGAGGATCTCAAGCACCGGCGCGATGTCGCTGTGAAAGTCTTCTCTCCCGAGGTCGCGCAAGCTCTCGGGCGTGACCGTTTCATCCGAGAGATCGATATCGCGGCGAAGTTGAACCACCCCAACATCCTTCCACTTCTGGATTCGGGAGAGGCGGATGAGTGTCTTTTCTATGTCATGCCGCACGTTGTCGGGCCGTCTCTGCGCACGAAGCTGCGCGCCGAAGGACAAATCGCCATCGATGAGGCGTTGCGGCTCACCGGCGAAGTCGCCGCCGCCTTGAATCATGCTCACAGCCGCAACCTTGTGCACCGGGATATCAAGCCCGAGAACATCCTCCTGCACGAAGGAATCGCTATGGTGACGGACTTCGGCATCGCACGCGCGGTGACCGATGTCACCGAAGAGCCGCTCACGAGCGCAGGCATGATGGTCGGGACAGTCCTGTATATGAGTCCCGAGCAGACCATGGGGGCCACAGACATCGATGCGCGCAGCGACCTGTATAGCCTGGGCTGTGTCCTCTACGAGATGCTTCTGGGCGAGGCGCCTTTCACGGGGGAGTCTGTGGCGAGCGTCATCAGCAAACGTCTTACCGAACCACCGCTCCCGCTCCGTACTCGACGCCCGACGGTGCCGGCGGCGGTCGAGCGCGCCGTCATGACTGCCCTGGCGCGACGCGTCGAGGATCGCTTTCCCTCAGTCATGGCTTTTCAGTCGGCATTGAGAGAGCCGCTCGAGCGACAACCGATCAAGCCGGCCCCGGTTCAGCCGTCGATCGCCGTATTGCCATTTCTCAACCTGAGCTCTGATCCCGAAAACGAATATTTCGCCGACGGAATTACGGAAGACGTCATCGCGCAGCTATGCAAGGTGCAGGACCTGAAAGTGATCTCTCGCACATCCGTCATGAGGTTCAAGCGACGCGACGTCAGCATGCGGCAGGTTGCCGCTGCTCTGGATGTGAGTACGGTGCTCGATGGCAGCGTCCGTCGGGCGGGTAACCGCGTCCGGGTGGTAGCGCAGTTGATCGATGCTCAGACCGACAATCACCTCTGGGCGGAGACCTACGACCGTGACATGACGGACATTTTTGCGATCCAGACCGACGTCGCTCTGCACATAGCGGCGGCTCTCAGGACCGAATTGTCCGCGGATGCGCAAGCACGCATCCGCCGTGAGCCGACCAAAGACGTCGCTGCCTACCAGTTGTATCTGCAGGGGCGACACTGTCTCGTTCGCTACACCGAGGAGGGACTTCGCAAGGCCGTGACGTACCTTCGATTCCGCGCTGCAACAGGATGGTCGCTATGCCATTGCCCACGCCGGTATCGCCCGATGCGTACGCTGAACTCGCTGAGACCGGTGTTCTCAAACCGTACCAGGCGCTGCGGCGAGCCAAAGATGCGGCGGAGGCGGCCCTGAGTCTCGACGATGATCTGGCGGAAGCACATTCCATGTTGGGCCAGATCAAGATCTTGCAAGACTTCGACTGGGCAGGAGCCGAGCAGTCGTTCAAACGGGCGTTGTTCTTGAGTCCGAGCAGCGCCGATACCTACGACCTCTACGGGCGGATGTGCGCCGCACTGGAGCGGTACGACGAGGCGATGGCGATGGGAGAGCGGGCACGGCAGCTTGATCCGCTCGCACATCGCTCCGATCTTGCCACCATCCTGCTCCGCGCTGGACGCTTCGAGCAGGCCCTCCAGGAGGCGACGCGGGCCGTCGAGTTCGACCCGAATTATGACCGCGCGCACGCAACGCTTGGCTGGGCCTATATGAAGAACGGCCATCCAGAACAAGGCATTGCAGAACTGGAACGCGCCGTGGCGCTTTCGCCACGCAACGCGAGCTGGCTGGCGCAACTTGGACAGGCATACGCGCTCGTCGGCAGATCGCAGGAGGCGCGAGACATCCTGCACAGTCTCGACAAGAGATCCGGGGACTTGCACGTGGCCCCATACCATCGCGCCTATATCCATGTCGGACTCGGTGAGGCCGATGCCGCGCTGAACTGGCTGGAAGCTGCGTACGATGAGCGTGGTGGCGCGGTTTACGGCATCAAGGGATCATTCTTGTTTCTTCCTCTGCGACGTCACCCGCGATTCGCGGCCCTGCTCAGAAAGATGAATATGCCGGAGCCTGCTGACCAGCGCACCGCTTCTGAATGAACCTCGACTCGTGTGGTGTTTAACTGCAGTGTAGGAGACGTGAATGCGACGAGATCTGATTGTTTTTGCAGCGGCGGCACTGGCGGTTGGCGTCGCCTGCAACAAGCAAGATTCACGCCGGACAGGCGCGGCAGGGGAGCGAAGCCGCAACAACTCCGGTTTGCCGTCATCCCCAAAGCGCTCGATATACCGGTCTTCAACTACGCGAAGGATTGGTGCCGAGCGGACGGCGAAGGAGCTCGGCAACGTCCAGATCGAATGGCGCGCGCCGGAGACCGCCGACCAGTTGAAGCAGAAAGAAATCCTCGAATCGTTCATCACGCAGCGGGTGGATGGCATCGCCATCTCGACTCTGAACGGCGATTTCCTGACCGACACGATCAACCGGGCGGTAGAAGCAGGGATCCCTGTCGTGACCTGGGACTCGGACGCACCGAAGAGCAAGCGCGTCGCCTTCTACGGTGTGGACGATTACGAGTCGGGCAAGATCATGGGCGAGCAGGCGATCAAGCTGCTGAACGGCAAGGGGAAGATCGCCTTCATCACCAGCATGGGCGCCACCAACCTGCAGCGTCGCCTCGAGGGCGCCAGGGACGCGTTGAAAGCCGCACCAGGAATCGAAGTCGTCGAGGCCTACGACATCAAAGAAGACGCGGTCCGTTGTGCCGAGATCATCGCCACCGGTTCGCGCCGATATCCGGATCTCGGCGCCTGGCTCTCGGTTGGCGGCTGGCCGGTGTTCACGCGCAACGCGCTCGCGGGTGTCGATCCGTCGAAGACGAAGGTCATCTCGTTCGATACCGTGGAGAGCGCGATCGATCTGCTGCGTGAGGGCAAGGTGCAGGTCCTGCTCGGTCAGAAGTACTTCGGCTGGGGCAGCGAACCGGTCAAGCTCCTGCACGGCATCAAGAACGGTCGCAATCCTCCGAGCGCAATCATCGACTCGGGTGTCGACATCGTCACGCGCGAGAACATGGATGCCTACGTCGCAGAATTCAAGCGGCTCGAGGCCGGCAAATAGAGATACCGCGAGAAGCTCTCAGCAATCGTCCCCTTCGAAATCGCCGACACCGAAGGCGCGCTGCGACGTCGATACGGTAGCCTCCGTGTTTTCGGGGACGTCGACGACCGACAACAGCGGCAAGTGATCGGACGCATCCCGCGCCCCGGGAACGTCCATGATTTCGCACGACCGCAATCGGGCGGCGTCCCGCTGCAGAACGAAGAAGTAATCGAGCCTGACGTGCGGTTCCCAGGTGGGAAACGTGTAGCCGGGGGCGGTGTGGGTGGATCGATAGGCGTCGACGTATCCGGCGTCCAGCACAATCTGGATCGTCCGCCAGCGGACTTTTCCTCCACTCATCCACACGAGCGCGCGCAGTCGTCCCGGGAGCTTGCTGAAATCCAGGAGTTCACCCGGCGCCAGCGTGTTGAAGTCACCCGTGAGCGCGTGGAAGCCGGTCTGATATTGGGCGATAGCCTTCAACAGAGCGTGCAGTTCGACCACGCGCCGGCTCTCCGTCCATGCGGCGTGCACGGCGCTGAGGTGAACACCGAAGACGCGCATGTCGGTTTCCGCCGGGCGGATTTCCAGGAACGCATGCCTCGAGATCCGCGGCTTGTTCCACCCGAAATCGTGGACAGGACGACGGCTGAGAAAACCGAGGGACTCCCCTTTCCGCGCTCCCCACTGCGCCATCCCCGCTTCGCCGGCGATCCGTTCCACACTCTCGACACTGGTCGCTTCCTGCAGGACAACGACGTCGGCTTCACAGGAGCGGATCACCGCGGCGAGCGCTGTCTCGTGCCCTTTGCCTCCGCGGCGGATGTTGTAGGTGAGGATTCTAAGCAGCACCGTCTTTGTCGATCAGCACCAGGTAGGGCTGTCCGATCAATTCGCCGCGAAGATACATCACGAAATCACGCGTCCCCTGGATATTGACCGGACGACCGACCATTTTCATCAGCCGTTCGCGCAGCGGGACCAGGTCCGGCGCAATGTCAGGATCCTCATCGCTGAGCGGGCGCGAATGGATGCCGGGCACGAAGAAGCCGGTCACCTTGTAGAGTCCGATCACTTCGTCACCGCCGACAAGGGTGAGATCGAGATCACTGGTGCCGGGGCCGTCGGCGTCGAACGGTGCCTTGTCCTTCCACCGTTCACCTGTGACCGCGCTGCCGCGGAGTACGACGCCGGTTCCGGGTGGAACCGCCGCCTGCACCGTCTCGACGAACTCGTCGTACCTGTCCTCGCTCCCGCCGAAGGCAAGTCGAATGACGTTCTGCTTCTTCTGATCGTCGGTCAGCTCAGCCGATGATTCGGAGGCGATTGTTTTCTTTTCGTCAGCCATACAGCGAGCGACACAGCAACCTTCGGGCCCGTTCTCCGACTCCCACGCGCTGACGGCCGCTCACCACGACACAGCGACACGACGACACAACGCCCAGTTCCGCGGAAAACGCGCCGCGCCATGGGCGCAGGTATCCTGTGGCAAGCATGTCGTCACCTTCAGCAACTGTCGTGGGCGCCGGTGTCTTCGGCGCGTGGGTCGCGCACGCATTGCGCCACAGGGGTTGGGGTGTGACGCTCGTCGAACAGCATGGGCCGGCCAATTCGCGTGCAAGCTCAGGCGGCGAGACCCGGATCATCCGCTCGGGGTATGGCAGTTCGGCTGTGTACGCGAGATGGGCGCGGGAGTCTTTGCCTGCATGGCTGGAGCTCGAGCGACGGGTTGGCGAACAGCTGTTCGTGAAGACAGGAGCGCTCTTCGTTGGTGGCGACGGGCGCTGGCTGGAAGACACGGCCAACACGCTCGACACTGAGGGTATCCGCTGCGAACGGCTTCAGCCCGGGGAGCTCGAAGCACGTTTCCCACAACTGACGTTCCCTGGGGCAGGGGGCGTATTCGAACCGGATGCGGGCGTCCTGTTCGCGCGGCGTGCGGTCCAGCGGCTGGTTGCCACACTGGTGAAGGACGGCGTCACGCTGATCACCAGCAAAGTAACGAGTGCGTCGGATCCTCTCCTCCGTGGCAGCGACGCGGTGATCTTCGCGTGCGGTCCATGGCTGCCCACTTTATTTCCGCAGGTGCTGGACGACGTGATCGCGCCGACGAAACAGGACGTCTACTTCTTCGGTGCGCCCGCCGGTGACACAGCATATACGGCCGCCAGACTGCCGGCATGGGTGGCGTTCGACGAGGGGGTCTATGGCTTACCTGATCTCGAGCACCGGGGTGTCAAGATCGCGCTCGATGCGCACGGACCGGCGGCGGATCCCGAGTCCATGGATCGCGCCGTCAGTGTTGCGGCCGTTGCTGGTGTTCGAGAGATCCTCGCCAGGCGTCTACCCGGACTTGCACATGCACCACTGCTCGAAGCGCGCGTGTGCCAGTACGAGAACACGCCTGACGGTCACTTCCTGTTCGATCGATTACCCGGACACGAACGCGTGTGGATCGCGGGTGGAGGGTCCGGACACGGTTTCAAGCACGGGCCGGCCGTGGGCCGTTACGTTGCCGACCTGGTCGAGGGTGGCCCGGCGGACCCGCAGTTTCAGCTCGCCGGCCGCCCACCGCGCAAGCGCGCGGTTTATTGACGGCGGATGGGAGGATCAACCGTCGTTTTTACGTCCGCCAATCGCACCTCTCGCGTCACCGTACCCACACCGGTGGCCTTCACCAGCACCAGCGTGGCATTCTCGATCCAGTCCGCCACGGAGTTCGGCTGGTAGCCGTTGCGCAAACTCCCCGGAACACTGAATCGCATCGAGGTCGTCTCGAGGCTGAAACCGGGTGGGAACCAATAGGCCGGAAGTCCTGCCGGAAGGCCGAATACGTTCACCCTTCGCGAGGTGTCGTAACCGCTCAATGCCTGATCGCGATCATGGTTCACTAGAAAATAAAGGTACGTTGCCGGTGGACGGCGATCGAACATCGTCCGCGCCTCTGAGATCTTCGTGCGGAGATACAGACCGTCAGTGTCCGTCCTGACCTCCTTCACTTGAATTCTGAAATCGCCATCCTGGAACACGCCAGGTTGTAAGGGCATTGTTGCCACGCGGTCGAGTCGAGTGAGATCGAGAACGAAGTTTCCAACGTAATCGCCGGATGCCGGCTGCCTTGCGGTCAGTTGCCCTTCGTCAGTGACGAAGGTGACCAGGCGATCGGCTCCGGCGGTGCCGTTCGTGGCAACCATACTGACGCCCAGCGCATTCGCCAGCGCGAGCGAGAGCACGCTGGACCCGTTCTCTTGTACGAGAAACGCCGCAGGACCATACGGAGCACTCGCCAGGTCGGGATGCCCGTTCACTGCGAGCGACGCTCCAGCCAGTCGGGCGGTAGCAAACCAACCATCCGGGATCCTTGCCACCCGGGTGTCGGCACGTGCCAGGCGCAGGTCGCCGCTATAACTCAGCCCCCTGTCGAAGCCAAAGCTCGCGGCATTCCCACTCAGTGCTGCCGCTCCGGCATCGTTCGCCCAGGGTGGGACGGTCTGTCGCGGGACAAAGATCGGCCATGGCCAAATTGCTGCGATCAGAATGGCAATGAAGACACCGGCTACTCCGAGGCTGACTGAGCGTCGCACTTGCCGGACCAGGTACTGCGATCTCAGCATCAGGGCTGCAGCGATCGTCACAAACAACATGCCGAGAATATCGGGTGTGTGGTCGAATGTTCGCGAGGCAACCTCGATCGGACCGCCACCTTGTGGCGTGGACAACATTGACATCCGTCCGCCGCCAGACCATTGGCCGAGCAGCAGCGAAAGCGAGAGGGCTCCTACGACCCCGACGCCCACCAGCCCAGCCACGCACACCAGCGTGAATCTCGTGAGGTTCGCCGTCGTCGCGGCAACGCACATCAGCAGCGCTACAGCCAGAGTGCGAAGCAGAAGGCTCTGAAGCACGACGAGAAGCATTCCCGGCACCGGCACATGATGGACGGCCATCAAGACCACATCGCAGGCGACCGGCACCGCGGCGAGCACGCACACGAGTAGAAGCGCCTTGGATACGAAAAGCGCCAACGGAGGGATCGGTTTCGCAAACCAGAAGGCGGTCGTGCCGACAACCGGGTGGTTCTGCACCACCACCGCGACGAGAGCGACGAAGTAGAGGATCGTCGCAACCCAGAGAAGACTCGACGCAACGCTGGCACCCAGGGCAGCACTCGAGCCGGGCACCAGCTCCGGGGCAGCGGCGTCGAACAGCGTCGTGATCACAACCAGCGCGACCCAGGAAACGAATGTCGAGCGGAAGCGTCGAACATCCGCCGCGACCAGGTGCCCGATTAGGGTCATGATCCCTCCCCCGCTCCCTGGCGCGCGAGCACCAGGAACACGTCCCTGAGACTCATACGCGAGCTGCGGACAGTCGCGCCTGGGAACGCGGCTGCGATCCGTTGCGGCGCGTCGGGTTTGTCGTGCGCCGTGTCGACGAACCGCAGCGTGCGCCCCGCGGTCCCGTGCAGCACCCAGTTCGAGGCCACGGGAAGTTCCGGGGCGGTCTCACGCCCGGTCACGACTTCGACAAGGCTGAAGCGATTGAGCAGTGACTCGATCGGTTCCGCCAGCGTCAGGCGGCCGTTGTTGATGAAACCGATCCAGTCGGCGAGCCGCTCGACTTCATCAACGTCATGCGAAGACACCAGCACCGTCCATGGCCGCTGCCCGGGCATCTCCAGCAACGCGCGCACGAGCTCATCGCGCACGAGCGGATCGAGCCCGGAGAACGGCTCATCGAGCACCACCAATTCCGGATTGAACGCCAGCGAAGCGAGGAGCGCCGCCTTCATGCGCGTGCCGCGTGACAGCGTGCGGAGTGGACCGGCTGCTGTCAGCCCGAGAGCGTTCTGCAGCGTTCGACAGAACGCGTCATCCCATGTCGGATAGAACGGACGGTAATAGGCGAGCAGCTCCGTGGGAGACATCCACTCTGGAAGTTCCTGGTTTTCGGAGACGTACCCGATCCGCTGCCAGTCCTTTACGCCAAGGTTTCGCGATTCGGTGTTCAACACCCTCGCCGTGCCGCTGGTCGGCTGGAGCAGGTTCATGAGCAGCTTGATGGTGGTGGTCTTCCCGGCGCCATTGGGACCCATCAACGCAAAGATGCTTCCTTCGGGCACCTCGAGGCTCAATCCCCGCACGGCGTCGAGCGTTCCGAACGTCCGCGTCAGTTCACGCGTTTCCACAGCGTTCATCCCCGGCTCCTTGGTTCGTTGCGGCGTGCCGTGCGCGTCCAGAGATCCCGGACCAGCGCAATCACCTGTTGCAGCGTCATCCCGGCCCGGCGCGCATCGATGACGACGCGCTCCACGTCCGCATCGAGAGGCGCGCCACCGGCGGGTGGGCCGGCAGCGGTGACCACTGTCCCGATCCCCGGGCGTGACAGGAGAAGGCCGTCCTCGATCAGCGCCGCGACGATCTTGTGCGCCGTATTCGGATTGATCTTGAGTTCCTGGCTGAGGGTGCGGACGGAAGGGAAGGCATCGCCGTCGCGCAACTGGCCGGTCACCACGGCCCTGGTGACCGCGTAGACGACCTGATCGAGGATCGATTCGCCGGAATGGAGTGAGACGGTGAATGGCAGCACGGACGGTGTACTACTTACAGTAGTACACCGTCCGTGTCAAGAACCGTAGAACCTTGGAACCTTAGAACCCTTAGATCTTGCTCTTGTCGTGGAGAACGTCCTGGACCTCGGACGGCTTCTTGCGCCCGCCAAGCCCCTGGATCTTGAGCGTCGGCTGCTCCTTGAGTACGTGCTGCCGGTACAGTTCGGCCATCTTCTCCTGCTCCGGATCCTGCTTCGCGGCCGCGCGCGCGCGCAACTTCTCTTCACGCGCCGTCTTCGCAATCCCGGCGTCGTCGAGGTCCGTCTGCTTGCCGGCCGCTACGGCCTCGGCGTTGAGCACGAGGCTGTGGCTGGTCGTGTCGAGCGCGACCTTCTTGCCGCCGGCGAAGATCTCGTGGCGCCCGTGCTCCTCGTACCACTTGGTCAGGGTGGCGGTCATGTGCATTTTCTCGATGATGTTCCGCCAGCCGATGCCGGTGTTGTAGGCGCAGAAGGAGATCTCCCCTTCCTGCGTCGCATACGGGATGATGCAGCGTTCCGTCCTGCGGAAGTCGTAGTTGAACAGGTCCTGGAACCACATCCCGGCGATGAAGAGGAAATTCCAGCGGTCGGCGCGGCGCTTCTCGATGTCTGCCATCGTGCGGTCGGCGGTGACCTTGCCGTAGTTCCTCCCGGTCGCGGAGAAGGTCTTGTCGAACTTCTTCATCAGGTCCCCGATGTGGAAGTGCGTCGGTGACTTGAGCGGATCGTAATTCTTCAGGAGCGCGAGGCCCATTCCGAGGAGCGACAACCTCTTGCCCCGGTGTGCGTCGTTGACCTTTCGAATGTCCTTTGCCAGCTGATCGGCGTCGAGGAAGGCAGTCACGGGCACCGCTTCCTTCGTTTCCTTGTCGACCATCATCGCCATGCCGATGCCGCAGTTCGGATGACAGCCGCAGGTCAGGTGGCCCCACTGCTCCGTCGGTCCATGAACGATATCGGCCCAGTCGGTGAACGTGCTGACGAACGAGATCGGGAACCAGTCGCGGGTCGGTTCGCCGATGCCGGTCTGGGTCTTCACGTCGTGCGCCAGGTGCGACAGCGTGTAGCGCTGCGCCGCCCGACGTTCCGGGGTGACCTCTTCGTCGCGTCCGGTAAACGACACCGGCTGGAACGAGAGGAAGTTGATCTTCTTCGGATTGTCGAGTGCGAACTGGATGATGCGTCCAACCTGCTCGTTGTTCACGCCGTTGACGATCGTGACCACCGGAACGATATCGACACCCGCAGAATGCAGGTTCTCGATCGCCCGCAGCTTGACGTCGAACAGGTTGCCGACGAGCCGATGGGAGTTGGCAGCGTTGCCGATGCCGTCGAACTGCAGGTAGGCGTAGCGCAGCCCCGCCTCCGCGGCGGCCTTGGCGAACTCCGGGCTCTTGGCGAACTCGATCCCGTTGGTGGCTGCCTGCACGGACGTGTAGCCGACCTTGCGCGCGTAGCTGACCGCGTCGAGGAAGTACGGCGACATGGTCGGCTCGCCGCCGGAGAACTGGACCGACATCTGCCGGCGCGGCTTGATCGACACGGCGTTATCGAGCAGCGTCTTGATGTCTTCCCACGAGAGCTCGTGAACGAATCCGACCTGGTTCGCATCCATGAAGCACGGGTCGCACATCATGTTGCAGCGATTGGTCAGGTCGATCGTCAGCACCGAGCCGCGGCCGAACTTGATCGTGCTGCTGCCGTGATTGTGCAGCTTCTCGTCGTTGTGGGCGCGCATGTCGCTGCCCGGGAAGGTGTCTTCGAGGTGCTTGAAGAACGCCGGATCGATCGCCATCACGTCTTCGAAGTGACCGTGTGTCGGGCAATCCTTCACCATCAGGATCTTGCCGTCACGTTCGAGGATGGTGGCCTTGATCTCGCCGACTTTCTCGTTCAGCAGAATCTTGTAATCGCGCTTGCCGTCGAGGATCTCCTGGCGGGCTTCGCGAACGCACACCGGGCAGAGCGAATCAGTTTCGCGCGGCCATCCAAGTGGCGGCTTCACCTTCTCTTTGGAGTTCAAGAGCGGTAGATCCGCCCAGACCGGCGTGAACGGCTTGCTCGCGGGAATGAGCCCGTTGACCGTGCTGTAGACTCCCCAAGCGCCCGTAGCTGCGACTGTCAGCGCCTTCTCCGCATATTTAAAAGGTTTGTGCATGTTCGTAGATTATTCAACCAACGAATGGATGGGGTTGATTTTTCCAGCAAAGTGGCCGATTCGGGGGTGAATTGGCGATTTGATAGAGCCGTTGGCGCTGCGCCAGACTCGGTTACGCATCGTGGGCTGGTCCGGAGTTGGCAGGACCGGCGCCGGTGACACCGTCCGACCCCATCGCTATGCGCCCGCGTCAGGCTGCGATGTACCTGCTGATGACCATCCTGCTGCTGGCGGTCGTCATGGGGCTTCAGCTCCGTGCGGGCGCCGGCCAGGCGGAGTTCGGCGGTCACCCGGACGAAGCCGCGCACTATGTCACCGGATTGATGGTGCGCGATTACCTCGCGAGCGGACTGCCGGGCAATCCGATGACCTTTGCCGGGCAGTACTACGACCACTATCCAAAGGTGGCGCTCGGTAACTGGCCTCCCGGTTTCTACGCGATCCAGGCGCTGTGGACGCTGACGTTCTCGGAACGCCGGACGTCCATCATGATCCTGATGAGCGTCCTCACCTCGGTGACGGCGCTGGTTGTATTCCGCGCGCTATTGCAGGCCTTCGAGTGGCGCGCCGCGATGTTCGGCGCCTTTCTGTTCGTATCCTTCGGCCTCATCCAGCAGTACGGGGCCATGGTGATGACCGAGATCCCGGTCGCGCTCTTCAGCACGATGGCGATGCTCGCATTCGGCCGATGGCTCGATCATCAGCGGACGCGAGACAGCCTCGTGTTCGGCGTGCTCGCGTCGATGGCGATCATGACGAAGGGCAGCGGTTTCGCTGTCGGACTCGTGCCTCCTCTGGCGATCCTCTTCTCCGGCCGCCTGAATCTGCTGAAGCGCGCCAACCTTTACTACGCCCTCGGCACGGTGATCGTGCTGGCCGGCCCGTGGACGTGGATGTTCCGCGAGGTCACGAGGGCGGGATGGGAACAACCGCACCCCACGCTCGACTACACGATCCGCGGGCTCCCCTACTTCTTTGAAGGAGTACTGCGTTCCGGCAGCGTGATCATTGCGTTGTTCGGCCTGATCGGTACGCTGTGGGCAATTGGCGGTGCACGGACACGCAACGTGCCGGGCATCTGGATATCGTCAGTGGCCCTGGTGACAGCCGTGGTCCTGTTTCATTCCGTCGTGCCGGCCAGCTTCGGTTACCGCCACCTGACGCAGGCCCTGCCCTCCTGGGCAATGCTCGCGACTGCGGGCACGGTCGCGGTGGCCCGCTGGGTCCAGTTGCGAACACCGCGGCTCGCACCCCTCGTCGCGGTCCTGGCGGTCGCCGGTCTCCTCCACACGGCATCGGGCCTTCCCCGTGCTGCCGGGAAGGGCTTTGCGCGCGTCGTCGAGGAACTGGTCGCGCGCCCCGAGAACACCGACGCACGATTTCTCATTGCGTCTGACGCGACTGGCGAGGGTATGTTCATCGCGGAGGTCGCGATGCGCGAGCGGCGGCCGGGCCATGTAATCCGCCGCGCCAGCAAGGTCCTGTCTGCCCAGGCATGGCATGGGGGCGAATACAAAACCAAGGTGGGCGATGTGCCGCAGGTGGTCACGCTGCTGCGAAACGAGCGGATCCGCTACGTCGTGTTCGATGAATCGAATCCCGCTGCGCTCGAGGCGCCGCACATGCGCCTGCTCCGTGACGCGATCGAAAGCAGCGCCGGCGGGATGTCGCGCGTCGGGAGTTATCCGATCGAGCGTGGATATCCGCGTGAGGTGCGAGGGCGAACCTTTCCGGCGGGCGTCACGGTCTTCTGCTTCTGTCGAACCGACCAATAGACCCGGAACGCCAGCAGCGCTCCGACGATGGATGCGTAGTAGACCGGCGAGCCGGTCGCGACCTTGACCTTCCAGAGGTAATGCACCGCCGCGGCGGCGCCGCTGACATAGACCAGGCGATGGAGCAGCTGCCACTTCTTCCCCAGCCGCCGGATCCAGCCCTTCGTCGACGTCAATGCCAGCGGGACCATCAACGAGAACGCGATCATCCCCATGGTGATGAAAGGACGCTTGGCGATGTCGGCCAGGATGAACTTCAAAGCAAATCCCTGGTCGACGAAATAGGTCGAGAGGTGCAGGGACGCGTAGAAGAATGCGAACAGGCCGAGCATCCGCCGGTACTGCACGAGGCGATTCCAGCCGGTGAGCCGGCGAAGCGGAGTGATCGCGAGGGTGAGGACCAGCATCCGGATCGCCCAGATGCCGGTCGTCAGCGTCAGGTCTTCGATCGGATTGACGCTCAGTCGACCGGTGAGCGTGCGAAACAGCAGCCAGGCGAACGGCAGCAGCGCAGCGATGAATACCGCGGGCCTGGCCAGCCTCGTCATGCTCTCAGTAGAACTTCTTCAAGTCCATCCCGGCATACATCGACGCAACCTGGTCGCCGTAGCCGTTGAACATCAGGGTGGGCCGGCGTCCGGCGAGCAGCCCGCCCTCGCCGATCCGGCGTTCCCGCGCCTGCGTCCACCGCGGATGATCGACCTCCGGATTCACGTTGGAATAGAAACCGTACTCGCTGGGGTTGGCGATGTTCCACGCCGTCTTCGGCATCTTGTCGACGAACTTGATCCGGACGATTGACTTGATGTTCTTGAACCCGTACTTCCACGGCACCACCAGCCGGATCGGCGCGCCGTTCTGGTTCATCAATGTCTTCCCGTACAGCCCAACCGCCAGCAACGAGAGCGGATTCATCGCTTCGTCCATTCGGAGGCCTTCGACGTAAGGCCATTCGAGCCCGCCCTCGTTCTGGGCGAACATCTCGGACGGACGATACAGGGTCGTGAATTCGACGAACGTCGCCTTCGACGTCGGCTCCGCCCGCTTGATCACGTCGGCAAGCGGAACACCGATCCAGGGGATCACCATCGACCATGCCTCGACGCACCGGAATCGGTAGATCCGTTCCTCCAGCTGGTGTGGCTTGATCAGGTCCTCGAGCTGGTAGTCAGCCGGTTTGTTGCACAACCCATCGATCTTGACGACCCACGGGCTGGTCTTCAATTTGCCCGCATACCGCTGCGGATCGCTCTTGCCCATCCCGAATTCGTAGAAATTGTTGTAGCTGGTAATCTCTTCGAAGGTATTGAGCTTCTCGTCAACACTCATTACTTTGGGCTTGTAGTTCGCAATCGGACTCTGGCCGACCGGAACGGCTGCCCCCGCTGCTCCGGCGAAATCGGTCAGCGGCGGTTCGCCCGAACACGCCTGCAGCAGAGGCGCGGCGCCGATCGCCATGGCGGCCCCCCCGATCACCTTCATGAATTCGCGTCGTCGGACGTAGTACTTCTCGTCGGTAATCTCGGAGCTGCGAACCGGATCCGGCTTGCGAATCAGCATGTGGACGTCCTCTGAAGTGGCATTCTAGTTTGATAACACCGGAGGTGGCCCTGAGCTTCCCACCAGCGGCTGCTTGCGGCAGAATGTCGACATGACGCAGGCGTCGACAGACGCACGGTGGCCGAAGCTGCTCTCCCTGGCCGTGCATGAATTCAGGACCCCGATGACGGTGGTAGCCGGGTACATAAGGATGATCCTGAAGGAGCGCGCCGGCCCGCTCAGCGAAGATCAGCGGAAGTTGCTGCAGGAGGCCGAGAAATCCTGCGGTCGCCTGTCCGGGCTGATCGCGGAAATGAGTGATCTCGCCAATCTCGAAGCAGGCACTACCCAGGTCACCAAAGCCCCGGTCGAGATACGCGCGGTGCTGACGGAAGCGATTTCCATGCTGCCGGACATGGCCGACCGGGCCATCCGCGTGGAGCTGCTGGGAGAGCCTGGAGCGGTTCGAGCGATGGGGGACGCCATCAGGCTCCGCAACGCGTTCACCGCGATCATCGCCTGCCTCCGCCGCGAGCTGGTCACGAGCGATGTACCTCCTCGTCAAGTACTGGCTCAGGCCGGCCGGCACCGAATCGACGTGCGTCATCGCGATCGCGGATGATGAAGGGCTCGCAAGACTCGAAGCGGCCGCCGGAACGGATCTCGGGCTATTCGACGAATGGCGCGGCGGGTGCGGGCTCAGCCTGGCGATTGCGAGGCGGACGCTCTCGGCTCACGGTGGCAGCATCTGGTCACCAGCCGATGGATCGAAAGTGGCGGCCGTCATACATCTGCCGCTGCCGGGCTGAAGACCCGTCGACGATCAACCGACGTTGTCGGTGTTGCTGTGCCGAACCGCCGCGGCGATCGCGATCAGTGCGCCGCCGATCAGCAGGAGGCGCGACGGATCCTGAAGTCCTGCGTGCTGACGTCCTGCGGGGATCGATTCAGCCGCACGCGGCTCAGCAGCAACCACTGCCGGGGTGGACGGAGCGGAGATCTTCCACGGTGTAGAGATGCCGGTCAAGCCGACGAACAGGACGGCCAGCATCCGGGCATTCGTAGCACGGCCCCGGCTTTTGGAGCGCAAGCCTCCGCGGGCGGTCATTTTGTGACTCTCGGGATTCACACAATGCAGAAGTTCAAGGGCTGTGCCCATCCCGTTCATGCTGAAGTTCGTGACCTCGCGATTTAAAAGAGCAACCGCGTGCCGTTTTCAAGGAAACTATTGCTCAAGCTCGCGCCAGGGACGGGGATCCGCGCCAGTAGAGGTACGAATTTTGAATTCGGCTGGGATGCTAAGCTTTTAAGCGTCTATCTATTAAGTTGCCCGACACGTCACAGGGAGTTAGATGAAAAAACCGTACGTCGCGATCGTAGATGACGACGCAGGATTTGGCGCATACCTCAGAACCTTTCTCTCATTGCGCGGCTATGAAGCGCGATGCTATACCCGTGGCGACGAGCTCCTGGCAGCGATGAAGCAGATGGAAGCGCCGGACGTCGTGTTGCTCGACGTCATGATGCCGGGTCTGGACGGCATTGCCACTCTCCGCGCTCTGAAGGCTTCGAGACCCGAGGCCCAGGTCATCATGCTCTCTGGTCGCAATCAGGTCTCGACGATCGTTGAAGCCGTTCGTCTCGGAGCGGCCGACTACGTCGTGAAACCGGACGATCCCGAGGGCCTTGGAGAAATTGCGCTCGATGTCGCGATCAAGAACGCCATCGAGAAGAATCGGCTGGTTGCCGAACTCAGTGAGCTGCGCCAGCAACTCAGTGACGATGAAGATCGAACCGCCTGGGGCAACAGCGAGAAGATGCGTGGGATCGCCACCGTCATCGAGCAGGTCTCAGACAGCGACGTGACCGTCCTGGTGCGGGGCGAGAGCGGCGTCGGAAAAGAGCTGGTCGCCCGCGCGATTCACCAGCGTTCAACCCGGCGCAATCGTCCCTTCGTAAAGGTCAACTGCGCGGCCTTGCCCGCGGAGCTTCTGGAGAGCGAACTCTTCGGCCACGAACGTGGTGCGTTCACCGGTGCGGCGACCACACGCATCGGCAAGTTCGAGCAGGCTGACGGTGGCACGTTGATGCTGGATGAGATCGGCGAAATGAAGCCGGCTTTACAGGCGAAGATGCTGCACGTCCTGCAGGATGCGGAATTCACCAAGCTGGGCAGCAATAAGCGGATCAACGTGGATGTACGGGTCGTCGCCGCCACCAATCGCGACCTGGAAGCGATGATGCTCAGTGGCGAGTTCCGCGAGGACCTTTATTACCGGCTCAAGGTGATCGAACTGACCGTGCCGGCGTTGCGCGAACGCCGGGACGAAGTCGCCACTCTGACCGATTTCTTCGTTGCGAGGTATTCGAGAAAGTACAACCGGCCGCTGCGTCCAATTTCCGATGAGCTCCGAAACCTGTTCTCCATCTACGAGTGGCCGGGCAACATCCGTGAACTCGAGAACATGATCAAGCGCGTCGTCATTCTGCAGGACGAGCAACTCGTCATCCGCGAGATCGAGCGGAACCTCCACCGCACGGTAGGTGCCCCAGCGGCTGCCGGAGTTGCCGTCGCTGCTGCGGCTGGCATGGGCAGCGGCGCCATTGCGGTACCCATGGGCATCGATCCAAGCCGGATGAGCTTCCCTTCCCCGGCTGTACCTGACATCCCTGACCTCCCCGAACCGGAGCCGGCTGATGCCGCAGGCGGATCGCTGGCGCAGGTCGCTAAGGCCGCGTCGATGAAGGCCGAGCGAGCCGCGATCGAACAGACCCTTCGCCAGGTCCACTGGAACCGGCGCAAGGCGGCGCAGAATCTCGGGGTCAGTTACAAAACCCTCCTCAATAAGATCAAGGAGTGCGGAATCAGCCGAGTCTGATTCCGTACCTCGGTCGTCTTCTTTTCTCAATCTGGGTATTCGCGTCGCCACTCTGAGTTGTTGCCCCACGCGTAGCCGGCTTGCACGCCCGCGAGCAAACCCTTTACACAACAACGCGAAACATTTGCTCCTCTGGCATTCGCCTTGCTCAACTGCAGCACGTGAAGCTCGCAGAGTCTTCGGCGGCAAGGGCGCATGCCCGCGAAACCCCTTCCGTCGGTCAGCTGCTCGGTACCAGCGAGCAAATGAACGAGGTGCGCGACCTCATCCATAGAGTCGCGGATACCGACGTCACTGTTCTGGTCCGCGGTGAAAGTGGAACCGGCAAGGAACTCGTTGCCCGTGCCCTCCATCGCTCCTCACCTCGACGCGATCGCACGTTCGTCAAGGTCAACTGTGCCGCGCTCCCTTCTGAGCTCCTCGAGTCCGAATTGTTCGGCTTCGAGCGCGGCGCGTTCACCGGCGCGATCCAGCAGAAGCCGGGGAAGTTCGAATTTGCCAGCCAGGGCACGATGTTCCTCGACGAGATCAGCGAGATGCACACGTCGCTGCAGGCCAAGCTGCTCCAGGTGCTGCAGGAGGGTGAGTTCTCGCGGCTGGGCGGACGAGAAGATGTGCGGGTCGACGTCCGTATCGTTGCCGCAACCAATCGTGATCTCGAAACGGCAGTGGCGAACGGCACCTTCAGGGAGGACCTCTTCTTCCGACTCAACGTCGTCTGCATAACGCTTCCGCCGCTGCGGCAGCGTCGCGACGAGATCCCGGTGCTCACGGATCTGTTTCTTCGCCACTACGCTGAGCACTACAACCGGCCGCACATCACTCTGAATGAAGCGACGATGTCGTTGTTCCAGCAGTATCAGTGGCCCGGCAACGTTCGTGAGCTCGAGAATCTGATCAAGCGGGCGGTCGTGCTCGGCGGCGATGAATCGATCCGGCGCGAACTCACGGCCTCTCTCGCGGGCCGCACTGCCGTCCCGAGCCCCATCCCCCTTCTCCAGTGGCCAACCGATCCGCCGGCGTCTGCGCCACCGGCACCCGCGCGCCCCCCGGAGCTGGCACCCGTCAGTACGCCTGAACCGGCTGTCGTTGCGACCGGCTCGTTGAAAGACATCGCGCGGCAGGCGGCACGTAACGCGGAGCGAGATCTGATTTCCCGCACCCTGCAGCAAACCCGTTGGAACCGTCGCGAAGCGGCATCGATCCTGGGCATCAGCTACAAAGCACTGCTCTACAAGATCAAGGACGCGGAGCTGGACAAGACCCCGTGATGTGCCCCGATCCGTTTCTGGAAGATGACTTTCGCGTGCTGACCCCCGAGGCGTTCGACGTCGTCCTGACGAACGAGCTCAAGCGAGCCGTGCGCTCTCAGAGCTACCTGACGCTGTTGCTCGTCGAACCGACACTGAGGGAGTCGCCCGATGCTGCCTCGCGCGAGAGCGTGGGTGTCGACCGGCCGGAGGATCGCAGCGAGGCAGTGCGGCAGATCGCCAGGCTTGTCAGTCGCGAGGTGCGTGAGACCGACCTTCTCTCACAGACGGAGCAGTCACAACTCTCCGTCGTTCTGCTCGATGCCGACCTCCAGAACTCGCTCCGTGTCGTCGATCGTTTCATGGCGCGACTGGAGCACTACCAGTTCTCTCGTCCATTGGCTATCGGCGTGGGCGCAGCCTCCTGCCCTACGCACGGTGCCGATGCCGAGACTCTCCGCCGGTCCGCAAAGGCGCGAACCGTGCACCACCAGCGTGACGTCGACTCGACGCCTCGGCCTGATTCACGCCCCGGGTGGGATAAATCTTCGAACGCTCAATAGAGGTGATTGCGATGAAGTCAATCATGTCCGTCTCGTTATCCGTTCTGATTCTGCTGAGCACGACCTCGGCCGTTGCGCAGACGCAGACGCGTACCGCGCCGCCGCTGCCGCCGCCGGCCTCGCGGCCGGGCGCTCCGTCGAATGCCGGCGCCTCGCCGGATTACCGGATGGTACCGGGCGACAAGTTGCGCATCGAGGTCTACAAGGATCAGCAGCTCTCCCAATCACTTCAGATCCGGCCCGACGGGAAGATCACTCTGCCGCTGATCGGCGATGTACCTGCTGCCGGGGTGACGCCGCGAGAACTGGCAGGCACTTTGACTGAACGGCTGAAGGAATATCTCACGGCGCCGGTGGTGACGGTCATCGTCGCCGAAGCTGTGCCGCCGATGATCTACGTACTCGGTGAAGTGAATACACCAGGGGCCCAGCCGCTTTCGACCCCGGTGACTGTTCTGCAGGCACTGTCAGTGGCGGGCGGGTTCAAGGATTTTGCAAATCCCAAGAAGATCCGGATTCTCCGCAAGAAACCGGACGGCAGCATCCTGACAATCAATTTCAATTACAAGAGCGCGATCGAGAGCACCGCCGCGCCGATGATGCTGCAGGCCGGCGACACGGTCATCGTTCCCTGAGACATACGAACCATGGCATCGACGGAAACCAACACCAGGCTGGGTTATTGACATGAACGAGCGCAACGTCAACCTCTTCGACTACCTCGCGATCCTGCGTCGGCGGATGATCTGGTTCATCGGCGGGTTCCTGCTGTGCGTGATCGTCGGCGGCGCAACTGCGCTATTGCTGCCGGCCACGTACCAGACGAGTACGACCATCGCCGTGCAGGCACCAGCAGTGTCGCTCAACCTCGTCCCTGGGCGCGCCGAACTCAATCGTGACGAGCGGCTGCTCGCCATCTCCCAGCAGCTCAAGAGCCAGACGGTTCTCGCGCGGGTTGCCCGCGAGGAGCAGTTGATTGGCGACCGCTCGATCGAGCAGGTGACATCAGAGATTCTCGGTCATATGAACGTGCAGCCGACCAAGCCGATCGCGCAGGACGGCGAGCGGCAGGTGCTGAGCGCCTTCGACATCTTCTATACAGACGGCAATCCGGACCGGGCCCGACGAATCGCCGATCGAATCGCCAACGTCTTCGTTGACGAACACTCGAAGAGCCGCGAGCTGCAGGCCGAAGAGACGTCCGAGTTCCTGTCGCAGCAACTGCAGCAAAGCCAGCAGCGCATCTCGTCGCTCGAAGGACGCTTGCGAATGTCGAAGGAGCGATTCCAGGGCAAGCTGCCCGAACAGACGAGCGCCAACCTGCAGACGGTCGCGGGCATGCGTCAGCAGCTCGAGAGTACCAGCAACAACCTGCGGTCCGAGCAGGATCGTCTCTCGTTGATCGAACGCCAGCTGCAGGCCATGAAGCAGGGCTCGGCCGCTGTCGGTGTCGGCGCAGGCAACGGCGGCGCGGGTGCTGCCGCGGCCGCATCGCCACAGCAGCGGGTCACCGCGCTCCAGCGGCAACTCGCTGCCGCGCGCACGCAGTACAAGGACACGCATCCAGAGGTGCAGGAACTCGAGCGCGAGTTGCAGATGGCGCGGCAGGAAGCGGCGGCCCTGAGCCAGCAGCCGGAGAGCACGAGGCAGGAGCTGCTCGCCGGCGACCCGATGTATCAGCAGGCCATGGAGGATCGCAACCTGACGCAATTGCGAATTCGCAGCCTGCAGCGCACCGAATCGCAGCTGCAGCGCGACATCGTCAGATACCAGGCGCAGATCGAAGCATCACCGATGGTGGAGCAGGAGCTGAGCTCGCTGCAGCGCGAGTACGACATGGAGCGCGAGAACAACAAGAACCTTTCCCAGAGGTACTCGGCCGCCCTCGAGCAGGAACAGATCGCTCGCAACCGCGGCGGCGAACGTTTCAGCGTGCTGTATCCGGCCGCCCTTCCAGGTGCGCCGATCAGCCCGAACCGTCTCAGGATTTTTCTGCTCTCGATCGGCGCCGGTTTCGGGCTCGGCCTTGCGCTGGTAATCGGACGTGACTATGCCGATCAGTCGATCCGCGACGCGCGCGCCGTTCAGGACGAATTCGATGTGCCGGTCCTTGCCGAGATTCCCCGGATCCACGCGTGACTTCGGTTTTGGAGAGATGGAGAGATGAGGACTAGACCATGAGCCGCATTCATCGTGCTGTGGAGAAGGCCGACCGGGAAGGCTTGCTGACCTGGACGAAAGGGGATCAAGGCGGCGCCACGACGACCCTCCAGGAGCCACCCCAGGCGCCACCGGCGCAGCCACGTGCCCGAGCGCCGCGTCCGCCCGCCTGGAATCCTCCCGCGCCCGACTCGTCCTGGGATATTCCGGCCGCGCCGAGCGCACCAGCTGTCAGCCTCAGCCCGATGTTCGTCGCGGCCACGGCACCAGGATCGGCCGCCGCAGAGCACTACCGGCTGCTGCGCACGCGGCTCGAAAGCAAAGAGAACGGCCGCCGCACGCAGTTGCTGCTCGTGACCAGTCCGCGCATGGGTGACGGTAAGACGACGACCAGCGGCAATCTCGCGCTCACGATGGCGCAGGAGTTTCAGCAGCGGGTCGTGCTGATCGAAGCGGACCTGAGACGTCCCTCGCTCGGGAATCTGTTCGGTCTGCCGGCCGGGCCTGGTCTCGTGGACGTGCTGCTCGGAGGGGCGTCGCTCGAATCCGCACTGGTTCAGATCCCTGGGCAGCAGCTGTACCTGCTGCCTGGCGGGATGGCCGCTCCGCGATCTGCCGGGCTGCTCGAATCCTCGATGATGCAGCGCACCCTCGACACGCTGCGCGGTCGCTTCGAGCGGATCGTGATGGATGCTCCGCCCATCACGGTTGCCGACACGCATGTGCTCTCACGGATGGCGGACGGCATTCTCGTGGTGGTCCGCGCCGGGGTGACGCCGCGGAGCGCCGTCGAGCGCGCGCTTGCGGAAACGGATACGACCAAGTTGCTGGGCATCGTTCTCAACGACTCCGACAGCGCCGACGACGCGGGATACGGGTATCCCGACGCGCCGCGCGATACCGGCGGGCGGTAGCAGCGTCTATGCGGGTATTCAACCGGCACGTCTCACAGCGACACCTGACCGCGTTCACGGGCGAACTGGTCCTGATCCTCGGGTCGATGTGGTTTGTCGCGTACCAGGGACACGCCGGCAACCTGGCTGGCGCAATCGGCAAGGGCTCCGTGGTTGCGGCGGTATGTCTGTTGTGCCTGTACTACAACGACCTGTACGACCTCACGGCCGTGCGAACGGGCCGCGAGATGGTCATTCGCCTGCTGCAGGCGATCGGCACCGCGATCATCCTGATCGCACTTCTGTATCTGGCGGTGCCGTGGCTGGTGGTGGAGGACGGCGCCTTCATTCGCGCCGCGGCGCTGTTCCTATCCGGGATCCTGGTCTGGCGGCTGGTGCTGCACCGCATGCAGCGCTGGCGCTCGCTGCGCGAGCGGATCCTCATCGTCGGCACCGACCAGGCGGCGCAGACGGTGGCGCGACAGGTTCTCGCCCAGCGCGATTTCCCGTACGAGATCGTCGGATTCATCGATGAGGATCCACGCCGCATCGGGGAGTCAGTGGTCAACCCCCGCATAGTCGGCACTCCCGCCGACATCGAACAGCTCGTGACCGAGCGCGGGATCAACCGCATCTTCGTCGGTCTGTCAGACCGGCGCGGACGGCTCCCGGTCGGCGAGCTGCTGCGCGCCAAGCTGCGCGGCGTCCGGGTAGAGGACGTGAATACCGTCTACGAGCGACTGACCGGCAAGCTGATGGTCGAGGCGCTGCGACCAAGCTGGTTGATCTTCTCAGACGACTTCAGAGCCTCGCGGCTGACGCGTCAGATCAAGCGCACATTCGACGCCCTGCTGGGTCTGCTCGGCCTGGTGCTGGCAGCGCCTCTCATGATCATGACGGCGATGGCCGTGGTGATCGAGTCGGGTACACCAGTCCTGTATCGCCAGGAACGGGTCGGACAGAACGGGCGCGTGTTCACGCTGGTGAAATTCCGTTCCATGCGCAAGGATGCGGAACAAGGCACGCCGGTGTGGGCCAGTGCGGAAGACGACCGCGTCACCCGTGTCGGCTGGTTCATCCGGCGCACCAGGCTCGACGAGCTCCCGCAGCTCTGGAACGTTGTCCGGGGGGACATGAGCTTCGTCGGACCCCGGCCTGAACGTCCATTTTTCATCGCGCAACTCGCCCGGGAATTTCCACTCTACGAACAGCGGCACGCGGTGAAGCCCGGCATCACCGGATGGGCCCAGGTCAAGTACCGCTACGGCGCGTCGATGGAGGATTCACTCGAGAAGCTCCGGTACGACCTGTACTACGTCAAGCACATGTCGCTGCCATTCGACCTCACCATTCTTTTCGACACCGTGAAGGTCGTGCTCTGGGGGAAAGGCGCGCGATGAAAGGATCCGCTCCCCCGAGCGTTCTCTGGGCAGAACAGCAACAGGCTCGCACCGTCGCACTCAATGTCGGCTGGCGCTATGTCAACGTGGCCGTCGAGCTGCTGCTCGGCCTCGGCATGCTGCCGTTCAACGCGAAGAGTCTTGGCGCGTCGGATTACGGCCTGTGGGTCCTCGCATCGTCGATGGTCGCCTACTTCCCCGTTCTGGACCTCGGCTTCGGTGGTGCGATGGAACGGTTCGTCGCTCACTACCGCGCCCGGCGGAACGCTGAGGCAATCAACGAGATCGCGAGCACGTTGATCGCGCTGTTCTCGTGCCTGGCGCTGATCGGCTTTCTCGTCCTTGCCGTGATCGCGTTCAATTTCGGAACGCTCTTCAAGCTCGGACCAGACCAGGGCCGCACCGGCGGCATCCTGATGCTGCTCGTTTCTTTCCAGGTCGCGGCCGGATTGCCGTTCGCGATCTACGGGGCGATCGTCAACGCCTTCCAGCGCACCTACCGGAATGCGGCGGTCGGGATCACGGTCACCCTCCTGGTGGCTTTCGTGAACGTCGCGGTCGTGAAGAGCGGCGGAACGCTCGTGCAGTTGGTCGCTGCCATGACCGCCGTCCGGATGCTCGGGTACCTGGCGTACCGCTACAACGCCTACCGCGTGTTCCCGCTGCTCCGGACGCGGATCTCATTGATCCGCCGCGCGCGGCTGAAGGAGGTCGCGGGCTTCAGCATCTACATGCTGATGCAGGACGTCTCGGTCAAGCTGAATTACGCCACGGATCCGATCATCATCGCGGCGGTTCTCTCCACCGGCGCGGTGGCAGTGTGGACGGTGGCGCAGCGCCTTGCTGATGTGGTCCTGCAGATGACCAATCAGCTGAACTACACGCTCTTTCCCATCGTTGTGGACGCAGACGCCGGCAATAAGAGCGCGCGGCTGCAGACGGTGCTGATCGAGGGAACTCGCCTCTCGCTGGCAGCGTCACTCCCTGTCGCCGGCTCGCTCGCGCTGCTGGCACAACCGGTCGTGATCGGATGGACGGGACACGAGTACGCGGCTGCCGCTGTGATCGTCCAGGTCCTCGCCGTCCTCGTCATCGTGCGGGTCGGCAGTTGGACGGCGAGCACGGTCCTGCAGGGTGGAGGGCGGCACAGGCTGGTGGCCGGCTCCAACCTGATGGCCGCCATCGTCAACGTAGGTTTGAGCGTCGTGCTGATTCGCATTTACGGTCTCCGCGGGATGGCGATCGCGACGCTCATTCCGGTGGCGTTTCGAGGAGCCGTCGTGCTCATCCCGACCGCCTGCTCACGCGTCGGCATTTCGGTCCGACGGCTTTTCGCCGAGGCGGTCTGGCCGGCGATGTGGCCAGCTGCCGTCGTCTTGACGGTTCTGGCTTTCGTCCGCGACGCCGCCGGCACCTCGCTTCCCAAAGCGGTGTTGTCGGGAGGCATCACCGGACTCTTCTACATCGTCCTGTTTCTCGGGATCGCCATTGGGCGCGAGGATCGGGACAAATACCTGGGCCGGCTCCGGAGTATCGCGGGTCTGCCCGCACTGAAAGCGGCATGACGGGGAGGGGCATGAAGGCAGTCATTCTCGCGGCTGGAGCGGGTACCCGGCTGAACGTTCAGGAGCCAGTCAGGCCCAAGTGCACACTGACGTTCGCCGGCACTCCACTGATCCAGTGGCAACTCCGGTCCTTGCGTTCCTGCGGCATCGACGACATCACGGTAGTCGTCGGCTTCGAAGCCGATCGGGTTCGACTGGCGTGCGGCCCTGGCGTCAGCTTCATCGAGAACACCAGCTTTGCGCAAACAAACAGCTTGTACTCACTCTCGCTGGCACGTCCGGTGCTAACGGATGGGTTCCTAGTGATGAACTGCGACGTGCTCTTCCATCCGGTGATGCTCTCGGATCTACTCAGTGCTCGCCACCGCAACGCGCTGCTCGTCTCTTATCCAGAGACCGGCGACCAGCCGTTCGGCGACGAAGAGATGAAGGTTCACGTGCGGCGCGGGCGAGTGGTCGACATGGGTAAGGACCTGGATCCCGGCGCAACCGATGGAGAGAACGTCGGCATCGCCAAGTTCAGTGCACGCGGCGCTTCCTCGCTGATCGCGGCAATGGATCGAAGACTCGCGTCGGGCAGTCTCCGGGACTGGGCACCGCGGGCGTTCGCCGACTTTGCGCGCGAGGAACCGTTACACGCAATCGGCACTCGCGGGCTCCCGTGGACGGAGATCGATACCGCCGAGGATTACCGGCACGCGTCCACGGTGGTATTCCCCGCGATCCGGGAAGCCGTCGAAGAGCTGTCACCGACGATGCGGTGGAGAGCCTGAGATGATGCCGATATCACCGACGGCCGTGCCGTCAGCACGTTACGAAGGCAGTCCGCTCGGAGCGAACCTCCGGGTTGCCGCTCTCGGCGGCGGCACCGGACTTCCCAATGTGCTCCGCGGACTCTGTGCGCTGCTGTATGCAGGGTCGTCGCGCGCGCACCAGACGCTGCCCAACGATCGCCTCGTCGGCATCGTCACGACCACTGACGACGGCGGCAGTTCGGGACGTCTGAGACGCGAGTTCGGCGTCATACCGCCGGGCGATATCCGCAACTGTCTTGCCGCGCTCGCTGAAGACCAGTCGATGATCACGGCGCTCTTCCAGTATCGGTTCGAAGCCGGCGAAGGCCTGAACGGACACGCGCTGGGCAACCTGATGCTGACGGCGCTGACCGAAGTCACGGGTGATTTCGTCAAGGCGGTCGACATCGCCGCGCGAGTGGTCGGAGCAAGAGGACGAGTGGTGCCGGTGACCGTCGACCAGGTTGCGCTCTCGGCAGAACTGACCGACGGACGGACGATCTCTGGCGAGACGGCGATCGTCGCCTCGGGAACACCGATCCAGCGGCTGTCGCTCACACCCGCCGAACCGCGCTGTGTCGACACCGCACTCGACGCGCTGCGTAAAGCGGACCTGATCGTCGCAGGTCCCGGGAGTTTGTATACCAGCGTGCTGCCGCCGTTACTGATGCCGGATGTGATCGAGGCGATCCGCCTCGCAGAGGCATCGCGCGTCTTCGTGCTGAACCTGATGACGGAGCCCGGCGAAACCGAAGGCTACGACGCCGTGCGGCACCTCGAGGTCGTGCGTGAGCACCTCGGGTTCCAGCCCTTCGGCCACCTGATCTTCAATACCGCGCCGATCCCGTCGCATCTCGAGTCTGCTTACGCCGAGCGCGGCGCGACACCGATCCGGATGGCGAACAGCGACCTGGCGGCACTGCGCGAGATGGGGGTGCAGCCACTGGGGGCTCCGCTGGCGTGTGAAGGGCCGATCGGGAGGATCCGTCATCATCCCGGGCGGCTCGCTGCCGCGATCCTGGCGTGCGCGAAATTCGGTTCACGGCAGCCGCTGCCGTTCAGAGAAGGAAGTTACTGATGTACGAGAAATACTACAACCTGCGAGAGCGGCCCTTTGCGCTCAGTCCGGATCCCGAGTACCTCTATTTGAGCCGGGTTCACGGCGAAGCGCTGGACTCGTTGCGCTACGGCATCGAGAGCCGTGCGGGTTTCATCGTCGTCACTGGTGAAGTCGGCGCGGGCAAGACGACGCTGCTGCAGACGCTGCTGCAGCGGCTCGACAGCCGCACGACGGTGGCGCGCGTGGTCAACACCACGCTCGACCCGCGCGAACTGCTCGAAGCGATCGCTCTCGATTTCGGCCTCGATACCACTGGCAAGTCGAAGCCGGTCCTGCTGCGGGACCTCGGTCACTTTCTGGTCGACCAGCGAGCCCAGGGCAAGCGCCCTCTGCTGGTGATCGATGAAGCGCAGAATCTCAGCGCCGCCGCGCTCGAGGAAGTTCGACTCCTGTCGAATCTCGAGACCGAAAAATCCAAGCTGCTCCAGATCCTGCTCGCCGGCCAGCCCGGGCTGCGCGACACCATCGCGTCGGCACAACTCGAGCAGTTTCGGCAGCGGATCGCCGTGAGCTATCACCTGATGCCGCTCGACGAACCAGACACCGAGTCGTACATCAATTACCGGCTGGCGCACGCTGCGCTCGGCGAGCCGCCGACGTTCCCGGCGGATGCGGCCGCGCTGGTGTATCGCGCCAGCGCCGGTGTACCTCGAATCGTCAACGTGATCTGCGACGCGGCACTCGTGTTCGGCTATGCCGAGGAGCGGCCACGCATCGATACCCAGCTGCTGCAGGAAGTGCTCGTCGAACTGAGGTCGACCGGCGTGCTGCCCAGTGTGCCCACACAGCCGGCAGTTCCCGCCCCCGTCACTGCCGCTCCTGCGCGACCTGACTTCGCCGTGGCGTCCGCAGAATCCAGTCCAAGGCTCCAGGCGGCCCCCGCTCGTGCGCCGCACATTACGGAGGAGGCGCTGACGCGGGCGCTCCAGGAGGCGACGGAACGGGCTGCACGCCTCGCGGCGCGCGAACAGGCGCTCGCCAACCGCGAACGCGAGTTGGCCGAGCAGCGCCGGATCATGGCGGAGGAATACCGTCTGATGCACAGTCTGCGCGCACAGGCGACAGCGGCGACCCCGCCGGGCGGACGTCCGAATCCCGTCGCGCGTTTCGCGCCCGAGCATAAACCGGGCTTCGTCGCCTGGGTCAAACGCATGCTGGGCGGGTCGCGCCCGGCGGTTGAAGCAAGGCACTGATCAGGAGCTCGTCGAAATGTCCGCGTTGACCGCATCACTGTTGGAGAAAATCGAGAACCGAAGCGCGCGCGCGGGCGTCGTGGGCCTCGGCTACGTGGGCCTGCCGCTCGCCGTCGAACTGGCGAAGGCCGGCTTCCGCACCACCGGCATCGATCTCGACCCGAGAAAGATCGCCGCGATCGGCGAGGGCCGTTCATACATTCCAGATGTCGATCCGGCCGACGTCAGCCGGCTGCGTTCCGACGGGAAGCTGAACGCGACCACCGACTTCTCCGTCGTGAAGGAACTCGACACGATCAATATCTGCGTGCCGACGCCGCTGCGGAAGACGAAGGACCCGGACATGTCCTACATCATCTCCGCCGTGGAATCGATTGCGGCGCACCTCCACCCGGGGCTGCTCATCGTGCTCGAGTCCACCACCTACCCGGGCACCACCGACGAAGTCGTCCAACCGCTGCTCGAGGCAAAGGGTCTCAAGGCGGGTGTCGATTTCTTCCTGGCGTTCTCCCCTGAACGCGTCGATCCGGGGAATCCGACATTCCAGACGCACAACGTTCCCAAAGTGGTCGGCGGGGTCACCCCGGATTGTTCCAGGCTGGCAGCTGCCCTCTACGGAACCGCCATCGAGACCATCGTTCCAGTGAGTTCGACCCGTGTCGCCGAGATGGTCAAGCTCCTCGAGAACACGTTTCGCGCGGTGAACATCGGCCTCGTCAACGAGCTCGCACTGATGTGCGATCGGATGAACATCGATGTGTGGGAGGTGGTCGAGGCGGCGCGCACCAAGCCCTTCGGCTTCATGGCGTTCTATCCAGGGCCTGGCCTCGGTGGCCATTGCATTCCGATCGACCCTTTCTACCTGTCGTGGAAGGCCAAGCAGAGCGGCTTCGACCCGCGCTTCATCGAGCTCGCCGGACACATCAACGCGTCGATGCCGCATTACGTGGTCGAGAAGGTCGCCGACGCATTGAATACGCGGCGAAAGGCCGTGAACGGTTCGAAGATCCTGGTGGTCGGCGTCGCCTACAAGCGCGACATCGACGACATGCGCGAATCGCCGGCGCTCGACGTGATGGGATTGCTGGATGCGAAGGGCGCGCGGGTTTCGTATGTCGATCCTTTCGTCGAGATGATCGCTGCCCGTGACTGGCCCGGCGCCCGCGACATCCACAGCGTCCAACTCACACCGCGGACCTTCGGCGAATACGACTGTTTGGTGATCGTCACCGATCACAAGACTTTCGATTACGCGGCAATGGTCGCGCAGGCGGACGCCATCGTCGACACCCGCAACGCGATCCGGCAGAACGCGCCGAACGTCTTCAAGCTCGGCGCTCCGGGTCCCCCGGACAACCGCGAACGTCTCGCGAGCGTGTAATTGATGGACAGACTCTTCTGGGCGTCAATCGTCACCGTCGCCTACGTCTACGTCGGCTACCCGGTTCTGCTCGCGGTCTGGTCTGCTCTCGCCTCGAGACCGGTCCGCAAGCAGCGCACCTTGCCGTGGGCTTCATGGCCGTCCGTCTCAATAATCGTGGCGGCGCGCAATGAAGCCAGGCGGCTCCCGTCTCGGGTGCGCAATCTTCTCGAACAGGACTATCCCGGCCCTGTGGAAATCATCGTCGTCTCGGACGGTTCGACTGACGCAACCCGATCCGCGGTCGCCCCGTACCGCCAATCGGTCCGGCTGATCGAGCTGCCGCAGGGAGGCAAGCCGACGGCACTCAATGCGGGCGTAGCGGCGGCGACCGGCGACATCCTGGTCTTTGCTGACGCGCGACAACGGTTCGCGACGGATGCGATCCGCCAGCTGGTTGGAAATTTTTCAGACCGTCTCGTCGGAGGCGTGACGGGTGAACTGGTGCTTGAAACCCCCGGCGACCCGTCCGCAGCAGATTCAACCATCAGTGAAGGTGTCAGCCTCTATTGGCGCTATGAGAAGTGGCTTCGTCGCCACGAGAGCCGCGTCGCTTCGACCCTCGGAGCCACCGGCGCGATCTATGCCCTGCGGCGTCATCTCTGGCGGCCCCTTCCTTCTGAAACCCTGCTCGACGATGTGCTCGCACCTATGAGAGTCGTGCTGGCCGGATACCGGATGGTGTTCGATGATGAAGCCAAGGCGTTCGATCGTCCGGAAGCCGACAGCGCAATCGAGTCGCGGCGCAAGACTCGCACGCTGGCCGGCAACTACCAGATCCTCGCGCTCGAGCCGCGGCTGCTTCTGCCGTTCGGGAATCCCGTATGGGGCCAGTACGTCTCCCACAAACTCGGGCGGCTGGTTGTCCCCTGGGCGTTGATCGTCACTCTCGTCACGTCCGCTCTCTTGGCGACACACGCCTGGATCTTTGCGGTGGCATTGATGCTGCAGCTCGGCCTATACGGACTTGCGGCATATGGGATGTGGACTGAATCGCGGGAGCTCAACCGAACCTCTCAGTCCTCCCCGGATGTAACAGCACCGGCACGAGCAGAAGCGTCGCCGGCAGTGATCCAACGCCGACATGTCCCGAGATCGAGCTGATTTTTCTGAGCTGATGCACTGGGACGGGATCGATGAACAAGGGACTGATGCGCTTGGCCAAGGTAGCGCACACATTCGTCATCATGAATCTTGCGGCCATCTCCGGACTGGTGGCGGCGGTCCGCGGCAGAGCTGAATGGCGATGAGCTGCACAGCAGTGGAAGTGCGTGCCAGAAAAAGGGAAATATCGGGGACACTGTCTGCCCAGCCGAGGTCGTGATGATTGCGACCGAGCGCCTCGCGTTCACCGGGGCGGTTCCACGTTCCTCCGGGAATCTCACACCGATAGACGCCACACCAGCAATACCTGAGGTCGGCGCCGCCAACTCAGCTTTACGTGACCGCCAGGATCGACCCGCCTACAACCTGCTGCTCTTCTTCATCTTCGTGCTGATGTTCCGGCCGCAGGATGACCTGCGGTTCCTCGATCCTTTGCACCTCGCGGAGGTGAGCGGCACGCTGGCGGTGCTATCACTGGTCCTGGGACGCATATCACGAGGACGGCAGATCGTGGCTCCGGCGCCGGAGCTCTTTCTCGTGCTCGGCCTTGCCGCATGGATGCTGGTGACTGCGCCGTTTTCGGTATGGCCCGGTGGCGCGGTCGGCATCTTCACCGATCTGTTCAGCAAGGTGCTGGTGGTGTTCGCGCTGATCATGAACACCGTCACCACCAGGGATCGCTTTGAAAAGCTGGTGATGGTGATAGGCGCCGGCACCTCGTACATGGCGCTTCGCGCCGTGGCCAACTACTTCCAGGGGATCAACCTCGTCGAAGGCAACCGGATCGCCGGAGCCGGTGGGTTGTTCGGCAATCCCAACGACATGGCGCTTAACATGGTGGCGTTTCTACCGCTCGCCATCGTGATCGCCCTGATGCGCCGTGGCGCCGTCGCGCGCGCCATTGGCCTCATCGGCGTGCCTCTCATCGCGTTGGCGATCATCTTCACGAAAAGCCGCGGCGGCATGATCGGGCTGGTGGTGATGGTCGTGGTGTTTCTCTACAAGGTGCGACGCGTGCGTCCGGGTCTTGCCGGCGCAATCGTCCTGGCGTGCATCGTCAGCATTCCGATGCTGCCTGAGTCGTTCACCTCGCGAATGTCGAGCATCGTGAATCCCGAGGAGGATCCCACGGGATCGCGGGCCGCGCGCAAGGAGCTCCTGAAGGAGGCGTATCACACGTTTCTCGAGCATCCGGCCTTCGGCATCGGCGCCGGCCAGTTCATGAACTACAGCCCGGAAGCACGCACCCGCTATGTCGCCTGGCGCGAGACGCACAACGCACCGCTGCAGGTGGCCGCGGAGCTCGGAGTGCCCGGACTGGTGCTGTTCATCTCTATCATCTGGTGCGGGTTCGCTGCCGCCCGTGTTGCTGCGCGCACTCTTCGCGACAGGGCGCCCACGGCACGCTCACGGCGCCAGCGGCGTGCGCCGCAGGGCGAGCACGACCGGTTCACGATGTACGCCGCCGGATTCACCGCCAGCCTCGCCGGATGGTTTGTCGCGGCGCTCTTCGCGTCGGTCGCGTACTACTGGACGCTCTACCTGGTGCTGGGCCTTGCCGTCGCCTTGCGCGATATCGTGAACGCCGATGTACAAGGGCAGCAAGCCGTCCCGGTGACGGTCCGGCCCAGGTGGAAACGATGATCAGCGTCGTCATCGCCACGCGGGATCGGGCCGCGCTGCTGATCGAGACACTCGAAGCCGTCGCGCTCCAGGAGCCACCAGGGGTTCCATTCGAGGTGGTCGTCGTCGACAACGGATCGGTCGACGACACCAGGCAGGCGGTAGAGGAAGCGGCTCGCCGGTTACCGATCCGCATCAACTACGTCTACGAACCGCGTCCGGGTAAATCGCATGCATTGAACACGGCTGTTGCAGTTGCGCAAGGCGACCTGCTGGTGTTCACCGATGATGACGTGCTGCCCGCGCCGGGATGGCTCGGCGCCTTCGTGCGGGCTATGAGCGCAAGCGGAGCTGACTTCGCCACCGGACGCATCCTCCCGCGCTGGGAAGCGGATCCACCATCATGGGTCTCACCGCAGCTGTACGGAGCACTCTCTGTTGCGGACGGAGGCCCCGAGAGACTGCCGCTGTCCAAGGGTGTGAACAGCCATATCATGCCGATGGGAGGCAACCTCGCACTGACAAGGAGAGTGGTCGAAAGCATCGGCGGATGGAATCCCGACCTCGGAAGCCTGCAGGGCACCTTACGCACGGGCGAGGATCACGAATTTGCCTTGAAGATGCTGGACGCTGGATTCAAGGGCGTTTATGAACCGCAGGCCGCGGTGAGCCATCGCGTGCCGGCCGAGCGGTTGCGGATCGGGTACTTCCTTCGCTGGCTCTCGACCAACGGCGGCATCCACGCGGCTCTCGAAGCGCAGTTCCCGACGACGCGTCACTACGTGCTGAACGTTCCTCGTTACCGCTGGCGTCTCTTCGCGAACGACCTGATGGACGGCGCCATCGGAGTCGTCTCGCTGAACCGCCGGCGCGTCATCGCGGCTTACATGAAACTCACCTGGTTTGCCGCCTACGTTCGCGGACGGTGGCAGTTGCGCGGCCGCACCCTGGGTCCTGCGGCGGCGCACCAGCGATAAACATGGCGATCAGTATCCTCGTCAGTACTTTCAACCGTGCCGCGCTGCTGCGCGAGACGCTCGAGCGTCTCGAGCAACAACAGTTCGAGCCGGGCGACGAGCTCATCGTCGTCGACAACGCAAGCACCGACAACACGGCTGCGGTGATCGAGTCGGCGTCCGCCAGTTTTCCCGTGCCGCTGTGGCACCTTCACGAACCCGTGGCGGGTAAGTCGTGGGCGCTGAACCGCGCCATCGCGCGGGCGAGAGGCGACGTCCTCGCACTGACAGACGATGACGTGCTCGTCGCCGACGATTGGCTGCAGACACTCCGCCGTATCTTCGACGATCCTGGTATTGGACTCGTGGGAGGCAGGGTCGATCCGCGCTGGGAAGAGCCAGCCCCCAAGTGGTTGCGTGTCGATGATGGCGAGTACTACAACGGCATGTCGGCGCCGCTGGCACTGCTCCATTACGGTCAGGCGCAGGATCTGGGCGATCGTTCGGCCGTCGGCGCCAACATGGGGGTCCGCCGCGCAATCGTCCAGCAGGTGGGAGGCTTCGCCACTCACCTTGGGCGGCGCGCCGGCACACTCCTCTGCGGTGAGGACCACGACCTCTGCGCCCGCGTCAGCGCCGCCGGTTTCCGTTGCGAGTATCGCCCGGAACTGCGCGTCCGCCACTGGGTGCCAGCCGCGCGATTGACGCTGCCCTATTTCATCCGCTGGTTCTTCTGGTCCGGGATTACGGAGGTCGTGCTGGAACGCACCATCCCGTCGTTCTACGCGGTGTCACCAGCCCGTCGCAACCTGCCCCGGGAGTTCGTGTCCGGAATCGTGCGCGGATTCATCGATGTTGTGAGACGACGTCAGGCGGATGCCGCGCTTCACGTAATGGATGCGGCCTGCGCGCTGGGACGCATGGTGCAGCACGGGCGCGATTGGTGGAGCGGCGCTCGACAGCAGCCGGCGAACCAGCCGCAGCCCGGCGAGTACCTTGTTTCCGAGACCGGTCGCCAATGATGGAGATCAAGGCATGAGTAACGAGTCCACCTCGGTGGCAGTGATGGGATCAGCGGACGCGCACGTCAGAGAGGTCGCGCGCGGAGACCGCTTCGAATTCGGAAAGAACTGGGCTGCGTTCCTTTCCGTGCTCGATGAAGAGCGGATCGCCGCCGCCGAACGGGCGTTGCAGGAGATGCTGCAGGTTCAGCGGCTGGATGGCCTCCGCTTTCTGGACATCGGATCGGGCAGCGGATTATCGAGCCTCGCCGCTCGCCGGCTCGGCGCCACCGTGCATTCCTTCGACTACGATCCGAACTCCGTGGCGTGCACCGGCGAGTTGCGGCGCCGCTACTTTCCGGCCGATCCGCAGTGGACGGTCGAACGCGGATCGGCGCTCGATGCAGCGTACATCTCGACCCTCGGGCAGTTCGACATCGTCTACTCGTGGGGGGTGTTGCACCACACCGGACACATGTGGGATGCGCTCACGCTGGCAGTGACACCGGTGGCGCCTGGCGGAAAGCTGTTCATCGCGATCTACAACGACACCGGCACTCAGAGCCGGCGGTGGCACGCGATCAAGCGCACTTACAACAAGGTGCCGCGCTTCGCGCGAACGCCACTCGCGATCGCGGTGACGCTGCCGGGGGAGATCAAGACGATTCTTCGCAGCATCGCTACGCTCAAACCGGGCGCCTACATTCGCTCGTGGACCGAGTACCGGAACCTGCGCGGCATGAACCGCTGGTACGACGTGATCGACTGGGTGGGCGGGTATCCGTACGAATACGCCACGCCGGATCAGATCTTCGATTTCTACCAGGCGCGCGGATTCACATTGACCAAGATGAAGTGCGGCGGTGTCGGCCTGGGGTGCAACGAGTTTGTTTTTAGACGGTCCTAAGGTTCCAGGGTTTTACGGTTCCAAGGTTCCAGGGGTCTAGGGTTCTCTCTGAGGTCCCAGGGCTACATGCCACCCGTGATGCGCAGATTCGAGGGCGCGGTGACGCCGCCGCCGCTGGTGGACGACATACCTGGAAGGCCGGGCTCTCCGGCGCTCCACACGATGCCGAGGTCCTTGCCGTCGTTACCGGCACCTCGGTATGTACTGGTGGCGATCAGCGAGTAATCGGGCTTGAACTGGGCGCGATGCTCCTCGATGGTCGGTTTCAGCGTCAGCGATGGATACGTCTGGCTGCCGGCACCGGCGAGCACGTTGTGCGTCCATGTATAGGCGCGCGTCTGTCCGCTGAGTGCAGCGGTGCCGATCCCGGACCCGTCGCCGATCACGCCGTACTCACGGTGATAACCAACCGTGTTGGTGATGGTCAGCGATTCTGCGGCGAACTGCGCCGGACGGCGGGCGGCGCTGCCGGCGGTCCACACGTCGCCTGAATAAAGCATCGCGAAGGTGCCTCCCTGTTCGACGGTGTTGTGGTCGACGACCAGCGTGCCGACCTCTGCGCCGACCTGCAGGAATGTTCCCTGCGTGATCACCAGGTTGTTGCGGATGGTGACCCGGTTCGTGCGCCCTGAGGCCTGGTAACTGTCGTAGCCGAGAACGTTGATCCCGTTCTCTGTGTTGCGCACGATGTTGCGTTCGAACAACACGTCCTCCACGACGGACCAGGGGGACTGGCCTTCGTCGTTGCGCACGGTGAACAGGATCCCGTAGCCGTTCTGCGCGTCGGTCCAGTTGTTCTCGAACACATTGTTCCGGACGGTCACCCGCCTGGCCGACTTGAGCTCGAACAGATTCTTCACTGCCTTCGGCGTGCCCTTCCATGCGAGTGGCTTGGCCAGGTGGTTACGCTCCACGAGGATGTCGGAAGGAATGTTGGCCTCGGACTGGCTGTTGGCTCCGCCAAACATCAAGTTCTCGCTCGCCGCCTCCAGGTAGTTGTCGGTGATCGTGAACGGGCCGCCGCCATCCCACGCGCAGAACGCCTGCGAGTCCTGGCCGGCGCGCCAGATTCCCGAGATGTGTGAACGGGTCAGCGTGATCGACCTGCCGTTGCCCATCACGCCGCGCTTCTGCCCGGTCGCCGGCGCGGCAATCAGGATCCGATCCAGGACGATGTTGACCGAATCCTGGATGTGGATGACATTGCCCTCACCGCCGACGTTGGCCCCGAACTGAATCCCGTCGATCCGCCAGTTCGCCGTTCGCTCCACGAACAGCACCGCTTCACCGACGTTCGATACCAGCTTCGGCATGAGGCCGGCGTCGGCCGGGGTGATGCGCCGGGCGGGAAGCGCCGCCGACGAACGGATCGTGATCACCGCCCCACCGGCGGCCTTCGCCGGGAGACGGAACTGTCCCGTGAAGGTCGCACCCGCAGCGACCACGATCTCGTCGCCGGGCTGCGCTGCATTGAGCGCCGCCTGGAGATCGCCCCCTGCCGGAACGTTGATCGTTGTCGCAGCCGCCGGCGTGCCGATGAGCAGAATTGCCCAGGTAAGTAATGTCTTCATCGCAGGTGCCTCCTCACGACACCCATGGCCGCGCTGCTCATTTGATCGATACGGTCTCGGTGACCGTCGTTGCATTCCCGGCGCCGTCCTTTGCCGCGACGGTCAGCGGGTAATAACCCTTCAACAGTGACTTTATCGGAAGGTCAACGTCCACTGGCGAGTTGGAGGTGGTCAGGAGCAGCTGGTTGGCGAACCACACCTGGATCGACGTGACGGCGGTGTCGTCGGTCGCAGTGACGCGATACTTGGGGGCTTTCGGGTTCTTGCCGACGGCCTTCACCGTGACGACCGGGTCGGTCGAGTCGACCGCAGGTGGCGGTGCCGGCGGCGTGGTCGTCGTCGACGGCGGCGTCGTGGTCGTCGTCGAGGGCGGCGGGGCCGCGGCCGCCACCCCGGTTCCGGCCCATCCCAGGTCGAACCCATCTGTGCCTGCAGCACGATACGTGCTGGTCGCGGTCAGCACTCCTTCAGACGCGAACTGGGCCTGGTGGTCTGCAACCGTCGGCTGCCACGTGATCGTTGGATAGGTGTAGCTCCAACCCTTCTCCCCCGCGAGCACGTTGTTGGTCCACTTGTACGAACGGACCATGGCGTTGATCGCATTCAGTCCGATACCGACACCATCACCGATGAAGCCGTAGTCGTTGTGATATGCGAGGTTGTTCGTCATCGTCAGCGTCTCGACCGCGTACGCTGCGGGCCGTCGAGCCGACGTGCCGGCGACCCAGATGTCTCCGGCGTATGCGTTGGTGAAGGTGCCACCCTGCCGGACCGTATTGTGATCGACCGTCAGCACGCCGGCTTCGGCCCCAATCTGAAGGAACGTCCCGGTCGTGATGATCAGGTTGTAGCGGATCGTCAGGCGCGTTGCCCGGCCGGAGGCCTGGTAGCTGTCGTAACCGAGAACGTTGATCCCATTCTCGGTGTTGCGCAGGATGTTGCGTTCGAAGACGACGTCTTCGACGACGGACCAGGGCGAGCCGCCCTCGTCATTGCGGACGGTGAACAACACGCCGTACCCGTTCTGGCCGTCGCTCCAGTTGTTCTCCAGCAGGTTGTTGCGGACGAGCACGCGCTTGGCCGACTTCAGCTCGAACAGGTTCTTGACAACGCGGGGCAATCCCTTCCAGGCGAGCGGCTTGGTGATGTAGTTGTCCTCGACCAGAATGTCTGACGGAATGTTGGCCACCGATGCGCTGTTGGCTCCGCCGAACATGACTCCCTGGCTTGCGGCCTCGAGGTAATTGTCGCGAACGGTGTAGGGACCCGCACCGTCCCACGCGCAGAACGCCTGGCTCTCCTCACCGTTCCGCCAGATATTGGCGATGTGCGACCGAGTCAGCGTGATCGAGCGGCCGTTGCCCATGATCGCGCGGCGCTGACCGACCGCGCCGCCGATGATCAGCAGCCGGTCCATCGTGATGTTGGTGGCGTTCTGCAGCGCCACGATGTTGTACTGGCCGTCGAGCGTCGACTCGAAACGAAGACCGTCGAGGCGCCAGTTGGACGTGCCGGTGGCGCGCAGCGCCGGTTCAACCGTGTTGGATACGAGCGTCGGCAACAGCGAAGCATCCGCTGGCGTCAGTCGGCGGGCCGGAAGAGGCGCGGAAGAACGGACAGTGATGACAGCGACCGGCTGCTTTCACCGGAAGGACGAACTGGCCAACAAACCTTGCGCCTGCCTGCAGGACGATTTCATCGCCAGGTTGCGCGGCGTTGAGGGCGGCTTGCAGGTCTCCTCCCTGATCTACGTTGATGATGGCGGCGAACGCGGTGGCCGGAACAGAAATGAGGGATATGAGTACGAGAAGAGCAAACACGCCGAGGCGCGCGCATGCAGACACACGTCGAGTCAGTGCACCAGGGGTCATTCAGGGTCCTAAGTTTTGATTTAGCGCCAACTTGCGCTGCGCCTCTCAGCGCAAGTCGAATGCCCGCGAGACCGCTGATGGATTGTGCTGAAACGCTGCGCAAAACCACCAATCGGGTTGGCAGCCTGGCCAGGTGGCGAGAGGACCGGTTTACAGTCCTTGTGGGTGCGTTACGAAATCGTTCGCGCGGATTCCCCGGCAACGCGCCGGCCGCCCGGTAGCAGCCCGCGGTAGAGAGCAAGGAGATCATCCAGATCGCTGCTGCCAGGGGCGGACGCCGGAGCCATCCGCGCCGTTGGCGCCTGGATACGGAGCGAACAGCCGCCGATAATGCGTCGAGGTTTGCCGGCGGTATCAGGTGAACTCCCGCAGGACGCATGCCGTTGTCGCTGGCGATCACCGGAACTCCAAGTTGCAACGCCTCCCGGACCGAGATCGAGTCGCCGTCGTACAAGGTGGTTCGCAGAAATGCATCGCTGCGAGAGATCACTTTCAGGGTTGTCGGATGCGGAACGTCGCCGCACAACAGGATGTGGCCGCCGGATGGATCCTCTGAAATGAGCTGTCGCAGCTCCCGCTCCAGGCTTCCCGACCCGATGATGACAAGCCCGGCATCGGGGTAACTCGCGCCGGATGCCCGCCAGCGCTTTCACCTGTAATGCCAGATCGTATTCAGGTTCGAGCAAGCCCACAGTCGTCAGGAGCGGACGATGCGCTTCGCGAAATGTTCGCAGCGGCTCTGGTAATTGGTCATCCTCTGAGACCGCTACAGGTGTGTACGGGCAACGCACGCTGATCCGCGAGGGGCTCACTCCGAGGCTGCGAAACAGTTCTGCAATCTCGGTATTCACGGCAATGATCGCATCCAGCCGGCGAAGAACGAAGTTACGAAACGAAAACCGCTGGGTGCCTTCGCGGCGTTGCCAGGAGGGGTAGCCGCCCGAATGGAACGTGAGAACGACTCGCTTTCCAGGGATCATCGTGCAGACAAGACACAATGCGAGCAGCCTCCCGGTCAGCTGCCCGCCGATATGAAGGTGAATGATGTCCGAAGGAAGAGACCAGAGCAGCCTGATCACCTGCGCCGCGCTGCGCGGGTAATACACTTCATCCGCTTCCTCCGCGCGGTGACGCGTGAGGTTGATGACGGGAGCACCGATGCCATGCCGGCGCAGGTGCTCCCGTATCGCGACGATGTTGGTCTGCACCCCTCCGTGCGGTGGGGGTACGGACCAAGCTGCAGGACGACCATCAGCCCGCGTGCCTCAGCGAACGCTCGACGTCCATCGGGCGTGCTTCGAGCGTGCGAGCGGAATCCAGCATCTCGAGGCAGCCGACCGTCGCGCGGATCCCGTCATGAACACTCACGGCCGGCACGCTGCCGTCGCGAATGGCGGAGACAAACGAGGAGACGAGTCCCGCGTAGCCCTTGTCCGGCCAGAAGCTCGCGCGGACCTTATCGGACGCCGTCCGCACATTGAGCTTGGTGAAGTCCTCGACCACTACGCCGATCCCGTCGCCGAGGATCTCCACCCGTTCACCACCGGAGGTTGCGCTGCCGACAGTGCAGTAGGTCAGATTGGCGATTGAACCGTCCGCAAACCGGAAGCTCGATACGATGTTGTTCTCGCCGATGGGGTGCGCCTTTCCGGTCGGCAGCGAAAACGCCTGCACCGCGACAGGCTCGGCATCGAGCAGCCAGTACATCAAGTCGACGAAGTGACAGGCTTCACCCAAAATGGCGCCGCCGATCGACGGATCCGCCATCCAATAGCCGCCGGAGATGCCCGGTGAGTTCACGCGGCAGTTGATGACCACCGGGGTCGTCCGGCGCGCGATCGCTTTCTTCTGCTCGACGTAGAACGGCGCGAAGCGCCGATTGAAGCCGACCGTCAGCTGCTTGCCGCTGTCGTAGACGGCCTGTTCGACATCCCGGCATTCATCCAGCGTGAGCGCCATCGGCTTTTCGACGAACACGTGCTTGCCGGCCCTGAGCGCCGCGATTGCCTGCGCCGCATGATGCTGGTTGCGGGTGACGATGAACACCACGTCGACATCCTTGTCGTTGAGGATCTCGTCGTAGTCGGAGCAGCAATATTCGGCGTTGAAGCGTTTCGCGTAGCTCAATCCTCGCGCCCCGCTCATCGAACACACCGCGCGAAGCTCGAGGCCGCGAGTCTTCTGGACGACCGGCAGATGCACCCATCGGGCGAGATTGCCCGCGCCGAGGAGCGCGACGCGCAGGCCACCGGCGCCATGTGGCTTCGAGGAGACTTCAACCCGCCGCCTCGGTGCGAACGCCGCAGGTTCAGCCGGCGTCGTGGCCACCGGGTATTTCAGGATGACCGCAAGGCTCCGGGCCGCCGGATCGAGGATCGTTTGATATGCCGTCGCCGCGTCGTCGATATCGAACTGGTGAGTGATCAGCGGCTTCAGGTTCACCGCACCGGTACTCACGAGGCGCAGGAACTCCGCCATGTTGCGGTTTTCCGTCCACCGGACGTAGGAAACGGGATAGTCCTGTCCCTTCTTCTCGTAATCGGGATCGTAGCTGCCCGGCCCGTAGGCGCGGGACATCAGCAGCCGGATCTCCTTCATATACATCTGGTGCCAGGGAAACTCGACCGGCACCGCACCAACGATGACGAGCCGTCCGCGGTCGGCGCAGATCTCGAGCGCCTGCAGGCATGGTGCAGGTGATTTCGCCGCGGCCGCGACGATCACGCAGTCCGCGCCGCGCCCTTCGGTGTGCGCAAGGATCTCGCCGGCTCCGTCGGGCGAGACCGCATGAGCCGCGCCGAGCTGCTGTCGCGAGCTCCGTCCGCTCGGACCGGAGGTCGATGCCGATCACCACAGCGCCCTGCAGACGTGCGAGCTGCGCGACCAGCTGGCCGACGATGCCGAGGCCAATGACAGCGACTGTCTCGCCCAGGCCAATGTTCGCCGTCCGCACTGCGTGCATCGCGATGCTGCCGAGCGTCGCGAACGTCGCCTCGTGCAGCGGCACGCCGTCCGGCACCGGGACGACGAGGTTGCGGCCGGCAACGACGGTCTCGCCGTGGCCCGAACCCTCGCCGCCGAATGCGACCAGCTGACCGACAGCGAGATCCTTGACCGACGGCGGCACCTGCGCCACGACGCCCGCTCCTGAGTACCCAAGCACCGCGTACTCGCTGAACTTCGCCTTCACTTCAGCGAAGGTTCGCGATGGTCCGGTCGACTTCACCGCCGCAGCGATCTTCTGCAGATGGGACGGGTTGTGACGGAGTTCGGAGACAATGCCCTCCTGGTGGAGACTGGCGGTTTCGGTTCCGCTGCTGATCAACGAGTATGCAGGGCGGATCAGCACGTGGTGTGGTTGTCCGAGTGGATCAGGAACCTCCTCGACAACGATATCTTTCAGTCCTTTGCGCAGTACTTGCTTCATAAAACGTTGCGTGCCCTCACGTGAGTAAAAGGAATAATCCGCCTTCGAGTTCAGCAATTCGCATGCCTTCGGAGGGCGATGGCAGCGCGGCGTTTTAAATGAATAAACTGCGGGATTGTTCAGTCGGGTGGCTGACCGGCCGGCATCCGTCTCCGAATTGCTGCCACATCTGCGCCTATCGGGGAGTTGTCGGTGGCAAGACGGCGGAACCGGCTGTCCGGGCGGAGAAGGTAGTCACCGCGCGCGCCGTCGACGAACTCCGACATCAACTCGGCCACTGTCGGGTAGTAGTTCCGCGGTGGATAGAGCGGAGCGCTCCCACCGGCGATGACATTCGCCAGTGTCTCTGCACCATCGGTATAAGCGGAGAGCGTCTCCTGGCCCGAGCGAACACCGTCCCCGACGATGCCGTAGTCATTGTGGAGCGCGATGTTGTTGGTGAACTGCAGGTTGTGGACGCGCCACGGGCGCCCATTCAGTTCACCGTACAGGTGCAGGATGCTGCCCGTCTGGATCACGGTGTTGTGATCGACGACGATGTCCGAGGGGGCGTCGCCGATCAGCAAGAAGCGCCCATCGCCTCCCCACCGCGTGGCGTCGAGGCCTTCGAAGACGTTCTGCCGGATACGGATCCGCTCGGTCAGCTTGCTCGGAGCCATGTAGTCGCGGCCGAGGATGTTGATGCCCGACGCGACGTCACGGACGGTATTGAATTGAAACGTCACGTCAGACACCACCGTCCAGGGCGCTTGTTTACCCTGGTTCAGCGGCGTGAACAGGATCGCGTAGCCAGTCTGCGCGGCGGCCCAGTTGCGCTCGAAGAGGTTTCCGTCGATGAGAACGCGACGCGCGTTCTTCAGCTCCAGCAGGTTCTTGACCGTCCACGGTGAACCCGGCTCGCGTAGCGTGAGCGACTTCGTGAAGTAGTTTCCACGGATAGTGATGTCGGACGGCACCAGCTCGCGAACGGCGGGATCGGCGCCGCCGAACATGATGTTCTCACCGGCGGCCTCGAGATAGTTGTTCTCGATGAAGAAAGGGCCCGGGCCGTTCCAGCCGCAGATGGCCTGGCTGTCCTGGCCCCTGGCTTTGATCCCCCGGATGTCGGAGTTGCGAATGACCGTGTAGCCGCTGTTCAGCGCGATCGCACGCTTCTGTCCATTGACGGGGTCGCCGCGGATGATCAGGCCGTCGAGTATGAACGACGATGGAATCGACCCGGGGTTGACCTGCGCCTCGCTGCCATCGCCGAGGGTGATGATGTCGCCGATGCCGTTAGCGTTGCCCGCGAACGCGAGCCACTGCAATCGCCAATGATGCGTGCCCTGGGACGTCGCAAGTGCGGGAGCTCCGTTCGGGGAACGGAGGATCGGCATCCACTGGGCGTGTTCCGGCGCGACGCGGCCATTTGCGGGAAATCGCGCCGGGTCCGCCGCCGAGCGAATGGTGATGTAGGTCGTGCCCGGGAGAACCGGCAGCACGAAATTGCCTACGTATGTCGCACCCGGTTCGAGGAGGATGACGTCCCCGCGCCGGGCGCGATTCAACGCGGCCTGGAGATCTCCACCCGCCGGCACGCCGCAGCTCAGTCCCGCGTGCATATCCGGCGGGGCTAGAGGGAGGCTGCGTAGAGCAGGATGACTGCGGCGGTCGCTGCAAATGTTCGGAGCAAACGCCTCAGCCGTTGCAACCGCCACGCCAACCACGTGATCTTCGTAGTGAGCAGGCGGCCTTCGTAGTGCAGCCCTTCAGGGCTGCCTCGGCTCTGGACCCGGATGTAATTAAGGTTTCCCACCGCTCCGCTATTGTCGCTGTTACGGTCCATGACGAGTCGCCACGTCTGAGTGCCACTCGACAGTGACACGCCGCTCACCCGTACAGTGTCCCAGCTCTGCCATCCTCCCGTGTCCGGGATCGTGACGGAACCGGTCTTATCGACACCATTGACTTCGAGATGGAACGCGCCGCCAGCGGCCGGTGAGGCGACCCGAAATTCGATATCGTAGGTGCCGTCCGCCCCGACCACGACGGTGTAGGCCAGCCACTCGCCGGCTTCGATCCACCCGACGTTGTAGTCCCCGTTGGCATCCGACGATTTCTCAATGTCAACTCCGCCCGATCGGTACTCGCCGCCTTCGTTGCCGCCGGTCATGTCGCTGTAGCCGACGCCCTGACCGCCGGCGTCGTAGTTCTCTGCCTCGATCACCCCCGGCAGCGCGACAGTGTTGCCCCCGAATGGATTCGAAACGACAGTCCCGCCGCTCGAGACGCGAATGTAGTTCAAGTTGCCAACCGCGCCTGACGACCCCGTGCTGTCGATCACGACTCGCCAGACCTGCGAGCCCGATCCAAGCGCCACGCCGCTGCTCTGGACCGTCGTCCACGACTGCCATCCGCCGGTATCGGGAATGCTGATCGGTCCGGTTCGGTCGACCCCATTGACTTCGAGATGGAACGTCCCGCCAGGACCGGCCGATGACACGCGGAACTCGATGCCGTAGACACCGGCACTCGCGACGTTGACCGTGTATGCCAGCCACTCACCGGCGTCCATCCATCCGATATTGAAGCCACCCCCCGCGTCCTGGGTCGGTTCGATGTCGACATCATTGTCGCCGGTCCGGTAGCTTCCACCAGAGTTACCGCTGGTCGTGTCGCGATAGGCGACCAAGGCGCCCCCCTCGTCGAAGTTCTCCGCCTGGATCACGCCGGGTAACGATGGCACACCCGCATAGGGGGTCGAGCCACCGCCCGACGTCCCGCCGTCATCGGCAATCACGCGAAGGAAATTCAGATTGCCGACGATCCCGCCGGGGCCGGCACCGTCAACGACGAGCCGCCACACCTGGCCTCCGGCAGCCAGGCTGATTCCGCTGCGGCGCACGGTTGTCCACGATTGCCATCCGCCGGTATCGGGAATGCCGATAGGCCCGGTGCGATCGACGCCGTTGACCTCGATATGGAATGTGCCGCCCTGACCCGCCGCTGCGACTCGTGCCTCGAGCGTGTAGACGCCCGCTTGCGCCATATTCACGGTATATGACAGCCACTCATTGCTCGCGATCCAGCCTACGTTCTGGCCGCCGCCTGCGTCCGACGTTGCCTCGATGTCAACCGCGGTAGAGCGATAGGCTCCACCCTCATTCGCCGTGGTCGTATCGACGTAGGCGATCCCTGCTCCACCATTGTCGAAATCTTCGGCCTGAATGACACCTGGCAACTGCATGATCGACTTGAACGGTGAAGGCGAACCGGTCGACCCTCCACTCGGAGGCTCCGGAACTCCACCGCCCGTGCTGCTGCCTCCGCCTCCGCCCGATGCGACATCCCAGCCGGCAACCACCCCGGACGTGGCAGCGGCGAGTGCAGCGAAATCGACGCCGACATCCCTGCCGTCAGTTCCCTTGCCGCGCAACATGCTCCCGTCGACGAGCCGATAGTCGTCCGCCCCGGGGTTGACGAATTGCGAACGAAACGTCCCCAGGTCCGGAAAGAAGTTGTCGGACGGGTAGCTTCCTGCCGGGCCACCGCCGAGCGCATTCCGGCGGAAGGTCGCGTCGGGAAAGTATCCGGCCAATGCCGCCGACCCGGTGCCGAGGCTGCTGCCGTAGAACCCGTACTCGTTGTGCGGCGCGAGGTTATTGGTGAATGTCAGTCCGTAACTGACACCGTCATCGGCCAGCACCAGCATGCCTTCCATGAACACCGTGTTGTGATCGAAGGTCAGGTCCGACGGTGACCGCGTGATCACCGCGAAGTGCGACGCACCGCCCCACGAAGAGGACAAGTCGTAAACCAGGTTGTTCCTGAAGGTAATCCGCGCGGTCTGCTGGCTGGGCCTGATGTCGTCGCTGCCGAGTATGTTCAAAGCGCCCGAGGCGTGTCGGATGATGTTGTTCGAGAGAACCACGTCCTGAACCACGGACCAGGGAGCGGTGCCTTCTTCATTCCGCGGTGTCAGCAGGATCGCATAGCCGCTCTGACCGCCAGGCCACATTTGTTCGAGAACGTTGCCGTCGATCAGCACCCGCTGCGCGTTTTTCAGCTCCAGCAGGTTCTTCACGCTCCAGAGGGTCCCCCGCGAGGGTGGGCCCTGCCAGACTTCGCCGGAACCGGTGTACACGAATGACGTGGAAGCGCTGCTCGTTTCCATGTACCGGTCCTGGCCACCGGGTGCGTTCCCGGTGTAGATCCGGTACCGATCGGCACCATCGACACCGCTCCACGTCAATCGCACCGCTTCGCCGCTCGCTACAGAAATTGCCCGTTCTGGTGACGGTGCCGACAGCGCGATGTCGCCACCGGCTTCGAGCACCGCGACCACTTTGAAATAGTAAGTAGCGGCACCGAGCTCGCCGCCTCCCTGCCGCGATGCTCCGGGCGCACCCACCGGTTCCGCCAGAATCGGCGAGCGCCATGCGACTGGCTTGGAGAAATGATTGCGGCGGATCTCGATGTCGCTCGGCACGAGCCCGTCGATGCGAGGATCCGCGCCGCCAAACAGAATGTTCTCCCCGGTGCCCTCCAGATAGTTGTTGATGATCTTCATGGGACCCGGGCTGTTGAACGCGCCGATCGCCTGCGCGTCCACCGCGAAACTCTTGCATCCGACGATGTAGCTGTTGAGCACTTCGACGCTGCGTCCGTTCAAACCCACGCAACGCTGCTGTCCCTTGGTCGGATGGCCGTGTATGAAGAGACGATCGAGCACGATGTTCGATGGAACCGAGGCCCAGGTTGCCTGGCGGCTGTTGTTCGTGCCGATCTCGAGAAGCGTGTAGTAGCCCTCCTGCGAGATGCCGTCGACGTCCAGGAGCTCGATCCGATAGTGGCTGGCACCCGGATCGACCGCAATCACCGGCGTCGTCTTCCACTGCCCGCCACGACCGATCAGGCGGGCAAGCGATGAGCGATCCACGTTCGCGCCCGGATAGCCGTCCGGCACGAGCCGCACGCCTGGCTGAGGGCCCGGCGCGTCGGAGCGGATGACGATATCCTGCCCACCCGGGTTGTCTTTCACTGGAAGGACGAAGTGGCCGACGTACGTTTCACCGCCGCGAAGGACGATCGTGTCGCCCGGCTGGGCGTCGTCGATCGCCCTTTGCAGATCGTCGTAGGCGCATCCCGATGAACAGACAGTACGTGTGCTTGCGTCGGCTGAAGAGGGTGCTGCAAGGACCAAAGTGAGCAGCATTCCCCCCAGGAGGGATTGGGAAGACATAAGGCGCATGGGTCGGGGGCTCCGAGGGTTTGTGTCGGGGATTAGGACGAAAAAGGATGGCCGCAATGAGGCTGCCACCCACGATAGCTGCAAAAATTGCTAAGAGTTATGAGGAGATCGCTCGGACGGAAAGTAAGTGTCGCAGCGAAACACGACTGATCCGTTTGTACTCTTTACCTCGCCGCCTTCGTGTCACCCGGGGCGCTCGCTGAGCGGCAGCACGGCAGAGACCAACTCACCTCATCAGAAAAATCGTTCTCACAATAGGAAAAAAGATTCCTGCAACGGCGGGTCATGCAGCTGAGCTTCAGGGGTCGTCGCCGTCAATCCTCTCTCCTGAGTGGCATGTCCGTGGCACCCGCATTGCTGACCTCTGGAGTTCGCGAGACGGCGCGGATTCGGTTAAACGCACGCCGATTCGGTAGTCATAGGAGCATTGAGAGCTGTAATGCAGGTAACCCGTCCAGGAGCTGTTGTTCACTGGATCCTCTTGGCGTTTGTGACTGGTGCGAATGTCGCGGCCCAGTCGGGTACCTCAACCCTCTCTCGACGAGCGCCGCTACGCCGGCTGGGTCTTCACCCCCTCGATCGCGGTAGGTGGCGGATATGACGACAACGTTCTGCTCGCGAACCGGGCGAATGATCCGCCCAGCGACTACACCTCGCCGATCGGGCCGAGTGCCACTCTCGACTTCACCGGCCGACGGACGCGGTTCTCGAGCGGCTACAACGGCGCCTTCACCCTCTATCGCACGGTCGACGAGCTCAATTCCTTCGAACACTCGTTCCGGGCATCGCTCCATCAGCGCCTCACGCCAAAAGTATCGCTGGTCGCGGAGGAGAGCTTCTCCAAATCTCCGACGACGGATGCCATCGCACTCGTCGGCGTTCCCTTTTACCGCGTGGGGTCGCGCACCAACACCGTCGGTGGGGGTATGGATGCCGCGCTATCCAAGTACACCACGGTGACGGGCCGGTACTCGCTCCGGAACGTCGCGTTCGACGAGGACCGGTTCACCCAGCGCGGACTGCTGGGCGGGCACGCACATGAAGCAAGCGTCGCGATCTCCAGGGCTGTCTCTACACGACTGTCTCTGAGCGGCCAATACAGCTACCTTCGCGGCACCGAAGGTCAGGCCACCCGGGTCACCGCCGTCTCAACCGACGGGACGTTCGATATCCAGAGCGGTGGCGTCGGGGCCACCTACCGGCTGACTGAGTTCGTGAGCATCACAGGAGGAGTCGGGGTGGCACGGATGTCCGGCACGGAGCAGCTCACCGGAACCGTCCCGTCATCATCGAGCGGCGCTTTGACATCATCTGACGTCGGACCGACGTTCCAAGGCGGTGTCAGCTGGCGCGGCGAACACCATCTTGCCAGCCTGACGTACCAGCGTTCGTTCATCCCATCCTTCGGCTTCGGCGGAACGTTCCAGAACGAGGAGTGGGTGGCGAACCTCCGCGTGCCGTTCGCACGCAATCGCGCCTACACGGAAGGGGCTTTCGCCTGGTTCAACAACGAGCCGCTGATCGCGATTCAACCGACACTGCGATCGGCGTTCATCTCCGCCAAGTTGGGATATCGCCTCAGCCGCTGGCTCAACGCTGAGGGGTACTACGAACGCTCGCAGCAGAACGCCCAGGTCGCCGGAGGCAGTCTCGATCGGAACCAGGTCGGCTTCCGCTTCGTTGCGTCGCGTCCGATGCGTCTGCGATGAGACGCGTCCAGACTCTGGAGAGTTTCACCAGGAAGATGCCCAAGGTCAGTGTCGTCATCCCGGTGTACAACTCGGCGAAGCTGTTGAACACCGCTCTACGCTCCGTGTTCGAACAGACCTACAGCGACTTCGAAGTGGTCGTCGTCGACGACGGATCCGACGATCGAGAAGAACTCGAAGCGGTGCTGGCGACTTGGGGTGACGCGGTGCACTGCGTGCGCCAGGCGAATGGTGGCCCGGCAAAGGCGAGGAACACGGCGATCGCGCACGCGACTGGCGAGCTGATCGCCTTCCTCGATGCGGATGACGAGTGGCTGCCGGAAAAGCTTCAGCGACAGGTCGCGTATTTCGAGCAGTACCCGCAGACGGGGCTGCTGCATACAGGAGTGGTCGGACAGGCGAACCGCGAGAAGACGGCGGCGCCTCCGCGCCGCGCATTCTGCGACCTCTTTCACACCGCGTTTTTCATCAACACGCTGACGGTGATGATCCCGCGTCATGTGCTCGAGCGGACCGGGGGCTTCGATGAGCGGCGTGAGGTGCATATCGAGGATTGGGATCTCTGGCTCCGGATCGCGGCCGAACACCCACTCGGCTACTTGCCGGAACCGCTCGCCTTTCACCGGCCTGGTGGCTGGATGAGCAGCCAGGTGGAACGCACGTACTCGGCCCAGGCACTCGTGATCGAAAAGAACATCGGCCTCTGCGCCGTGGCCTGCGACAAGTATCAGGGCGGCTCCGGAGGCCTGTCAGCGTCAGCGCTTTCACGTCCTCCGCCACGACTGGGGATACGACCGGCTCCAGGCCGGTGACCGCGCCGGCGCTCGCCAGCAACTGGCGGGAGCGCTTCGCCTCAAGCCCTGGCATCTGCACACGGCGGTTCTCTACGCTTCGACGTTCGTGCCCAACCATTGGCGCGAACGCGTTCGTGGATTCCGGAGGCGCCTGAGTTCGCGCGATCCAACCCCAGTTGCCCCGACGGCAGGCCGCCCAGTTCCCACGCTCGTTCCCCCTCGACGGGCGCGTCGATGATGCATGACACGGTGTATCGCCGGGTCCGGCGAGGCACGATCTCACAGCTGCACAAGTTCGACGACGCTTTGTCACGGGCGGGGCGCTCGAAACGGCGCGTGCTGTTCGAGGCCGTGTCGCCAATGAGCTTCGCCGTGTTCCAGCCGATCTACCAGCGCTTGCAGCGGGACCCTCGAGTCGAGCTCTGGTTTACGGCGCACGGATCGGTCTGGCAGCCTGCCGACATCTACACCCCTCTCGGCATTCGCGAGAACGTCGTGCCGTCGTCGGTCGCTTTGCGCATGAAGGTGGACGCGTACATCAACGCGGACCTGTGGGACATGACGTGGCTGAGGCGCCGGACCCGCCGGATCCATCTATTCCACGGAGTCGCTGGTAAATACGGACTCGATGCCCCGGTCGACCTCGCGCCGACGATCTCGACATTCGACTGCCTGATGTTCGCCAACGTGGATCGGCGCCGCCGGTACATCGATGCGGCGATCGTCCCCGACGATGAAGTCAAGGCCGCCCTCGTCGGATATCCGAAGACGGACCGCCTGGTCGACGGGTCCATCGACGAGGACCAGGTGATGAGCGCTCTTGGACTCGACGCTCGTCTGCCGACGGTTATCTACGCTCCGACCTGGTCGCCGTACTCATCGCTCAATGCGATGGGTGAAGAAGTGATCGACCGGCTGGCTGCCGAGGGTTTGCAGGTGCTCGTCAAGCTGCACGACCGATCCTACGACCTGAGGGAACGCGGCGGAGGTGGCGTGGATTGGGCGGCACGGCTTTCCAGGTATGACTCCCATCCGAGGGTCCGGGTGATCCGCGAGGGAGACGGGGCGCCGTACATGGTGGCCTCGAACGCGATGATCACCGACCACAGTTCGATCGGTTTCGAGTTCATGCTGCTCGACCGGCCGCTCGTCGTGATCGACCGTCCTGAACTGATCGCGCAGGCGGCGATCAGCGACGATAAGGTAGAACGTCTGCGCGCCGGCGCAGAAGTGACCACGGACTCCGCAGCAGACAACGGCTGCCGTCGTACGCGGCCTGCGTTCTCCCGGCACACTGTCGGAAGCGCGCCGCAAGACGGCGCGAGAGCTGTTCTATCGTCCCGGCACCGCAACCGATCGCGCGGTCGCGCTGCTCTACCAGTTGCTGAAGCTCCAGCAACCGGCGCAACTGCCGACCGCGGCGGAGCCGGACCGCAGATTGGCGGCTACCGGTTGATGGCTACCGCTCCCTCCGTTTCGATTCTCATCTGCACCTACCAGCGGGCGGCGCTGCTCGAGGAGACGCTTGCCGCCCTCGGTGCGACGACCGTGCCGGATGCACTGCGCCGTCGAGTTGATCGTCGTCGACAACAACTCGTCCGACAGCACCGCCGACGTCGTTCGGCGGTTCTCGGAGCATGCACCCTGGCCGGTGAAGTACACGACGGAAGCGTCGCAGGGGAAAAGCTTCGCGCTCAATCGCGGCATTTCCCTGGCGCAGGGCGACATCATCGCACTGACCGATGATGACGTGCTGCCGGTGAAGGATTGGCTGGTGCGCATCTGCGAGGCGCTCAGCGATCCGACCGTCATGTTCGTTTTGGCAAGGTCCTGCCGCGGTGGGAAATAATGCCGCCGCCCGAGTTGCTGGTGGTCAAAGCTCACGCGATCTGGGGACCACTGGCGCTGGTTGACTACGGCGACGAGCTGGTCCGGTACGACGAAGAGCATTTCCGCGATCGCCGCCTGCCGATCGGCGCCAACCTGGCGATCCGGCGCAGCGCGATCGAACGCGTGGGCGGATGGCGAACCGATCTGGGCCGTGTCGACAACAGCCTGATCGCCGGCGAAGACCGCGAGCTCTGCGTTCGCCTGTATCAGTCCGGACTGTACACAGGGCTCTACGATCCGAAACTGGTGGTCCGGCACTTCGTTCCCGCATCGCGCCTGACCCGCCGCTACTTCCGGCGATGGTTTTTCTGGCACGGCCGGACGATGGCGAGGATGGCTGGCGCGGTGTACCTCGACCTCGACCTCGATCGGGTTCCGTTCGTCCTCGGCGTGCCGCGGTTCGTCTACCGCGAGACCCTGGACCAGATCTCACGCTGGCTGCGGTGTGTCGGCCGCACGGACGCGCTCGCGCTGCTGATCAACGAGGTCACTGCTGATCGAATACGCGGGTTTCTTCGCCGAGTCATGGTTCCGAAACGTGCTCCGGGCTAATGTGAAACTGCAGGCACAACATGATGTCGTCCGCACTGATCCCGCCATCTCGGTCGTCGTCAGCACGTACAACCGCGCCGACCGGCTGCCGCTGGCACTCGAGGCATACGGTGCAGCGCGGTGACGTTCCCTACGAGATAGTTGTCGTCGACAACAATTCCACCGACGTACCGCGGCCGTGGTGCGGTCGATCGCTGCGGTGGATAACCGGATGCGCTATGTCGTTCGAGCCCAAGCAGGGGCTCTCGCACGGCCGCAACACCGGAATCGCATCGCCCAGGCGCCGATCATCGCGTTCTGTGACGACGACGTCCGGGTCGCCGGATTGGATCGTCGAGCTCAAACGAGCGTTCGACGAGCATCCTGAGATCGACTACGTCGGCGGCCGTGTGCTGCCGCAGTGGCTCGAACCTCCGCCGCCGTGGCTCACCAGTTCACATTGGTCGCCGCTCGCCGTCCAGGACTACGGCGATGAGCCACGCGTGAGCGGACCCGACCACGCGGTGTGCCTGGTTGGAGCGAGCCTCGCATTTCGGCGCACGGTGTTCGACAGCGTCGGACTCTTTACGCCCGCACTCGGCCGGATCAAGGACGGCATCGGCTCAACGGAAGATCACGAAATGCAGCTCCGAATGTGGCGACTGGGCATGCGCGGATTGTATCACCCTCGGTGGTCGCCCTCGCCGACGTCACCGCGGACCGCCTCTCGAAAAGCTACCATCGTCGCTGGCATACTGGTCATGGACGGCACTGCGCGATGATGCGGTTACGCGAGTTCGTGCCCTCGGACCTCGGACCTTTGAATCAGCCGCAAGATCTGGTTATGCTGTTCGGCTCGCCGGCATTCGTCTACGGCGAGCTCATCAGGTGCGGCCAGCGTTGGGTTCGGGCAGTCTACACACGGGAAGATGCGCTCTTCTACAGTCACCAGGTCAGGCACTTGCTCAGCTACATTCGGACGAGCGCCCGCATCCAGGCAAGTGGTAGCGGCCGTAGCGCCTTGCGGAGCTCGGCACGTTCGCGCGTGCGTACGCGGTCAAACGCGCGAGGAAGCGAGCGGCCACGCCACCGACGACGCCGAGTTCGATGCGGAAGGTGTAGCCTTCACGCAGCCGGGCCGGTCGCCCCCCCGGAACTCGGATTGCACATCGGATCACGCGACGTAATGGTTCAGCCTCGTCGACTCGAAAAGGTCCTTGATTGGCGCAGACGGGGACATGATTGGGATAAAAAGATTCTTCACAATGGCGAAACGACTCATGACTCATTACATTCGTCCCTACCGCCTGGTGGCGCTCAGTATCGCGCTTTGCACATTGACGGTATCGGCCAAGCCGGCTTTCGCGCAGCAGCAGCCGACCGAGGAGAAGATTTATTTCACCGCCGTCGACAAGGGTCTCAACGGTGCGAAGCAGGCGATCATCGACAAGATCAACGCGGAGAGGGCTCGGGTCGACATCGGGATGTGGATCCTGGTCGATGGCGACATCACTCAGACGATCATCAACAAGCACAAATCCGGCGTACCGGTGCGAGTCATCGGAGACCGCATCACCATCTTCGAGCAGGCGGACAAGAACACGTACAACCTGTTCCTGGCGATGGCCAACGCCGGCGTCCCGATCCGGGTTCGTCGCCAGCCCACAGACTTCCCGGCGATCCTGCACTGGAAGGCGGGCATCTTCGCCGGTCAAGGGATCGTGGAGTTCGGATCTGCGAACTGGACGACATTCGAGCTCGAGCCATGGTCCGACACGGACTTCAAGGACGAGACGGCGATGTTCACCAATGACCAGACGATCTTCCACGCGTTCCTCACGATGTTCGACAACTACTGGGTCGACACGCAGTACTTCGAGGACTGGAATACTTCCTACAAGGCCGAGACGGGACAGACCTGGACCGTGCCGATGAACATCTCGCGCGTTAAGGCCGAAACCGTCCAGTACGACACGAGCATCCTGGGGTGGTCACAGGGACCCGAGCTGAGCACGGCGATGATCGCCGAGATGAAGCTGGAGAATGCTCCCGGCAGCATCGATATGGTCAGCTACCGCCTCACCGATCTGGCTCTGACGGATGCGCTGATCGCACGAAAGAACGCCGGCGTCAACGTGCGGGTCTTCATCGAACCCACGCAATACCGGAATGACGGATACCCGGAGTTCTGGCTGGTCGGTGCGATGACCGACAAGCTGTGGATGGCCGGTATTCCGATCAAGCAGCGCGACCCACCTGGGACTCACGCACATGAAGACCCTGATTACCTCACGGTCCGCACTGATAGCGTCCTCGAACTTCACGACCAACTGGCAGCGCGACCACAACTACTTCGTTCAGGCGAGCACCAAGCCGCTGCTGTACCAGTCAGTCAAGGATCGCTTCAACGCGATGTGGCTCGACACCAAGAACTACACGGACTTCGTTCCGCTGCGGCCGATCGAACCGAAGATCCCAAACCCGGCTGCATGGAGCCATCAATGTCCCGACGACGACGAAGCTCGAATGGGAGCGCGCGCCATTTGCCACGTCCTTCGACGTTTTCTTTTGGCCCGCCAACGGACCGATGCCGTCCGTCCCCGCGGGCCGGGTGAATGCCGTCGTCTCAGCGGATCCGCCGTTCACCTATTCATTCACGCCGGCGCAGGCACTGCAGCCGAACACTGCTCTATAACTGGAAGGTGGTCTCGCGCACCTACGCGAGCGATGCGGTTCCGTCGGCGGACATGGCTTCCGACATCTGGTCCTTCACAACCGGTGCGGCCACCGCAGGCGACCCCGGCGGCGGTGGTGGGACGTCGGGGCCCTTCAGCGGAACCGCACTGGCACTTCCGGGAACTATCCAGGCCGAGAACTTCGACAACGGCGGCAAGAACGTCGCTTACCTTGACAGCGACTACCGGCAACGCCGGCGGCCAATACCGGATCGCTGCATGCACGTGGATATCGAAGCGACGAACGACGGCGGCCCAGGATGGAACGTCGGCTGGGTCGGTGCCGGCGAGTGGCTCGAGTACACCGTCAATGTCGGCACCGCCGGTAACTACAACCTCGAGTTCAGAGTCGCGTCGGCCGGCGCGGGCGGCACGTTCCATCTGGAGGTGAACAACGTCGACAAGACCGGTCCGCTGACCGTTCCGAGCACCGGCGACTGGCAGTCGTGGACGACGGTGACCAAGGACCGGAGTCAGCCTCGCGGCCGGCCAACAGGTCTGGAAGCTGGTGTTCGACAGCGCAAGCTCCAGCGGCGCGATCGGCAACGTCAACTACATTCGCGTCGTGGCCGGAACCACTGGCGGCGGAGGCACCCCGCCGCCAGTGACCAATACGCCGTACCTCAACACGCGCACGAGCCTGCCCGGCACGCTGCAGGCTGAGAACTTCGACGACGGCGGCAATGGCGTAGGGTGGCAGGACAGCACTTCCGGGAACTCCGGCGGCGTTTATCGGACGACCGGCGTCGACGTGGACATCGAAGGAACGTCTGACACCGGCGGCGGATGCAACGTCGGATGGATCGCGGTCGACGAATGGCTGAGTACAGCGTCAACGTCACGACGGCCGGTAACTACACCCTGGACTTCCGGGTGGCCGCGTCGGAGCGGGCGGGAAATTCCACCTGGAAGTGGACGGTGTCGACAAGACCGGCCCGCTCACGATTCCGAACACCGGCAGCTGGCAGACATGGACGACCGTGTCGAAGACAGGTGTCGCGCTGAACGCCGGCAACCAGGTCTGGAAGCTCGTGTTCGACGCCGCTGGTGCCGTTGTCGGCAACGTCAACTACATCAAGGTGACAGCCGCAACAGGCGGCGCCACGCCGCCGCCACCGGCCACGCGCGACGCCTTACGGCGGGACCGCGAAGTCGCTGCCGGGAACCATCGAAGTGGAACAGTTCGATGAAGGCGGTCAGGACCTCGGCTACTCGGATCTCACTGTCGGCAACTCCGGCGGGGAATTCCGCACAATGTGGGACGTCGATATCGAGTCGTGCGTGGACACGGGCAGGGCTACAACATCGGCTGGGTCGGCGCAGGTGAGTGGCTGCAGTACAGCGTCAATGTGGCGACCGCGGGCACCTACACGCTCCAGTTCCGCGTCGCCTCGCCCGGCGGCCGGCGGCACGTTCAGACTGGAAGTGAACGGTGTCGACAAGACCGGCGTGATGACGATCCCGAGCACAGGCGACTGGCAGACCTGGACGACGATCAGCAAGACCGGCGTGACGCTGTCAGCCGGGCCGCAGGTTTTCAAGCTGGTGATGCTGACGAACAGTCCGAACACGAACGGTGTCGGCAACTTCAACTGGATCAAGATTCAGTGAAGGTTCTTGCTCGACGGTAGCGACGAGACACATCTGGCTACCGGCTTTCCAGCCGGTGGCCAGATTCCGTTCCGACACTCGGACGGCGAACGTGTGAGCGTGACGACCCGATGAAAACCGGCTGGAACCTGCTGACCGGCACGCTTACGCGATATGTTCTGCTCTTTGTGAACATCGCTGTCGGCATTTTCCTGATGCCGTTCACGGTCCAGCATCTGGGCAAGGCGGAATATGGGCTCTGGATGCTCACCGCTTCCCTCACGGCATATCTGCAACTTCTCGATCTCGGCTACGGCAACGGCCTGGTCCGGCAGGTGACACATGCCGACGCGCTCGGCGACGAGCGAGAGATGAACGTGATCCTCAGCACGTTCGCCGTCGTGTACACGGTCATTGGCCTGACCGCGCTGGTGATCGTGGCCGGCCTGGCGGTGTTCGCGCTCCCCCGGTTTCCAAACCTCACCGCGCAGGACGTGCGCACCGCCCAGGTCATCCTGCTGGTCCTGGGTGTCAGGATCGCAGTGGGGTTTCCAATGGGTGTGTTTGGCGCCGTGACGACGGCGCGCCAGTGGTTCGCCACGACCAGCGGAATCGCGATCGCGGTGACCTTGCTCCAGGCGGCCGCGACCTACTGGATCCTGCGAACCGGCCACGGCCTGGTGCCCCTGGTGAGCACGACGACGCTGATCGGGCTGGCCAGCTACGTCGCTTACGCGGCGGTCGCCAAGGCCGCATTTCCAGGATTGCGACTATCGCCGGCACTGTTCAGCCGAAAGCAGGTGCGTGAGGTCACGGCGTACAGCATGTACCTGTTCATGATCGCGCTCGCGATCCAGTTCGGCTACAACATCGACAACGTCGTGATCGCGGCAGTGGCAGGGACCAGTGCCGTTGCCGTGTATTCGGTCGCGTTCCGGATTGCCGACTACCAGCGACAGCTGTGCAACCAGTTCAACGGACTGCTGTTCCCGATCGTCGTTCGATTCAGCGCGGCCGACGAGATGGCGGCCATGAAATCGACCCTGATCGATGGGACACGCCTCGCCCTCGGGCTGATCACGGGCGTGACCATCTGCCTGTTCGCCGTGGCCGATCGACTCATGTTCGTGTGGATGGGCCCTGGGTTCACCGAAGCATTGCCACCGCTCTATGTGTTGGGCCTGGCCGGCATCGTTCTCGTCGGTGCAGGCCCGCTGGGCAATCTTCTGCTCGCACGAGGACACCATCGTCTCGTCGCCTATGCCTGCGCCGGCGAAGCAGCCGCGAACCTGTTGCTCACACTCATGCTGGTGCGCACGTACGGCATTGTCGGTGCGGCGATCGGCACGGCCGTGTCGGTGACCGTGTCGAACGTGTTCGTGCAGATGCCGGCTGCCTGCAGGCTGCTCGGTGTTCCAGTGATCCGCTTTCTCAAGGAAGCGGCCGGACCATCCGTTCTCGCTGCCGTTCCGGCCATTGCCGCCGCCTGGCTGGTCCGCACCGCATCCCCTGGCGCGTCACTGGTGCACGTGGCGGGCATCGGGGCGGTCGTGGTAACGGTCTACGTGACAGGGTTCGTGGCACTCGGCCTCAGTCGCCTCGAGCGAGTGCGATACGTGCTGTCACTGAGGGAACTTACCACCGCCTTCCGGACCTCCTGATCCGGTATGGTCATGACCTTCCTCGTCAATCACACCGTCGTCAAGTTCTTCATGGAGAGCCTGTGGCGCGACGAGGCCTTCTCATGGGCGATGGCGAGCCAAGGTCTCGGAATCCTTCCGTTGACGGCCCGCGACTTCAATCCGCCGCTCTATTACCTGCTGCTGTACTCGTGGATGCAGATCGCGGGATCCTCGGAAGCAGCCATGCGGTCGCTGTCGATCATCTTCTTCATTGGCACGCTGTACGTGTGCTGGAGATTCATGATCGACCTGCTGGACGTCCCGGTGCGCCGCGCGGTGCTGTACCTGGCGCTGATCGCGATCAATCCGATGCTGTCGTATTACGCGGTGGAAGCTCGGATGTACAGCCTTCTCGCACTGCTAGCCACGGCGTCCTACTACGCGTACCTCACCAGGCGACCGCTGCTTTATGTCCTGACCACGGCCGCCGGCTTGTACACGCACTACTTCATGCTTCTCGTCATCGCCTGCCAGGTCGCTGGAGCCGTACTCACGGGGGGTTTCGCCGACCTCCGCCGGAGACTTCCGGGTACTCGCAGCGCCGCTCCTGCTGCTCGCTCCTTGGGTGCTGATGACAATGTGGCTGAAGCAGGACCGCGGCTCCGAGTTCTGGGTCGAACCACTCGCCTGGAAATTCGCGGTTCACCTCGTCACGTCGATGTACACCGGACATGACGCGGTCTACGGTTTTCTCGAGCGGTCTGAGCGCTGGGTGTTTGCCTTGTGCCTGGTACCACTCGTCCTATGGTGCCTCTGGACCGGGTACCGATGGATTGAGCGGCGAGTGGTCGTGGCGAACACCGCGCTGTGGGCGCTACTGCCGCCTGTAACTATTTTCATCCTCAGCTTTGTGAAGCCCGTGTTCGTGCCTCGATACCTGATCTTCTCGGCGGTGGGCTTATTGTTGTTGTTCGTCGCCGGGCTCGAACGGCTCAAACCGGTGGCACGGGGGGCAATGCTGCTCGTTCTTGCCGCCCTGGCGGTTCAGTACCAAGTCTGGCAAGCACATCGGCATTCGAAAGGTGTGTTCCGCGAAACAATCGCGGAGATCTCGCGGCAGGCTGGTCCCGACGATCTGCTGTATGTCGCCAGGGAGCTGGAGTTCTTCCCGGCCGAGTATTACTTCGACCAATCACGAGTATTCGTGTTCGGCCCCCGGTACGAAGACATCAAGGCATACACCGGGAAGGTGCTGATTCCACGCGATAAGGTCGTCCTTACGCTGCCGGAGACGAGACAACGCGTGTTCGTATTGAATGGCGACCGTGAGGTATCCGTACTGCAGGGCGGCCGTCGGATCCCCGTGGCAGTCGGAGTGGGGCAACATTGACGTGCGCAATCATCGAGACATCGCTATCGTCGCGTGTGGTCTGATCCTCGGCGGACTGGTGCACCCGGCATCGGCGGACCCAGTTCGCTTGGACGCCACCGTCGCGTCCGCATCCGGTCCGCCGGTCGTCATCACATACAGCTACAGCAACCTGCTCGACGGAACGCTTCTCCTGATGAGCCCATCGCTGATCCGCTCGGCCACCGAGGAGGCGCTCAGTCTATGGGCCGCCTTCGCTCCGCTGCACTTCGTCGAAGTAGTCGACTCAGGACCGCCACCGTCAGACTTGCCATATGCGGAGAATGGAAGTCCGCAGATTCGGATCGGGCATCACTCCACCGACGTCCCCGCGCACGCGTTCTTCCCCAACCCTGGCGATGGTCTCGGCGGCGACGTCCACCTCGATTCAGGTGGGGCGTGGAGTATCGACGGAGGTCCGTGGAACTTCCTCGAAGTCGTGACCCACGAGCTCGGACATTCGATCGGACTGATGCACGAGTTCGATCGACTCGCGATCATGAACCCGTTCTACCCACAGCAGCGCTTCACGGGCTTGGGAACGAGCTTCCTTTACCCAGCCGACATCGAGCAGCTGCACTCACTCTATGGGGCAGGTGTGGGATCTGTGACGCCGCTGTCCCCGACCCCCGAGCCCGGCACGCTCGTTCTCGCGGCCAGCGGAATGGCGCTGCTGGCGTACCGTCGCCGCAAATCTGCCAGAGCGTCTGAATAAACGTCATCCGCTGGTGCGCCGCGCGGCGCCGCAAGCTGCGCTGGCCCTTGCACATCTCCCCACGTACTGCTCACCGCGGTGCATCGATTCAGCTCGACGCTGTCGAACACGACTCCATCGATGCGAACCGCTTCGACACGCAACGTGCAATCGTCCGCAATCGCGCGCACGTAGTGGTTCACCGCCGCAGATGCCGCCGTCCAGGAATTGCTGCCCACCTGGTAAAGCGGCGCGCCCCCGCCCCCGGTCACGATGTAGGTCACACCGCTGCCATTCGGAAGGGACTGGCGGAGAGGAACCGAACGTTCGTAGTCGTGGTCGTGTCCAGACAGCACGAGCTGCACGCCGTAATTCTCGAACAGCGGTGAGAAGGCCGCGCGCACATCGAGGCTGGATCCGTGTTCCGCCCCCGAGCTGTACGGCGGCCGGTGGAAGTAAACGACCTTCCAGGTCTGCGACGTCGCCGCAAGATCCGCCTCGAGCCACGGCAAGTTGCGCCTGTCGCTGCGCTGGATCGAGGAAGGCGGTTTCCGTATCCAGAGCGATGAAGTGCACGGGGCCGTAGTCGAAACTGTAGTACCGCTCAGCGTGACTCGGATAGGTGGCATTCGCACCGTTCTCTGGAAGCACGAACACGTTTCGATAGGGCCGTGCCGATTGCTCTTCATCGTCGTGGTTGCCGATTGACGGGAAGAACGGCCGCGAGGGCATCCACACCTTATAGATACCAAAGACCCAGTCTTCATACTGCTGATAGCTGCCGGCTCCCACACCTTCCTGGACGCCGTAGGCCACATCGCCCGTGTGGAGAGAGAGGTCGAACGAGTCGTTCGCCATCCTCTGCGCCAGTTGGACTTGCTCCGATGATCCAACGCCGCTGTCGCCGAAGGCAATGAAGCGGACCGTGCCGCTGCCGGTCGGAGGCGCAGTCGAGAAGTGATTCTGCCCCGGCGTCACATCGACACCACCCATGAGCAGGTCGTAGCTGTAAGCCGATTGCGGCGAAAGGGCGATGAGTCGCGCCTCGTGCTGGTAATAGTCATGGTCGAGCCCTGTCTCCGACGCCGAATAGAGTTGCGTCTGTGCGGCTGTCGTGGTCACGGCGCCGGAAGGACCAGAGAAGCGAATCGCGGCAGTCGCGAGCGTGCGAGTGGTCCACGCGATCACCGCACCGGCATCGCTGACCTGCTGCAAGTAAGGTCCGCGCTCGACGGCGATCGCCGGCTGAGTGCCGGCAGCGACGACGCGGATCCAGTTGAAATTTCCGACTCCGCCGGTTGACCCATCGGCATCCATCGCCAGGCGAAGTACCTGGGTGCCGGAGGCCAGCGTCACACCACTCGCGCGCACGGTCGTCCAGTCCTGCCATCCGCCCGTGTTGGGCACCGTCATCGGCCCGGTTTTGTCGACGCCGTTGACCTCGAGGTGGAAGGTGCCGCCTGACCCTGGGGACGCGACGCGCACCTCGAGGTCGTACGTCCCAGCGGTCGTTACGTTGACGGTGTATCGGAGCCACTCACCCGCCTCCACCCATCCGAGGTTGTACCCGCCGCCGCTGTCGGACGATGATTCGATATCGACGTCGGTCGTCCGTAACTCACCGCCGCTGTTGCCTGGCGTGGAGTCGACGTATGCGACCGACGCGCTTCCCTCATCGAACCGCTCGGCCTGAACCGTTCCCGGCAGTGACACCACCGTCCCTTCGTACGGAGTGGCGTCAGTTGTTCCACCGCCGCCATTACCGGCGGCGAGGACGCGAATGTAGTTGAAATTGCCGACCGCGCTGCGGGCGCTGTCGAACATCACGCGCCAGGTTTGATTCCCCTGTGCGAGACTGACGCCCGCCTTCGAAACCGTGGTCCATGACTGCCAGTCACCGGTATCGGGGATCGTCAACGGACCGGTCACGTCAGCGCCGTTCACTTCCAGGTGGAACACTCCACCGGCACCCGCTGCCGCGACGCGGAACTCCACCGTGTAGGTGCCGGCAGCCGTGACGTTCACGCTGTACTGCAGCCACTCACCCGGGGCGATCCAACCGACGTCGTAGCCGCCGCCGGTATCGGCCGTTCCCTCGACGTCTACGTCTCCGGTGCGAGCCTCACCACCCGAGTTGCCGGAGGTGGTGTCGTTATAGGCGACACCTGCGTCACCATCATCGAAAGCTTCCGCCTGGAGCACACCGGGAAGGGCGGTCCGAACGCCATCATGAGGGCTCGCGCCCGTCGTTGGGGGTGGCGTTCCTCCACCATTGCCCACGACGCGGATGTAGTCGAAATTTCCAATTGCCCCGCCGGGACCGGCAGCGTCGAACACCACGTGCCAGGTCTGCTGACCCGCGGTCAGACTGACGCTCGTCGTGACGGTCGTCCAGGACTGCCAGTCTCCTGTGTTGGGAATCGTCAGCGCTCCCGTCCTGTCCACTCCATTCACCTCGAGATGGAATCGTCCGCCTCCGCCAGCCGAGGCGACGCGGAATTCAAGGTCGTAAATACCCGTCGCACCGACGTTGACGGTGTACTGGAGCCATTCAGCGGCGCCGATCCACCCCACGTTGTAGCCGTCGGAATCGGCCGACAGCTCGATGTCCACGTCTGTCGTGCGGTACTCGCCACCCGAATTCCCCAGGGTGGAGTCGACGTAGGCGACTCCATTCGGTCCCGCGTCGAAGTTTTCGGCCTGGATCAACCCAGGCAGCGCGATCGGCGCACCCGAGAACGGCGCTCCCGGTCCGGGTAGCGTGGAGCCGCCACCGCCGCCACCTTCGAACACCTGGAACTCCCAGAGCGAATAGCCCCAGGGCGTTGCGCGAGCCGTCCCGAACATCCGCACGAACCGTCCACGCGCGCCCAGGTCGCCGATGTCATCCGTGCCGCCATCACTGGAGGTCGTCTCGTAAACCGTCTGCCACGCGCTCCCATCGTCCGACACCTGGATGGAATAGGCGGTGGCATATGCAGCCTCCCACGAGAGCACCACGCGATCGATGTTCAGCGTGGCGCCAAGATCGATCGTCAACCATTGCGGATCCGAATACGTGCTCGCCCAGCGTGTAGAGGGGTCGCCGTCGATTGCGTTCGAGGCCGGGAAGTCTGGCGTTTCGATCGATGATGCAGCGGCGGTGCGGACGCCACCAGCGGGTGGGGGCGGCGGTGGTGGTGGTGTGATCGCGCCTTCCCCGTACGTAACGGAGTAGGTGGTGTCGCTCGCAGGCGTCAGGATCGTGTGATTCTGCGCACCACCATCCGACCAGCCTTTGAACGATAACTCCGGATTGGCGGCGTCTTGTGAAGGCGCCTCGATCGCCAGCGCGTAGTTCACCCAGGAAGAAACTGTAACGGGAGTCGCAAGCGACGCGTTACCGATCTGCACCGTCGCGCCCCCCGGATCACTGGCGAATGTCAGCAGGCTGCGCCGAGGCCGCAGATCCTGGCTCACGGTCTTCGTGAGTCCGTTCGCATCCCTTGCGGTGAGCTGAATTTCGAGATAAGACGTCGCCGCGGCGAGAAGATTTTCCGGTCCCGGCGCGGTAAAGGTGATCGAGTTACCAGTGGTCGGTGGAATGAACCCGTGGGTGTGCGTGTTGTGATGCAGCAGCACCCGCCAGGTCAGCGCCGAGTCCTGCAGTTCCCCGTCTTCCGCGTCGGTCGCACGCCCTCGCAGGGAAATCGATTCGCCGACGGCGAACAGGTGTGGCGCGACCGGAGACAGGATCGCCGGCTCCGGCGCGGTGTTGCCGGAGTCGACGAACAACGCGGTCGAGCCGGTCGCATTCGAAGCATCTCTCACGGTCAAGGTAACGTAGTACGTTCCCTCGAAGTAGTAGGTGTGTTCCACCACCGCCCCTGCCACGACGTTTTCGCCATCGCCAAAATCCCATTCGTACGTGAGCTCGTCACCATCCGGATCGCTACTGCCGGTAGCATCGAAGCTGACTGACAGCGGTGTCGGTCCGGACGAAGGCGTGGCTTTCACCTCGGCGTTCGGCCGTCGATTGACACCACCAACGTATGAAATGCGTCGAACCTCGCCGCCATTCGCGTAGCTCAGGTACGAACAGCGACTGCTGGTCGCCTTCGGTAACGAAATGGAGATCGGTTGCACTGCTGTCACCGAGTCCACTGACAAAGCGCTCGCGTGCAAAGCTTCCGTCTCCACCCGGCACCAATTTGAAGATGGTGCCGCAGACGTAGTCGCTGAACAGGTAGACCCCGTCGAACGCGGCGCCCCACGCCCCATTCGGTACGAACGCTCCACCGGTGATCGAGGCACAACCCTCGCCGCGGTCGTAGGAGTAAACAGGGTTGGTGAACGTGCCCGATGGGTCGAGCGAGCAGTCGGTCGACGAATTCCGGCAGAATCCTTCGCGCACGTTCCAGCCATAGTCGGCGCCGCTGCGTCCTTCGTTGATCTCCTCCCAGGTATCCTGACCGACATCGTTGATGAAGAACCGAGTGCCCGGGGCATTCGGATCGAACGCGAGCCGCCAGGGGTTCCGCACGCCGGTCGCGAAGATTTCCTGGCAGATCTGCCCTGGCTCGGTTCTGCCCGACAGCGCGCATGACACCGTGCCGCTGCCTACGAACGGATTGTCCGGCGGAACGCCGCCATCGCGCGTGATCCGCAGGATCTTGCCGAGCAATACATTGAGATCGCGAGCGGCGTCGTTCGATTCGAAGCAACCGCTGTCATCGGCGTAGTCGCATCCGCCGTCGCCAATGCTGACGTAGAGATAGCCATCCTTACCGAACTCAACATCATCTACGTTGTGAACGCCGACCACGGAGGGGACCTTGTCGATGAGGATTTTCTCCGACGCGGGATCGATCGTGTCGTCGTCGTTCAGGACGAACCTGGAGACACGACCGACCGGTGAACCCTCCCACTCGACATCACACTCGCCGGACTGCTTGGCCTCGTAGGTGACATAAACGAACTTGTTGGTGGCAAAAGCCGGGTCGACGGCTAAACCGAGTAGTCCACGCTCACGGTATGTGCAAACCACGCCAGTCAGATCCAGTGCCGGTGCGTCGAGCAGTCTGCCGTCTTTGTAGATGTTCACCTGCCCGAGTTGCGAGGCGATCAGCAGGCGGCCGTCCGGCACCTGTGCGAGTGCGGTCGGAAAGGAGGCTCGAGTGACGAGGCTGTCCTCGAAGCCATCGGCGACCACCAGCTGCGCGGCGGCCGGCCGGCAGGCGGTCAATATCAAAACTGTGAGAGCGAACAGGCGCAGGAGAGGATGATCGTGGCTCGGTATGCGGAATTTCATATTGTGAGGTGCAAACGTTCGATTGTAGGAGGCGCAGCGGGAGCGCACAAGCTGATCGGGCCAACCGTCAGCGGATGAAAACGTGAATAAACCTGGTGTGTCGTTGGCGCCGCAGCGATGCGTTCTGTTACCGGGACGTAACCAGGGACACCAGCGGATGCACAGCTCTCGCCAGTCGTGGACGGCCATCGAGAAAGTGCCGCGCGGCGACTGATACGCGTGGGCTGTGCGACGCGGGCGGCTGGACATACGTGTAATCGTGCGGGTTGCGAAGCCCGGTCGGGATCTCTTCGCCGAGGGTGTCGGCGAATGCCCGTTCGAGTTCCTCCGCGAGCGCCGTCAACCCGAGACTCCTGGCCATGTCCACGGACTGGTTCAACGGCGAGCGGATGTACTCACGGCGCTGTTCGCCGTTGCCGCAATACAGGACCCCACAGTCGAGGTGGTCTTCGAGTTCGTTTGCGAGCCGGATAACGAGAACGTCTCGCTCGAGTTGATTCAGCGCACCGACACGCTGTCTGATTGCCGGGATCGTGTTCTTGTTCCAGTCGAAGTTCGTGTATCGCTCGACCAGGTGCTCGATGTCCGTTCCGACCGCGTCGCGCACCCGATCGCGCTTAGCCGGGGTGATCCCGAACCGGCCATCGCCAAAATCGCCGAGTGCGTAGGCCGCATGCAGCAGGCCGGCGGTCACGGTGGCTGGAGATTGCCCGACGTGCTCGAGAATGCTCGCGGTGCCGATCAGGTGTGCGAGCAGTGGCTTACCGGACCCTCGGAAGGAGGCGGAAAAAAGCCGAATCGCCAGATCGTAGCCGGAGCGGACGATCGCCAGCTGGTCAGCAGCGTAGCCAGCGCGTCGGAGCTGCGTATACAGCTGAAGGTTGGTCTGCGCGAAGGATCCTCGCATAGGTGCCGCCAGTGTGCATCCGTTATGCCAGAGCTCCCCTCCTGAAATACGAACGCCCGTCACTGGTGGGTGACGGGCGTTCTCGCAGAGCATCGTGTTATCGGATCGTGTAATCAGCGATCATGGGCGCGTGGTCGGACCGGTTGGTGGGGGTTACCCAGGCGTCCGTCGGGTTCACACCAGCGTTATGGAACAAGTAGTCGAAGCGGACCGATCCGTTCAGCGTGTATCCATTCTCCTGGCTGCCGGTGACATCCACCCATGTGTCGCTGTAATCGGCGGTTATGACGTGAATCCAGTACTCACCCCACCACGAATTGAAGTCGCCGCCCAGGATTCTGCGACCGCCGAATTGAGCAGCCCACCACATGAAGTCCTGCTCCTGCAGTGTGCGCATGTTGGTATCGGGCCAATCGAGGTGCGCGTCAAACAGGTTCACCTGCACGCCACCTACGCTGACCAGGATGCGCGAGAAGCCGCGATCGTATGCATTCCGAGTGGACTGGTCGAGCAGCGGCAACCGGGAGAGGATCATCGTCCCTTCCATCGGGGAATACCGCCCCGAGTGCGACGCGAAGACGCTGTACCACTTCTGACCGGTGAGCTGCTGGAGGCGCTGCGGATACGTGACCCGCATGTCCTCGTCCCAGAGCGATGCTTCCTGCAACATCGCGACGTCGGCGCCCGAGTCGGCAATCTGCTGTGCCTGGCCCCATGGGTCGGAACCGAAGTTGATGTTCCAGGTCATCACGCGCAGCCGGCCGCCACTGCCTCCGCTCGGCGGGGTAGGTGGCGTGGGTGCCGGAGCGGTCGCCTCCGACGAGAACCGCACGAAGTCGATGTTGCCCGCGGCTCCAGACGATCCGTTCGAATCGAACACGATTCGTAATGTCTGCACGCCGGCGTCGAGGTAGACGGTCGCGGTCACGTCCTGGTAATTGCTCCACCACCCCGTGTCAGGGATGCTGAGCGAACCCCACTTCCGCCCGTTGGTCTCGACGTGGAACGTTCCGCCGTTGCCAGCCGACGCCACGCGCGCCGCCATCACGTAATTGCCGGCCGCCGTGACATTGATCGTGTACTGCAGCCACTCTCCGGCACCCGTCCAACCGACCGCGTACCCGCTGGCACCTTCTTCGATGTCAACGTCAGTCGCGCGGTAGGCACCGCCGGCATTGCCGGAGGTCTGATCGCCGTAGGCGACGCCCGCGCCGCCACTGTCGAACCCTTCCGCCTGAATGGTTCCGGGCACCGAAGCCGCTGTTCCGCCGAACGGAGCGCTGACGGATGACGGCGGCGGCACACTCCCGCCGCTCCCGCCGACACTGATCGAGTTCAGGTTCACGCCACCCGATTCGAAGACGACGCGCATCACCTGCGTTCCGCCGTCGAGATTCACAGGCGCCGAGACTGTCGTCCATGCCTGATATCCGCCGGTGACGGGCACGCGGATCGTGCCGGTCTTGTTCGTGCCGTTGAACAGGACGTAGATCGTGCCACCGCGAGTCGAGGCCACGCGCAGATTGAGCGTGTAGGCCCCGCCGGACTGAACGTTGACCGTGTAATGCAGCCACTCGCCCGCCGCGGTCCAACCAATGTTGTAACTGCCTTCGCTGGAACCTTCGATGTCGACATCGGTATTGCGGTACTGTCCACCGGAATTGCCGGACGTCGAGTCCCAGTAAGCGCCGCCGTTGCCACCGTCATCGAAATCTTCGGCTTCGATGGTGCCGGGCAGCGTGCGTCCCCCGGCAGAACCGCCGGACGCGGAACCGCTTCCGCCGCCAATGCCGATGGCGCTCAGGTTAATGCCGTCGGTCTCGAAGGAGACCCGCATTACCTGGACCCCAGCCGACAGGTTGACGGTCGTGCTGACCGTGGTCCAATTCTGCCAGCCGCCGGTGGAAGGCACGCTCATTGAACCGGTCTTGTTCGATCCGCCGAACTGGACGTTCATGCGTCCGCCATTCTCGGACGCGACCCGAAGTTCAAGTGAGTAAGTTCCGGCTTTTGGTACGTTGACCGTGTAATTCAGCCACTCTCCTGCACTCGCCCATCCGATGCTGACACCCCCCTCGGAGCACGCCTCGATGTCGACGTCGGTGACGCGGTAGTAGCCGCCACTGTTTCCGCTGGTGGTGTCGCGGTAAGAGACGCCGTTCGCGCCCTGATCGAAGTCGGCCGCCCTAAGCGTTGCGGGCAGGGCGGTCTGTGCGTTCGCAGTTACTGAGAATCCGGATAAGAGACATAACAAGGCAAGTGCGAGTTTGGCGGATTCGTGAACAGCGGTATGGAGAGGAGAACGGCAGACTTCTACCGTCATCGGCACACGTACTTTCATCTGACCTCCAGCGTCAGCCTTCAGAACAACAAGGGTTGTGGGGACGACCCGCGCCTTCCGATCGACCGCAGTCCACGAGCGTGCCGCATAAGGTGCGGCGGCCTCGGGGAGCTAAAGTGATGAGTGGTTATTCCGGACTTGCATCGCGGAATGGCTGGGTCGATTTCAGCTTGGGCAAAGCGCCTGCCAGCGTCGGAAATGGCCGTGGATATAGTCCAAACAGAACGATGGATATAGATGCGCTGTGAATTGAATCGGTGAAGACAGAGTCACCAGCGCTATTTACATAGCTCGGCATTAAGGTACTGCGGTTTGTCCTTATAGGCCAATGACTTACGGGAATATATATTTATGGGATACCGATAACTGCTCAGTTGGAAAGTCATTCACATGACCGCTGATCCGCCGTACAGGGGTGGGGTAGCTCCGTCGAAATGTAGCGAAAGCTGTCGCGTGGGTTCAGCGTTTGCAGAACAGAGCTGCACGATATGGCTGTGTTCGCGCAGTGATGAGAACGGTTAGCAAACTACTAAATCTGTCGGCCGCCGAGTTGCGCTCCCGCGTTGCCGAGAGAGCAAACCTTCTCAAGGAAGCCTCGCAACTGATCGTCGGACAGGCCCGCTGGTCCCCTCCTTCTTTCACCGCCACCGCGTGCGTTAAATCGCGCCATCTCTCTGCCGCAGCGGCCGCCTTACGCAAAACTGACGGACGCACAGCAGGAAATTCCCTGGCATGTTATTTCGCGGACCGCGAACCGCGGTTCGCACTCGAATCGTCCGATCGCGGCCAGGTTGTTTCTCGGATCCAGAGCTGTTTTCCTTCAGCCGCTGAGGTCGCGACGATGCGAGCGCGCGAGATCGTCTCAGGGAAATATGACCTTCTCGGATACCGGGCACTCACCTTCAACACGGCGGGACGACTCATCGACTGGCACCTGGATCCCGTCTCCGGGCGTAAACCTCCCAGCTCGTTTTGGAGCCGTGTGCCATACCTCGACCCGGCGATCGGTGACCACAAAGTCATTTGGGAATTCAATCGCCAACAGCACTGGCTTGCGCTGGGTCGCGCCGCCTGGTTGGCGCCCTCGCCGGAGTACCTGCAGCGATTCCGGAGCGAACTCCGGGAGTGGCTGGAGCAGAACCCGCCGTTCAGAGGAGTGAACTGGTCGAGCATGCTCGAGCTTGCGTTCAGGTCGATCTCCTGGATCTGGGCCTTGAGCTTTTTCAGCGATCCTGACTCGGAAGACTCGCGTTGGGTGGTCGATCTGCTTGGCGCGCTGCAGTCGCAGCTGGATCACATTTCCCGCCATCTTTCCTGGTATTTCAGCCCGAACACCCACCTGCTCGGTGAAGGTCTGGCCCTCTACGTCGCCGGCAGGGCGCTGCCCGAGCTGCGGCACGCTGACAGATGGGAACGGCTGGGACGTGACGTTCTCACGCGTGAAGCCCGCGCGCAGGTGCACCCCGATGGTGGCCACGCCGAGCAGTCACTCCACTACCATCTCTATGCGCTCGACTTCTACCTGCTCGCACTGGTGGTCGCACGCCGAACCGGGGACCCTTCATCCAATCTGTTTGCCGACGTCGCGTCGCGCATGGCCCGATTCTGCCGCGCGATGACCGATGAAACCGGACGGCTGCCGACGATCGGTGACGACGACGGCGGCGCCCTGTTCCCAATCTGCGGTCGCGCCCCCTATGATGCGGGCCCAACGCTGTCGCTCGCAGCAAATCTACTCAGCGATTCTTCGCTCGCCGTCGGAGGATTGCGGGAAGAAGTCATTTGGATGATGGCCGGCCGGGACGCTGGCATCGCAGCGCCGCCGATCCTGGACAGCTCGGAACCGGGATCGCTCCTGTTTCCAGACACCGGCTACATCGTCCTTCGATCGCCGCACGGCCATGCAATCGTGGACTGCGGCCGTCATGGATTCTTGAATGGCGGGCATGCCCACGCGGATGCGCTATCGCTGACACTCTCTGTAAATGGACGGCCACTCCTGATCGATCCGGGTACCGCCACGTACGTCATGGATCCGGCGTTGCGCGATCAACTGAGGTCGACGGTCATGCACAACACGCTCGTGGTGAATGGCCGTTCCCAGTCGATTCCCGCGGGGCCGTTCCAGTGGCGGACGCGCACGGATGCCAGACTGGTTGACCGAAAGTCATCGGCGTCGTTCGATTACGTCGAGCTCGAACACCTCGGTTATTCCCCGCTCGTGCATCGGCGCATGATCGTGCGGATTGACGACATCTGGATCGTCGCGGACTACTTGACCGGCGAGGGCCATGCGGTGGCGGAGGCACACTGGCATTTGGATCCTGCCTGGGCCTTGCGCCCCGCAGATACTCCGTCGACATACTTTGCTGAAGCCGTGAAGGACAGGGTGCTGATCGCTTCCACGACCGCGCAGTCGGACCAGTTCTTCGGTGATGCGGGCGGACTCGGGTGGTCGGCACCGGTCTATGGCGAGCTCGCGCCGTCCCCAACCATTCGATTCACCCGCGCTGGTGGTCTGCCGTTGTCGCTCGTCACCGCCATAGCCGGGTCAAGCGGAGAAAACGCTCCGAACTTCGGGTCTTTGCCCGGCGACACTTCCGATAGTTGCACCGTACGCATCACATACAGAGACCACAGCTACCTCGTGTCGCTTGGATTTGCGGGAGGCAACCCGCCGCTCCGGGGTCGACTGGGAAGAAAAGTCGTCTTTGATGGAAATAGTTTCTCCACCGATGCACGGGTGGCCGTGTTGCGGCTGGCCCCGGCCGGGCGCCCGGTGGCCCTGCATCTGGTCGACGGCTCGAACTTTGAGTGGGAAGGCGTTGAATCATTCCATTTAGGCGACTTAGGCGACGTGGCGATGGAATTGCACCTCGACGACATAGCTCTGCGGCAGCTCCAGCGTTGATTCCACCGGCGGTGAACACTCATGTGCGGGATAGCAGGATTTGCGGACGGCAAGTACCCCAGCAGCTGGGCGTCCGACTCCGATAAACACCATCAGGCGGTCACCGTCCTTCAGGACATGTGTGCCGCGATCCGGCATCGCGGTCCGGACGATGAGGGGCTCCTGGTCGACTCGGGTATCGCCCTCGGCATGAGGCGGTTGTCCATAGTCGACCTCGCCACCGGTCACCAGCCGATTCACAACGAAGCGCGCAACGTCTGGGTCGTCTTCAACGGCGAAATCTACAACTATCGTCAGCTTCGAAGGGAGCTGGAGTCCCGGGGGCACGCGTTCTACACCGGCAGCGACACCGAGACGATCGTTCACGCCTATGAGGAATGGGGAGACGATGCGTTCCGCCGGTTGCGCGGCATGTTCGGAATTGCATTGTGGGACGCTCGTGACGGATCGCTCGTGCTCGCACGCGATCGTGTCGGGATCAAACCGCTGTACTACGCCCAGACCGGTTCACGGCTCTACTTCGGGTCCGAGATCAAGTCGCTGCTGGCCGCCAACGATGTCGAAACCAGCGTCGACCCGGCGGCGCTCGATCACTACCTCTCCTTCCTATACACGCCGGGCCACGCGTCCATTTTCACGGGCATCAAGAAGCTGCAGCCTGGCCACGTGCTCCGCTGGCGCAACGGTGTAGTAGCGACCCGCAAATACTGGGAACTGCCGACCGACGAAGACTTTTCACTGTCGGAAGCGGGCGCGATCGAGCAGTTACGCGCCGTGCTGCAGGACTCGGTGAAGTCGCACCTGATGAGCGAAGTCCCGCTCGGCGCCTTCCTCTCTGGAGGTGTCGACTCGAGTGTGGTGGTCGGGCTGATGGCGCAGGTGTCGTCGCGCGTGCAGACCTTCTCGATCGGCTTCGATGACCCCGCCTACGATGAACTCGAACACGCGCGAACGGTCGCCAGACATTTCGGAACCGATCACCATGAGTTTGTCGTCCGGCCCGACGCGCTCGCTATTCTCGACGACCTGGTCTCGCATTTCGATGAACCCTTCGGTGATTCATCCGCGATCCCCATGTGGTACGTCTCGGAGCTCGCGCGGCGGCACGTCACGGTGGTCCTGTCGGGCGATGGGGGGGACGAACTCTTCGGCGGCTACGATCATTACTTCCCGCATCGGCGTGTTGCTGCGTTCGACCGCTGGAGCCCCCCAGGGACGCGCGCGGTTGCAGCTGCCGTATGGCCATGGCTGCCTCACGGCGTGAGGGGCAAGAATTTCCTGCGGCGCGTCGCCCGGGACGAACAGGGACGCTATCTCGATGACATGGGGTACTTCCAGCCCGACGAAAAACGCTCGCTCGTCACCGGCGAGATGCGCCGCCGGATCGGCGACGCGGAAGCGACCGCGGCGGCTCGCGCCAGGTTCGAACGCTTCGCACACCTGCCGTGGCACGCGCAGATGATGCACTTCGACTTCGAGACCTATCTACCGGAAGACATCCTGACCAAGGTCGATCGCATGAGCATGGCCCATTCGATCGAATCGAGAGTCCCCCTGCTCGACAACGACGTGGTCGACTTCGCCGCGCGAATTCCGGCGTCACTGAAGATCCGTAACGGCCGCAGGAAACACATCCTGAAGGAAGCGGCCGCGACCCTGCTGCCGGCCCACATCCTCGATCGCCGGAAGCAGGGCTTCGCCGTCCCGCTCGGGGGATGGTTCCGTGGCGGGATCCGCGAGCTGTTCTCCGACGTGCTGTTGTCGAGCCGCGCGAGAGAACGGGGCTACTTCGATGTCAAGTTCATCGAGCGGCTGGTCGACGAACATGTGAGCGGGCGGCGGGAGCACACGTTGCGCCTGTGGGCGCTGGTGATCTTTGAACTCTGGCACCGCCAGTATCTGGACGAGCGGAAGCGCGCGGACACCCACCGCACCCGCCCTCTCACCGCAGCGGCTTCCTCGTACCAGGCTGATGTCGACACCAATCCCCATTGCGATCTTCGTTGACCGCTACGCCCCCGGGGGCACGCAGCGGCAGATGCTCGAATTGATCGGCCGGATCGATCGTCGCCGCTTCAAAGTGTACCCGGTGTGCTTTCACACCGAAGGTGCCTGGTTCGAACGGCTCGCCTCGATGGGCGAACCGGTAGCGCTCTTCCCGATCCACGGCTTCCGGCAGCCGCGCACGGTGATGCAACTCCGCGCTTTCGCAGCGTGGTGCCGTGAGAAGAAGATCCAGATCCTTCAGACCTGCGAGCTCTACTCCAATATTTTCGGACTTCCCGGTGGTGCGCTCGCATCTGTTCCGGTTCGGCTCGGCAGCCGCCGGGGGTTCGTCGAGCCACCAGGATTGCAGCGGATGCAACGCGCGTCTTATGGAGCCGCGCATCGCGTCGTCGCCAACTCGCATGCTGCGGCGGACCGGCTCCGCGTCGAAGGGGTGGACGACGGCAAGATCCTGGTCATTCCGAACGGGATCGATACCCGTGCCTTCGAAGCGCACCGGTACTCGAGCACGCCCAGGCACATCATGATGATTGCGTGCTTGCGCGAAGAAAAACGCATCGATGTGCTCGTTCGGTCGATGCCGCGCATTCTCGAGCGGCACCCGGACGCCAGACTCACCCTGGCGGGTGACGGCACCTGTCGCGAGGCGTTGACGACTCTCGTCAGGGAACTTGGCGTCGGCGAGCGCGTCACCTTTCTCGGCCACAGGGATGATGTACCCGCGTTGCTGCAGGACGCAGACGTGTTCGTGCTGCCGTCGCGCTCGGAAGCGTTTCCGAACTCGATCATGGAAGCGATGGCCGCGGGTGTGCCGGTCGTGGCGAGCGATGTCGGCGGCATTCCGGAACTGGTTCGCGATCAGGTCACCGGGCGGCTCGTCCCTCCAGGCAACGTCGATGCGCTGTCGAACGCGCTGCTCACGCTGCTCGGCAATCCACAACAGGTCGAAGAGTTTGGACGGGCCGGGCGCCGCGTGATCGAGCAGACCTATTCGTTCGACCGCATGGTGGAACAGTTCCAGACTCTCTACGACGCCGAGTTGAGCGCACGAACCGCGGACGCGCCTGCACGTGGCAGCCGCGCCAAGCAGGTGGTGAAGCGGACGCTGATGCGGACGTACCTGAAGTCCGGCCTGCCACCGGCGAGGGACGCGGTGCTTGCGAGGATGGGACGCGGTCGGCTGACCGTTCTCAACTACCACCAGGTGAACGATCACGCCGATGATTTTTCAACAGTCAGCACGGCCGCGTTCCGGCAGCAGATGCAGTTCCTCAAACAGAACTACCGGGTCGTCTCCCTGCCCGAAGCGATTGCCGCACTGGGCACCCCCGGGCACTGCGAACGGCTGGTCGCGATCACGTTCGACGATGGCTATGCGGACAACGCGAAAGTAGCGGCTCCGATCATGCGGTCGCTCGAGCTGCCCGCAACATTCTTCGTTTCGACGGACATGATCGGAAGCTCACGTCCGTTCCCCCACGACGTCGTGCAGGGCCGGCCCCCCCAGGACCACATGACGTGGGACGATCTACGTGCGCTGCAGGCACAGGGTTTCCTCGTGGGATCCCACAGCTGTTCTCACGCAGACATGGGGGCTGTGTCGCTCCTCGAAGCAGAACGGGAACTCGGTGAGTCCCGCCGCCGGCTGGAGTCGGAACTCGGAGTCCCCATCCGGCATTTCGCGTTCCCTTACGGCCACCGCCACAACATGCGTTCGGATACGCTTGCGGCGGCACAACGTCATTACGAGGTGTGCTGTTCTGCGTACGGCGGCCACAACACCGCACCCATCGATGCCCGCAACGTGCGCCGGGTGGTCATCTCGACGGGAGTCACGTTCCTGGCGTTCCGCGCGATCCTCGAAGGCTGGCCCATCCTGCGTCGAGAGAATCCGTACCGGGCGCCAGCCGAAGTGCCGCGTCCGGAAGCAGTTTCTGGATAGGCGCGTGGCACTTGCCTTGCTGAGGTTGTTGACTGAATGTGTGGAATTGCAGGAATAGTTGCGTCAGACGAGCTGAGGGCGGACGAACGCGAAATCGTCGCCGCCATGCGCGATGTCATCAGTCATCGTGGCCCTGACGACGCGGGGATCTATGTCGATCGGCAGGCCGGTTTAGGGCATCGCCGGCTGAGCATCGTGGACGTCAGTGCCGGCCATCAGCCGCTGAGCAACGAGACGAGTCGATCTGGATCGTCTTCAACGGGGAGATCTACAACCACTCGGACGTTCGTCCGGAGCTGGAAGCGGCAGGCCATCGGTACAAGACACGGTCGGATACTGAGACCATCGTCCACGCCTACGAAGCGTGGGGCGACGGCTGCGTCGATCGTTTGCGCGGCATGTTCGCGTTTGCGCTCTGGGACCGGCGGCGCAGGCGGCTGTTGCTGGCGCGCGATCGCATGGGCGTGAAGCCGCTCTACTGGGCGCACGTCGACGGACGCCTGCTGTTCGGGTCCGAGATCAAGTCGATTCTGGACAGCGGCCTGGTCGAGCGTCGTGCGAATGAGACGGCGTTGCCTGAGCTGCTCGGCACGCGCTATCTGTCCGGCGAAGAAACCCTGTTCAAAGGTATCTACCGGCTGCTCCCCGGCCATACCCTCGTGTTCGAAGACGGACGGGTGACGATCCGGAAGTATTGGGACATTCCGACCGGGCGGGTCAATGAAGAGATCGCCGGCCTGTCGGATCGTGAGGCCGTCGAACGCTTTCGCGAGCTTCTCACCGAATCGGTTCGGCTCCGGCTGATGGCGGATGTTCCACTCGGGATGTTCCTCTCCGGTGGTCTCGACAGCAGCGCGATAGCCGCCTTGATGGCCGGCATGATCGACCGCCCGCTCAAGACCTTCTCGGTCGCCTTCAAGGATCGGGCATACAGCGAACTCGATTACGCGCGTGAAGTGTCCACCGCGATCAAAGCGGATGCGCACGAGATCGTGATCGATGACCAGGATTTTTTTGGGGCGTTGCCGCGGCTGATCTGGCACGAGGACGAGCCGGTGGCCCATCCGTCGAGCGTGCCGTTGTACTTGGTACTCGGAGCTCGCATCGCGGCATGTCAAGGTCGTGCTCACCGGCGAAGGCAGTGACGAGCTCCTCGCCGGATACGGCAAGTATCCGCGTGCCCTGGTGAACTGGCGCGCCGGTGCGGCGTATCGCGTCATGCCCGACGCCGTCCGTTGCTTCGTCGCGAATTCGGTCGTCCCCCGTCTACCGGGGCAGTTCGCACGGTACGCGAACGGTCATTCCTCGCGGTTGCCGCCACGCCGGAGTCGATGTTCTTCGACAACTTCGCGTCGATCGGCCTGAAACGGCAAGCGCGAGCTACTCTCGCCGGCCTACGCCGCGTCTCGACGCATGCGCGAGCTTACGGCCGCTCACGCGCATATTTCGACACACCGAATGGCACGCAGCACGACGCTCGATCGCCTGCTCTACACCGACATGAAGACGTACCTGGTCGAACTGTTGATGAAGCAGGACCAGATGAGCATGGCGGCGTCGCTCGAAAGCCGCGTCCCCTTCCTCGACCACAAGCTGGTCGAGTTCGCCGCGTCGCTACCGGCGAGATTGAAGCTGCGCGGCTTCAAGACCAAGTGGATCCTCCGCGAAGCGGTGCGGAGCATCCTGCCGGCGAGATCCTGACTCGCAAGAAAATGGGATTCCCGGTGCCCTTCGGCCTCTGGATGCGAGGCGAGTGGCAGTCGGTCGCACGCGACGTTCTGCTCGACAGACGCACGCGCGAGCGCGGCATCATCGAACCCGCCGCCGCCGAACGCTGCTGTCGTCCCACGTGGACGGCCGCCAGGAAGGCACCGATGCGATCTGGAGTCTGATGAACCTGGAACTCTGGTACCGCACCTTCATCGACGGCGAAGGTGTCCAGTCGCTGTCCGCACGAGAGATTCCGGCGCGCAGCCGCGAGCCTGACCCGACCGGCCAGCGAACACGGACAGGTTCAGCGCATGAAGATTCTTTGGCTGAATTCCGGTCTGCTGCTCCCCCTGGACAAGGGCGGGAAACTGCGGACATGGCACCTGATGCGGCATCTCGCGCAGCGGCACGACATCACGTACCTGTCGTTCGCCGAGCCCGTGTCAGACGCCACGAGGATCGCGTCGGCATGCGTGAAGTCTGCAAGGTGCTCGAGACCGTCCCGAGGACGGACCCGGCCAAGGGCACGCTCGCGTTCTACGCCGATGCGGCAAAGCACGTCGTGGATCCGCTGCCCTACGCCGTCGGGAAGTACCGGTCCGCCGAGTATTCAGCGCAGGTTCGCCGGTTCCTTCAGTCGGGCAACTTCGACGTGGTCGTGGCGGACTTTCTGCCGCCGGTGGCGAATCTGCCACAGTCATTGCCGATTCCGAGCGTGCTCTTCACTCACAACGTCGAAGCCGAGATCTGGCGCCGTCACGCGGAAAACGCGGCCAATCCGTTTTCGCGCGCGCTCATGACGCAGCAGTGGAACCGGATGCTGCGCTTCGAGCGGCAGGCGCTCTCGCGTTTCGACCTGGTGCTCGCGGTATCGGAGGCCGACAGCGAGACCTTCGCCCGCTTGTATCCGGGCGCGCTCCGCCGGCCGGTGCACGTCGTCCAGACCGGTGTCGACACCTCGTACTTCACGCCGATGCCGGGCGGAGGAGCGTCGGGCCCACCTCGTGTTCACGGGGTCGATGGACTGGCTGCCGAACGAGGACGGCATGCTCTACTTCGTCCGCGACATCCTGCCTCGCATCCGGCAGGTGGAGCCTGACGTCACCTTGAGCATCATCGGCCGCGCTCCCACTCCCGCTGTGAAACGGCTGGCCGAGGAACATGGGATAGACGTGACCGGCCGGGTAGACGACGTCCGGCCGCATGTGGCGAAGGGTGACGTCTACGTCGTTCCGCTCAGGATCGGCGGCGGCACGCGCCTGAAGATTTTCGAGGCGATGTCGATGGCGAAGGCGGTAGTATCGACCACCGTCGGGGCCGAAGGCCTGCCGGTAACCCCAGGCCGGGACGTGATGATTGCCGACGAACCGGCCCAATTTGCCCAGGCCGTCGTGCATCTGATCAGAGACCAGGACGCCCGCCGGCGGATCGAGAGTGCCGCCCGCGAACTGGTGCGTCACGAAGTACGATTGGGCTGCAGTCGCAGAGGATTTCGAGGCCGCCCTGGTGGCGGTGCGACGCGATCCTGCGGCGGCTCGCCTGAGCGCCTGAACCGGCGGAATATACGAATCGTGTAACACAGCCCTTCGGGCTGCCTTATGGAGAGCATGATGAAGGTTTCGGTGTTTGGACTTGGGTACGTCGGTAGCGTTTCGGCAGCGTCGTTCGCGGCTGATGGTCATACGGTTGTCGGAGTGGACGTCAATCCCGACAAGGTCGCGAGCCTGAACGAAGGACGAAGCCCGATCGTCGAGAAGGGTCTCGACGAGCTGATTCGCGAGACCGCCGCAGATGGACGACTGCGTGCCACCACCAATACCAAGGACGCCGTAGACTCGACCGACCTGTCGCTGATCTGCGTCGGCACGCCAAGTCGGAAGAACGGCAGTCTGGACCTCTCCTACCTGGAACGTGTCTGCGAACAGATCGGCGAGGTGCTCAAAGACAAGATCCGCCTACCACGTCGTCGTCGTCCGCAGCACCGTGCTGCCCGGCACGACCCACGGCATCGTCATCCCGGCGCTGGAGCGGACGTCCGGAAAGAAGTACGGCAGAAGACTTCGGTGTGGCGGTCAATCCCGAGTTTCTTCGCGAAGGAACCGCGATCGCGGATTTCCGGAATCCGCCGATGACACTCGTCGGCCACAACTACATCTCGGACGCCGAGCCGACGCAGGCGCTGTACACCAAGGTCGAAGGCGAGATGGTGACGACCGACATCCGAACCGCGGAGATGATCAAGTACGCCAGCAACACGTGGCACGCGCTCAAGGTCTGCTTCGCGAACGAAGTGGGCAATCTCTGCAAGCGCCTGGAGATCGACAGCCACGACGTGATGGACATCTTCTGCAAGGACGAGAAGCTGAATCTGTCGTCGTATTACATGAAGCCGGGTTTCGCGTTCGGCGGGTCGTGCCTGCCGAAGGACGTCCGCGCGATGCAGTATCGCGCCAAGGAAGTCGACCTCGACATGCCGGTGATCCAGGCGATCCTGGGCAGCAACCAGCTGCAGATCCAGCATGCGATCGAGATGGTCGCCGATACCGGCAAGAAGCGGATCGGCCTGCTCGGTTTCAGCTTCAAGGCCGGCACCGACGATCTGCGCGAAAGCCCGATCGTCATCCTCGCCGAGGCGCTGCTCGGCAAGGGTTACGAGCTGTCGATTTACGACAAGAACGTGTCGCTGGCGCGGCTGGTCGGGCGCCAATAAGGATTACATCAACAAGCAGATTCCCCACCTGTCGTCATTGCTGACCGAGTCGATCGACGAATTGATCGACAAGTCTGACGTCCTGGTGGTCGGTAACGGATCGCCGGAGTTCGCCGAAGCACTGCGAAAGACACGGCCGGAGCAGACCATCATCGACCTGTTCAGGGTGAAGGATTTCGACAGGGACAAGGTTCCGGCCCAGTACACCGGCATCTGCTGGTAGACGCGCGACCTCGAGGTCGCGCAGTCAGAGCTGAAGAAATCGCCTGGCGTGCGACCAGATAAGATCCAGCGAGTTCCCGCAGCTGGTGGTCATCGTCGACCATGTGGAGTTCAACGTTGGGCCGACTCGCGGCCCATGTTTCCACCGAAACAGGGTCCACGACCGCATCGTTCCGCCCCTGGAAGATCTGGATCGGCATCGTGAGCGCCAGCGTCGGCGCAGTCGTAGCCGCACGCGTCGGCATAGAGCGCATAGCCGACCGGAAGCATGCGGCCGTAGCCGTAGTGAAAGACGTTGGTCGTGCCGGTGGTCTTCCACTGATCGAGGTCGCGGTCACCCAGCGAACGGGAGTTGGTGCCGCCGAACGCGAACGCCGGCGCGAGCAGGATCAGGCGCACGACCCGATCGGGCCGCCGCTGCGCGACGTGGACGGCTACGAACCCACCGAGACTCGATCCGACCAGCACGACACCCGTCGCCTTCGGCACGCGATCGATCGCCGCTCGTCACCTGGTCGACCATCCGCGAAATCGTCAGGGTCGAGAAATCCGGCTGCGTTCAGATCCGGCGTCTCGAGCGGGATCGCCGTGTTCGCGCAGCCGTGCCTCGAAGTAGCTGGCCTTGGTCGACCGCCGACGAGGCGAAGCCGTGAAGATAGAAAACGTGCATCTACACGTCAGAGCATGACCTTGCATCCGGGCGTACACCGGCACTGAATGTGGCCGGGGCCATCGGTCGAGTAGTCGTAGGTCAGCTCCTCACCCTTGCGGATGTTCCGTGCGGCGATGATCCAGATCGTCTCACCCTTGACGATCGTGTAGCAGTTCGGGCTGCACGGTGATTGATGTAGCCGGGCGATGTTGCCGCCGACGGCGGCATCGCGCACGTACAGGCGATTCAGCTTGAAGCACCAGATGTGCCCCTTCTTCAGGTAGCGATCCTCGCGGTCCAGGCTGACCTTGTTCGTGATCTTCTCACCGTCGTAGGTGACGATCCGCTTGTTCTTGTTGATCGGCTCCAGGGCAAAGACGCCCCAGCCTTCGATTTTGGATTTGCGACGTTCGATCATTGGCAACGAAATCATGAGTAGCAACCTTCGTAAAGGAAATGTCGTTGAAGCGGACATGCTGACGCCGAGGCCGCCTATAATCGTGAACAGATCTATGGCAAATCTCGCGTCCTTCGACATCACCTCCGGAGTAGATCTCCAGGAGGTCGACAACGCCGTCAACCAGGCCAACAAGGAGGTCGCTCAGCGCTATGACTTCAAGGGGTCGAAGGCGTCGATCGATTTCAACAAGGCTGAAAACAGCATCACGCTGACCGCTGACAACGACTTCAAGATGACGGCGTTGTGGGAGATCCTGCAGACTCGACTGGTCCGTCGCGGTGTGCCGACGAAGAACCTGACGCCCGGTGACATCGAGCGCGCGGCCAACGACACGGTCAAGCCGGGTGGTCACGCTGCAGCAGGGCATTCCGACCGATGCCGCGAAGGAAATCGTGAAGTTCCTCAAGGACAAGAAGCTGAAGAAGGTCACGGCGGCGATCCAGGCCGAGCAGGTTCGGGTCTCGTCGCCGTCCAAGGACGACCTGCAGGAAGCCATGCGCCAGTTGCGGGAACACGACTTCGGGGTGGCGCTGCAGTTTGGCAATTACAGGGGATAGATCGACCATGCCTCGTACGCACGCCAGCGCTCGCAGTGTTCCTGCTGTCGCTCGCGTGCGTCCACGCGCAGGGCACTTCCGGCTCCAACTCCGACGTCCGCACGATCGCCGCGTTCAAGCAACGCGTCGATCAATACGCGCTCCTCCACAACCGCCTGGAAGCAGGGCTCCCGAAGCTGCCGGCCGACGCGGACCCGCAGGCGATCGAACAGCACCAGCGCAAACTCGGTCAGCTGTTGATGTCGAACCGCAAGGGAGCCCGGCGCGGAAATGTGTTCACCCCCGACGCCGAGCGACTGTTTCGAAGACTGCTGGCACAGGTCTTCTCCGGCCCTGAAGGCGCGAGGCTGAAGGCCACGATCATGGACGAAAATACCAGCGTCATGAAGCTCGCTGTAAATGCGCGCTACCCGGACCAGGTCCCCTTCTCGACGATGCCGCCGCAGGTCCTGGCGATGCTCCCGCGCCTCCCGGAGGAACTCGAATACCGGTTCATCGGCAGCCAGCTCATTCTGCTGGACATCCACGCACACACGATCGTCGATTACATCGACAACGCGCTTCCGAAGTAACGGCGAAACGACCGCATGCGAATTCGACGCGATCTGATCTCGGTCCTGGCTCTGGTAGCGGGGATCGGGGCGTGCGCCACCCAGCCGACGCGGGGGCCGGTACAGGTATCCGCATCGCCTGGTCAGCGTCCGGTACCGCCGGCCGCGGCAGAAACGCCGATGCCGAATCGGCCCGACTCGCTGAAGTTCGCAATCCTTGGCGACTTCGGCACGGGGTCGCGCGCTCAACTGGAGACGGCGGCCGAGATGGCGCGCGTGCACGAGCGCTTCCCTTTCGAGCTCGTGATCACCGTTGGCGACAACTTGTACGGATCGCAACGGGCGGCGGACTTCGTCCGCAAATTCGAATCCCCATACAAACCGCTGCTGGATGCGGGCGTGAAGTTCTATGCGTCACTCGGCAATCATGATGTGCGCGAGCAGGTGCGTTACAACCTGTTCAACATGGATGGCAAGCTGTATTACTCGTTCAAGCCGTCGAAGCAGAACGTGCGCTTCTATCGCACTGGAATCGACCAGCCTCGATCCCGGGCAGGTGGCGTGGCTGCAGAAAGAGCTGGAGGGATCGCGTGACGACTGGAAGATCCCGTACTTCCATCACCCGCCGTATTCATCGGGTGAACGTCACGGCTCACAAGGGGCGATTCGCGAGGTGCTCGAACCTCTCTTCGTGAAATACAACGTGAGCGTGGTGTTCAGCGGGCACGATCATTTTTACGAACGGATCAAACCGCAGCAGGGGATCGTCTACTTCGTGACCGGGGGCGGCGGGCAACTGCGGACCGGAAACATCGATCGCAGCACGGGCCTCACCGCCAGGGGCTTCGATACCGACCGCAGTTTCATGATTGCCGAGATCAACGGCGACGAGATGTTCTTCAACGCAATTGCGCGTACCGGCGCGGTGGTCGATTCGGGAATGATCACGCGGCGGAAGTAGCGGCCGGTTTGCCCTGCGCCGACGCCTGCCAGTCGGCCTCGAACACCGCCTGCATCTTCTTCGCGATCCGCGTATTAGTCGATGATCAGGCCGACCTCACGCCGTCCGTCCAGCTCCAGCTTGCGCAGGCTCTGACTGCCGACGAACGCTGCCGCGCCGTCGCGGATGATCGCCCGCACGTGCAGACGATGCCGCGCCAGCTTCCGGCGATTGATCCCCTCGAGGTTCTTCTCGACCTTGCCGAGCACCCGGATTTCGACCCCGGCTGTCGCCCGCTCCTGCAGGATTTTCTGAATCGCGTTGTCGGTGACCTTCTGGTCGTAGATCAGCAGCTGCTTCTTCGCCGCCTTGATGAACGCCGCCAGGCGTGCTCGCAGACGTCTCGGGACTCACGACCAGCCGCGGCGTCCGACGGGACATACGGCTGCCGGGTGGAGTCGGCTTCGAACAGCGACAGGGCCTCCTTGACAACCTTCTTGTCGCTGGTGGTCAGGCCGAAGCTGCGGCTGCCTTCGATGTCGAGCTTCGTATAGTTGAAGCCGAACACGTGCAGCACGCCGTCCACGATGCATGAACTTGCCGTGATACCGCGGCAGGTCGTCGGCCGTCCGCGCGACACTGATGCCTGCCCGCAGCAATCGCAGTTCGAGCTTCCGCAGCGTCTTTTCGCCACCGCGGTTGGTGTGCGCGATCAGGGCGCGCACCACCACGCCCCGGTCGACCGCTGCACCGAGCGCCTCCTCGAGTTCGGTCCGGTCGAAGCGGAAGATGGCGATGTCGATGGTCTTCTTCGCTTTGCGGACGATCTTCACGACCGGTGCGAGACCGTCTTCAGGCTGGATTATCAGTTTCACGTGAGCGTGTGCCTAAGCCTTCTTCTTCTTTTCGGTCCAGTCAACGGCCCCATGCCCCTTCGGATCCAGCTTGAGGATCGCGTTCGTGATCGGATCGGTCGTCTGGGTTTCGAGCGGAACCGTGACGTCGTAACAGACCTCTTCGTCCGATGAGGTGCGAAGCTCGTACTGCAGCTTGTGCCGCTCGAGGATCGCTTCGATCTTCGCCCGCCGTTCGTCGGTCTCGTCCCCGAGCTTGATCTTCAGGTCGAATGCCTTTCCGGTCTTCGGCTCGAAGGATTCGATGATTCCAAGCAGGACCACGAGGAAGACCGTCGAGAAGGCTGACAATGCGTAGAGCCCGACGCCCGTGGCCAGTCCAACGGCGAGGGCGCCCAGCATGACCACCGCGTCTTTCGGGTCGTCGATCTTCGACCGATAGCGTATCAGGTTCGCGGCGCCGACAATGCCGAACGCCCGCGCCAGACTTGCGCCCGACGACGAGCATGATGACCGCACCGACGACCGAGAGAACGATCTGCGTTTGGACCACCGGCGCTGTGCGCGGCGGTGTGCCTTTGCGCCTCGGCCGCAGCGCCAGCGCGGCCCCGAATAATGCGGCCAGCGGCAGCCTCACCATCGCATCGTCGATCTCGTGGAGCGGATGCATGGGGTGTTCATCGGTATCCTGGCGCTCGGCCTTCGGCGCTCCGCCTTCTGTTGTGCCTTTTCGTCCTGTAAGTCGGCAGGAATAGCCTGGGCACGAAGAGGCGCCATGTGCGCGGCGGCGAGCAGGCCGGCAAGGAGCAGCGCGAAACGTAAGCGGTGTGGCATCGGCATGATCAATCCTTCAGGGCAAGGCCTTCGGCGATTTTCTGCTTCATGCGCTGGATGAAACGATCCGACATGGGGCTCTCGATATCCGCCGGCGCGAAAAGCATCCTGCCACTGCTTGTCGGTGAGCTTGTTCAGGCGCTCGCACAGCCAGCGGACGTCGGCAACACTGATGTCATTGAACAGCGCCTTGTGCCGGCCGCGATATTCGAAACGGACCTTGCCCTTATCGACGCCGCGAATGAACGGTGTGGATTCGAACACCCCGATGTCACCGCGTGGGGCATCGATCACGCCTGTTCGGCCGAACGTCTGGCCAAGATCCCTGGCGACATACCAGCGCGATGCACCTTCGCGCCGACGTCTCCAGCTTGTAGATGACGTTCTGCGGATCCTTCAGGTCGGAGTTTCCGAGCATCGCCTGAAGCGCCAGCAGTCCGTTCATCTGCCGCGTGCCGAGGAATGGGTTCTGGAAGTAGGACCACGGAGTCACCCGCTTCGAGCCCGTGATAGTCCGGGTTTCTTCTCACGGAACCGCGCCGGCATCTGCGGATTCGGCGAGGCCGCCTTTCGCCGCGGTCCACTCCTTGAGCAGGTAGATCGGCGGCTGGTGATAACCGATGCCCCAGAGGATCCGCGATGCGACGATTTCGGTACCCGCTTCGGGTGGAAACTTGACGCTCCATTCGCGATCCTTGGGATCGACGACGGTGTAGCCGCGGCTGTATCCACCGCGCTTGAGTTCGATGACGGTGTAGGTCACTTTTGGATCAGGAGCCAGCCGTGACCGCCGACGCCGTGGAAGAGATCGCGGTTGCGGCTCCGGCTCTACCCACAGCTCTGCGAGCGTGCCGAAGAACTGGACGACTCTTCGACGTCGCTGTAATCGCGGAGTTGCAGGCGATGGCCAACCCAGGCAGTGGCGCATAGGACCAATGCGCCGCGCTGCAGACCCTGCGGATTTTTGGCATTCGCCGACACTCACAACCCTCCTGAACGTGGTATCTCGAGCCCCACGGCCGTGCTGGATCGCAGTTTGGTGCAAGCACCGGGCCACAGCTCAGCAGAATGCGAGCGTCAGCGAAAGTCGTGTGACTGCGGTTCTGGTCCGCCTCCGGTGAGACTCACGACCCGTTCGGCCTTGACCGACGTCACCCCCTCCTGGATCTGCAGAACCCCTTCGATCAGCAGGTATGGATCGCCGACGATCATCCGCCGCTGCTCGGTGAACAGATCTGGACGGACGATGATGTTGGCAATACCGGTCTCGTCTTCGAGTGTCAGGAACACAAACCCCTTGGCCGTGCCTGGACGCTGCCGCGTAATCACGGCGCCGGCGATACGGACGCGGCGTCCATGACGGCCTCGCGGCAGGTCGATCGCGCGTAAGCACGCCGCGAAGCGCAAGTTCCTGCCGGCGCAGCGCAAGCGGATGCGGGCCGATCGTGAGACTCGTGCCGGAGTAATCCGCCATCAAGCGTTCCGGTGGAGACATCGGACGCAACGGCGAGCTCGGAAGGCGCGCCTTCTCCGTCGGCGAACAACTCACCAGCAGGCCGGACCGCCCGCTCGATCTGCCACTGCGCGCTGCGCCGATCGTAGCCGAGCGCGTTCAGAGCCCCGATCTCCGCCAGGGTGGCGAGTTCGTCGCGGCGCATCCGTGTGTTCGCGATCAACTGTTCGAGTGACGCATATCGCGGTGTGGCGGTCGTCTCAGGCTCAGGCGATGGCCGCACACCAGCGGGTTTCACTGAAACGTCCCCCTGCTTTCCCCACTCATGCGCGCAGATGTTGCAGAAACACGTCGCCTCAGGGGTTTTCTCCAGCATCGACTCATCGTCACACCCGCATTTCGGGCAGCGCGACGTGTCGAGCGTCTCGAGATCACCGGCCGCACCAATATCAGGGGCCCGCCCGGTCGAATGCGGCATCAGCCCGCCCGCCGCGATTGCGCGTCCGGTCACCTCGCGCAAGCCATTGACGTACATCAGATCCGAGCCGGACGCGAGCCGTCCGGTTCGACCCGGCATTCCCAGTCGGAAACCTGGACGTCGATCGGCGTGAAGCGGACGCCGTGACGCTGTGCGTCCTTGACGAGCGTCGCCGGATGGTAGAACCCCATCGGCTGGTTGTTGAGCATCGCGGTGTAGAACGCCGCCGGATAGTGCGCCTTCAGATACGCACTCGCATAGACGAGCAGCGCGAAACTGGCCGAGTGCGATTCCGGAAATCCGTAAAGCGCAAACGACGTGATCGATGTGATGATCGCCTCGGCGTTGTCGCCGGTGATCCCCTTCTTCTCCATGCCGGCGCGCAGCTTTCCCTCGATCTGCTGCATCCGCTGCTCGGAGCGCTTGAAGCCGAAGGCGCGGCGCAGCTCCTCCGCCTCGCCGCCCGAGAATCCGGCCGCGACCATCGCGATGCGGAGCAGCTGCTCCTGGAACAGCGGCACGCCGAGCGTGCGCTTCAGGATCGGCTCGAGTGATGGATGCGGGTAGGTCACCGGCTCCTGCCCCTGCCGTCTTTTCAGATACGGATGCACCATGTTGCCGACGATCGGTCCGGGACGGATGATCGCCACCTCGACGACGATGTCGTAGAACTTCGTCGGTTTGAGCCGCGGCAGCGTCGCCATCTGGGCGCGCGATTCGACCTGGAAGATCCCGACCGTGTCGGCCTGCTGCAGCATCCGGTAGACCGCGGGATCATCCGGCGGCAGATGCGCCAGGTCCACCTTCGCTGAAGCTACGGCGGACGAGTCGAGGTGCTGCTCGGATCCCGGTTCACCAGCGTGATCGCGTCCTGGATCACCGACATCATGCCGAGCCCGAGCAGATCGACTTTGATCAGCCCCATGTCGGCGCAATCGTCCTTGTCCCACTGGATCACCACCCGCCCGGGCATGCTCGCATTCTCGAGCGGCACCACGTCGTCCAGTCGCCCCTGGCAGAAGACCATGCCGCCCGAATGCTGGCCGAGATGGCGCGGCAGGTCCTGGATCTCACCCCAGAGACGGCCGAACGTCTGCACGATCGGCTGGTGGAAGTCGATGCCGACCTCGCGCAGGTTCCTCTCGAGCGTGTCTTTCGGATCGATGAACTCGAAATGGTTCATGACCTTGGCGAGGCGATCGACCTGCGCCGGTTCGATCGACAGCACCTTGCCGACTTCGCGCGCGGCGCTCCGGCCACGGTAGGTGATGACGTTGGCGGTCATCGCGGCGCCATGCTTCCCGTACTTCTCGTACATGTGCTGGATCACACGTTCGCGGCGATCGCCGCTCGGCAAGTCGAGATCGATGTCCGGCCACTCGCCGCGTTCTTCCGAGAGGAACCGCTCGAACAGCAGCTCCATCCCGATCGGATCAACGGCCGTGATCCCAAGGCTGTAGCAGACGGCGCTGTTGGCCGCGGACCCTCGCCCCTGCACCAGGATGTCCTGCTGCCGGCAGAAATTGACGATGTCCCAGACGATCAGGAAGTAGCCGGCGAGATCGAGCTTGTCGATCAGGTCCAGCTCGCGCTCGATCTGCTTTCTCGCGCGATCGTCGTACGGACGGTAGCGTCCGCGGGCACCTGCCTGCGTGATCTTGCGGAGAAACGAGGCCATCGTCTCACCTGGCGGGACCGGGTATTCAGGGAAGCGGTAGCCGAGATCCGCCATCGTGTAGTCGAGGCGCTCGGCCAGTTCGCGGGTACCGGTCAGCGCCTCGGGAATGTCTGAGAACAAGCGCGACATCGCGTCCGGCGATTTCAGATACCGCTCGGCATTGCACGTCAGCCGCCGGCCGGCACGCTCGAGCGTGGTCTTGTGCCGGATGCAGGTGAGGACGTCGTACAACGGACGCGCGGATGGATCGGCGAAGCGTACGCCGTTGGTCGCAATCACCGGGACATGAAACGCAGAGGCGAGATCACGAAGCACCGCGTTGTCGGCCTCTTCGTCGCGCAGCAGGTGCCGCTGGAGCTCGATCCGCGTGTTCTCCGCGCCGAACAACCCGACGATCCGGTCGACGAGACCGCCGACGCCGAATCGCCGTCCGCCGAGTGCCGCGCGTCCAACCAGCGCGACCAGGCCACGAGTATTGCCGTCGACTTCTTCAATCGACAGAGAGCCCTCCCCTTTCGGCGACCGCAACTTCATCGTCGTCACCAGGCGGCACAAATTGCGATAGCCCTCGCGCGATTCGACCAGGACGGGCAGATGAAGAGTGGACGTGGCAGGACGAGTCGAAAGCGTCAACTCCGCGCCGATGATCGCCTTCAACCCGGCGCGCTTCGCGGCAAGATGAAAGCGCGGCGCCCCATAGACACCATCCCGATCGAGCAGCGCCAGCGAGCGAGTATCCGAGATTCGCCGCGCGATCGACCAGCGCCTCCGGCAGCGAGGCGCCGTCCAGGAATGAAAACGCGGACGCGGCGTGGAGTTCGACGTAATCAGTCAACGACGCCCTCCAGGAACCATTGCTGGCTGATGCGATCGAAGTAGATGCGGCAGACGGAACCGTCACTGACTTCGACATCCCACTCATCGCGGTCCCAGTACTCGCCGGCAGCGTTCCACCAGTTTCCCGAGGACCGCCACGGGCCGGCCGACTGTTCGACTCTCCCGCCCGGCATTCCCCTGCGATCGATCGCCACGTGCGCCGGCCGGCCGCGTTCGACGGCTACTCGGATCGCAACCGGCGCTCGGAAGCGCCTCAAGGTGCCGGGGTGCCGGCGTGCCAAGGTGCCGGGGTGCTCGGTGCCGGGGTGCGGAGGCATCCGCGCGGGGTTGAAACGCTGCATCACGAATGCGTCCGGACGGTGAGAGTCGATGAGCACCGGGGATCCGCAGCGATCCTCGCCGACGAGCGCGAACAGGCGGGCGTTGAGGGTGGCCAGCGTTTCGGGTGACGGTGTCGCGCGCTGCAGCAGCGAGTACTGGACGATGCGCGATGGCGCCGGGTCGACTTCGATGGTGACGATGTCGATCGCGGCCGAAGGTGGATGCGATTCGAGATCGAGCAGTAGCAGTGTGCGGAGCACGCGCGGATCGCGGATCGGCGCCGGCAATTGCAGGATCCGCGTGTGGGTGGACCTGTCGACCAGCCGCAGGTCCAGGCGAATCGCGGCGCCGGCCCGATCGGCGCGCTCGAGTGAAGAAGACAACGGCTCGAGCAACCGAGCGAACACGAACGACAGTGGCTCCAGCGAATCGAGCGGCCATTCCAGTTCCATCGACTGCACGAACCGGGAACGCCGGGATCAGGAATCAGCGGGCGCGGATCGATCCCACACGCGAGACGCTGCAATGCCACTGCCTGCTGGCCGAATCGTGACGAGACCTCGTCTGGCGGCAATGCAGCGAACTCCCCCACACTGCGGATCCCCCAGCGGGGCATGACCACCAGCGGATCCGAACGCGTTGGCAGAGGATCCCACCGGTCGAAGATGCTCGAGCACGCCTAACGGCAACGGCGCAAGCGCTGCGGCCACGTCACCCACGACGACTGCCGGTGCGTCATCGCAGAGCGCCAGTAATCGCGACGCTGTCTGTGTAGGGGCAATGGTGATCCGTGCCTTGACCCCGCGATCCGATGCGGTGCGTTCGAGTTCGGCCGCGATCCCGTGCGCGTCACCGAGCAACCGGCCGAGCCCGGACACGTCGAGCACGACCGATGCCGCATCGTGCCGCTCGATTCGCGGAGAAAAATCGCGGGCCAGCGCCATGACGGCTCCAGCCTGCGCGACGGTTCTGCCGTGACACATGCGAACAGCGCCGTCGGCCGGCGCAGATCCGATGCCCCGGGACGGACCTCCACGACCGGCTGCGTCAACGGCACCAGCCGCGTGACCTGGTCGAACGTGTCACGCGGGTGAACATCCGGAATGGACCGCGCGAGGTCGTCGTAGGTGGGGATTTTCATGTTCTCGCGGTCACGACCCGCGCGCGAATATCGAGTGACGCAAGCACCCGCGCGCGGTCGCAGCCCCCTGACCAGGCGACGCGTGACGCGCCAGTGGCGGCATCGAGCGCGATCGTCACACCACCTGGACTGCGCGCGATGTGCTCGGCCCCGACCAGCACCACCACGGTGTCGCTGCCCTCGATGACGCGCGCGATGCGCATCCAGGTGGTGTAAGGAAATTGCCGGATCGTCAGCGACGGAACATCGGCAAGATCGAATGCCACGATGCCGAAGCCGCCGGCCTGCAGCACGAGGTTCATCGCCTTCAGCGCGCGCGCCGCATCACCTCGTTCGCGGATCCACAGCAGACGCGACAGATCCACACCGGCGCTCGGCTGCCGCGGGATCGAACCGGTCATAGGTATCGATCAGCGCCACGACTTCGCCGCGCGCGGTCGCGACCGCAAGCATCCGGCACAGACACCGAGGTCCGTCCGGCCGATCGCGGCCCGGCAATCTCCGAGAGCTGGCCCCGCGCGAGACCGCCGCGTAAGCGGCACATCGATCCCGGGATCCCCGTCGCCGCGACCCGAGCGTCCTCCGACTTCGCCCGTCCACGGCTGCGCGGACGTCAGCGTCACATCGAGCTTTCGGTCCCTCAGGAGTGATTCCAGTGCGGCGCGCGCGGTAGCCATTTTCGCCTTATCTTCGCCTACTCGCTGCGCGTCGAGGCAAGCCACCAAATATGGGGGATGTAAGATGAAACGCTTGTCCACGCCCCAGCTGCAAAGGGAAGCCTCCGTCGTCGTTCTTCTGCAGCGGACCCTGTCTTCCCTGACCTTTCGCGACTTTCGGATCCTCTGGGCTCGGAGCATTCGCCTCGACCATCGGCACGTGGATGCAGAAGGTCGCGCAAAGCTGGCTGATCCTCGACCTGACGAAGTCCTCCTTCTTCCTAGGGCTCGACGATTTTCTCGGGCAATTGCCGATCCTGCTCTTCACCGTGCTCGGCGGCGTCATCGCGGATCGGTACGACCGGCGGCAGCTGCTCTGGGGTCGCAGTACGTGCAGATGACCACCGCGTTCATCCTGGCGGCCCTGGTCTGGACCGGGACGTCCGCATCGAGTTCGTCCTTGCGCTCTCCTGCCTGACCGGCCTGGCGCAGGCCTTCGGCGGCCCGGCCTACCAGTCGCTCATGCCCGACGCTCGTGCCGAAGCACGCACCTGCCGAACGCGATCGCGCTCAACTCGATCCAGTTCAACCTCTCACGCATCTTCGGATCGCTGCTCGCTGGCGCGGCACTCGCGGCCTTCGGGACGGCGATCTGCTTCGGCCTCAACGGCCTCTCGTTCTCGTCGTGATCGTCGCGCTGCTGTCGCTGTCGGTGAAGCACATCAAGCGGCGGAGCACAAACCGCTGCTGCAGGAGATGCACGGCGGCTTCGGCTACGTGCAAGCGCGAGCCGACGCTGATGGCGCTGACCGTGCTCGCGTTCCTGACGACGTTCCTGGGCTTGCCGCTGATGACGTTCCTGCCGGTCTTCGCGCGGGATGTTTTCCACGGCGAGGTCGGCCTTTACAGCCGGATGCTGGCGTTCTCAGGCTCCGGTTCGGTGGTCGGCGCACTGATCGTCGCGTGGCTCGGACGCTTCAAACACATGGGCATGACGCTGCTGGTGATGGGCGTCGTCTTCGGGGTGCTGGTGGCGGCTTTTCGATGTCGCGCACGTTGTGGGTCAGCGAAGTGCTGCTGTTCCTCGCCGGGGTTCGGTCATGATGCTGACCGCGCTGACGACATCGCTGGTGCAGCTGATCGTGCCCGATCACCTGCGCGGGCGGGTCGTCAGCATCTACATGGTCGCGTTTCGCGGCGGCATGCCGCTCGGCAGCCTGGCGACCGGCTACGTGGCGAGTCTCACGTCAGCGTGCCGATCGTGCTGGCAGGTAACGGCACCCTGGCGTCATTGATGGCGATCTACTTCCTCACCAGGAGCCATGGAGTCCGGGAGCTGTGACCGTCGTCTTTATTTCTCGACGATTGTGAACGGCCTCACGACCTGGCCCGCCTTGCGTCCGAAGACGCTGATCACCGCGCGGGCGACGTAATCTCCCGGCGGCAGCAACGGCAATCGTCACCGAGGCTTCGCCGACACGCACGCGACCTGAGTCTGGAGTGTCGTGGAAGACAGCGACGGCGCTGTCGAGCGCGCGATCATTTTCGCCTCGCGCCACTTCGACTACGACGCTCGCATTCTTCAGCTGCTCGGGCGCGTCCGACGACAGCTCCAGGTAGGTCTGCAGGAAATCGCTCGAGAAGTTTGCACTGACTGCCGGACGCAGGGGACCCACGTTCTCGGCTCGTTCGGCCAGCAGCAGCCCGCCGATTTTCACCTGCCCGGCTGATGCGAGTTCAGCGCGAAAGGAGTGCTCGACGCTGCCGCGTTTCCCCTGGTCGTCCCTGACCCCGAGCTTCAGCGTGTAAATCCCTGGCGGCACCACCGCCGCCCCGATATAGGTCTGCGTCTTCGCCGCACTCAGCGGCGCTTTCAGCTGCGGTTCGAAATCGCTCGCCGCGATCGCCCCCTTCGCATCCAGCATCGCGTACGCGACCGAGACATTGCCGGTGGGATTCGCAGTGCGATCCAGTTCCGATGCGATCACGACGCGGAGCTTGCCTGTGTCCGGATCGAGGAACGTGTAGGTCGCGACTTTCAGACCGATGTCGGTCGCAAGCAAGGGCGAACGCAACGTTTCGCCGAGAACCTCTTCGTTCGTTTGCCCCTTGCCCCCATCAAACGCGAACTCGGTCCGGGCGCGAACATTGATGTCATGCCGCCCGGGAACACCGACTTTGATCTTGTGGCTCTTTCCGTTACGGCTCTCCGCTTCGGGTTCGAAGCTCAAAAGGTAATAGCCGGAGAGCTCGAGGGAAATGCGGAAAAGGCAAAGTCCGCTCCGCTGGTGACCCGAAAGACGTCGCCGCGGGCCATGCCGGTCAGATAGCCAAGGCCCTGCTGCGCAAGATCGATGTCGGCCATGCGGGTCGCCGAGACTCTCGGATTCGACGCGTCGAAATGTGCGGGCTCGAGCTGCAACACATACAACGACAGCTGGCCGCGCGCGGCCAGACTAGCGACCCAGTTGACCTGCGACAAGTCACGCTCGAGGAACAAACCCTCAGAAATCAGGACGACGGTTTTCGGCGATGGAACAAGGGCGAGCCGCTGGAACAGATCACGCAGCCCCAGCATCGAGATCCGGGTTCGTTCGACGATTTCTCCCAAGAGCGCGCGCGCCTCGCCGCCCAGTTGCGCGCGGCACGCGGATAACTCGGCGGCGCCGCTGAAGGCCGGACACTCGCGGTCGATCACGTTGGCCATCGTCCGCTCGTCATTCCTGTCGAGCGCCATCACCTCGGAGACGCCCAGGTTGTGCGGACGCAACGTTTTGCGCGGCGGTGCCCACCACTCGATCCAAGAGTCGCTGGACCATCGCGTGGTTCGAGGTGAAATCGATGCGTGGTCCGGCGCCGGGGATGGTGTAGAGCGCGACTCTGTCGGCAGGATTCAACCCCCCGACAAATCTCTTGGCCGCATCCACGGCGAGCTTCCCCGTACCGGCGCTGATGTTGCCCTGATCGACCACCACTGCGATCAACCGCCCGCCAGCCGATGTCACATTGGTGCTGTAGTTGAGCGGAACCGGAGGGGCCTCGTCGACGTTCCGCGCGACCGAAATAAATTGCGCCGAAGCGATGCGCCGCGGCTTGCCGTCCACCGCCAGGGTGAAATCCGAAGACTCGAGATCGGCAATCGGATGGCCGTCCGGTCGACGACACTGACATCGACCGGGACGACGTCGACGCCGGATTTGAAGGTCGGGCGTTGCTGCGGGGGAGGATCCTGCGCCAGAAGTGCGATCGCGGCGAGGCTGGCGAGCGCAGACGTTTTCATGGCGAAATCAAATGTCCGACAGGATCCAGTAACCACCGAGAGAGAACTGACGCACACGCCATCAGGACGGCGGAGGCCCGCCCCAGCCGAACGACCGCCCCGGTCGAAAGCACTCGCGCGAACGCCACGCCGAATAACGACATGGACAGCAGGATGCCCAGCGCGAACACGACCACGAGCAGGAGTAACAGCGGTAAGGATGCGCCGCCGATACGGCTGCCAAATGGCGCGAGCAGTGTCAGGGCGCGCAGGCTGCTGACCGCGAAGGCGGCGCCGATGAGAGTGGGAACGTGTGAATGCGCCGCAGGTGCTGGATGACGATGACCGAGATGCAGATGCCAGTGGGCCGCGGTCTCGCCCGAGTGGACGTGTGTGTGGCCGTAGATCGCTCCTGATGCGGCACCCCAGAGACCGACAGCGCCCAGCACGATCAGCAGCCCTCCACCGAGCATCTCGCCACCGCGTTCGACGAGCACCGGCAGCGACCAGCCCAGAAGGATGAGCCCTCCCGCACCGAGACCGAGGAGCAGCGCATGGCCGAGGGCAAACTTCACCGCCACACTGAATGCGCGCGCACGCTGGACCGCCGGATCCGAACCGGTCGAACCGATCGAAAGTGCGGCAATGCCCATCAGGTGATCGGCGCCGAGGCCGTGCAGAAAGCCAAGTCCGAGCGCGGAGAGCAGAAGCACCGGGCGATTGGACCTGTAAAAAAGGGGCGGAACCTTCCGGCTCCGCCCCTGCGAAATGGACGATCTCCGAGTGCTAGAAGCGGAACTTCGCCGCTACGCGCACCGTGCGCTCGCCCTGGAACCCGTTGGCCAGGCCGAAGCGTGGATCCGGTCGCACAGAGGCAGTCGCCTTGGCGATGGCATCCGCGTCCAACCTGTTGAAGAACTGAGCCTGGACGTGAGCGGAATCGCATCACGATAGGGCGTGTTGAACAGGCTGGTAACAGTGTCCTGATCGAACAGGTTGGTGACATTCGCCTCGAGCGTGATGCGCGTGTGTCCGAAGAAGCGAACGTCCTGCATCAGGTTCAGGTCGGTCTGGCTCGAAGGTCGGGGTACGACCGATGTCTCCGCGTCCAAGGTTGAAAACCGGAACGCTGAAAATGGTGACCTGCTGCGATCTGCGGAAGACCGCCGCCGATCAGGTAGTACGCACCGATCTGCGTGCCCAGGGGCATCTGGTAAGCCGCTGGTACTTCGAACTGGTGCGGATGGTCCGTACCCAGATCGCCGGTGAGCGCTTCGCCGGTCTGATCGAAGGACATGTACTGGCCATCGAAGAACCGGTTGACGCTCGGCGAGTTGCGACCGTTCTCGTCAGAGCTCGAGAGCCCCGAGTAGTTGCCGCGCAGGCTGCTGTAGGTGTAACTCGCGTTTGTGTACCAGCGATTGGAGAGGCGCTTGATCATGCGGAATTCGATCGCGTCGTAGAGACGCTGCGGCTTCGGCTGGTTGGGCAGGTGGCGAACTGGCCTTGTCCCGAAGCAGGTTCTCCGTCAGCCCTTCGCCGGGATTCGAGATGTAGAACACCTCGCCGACACCTGGTACCGAATACCCACATCCTCGATCGTGCGGTCGAGCCACTCGGCGACGACCCTGGGCGCTCACCGACATCGACCTGCGCGAGCCTGGTGCTCGCCGCCGAAGGTGAGCTCCTGTGCGCGGATCGGCTTCAGATCCGGATCGATCAGCTGCTCGGATCCAACGCTGTTCGAGACGTGGCGGAAGTCCACCTGCTCGATGAACGTCGCCGGCTACCGCTGCCGGGCAGGCCGTGCAGTCGATCGAGGGCCAGTTGTAGGTGTCCATCGTCCAGTAGTAGCTGATCCAGCGATCGGCACCGAAGCGGCCGCGCGGCATCTCGAGCTTCGACATGTCGTAGAACATGCCCCAGCTGCCGTAGGCCTTCCAGCGGCGATCACCCTTGACGTCGTAGGTGAATCGCGCGCGGCGCCAGCTTCTCGGTGAAGGAGAAGTGGATGCCGGTATTCTTCGCGATAAGAGGGACGCTTCCTGATCGGACCTCAGACCACAGATTGAGCGTCATCCTGTTGCTGACCGCCCACGCGTCCTGGAAGAACAAACCGTAGTTGTTCGAGTGGATCTTGCCTTCCGTGTATTGCCGCGACACTATGTAGTAGCCGTAGGTTCCGCGGACAATCCGCTGCGGCACATCGTTGGTCGTGCGGCTGGCGTTCCAGTTCAGCGCGATGTTCGGCGCCTGCTGCCCGGTCAGCACGTCGTTGCCAAGGCGCTCGTACTGGAAGCCGCCCTTGAGCGTGTGCTGGCCCTTCCAGTTGGCATAGTAGGTCGCGTCGGCGCTGGCGCCAAAACGCGTGTAATCGTCGCGAACCGCTCGTGAGTTCGCGACGCCATCAGCATAGCCGTTCGGCTGCAGCAGAGTGGACGGGATATCGGTGAACACATTGTTCGAGCCGGTGAAGGTCCGACGGGTGTTGGTGTTGAACTGCGTCAGCGTCTCGTCGTGGTTGCCGGTACTTCAAGGAAGCCACCGGTCATGTTCACGTAGAACTTCGGCGTCACCACCCAGTCGTTGATCAACCGATACGAGTTGGTGAAGGTGTTGTTGTCACAGGACGCCGGGAAGGTCGTCGGACTCGCCGTGCTGGTCCGGTAATTGAGGTCTGGGCACATGGACGCCATCGATGAAGTCCGGCTCGGTTCCGGCAAGACCGATAGCGCCGGTCGTCGGTTCGTTGCTGCCCGAGAACTTCGTTCTGAAGCTCGGCGTCACCTGGCTGGACACGTTGTAGGTGATGTTGTGGTCCTGGGACTCATTGGTGTACGTCTGCGGACCCGCGGCGCGGTTCTGCGGTGAACGTCACCGTCTTTTCGCGGTTCGTGAACTGCGGCACGTAACCGGCGAAGAACCACATCCGATCCTTGATGATCGGGCCACCGCCCGTGAACAGCGGCTCGAGCACAGCCCGCTTGTCGTCCCGAGGCGTGATCGTGTACTGCGCCGGGAGCGTCTGCGTCGTCGGGTTCAGGCGAAGACCCTGGCGGATGTCGCCACGCCAGTCGTCGTTCGAATAGTAGGAGCCGACCTCACCGCTGAAACGGTTGGTGCCCGAGCGGGTGATCGCGCTGATGACACCGCCGGTGGTCGCACGGAATTCAGCGTTGTAGCCGCTGGTCTTCACCTGCACCTGCTCGACGAAGTCATTGACCACCGCGGTGCTCGACGTGCCGGTGCGCAAGGCGGTCGTGTCGAGGCCATCGACGATGAAGCGGTTTTCAGAACCGCCGGCGCCGTCAACCATGATGCCGCCACCACGGGTCTCGTTGTTCGTTCCGGGAGCGATCTTCGAGATATCCGTGAAGTCGCGGCCTTTGGGAATGAGATCGATGATCTCCTTCTTGATCGTCGCGCCCGCGGCGTTCTGCTTCGTGTCGATGATCGGTGACTCGGCCGTGACCTGGACGTCTTCAGTCACGCCGCCGATGCTCAGGTCGAAGTTCACCTGGAGGATCTGGCCGAGAAGGAGGTCGACGTTTTCGAACGACGCCTTCTTGAAGCCCTGCATCGTCGCGGTGACGCTGTAGCGCCCGGGCGTCAACGAGGGGAACCGATACTTGCCGTTCGATTCCGAAACCGCGGTCGCGGTTCCGCCCTGGCCGGATTTCGCTTCGATCGTGACTCCCGGAAGCACGCCCCCGGAACTGTCCTTGACAACGCCTTCAATCGATCCGCGCGTTTCCTGTGCTGACGCCATGGGCGCGAACAGCAGCATGAACGCAAGGATGGCGTATACGCTTGCACTACGCTTCATCGTTCCTCCTCGACTTGCCGACTTGCAAAACCCCAGATGGTGGGATGTAGGTTGTGGCGAGATTGTAGTGCACCTGAAGCACGCCTCAACACGGAATTGGTGCCGTTCGTCCCATCCAATATTCAGGACGTCCCAGGGCACGAAACTCCAATCCCTTGGTTCCCATCAAAAACATGCGCGTACATAGAAAAAGCGGGGGCAATTCGCCCCCGCCTTTCGCACTTGCAAACCCTCGGATATACGGACTTATTGGATCCGCCGGATCTACTTTCTCCGCGTGACCTGGTCCCAGATCGCCGCGCCGCCGCCGCCAACCGCCGCGCCGATCAGCGCGCCCTTCTTGCCTCCGACCGCAGCACCGAGTCCGGCGCCGACACCGGCGGACGAGCCGATGATGATTGCGCTCTTCTTCACCGAGCGTGACTTCCGGACCGGTTCGTCATAAACCAGCTGGCGCGTGCGCACGACCGGTGCGCTCCGCGCGCTGCGCACGATGCGCGCGTCACTGAGCCCCTCGTCCACGTACTGCGGTCTCGGTGCGCTGTAACGAACGGCGGCTGGCTGCGCGAATGCCGTTGCCGGTGCGTATCCGCCAGGGACATAGGCGGCCTGCTGCAGGTAAGCGCCCTGGGCATCGGGTCCTCACGCACTCCACCTGCGAAACGGTCGCACCGTTCACGACCGTCGGCCGCACCAGTGCGCGCTGATTCGGTTCGCAGCTCACGACCACCGGCGAACGCGCCTGCGCGCCGGCAAGTTCCTGCCCGCGAATTGCGGCTGGGACTCTGTGTTCCGCCGCATCCAAAAGTGAAGGCCAGCGCACCAACCGCGATCATGCCGGTTGCACTTCCCCACAACGACTTCGTTTCCATGCCTCTCATTGGCTCTCCTCCGGGTTGCTGCTGCGGTAGTTCCACAGGAAGTGCCAACATCAAATCGTTCGAAAACACGCGTATTTCCTCGCGTTTGTCGGCTTGCCGGACTGGATGACACAATCACAATGTCCTCAGAACGGCTCAACTGTTCTCTTTAGTGTGCGCGCGCAACCCGACGACCCATGGCTCACATTCTCGTCGTCGAAGACGACCAAGACATCGCCGATCTCATCGTCCACTACCTCCATAACGCGGGACACAACCGACCGGCTCGCATCCGGTTCCGCTGTCATGCAGCAGCTGCAGCGAACGGCGGCGGACCTCGTCATTCTCGACTTGATGCTGCCTGGCGTGAGCGGCATGGCGGTGTGCCGGTCGATGCGCGCAGATGCGGCGACCTCGCGGATACCGATCATCATGCTGACGGCGCGGGGCGATGAAGCCGATCGACTGGCTGGCTTTGCGCAGGGCGCGGACGACTACGTGACCAAACCATTCAGCGCGAAAGAACTGGTCGCGCGCGTCGACCGCGCTCCTGCGACGGAGCGGGGCCGCGACGAGTGGGGATCCTGCAGATCCTTCGCTACGGCGACATCGTCGTCGACGCCGATCGTCACCGGGTCACCGTGGGCGGGAAGGACGTCCGCCTGACGGCCAAAGAGTTCCTGCTCCTGCAATACCTCGTGCGACATCGCGGGCGGGTGCTGTCGCGAGACGTGCTGCTGACCGACGTCTGGGGTTACCAGTACACCGGAGGCACGAGAACGGTCGACGTCCACGTGAGGCGTCTGCGCGAGAAGCTGCCTTCGTTGAACGAGGCGATCGAAACCGTGAAGCAGTTCGGATACCGCCTGGCGTGACGAGCCGCAAGGAGATCTTTCTTGCCTGCCTGGCGCTGGCGTGCGCGCCGGTGGCGCTGGTGGCGTTGCTGTTCGTGATCTTCATTCCCTTCGCCGGAATCCCCGACCATGTCGCCGCTGCACGCACCGTCGCTATCGCGGCGGCAGGTGCGGGCCTCGTCATCGCGCTCGCGCTCGCCTGGGTCGCGGCGCAGGTGGTGTCCCGCCGGAGCCGCGCGATGCTGGACGACGTCGCGGCGGGCGCGCTCCGGCGCGACTCGGAACTCACCTCCGACCGCACGCGCATGGAGGCCATCCTCGGCGGCATGATCGAAGGAGTGTTGATCGTCAACGAGTATGGACGGCTCCAGCTGGTCAACAGTGCCGCACGGCGCATGCTGAATCTGACCGGCGACCCGATCGGCCGCCACTACCTGGAGATCGTGCGTCATCCCAACATCGCCGCGCAGCTCGGCTACGCATTGAATGGTGAAGCGACAGCCGGACGAGAGCTGATGCTGCCCCAGGCGCCGGGGGTGATCTTCGTCGCACGGAGTGCTCCGGTCGCGGTCGGTTCGACCGTTGGCGCTGTGCTCGTCCTGCACGACATCACCGATCTCCGCAAGGCGGACCAGATCCGCCGCGACTTCGTCGCCAACGTGTCACACGAGCTGCGCACGCCACTCACGGCTGTGCGCGGCTACGTCGAAGCGCTGACGGATGGCACCGCCGATCCGGTGCAGGCGCGATCCTTCCTCGAGACGATCGCGCGGCACACCGGACGGATGGAGCGGCTCGTGCGCGACCTTCTCCGGCTGGCGCGCCTCGACGCAGGCCAGGATCCGGTCGAACAACTGCCGTGCGATCTCTCGTCACTCGTCGACCGGCGTCGAGAACGACCTCGAATCGTCGATCGAAAGCCGGGCACAGAACGTCGCCGTCGACATCGCCCCGGACGCGACCGTGGTGGTCGGGGATCCATCCAAGCTCCATGATGCGCTGCGGAACCTGATGGAGAATGCGACCAACTACTCGCCGGAAGGGGGCACGATCACCGTCGCGGCACGACGACGCGGCGAGCGGATCGTTGTGACGGTCGCCGATGAAGGACCAGGGATTCCTGCGTCAGACCTGACGCGCGTGTTCGAGCGCTTCTATCGCGTCGACGAGTCACGTGCCAGGGACCGGCGCGATCCCGGCGGTACCGGGCTGGGTCTCGCGATCGTCAAGCACCTGGTCGAGTTGCAGGGTGGCAAGGTGACGGCCGGCAACCGATCCGAAGGCGGTGCCGTGTTCACGCTGGAGTTACCCGGCGGGAAGTAGCGCGCCGGACTTCAGGGGGCGATCGTATGAGCGACGATCCACCACGTGATGGCCGCAATGCTAGCGGCGGCGGGGATCGTCAGCAGCCACGCCCAGATGATGCGACCGGCGACGCCCCAGCGCACGGCCGACAAGCGTTTGATCGAGCCGACGCCGATGATCGCACCTGTGATCGTATGCGTCGTGCTGACCGGCACACCGAGATGAGTGGCGGTGAAGAGCGAAATAGCGCCGGCTGTTTCGGCGGCGAACCCGCCGACGGGCGTGAGCTTGGTGATCTTCGACCCCATCGTGTGGATGATGCGCCATCCACCCGAGAGCGTTCCGAGCGCAATCGCGGCATGGGCTGAGAGAATCACCCACAAATCGATCCGGAATTCAGAGATGTAGCCGCCGGCGAACAACACGCCGGCAATAATGCCCATCGTCTTCTGTGCATCGTTCCCGCCATGGCCGAGGCTGTACGCCGCGGCGGACAACAACTGCAATCGGCGAAACCAGTGATCCACCTTGCCCGGTGACGTGCGGTGGAAGATCCACATGATCATCACCATGATCACGAACCCGAGTGTCATGCCGATGAGCGGCGCCAGCACGATGAAGATCAGGGTCTTGACCCAACCAGCGGGAATGATCGCGCCGAAGCCGGCCTTCGCCACCGCCGCGCCAGCGTAGCCGCCGATCAGCGCATGCGATGAACTGGTCGGAAGGCCGTAGTACCAGGTGATGAGATCCCAGATGATGGCCCCCATCAGGCCGGCGAAGATCACTGCGAAGGTCACGACCTTGATGTCGACCAGGCCGCTGCCGACCGTTTTGGCGACGCCGGTACCGAAGGTGAACGCGGCGACGAAGTTGAAGAAGGCCGCCCAGATGACGGCTTTGCCCGGGGTCAGGACGCGCGTCGAGACGACCGTGGCGATCGAATTCGCCGCATCGTGGAACCCATTGATGTAGTCGAACAGCAGCGCGACGAGGATCAGCGCGAAGACCGCGAGAAGATTGGTGTCCATTCGCGCTTATGCGTGCTTGACCACAACGCCTTCGAGCACGTTGGCGACGTCCTCGCAGCGGTCGGTCGCCGCTTCGAGGAAATCGAGGACCTCCTTCCACTTGATGATCGAGATGGCGTCCTTCTCCTCTTCAAACAGGCGTCGGAGCGCGAGCTGGTGGGCGCGATCGGCTTCATTTTCGAGCCGGTTGATTTCGACGGCGCAGCCGGAAATCCCCTGTTTCTTACCGAGCGCCTTCATCGCCATCACCAGCTGGTCGGCGCAGGCCATGATGATGCGCGCCTGCTCGCGCGCGTCCGGACGTACATGGTCGATCTGGTAGAGACGGAGCACGCCGGCCGAATCATCAATCGCGTCGATGACATCGTCGAGTGAACGGGCCAGCGCGTGGATGTCTTCGCGGTCGAGCGGCGTCACGAAGGTCTTGTGCAGGCGCTGAATCACTTCGTGCGTCAGGAAGTCGCACTTGTGCTCGACCTCCTTGATTTCGTCCGCCTTGTCCCACAGGGGCTGCTCCGGCGCGAGCATCTCCTGGAGCAGTCCAGCGCCGCGGCGAATCTCCTCGGCCATGGCGATGAAGTCGTCGAAGAACTTCTCTTCCCGGGGAATCAGTCTGAAAGCCACGCGCCCTCCGGGGCCGAATGTTAGCAGATGGAAAGAGGCGAAACCCGGCGGCGAATGATGTTACACGGACGAAACATGGCCGGCACGAGTTAACAGATCCGAAACGCCGGTGTGACCTGCTCGAAACCCACCGCTTTTAAGCTCCGTCCCAGGAGCTGCTATTGAAATTGCACACGAACTGGTTTTTGGGGATTTTTACCGCCGCAGTCATCTTCGCGGGTCCCGTTTCGGCCATGGCCCAGGTCACTCCCGCCGCAGGATACGTTCCGCCCGACGACACACCAACGATCAAGGTCGGGACCACGATCTTCGCCGACTACACCGTCCAGCAGAAGCCGAAAACGCTGGACGCCGACGGCAACGAGGTGACCTTCAGTTCCTTCAACGTGGCTCGCGCGTACATCAATGTCACTGGCAACATCTCGCACCTCATAGCCTTCCGGGTCACGCCCGACATCACCCGCGAAGCGGGCACCGGCAGCTCGCTCTCAGGCAGCCAGACATTCAGACTCAAGTACGCCTACGGTCAGTTCAATCTCGACGACTGGATGAACAAGGGAACGTGGGTGCGCTTCGGCATGCAGCAGACGCCCTGGGTTGACTTCATGGAGTCACTGTGGCGCTACCGGTTCCAGGGCACGATCCTCGAAGACCGCGAAGGGTACCTGTCGTCGAGCGACACCGGGGTGTCCTTCCGCTACAACCTTCCCGGCAATTACGGTGACGTGCACGGCGGCTTCTACAACGGAGAAACCTATGCCAAGCCGGAGCTGAACGATCAAAAGGCGTTCATGGTCCGCGGGACCTTGCGGCCGTTGCACATGCACGAGGTTCTCCGGGGACTGCGCCTCACCGGCTTCTACGACCATGACGCGTACGTCGAAGACGCGGAACGGCGCCGCGCCATCGGCGCCGTCACCTTCGAGCATCCGCACGTGAATGCCTCGTTCGACTACTTCAGTGCGACCGACCAGGCACGCGCCGCCGCCACCGCGGTCGATTCGCACGGGTTCTCGGCCTGGGTCACGCCGCGCGCGAGCAATGGGATCGAGGGGGTGCTGCGCTACGACGAGGTGAAACCGAACGAGGACGTGGCCGGGACGCGGAAGCGGATTATCGGCGGCGCGGCTTACTGGTTCCCGAAGCAGGGCACCGTGTCGAGCGCCGTCCTGTTCGATGTGGATCAGACCAAGAGCGTGGGCTTCGCCGTCCCGGTCCCGACGAACCGCCGGATCGCGGTTCACATGCTCTTCAACTGGCAGTAGGAATCTTCAAACATCGGCTATTGGATTCACCACCCATCAAGGATCAGCAGATATGAAGCTCAGATCGCTCGCAGCAGCCTTCGTCATCACCTCGGCCGGCGCCGGGCTCGCCGCACAAACCGTCCAGATCAACGGCGCCGGGGCCACCTTCCCGAATCCGATTTACTCGAAGTGGTTCGTCGAATACAACAAGCTGCACTCGAACGTGCAGATCAACTATCAGCCGATTGGTTCGGGCGGCGGCATCCGTCAGATCACCAACCGCACGGTCTTCTTCGGTGCGACCGACGGCCCGATGACGCAGGACCAGCTGCTCGCGGCCCCAGGCAAGATCCTCCACTTTCCGACCGTGATCGGATCGGTGGTCCCGGCCTACAACCTGCCGGGGCTGACGACGGAACTCAAGTTCACGGGCCCGCTGCTCGCCGACATCTTCCTTGGCAAGATCAGCAAGTGGAACGATCCACAAATTGCCGCGACCAATCAGGGCGTGACTCTGCCGAACACCGACATCACGGTGGTGCATCGATCGGACGGCAGCGGCACCACCTACGTCTGGGTTGACTATCTTGCCAAGGTGTCGCCCGAATGGAAACAGCGAGTCGGGGTGGCAACGTCGGTGAACTGGCCGGTTGGGGTCGGCGGAAAAGGCAACGATGGCGTCGCCGGCCTGGTCAAGCAGACCCCTGGCGCGATCGGCTACGTCGAGCCGGTCTATGCGACGCAGAACAACATTCCGTTCGGCACGGTGAAAAATATGGCCGGCCAGTTCGTCAAGGCATCGGCCGCGACCGTGAGTGCGGCGGCGGCAGAAGCAGCCAAACAGATGCCGGCTGACTTCCGCGTGTCCATTACCAACGCTCCTGGAGCTGCTGCCTACCCGATCGCGTCATTCACGTGGCTCCTGCTCTACGAGAACGCGCAGGACAAGAACCAGGCGCGCATCATGGTCGATTTCATGAAATGGGCACTCACCGACGGACAGCAGTTCGCCGAAGGTCTCGGCTACGCGCCGCTACCCAAAACGGTGGTGGATCTCGAGATGACGGCTCTCGGGAAGGTCAAGATCCAGTAGATGGCGAGGTCGGGGGGGTCGGCCCGTTCCGATGACTTGGGGTTCCGTATCGGGACGGGCTCGTTTGCGCTGCTGCTGGTCACGATCGTACTGGCGATCGGATTCGAGCTCGCTCGCCAGTCGCAGCTCTCTATCCATGAGTTCGGCTGGAAGTTCTGGCTGACTGACACGTGGGATCCCGTCGCGGGCGAATTCGGCGCGCGAACGTTCATCTGGGGAACGCTGTACTCCTCCGTGCTCGCGCTCCTCATCGCGGGTCCGATCGCGATCGGAATCGCCATCTTCATTGCCGACCTCTCTCCGGCACCGCTGCGCAGGCCGCTCGTCTTCCTGACGGAGTTGCTCGCGGCAATTCCTTCGATCGTCTACGGTCTGTGGGGGATCTTCGTACTGGTTCCGTTCGTCAGGCAGTTCGAGCTCGCCACACCAGAATGGTTGAAGGCCGTTCCGCTCTTCTCCGGTCCGCCACTCGGCGTCGGCATGCTGTCAGCATCGCTGATCCTCGCGATCATGGTGATCCCGTTCACGTCATCGATCGCCCGCGAAGTGCTGCAGGCCGTGCCCAGGGCCCAGCGCGAGGGTGCCTATGCGCTGGGCGCGACCCGCTGGGAAGCCATTCGCATGACGCTGTTCTACGCCCGCACCGGCATCATCGGATCCCTGATGCTCGGTTTTGGCCGCGCGCTCGGTGAAACCATGGCCGTGACGATGCTCATTGGCAACAATCCGAAGATCTCGCTCTCGCTCTACGCGCCGCAATACACGATGGCGGCGGTCATCGCCAACGAATTCACCGAGGCGACCGAGGAACTGTACCTGCACGCGCTCGTCGAGATCGGTCTGGTGCTGTTCGTGATCACGCTGCTGGTGAACGGGCTCTCGCGACTCTTGATCTGGTCGCTCGCGCGGCAGGGGCGTCCAGCGCGGCGGCCGCGACGCGTGGAGGCGGCGGCATGAGAACCAATCGTCCCCGCATCTTGTTCTCGAATCTCGTCGTCGGGTTATGCGGAGCCTCGGTGGTGGTCGCGCTCCTGCCGCTCGCGTTGATCCTGTTCTACGTCGTGCGGCAGGGTATCGCCGGCATCAACCTCGACTTCTTCAGGCACGTGCCCCTGCCCGTCGGCGAAGTCGGCGGCGGGATGGCGAACGCGATCGTCGGCTCGGCGATGGTCGTCGGCCTCGGGGCAATCTTCGCGATCCCCGTTGGCGTCATGAGCGGACTGTACGCATCCGAGTACCGCGGAACCCGCTTCGCCACCATTACGCGTTTCGCCGCGGACACTCTCAACGGTGTTCCGTCAATCGTGATCGGGGTGTTCGTCTACGGCATCGCCGTCCTGCCCTTCCGTCATTTCTCGGCCCTGGCCGGCGGCCTCGCGCTCGGGGTGATGATGATCCCGCTGATCATGCGCACGACGGAGGAGCTGCTGTTGCTCGTCCCCTCATCATTGCGGGAAGGGGCGCTGGCACTCGGGGCAACGCGCACCCGCGCTGTCTTTACCGTTCTGCTGCCGGCGGCGCTGCCGGGCATCATGACCGGGATCCTGCTCGCGCTGGCGCGCATCGCCGGCGAAACGGCGCCATTGCTCTTCACCTCGTTCAACAATCAATTCTGGTCGACGGATGTGACCCAGCCGATGGCGACGCTGACGGTGCAGGTCTATACCTACGCGATCGCACCGTACGCGGACTGGCATCGCCAGGCCTGGGCCGGAGCGCTCGTGCTGGTCGCCGCCGTGCTCGTCTGTTCCCTGATCGCGCGCGTGGCAACAGCGCGCATGGAACACCTGCAGAAGGGCATGTAGACGGCGATAAGATCACATTGATGAACGACGTACTCACAATCATCCTGGGGGGCGGTAGAGGCACACGGCTCTTTCCGCTCACGCACATGCGCTCGAAGCCGGCGGTCCCGATCGGCGGAAAGTACCGGCTGATCGACATTCCGATCAGCAACTGCCTGCACGCCGGGCTCAAGAAGATCTTCGTGCTGACGCAATTCAACTCGGCGTCACTCAATCGCCATGTCGCGCAGACCTACCGGCTCGACATGTTTTCGGAAGGGTTCGTCGAGATCCTGGCGGCCGAACAGACGCCCGACAATCCCGGGTGGTTTCAAGGCACGGCGGACGCGGTGCGCCAGGCGGCAAAGCATTTTCTCGGATACGACGCGGACCATTACCTCATCCTGGCCGGGGATCATCTCTATCGGATGGACTTCTGCGACCTGATCGAATCGCACATCGAGAATCGCGCCGACATCACGATCGCGGCGCAACCGGTCACGCCCGAAGATGCCACCCAGATGGGCATCCTCCGCTTCGATCACCAGGGCCAGATCACCGCCTTCGAGGAAAAGCCGGACGCGGAGCGGCTCGCGGCCATCGGCAGCAGCATGCCACTCCGATCGCCGGGCGCCGGCGTGAACCCCGACAAGCCGTTCGTCGCGTCGATGGGCATTTACGTCTTCTCGCGAGAAGTCCTGATCGAAGTCCTCGAAACGGCGGGCATCGACTTCGGCAAGGAGATCATCCCGAAGTCACTGGGGAAGCGCACTGTTCATCCCTACATATACCGGGGCTACTGGGCCGACGTCGGAACGATCGAGGCGTTCTATCAGGCAAACATCCAGCTGACAGAGCGAGGCGCGCCGTTCAACTTCTTTCATCCGCGGTTCCCGATTTATACACGTCCGCGGTTCCTGCCGGGCACGCGGGCGCACGGCTGCACGATCGACGCGTCGATCATCACGGAAGGCTGCTTCCTCGATCAATGCGAAATCTCGAACTCCGTGGTGGGCATCAGGTCGCACGTCGACGCAGGGTCGAAGATCACCCGGTCCGTGCTGCTGGGCGCGGACACGTATGAAGAGGATCCGGGCGCAGGTGAGCTCCCCCTTGGCGTCGGCAGCAACGTCATTCTCGACCGGGTGATCATGGACAAGAACGCGCGAATCGGCGATGGATCACGATTGACCAACGCCGCCGGTGTCGATCATGCCGATGGCGATGGGTACCATATCCGCAACGGCATCATCATCGTCCCAAAAGGCGGCATGGTGAAGGCGGGGACGATCGTCTAGAACGACGGCAGACTATACTTCTGCGTGCCGCTCTCGTTGTCGTCGCCGCTCACGCTCTCAGTCATCGTTCTGCTCGCCTTTCCAATCCACGCCGTCGCACAGCAGCCAGCGCCGGCCCCGGCGTCCCCGCCGCAAACGCGTGTCTCGTTCTCCGGATATATGCAGCCGCAGTACGAGTTCACCACGAGCGAAGGTGAGACGCGGGATCGCGCGTTCTTTCGGCGATTGTTCCTGACCCTCGATGCGGTGACCGGCAAGGACTGGAGCGCCGAGGTGCAGGTCGACGTGGGCCGCGTCGCATCCGGTGCGGACCGTATCGTGATCAAGAACGCCTACCTTCAGTACGGCGGCTGGCGCGAGCGTGGCATTACGTTCACTCTCGGTAATCAAAAGCCACCGTTCTCGCGCTCGCTGATTGCATCGTCGTCTCGACGCGGTCTGGTCGAGCGGCCGTTCACCGGCGATCGTGCGTTCGGAAGCCCCGGCCGCTTGATCGGCATCAAGGCGGACGGCTGGCACCGCGGACGCACGATCTACTGGTCGGGGATGGCCGGGGTCACACGAAACTCACCCGATCCGGACGAAATCCGCCTTGACGGAGCGGCGGAGGGTGGCCAGGGATGGAACGAGGGCCCGATGGTGGTGGCCCGCGTGGAGATACATCCCAGGGGAGAAGTGGTTCGCGACTACGGCGACTTCACTCGCGGCCCGCTGCGTTTCGCGATCGGCGCCGCCGCGTACCGCTGGTGGAATGACGACGACATTGCGCCTCACACGGGTGACGGGGTGGATGCCGAAAGCGTCGCGGCGCTCGAGCTGAGCGGCGGATTACGGGGGTCCGGCGTCACGATCGAAACGGAATTCGAACACGTCACCGCCGACGCACTCGACCCGGGCGCGACCCGCGGTTTATACGTGGATGGCCATCTGTCGTTGAACAAGGCGTCGGTGGAATCAGGATACATGCTGGTGCGCGAACGGCTCGAATTCCTCGGTGGCGCGGAGGTGATGACCGCCGACGCGTTCGAGAGCACGTGGCAGCGCCTGTCGGGTGGGATGAACGTGTACGTGAATCGCCACGCGCTGAAGTTCTCGCTGATGCACCGCGAGTCGTTCAACGAGGGCGGGGTCGACGGCACCCGGTCACGCGCCACCTACATTCAGACCCAGTTCGCATTCTAGTCATCACATACCGACAACTTACCTGCAGCATGGCCGTCTAACGTGCCAGGTCGCACGCGTGGAGGCGGGCGATCGGGACGACGCGTAGATGGATGAGGGCTTTCCCCGTGGGAGGTCCCAATGCTGCACGCAACCTGTCGAGTACTCTGTCTCGGTTTGCTGTTGACGTTCTGCGCCGCTGCAGGCGAAGCCCAGATCATCGATCCCACCAGTCCTCACATCGGCCCGCACGTGCGCGGCGCGACGCCGCAGATCACCGCGTTGATCAAACGCGCGATCAGCCGGTCACCGACCTTCTCCGCTCTCGTCGCGCGCCCTGAACCAGACCGACGTCATCGTCTACATCGAGCGCACACGCCGGCTGCCGTCAGGGGTGGATGGCCACCTCGCATTCAGCGGCGCGGCGGGACCGCTGCGCTACCTGCGCGCGCAGGTGATCATCGATCTCGAAGAAGATGCGATGCTGTCGGTCGCCGGCCACGAGCTGCAGCATGCGCTTGAAGTCGCGGCGCATCCCGGAGGTCCGCGACGCGGCGACGCTGGGTACGCTCTACGAAAAAATCGGCATCGGAATGGCGCATCGGGGGCGATTCGATACCGTGGCGGCGCAGCAGGCGGGCAGGAAGGTGCGGAACGAACTCAGCTGAGACGTCTGAGAATCTTTGGGGTCACGAACCACCGCAGGACGCCGGTGCCCTTCGGTGGAAAGACCTCGAAGTCGATCCTGCAGATCGCCCCCTTTTTGAACTCGATCGGCGTGCGTGCCCCGATCAGGCGCGCCGCCAGTTCGCCGAGGTTCGGTTCGTGTCCGACCAGGGCGATCCGCGCGCGGCGCATGTGTTTGCCCAGCTCCTGGAAGACGGCAGTCGGGGTGCCGGCAGGCGCCAGCGCATCGGAGAGCACGACCGTCGGGTGCGACGACAGCGCCTGGGCGAAGATGTCGGCGGTCTGTTTCGTCCGCACCAGCGGACTGGCGATGATCTGGTCGAAGTCGACGTCCAGTTCGGCCAGCGCCTTGGCCTCCTTGCGAAGGCGCGATATGCCGTCAGCGGTCAACGGCCGCTTCGAATCGTCCGGGTAGTCTGACCCGCGTTCGGCCGCCACACCGTGCCGGATCAGATAAAGCTCCAACGTCGCCACTACCGTGCGGCCCCGGCAAGGCCGCGGTGCTTGCGGACCGGCATCTTCATCTTGAGTTGCCTGGTGCGCCGCGCGATCCTGGGCACCAGCTGGGTGGTGACCGTCACCGTCAGCTCGCGCAGCAGCTCCGACTGCGCGACGTACTTGCCATGCAGCCGGCGGCACTCTTCTTCGATGCGCCCGGCAATCGCGCCAAGGCCCTCGTGCGGGACCGCTCGGCCCGCCGGAGCGGCCTGCACCGCCGCGACGTGCGCCTGCAGCACCTGCAGGTCGTGCAACCGTCCGAGGTTGTCTTGCGTTCGTTTCAACGCTCTCACCATGGGGTTTGCGGCAGCCACCCCGCTGTCGGCCGCCATCTCGAGCCCATACCGCAGCTTCTTGGCCGCAATCCGAACCTGGTGCAGGTGTTCGGGCGCGTAGAGTTGCCCCGCCTGTTCGATTGCGGCTGCGAGAAATTTCGCGCGTTTCAGCAGCCGGGCGCCGAGCTCCTGGCGCCAGGTCTGTTCGGTGTCGAGTTCGACCGCCTCACTGACCGACTCGAGACGCCGATCCAGTTTGGCAGCGTCGACGTGCCCCAGTTTGGAGAGCATGGCCTCGCGCTTCTCGGCTCGTTCAGCCATCACGTGGAGGCGCACATCCTGGAGCGCGGCTTTCGACAACTCGTCCGACGAGGAGAGCTCATCGAGGAGGTGAAGGGTCACGTCGAGCTCTCGAACCTCGCCGAGCGCTCGCGTCAGGCGCCGGATTTTCCGGCTGGCCTTCCCCGCTTTCGACCCTTTCAGACGGCCGGCCAGAACAGGCACGGCCTCACGGAGGCGCCTTGACGCCACCCGGGCCTGGTGCACCCCGTGGTCATCTCCCGCCACCGCGGCGGGAAGATAGCGGTGAAGGGCACGGACCCTTCTCGTTAGTAATAAAGAGGTTAGCTTGGGTGTCCGAGTGCTCATGATACGATTTCGATGCCGGCCAAATAGCTCAGTTTTCCCAGTATATCCTTCGGCCTCGTAAGCAAGAGCCGCACCGCTGAGCTGAATATCCGAACGCATGCGCATTGCCGCCATCGACATCGGTACCAATTCGATCCATATGATCGTCGTACAGGTCCGGCCGGACCTGTCCTTCGAGGTCATCGATCGTGAAAAGGACATGGTGCGTCTGGGCGCCGGTGGGCTCGACGGCCGGAGCCTGACCGAGACGGCCACCGCCTCCGCCCTGCAGACGCTGTCCAAGTTCAAGCGGCTGGCGCAGTCTCACAAGGTCGACGAGATCATCGCTGCGGCGACCAGCGCCACCCGCGAGGCTGACAACGGCGGCGACTTCATCAACGAGGTCGAGCGACAGACGGGTATCCAGGTCCGCGTCATTCCGGGCGCCGAAGAAGCGCGCCTGATCCACATGGCCGCTGGGTACGGTGTCGACGTGGGCAGTTCGACCGCGTGCGTGGTCGACATCGGTGGCGGCAGCGTCGAAGTGACACTCGGAACGGCGGCGCACCTGGCCGCCGGACAGAGCTTCAAGACCGGCGTCATCAGGCTGACGGAACGCTACGCCAAGTCGGACCCGCTGTCGGGACGGGACGAACGCCGCCTCGTCAAACACATCAACCGCGAGATGGGTCAGTACCTGTCCGAACTCGCCGGCCGAGGCTTCGATCGGGTGATCGGCACGTCGGGCACCATCCTGAGTCTTGGCTCGCTGGCGCTCCTGCAGGACGGGCATCCGGTTGCAGAGGTGCGCAACCAGCGAGTCAGCGCCAAGGCCATTCATCGGCTGCGCAAGCGGCTGGTCGAGGCGAGCCTGGACGAACGCCTCCATATGACCGGCCTGGACCCGCGGCGTGCGGATTTGAGCGTCGCCGGAGCCGTCCTGCTCGATACGATCCTGCGCCGGCTGGGTGCAGAGGACGTGACGCTCTGCGACCTCGCGTTGAGAGAAGGCCTCGTTCTCGATTACGTCCACAGGAATAGTGCGAAGATCCGGAAGGCGGAACGCTACCCGGACGTCCGGCGCCGCAGCATCATCGAACTCGGGGAGCGGTGCGGGTTCTGGCCGGAGCACGCGCAGCAGGTGGCGAGGATCGCGCTGAGCATTTTCGACCAGACGCGCTCGACCCACGGGCTCGGCGACCGCGAGCGCGAGTGGCTCGAGTATGGCGCCCTGCTCCACGACGTCGGTGTGCATATCAGCTACGAGCGTCATCACCGGCATTCGTACTACCTGATCAAGAATGGGGATCTGCGCGGTTTCGAGCCGCACGAGAAGGACGTCATCGCACTGCTCGCGCGATATCACCGCCAGGCCACACCGACGGAAGTCACACGAGGGTTATCGCGGCCTCGACTCCCGGCTTCGGAAGGTGGTCAAGCGCCTGTCGGCGATGGTGCGTCTCGCCGAGGGTCTCGACCGCAGCCATGCGCAGGCCGTCACCACGCTGGACTTCTACCCGCGCGCCGACCATTACGTCGCGCGACTGCGGGCAACCGGCGACGCGGAGCTCGAGCTCTGGTCCGCCAACCGGCACGCGCAACCGCTCGAAGAGATGCTCGGCAAACCGATCCGGTTCCAACTCGGCCCGATGAAGCCCGTCACCCACAAGAACAAGCATGCTGAACCGACTCACGACACCGCACGAGTATCCAGGAAAACTGTTCGTCGTGGAGGGAATCGACGGATCCGGAAAGACGACGCAGCTCGGACTGCTGGCAAAATGGCTTAGCGCCGCCGGCCACAACGTGGTCGTCACCGAGTGGAACTCTTCGCGCCTGGTGAAGGCCGCCACCAAGACCGGCAAGAAGAAGAACACGCTGACGCCGATGACGTTCAGCCTGCTGCACGCGACCGATTTCGCGGACCGGCTGCTCTACAACATCATCCCGCCGCTCAAGGCCGGCATGATCGTGCTCGCCGATCGCTACGCCTACACGGCGTTCGCCCGCGATGCGGCGCGCGGGGTCGAACGGAAGTGGGTGCGCGAGCTTTACAGCTTTGCCGTCAAGCCCGATCTCTCCGTGTACTTCCGCGTACCGATCGAGGTCTCCACCGATCGGCTGCTCGCACGCCGGGTGAAGTTGAAGTTCTACGAGGCAGGCCTGGACATGGGCTGGAGCAACAACGCGGTCGAGAGCTTCCGTATCTTCCAGGGCAAGGTCCTGGACGAATACGACAGGCTGGTCGAGGAGTTCGACCTGAGCGTTGTCAATGCCACCGGCAGCATCACCGAACAACAGCGGATCTACCGCAAGCTGGTGTCGCAGCACCTGGAGATAGCACATGACGACGAGCAACTCGACGACATCGCCTGAGGAGATTGCGGACGGGCCGAGACCAGGCACGTATTACGGCAATCCCATTCCCTACCTTCCGATCGACGGGTATCCCGGCAAAATCATCGCGATTGAGGGAACCGACGGCGTCGGACGCTCGACACAGATACGGCTGTTACGCGAGTGGCTCGAAGTCCAGGGGTACGGGGTCGTCGAAACCGGATGGACGCGATCCGAGCTGATGCAGCCGACGATCGAGATCGCCAAGGCGAGCAACACGCTCAACAAGCTCACCTTCGTGCTTCTCTACGCGACCGACTTCGCCGACCGGCTGGAGAAGGAGATCATCCCGGCGCTCAAGGCCGGCTTCATCGTTCTCTCCGACAGGTATGTTTACACCGCGATGGCGCGCGCAGGCGTGCGTGGAGTCGATCGCACCTGGGTGCGCAACCTTTACGGCTTCGCGATCGTGCCGCACCTGGTGTTCTATCTGCGAATCGATGAAAAGACACTGATCAAACGGATCCTCCAGTCTCGCGGGATGGACTACTGGGAATCCGGCATGGACATGAAAATCGGCGACGACATTTACGAGAGCTTCCGCACGTACCAGAAGTCGCTGCTGAAGGAGTATTCGTCGATGGCCGACGAGTACCGCTTCCGGGTGCTGGATGCGCGGCGCAAGGTCGAAGTGATCCAGGACGAACTCCGCCGGCAGATCGGCGCGTTTCTCGCGGAATCCGAGACGGCCGTCGCGACGATTCCGCCGGCGCTCTAGCCCCGCGCGGCGTTTACATCGAATTTACACGAGGGAAATCGGGGTGAAATGCCGGGCCGCTAACGTGTGGCGGTAGGCATGAACACTCTCGAGAGTCCTCCGTTGCGTGTCCCCGCGCTCGCTGCGCCGCCGTCACAGTCCGCGGCGCCCGAGCGGCCCACTGCGATCGACGTCCAGGATCTCAGCTTCTATTACGGTCCGAAAAAGGCGCTCGACGGCATCACCGTCGGCCTGGCATCAAACATCGTCACCGCGTTCATCGGACCGTCCGGATGCGGCAAGAGCACGTTTCTGCGGACGCTCAACCGGATGAACGACATCATTCCGGGCACCCGCGTCGAGGGACGGGTGATGATCGACGGACAGGACATCTATCGTCCCGCCACCGATGTCGTCGATCTTCGCCGCCGCGTAGGGATGGTGTTCCAGAAGTCCAATCCGTTCCCGAAGTCGATCTTCGAGAACGTCGCCTACGGTCTGCGCATCAACCGGCTGACGTCGAGCCGTGCTGAACTGCAGGCGCGGGTCGAAGAAAGCCTGCAGGCGGCCGCGATCTGGGACGAGGTGAAGGACCGGCTGCATGATTCCGCGCTCGCGCTGTCTGGCGGGCAGCAGCAGCGGCTGTGCATCGCCCGGGCCCTCGCTGTGAAGCCGGCGATTCTGCTGATGGACGAACCGGCATCGGCGCTCGATCCGATCGCCACCCAGCGCATCGAGGAGCTGGTTTACCAGCTGAAGACCACCTACACGATCGTCATCGTGACTCACAACATGCAGCAGGCGGCGCGCGTGTCGGACAGGACGGCGTTCTTCTGGCTCGGTAAGCTTGTCGAGTACGGTCCCACGGACAGGATGTTCACCAACCCGGCGGAGAAGCTGACCGAGGACTACGTGACGGGAAGGTTCGGTTGATGGCTGAGCGCGTGAGACATTTCGAGGAAGAGCTCGACCAGCTCAAAGTGCGGCTGCTCGAGATGGGCGGCCTGTCGGAGGACCGGGTGCAGACGGCGGTGCAGAGCCTGGTCACCCGCGATGTCGGGATGGTGACGCGCGTGCTCGGCGGCGACGGCCCGATCAACCAGCTCCATATCGAGATCGACAACCGCTGTTTCACGCTGCTGGCGCTGCATCAGCCGATGGCTGTCGACCTGCGCGCGATCGTGTCTGCAGTCAAGATCAACACGGATCTCGAGCGCGTAGGCGATCTCGCCATCAACATCGCCGAGGCGGTCACCAGGTATCTGCGTCATCCCCCCGTCAACGAATTGATCGACATCCCCCGCATGGCGACGATCGCGCAGGCCATGCTCCGGGATTCGCTGGATGCGTTCGTTCGCCGCGATACCGCGATGGCTCACGCGGTACTGGACGAGGACGACACGCTCGACGCGCTCAAAACGCAGGTCTTTCGCGAGCTCCTCACCTGCATGCTGGCGGATCCCACGAAGATCGAGCCTGCGCTCGACCTCATCCTGATCTCGCGCCACCTGGAGCGGATCGGCGATCACGCCACCAACATCGCCGAGGACGTCATCTTCATGGTGTCCGCGCGCGACGTGCGACACCATGCCGCTGACGCTGTCCGTCCGTCCCCCGGATCCGGGCGCGCGTAGTTCCCCGCGGCGGCGTGCACTACAATAATCGGGTTATACACTCCGCGGCAGCCCTTCATGGCAGGCTGGAGTTCAATAATGCCGGAACCCACCTGCGCGTATTGCCGGCGCCACCCGGTCGAACCGGAATGGCGGCCGTTCTGCAGCGAGCGTTGCAAGCTTGCAGACCTGGGGCACTGGCTGACGGGCGACTACCGGGTCCCGGGCGACGCTCCGCCGGAAAACGACCCCGATGCGCCGCAAGATGATGATGTGTGAAGCACTCTAATGGCCGATACGCTCACGATTACCGACAACCGCACCGGCAAACAGTACGAACTCCCGATCCAGGACGGCACGATCCGCGCGATGGACCTGCGCAAGATCAAGGTGGCCGACGACGACTTCGGGATGATGACCTACGACCCGGCGTTCATGAACACGGCCGCGTGCCGGAGCAAGATCACCTATATCGACGGTGACAAGGGCGTCCTGCTCTACCGCGGGTACCCAATCGAACAGCTTGCCGAACACAGCGATTTTCTCGAAACGGCGTACCTGATCCTGTTCGGCGAATTGCCGCAGGACGGCCAGCTGCAGCAGTGGTCGAGGGAGATCACGCTGCACACGATGCTCCACGAGAACATCAAGAAGTTCCTCGAGGGGTTCCGCTACGACGCACACCCGATGGGAATGTTCCTGAGCGCGGTCGGAGCGCTCTCCACCTTTTATCCGGATGCCAAGGACATCTTCAACGAGCGCTCGCGCAGGCTGCAGACGATCCGGCTGATTGCCAAGGTGCCGAGCATCGCCGCCTACGCCTTCCGGCACACGATCGGCCGTCCCTACGTGCTGCCGGACAACGAGCTGAGCTACTCGGGCAACTTCCTGAACATGCTGTTCAAGATGACCGAGCCGCGCTACAAGCCTCATCCCGTGCTCGAGCGCGCCCTCGACGTGCTCTTCATCCTGCACGCCGATCACGAGCAGAACTGCAGCACCAGCGCCATGCGCAACATCGGCAGCTCGCAGGTGGATCCATACTCCGCGCTGGCCGGCGCCGCGGCAGCGCTCTACGGCCCGCTTCACGGCGGCGCCAACGAAGCCGTGCTCCAGATGCTGCAGGAGATCGGATCCAAGGACAAGATCCCCGCGTTCATCAAGCAGGTGAAGGCCGGCGAGGGACGCCTGATGGGATTCGGCCACCGGGTCTACAAGTCGTACGACCCGCGGGCCAAGATCATCAAGCGGATGGCGGACCTGGTGTTCGAGGTCACCGGCAAGAATCCATTGCTGGAGATGGCGCTCGAGATGGAACGGATCGCGCTCGAGGACGACTACTTCGTGTCGCGCAAGCTGTACCCGAACGTCGACTTCTACTCGGGTCTCATCTACCAGGCGATGGGATTCCCGGTGTCGATGTTCCCGGTCCTCTTCGCCATTCCCCGCACCGCCGGCTGGATCGCGCAGTGGGAGGAGATGCTGCTCGACCCGGACCAGAAGATCGCGCGCCCGCGCCAGATCTACACCGGCTCAGGGCCCCGCGACTACGTCGCCAGGGACAAGAGACGGTAGAAAAACAACTCCAAAGTCCAAACTCCAAATTCCAAAACGTCGCCTAACTCCGGTCTTGGAGTTTGACGTTTGGAGTTTGGAGTTTGAAGTTTGGAGTTAACCGTTAGGGACTCACCCGGGGATCTTTTTTGATCACGAGCGGCTGCGTGTAGGTCCGGCCGTTGACCGTCAGCTTGACGGTGTAGCTGCCTGGGCCTGCCGTGGACGCCGCGCGCGCTCCCCTGCCTCGGCCTCCACCAGCCGGATTCCAGATCACGCGGTGAAGTCCCGCTGCTCCTGAAAATACCTGCGGCGCCGGACGCCAGAGCGGTGTCACGTTCGGCGGAAACGCGGCTGTGGCGGGGGCCGCGGCCGGCGGCGCACTCGAGTAGTTCGCGACTGTCGTGCCGGCCGCATCGACGATTTCCAGCGTGGCGGGCCCGGTGGAGGCAGCCTTCAGGTAGTAGTCGATGATCGCACCCGACGGGGGCGTCGGCACCTGCGGCTCGTCCTTCTGCGTCGGCGTGCCGTTGTCATCTCCCTGGATCAGCATGATCGCCTCCGACGGCTTGAACAGGTACGCATCCGCGGAAGTGACCTCGGCGCCGAGCTGCCGCAGCACGCTGATGTCGTCCATGATCCAGAACCCCCGGCCGTGGGTCGCGACGATCAGGTCGGTGCCGTGCACTTCGAAGTCGCGCACCGAAGTGACCGGCAGGTTCAACTGCAGCGACTGCCAGTTGTCGCCGTCATCGAACGACACGAATGCTCCGCGCTCGCTGCCGGCGAAGAGCAGTCCCTTGCGGCGTGGATCTTCCTTGACCGTGTGCAGGTAGGCGCCTTTGGGCAGGCCGCGCGTAATCTCCTGCCATGTCTTGCCGGAGTCGCGTGTGCGATAGAGATGCGGATCGAAATCCGACAACTGGTGTCGATCGACACTGGCGTACGCCGAGGCCGGATCGAAATGCGAGGCCTCGAGCATCGTGATCCTGCTCCAGGCCGTAATTGCCGCGGGCGTGACGTTCTGCCAGGTCTTGCCATCGTCGGTCGTGACGTGAATCAGCCCGTCATCGGTTCCGATCCAGAGGAGCGGCTTCTGGAGCGGCGAGGGGGCGATGGTGTAGATGACGCCCTTCGTCCCGTTGCGATCGGTGTCGCGCGCGGCGACTTCGTCCATCGCCGGCGGCACCCCGGCATCGGGACGGGTCATGTCGTCGCTGATGCGCGTCCACGTCTTCGCGTCATCCGTCGTCTTGAACGGGTACTGGCTCCCGTGGTACAGCGCGTGCGGATCGGCCGGCGAGAACACCAGCGGCTGCGTCCAATCCGAGCGCGCGGGCTCGGGGCCCTGCGGCGCCGACACGGCACCGGCGACGCTATTGAGCTCCAGATCCCAGCGCGATCCGGTTCCGCCGAACACGACACCGGGGTGGAGGGGATCGCCCGCGGTCATGCCGCTCTCGCCACCCGGACCGATCGGTTCCCAGTCACGCATCGAAATCCCCGCGAACTTTCCGTGGCTGCGAACCGCAACCGCTCCGCTATCCTGCTGCGCGCCGGTGACCCAGTACGGGAAGCGGTAGTCGGTCGAGACGTGATAGAGCTGCGCCGTCGGTTGATTCAACCAGGAGCTCCAGGTGACGTTCTTCACGTCTTCCGTCCTGGCATTCCGCGTCACGATGGCGCCCTGGTCGCTGGCGACGATCATCGTGTCGGGATCATCGGGCGAAATCCACGCCTGGTGATAGTCGTCGCCGCCGGGCGAGCCGCGCAGGGTGACCCACGAGCGCCCGCCGTCCTTTGACCGGTACACGGCGACGTTCGGGACGTAGACGATGTCGGCGTTCCTGGGATCGACGGCTACCTTCTCGAAGTACCAGCCGCGACCGGCAAGACCGGCGATGCTCGACCCGTCGGTCGACATCTTCGTCCACGTGGCACCGGCATCGTCGGACCGATAGAGTCCGCCCTGGAGTGGCGTCGCATTGCCGGCTCCGGACCCGCGCGCGGGGGCCGGAGGTGGTGTGCCGGGGCATGGCGGTGAGCCAGCGCCCTTCGGTTCCGGCAGCAGGTCGTCAACGATCGCGTACACGCGCCGCGGATTGCTTGGCGCGACCGCGATCCCGCTCCGGCCGATGCAGGCGGACGGCAATCCGTTGGTCAGCTGCGTCCAGGTCGTTCCGCCGTCGACAGATTTGAACAGGCCGCCGCCGGGCCCGTTGGTCGGCTGATAGGTGAACCACGGTGGGCGGCGCGTGTTCCAGAGTGCGGCGTAAACGACGCGGGAATCCGACGGATCGATGACAACGTCTACCGCCCCTACGTTCTCGTCTTTGAAGAGGACCTTGGTCCACGTCCGGCCGCCGTTGCTGCTGCGGAAGACGCCGCGATCGGCGTTGGCCTTGTACAAGTTGCCGATCGCCGCGACAAACACGATCTCGGGATTTTTCGGATCAACCGCAACCTTGCCGATGTGCTGCGTGTCATCGAGGCCGAGATGCGTCCACGTTTTGCCCGCATCGGTCGACTTGTAGACGCCGTTGCCGAAGCCGGTCGAATCACGCAGCGTCGATTCACCGCTGCCGACATAGATCGTGTCCGGAGCGGACGGGGCAACGGCCAACGCGCCGATCGAGGCGACCGGCTGCGAATCGAAGATTGGTGTCCAGACGCGTCCTGCGTCGACCGACTTCCAGACGCCGCCGTTGACCGACCCGAAGTAGAACTCGTTGGGCCGGCCGGGCACGCCGCTGACGGCGTCCACCCGGCCTCCCCGGAACGGCCCGATCAAGCGCCACTGGAGACCTGCATACAGTGCGGTGTCGTACGGTCCGCCTGCGCCTTGCGCCGTCGGGGCCTCGTGAGTCCAGGCGAGGGCTGCACCGGCCGCGATCGCGACACACGCCAGCCGACTTGCCACACGCAACATTGCCATCATCTTCTCCAGTGGAAAGGTCTACTTGATGCGGAGCTCGATCGCCGGCAACGCGGCGAGCACCACGTCGCCGACCGCCTGCAGGCTGGCCGCCGCCGTCTTGTCGAGCGTGTCGTCGGCCGTATGCCAGTAACGCATCGTCGCATCGGGGTACTCGAGGTCGATCAGGTCCACCGAGTCGATACCGGCCGCGAGGAACGGCAGGTGGTCGTCTTCGATCGGGGTGGAATCCGAGACGAACTCAGCGCGGTTCAGGCGCCTGGCAGCGGACCAGATCGCATCCTTCAGCCAGGGCGTCGAATTGCTCTCGCGTTTGATCACCAGCTGACGGTCACCGATCATGTCGACGAGAACGAGCGCCTTGATCTGCTTGACGGTACCGGCCTTGACCGCTGCGTCGACGTAGTGACGGCTGCCGAACGTGTTGCCGGTCGACCATTCGCCCACCGCTTCCTCACCGTCGAGGAACAGCAGCTCGATCGGCACCGCGTTGGCGCGCCCCTTGAGCGCGCGGGCGAGCTCCAGGAGAAACGCGGTGCTGGATCCGGCGTCGTTGGCCCCGACGAAGGAAAACTCCTTGAACAACTTGGTGTCGTAGTGCCCCGCGATCACCAGCCGTCCCTGGCCGCTGCCAGGAAACGTCGCGCTCACATTGACCATCCGGACTGTTCCGGCCGGCGTCTCCTGGTCGAACGTCTGTTCGACCGCCTGGACACCGATGGCCGCGAGCTGCTGCTTGATGTAGTCGCGAGTCTTCTGCGCGCCCTCTGATCCGGCCGGACGCGGCCCAATAGCGACGATCTGCGCCAGGTCCTTGAAGGCCCTGGCGCCGTCGAATGCACCCGCCTTGGCCGTGGCGGGGGTCTGTGCCGAGGCACACGCGGTCAGTAACGAGGCAGGCCAGCAGCGTCAATCGCATCAACTGATCTCCGTCCGAATTTCCTCTTCGCTCAACACGCAGGTGGATGCTTTCGCCTTGGCGAAGATGCGGTCCACCGTCGCGTCATCGGCCTGCACCCCACGGCGCTCCAGCCAGAAGAGGACGTTCGACTTGCCCGACATCGGGCCAATCTCGATCTCCTGTTCGCGCCCGACGATGCTCGCGGGCACTCCCGAGTAGACGGCGTCCACGAGCGCCATGTCGTTCTTGCGGAATGCCTTGATCACCGCCGCGGCGTGAACGCCGGTCGCGGTGCGGAAGGCGTCCCGTCCGACCACGGGATAGTTCGCCGGAATCGGCACGCCCGTCACCCTCGATACGACCTCGCAATACTCTCCCAGCGCCGACAGATCGCGGTCGATATAGCGCATGAGGACGAGATTGACCAGCAGCGTGTCCATCGGCGTATTCCCTACTCGCTCGCCGATGCCGATGGCCGCGCCGTGGAGCCTGGTCGCTCCGGCCTCGAGAGCCGCCAGCGTGTTGCTCACCGCGAAATCGCGATCGCGATGACCGTGCCAGTCGATACCGATCCCGCCGCCGCACTCCTGCACGACCTGGCTGACGAATCCGACGACGGCGGCCGCACCGCGCGGTGTGGCATGACCGACGGTATCGGCCACGCATACACGTGAAGCTCCCGCACGGATCGCTGTCGAATAGAGGCGCCGCAGGGTTTCCGGCTCCGCGCGCGTCGTGTCTTCGGTGACATACATCACCTGCAACCCTTCGCCGACGGCAAAGCCGATCGCTTCCTCGGTGAGCTTCAGCAGCTGATCGATCGACCAGCCTTCTGCATATTGCCGGAGCGGGCTCGAGCCGATGAACGCACAGCATTCGATCGGGATGCCCGCACGTTGCGAGATCTCGGCGATCGGTTTGATATCGGCGACCACGGTGCGCGCGGCGCAGTTCGCCTTGACGTTCATGCGTTCGGCCGCAATCTCCCGGGCCAGGCGCTCAACGTCCGCAACGACGTGCGGCCCGGCGCCAGGCAGGCCGATGTTCGCTGTATCGATGCCGAGTTTGTCGATCAGGTGCAGGATCTGAAGCTTTTCGTCGATCGTGGGGCAGCGCACCGAGGGCGACTGCAGGCCGTCGCGCAGCGTCTCGTCATCGAGCATGACGGCGCGGGGTCGCGCCTCGCGCGTCCCGTTCCAGTCGTAGATCAATCCATCATTCATGGCTGCGCATGAACCTCACGGTGAGCAGCCCGCCCAGGAGCACCAGGGATGCCCAGAAAGTGGAGATCCAGAGCGCGTCGATGATGAAAGGGTCCATTACCGTTGCAATCGAGACGAGCGGCGCCCGTCCGGCCTCGTGAAGCGTGCTCCGGAAGAGGTACTCCTTGATCCCCTGGCCGAGCACCATGTCGTAAACACCGTTCCAGAGCCCGATCCCGAGGAGACACCAACCCCCGACGGCGATCCGTTCGCGGCGCGTCAGGCGCTGCACGTCACCCTCGATACCGGAGCACCATGGCGGTGATGTCGTCACTCTGGGCGGCACCGTGGGCGAACTGCCGGACGTCGGCAAACAACGCCTCGAGCAGCTGTTGCGGCGCGGCCGACGCGTTCTGCTGGACGCAGGCAACGATGCGCTCGTCGCCGTATTCGTCACCATCGGCCGACAACGCTTCCGAGACTCCGTCGCTGAAGACGATCAGCCAGTCACCGGGCGAGAGCACGACCGTTTCTTCATCGTAGGTCGCGCCTTCGAACAGGCCGACGATCGGCCCGCCGCATTCGAGCCGGCGGACGTTGTCCCCCGCCGCGCTGATGACCAGTGGCGGATTGTGGCCGGCATTGCAGTACGTCAGCTGACCGCCCTGCTCGAGCGCGCCGTACATCAGCGTGACGAAACGTGATTCGATGCCGCGTCGATAGAGCGCGAGGTTGACGCGGCTGATCGTGGTGGACGGCGGCTCGCTGCGCGCGGCCTGCGCGGCGAACATCCCCTGCATCATCGCGCTCAGAAGTGCGGCCGGCGGTCCCTTGCCGGCGACGTCTCCAAGACGAACCCGAGTGCACGGTCCGGCAGGTCGACGTAATCGTAGAAGTCGCCGCCGATCGAACGGCATGGCAAGGAAGCTGCGGCGGCGGTGAAGTAAGGAGCGTCGCGAGCCATCTTGGGCAGCAGCGCCTGCTGGATCTCGGCCGCGATCCGCATCTCCTGTTCGAGTTTCGCCTTCTCCATCGTCTCCCGATAGAGACGTGCGTTTTCGATCGCGACGGCGGCTTCAGTCGCGAAGGTCTCGAGCGCGGTGCGGGTGGAACTCGACATCAGGAGCCCCTTCTCGCGGCTGTCGAGATACAGGACGCCGATGCGCCGGTCCGCGTCTCCCTCCTCCACCTTGTCGACATAACGCACAAGCTTCAGGGGGACGCAGAGAACGTTGCGGATGCCGAGAGCCACCGTGCCCATGTGGACGTTGGCCAGCTCGCCATCGAGCAGATCGGCCACTAGTCGCGGTTCACCCGTGCGGAACACTTCTTCGGGGATCTTCCGGCTGGTCGCGAAACTGCCGCCGGACAGCGTGACACGTCCGCGGCCGCGGCCCATTTTGAATTCGAGCTCGCGGGTGGCGCCCTCGAGCATGATGAACCCGCGTTCAGCGCCGCTGACGTCGATTGCCGAATTCAGCACCAGCGCAAGCACGTCGTCGAGCACCCGGCCTGATCCGAGCGCGCGCAAGCCTTCGAGCAGCGCCGTAATCTGGCGCAGGTCACCGATTGCGGTGGTGGTCGATTTTTCGATCGCCGGCGGGGCATCGGCCGCTTCGGTCAGGAACACCATTTCGGCGCCTCCTGTACGTCCGAGCCGTACGCGATCGCCGTGCGAGAGCGTCTTCTCCGTAATCTGTTCGCCGTTGACGAATGTGCCGTAGCGGGAATTGCGGTCGCGCAGAATGAACTTGGCGTTCTCGTTCTCGATCAGGGCATGGTCGCGCGAGACCTCGCTGCCGGCCAGCCGCAAGTCGTTGGTTTCGCGGCGGCCGATCTCGAACGGTGCTTTGACGATCGGGACCACTCGGCGACCGAGTGCGTCGGTGACTTCGAGACGAGCTTCCCCCATCAACGGCGCCTCACCATACGAACCACCAGGAGCAGAATCGCTATCCCCACCAGTACGCCGGCAAGCGTCTGCATCGTGCCGGGGTTCGCCGCGGTCCGCGATGCCTGCCCCAGGAACAGGGCGACCAGCAGGAGAAACACGACGGTAACAAACGAGAATAGCGGATTCAACTTCCGGCGTCGAGCCGGAGCTTGCCGGACCGGCTCGGTGGTTCCGACGCCGCAGCGGTAGCAGACAATCGCCTTGTCGGCGATCTCTGTTCCGCAGTGCTTACAAAGCATGCGGTAAATTCTATCTCGACTGGACCATCGATCCGCGCCGAACCAGCGGCCGGACCAGCGCCATCAGCACCAAAACGAAGCCGAACGTGCAGACGATCGTGGCTCCCGTGGGCAGATCCATGATGAGCGACAGGTATACCCCAAGGGCAGAAACAATGGTGCCCATGACCCAGCCGATCGCCAGCCGCCCGCCGATCGTCTCCCCGTAAAGCATCGCCGCCACCGCTGGAACGATCAGGTAACAGAACACGAGCAGCACTCCGGCGATCGCAACCGATGAGGTCACGACCAGCCCGAACGAGGCATAGAAGAGGAAGTCCCAGAAGCGGACGTTGAGGCCGGTCGCTTCAGGCGTGTCGTGCTGCACGGAGATGGCAAGAAAGGGCTTGCGCAGAACGTAATGGAAGATGCCGACCGCTCCGTACAACAGCGCGGTCTTGGTCACCTCAGGCCAGGAGACCGCGATGATGTTGCCGACGAGCATGTCTTTGAGGTGCTCAGCCTGAGAGGTCGACTTGCTCATCGCCAAGATCGCGGCGGCAGACGCTACCGCGTAGCTGATACCGATGATCGCTTCCTGCGGGATCTTGTTCTGGCGTCCGCGAACCAAGGCGAAGATGCCTGCGCCCATGAACGTGAACAGCAGGCTGACCCAGTAGACGCCAGGCGAGTGAGGATCTCCGCCCGAGAACGGCATCAGCAGCGCAATCGTGCCGCCCAGCGCCGCAATCTGCGCGAGCGAGAGGTCGACGAAGATGACCCCGCGCTCCACGACGTGCAGTCCGAGGTACGAGTGGATGCCGGTGAGGATGAGGCTGGCGACGAACGGAGCCGCCAGGAACTCGACGATCTGAGTAAACGAAAGGTCGGTCATATTTTAGTGTCCCGAAGCGGACTTGAGCGTTGAGGCCAGCAGATCGATGTCGTAGTCGAACAACTTGATGTAGTCCGTCGCCTCTTTCACTCCACCGACCGAAGGCGTCATGACGAGTACTTTCGCGCCGGTATCCCGCGCGATGGCGTTTGGGGTCTTCAGGTCGAAGTACGGTTCAACCAGGATCACTTTCACTCCCTGTGCCTTGATCTGCTGCATCAGGTCGAGGGTATGAGAGGGTGACGGCGGGACACCGGGCTTCGGTTCGACGTAACCGATCACGTCGAGGCCGAACGCTTCAGCGAAATTCGGCCACGAGCGGTGATACGTCACAACCTTGGTGCCCTTGTACGGCGCGAGCGTCGCTTTCCAGCGTGCTTCGGCCTGGCCGAGTCGACGGTCGAAGTCGGCATAGCGCTGGGCGAAATAGGCGGCATCGCCGTGACTCAATTCCGTCAGCTTGTCCTGGATTGCTTTGGCGATTCGGCGTCCGTTGGCCGGATCGAGCCAGTAGTGCGGATTGCCGGAGGGGTGAACGTCTCCCATCGCCCGTGTGATCTGCCCCGTCGGCATGTCGAGGATGCGGGCGCTCTGCGACGCGTCGAGGTACCCCGCGCCGCCGGGCTGCAGCTTCGCGTTCCGGCTCTGTGTGATCAGCGGAGGCAGCCAGCCGATCTCGAGTTCCCGTCCGACCACCACCAGGAGATCGGCGGAATTCAACTTGAAAACGAAGCTCGGCTTCGCCTCGACGAAATGCGGGTCCTGGTAGCCGCGCGCCAGCGACTCGACGCTCACCTTGTCGCCGCCGACTTCCGTGACAAGGGCGGCGAGATCCTGGGTCGCCGTGATCACCTTGATCGCGGCCGACGCGTTCGCCGGAATACTCAGCGCCGCGGCCAGGCACGCTGCGAAAAACGAAAGCTTCTTGGTCATGTTGGTCCTCACGTCTAGAAAACATGCGCGCCATGCGCGCCGATCGAAAACAGGAACTGGAAGAGGAGCTCGTTCGACTTGATCCCCTCGGCGTAGTTGATGTGACGGTACTGGCCCCGAACCTGGCTGAACTCACTCGGCCAGAAGGTCAGCAGCGCGGATACTCCCTTGTCGTTCAGGTTCGAATCAGTGGCGCGTTCGCTCCAGTCGTATCGCGCACCGGCAAACCAGCGTCGAGCGAACTGGTAGTCACCGGATACGTACATTCCGAACGCGGGATTGACGCCGGTCTGCTGCTCGCGGCGGCTCCAGAACAGCTCCGTTCTGCCGAGGAACCGGCGATAGAGCGCTCGCTGGAGCGGCCGGTAGCGAACCGTCGCGTCGACCGCGACGATCTCTGTCTTGAAGTCGGAACCGACGTCGTTGCTGCCTCTCGCGTACGACGCACCAATGTCGACATTGGTGGCTTCAGTGACATCGCGATACCCCCGCAGACGGGCCACCCAGCTGATGTCGCTGCGCTTGTGCGACACAAACACACCCGACGATCCCTGGTAGATCTCGCCGGTCGCTTCGAGGAACAGCGCTGGATTGGGAATCAGCTTCGAGACCGAGATTCCCGAATCAGACAGGCCGTCCTCTCCTCCGAGCAGGTTCTGGTTCGCGAGCGGTGTGTCCACCCACGACAGGGAGTGGGCGTGCTGGGTGTTGACCTTTCCAACCTGCTGCTTCATCTTTCCGACCTTTGCGAGCAGCCCGCCGGGAAGACTCGTCAGCGTGAGGAAGCCCTCTTCGATCTCCACTCCTTCGGGTGAGAGGGCGAAGAAGAAGTCAGCGCGCGCGTAGGGATCGACAATCGCCTGGAAGGTCGCCTCGGCCTCGTGCATCTCGAGCGGCGGCAGCGGGTTGATCTTGTTGCTCCCGGTCGCGCCGATGAAGTTGCCGATCACCGACATGTCGGGATTGAAGATCTTGGACGACGCACTGGCGTTGCCGTAAACGGGCAGCGGTCCTTCTGGTCCGCCGGCACCGGCGGCGCCACCGGGTACTTGCGCCTCACCCGCCGGAGTTGGCGGCGGGGGGGGAGGCGGCGCAGTGGGGGGAGGGGGGACAACGCCCGCAACCGCACCAGGCTGCGCCGGCGCAGCGGGCACGCCCGGGGCCGCTGCGGCTTCTCCAATGCGCGCCTCGAGCGCCGCCAGTCGCTGACCGTACGTGTCGCGGATCGCCTCGAACTCCTTCCGCAAGCGGTCCAGTTCTTCGCGCAACTGCTGCGGATCCTGCGGTTGCGGCGGTGCTGGCGCCTGGCTTTGCGCCGACGTTGTCGCGGCGAACGAGCACGCGATCAACACCGCGACGGTACTTACACGGATGCGTGCGATACACGTGGACCCTGGGTACACGATTCCTCCCTGTGTTTTTTCGACAGACAAACAGGCCGCGACCGCATTGGACGCGCCAGTAAAACAGTGGGATTTGGACGGGTTACAGGGTGGGAGGAGCGCGGCCGGACGAGGTGTGGGTCAGCACCTCTGCGAAGAAGGGAATCGGCGCGCCGATCGCGGTTCCAGCGTAGTCGAGCCCGCAGCCGGTCGGGGCTGCGGAGTGCGACCCGAGGTCAGCGGAGGCGCCTACCGCGCACGTGGTGCAGTGCGTCGAGGACTTCAGGTGACAGGCGATGTCATGGTGCCCGAGCGGCATCAGCGCGGCCGCCAGCACGTACAGACACAGGACGGCCCGCAGGTAGGCTTTCGAGAAACCGCCGCGGCTAGATGGGCCGGTGTCCGTCATGTACTGCTTCGATTATAGGGGCGGTGGCCACCCGGCCCCAAACGGGCCGACGATATACTGCGGGCGATGTTCCCGATCAGTGACGTCATCCCCTCCAGGACGCCCCCGGTCGTCACCATCAGCCTGATCGCGCTCAACGCACTTGCGTTTCTCTACGAGCTCCAGCTCAGCGACCATCAACTGCAGCTGTTCGCATACGCTTACGGCGTCGTGCCCGCGACCTTCTCGTGGTCCGACGTCCTGTCGAGCATGTTCCTGCACGACGGCTGGATGCACTTCCTCGGCAACATGCTCTACCTCTGGATCTTCGGGGACAACGTCGAAGACAGTCTGGGGCATGGCGGCTTTTTCTTGTTCTACGTCCTCTGCGGTGGGGTCGCCGCGATCACGCAGACGATGGTGCATCCGTACTCGACGATACCGATGATCGGCGCGAGTGGCGCGATCGCCGGCGTGATGGGCGCGTATTTCGTGCTCTTCCCCCACTCGCGCATACTGGCGGCTGTCTTCCTGCTGCTGTTCCTCGATATCGTCGAGATCCCCGCGCTGTTCTTCCTCGGCTTCTGGTTCCTCATGCAACTGTTCAGCGGCGTCGGGTCGCTCGGAGCCACGACGGCCACGGGTGGAACGGCCTTCTGGGCCCACGTTGGCGGGTTCGTTGTCGGCGTCCTGGGTGGATTGATCGCGCGACTCCGCGCGACTGCGCGGCAGGCATACTGGCACGACGCCGGCTAAGTCTTGGTGCGCTTCCTGATCTCGCTCGACACCCTGGCGAGGTCGATCATGATCCGCTCGAACTCTTTGGCGTATTCAGCCGCCGAGAGAAATGCGCGGCGGATTCTCAGCTCCTCCGACTCCGCCTCGAGCAGGGCCCGACGCTGAAGCAGTCGGAGCAGTTCCTCGTCTGTCGCGATCGCGCCGGGCCGGGTTTCGTCGAGATAGGTCTGGCTCGAGGCTGACCCGTCAGCGCCGTCATCTGCCACCCCTCGCCCTACTCCGTCGCCGTTGTCGTCGATCAACGCGCGTTCGGTCGAGAGCTGTCCTCGCTGTTGGTAATGACGGCGGACGGCGGCGCTGGCGGATGCGAATGCTTCCCAGATCGAGATCCGGCCGTTCTTGTCGAGATCGGCGGACTCGTCTTCGAACGCCTTGATGAAATATTGCGGGAACACGGTGTCGAAACGCTGCGCAACGGAGTCGGTGGCACTGATCACGATGCGGCGAGGAGCCGCCAGCCGTTCGATGAAGGGAAAGCTGCCGGCGGTCGTGTTGACCACAACCAGGCGCCCGGGAATGTTCTTGAGGAGCGCGGCCCACTCAGCCGATTCGAGGTCTCGGCCGACGAGATTGAATTTCGCATCGACGCCGTCGAACGTTCCATGCCCGATCAGGACGATGACGAGGAGATCGTCGCGGGTCATTTTCGTCCGCAGGGCCCCGAGAACGCCGCGGACGTTGTCCGCGGTGGCTGCTTGCGACGGCTGATCGGTGTCCGACAGGATCGTCACGGAATCGGTGCTCATCTTCAACCGGCCCGTCAGCACGCGCAGGAGTGAATCCGTCCAGTCGGCATACTGGGCGGCGTATTCGTTGCCGCCACTCGCCCCGGAAATCACCAGCGCGAAACGCTGCTCCGCGGCTGCGGCGCTCCCGAGCAAGAGGCTCGTTATTGCGCAAAGCCCAGCGACTCTGAAGAAACGGCGGCTCATTTCAATCCCCATCGACGACGCAACAGCCATTCCGCCGCGAGCAGGGAGATGATCAGCCCGAGTGACCACCCGTTGTGCCACAGGTCGCGTCGCGCCGCCATCGCGGCCGCGGGCGCATTGAGACGCAGCGCGTCGAGCAGGGCTGCCACCTGGTTCGCCTGGAGGAGCTGCCCCCCGGACGCAGAGGCGAGCCGGTTCAGGACGGGCAGGTTCATGCGCGGATCGGTCATCTCCACGTCGGCACCACCAACGAGGAACGAAGCCGAGGCGGTCCCGGCGTCCTCGCTGCCGCGCCGGGCCCGGGCGGTGATCCTGTAGACGCCGGGTTGCAGCGGCGTGAACGATGCCGAGAACAATCCGCTGTTCTGCTTGTCCGCGTCTGCCGCCGCCGCGACCTGCTGGAGCCGTCCGTCCGGCCCGGAGATCCGAAGATCGAGGTCGGCATCGGGGATCGGCTGGAACGAGGGGGTCCGAACCGCGATGCGCAGTGTGAGCGGATCCCCCGGTGCCGCCGCCGCGACCGGCAGCACCGCGAGCGGATCACCGGCACCGAGCGCGAGCCAGCGAACGGCCTGTCGCCAGAAGGTTTCGTAGCCTCGATCGCCTGACGGCAGCATCATGCGCCAGCGCCAGGATGCCTCGCCGGTGAAGACCATCGAACGTCCCTCGCCGTAGCGCTGAACCGCGATCAGCGTACGCTCGACACCGGCGGTCCCGCTCGTTGTGGCGAGCACTGTCGCACCCGCCCGCGCCGACCCCGAGGCGGCAGTGGAGGCCAGCGGCGGCAGGCCCTCCCAGCGCTTTCGCGTCTCGTCTTCGCTCGCGGCCAGTTGCATGATCGGGTGCAGCAATCCAGAGTCAGTCAAGGACACATGATTGAGCGGCCGCGACAGCGAGGCGGGCGCTGGGTTATCGGCGCGTTGATCGAGCGTGAGCGGCAGCGCGTCTTCGACCAGGGTACCGACGAGGCCGCCGCGGAGAAACGACCTCGCTCCGAGAACCAGCAGTCCGCCCCCGCGCCGCGCGACGAAATCACGGGTCGCTGCCTGCTGTGTCGCGTTCAGCTGGTTGCCGGCCACGTTGCCGAACACCACCGCGTCATACGCAAAGAGAGTGGATGCGTCCGGCGGAAAGCCACCCGTCAGCGCACCGCTCCGGGCCCGCGCTGCCTGCACATAGAACGTGTCCGCCCCCTGCTCGTCCACTCCTTTGCGGACGACGGAATCGAATTCGATGCCTCGGTCCGCGGCGAGCGCACGCTTCAGAAAGCTGTGTTCGAACCCCGGTGCGCCTTCGACCAGCAGGACGCGCCGCTGGCGGGCGGGCGGCTGCACGAGGAGGCTTCGGGTGTTGTTCTCGGGAACGACGTCCTGCGGATCGCCCGAGATCTCGACGGTATAAATGGTCGCTGCGCCACTCGGCGGCGAAACGTGAAACACCTCGCGCACCGGCCCGCCGCCCGGTGGCGGCCGCACCGAACGGACCTCGATCGAACGCCCGTTCTCGAGCAGGCGCAGCTGCAGGGGTTCTGCACTCTCGCTGTGCCGGATCGCCGATACCGCGAGGTCCACGCGCGACTGGTCGAGAACGGCTTCCGCGGCCGTGACGCTGAGCACCTCGCTGTCGCGAGCAAGCGTCTCCGATCCCACACCGAAGGCATACACTGGCGCCGACGCTTCCGCTCCTCCGGACCGCTCGATCGCTCCGCCGGTGTCGCCGCCGTCCGACAGGAGAACGATTCCAGCGACGGGACGCCCGCGATAGCGTTCGCGGGCCGCAGCCAGAGCCCCGGCGAGATCACTGCGGCGCGAGGCCGCGCCCAGGGCGTCTACAGAAACCGGCGCGAGGGCTTCGCCGAAGGACAGCAGCTCGGTCTGAAACTGTCCGCGGAGAGCGGGAGAGAGTTGATTGGCGATGAACGTACGCGCAGTGTCGATGCGGCGCCTGCCGTCGGCATCCTCGATGCCCATGCTGCGGGACGTGTCGACGAGAATCGGCACGATCGCATCATGCGCGTCCACGTTGCTCGCGCGGGAGACCGGCCGCATCAGCACGAGGACAATGGCCAGCAGTATGACCAGGCGCAATCCGGCCAGCGTGTGCCGCCAAACCGGCGCGACGGCGAAGTGCCGGTACGCGTGCCACGACACGAGTGCCGCAGCGGCGAAGACAACGACCAGCGCCCACCAGGGCAGCGGGTTGGCGAAGCTCACAGCTACTTCTTCACCTTCGCGAGCGACTCGTAATATTTGGCGATGAAGCGCCGATAGTCGTCGGGCACCCGCTCGCTGCCTCCGGCATTCAGGCGCGCGTCCCCGAGGGTGCCCGCCAATCGTTTCGAGACAGCCGCGTCGTGCTGCTCCATCGCGCGGTTCAGATCCTTACGCAGCGACTCCCAACCGCTGCGGTCCTGCTTGAAGGCCTGCGTTCCGGGGGCGGAGCGGCTGAACTCCTGCTGCTCGGGAGTCGACCCGCCGCCGTCGTCTGGCTCCCCCGCGGCCCTGCCACCGAGCGCCTGCCGCGCATGATCGATTTCCTGCCCATACTGCTGTTGCAGCTTCTCGAGCGAGCCGTCGTTCTTCCCCTGCGCCTGCTTCATCTGCGATTCGAGACCATCCAGCCGGTTTCGCAGCTCACGCGTGCGATCGAGTTGCTCGGAAAGCTTGCGTGCGTCTGCGGTCGCCGTACCGCCGAGTTTGTCGACGACCTGGTCGAGCGCGCGGGCAAGTTGTTGCTCGCCTGCAGCGCTGTTCCCAGCCGGCTGCTTGCCGGACGGCGATGGCTGCGGTTGCGTGCCCTGGGCTGCCGGTGCTGCTTCCTTGCCGCGCCCTTGCTGCGGCTGCCGCATCGCGGCCGCAGTTTCGCGCATGCGGTCGGCGATCCGCTGCCGCTGCAAGTCGGCCGCTGCCGCGCGTGCATTGCCGGCCTGGTCGGCTGCGCCGCCCGATCGTCCCAACTGCTCGGCCGAACGCTGCAGTTCGTCGACTCGCTGCGCGAGCTTTTCTTTCTCGTCCGCGAGGCGCTTGCGCGGCTCACCATTGGCCTCGCCTCCCTTGTCCAGTCGCTCCGCTTCCGCCGCGATGCGGCGCTGCTCCTGCGCCACTTGCTGTGCCTCGCTGCGCACTTCACCGCTCGCCCGCTGCCGTGCGTCCGGAGTCGCACCGCGCATCTGCTGCTCGATGCGACGCAGCTGATCGGCGGCGCGTTCTCCACTCTGCTGCGCCTTCCCCGCGTCTTCACGCCGCATGTCGTCGGTCGACTGGCGCATCTGTTCAGCGGCATCACGCATGCCGGAGCTGCCCGCCCCTGAACCCTGTTGCGAACCCTGCTGCTTCTCGGTCTGCCGGCTCAATTCCTCCGCCTGCTGCCGGAGCTCCTGCTGATCGCGCATCAACTTCTCCAGCTCGCGCTTTCGCTGCTCGGCAGCCATCTGGGCGAGCTCGCGCTGCCTCCGGTTGATCTCCTCCTGGCGCCGCGCCAGATCCTTGATGCGATCGAGCGCATCGTCGCCGCGCTCTTCCTGCGACGTTCGCTCCTCCACCTGGCTCCGCTGCTCGTAGTTGGTGCGCTGCTGGCGTTGCAGCTCCTTGTCGAATAACGCTGACAGATCCTGCCCCGATCGATTTCCACCATTGCTGCCGGCGCCGTTCGCCTGCTGCGTGACCTGCCGCCGCCGCACTTCCGCCTGCGCCTGGAGCAGCACGTTCAAGGCAGCCATCTCGTGAGGGATAGCGTCGCGCGTCTTCAGATTCGACAGCTGCTCCACCGCGCGGTTCATGGCATCGATCGCCGCGCCCATGCCTTCACTCGCCGGAGGACGCCCGAACTGGGCTTGCGGCGAGGCGCGCTCCGGTGCGGGTGGACGGATACGCCGGGCCCGTCCGGCCCCCGCCAGCCGCTCCAGTTTGGCTTTCAATTCCGCCTGTGCCTTGGCGATGTTGGCGACGTCGTCGGCCGAACGTCCGCCGCGCGCACGGCGCTCGACGTTCCACGTCGCGCTGATGATTTCCTTCTGGGCGGAGATCAGGCTCTCGATCTGCGGATCGCCACCTGCCTGCGCTGCACCGGCCTGGCTCTGCGCCGCCACGAACTCTTCGTTGAAGGGCTTCACTTCCAGGAAGAAGATGTCGCTCTTGGATTCCGTCGGACGCTTGCCGCGCCCGACATCCCGGGCGCGCGCGTAATAGGTGATCACGTCGCCTGGATGCACTTTCAGATCTTCAGCCGCGAGGAGGTGCGCGCCTGTCTTCTGGATCGGCGTACCTGAAATCCGCGAGAACGGAATCGAATGCTCGCGGCCGCCGCCAACCGCATACACCAGCTCCAGCGTCGTCACGCCGTAATCATCATCGGCGCGTGCTTCGATCGTGACTTCCTCGAGCGGCGTGATTCCCTGGTCTGAGGAAGGACGCAGGATCCTGACGTCGGGAGGACGATCGTCCATGAGCCGGATGAAGTATTCGCTGTCGCCGTCCGCGCTGAGTCCGTCCGTGTCGGACAGGTGAACGCGGTACGAGTCGTCGCGCGTCAGCACCAGCTCGGCCTCGGCCGCGTTGGCACCGGCGTCCTCGAGCGGAACCGCACCGGATCCCATCGCGAGTTGGCCGGTGGCGATCGGCTTGTCGGCGTGAATCCGGATCCGCACGCGCGTTCCGGCCGGGGCGTATATGTCGCCCCCGTCTTCGTCGTTCCTCGGGGCGAGTCCGCTGAAGGACGGGTAGTCGTAACTGACATCGATCTGCTTCACTCGCGGTGGGAACAATGCCGTCACCGCGAATTCGCGCGACGCGGCGGTACCGGCTCGCACCCGGTATTTGAACGAGCGGTCGATCGATCCAATCTCGAATTCGAAACCCTCGGCACGGCGCACCATGTCGACCGTGCGTGACTCGGCGCCAGAAGTCAGCACGAGCTGCGGCGCCAGTTGCGTGAAATCCCGATCGCCCGCGCGAACGCGGGCCCGAATCACCAGCGGCTTCCCGCCAGGCATGCGTACATCGCCGGGGAGCACGTCGACGCTGATCGCCTGCGGAAACAAGCGCAGCCTGGCGGTCTCCAGCGCGCGGGTGAGCGATGGGTATCCCAACGCTGTCACGATCGTCAGGAACGCGATGCCGGCCGCTCCCACCGACACCGAGCGCCACAGGGCCGCTGAGGGAATGAGGTCGCGGGCGGAGACTCCTTCGAGGCGCCTGGTCGCCGACGCGACGATGAGCGCGGCAAAGCCCGCGTGTTCGGATGCCGCAGCGCTCGCGTCAATCGCGCTCACGACGCAATCGTCGAGCGCGCCCACTCCCGGCAGCCGGCCGGCGGTCTCCTCGACAAAACGCGCGACGCGACGGTCGCCGGGGCGCCTTTCGATGCGCATCCCGATCATTGCCGCGGCTGCCACGGCGAGCACGATCGCACTGAGACCGAGGAGGACGAGCGGAAGACCGGCCGGCGCAAGCAGGCGATCGAGGAGCATCGCGGCGAGGATCGGCACTGCAGCCGCGGCCGACGCGAGGCCGATCGTTCGCGACGCGACACAGGCGAACCACCTGCGCCGCACGCTCGAAATCAAATCATTCAATTGCGACATCGTCAGGCCTTTCCTGCGAACGATTCCGCGACGAGGGTGACCAGCATCAGCATCAGCCCGTATTGCCACAGACTCTGGCGCGATTCCGCTTGTTCCGCTTTCGCGTGTTGCCGCGCCTGGCTGATCTCGGCCGGCGCCGAGTCGATCATCGCCATGAACTCGGCACGAGTCATTGTCGTGGTGCTCGATTCCCGTGGATCCACATTGACGGCAATCGTTCGCCCGTTCAACTGCTGCACGCCGGGTACCGCCTGCGCGCCCGAAGGAACACGCCCCACCAGGAACTCGTCAGCCGGCGTGGGCCGCGAGGCCACGTAACGCACGGTCTCCACTGCGAACGGAACGAAGGCGGGGTGCAGGGGAAAGTCGTTCCAGCGGCGATCGAGGTCCGAGGCAAAGACGACGACCTTCCCGGCACCTACAGCGCGTTCCAGCACCGCGGCGGATCCGTCGCTGAACCTGGCTGGCACCTGCCATCCATCAGCACGGACGCGCCAGGTCTGTTGGAAGCGGACCTGTCCGAGGTTCGCAGCCAGCGAACCGAAAGGACGGAAGATCGGATGTCGTAGATCTGTCGCCGCAAAGGAGGCCTGCCGTGATGCGGTGTCAGCCTGCAGTTCGGCGGCATTCCATCCAAACATCCCGGCAACGATCGCAGGTTCGACGTCGGGTGAGGCCGCTACCAGCACACCGCCACCGTCGCGGACGAATTTCACGATGGCATCGCGAGCGGATCGATCGAGGGCTCGCGTTGACAGCAGTACCACGGCGCTCTGCCGGCCGATCGCCTCGGTGCGCCCGCCAGCGATCTGCTCGGCACTGACCGACTGTGCCCTCAGGTCGGCCGACGTTCCAGCCGCCGCGGCGTCCAATGCACGGAACAAGTACTCGCCGGGTGCATCTTTCGATGCAATAACCATCACCGATGGAGCGAGTGCGCCATGCAGCACCTCGTGGCGCGAGTTGTCGGCGGCGTATCCGGCGGGATCTTCGATCGAGGCGGTGATCGTGCCGGCGGACGCGCGCTTCCAGGCAAACGGAACATCAACGGTCGCGCCAGCGGCGACCCGGAACGGCGCGCGCCCGACTTCCGCATCGTTGTGCTGAAGCACGACCATACCAGCCTTTGACTGCCTGGAAGCGTTGCGGACCGAGGCCGTCACTGTTTCATCGCCGGCTTCGAGCGCTGATACCGAGAGGTTTTCGGACGAAGGATCGGTGGCGCGCAACTCGATCGTCATCGTTGCCGGCACGTGTGCGGTCGAGTCGCCGTCCCAACCGGCCTTCTGCAGATCGGTTACGACCACCAGCGTCGCGGCGCCTCCTGTCGCGAGCTCCGAGGCTTTCATCAGCATCGCCCCGTAGCGAGTCGCGCCGCTGCCGGCCGACAAGCCGCGTAGCCCTGAGCGCGCATCAGCCGCGCTCCCCGGAGGAGCGACGACGTCAGCGCGCTCATCGAATGCGAGGAGCGCGACGCGCTCACCAAAAGGCGTCCCGTCGATCGCCTCAGTCGCCATCTGCATCGCGCGCTCGAACCGGCCTGGCGCGCCCATGCTGAACGATCGATCGACCGCAACGATGCGGAGGCCGGCGGCCGCGGCTTCTGCGCCGGGCGCGTAGGGACGCGCAAAGGCGGCGGCCAGCAGCAGCAGGGCCGCAACTCGCGCGGCGAGCAGCAACAGATCCCGCAGGCGGCGCTGGCGTGATCGTTCGACCGGCGATTTTTGCAGCAGTCGCACCACCGTGAACGGGACGTCCGGCGCAACATCCCGCCGCAGCAGATGCAACACGATCGGCAGCGCGATCGCGAGTGCGCCAATCAGAAATGCCGGATAGAGGAAGCTCACAATCGCTACTTCCTCCGGGCCCGCGCTGAGAGATACGTCAGCAGGGCGAAATCGAGCGGCTGTGAGGTATCGAGCTGGACGTAATCGATGCCGGCACCTCGAAGTTCCCGGTCGTATCGCAGCGTCAGTCCGGCGAACTCGCGGAGATACGCCGTGCGCGCCCGCGCCGGGTCGGCCACCATCTCGAGCGCGGTCTCGACATCTTTGAACTTTGCCGCGCCGCGGAACGGAAAGGTCAACTCATTCGGATCCAGTACCTGGAACACAACCACGTCGGTGCCGCGGAACTTCAGATGCTTCAGGCCCCTGATCACGGGGTCGGGATCGTCCAGCAGGTCCGAGATCAGGACCACGAGGCTGCGCTTGACCATCGCCTCGGCGAGCTGGTGAAGAGGCCGGGCGACATCCGAACGCTGACCGGCCTTCAGGCGCTCGAGACCGAGCAGCAGCGCGTGAAGGTGCCCGGCCCTGGCGGCCGCGGGAAGCCGGAAGCGGATCTGCTCGTCGAAGGCGATCAACCCGGTTGCGTCTCGCTGCCGATGCATCAGGAACGCGAGTGATGCGGCCAGCACGGATCCGTACTCGAGTTTGCTCATCGGCGCGGTACCGCGGTACGCCATCGACGCACTCTGGTCCAGCAGCAGGTGGCACTCGAGGTTGGTTTCCTCTTCGTATTTCTTGACGTAGTGCCGGTCGGTGCGGGCGTAGACCTTCCAGTCCATGGTCGAAAGATCGTCACCGGGCATGATACTGGCGGTACTCCGCGAACTCGACGCTGAATCCCTTGTAAGGACTGCGATGCAGACCAGAGAGAAACCCTTCGACCACCGTGCGCGCCTTCAGCTCCATCGTGCCGAGCCTGGAGATGACGGCGGGATCGAGGAAGCGCAGATCGCGGCCCGGATGCGTCGAAGCCATCGGCTACATCCCGCTGCGCGGCGCCGGTACGGCTTCGAGCAGTCGTTCGACGAGATTGTCCGCGGTGATCCGTTCCGACTCGGCGTAAAAATTCGGGATGACGCGGTGCCGCAGCACCGGCCTGGCAAGCGCCTGGATATCGCCGACCGACACGTGGTACCGATTGTTCAAGAGCGCCCGCGCCTTGCCGGCCAGGATCAGCGACTGCGACGCCCGTAGACCGGCGCCCCACTTCACCCACTCGCGCACGAACTTGTGATCGCTCTGGCGTCCCGGACGCGAGGCGTCGACCAGCCGCACGGCATATCGGGCAACCTCCTCCGCGACGATGACCTGCCGCACGAGTTGCTGGATCTCGAGAATGTCGGCCCCGGTGAACACGCGCGACGGAGCTTCGGTGGCAACCCCGGTGGTGTTGGTGACGACACGGACCTCTTCGTCTTCGGTGAGATACGTCATCACCACGTTGAACATGAACCGATCGAGCTGCGCCTCCGGTAACGGATAAGTGCCTTCGAGCTCGATCGGGTTCTGCGTCGCCAGCACGAAGAATGGCCGGTCGAGCGGATATGTGCGGCCGGCGGCCGTGACGTGGTACTCCTGCATCGCTTCGAGCAGCGCCGCCTGCGTCTTTGGCGGCGTGCGATTGATCTCGTCAGCGAGCAGGATCTGCGCGAAGATCGGCCCCTTCACGAAACGCAGGGAACGATGGCCGTCGTCTTCGTCGAGCACCTCCGTGCCGGTGATGTCGGCCGGCATCAGGTCCGGTGTGAACTGGATCCGCTTGAACGACAGATCCAGGATCTGCGCGATGGTCTTGATCAGGAGCGTCTTCGCCAGACCGGGGACGCCGGTGATCAGGCAGTGCCCGCCGGTGAACAGTGCCATCAGCACCTGGTCGATCACGTCATCCTGGCCGACGATGACCTTGCGGATCTCGCCGAGAATCCGCTCGCGCCCCTGCGCGACGCGTTCCGCGACGGCGGTGATCTCGGCTGTCGATGTGGTGTGCATCTAGTGGGTCAATGAGTAAATGATTTCGTTGATCTGCATCCGGTACGCCTGTGCCGTGAATTTCACGTATCCGGGGTAATCGGCGGCGTTGGACCATTCCCAGCCGTCGCCCATGTCGGTGTTCCAGTTGATCAGGACCATCGCGCGGCCGCTGTCGTCTTCAATCGCGCGCAGCGTGCCTACGTAGCCACCCTTTTCCCAGGTGCGTCCCTGCAGAAACGACCCGAGCCCGGGTGTCTGCGGGAAGCCGTCGAAGTGGTAGAAGCAGTTGAAGATCGGGTGACTCGCCGGCAGATCGACGATCTTGCGGTCGGGGAATACGCGCGCCATCTCCCGCTCGAGATTCGCCCACTCGATCGGTCCATGAAAATCATCGAAGGTCAGCGTGCCGCCGCGCAGGAGGAACTCGCGCAGGATCGGTACCTCCGTGTCTTTCAATCGCAGGTTCCCGGGTTCGACGATGTAGATCCAGGGATAGGCCCAGAGGTTCGGGTCCTCGATCGTGAGCACGACCGGATCGTTGACCTGGATGGAGGTGACGGTACGGACCCGCCGGGAGAGGTTCTGTTCCGCCGCCGGCGCATCGATGAACCACGGCTCGTCTTCGGGGCTCATGAACCGCCCTCTCGGCACGGTCCAGGCTTCATACCTGATGCGCGCAAACGTCCATTGCAGCCCGGCGAAGCGCGAATCGGGTCCGTGAGCCACCTGGGCGCCGGCCGACGGCGCCAGCGCAATCGATATGAACCACAAGAAGAGTGACGCGGCGGCGGCAAGCGGGAGCGACAGCCTCCTTCGTCGATCGTTCAAAGGGGCTGGTGCGCCGGCAACTCGTGCGACCGCACCCGCGTCGTCGTCGGACATCAGCGCGGCTCCCCGCCGGGCGACGATTTGATGGAGCCGAGGAGCAGCTCCTGGGCGCGCTCGTACGAGGGGGCGAGCTCCAGCGCCGCGAGCGCTTCACGCTTGGCCTCGGCCGCACGGCCGGTTGCCAGCAGCGCCTCGCCCAGATCGCAGTGGGCCGACGCGCGATCAGCCGGGCGAAGGGCCATGGCCGCGGTGAACTCGCGCACGGCCACTGCCGGCTGGTTCTTCTTCATCGCGATGCGACCGAGTCCTGTGTGCGCCGCGGCATCGAATGGATCGAGGTCGACCACACGTTCGTACGCAATCGACGACGCCACCGCGTTTTTCGATTTGTCCGCAAGCGCGGCCAGCCGCCGGGCCGGTTCCACCGCGGTGTGGTCGTGCTCGAGCAGCGCCAGGTATTCCTTCATCGCGCGCGCATCGTCACCGAGCTGTTCGGCCAGCTGCGCCATGACGGCCCGCGGGCTCTCTTCGCCGATGGCGACGGGCACGAGCGCGGCGGCCTTTTCGAGCGGCTCGAACGCGGCCTTGTCCTTTGAAGCAGCGAGCGCACGCCCGTAGGCGAGTTGCAGCGCGTAGCTGTTCGGATTGGCGAGAGCTGCGCCCTTGAGGCTCGCGGGATCACCGGCGGCGATTTTCTCCATGTCCGGCGCCGCTCGCAGCGCGGTGCGGAGCGGACCGAATCGCTGGTCGACCGACTTGTCGAAGCCACCCTGCAGCTGCTCCATGGATACGCCGAGCGCCCGAGTCAGTGCCGCATCCCCCTCGACACCCTCGCCGTAGGAGTGAAGAAGAGCGCGCAGCTTCTCTTCACCGTAGGTCTTCACAATGTGATCGACGAGAACCGAGGCTTCGAGGTACGCGAGGGCGATCGTTTCGGGACTGGTGAAGCCGGCGTTCAGTTCCTTGAGCGGCAGCGTCTTTGATTTTTCGAGTGCCACCGCGAATGGAACTTCCATGTCGCGGCCCCACTCCGGGCGGGCTCGGCCCTCCTCGTAGACCGAGATCCCCTCGGTCAGCCACCGCGGCACGCGCTGCTGTGACATCTGCAGGGTGATGACGTGCGCCATCTCGTGCCAGAGCGTCGCCTGCCAGGAGAATTCACCCGGCGGGCGAGCCTTCGGCGAGTCCATGGTGATGACACGGCCGAAGCAGGCGCCAAGCGCGCCGATCATGCCGGGCAGCCCCAGGTTGCGGACGGCGAAGTCATCGTGCACGGGAAAGATTTCGACCGTGATCGGGCCCTGCGGTGTGAACTGGTATTTTGCGGAGAGAGCCTTCAGCGCATCTTTTGCGAGGGGGACGGCGTATTCCTTCAACACCGGCGCTTCGTCGGCCTGCATCTTCACGATCAAGTCACCGTCCTTGACGACGGTGAAGGCATCCAGCTTGTCGAGCATCTGGAGCAGGTTGAAGGTGACGCGGTTGTATCGGTCCGCGTTGAAGGAGCGCTCGAGCGAGCGGCGCGCCTCGACTTCATCGCCCGTTCGAAGCAGATGCATCCCCAGCTCGCCATGAGCCCGGGCAGACTTCGGATCGAGTGCGATCGCCTGTTTGGACAGGGCGACGGCCTCCTCGAAACGATAATTACGGGCGGTCAGATCGGCCGCGACGCGATAGACCTCGCCGAATGCCGGATTGATCGCGAGAATCTTTTTGGTTTCAGCCTCGTACGCGGGCCGGTCATCTTTTACGTACGACATCGCCGCCAGGAGGGCGCGTGCGTCGAGGTGCTGCGGGTTGGCCTTCAGAATGCGCTCGAGGCGTTCGCGCGCAGAATCGTAGCGAGAGTTGTCGAGCTCGAGTTGCGCCAGGAGAAGTTCGGCGGTGTCGAGCGTCGGATCGATTTCAAGCGCGTGCGTCGCGGTCGTCGCGGCGAGCGGAGGGTTCTCATCCGCGAGTGCTGCGGCGAGGCCGGCATGCGCCGGAGCCCACAGCGGATCGGCCGCGATGACCGCCTGGAACGACCGGGCGGCTTCGGCCTCGTTGAATTTCTCGAGGAACAACATGCCCCACGCCGTGTCGATCGCGGGATCTCCTCCTCCGGTAGCGGACGCGGTGCGGAACAGCGAGTTCGCCTCCTGCGCGAGACCCAGGGCCTGCGCCGCGCGGGCGCCGCGCGCCATCGACGCGGCATCCCCCGCGGTTGACGCTCGCTGGTACACGGCGGTCAGCAGCTTCGTTCCAGCGTCAACCCGGCCGAGGCGTAGATGCAGGAGTCCGAGCTCCAGTGCGGCGGCGCCATCAGGAAGCTTTGCCGCGGCTGGTTCGAGGAGCTTCACCGCCTCGTCATTCTGTCCGGCGCGACTCGCGAGGTGACCGAGGATCGCGGCGGCTTCAACATCCCCGGCGGGACGAGCGCGCGCTTGTGATTCGGCGTCCGCGAGCTTTCCATGCGCAATTGCTGTCCACGCGCTGGCCGGAAACGACTGCACGGCGGCCGCCGGTTGCTGCGCGGATGGACGCGAGGACGGATGTGCTCCGAGACACACCGCAAGAAGGATGACGACCAGCGGCCGCATCCGCACCGGGAGGTGGCGGTGCGCGCGTGTGCCCAGCATGAGACCTGATCGATTATAGAACACGGGTATGGTCCACCTTTTCAGACGTAGGCCATGCAGCGCGGGTTTGCGATCCTCTCATCGAGTGAGGATCCGCAGCTCGGGCACGGACCAGAACTCCCGGTCGCGTCCGGTCTGCTCGAATCGGACGTACCTCGCACGCGTTGGGACGAACGACAGGACGAGCGGCATCCGTTTCGGATCGCTGAGTCCGGCGCGAAACGCGATCCGGTTCGTCGGCCCGGCCCACGTCTCCGTCCAGGAGGAACCGTCAAATGACACTTTGACCCTCAGGTATCGGGGGAAGTCGCCCGGGAACGGGCCCAGCTCGAACACGACGCCCGAGACGGATCGTTCGGTTCCGAGGTCAGCCTGCAGGAAATGGTCCTGAAGCTGCTCGCCCGAGTGCCAGCGCGTGCCGAGGTCGCCATCGATCGCGCGGCGCGCCACATCACCGGCCACATCGGCTGTCAGGGAGACGATCGGCAGCGCTGTTCCGACGGGCTGTTCGCTCGGCGAGAGAGAACTTTCGGCCGCCAGCAGGAAGAACGCTGTCCCTTCACACACGCCGAGCGTCGTCGCACCCGGGTGCGTTCGCACGAACCGGTGCAGCATGCGATCTTCCTCTCGTACTCCGACGAACAGGCCAGCGCCGGCTGCGAGATCCGACAACGTTCCGTGGTCACGATTGTCGATCCCGTAGGTGATTGATTCGTAATGCGGCGCCAGGTAGCCGCTGTATCCGTTGACTGCCTTCAGGTGCCATCGCTCGGCGAGATCCATGGCGGTGAGGTCGATCCGGGTGTCTCCGAACGGAAGCAAGGCCAGCGCCGTCGCCTCTCCGGGAGGCTTCGGGCAAGTCCATATCCTGGTGGCAGGAACGACCGGAAGAGCGGACGCCCACGCGTCCGACAGAATGCCGCACGCGAGCAATGCGACGGTCGCGTAGCGCCAGCTTCGCGTCGCCGGCAGCACGCGCGCGAGCAGGCACGCCGCTGCAACGGCCAGGCACAGGACGGCGAGCATCCAGAAACGCGCCGGCGCCCGTAGCGAATCAAAACCCGGCAGCGTGAGGAGCCAGTTGTAGGGAGCAAACGCACCCCAGCTTGCACTGAGAATCGGACGGCCGAAGAACTTGGGCACCGGCCCAAGTGTCAGTACCCACATCACGACGGCGGACGAACCGTAGAACAGGACAAGGTTCGACCGGCTGTCGCGATCCCGCGCGCGAACCGCGATGAGAATGGCGAGCGCGATCAGCGCGATGATCAGCGGTTGCTCGACCGATGAGATCGACACTCGCACACCAGCGATCTTCCATCGCCACCCGCCGGCAAAACCAATGATGGAGATGACCACGAGCTGGACAGCGGCGATCACAGCCAGAATGATCCGCACGGTGTGAATCCACCGCATGCCCTCCAGTGCCGCGGAACGCACGCGGCCAAGAGCCAGCGCCAGGCAGGCGCTCGTGATCGCAATCGACGGCAGCCAGAGCCCCGGGAACAACTGCCCTTCGGGACGTTGAAAGCGCGCGACCCAGCCCCACAACGAGAGCTCCTTCGCGGCGGTGGCCAGCGCGGCAACGTCGGCGCTGAAGAACTCGATCTCCGTGACGTACCGCACGAATCCGTAACGCACATGAATCGTGTGGTACTGCCACAACACCAGCGCCAGCGGTACCGACGCGAGGGTCAGGACGCCTGCGATCCGGAGCAGGTCGCTCCAGCGTCGCGGTACGACCACGAACCACACAATCCAGAGGGCCAGCAGCACGCCCAGGAAAAGAAGGTAGTAACCGTTGCTGAGGCCGTTCAGGATCCACGCGGCGCCAAGGAGCCCGAGGTCCGATCGTTTCCCTCGTCTGAGAAAGCGGTGCAGGGCACAGAGCGTCAGCGGGATCCAGCAGGTCTGCAGCACCTGGACATGCGGCAATTGCGCAACGCGGTAAGGCGCGAACGCGAACGCGAGTCCGCCGACGAAGGATGCACTGTCGCTCGCCGTCAGCTCACGGCACAGCCAGAACGCCGCAAGCCCGGCGAGCGGAAACGACAACAACAATGCGAGGTTGTGGGCGAGGACGGAGTTTCCAGTGATCCAGATGATCGGGGAGGTCAGCGGCGCCAGGCCGATCAAGCTTTCGGTGAACGCAGTGACACCTGCAGCCGGATAGAAGGCCGGCGCATTCCACCAATGGGCCGACAGGGGAAGCGTGGTGGCGTTCCACCACATGATCCAGGAGTTCAGAAGCGGATCACCGCTGTCGTGCGCGAAGTGAGTCGCCAGAGATCCGATGAAGAAGTGCCCCCAAGCCAGCGTGATGGCGAGGTACGCGAGAAAAACGACGGCCGATGCGCGGAGCCTAACGAGCGGCAAGCGCCCGTTCCTCCACCCTGATCCGCGCGAGGATGAGCACGAGGAAGACGCCCGTGCCGATCGGCCCGGCAATGCGCGCACCCATCATCAATGCCACGCCGGCGAGCTCGCCGATGACGGCGACGTAATTGGGATGGCGCAGCACGAGGTAAGGTCCGCGAACGATTCGGGTCGATCCCGGGGGAACGAGCACCTTGAAGGTCCATCGCTCGCCGAGCGTTGCGATGGCCCAGGACTTCAATCCCTTCGCAAGCAGGAACGTGATCATTCCCGCGAGGCGCAGGGATGGATCGCTGGTTCCGCGTATCGAGCCCTCCACTAGCATCGCTAAGAAGGCACCGGGATACGCCACCTGCATCCATCGATAGACGTCGTCGCGCGGCTCGATCGCACCGAGAGCACGCAGAGTCCGGTCGTGACGCGCGGCGATCACCGCCTCGATCACCATCGGCACGAGAACAGCGATCGCAACCAGCCCGGCGGTCACGCCAGACCCGCGTCGCCGGCGTAACTGATGACGCGGCGCAACGCGCCCGGCGACACCGACGCGAACAGTCCGGCCGCTCGGACCGCCGCTGGCGAAGAGGCCAGCGCGCGAAGCGAGCGGTTGAATCGCCATTTCGTTCCGAACTCGCGCTGCCGCGCGGCGTTCAGGCGGACATGCGCGCCGTTCCAGCCTTCATCCAGGACGCGCAGCGCTTCCGCCGCGGCGAGCTCGCCACCGCGGAACGCGAAGCGCAAGCCATCCCCGGTCATCGGGTCGATGAAGCCGGCGGCGTCGCCCGCCAGCAACAGTCCCGTCATCCCGGCGGCATTGGTTTCCACCGCCAGTGGTCCGAGCATCCTCGTCTCCGACACCATTCGAGCGGACGTGAAACGGTGCGCGATCGCGCGATCCCTCGTGATCGACCCGGTCAGCAGGAAAGGGTCGCGCAGTGCGGCTCGATCGGCGGTGACGACGCAGGCATTGGCGCAGCCGCCGGGGAGTGGAGCGATGCCGATGTACCGGCCCCGGCGAACGTGCATCTCGCCAAATTCGCCAAGGCCGCTGACGCCCTCGAAAATCGCGCCGATCGCCCACCGCCGCGGTCGAACCGGCGTTCGAGCCAGGGCTGCGGCTCGTGCCAGCCGTGAGGCCCGGCCGTCGGCCGCAATCGTCACCATCGCGCCGCGTCGTTCGAGACGTCCCGAAGGAGTCTGCAGCTCCGCGCCCAGCACGGCGCCCGTGGTTGCGTGGATCACCGGAGCCTGGGCGAGAACGCCTTCCTCGAGCTGCGCTCCTGCTGCGGCCGCGGCCGCCACGAGCCGTTCATCCAGGACTCGCCGGCTGATGGCGACGCCGCGAAGTCCATCGTCATATGCGCCGGTGACCGAGACGCCATCACCGCTGACGACCATGCCCTTCACCGGCAATCCGCCGGCAGTCAGATGCGCGAGTCCGAGCCGGCGCAGGATGCTCAACGCGCCCGGGTTGATGGTGTCTCCACACAGCTTGTCGCGCGGGAAACGGGCCCGATCGACCAGCGTCACTCGCACGCCGCGCCGCGCCAGGACGATGGCGGCGATCGCGCCGGCTGGTCCGGCTCCTACAATCAGGACGTCGGCGGTGCTCATGAAGGGTGCATGGCCCCTTCGCTAGCCATCACGCATGGGCCCGCCCGAGAACGAGCGCACTGTTCTTGGATCCGAAGCCGAGGCAGTTGCACAAGGCGGCCTCGACCTGCGCCTCTCTGCCCGCGTTGGGGATCACGTCGACGTCGCAGTCCGGATCCGGATGGTGATGATTGATCGTCGGAGGCAGAAACCCTGCGTACAGCGCGAGCGCTGACGTGACCACCCCCGCTGCGCCGCTCGCCCCCTGCGGATGGCCGATCATCGACTTCGTCGACGAGCCCGCAACCCGGTCGGCGCGGTCCGAGAAAAGCCGCCGGACACACCGCGCCTCGACGGCATCGTTGAGCTGGGTCGACGTCCCGTGATAGTTCACGTAGCCGATTTCATCCAGCGCGCGGCCGGCACGATCGATCGCCAGCCGCATGGCGCGAACGATCTCGGTGCCATCGGGATCCATCTGGACGCGATGGTAGGCATCGCAGGTGGAACCGTAGCCGTCGACGGTGGCGTAGACTTTCGCACCGCGGGCGCGCGCGCGGTCCTCGCGCTCGAGTACCAGCATCCATGCTCCCTCGCCGAGGACGAAGCCATCACGGTCCCGCTCGAACGGGACGCGACGCTTCGGCCGGCGAGTCGTTGTAGCGCGGTCGCGACGGCCCGCATCCTCGAAAAGCCGAAGATCATGCCGGGCGTCACGCACGCGTCGGCGCCGCCGGTGAGCAGGACCTCCGCCTCGCCGGCGCGAATCAGCGAGGCCGCATAGCCGATCGCGTCGGTCGAACTGGTGCAACCTGTCGACATCACGTGACTGATGCCGTGCAGTTCGAGCGCGATGGAAATCTCGCTCGAGATCATCCCGACGATGGACACCGGGATCGCGTATGGCGTGACCCGCTTGTGCCCGTCGTTGAAGAACTCGTAGTACTGACGCTCGGCGACGTCGATACCACCTGCGCCGCTGCCGACGAGCACGCCGGCGCCAGGTTCATTGAGCCGGAGGCCCGCGTCGTGCCACGCTTCGGTCGCGGCCAGGACGGCGATCAGGGATGCCTTCGAATAGCGCCGCGGGTCGGGACGGCCGGACGCATCGTTGCCGCCACCGGCCCTGTCCGACAGCACGATCGCGTCGTCGATCGATGACCGGCGGGACCGGCGCCGCAACGTGGCAGGGAAATCGGAAGGCATCGAAGTCGGTGATCGCCCGCGTGGCACTGCAGCCCCGCCGAACGTGCTGCCAGAACCGCTCCCGGCCGACGCCCATAGGGCGAGACCACGCCGATGCCGGTGATCGCGACGCGGGGCGGACCCGATGCTCATGCCTCCTATAATAGGCCGCGTCGTGCTGCCGCTCGTTTTCGCGTGGCTCGCCGCCGCCGCCTTCGCGGGCTCGCTCGGGTTTTTCCTCTACGCTTACTTCGTGACGCTTCGGGCGTCCGCTCAGCGCCGCTGGACGGCGGACGCTGGCCTCGGCGGTCATCGTCAACTTCGCGCTGTTCACCGGTTTCGCTCTTCACCACAGCCTCTTTGCGCGTACAGGGCTGAAGCGCTGCGTTGCGCGCCTGGTCTCGCCAGCACTCGAGCGAACGCGTTTACTCGTGGTCGCCAGCGTTCTTTTCGTCGTCGTCTGCGCTGCTGGCAGCCGCTGCCCGGTGTGGTCTATTGGCATCTGAGACGGCCCTGGCAACTGGCTCGGTTACGTCGCACAGGCTGTCGGCATTCTGTTCACATTCTTCGGCGCGCGCTGCCCTGGACGTGCTCGATCTCGCGGGCGTGCGGCAGGTGCTCCAGTCGGAACGGAGGGGCCCGGATTCAGCGGCCCATGTTCCGCTGCAGACGAGCGGTGTTTACGGAGTCGTGCGCCATCCCCTGTACTTCGGCTGGACGCTGCTCGTGTTCGGCGCGCCACACATGACGGTCGACTCGCCTCACCTTCGCGGCAGTCAGCACGATCTACCTCGGCGCTCGCGATTCCGTTCGAGGAGCGCGGCCTCGATCGAGACGTTCGGACCGGACTTACGACGGCTATCGCAAGCACGTGCGCTGGCGCATGCTCCCGGGACTCTACTGACCGGCCGGGTTTTCAAAGTCCGGTATCATCAGGAATGGGTCGCGCCTGATGGCTGAAGCTCCTCCATTTCCTCCACTTCCGTCCGAACTTCCGGTCGTGCCTTTACGCGGCGCGGTCGTGCTGCCGCTGACGGTCGCACCGCTCGGCGTGAGCCGTGCGATGTCGGTCGAGGCGATCAACCGCGCGCTGGCCGGCGACCGCATGGTCCTGCTGCTGCTCCAGAAGAACGACGCCGACGATCCGGGCCTGACGATGTGCATCGGGTCGGCACGGTGGCGGTCGTCCGGCAGATGGCCAAGGCGCCAAACCGGCATGCGCGTCCTCGTCGAAGGGATCACCCGCGTGCGAGCGGAGTTCCTGCAGAACGACACGGGGTGTCCTGCGCGCCCTGCTCAAGCCGCTGCCGGAGAAGTCTCAGAGCGCTCGATCGAGATCGACGCGCGTGTGCGACGCCTGCAGGAGCTGGTCGATCGCGCGCTGTCGCTGGCCACCGGCCTCTCACCGGACGTCAAGGCGCTCGTCGCCACGATCGACGATCCGCTGCGGATCGTCTACCTGCTCGCCAGCCTTCTCGACATGAAGGCCGGAGGACAAGCAGAAGCTGCTCGAAGAGAACAGCGTCATCGTCAAGCTCGACGCGGTGTCGCGTGGCGCTGTCGCGCGAGATCGAGGTGCTCGAGCTGAAGGGACAGATCGAGTCGCGCGCCGAAAAGGAGATGACCGACGCGCAGCGGCAGTACGTGCTGCGGCAGCAGCTCAAGGCGATCCAGACCGAGCTCGGCGAAGGGGACGGCGAGTCGCAGGAGCTGCGCAAGCGGGTGCGACGAAGCGAAGCTGCCCGAACATGTCGCCACGGTGGCCACTCGCGAGGTCGAGCGGCTGGAGCGGATGACGCCGGCGTCACCCGAGTACCAGATGATCCGCACCTACCTGGACTGGCTGCTCGACGTGCCCTGGGCAGAAGGGCACCGAGGATCGGCTCGATCCGGTCGAAGCGCGTCGCGTCCTCGACGAGGATCACTACGATCTCGACAAGGTCAAGGAGCGCATCGTCGAGTACCTCGCGGTCCGGAAGCTCAAGGGGGATCTGAAGGGACCGATCCTCTGTTTCGTCGGCCCTCCCGGGCGTCGGCAAGACCTCGCTCGGCCAGTCGATCGCGCGCGCGATGAACCGGAAGTTCGTCCGCATCTCGCTCGGCGGCGTGCGCGACGAAGCCGAGATCCGCGGACATCGGCGGACCTACATCGGCTCGATGCCCGGACGGCTGGTGCAGGCGCTGAAGACGGCGGGCTCCGCGAATCCGGTGTTCATGCTCGACGAGATCGACAAGATTGCCGTCGGGATCCAGGGCGATCCGGCCGCGGCGATGCTCGAGGTGCTCGATCCGGCGCAGAACCACACGTTCCGCGATCACTACCTCGAGATCCCGATCGACCTGTCGAAGGTCCTGTTCATCGCGACGGCGAACCAGCTCGGAACGATCCATCCGGCGCTGCTCGATCGCATGGAGCTCATCTCGCTGAGCGGCTACACCGAGGACGACAAGGTGCACATCGCGCGGATGTATCTGATCCCGCGGCAGCGCGACGAGCACGGGCTCAAGGAACCAGATCGAGATCACCGACGAGGCCGTCCGCCGCGTGATCACCGAGTACACGCGCGAAGCAGGCGTCCGCACGCTCGAACGTCAGATCGGAACGATCGCGCGGAAGGTCGCCGCGAAGGTCGCGACCAACGAGGCGCACACGGCGACGCGTCGACGCCGCGGATGTGCCGGAGCTATCTCGGCCCCGCCGCGTTTCCGGTCGGAAACGGCGTTCCGCACCTCGCGCCCCGGTGTCGCGACGGGCCTGGCCTGGACGGAAACGGGCGGCGACGTCCTCTTCATCGAGGCGGTGCTGATGCCCGGCGGCGGCGGACAACTGACGCTCACCGGACAACTGGGCAGCGTGATGCAGGAGTCGGCGCGTGCGGCGCTCAGCCACGTGCGGCAGCAGGCCGAAGGCGCTGCGCATGTCGCCGGAGTTCCTGAGCAAGCAGGACCTCCACGTCCACGTCCCGGCGGGCGCGATCCCCAAGGACGGTCCGTCAGCCGGCGTGACGATGGCGACCGCGATCGTCTCGGCGGCACGCGGCGTTCCGGTGCGATCCGGACGTCGCGATGACCGGCGAGATCACGCTGTCAGGCCTGGTGCTGCCGGTCGGCGGGATCCGCGAGAAGGTACTCGCGGCGCGGCGCTACGGCATCAAGACGATGATCGTCCCGCCGTTGAATGAGGTCGACCTCGACGAACTGTCGCCGGACGTCCGGAAGGAGATGACCTTCGTCCCGGTCCGCACGCTGGAAGAGGCGCTCGCGGTGTCGCTGCCCGACGTTGCCGAGCAGCGCGGCGACGGAACTCACCGACAGGTGAAGGCGGACCGAGTCACCGGCGCGACCGGCGCCACCGCGGCGCGCCGCGCTATGAGCGCGGTCGAGCGCGCGAGCGCGGACGGTTCGCCGTCGACTGTTCACAGTTCATAGTTCAGCCGTCGATCGCCTTCTACATCTCGGGCCACGGCTTCGGCCACGCCTCCCGGCAGATCGAAATCATCGAATGCGCTCGGCCGCGGACAGGCCGACAGGCTCGATCCTCGTGCGGACCTCGGCGCCGCGCTGGCTGTTCGATCGGACCCTACGCGTTCCGTATCGCTGGGTCGAGGTGCGCATGCGACACCGGGGTCGTCCAGATCGACAGCCTGCGGCTCGACGAGGAGGCAACCGCGCCGCCGCGGCGCGCCTTCTACGCGACATTCGACGATCGAGTCGCCGCGCGAAGCGGGGCTGTTGCTGAACCAGGACGTCCGGCTGGTCGATTTCGGACGCCCCCCACTGGCGTGCGCGGCCGCAGCGCGGGCAGGAGTTCCCGTCGATCGTGATCAGCAACTTCACGTGGGACTGGATCTACAGCGGCTACGCCGAAGCGCTTCGAGCCGAAGCGCCGCCGGCGTGTCGCGCGATCCGCGACGGCGTATCGCCTCGCGCCGCACGGCTGGCGGCTGCCGATGCATGGCGGATTCGAGGCCGTTCGCGATGTCGGAGACCTGCCGTTCGTCGCGCGCCACGCGCACCCGGATCTGCGGCCGAGGACGTGCTCAGCGGCTCTCGATGCCCGGCCGGCCGACCGATGGCGCTGTCGTCGTTCGGCGGCTACGGCCTGGACGGATTCGATCATGTCGACACTCGACTGCCTCGACGACTGGACGGTGGTGATCACCGGAAACGACCCGCCGCCGGCCCTGCCCGAGCGGCGATTGCGTTCGTCAAGGACGCGGACATCTACGACCCGGGCTTCGCTACGAAGACCTCGTCGCCGCCGTCGATGTCGTCGTCACCAAGCCTGGATACGGCATCATCTCGGAGTGCGTCGCCAACGAGACGGCGATGCTCTACACCTCGCGCGGGCACTTCCGCGAGTACGACGTGCTGGTGCGGGAGATGCCGCGGGTACGTTCGGTGCGCGTTCATCGACCAGGACTTCCCTGCTGGCCGGTCGCTGGCGGGACGCGCTCGACGGCCTGCGTTGCGGCGCCCGCCACCGCGCCGAGCGGATCCTCGAACCGATCGCGTGGCCGCGGTCTGGCTGATGGCGACGCCGACGGCCATTCGCTGAATACGCATCGAGTGACGATACTGGACAGATACGTGAATCGATGTGACGTTGCGCCGGCCGTGGGCACGGGGTGCGGATACCAGCCCGAGCGCGACAGTAGGCGCAGAACAGGCGCGTTTCATCTGGCTCGGTTGCCGCCGCATTGTCGGCCGAGCCCCAGGCAACACGGCGTTCGCCGCAGGGCGCGGGTGCCTCCGCCATCGCTCCAGCGCTCTCACGTCAATGCGATCGCAGGCGCGGCCGATCACGGCGGACGAGCGCCGCGGACGCGATCGAGCGCGCGCGACGGCTGATGGCCGAACAGAAGATCGACGCGCCTCATGCTGTGCAGCGGCACGCTCGCTCGTCTACTTCACGAACATCGGTGGGAGCGGCGGCGAGCGGCTGTTCACGTGCGTCGATTCCCGTCGAGGGAGAACCGTTCTTCGTCTGCCCGGCCTTCGAAGAGGGTCGCGCCCGCGAGCAGATCGCGCTCGGACCGTTCACCGGGACCGCCGACGTGCGCACCTGGCACGAGCACGAGAGTCCCTACGCGCTGGTGGCCGCCGGTCTGCGCGACCGCGGCATCGCGACCGGACGGCTCGGGCATCGAGGAGACCGTCAAGTACGTGTTCAGTGACGGCGTCGGCCAACGCCGCGCGCGGCATGACGATCGTCAGCGGCACGCCGGTCACGGCCGGCTGCCGGATGATCAAGGACGCCCACGAACTCGAGCTGATGCGTCTCGCGTCCACCGTGACGCTGAAGGCCTACGAAGCGGCCTACAAGGCCCTGAAGGAAGGCATGACGCAGAACGACTTCGAACAGGCTCGTGTCGCCTCCGCGCACTCGCGACTGGGCTTCGCAGGCGGCGCCGGCGTGCAGATCGGCAAGTATTCGGCGCTGCCTCACGGCTCGATCACAGCCGCAGGTCATACGCGAAGGAACCATCCTGCTGATCGATGGCGGCTGCGACGTCGAGGGCTACTCGTCCGATATCAGCCGCACGTTCGTGCTCGGCACGGCCGACGGACAAGATGAAGCGCGTGTTCGAGATCGAGCGAAAGGCGCAGGACGCCGCGCTGGCGGCCGCGAGACCGGGCGTCCCCTGCGAAGCGGTCGACGCCGCGGCGCGCAAGGTGATCGTCGATGCCGGGTACGGTCCCGACTACAAATACTTCACCCACCGCGTCGGGCACGGCATGGGCATGGACGGGCACGAGTGGCCGTACCTGGTGCGCGGCAACAAGCTACCGCTCGCGCCGGGCATGACGTTCAGCGATGAACCCGGCATCTACATGCCTGAAGAATTCGGCGTCCGTGTCGAAGACGACATGTACATCACCGAGGACGGCGCGAAGCTCTTCACGCCGCAGTCGGAGTCGCTCGAAAAGCCCTTCTGAGACGCCTGGAAGTTGGGCGCGGAGTTCGGCCTTTACTTGATGGTGGTCACGAGCGACCAGATCTTCGGGAAGTTGACCTTCTCGATCGAGACTGGTTTGAGATCCGCCTGCGCGAGGAACGCCGGGCAGGTCGAGATCCGGCGGTGAAGCCGATGTGAATCGTGAACGGAGAGATCAGCCGCTCGATTCTCGAGAGCAGCGGATTCGGACTGAGGAAGTGATTCAGGATGATGATCCTGCCGCCCGGACGGCATACGCGCCGCATCTCCTGCGCGACACCGACCGGATCGGGACGACGCTGATCAGGTACGGGGCGTACACGATATCGAACGAGTCATCCGCAAATTTGAGATCGGCCGCGTCCATCTGGAGCAGCCGTGTGTGCTTCATTTCCTTACGCGATGCGCGCTCGCGCGCCTTCTCGAGCATCGGCTCTGAGAAGTCGATTCCGGTGATCGCGGCGTCGGTCGGATACAAGGAAAGATTGATGCCGGTGCCCACGCCCACTTCGAGCACGCGCTCGCCGGGCTGGATATTCATCCGCTGAATCGCCTGTAAACGGCCGGGATGAAGGGTCGGCCCGAAGGTCAGGTCGTAGACCTTCGCCAGCTTTTCGTAGACCGCCTCGACGAAGTGGTTCTCGACAGCAGTGACCGAGAGAGCGCGGGTTGCCGCGTCCGAACCGGAAACCACGTCGTCTTCTTGCTGGGCTTTTCGGTCAAATAATGGCATAGGCAGGTCTGCGACTATATCCCTTCGTCCTACACGTGAGCAAGCAAACCAGACGGCCGCTGACTCAACGCTGTTCCGCACACTCGGCGAGCGCACGCATAACGCCGAGGCCGCTCTGCAGGGCGCCCGCAGCGGTTGAAATTTTCACACCCTGCACGTGCGGCCGCACCGCTACCGCGATCTCGCACGCGATCTTCATTCCTTCGTCGGGCGCGCGCCCTTCCGGTCTCCGCGATGCGCATGCGCTCGACGATCACCTCGGGTACGTGCAGCCCCGGCACCTCGTTGGCGAGAAACTCGGCGTGACGGAGGCTCTCGAGCGGCGTGATCGCCGCAAGCACCGGGATCCGGAACGCTGATGTGCGTTCGAGGAACTGCAGCAGCGTTCGCACTTCGAAGATCGGCTGCGTGATCGCGAACTCCGCGCCTGCCTTCACCTTGAATTCGAATCGGCGGATCTGCTCGTCGAGATTGGCCGCACCCGGATTGGCCGCCACACCGATGTGAAACGCCGTCGGCGCGCCGATCGGCTGCCCGCCGATGTCGTAACCGGCATTCAGGCGGGCAACGACGTTCGTCAGGCCGATGGAGTCGACGTCGAATACCGCCGGTCGCGTCGGGATAGTCGCCGGCGTTCGGCGGATCGCCGGTGATCAGCAGGACGTTGCGGATCCCCATCGAGTGCGCGCCGAGCAGATCCGACTGCATGCCGAGCAGGTTGCGGTCGCGGCACGCGTAGTGAAGGATCGTCTCGATCCCCGACTGCTGCTGGACCATCACCGACGCGGACAGCGCGCTGATTCTCGCGCTCGCACGCGGCCCTTCGGGGATGTTGACCAGGTCGACGCCGTTCGCGCCGAGCTCGCGCGCCTGCGCGATCAGTGGATCGGCACTGTATCCGCGCGGCGGAACGAGTTCGACCGCGATCACGAACTGGCCGGCGTCCAGTGCCGCGGCCATCCGGGACTTGTCTTTGCGCGGCACCACCTGTATCTGCGGCGCGACTCGCTTCGCGCGCCGGCCTGGCGTTCGCCGTGGACGTGCGCCGGCGCGAGCGCGCGCACTGCCATCTTGATGTGACGGATGTGGTCGGGCGTCGTGCCACAACAGCCGCCCACCAGTCGCACGCCGGTGTTGATGAATCGCCGCGCGTACGAGGCCATGTACTCGGGCGAGCACAGGTAGATGTTGCGTCCCTCGACTTCGCGCGGACGCCCGGCGTTCGGCTGCGCCGCGAGCTTGACAGTCGCGACCTCGGCCATGCGTTCGACGGTCTCGAGCATCGCCGCGGGGCCGACGCTGCAGTTCACGCCGACGACGTTGGCGCCGAGGTGCTCGAGCTCGGGAACGAACGCCTCGGGCGCGGCGCCGTCCAGGGTGTTGCCGTCCTCTTCGGTGGTCACCTGGGCGACGATCGGCAGATCGCACAGGCTGCGCACCGCGCGGATCGCGGCGCTGATTTCGTTCACGTCGCGAAAGGTCTCGAGGACGAACAGTTCGACTCCGCCTTCGAGCAGGGCCGCCGCCTGCTGCCGGAAGTACTCCTCGGCTTCATCGACGCCCGTCTTCCCCCACGGCTCGATGCGGATGCCGAGCGGACCGATCGCGCCCGGCAACATACGGCGTGATCGCGCGCCGCATGACGGGCGATGCGGGCACCCTGGAGGTTGATCGCGTGCATCCGGTCGGCCAGCCCGAACGCGCCGAGCTTGATCCGGTTGGCGCCGAAGGTGTTGGTTTCGATGACGTCGGCGCCGGCTCGAACGTAGGCCTGATGCACCTCCGCCACCAGATCCGGCTGCGTTACGTTCAGCTCGTCGAACGAGCGGTTCAGGAAGATCCCTTTGCCGTACAGCATCGTCCCCATCGCGCCGTCACATACCAGGACGCGGTCATCGATGGTCTGCAGGAAAGGAGCTTTGGCCAAGCCCCTATTTTACGACGGCAAGTGCTGATACACCAAGGTTTTGGCGTCAACCAGCAGGTACGACTTCGACACCAGGTCGAGGCAGATGGAGGGGACGCCTTGCGACGGTACCTTCGACGAATTTGTGATGATGGCCGAAGAGGTGGAGCCGCGGCTTCATCGCCTCGAGGATGTCGTTGATCGGCGTTTTGCCGGCGTCGATGCCACGATTCACCCGAAACGGTCTCGGCGCCTCGTGCGAGAGGAAAACGTCGACCTTCTTCAGGATCTTGCACGCTTCGACTTCTTCCCGGACGAAATGACGTCGGCGATCCGCCAGCTCCGTCGCTTTCGCCGAGGCTCTTCTTCGGATGCGGCAGATCCGCCGCTGCCAGTTCGTACATCGTCGGGCGCGAACGTACCGCCAAGTCCCGCTACGACGATGCCCCACTCGTAGTCCAGCCCTTCAGGGCTGCCTCGTCGTCCAGCCCTCCAGGGCTGCCGATGGTCACTGCGCTGTCCGTTCTTTAGGTAGTGCAGGTTTCGGCGGAAATACGCTGGCCGGCGATCGCGTCGAAGTTTTCGTTGTTGCCTTTGATCCAGTGAAGCGGCGCAGGCAGCGGCTCGTACTTCCCGTCGGCGCTGGCCACGTCACCCACACAAAGCCAGAACGGCACATGCTCCAAATTGCCGCGCGTCGCGGCCGGGCTGTGCCGTTCCATGATCCGCCGCGCAGTTTCGAAGTCGCCGTGGATGTCGCCGAGAACGCCGAAGAGCAATCAGTTCTTCGAGGTCTGTGCCGGGACGAGCAGGTCGGCCTTGTCCCAGATGAAGTCTTTGTTGCTATAGACGGCGAGCTCGTAGTCCTTGCCCATGAATACCGCCGACACCGGGCACGCTTCCTCGCACATGCCGCAGAAGATGCAGCGGGTCTTGTGGATCTGGTAGATCTTGGCGTAACGAGGACCTGCCTGCACGGTGCCGTCGTTCTCCGCCGGCTCGAGATAGATCGCATCCGCCGGGCAGGCAACCGCACACAGGCCGCAAGCGACGCATTTTTCGAGGCCATTCTCGTCGCGCATCAGCACCTGCTTGCCGCGCCACTTCGGGAAAACCGGGATTTTCTCGTCTGGATAATTGACCGTGATCGGCTTCTTGAAGATGTGCTTCAGCGTGGTGGCGAAGCCGACAATGAAAGGACGAATCATGGATAAAGCATATCAAAAGGATATTGCCGCGTTGCTGACGGTGACGTTCGTCGCCGGGATGATGTAGCCCAGTCCCTTGATCTGTGTGGTGCCGTCAGGCAACGGAAATGGGGGCACATTGCCGTCCGCGTTCAACCACATTGTTTTGCAGCGGGTCGGAAGCCGCAGTTCGCTGTCTGGCACCGCCATCAGCGTTCCGCCTCGCCAGAGACTGGTGACGCTGGCTCCTCTGACATTGACCACCGTAGCGTCAGGAAAGTAGTACGTGAGTCGTCGAGAATCGATTGGCTCCCCCTCGGCGATCAGGACCGGATCCCCGCCTGCGCAGGACGCCGCGACAAATGCACGCAAGAGCAGGAAGGACGCATCGTTCTGCCGTATCGCCCCGGCTGTATTCATCGTCAGCGGCTGCGCGTCGCTGAGAAGCTGCTCCACGGTTGACTTGTCCCTGTATAGCTTCTGATTTCCGCCCTGCCCCAGCCCGCATTGGCGTGAGTAAAACGAACTGGCTGACGTTCGCCGCCGCCAGGACGACGAGCAGCATGCGCCCGACGAGCGGCCCCAGCCGCGAGTAGTAACTGGCGACGATAAGTGTGACGACGGGCAGGAGCGGCAACAAGTACCCTGGCTTCGCGATGTGAACGAACAGGCAGAGACAAACCCACGGCGCGGCCCAGAGCAGGACGATCCGCCAGGTCAGTCCCGCTGGGAGACGCCGGTCTGTCACTGCCCAGGCGCACAGTCCGGCGAAGTTGAGGACTCCCATCATCGCCAGCGCGGCCAGCAATGTATCTCGCCCGTTCCGGTTGATCCGTTTGAAGAACGCGTGAGGATCCCCAGGCGCCGAGCTGGGAGGGCGACACGTTCGAGGTGAACTGCTGGACCACGAGTCTTGGCAGGTCGGGAGCAAAGGAAAGAAAAACGAGCACGACGATGGCGGTGAGGCAGAGCAGCGTGGCCGTCGCGGCGCGGCGTTCACCCGGCGCCGAATGGTACCACCCGTAAGCCGCGAGTGGCAGCATCAGCAGCGCGGCCGTCAGCTTGAAAAACGCGGCCAGCGGGACTGCAAGGGCCAGCAAGTACAAGGCGCCGGCTTTCCGCTTCCATGCCCTGATCGACGCGTAGGCAACCAGCAGCGTCACGAAAAGCTCTGACGGATAGATCTCCGCCACTTCACCGTAGAACCACAGAAGCGGGCTGGTGGAGAGCAGTACGCCCGCAACGATCATCCAGGAGTGAGATGGACGGTCGCCTTCGACCAGCTCCCACGCCATTCGCATCAGCAAAACAACGGCAAGCGCGGTCACGATCAGGTTCCACAGCACGAGCGCGGCGTTTGCGTCGACGGTGAACAAGCTCAGGATGCGAGCGGCGAATACGTATCCGAGATAACCGGGTGGATGCGGACGATGCGCCGCTATATCGATGCGCTCGACCGCAAAAGCAAAATTCGCCGAATCCCAGCTATATAGAAACCGGCTTCGGAAGGGCCAGCGTGTAGCGAGGGCGATTACTGCCAGTAGCGTGGCGGCGCCCGCAAATCGCTCTTTCAAGTGCCGGATACTACCAGTTGTTATACTTGCGCCCGATGCACCAGGCGACGAAAGCGCTGTCGGCTGAGTATTTCCTGCTGACCACGTTGATCGTGCAAGTCGCGGTAGCGGCCGTGCTGTCGACCATGCTGGTGCGATTTCCCTGGTTCCGCAGGATCCTGCTCACCGAGCGCCGCGACTGGCCCGAGCGGCTGGTCTTCGCCGCCAGCATCGGCATTCCCCTTGCCGCCGGCGTCGGCATTCGACTGCTTCTCAAGTTCCAGCCGTCCGACCTCACGCTTCCGGGCGCATTCCTCGCCGGGCTGATCGCCGGTCCCTACGCCGGCGCCATCGTCGGCTCGATGGTGGGGCTCACCGCCCTCGCCGGCGGAGAATGGATCGCGGTTCCGTTTGCGATCGGGTGCGGCTTCGCCGGCGGAGGGCTGCGGGAGATCTGTCCGAAAGAAGCGATCTGGCACTTCTCTCCCCTGTTCTTCACCGACCTGCACCGCTACGTCTGGAAACTCGTCCGGCGATTTGAAATCGACTGGGTCGTCATCCTGCTGGCCGCGCCGATCGGTCTCGAAGTCATCCGGCAGGTGCTCGGTCATCGATTCGGTGACGCGCGGTTGTTCTATCACGCGCCCCCGAAGTTCTGGATGGAGATCCTGATCGTACTGGCGACCGTGCTGTGCGTCGCGGTTCCGATCAAGATCTGGAACAGCGCCCGGATCGAACACCGGCTCCAGGAACAGGACAAACTGCTGATGGCTGCGCGAGTCCAGGCTCTCGCCAGTCAGATCCATCCACACTTCCTGTTCAACACCTTGACGTCGATATCGTCATTGATCCGCTCGCAACCTGAAACCGCCCGCGTGCTGATCGTGAAGCTGTCAGGACTCCTCCGGCGGCTCCTCAACAGCCAGGAACATTTCGTTTCCCTGCGTGAAGAGCTCGATGCGGTCGAGGAGTACCTGGACATCGAGCACATGCGGTTCGGAGCAGAAACTGACGATCGAGATGCAGATCGATCCGAAGACGCTCGACATTGTCGTGCCCAGCATGTTGCTGCAGCCACTGGTCGAGAACTCGATCAAGCACGGGATCGAACCGAAGCTCGGCCCCGGCCGGATCATCATCCGGAGCGCGCTGCAGGATGGCCACGCGGTGATCGACGTGATCGACGATGGGATCGGCGTCAGTCACGACGAAGCCGGCCGTTCGAATCCGAAGATGAACGGCAGCGGCATCGGACTGAAGAACGTCAACGAGCGCCTGCGGGTCATCTACGGCGCCAACTACCAGTTGCAGCTCGATAGCGTTCCCGGCGAAGGCACCTGCGCCCGGGTGATCGTACCGCAGTTGTCAGTGCCGGTCAGGATACCGGCCTGATGCCGGCCGACATAGCCGATGGTGTTACGTTGAGAACCGTAGTCGTCGACGACGAGCAGCTCGCGCGCGAAGAGCTGTGCTACCTGCTTGGACAGATGGGTGGCGTGGAGATCGTGGCGCAGGCAGCCGACGGACTGCAGGCGATCGATGCGATCCAGGATCTCGATCCGGACCTCGTGCTCCTCGACGTCCAGATGCCCGGACTGACTGGGTTCGAAGTCGCGCGCCGCCTTCTCGAAACCGGATCCGAGTCCCACGTCGTCTTTGTCACCGCCTTCGACCGTCACGCGATCGAGGCCTTCGACGTGAATGCGGTCGATTACCTGCTCAAACCGGTCGAGGCGGAGAGGCTCGGCACGGCGGTCGACCGCGTGCGGCGCCGCCTACAAGGCGGGAGCCGGACCGGCGCGGGTGCTCCGCCCGCCGAACTCGAGAAGCTGATTCAGCTGCTGGCAGGACGCCGGGATCACCGTGAACAGCTGGCCTTGAAGGTGGGCGACCGCTTCCTGCTCGTCCAAACGGACGACGTCGTCCATGCGTCCGTGGAGGACGACGTCATCACGGTTGTAACGAACAGCTTGTCGGGAACGTCTAACTATCGGACACTGGACGAACTGCAGGCGCGGCTGGATCCTGCGGTATTCTGGAGAGTGCACCGGTCGCACCTTGTCAATATCAACAAGATCAAGGAGATCGTGCCCTGGTTCAGCCGGAACTTCCTGCTGAAGATGAAAGATGTGAAAGGCACGGAAATCCCAGTGAGCCGTGCGCAGACCAAACGGCTCCGGGAGTATCTCAGGCTATGAGCGATTCGCAAGACCCCTACAACGTACCGCCGCGTGCTCCCTTCGATCCGTACGCCGTCCCTCGACCCGAGGGTACTGGGCCGGACCACTTCACGCCGCCGTCGCCTCCGACCGGGCACGATCCGTTTTCGGCGCCACCCTACGTAGCGCCCGCCAGCGATACTATTGCTGCGCCACGCGAGTCTCCGATGGATCTGTATCCGGACCAGCGGCCGCCGGTACATGAGGGCATGCACGATCAATACGCCCCAGTTCATACGGACCGTCCGGCAGAGACCGCTTCGCTCGGCAGCCGGATGGCGGATGAATTCATTGCGTGGCTGAAGACGCTCGCGTCTGCGGCGGTGTACGCGACATTGATCGTCACGTTTGGCTTCCAGGTCGCGAGGGTCGAAGGCCAGAGCATGGCGCCGACCCTCGAAGACCAGGACCGGCTGATCGTCAACAAGTTCGCCTATCGAATCGGATCACCACACATCGGCGACATCGTGATGCTGTATTACCCGCTCAATCCGGACAAGTCATTCGTGAAGCGGGTGATCGCCGAACCAGGCGACCAGGTCAAGATCATCGACGGCAAGGTCTACCGGAACGACGTACTGATGGACGACTCGTTCGTCCCGTCGGAGTTCAAGAGCCACGACGACTGGGGCCCCAAGGTGATCGACGAAGGCTATTACTTCGTCATGGGAGATCATCGGAACAACAGCTCCGATAGCCGGCACTGGGGCCTGGTGCCGAAGAAGTACATTATCGGCCGCGTGCAGCTGCGCTGGTGGCCGGTGCCTGAAGCGCGAACCTTCTGAATAGAGCCAGCGCGGTCTCGCGCGTTCTCTTCCGCGTCCTGATTCTCAACCTGGTGGTCGCCGGGGCGAAGCTGGGGTTCGGCTACGCGACCGGTTCGGTCAGTATCATCTCGGACGGGTTTCACTCGCTGGCCGACTCCGCATCGAACGTCATGGGGCTGGTCGCGGCACGTGCGGCGCGGAAGCCCCCTGACGAAGATCATCCTTACGGTCACCGCAAATACGAGACGCTGGCAGCGGCGGGAATTTTCGTGTTCCTGCTGTTTGCCGTGATCGAAGTCGCGCGTACCGCTCTCGCCAGCCTGTCGTCCGGCCGTTCGACCCACGTGACCGTTCTCAGCTTCGCGGTCATGGCCGTGACCCTGATCATCAATGTCATCGTGGTGAAATACGAGTCGGGTGAAGCGCGGCGCCTCACCAGTGAGCTGCTGCATGCCGACGCGATGCACACCCGCAGCGATGTGCTCACGTCCTGCGCAGTGGTCGGCTCACTCGCCGCTGTGAAACTCGGATACCCGCTCTTCGATCCGATCGGGGGCATCTTCATCGCGGCTTTCATTGCACGAACCGCCTGGGGTGTCGCGCGTGACGCGTCCAAGATCCTGGCGGACCGGGTGGTGCTGGTCGAAGACGACATCCGCAAAGTGGTGATGGGCGTGCCGGAGGTGGTCGGGTGCCACCAGATCCGATCGCGCGGTTCAGAAGATCACATCTTCATCGACCTGCACGTCTGGTTCCGCGGTGACACCACGCTGCACGAGGCGCACCGGCTCTCGCACATCGTCAAGGACCGGCTGCTCGAGGCCTACCCGCAGATCGCGGACGCGATCATCCACATCGAGCCGCCGCCGCACGAGCTCTAGGGTCCCTCGGTGCCAAGGTGCCGGGTGCCGGGTGCCAGGTGCCGGTGCCAGGTGCCAGGTGCAGCTAATATTGAGCGTTAGAACGTACGGCCGCTCTGTCTAACCGTCTTGCCATCGACAATGACCCACCCGACCGGGCCGCGATCCGCGACCACACGAATCCACCACTCGGTTTCGTGTTTGGTAGCGAGACGGAACGTTCGATTTTCATGGGCGGGACAGGGATCGGCATCTATGACCTGATCCTGGATGCGGACGAAACAGGTACCCTCAGCCCGATCTTGGAGGTACTCGATGACTTCGCCCTTGTTGCAGGCAACTTCCTGCCGAGGAAATTGCCCTCTGTAGTACGCATCGCGAGTGAGTGACCGGATGGCTCCGAGGACGCGCCCGGCGATACGAGTGCGTGCGAGAACCTGCCGGAGGCCGGACTCAGTCGTCCGATACCGAATCTCGTCAAATGCGATGTCTTGTCCTGTGCTGAGGCGAGCCGCCGGACGATTCTGGCCGAGGACGACGCGGTCTCGTGAATGGCCACTTCTTTCGCGATGACTTGAAAATGCGGGCGGCCCTCTCCCGGCCACAGTTCGATCTGAAAGATGCCGCTCGGCGCCTCTGCAAATAAGGCGACCCCGGCAAGAAAACTCAGAGCACGCATGATCTGCTGGTATGGCAACCGCGGCATGAACGTACTACAGTGTGCGCATCGCGATGGGGCTCGTGCCAGCTCGGCACCTCGGCACCCCCGGCACCTGGCACCCGGCGGCACCCTACTCTCCGTAGAGCCCTTTGATTGCTTCCGCGTACTTCGCCTCCACGACCTTGCGCTTCACCTTCAGCGTCGGTGTGAGCTCGCCTGAGTCGATCGAGAACTCGGCCGGCAGGACGGCGATGCGCTTGATGCGTTCGAACTGTGACAACTCGCGGTTCAATCCGTCGATGATCTCCTGGTAGAGGGCGAGCACGTCCGGGCGCGTGACGAGTTCCGCCCGGTCGGCCGGGGGGCGGCCAAGGTCTTTCAGGCGGCGTTCGAGCGCGGTGAAGTCCGGGACGATCAAGGCGGCCACGTATTTCTGCCGGTCACCGAGGACGACCGCTTCAGAGACCAGCGGACTTCGCTTGAGTACCGCCTCGATCGGCTGCGGCGCGATCTTCTTGCCGCCGGAAGTCACAAGCAGGTCCTTCTTGCGGTCGGTGATCGCGAGATATCCCTGCGAATCGACCACACCGATGTCGCCGGTGTGGAACCATCCATCGCGCAGCACTTCAGCCGTGGCTTCCGGCTTGTTGTAGTAGCCGGACATGATGTTGGTCCCGCGCGCGAGGATCTCGCCGTCCTCGGCGATCCTGATCTGAACGTCGCGCACCGGCTTGCCGACACTACCGCCGCGGAGTGCGCTCGGCGGATTGACGGTGAGGATCGGAGACGTTTCGGTGAGTCCGTATCCCTCGATGATCGGCAGGCCGATCCCGACGAAGAACTCGGACACGCTGAGCGGCAACGGTGCGCTGCCCGACACCAGGATCCTGAGACGTCCACCCACGCCGTCCCGTATCTTGGAAAACACCAGTTTGTCCGCAAGTGCCGCCTGCACGGCGGTGACCGGTCCGACACGCTTTCCCTGCAGCAGCGTTCGCGCGCGATTGATGCCGACGCCTGTCGCCCACGTGAACAGCTTCGACTTCATGCCGCCAACAGCCTGCCCCTTCTCCATGATGCGTGCCTGCATCTTTTCGTACACACGAGGGACGCCGGTGACCATCATGGGTTTGATCGACGCGATATCACGCGCGACGGTGTCGAACGACTCGGCAAAAATCACGGTGACGCCGGCGTAGAGATAAAGGAACGATGCCATCCGTTCGAACGCGTGACTGAGCGGCAGGAAGGAGAGCGCGGTGTCATCGGGACCGACCTCGAGCGCGTGATCGGCGGCCAACAGGTTCGACAGCAGATTGGCGTGCGACAGCATCACACCCTTCGGCTCACCGGTCGTGCCGGACGTGTAGATGATCGTGGCGAGTTGGTCGGGCGTCACGGCGCGGGCGCCGTCGCGGAAGTCCTTGGCCGTCCCCCACTGCGAGTTCATGCGCTCATGGCCGCGCCGCGCGACTTCCTCGAGCCCAAGTACCGAGGCCTTGGCGGCAGCGCCCTCGTCCATGACCACGACCGCTTCGAGAGCGGGAAGGAGATGGCGGACCTCCTGCACTTTCTCCAGTTGCAAGCGAGTCGAGACGATGGCCAGGCGGGCGCCCGAGTCTTCGAGGATGTAGCGCGCCTGACCGCCTGAAAGGGTCGGATAGATCGGCACCGTCACTGCGCCGAGCGCCAGGATGGCCATGTCGGAGAGCATCCACTCGGGACGGCTCTCGGCGATGATCGCGACCCGATCGCCTGGCGAGACGCCGAGCGAAGCAAATCCAAGTGCCAGCTGCCGGATCCGGTCGAACACGTCCTGCGTGCTCATCCCGTGCACCACACCGCCGGCGCACCGCCCGATCAACAGCGGTTTGGAGTGCCGTCCCATCACGTGAAACGGCAGATCGGCGATGGTGCGAACGTCAGACGCCGGTTGGGGCACGGGGAGATTCTATACGCGCGAAGTGCGACCGGACGACGGGCTCATGCTCGGCCTGCGGAGCTGCGAGCTGCCCGGGCGACGTACGCGCCCGACTTCCCGCCCCGCTTTTCCAGCAGGCGTATCCCGCCGATCTCCATCGTCTTGTCGACCGCCTTGATCATGTCGTAGAGCGTGAGCGCGGCAACCGACACCGCGGTGAGCGCTTCCATCTCGACACCGGTCGGCCCGATGCTACGGACGGAGGCGGTGATCGCAAAGCCGTCCGCGCGCGAAGTAATGTCGACATTCACATGCGACAACTGCAGCGGGTGGCAGAGCGGGATCAAGCTGGCGGTCCGCTTCGCCGCCATGATACCGGCGAGACGGGCGGTCTGAACGGGGTCCCCTTTGCGGTTCACGCCGCTGGTCGCAGTACGCACCGCGGCCCGGGTCATCTGAATGCGCCCTGTCGCGATCGCCTCCCTGGCCGTGGCCGGCTTACCCGACACATCAACCATCCGTGCCGTTCCGTCGGGAGCGATATGACTGAGACTCTTTTTCATGGCGCTTCATTCCCCTGCGCCAGGAAGAACGAAAGGCTTTCGAGCGAAACGGTCAGATCCATGCTCTTCAGCTTGACGCCCTCCGGCACCTTGATCGCTCCCGGCGAAAAATTCAGAACCGCCTTGATGCCTGCCGCGACCACCGTGTTCACCACGTTCTGCGCCGCACCCGCAGGGACGGCGATGACAGCGATCCGGATCCGTTCGCGACGCACCACTTTGCGAAGATCCCTCGCGTCATAGATCGGCACACCGCCCCGCGAGCGGTGGCCCACCTTGTCACGAGAGCTGTCGAACATGGCCACGATCTCGAAACCCTCGTCGCGGAATCCCGGATAATCGGCCAGCGCGAGACCGAGATTGCCTGCGCCCATGATCGCCACGCAGACACCACGATCGATGCCGAGGATCTGCCGCAGATGGCGGCGCAGCTCCTTGACGTAGTAGCCCACGCCGCGTACACCAAATTCACCGAAGTACGCCAGGTCCTTCCGAATCTGCGCGGCGTTGAGGTGAAACTGCTCTGCCAGTGCCTGCGAAGACACCGGTACGCACGCCGGCAGCGTCCAGAACATTCAGAGAACGCAGATAAACCGACAACCGGTTCGTCGTCAGTTCAGAGACCGGTTCTGCGTTATCCCGGAAAGGGAGTTGAGCCCCATCCTTGTGGGCCTTTTTCACAAGGACGAATTGTACTAACACACGGGTTCTCTCGATCAGGGTGTTTGTGCGATCCTTCTGGAAATGGTGAGCCTCGTCACAGATCGGCGCCTGAGGCTGGCGTTGACCGGTTCGGCTCTCTGCCTCATCGCATTTTTGCCGCCAGCTTCCACGGTGATGGCGCAGGCAACCACGCGCAGCGCCACGACGCCGGCGGCGCTCCTGGCCTCGGCGGTGTTCTACCACGGCAAAAACGTCGTCATCGAGAGCGAAACCACCGGCGAGAACGGACTGACGCGCCTGGCGGCGACGGCGCGTCCGATCTACGTCCTCTGGAAGGATCGCGCGCCCGGAAGCAAGGGAGAGATCCGCGGCGAGTTCTGGGACCTTGGTCGAATCGAACAAGGCGACAGCCGCTTCGCCGGCTACGATTTTTCGCAACTCCTCGAAGCCACGACCCGCGGGCGTTGGCCTCGTCGTGACGAGCTCTATGTCATCGTCAATGCCTCGATGCTGCCGCCGTCCACGAGCACGGCCCCGAGCGTCCGGGCGATTGCGCTTGCGCCGGATCGCTACGAAGGGCGCGAAGTGAAGCTCGTCGGCAGGTTCAAGGGCCGGAATCTATATGGGGACCTGCCGCAGGCGCTCGGAAAGACCAAGTGGGATTTCGTGCTGCAGTCAGCCGATGGTGCGGTGTGGGTCACCGGCATGCGGCCCAAAGGCAAAGGCTTCGATCTCGATCCGCTCGCGCGCGTGGATACCGGACGCTGGGTGGAGGTCACTGGTGTCGTCTCCTTGATGGGGTCGATCCCCTACATCACGGCAAGCGCGATCCAGTCGGCGACGGCACCGCAGACACTGGTCGAAGTACCGGTGCCGGAACAGCCGCGCATGGCGGCTCCGGAAGTGGTGTTCAGTGCACCGGTGCCGAACGACACCGAAGTCGAGCGGAACGTTCGCGTCAGGATTCAGTTCTCGCGAGACGTGGACCCACGAACGGTCGACGGACACGTGACGGTCACCTATGTGCCGCCCGCAGCTGGTGGGGCGTCACCGCCGCCGCCGGCGTTCACGACGGCTTACAACGACGTGGCCCACGCCATCGAAATCCGCTTCACGCAGCCGCTCGAGCGGTTTCAGCAGGTGAAGGTGGACATTATCGAAGGGATCGTTTCGCTCGACCGGCAGCCGGTCAAGCCATGGACGTTGATCTTCAGTACCGGCGGAACCTAAACCGGCGCAGGAGCGGCGAAGCGGCGGCGGATACCACGGATGATCCAGCTCGCAAACACCGCGATCAGGATCGCCGAGACGATCACGACCAGCGCCGCAATCACCGGGAACTTCAGTGCGAGCACACCCAGCCCGACGACAAACGCATCCTCCCCGAGACTGAGGATCCAGTTCGAGAACGGCTCCGGACTCGTATTCGCAACTGCGCGCGTGCCGGTCTTGCTGAAATGCGATCCGGCCGCCAGTGTGCCGCCGAGCAGGGCGACGATAGTCTCCGTCGCAGGTGAAGCATCACCGAGCGTGGTGACGGCAATCACTGCTCCGCCGACGGGACGAATCGCCGTGTGCACGGCATCCCAGATCGAATCGAACCAGGGGATCTTGTCGGCGATGAACTCGACGACGTAGAGGACGAGAGCAGTGCCGATGACGAAGTCGTTGTCGAACGCCTTGAACTGGGACGGCAGACTGACCCACTGGTAGCGGCTCGCGAGACCGAGGATCGCGACGGTCGCGTAGAGATTGATCCCCGCCGCGAACGAGAAACCCATCGTCCGTCCGAGTGCAGCAATGATCTCCATGTGTCAGCTCCCTGCGATCAGCGCCTCTACACGGGCTCGCACGACAGATGCCAGTTTGTCGCGATCCGCGTGCTCCAACCCAGCGGTTTCGACCGGCTCGCCGAATCGGACCGTCACCGTGACGGGTTGAATGATGTAGCTGCCCTTCCGCATGGCCTCGCGCGCGCCGACGATGGCCACGGGAACGATCGGCGCCTGGCCCGAAATCGCCATGATGAAACCGCCCTTCTTGAACGGCAGCAGGTTGCCGGTGCGGCTGCGCGTCCCCTCGGGGAAAATCAGAAAGGAGTTGCCCTCGCGCAGCGCCTCTGCGGCCCGGTCAATCGCCGGCAGGCTCTGTTCCCGGTTACCGCGTTCGAGCGGCACGAAACCCGCAAGGTCCCAGGCACGCACCAGGATGGGAAGCTTTCGCAGTTCAGCCTTGTAGAGCACGCGCAGCCTGGGAAAAAGCGGTGAGAGGACGTGAAACAGGATCGGCGGTTCGACGTTGCTGGTGTGATTTACGGCGTACACGGCGGCGCGATCATGCTGCAGATTCTGCGCGCCTTCGACGGCGACTTTGACTCCGCTCAACCAGAGGCCGAGGCGAACGCCGCCGAGACCGACGCGATAGAGCAGCAGGACGTTCTGAAAGAGGATGGCGATGAGCAGTGTAGGGGGGCCGGCGATCGCCACGTATGCGGATACCGCAACGTACGTGGCGATCGATCGGAGTGCGGCGACGAACAGCTTAGGAAGCCTTGGCCGTCCGCCGTGCGGAAACGCGGGTCGTCGCCGTGGCCTTGGCGGCCTTGGCGCGCGCGATCGAGCGGTTCTTCATCGTGAAGCAACGCTCGAGCGCACGGTCGACCTTCTCTTCGATGAAGGTCGTCCCTTCGCGCGACACCTCGGAGATTTCCGAGATGACGAGGAATTTCGCGCGATCCAGCATCCGCTTCTCGCGGAAGGACAGATTCTTCGAACGCGCGAGGAACGTCAGGCTCTTGAGCACTTCGACAACGTCATAGATGGAGCCGGTGCGCATCCGGTCCGAGTTGTCCTTGAAGCGGCCTTTCCAGTTCTGGTGATTGTCGATTTTGCCGTCGCCGAGGAGATTGAAGAGTCGCTCGATTTCTTCGTCGTTGATCGCTCGCCGGAGACCAACGTGATCGACGTTGTCTACCGGGACGAGAACCGTTGTTTCATTCGCCACCATGCGCAGGTGGTAAAAACCGCAGGTCGTCCCCAAAATTGTTTTGGTTTCGATGCCTTGAACGACGCCGAGTCCGTGGTTTGGGTAAATGACCTTGTCACCGACCTGAAATGTCACGTGTCCCCCGCTAAGTAAGGTGAGTAGGCTGGGTGTGCGCCCGCTGAGCAGTCCTTTCAGTATAGCCGGAATGAGAGACACGAGCAAGCGAAACGTCGCAAAAATGGCCACTTTTTGGCACTTTTCTCAGTCCTGCCGGCTCAACTACGTTCATGAAGATAGCAATGCAAATCGCGACGGCGCGTGCAGAACTCGGAAGGTAACCGTTTAAGAACAAAGGGCTTTGCGGCTGTTTGCCCCAGTCGGCTTCAAGCTGAACGTTATCGATACGGGTGAGTATGATGAGCGCGATGATTCGTCCGGCGGTGCTCGTTACTTTATTGCTGGGTCAGACGCCCGCTCAAAGCCTCGCCCCGTTTGCAACTACACCAGAAGACGTCGTCGCTAGAATGCTGGCTCTCGCCGAGGTCAAGCCGGGAGACGTTGTCTACGACCTCGGGTGTGGCGACGGCCGGATCCCGATCGCAGCCGCAAAACTGGGTGCGCGCGGCGTGGGGATCGACATCGATCCGCAGCGGATCGCCGAGTCCAGGGCAAACGCGAAGGCCGCCGGCGTCGAGAGCATGGTCGAGTTCCGAGTCGAAGATGCGATGACGGTCGACGTGTCCCACCGCCTCGGTGGTCACGCTTTACCTGCTCGGATCATCGAATGCGAAGCTTCGACCGATGCTGACCAGGAGCCTCAAGCCGGGATCCCGCATCGTGTCGCACGCCTTCAGCATGGGACGCGACTGGCCCGCAGACAAAATCGACCAGTTCGTGAATGCGTCAGGAGACGAGGTGACGCTCTATCTGTGGAGGATGAAATAGGAATCAGGAACTAAGTAGAACAACAAGTTCCTCCTGATCTTCTGATCTCTGCTATCTCCTGATCTCCGCTCACGCGTACCGCGCCATCGCCAGGTCGACGATCTCTTCGATCAGCTGCGTGTAGTTGCGCCCCGACTTGCGTGCCGCCATGGCGAACTCGGCCTTCGACGCGAGCCACGGATTGGGATTGGCTTCGATCACCGCCACGCGGCCGTCCGGACGGAGGCGCATGTCGATACGTGCGTAATCGCGCAGCTCGAGTGCCTGGAACACCGCCAACGCGGTCTGCTGCAGGAGCGCCGACGTCTCTTCGGGCAGATCTTCCGCCACGGCGGACTTGGTGTCGCGATAGGCGCGAGTCCCTTTGCCCCATTTCACTTCAGCGCCGGCGATGCGCGGCGTGCCCTCCGGCAGCTTCGAGAGATCGAGCTCGATCACCGGAAGCGCCTCGGCGGTCTCGTTGCCGAGCACGCCGACGTACATCTCGCGGCCGTCGACGTATTCCTCGATCAACACCGGAGAATCGAAATTGGCGTGCAGCCAGTCGATCCGTTCCATCAGTTCCCGGATGGACGAGACGACGGCATTGAACTCGATCCCGATCGAACCGTCTTCGCGGGCCGGCTTCACGATCACGGGGAATTCGAGGTCGTGCGAGAAATCGAGGCGGCCCCGGTAGGATCGCGCGAATACCGGCGTATGAATGCCGTGGAACTCGAGGATCTTCTTGGCCACCGCCTTGTCTTGCCCGTACAGCAGGCCGCGTGAGCCGCACCCGGTGAATTTCTTGCCGAGCAGTTCGAGGTACGCCGCGATGCAGTAATCGGCGGTGTCATTGCCGCCGAACGACTCGGCAAGATTGAAGAACAGGTCGCACTCGGTGCGAGCGACGGTATTCAGACTCTTGAGCGATCCATCGAGAACGTGCAGCGTCGCGTCGTGACCGAGCTTGCCGAGCGTTTCCGCAACTTCGTCTTCGACTTCCTTCTTGTCGAGCGTGCGCGTGAGCGGCGACTTGTCGGTCGATGCTGATGCTGCGGCGTCCTCGGGTTCTTCCCATCGGTCGTAGAGCACGACGACATTCAATTTGCTCATTCGCGCGCGCATTATGTCACGGAGGCGCAAAGCTGCGGAAGTGTTTCACCGGTTTGATATCATCGGTGCTGCCTTCATCACCATTTCGTTCAACGCATCAACCGACGGCAGCCCTGAAGGGCTGCACGACCAACGCAACGAGGAACTCTTTTCAATGCGCAATCTCGTCACCATCGCGGCGCTGGCGCTCACGATCGGCGTGAGTGCCTGTTCAGGACCACCGCCGCAGGAATTCACCCGGGCCGATGGCGAAGCGATCCGATCGAGCACGGCTTCGCTGACCAGCGCCTTCAACGACAAACAAGTCGACAAGATCGTTGCCCTCTACGACGACAACTCGGTCTTCATGCCGCCGAACGCACCGGTACTTCGCGGCCGCGAACCGTTGAAGTCGTTCTACGACGGACTCATCGCCAAAGGCGGTGCGGATCTGAAGATGGATGTGGAGTCCGTCGCCGGCCACGGCCCGCTGGCATATGAATCGGGCACCTACACCATCAGCTACCAGGCGGGCGGGCGCGACCGCGGCAAGTACCTCCGCGTTCTGCGGAAGATGAACGACACCTGGCGCGTGGAGTATACGATCTGGTCGAGCGACCTGCCGAAACCGGCAGGCGTCGCTGCAGACTGAACGATCGGCTACAGCTCTCCGGTCCGGCCCTCCTGGCGATCGTCTCCAGCCGGGATGGTCGGATCGATGTCGACGACGGGCGGCGTCTTGCGGTAGGCACGCAGCCGCGGCGTCACCCCTGCAACCCACAGCGTCGCCGCGATACAGCCAATCCCGCCGCTGACGACCGACACGATCGGGCCTGCCCAGGCGGCCAGCAACCCGGCTTCGAGCTCGCCGAGCTGCGGCCCTCCCATGAAGAAGATCATGTTGACGCCCGTCATTCGTCCGCGAAGACGGTCGGGCGTCTCGAGTTGCCGTATGAGATTGCGGAACACCATGCTCACCGTGTCGGCCGCCCCCGTGAGTGCCAGGCATGCGAAGGTGACCCAGAACATCTTCGATAGACCGAACGCGACGGTGGCGAGGCCGTAGAGAAGAACCGCGTTGACGAGAACCACTCCCCGCCGTTCGATCCAGTCCACCGCGCGAACCATGATGCCGCTGGCGATGAGCGCGCCGGCGGCCGGCGCTGCGAACAGCCAGCCATAGCCGCGCGCGCCGACGTGCAGCACGTCCTGCGCGAAGATCGGCAGCAAAGCTGTCGCTGACGAAAAGAACGTCGCGAAGAAATCCAACAACATGGTCGAGCGGATGAGGGGCGCACGGAAGACGAATCGAAGCCCCTCCAGCGCGGCTGCCACCGTGAGATCACCGCCGCGCCCTTCGGCACTGCCGGCATGCGCGGTTCGGCCACGATCCGGCGACATCATCAGCAGCGCGATGACGACGGCCGTGTACGAGAGCGCATTCGACACGTAGACCCAGCCCACGTCAGCACTGGCGATCAGTAAACCCCCGAGGGCGGGTCCCGTCACTGATGCGATCTGAAACATGATCGTGTTGAGGCTGATCGCGTTCGGCAGATGCTCGCGTGGCACGAGCGTGGGCACGAGCGCCTGGCGTGCGGGAAGATCGAACGCACCAGCCGCTGCGCTACAAGCCGAGAGGACATAGACCGGCATCGGCGAGGTGAGCCCGTTGAACGTCAGCGCCGCCAGAACCCCGGCAACAATCGCCATCAGGCACTGCGTGAGCAGCATCAGTTTGCGGCGATCGAACGCGTCGGCCGCGACGCCGCTGATCAATGAAAACAGGATGACAGGGCCGACTCGAACCAGACCCATCGCGCCGAGAGCGATGGCGCGGCGGTCGGCCGGCACGAGCAGCGACACGTGCCACAGGAGTGCGGCCGACTGCATGAAGCTGCCAGTAAAGGAAACCAAGAGGCCCGACCAGAGCAGACGGAAGTCGCGGTAGCGAAGAGCGGTGAGCACAGGCTACCGCCATCATAACGGTGCAGCCGTAGTGCAGCCCTTCACGGCTGCCGGTCAGCCTGCAGCCGGGTTAGGCCCTGCAGCCGTAGTGCAGCCCTTCAGGGCTGCCGGCTCAGCGCACTGGAACTGTCACTCGCAGCAGGAGCAGCTTCGTGTTGTTCGTCTCGAATGTCTCGGTAATGGCGTCGGCGCCGTCGGCCACTCCAATCAGCCAGTACGAACCCGCCGCCATGTTTGCCGGAACCACCATGGACGTGCTGCCGGCGCTCGTGCCGCTCCCAATCAACGCAGCGACGCTTCGTGCACCGAGGAGCGTGTCACCGGCATCGACGTTCAGGTTCACCGACAGGTAGAAGCGCGTCATCGATGCCCCCGAGGTCCCTCCTCCCGTGTTGGACGTCGTATCGCTGATCGAGATACTCGACCCGGCGACCACGGACGATGGGGCGGCCATCGAGGCAATCTGCAGGTCCGGACCGATGCGGACCGCGGTTGCCGTGGTCACGTTGTTCGTTTCAGAACTTTCGGCAACCGTGTTGTTGAGATCTGCCCTGGCGAAGAGGTAATAGAGGCCGGTAGCGAGGTCCGCAGGCACCGGAACGGTTGTCGTCGCCGGTACTGGTCGCCCCCGGGCCCAGCGCTCCGACGCTGCGCGTGCCCAGCAGAATATCCGGAGCGTCGAGCAACGCGTTGGTGGACAGGTAGAAGGCCGTCTCGTACTCGACCCGGCGCCGACGCTCCCCTGGTTCCGGGTAGAGTCCGAAATGGTCAGGGTTCCGCCTGCGCCGGCAATCGCGGGGGTCGGCGATGCCGTCACGGCCATGTCTGGACCAACACTGATCGCGGCACTGAACTTTGTGTTGTTCGCCTCGGTGCTCTCAGGGACCGCACCGCCGCTGTCGGCCCTGGCGATGATGTAGTAGGTGCCGGTCGTCGCAGTTGATGGAATGGTCACGCTCAGCGTGCCGGTAGACGTGGCACCTGCAGCCAGCGCCGGAATCGGCCGGCTGCCCACGAACTGGTCGGCGGCATCGAACAGGACGTTGGTCGAGAAGTAGAACGACGTGACGGATGCCTCTGAGGCTCCCCCGCCCTGGTTCTTCGTCGTGTCGCCGATCGTCGCAGCGGCACCAGGCGTTACCGTCGCCGGCACCGTCACCGCGGCGAGCACGAGGTCTGCCGGCAGGTCATCGCTGATGACGCTGTTCACGGCCTGGCTGGGCGTGGCGGCCACGTAATCCGAAGTCGCGGTGAGCGTTACGGCAACCGTCTCGTCGGCTTCCGCGTACGGATCATCGATCGGCGTGACGGTGATCGCGGTGCTGGCGGAACCTGCAGGAATCGTCACGACGCCGGACAAGGGCGCGTAATCGGTCGACGGCGTGGCCGTGCCGCTGGCCGAGTAAAACACAGTCAGCGGCTCGGATGTGTCGCCCGTTCTCGACACGGTGAACGACCCCGCTGTAAGCCCCTGCTCCCGCGCCGGCGCAGTCGCGACCACGCTGACGCGCGGGAGCGTGGAGGTCGATCCGCAGGACGGGAATGAGAAGGTCGCGATCCGGGTCTGCCAGGCGGATTCACTGGGCGCCCCGTAGTACTGCTGCGCGTACCAGAACGTACAGTCGTCGGTGGGATCGACCGACATCGTGCTGTAGTCACCCCAGCGTCCGGATTCGTGAGTTTGCGATCCTGCTCCGGTGGCAACCTCGACTTCGCCTTGCGTCATCACACCGGGAGCGTCGCCGGCAAGCCTGCCTGTATATCGGATCGACGGGAACGTCGAGGTGCCCGAGACGCTGAAGCCGAGCGCCAGGTTTCCCGCCGCGTCCATCGCCGCACTTCCCATCCATCGATGATCCGCGTCTGGCGCGTAGGTGCCCTGCTGGTGCAGCGTCGGGGCGAAGCGGGGGTTTCGAATCTCGTACCAGCGGATTCCGGCGTGGTCGGTGCCATCCGCATCAACCGTCTGATTGACGACGAGCGATTCGTGCGTGCCGAAGTTCCGGTACTGCAGCCGATACATCATCCGGTCTGACATCGCATCGACCTTCGCATCGGTAGCGCGCTGAGGAATGCAATTGCGCGAGTAGCCGCACATGTCGCTGTCAAATGCCGCGACCGGCATGACTGACGGCCCGGTGAAAGACGACGAGGACGGCGTGGTCCAGTTCACGGCAAAGCGCCAGAGCTGGAGACGATCCGGCGAGTAGCCCCATGCGTCATCGTCCATCTGGACGAAGTAGCCGGGCGATCCCGGCGGCGGGGGCGGCCCGTCGAGCGTGGCGGGCAGCATGCCGGCGAGGTTCATGTCGACCGAGGCGAGGTCGAAGTACTGCATGGTCGCCGGAAGGCCGGCCAACATCTTCTGCCGGTCGAACGCGACGACCCCCTGCCCTGCGTACTGCAGGCTGATCGCCGTGAACTGGTTGATCGTCATGTAGTAGGCATCGGGCCAGACTGCCAGCTTCGGGTAGTCGTTCAGCTTGTTGAACGAGAACTGATACCGGTGATAGGCGCCGGTCGGATCCGGTGTCGCGGAGATCGCGATGCACTGGTAGAACGGCGCGAGCGCGATGCCGAAGAACAGGTTCGGTAATGCCAGCTGGCTGATGACCCAGCGATCCGCCAGGTGGTCGTACATCACGATCGCATCACCGTCGTTGCGCGCCTCGCACGGTCCGCCGAATCCTGTCCAGATGGTGCTGGTCTCGGCAGGGCCGTACACCAGGGTCGGCGAGGTCGAGACGCTCTTTGCGTAAATCGCAAACGAGACGTTGACCGCCTCGATGTAGTGGTTGGGACCGACGGCGGCTGTCGTATCCGGCGGCAGCACGTTGTTGACGTTGCCGATGCCTTCGATGCTCTGTGACGCCGGGCCCAGGGCGGCAACGCCGGGCGCAGTCTGCACGATCGTATCGGGCGTGCGAGGGCGCTGGATGGGGCGGACGAATCGCGGCTCGCGTTCATCAGGCTCGTGCCGGTCCACTGGCCCGATCGGGCGGATATCGCGAAGCAATCGCGACGTGTCATGCCGCTGCGCGGCGGTGATTACCGCCTGCACCGCACGCGAGTTGGCTGTGGGCGGCAACTGTGGAGGGCCACCCGGACGCTGCTGCGTCATTGCGGGAACAGACATGAGGGCTACCGCCCCCGCGCTCGCGAGAATGAGCCTGGTCACGGCAGCCGCTGCGCAAGCGGCATTCCACGGCCATTTCGCGGCAATTCAGCGGATTTCGCGCGATATAGACCGTCGGCGGCTCACGGTTTTGTGCGCTCGCGGCCAGTTATGTCGACACCGGGCGACAGCACTTATTGGGCCGGTTTCGTCACCGCTGTCGGAATCAGGATGAACGAGCACCCTCCTGTTTCACAGGTCAACGTGCCGCGGCGAATCACCTTCGCTGAGCCGCCTTCGGGCATCGGGTCGCCAAGTTGAAGCGTGCGGAGTGACGACGACAGGTCTGCCAGGTGCGGATCGCCGGCAATGAACTTCACTTCCTTCGGACGCGCATCGTCACCGAGAAGGACGAAGAAGTCTGCATGTCCTTCGCGCACGTGCTGGGCCGGCAGTTTGAAGATCCGCATCTGGACGAGATCGTTCGCGTAGCCCTTTGTCACGGCGTCAGCGAATGCCCCGGTCAGCCTGGCGAGGCGATTCCTGGTTTCGGCGTCAGGCCCCTCGGCGCTGAGCGCGGTCGCATAGAGACGACGCGCGTCGGCGGGGAGCCCCTTCTTTTCCATAATCTGGCCGAGATGGTCGCCGACCTCGCCGCCCTGGCCGAGGCGCCATGACGCGCTCACCAGTTTCTCTGCACGCGCGGTGTCACCTTTCGCAAAGTAGACCCACCCCAGCGTGTCCCAGTAAGACGCGAGTGATTGAACGATCGCGAGTTCGCGGTTGGTGACGTGATCGAGCGTCAGGTTGCGTGACGCGGCTGTCGTGGCATCGACGGCGGCCTCCGCGTACTGCAGTGCGCGATCGAGGTGCGCGCCCTTGAGGGCGAGCTGATACGCGACGTTGTTCCAGGTGGTGGGCGTCGGAGAGAGTTCGACGGCCTTCGCATAGGACGCGAGCGCACGCTCCGCACTCCCGGTGCTCAGGAGCGCTGTACCAAGCTCCACGTGCCATGCTGGTTCATCGGGCGAGAGCGCCACCGCCTTTTCGAGCTCGGGAATGGCGGCATCGAAGCGCTTCATTTCGATGAGGACGCCGCCGAGGCTGGCGTGGGCGAACTTGTCGAGCGGATTCAGCTCGATCTGTTTCTGAAACGCCTTCTCCGCCTCGTAGTACCGTCGCTGTGTGCGATAGGCATAGCCGATCCGGTTGTTGACGAACTCGTCGAAGGGGTTGACCTCGAGCTGCCGATTGTAGGCTTCGACCGCGGCACCGTACTGACGCAGCGCCATGTAGGCATCGCCGAGATAATTCCAGCCCTGCTTGTGTTTCGGTTCGAGCTCCAGCGCGCGCTTCAACAACGTCAGCGCCTGTTCGAAGTTGCCGTTCTGCGCCGCGTCGTGTCCGCTCTGGATCAGTTCGGATGCCTTGAGGTCGGGTGCGGCAGTGCCGATCGCGCTTGGCGCGATCTCGAGCGCCAGCGCCTGATCCCCGTCGGTGCTGACCACGCGACGGAACGCGCGGTAATCTCCACGGCGATCGCCCGGCAGGGATCCAACACGCAGATCGAGTTGGCGATGCGCGGTGAACTGCTGCCCCTCGAGCGTATAGGTCGCATCGTAGCTCGCATAGTCGCGCTTGACCGATACCGCCACCGGCGCGCGCCCCTTGTATCCCGGCCCGAGCTGCAGGCGGAAGCGATAATCCACGCGCGTCGGCGCACCCAGTTCCAGGATCTTGGTCGTATCGGCGGCACCGGGCAGCGGCATCTCCGAGAACGGAAGCGCGAACGTGTCTTGCTTCTTGGTCCAGTCGACCGCGCCGGTCCGCGTCGCCTTGAACGTCACCTGGAACGGTTCGCGCGTGGACGCCGGATCCGACACGGTCCAGTCGCTCACCTCGCCCTCGATACCAGACGCCGTGCTCAATTGCTTGATGACGTCCTTCCAGTTGGCCGCGGGTACGCTGCGGAACATCGTCCGGAACATCAGTTCCGCATCGCCGCGCACCGCCAGCTTCACCTGCGCGGACAATGCGCCAAGCGCACCGAGCGTCGCATCCACATCGGTCGTCATGAGGCTGACCGTCGGCGGATCCGCGGGCGTCTCAACCAGGCGGGCAGGTGCCGAACTGGAGACGACCAATGCCTGCTTCTTGCGTAGATTGGCCGACAGCAGCCGGAACGGCGCGACCTCCGTCGTCACGTCCATCCAGGCGTCGAGCGACGGGAGGTGCGCAAGCGTAATGGCGTGGTCGAATTGCGAGGGAGAAGGAAAGTCAGGGTCGATCTTCGAACTGGAGTTGATCAGGACGGTGGACGCGCTCAGGCCCACGCTCTCGATCATCGTGGCGAGCAGGTTGTGCTTGTCTTTACAGTCGCCATATTGATCGCGCAGCACATCGTCGGCCGATCGTGGCTGGTAGCGTCCCATTCCCAGCGAAATGCTGACGTATCGAAAATTCGGCCCGACGAAGTCGTAGAGCGCCTGGAGCCGTTCGAGGTCCGAGGTGCGGCCGGCGGTGAGTTGCTCCGCCTTCGCGCGCACGGCGGGGGTGACGACGCGGGATCCCTTCTCAACGGCGCGGTACCAGGTGCCGACGTCCTCCCAGGTTTTGAAGGTGGTGAGGCGCACGGCAGCGCGGCGCGGCTCGTCGTCGACCCCCTTCTGATCGGCCTGGTCGTCCTTTTCTTCAGTCTTCTCGCGAATCGTGTGAGACGACGCCCACCGGTACGTGCGCCGTCCCGCGGCTTCGGTAATCTTTGGCGCTGCGTCGGCAGCGGTCTTCAGAAGAACGGATCGATCTGCCGGAACATCGATATCGAGTTGCTCATCGATGACGATCGCGCGACGCTCGAAATCGTATTCCGTCCAGAACTGCCCCGCCGCGAGCGGCGTATGCGTCACGCTCACCGTCTTGTACTCGAGCGTCTCGCCGGGGCGTAATCCCTGGACGGTCACGTGTTTCTGCCGGAAGTCCGTGTAGACCGGAGCCTGCTGCTGTACAGGCGATGACAGATCCTGCACGCCGTCGGGGGGCGTGAGGACAATCGAGCCGTCAGCCTTCCGAACCCTGACGTAGACGATGTCAATCTTTTCCGTGCTGGCGTTGTAGCCGAAGGCCAACTGTCCGAACGCCTGCACCCCAGCCTCGCTCTGCACCTTGATCACCGCCTCGGTTTCGCGGCGGCTGGTGCCATCGTTCTCGAAACGCATCGCGGTTCGCAGGCGCTGAAGAATGAATGCTTCGTCGGCGTTGTTGGGCGTGATGGCGACGGCTGGTTTCTGGGGTGCGGGCTGTTGAGGGGTCGCCTGGGCGACAACGGCCAGGATCACTGCGAGAGCGATTTTGAGCATGGGCAAAAGGGTCCCTTGCAGCGGGCCGGATAGCTGATTTGCGGGGGAAGCGAGGCTATTCTAACCGATCGATGGATACCGGCGCTCGAACAACAGCGGATCCTGTCCGATATAATCGAGATCTCACCCTTACGCCGGAGTGGTGAAACTGGCAGACGCGCGGGACTCAAAATCCCGTTCCCTTCGGGGAGTGTGGGTTCGACCCCCACCTCCGGCACTAATCAAATCAAGCCGCGATCACGATATCGCCGTCGTCAGTCTTGCTGCCCTTCTCAACGAGGACGGCACCTACCAGTAACTCGGGAGAAGAGATGATCACATCAAGCGCCTGACCGCGTCAGCTCCGCCTGCGGAACGTCAGCAACCCGCACTGATTCCGAAATGCCGAGCACTTGACTGGAGCCAGAGGCCGACCCGACAGCGGCAGCAAGGCTGTGGCCTTCCGTTTGCGTTGTGCCGGGCTGTTGTTATTTCCAAGGAGGAAATAGTGAAAAATGTGCTACGGCTTCTACCGGTCGTGATGTTGTTGAGTATCGCGCCACTCACAAACGCGTGCTCGAAACCCGCTGACCAGCCCGATCTCGAGGCGCGGGTGAAGGATCAACTCAAGGCGGGCAAGCTCGACGACAAAGTCAAGGTCGACTGGAAGAAAGACGAGAATGCAGTGCACCTCACCGGCAAGGTGGATAGTGCTGCCGAAAAGGCGCGAGCCGAAAAGCTCGCGGAGCAGGCGGTTGGAACCAGCGGTCGTGTCGTCAATGAAGTCGCGGTCGACGATGTCGACATGACCAAGGTCGACGACCGCATCGAAGAACAGCTCGGCAAGATGTTCGAGGACCGGACCGAGTGGGACTTCGACGGCAAGGGCGTGACGTTCGACTCGAAGCAAGGGGTGGTCACGATCACCGGCCACGTCGAGTCGGCCGCAATCAAGACGAAGATCGGAACCCGTGCACGAGCGGTCGAGGGCGTGAAGGATGTCGTCAACGATCTGGAGGTGGACGCCCCGAAAGCCCCGCCGAAGGCGAAGCGCAAGTAGCTTTTGTTGAGGAGGGCCGCCGCAGAGCGGCGGTCTTCCGACTCACCTGGCGTGCGTGGCGAGGGCCGTGCCCTCGTGACACTGAGCCCTTCCGCGGAGATCGTGCGCATTACTGGTCATGGACATGAACCAGATGCGCCAACAGCCGAATCGAACGCGGTGTGCGAGAGCGGCGAAGCGGGCAACTCTCGCTGCATGCATCGCCTTGTCAGTCGTCGCACACGCACACACCGCGTATGCGCAGGACCTTCGACCCGACGGACCATTGCGCGCGGCCGTCCGCCGTCTTGAAGCGCCAACCGACGGACCTTCACCGCAGGGCCCTCAGCCGTCGCTTCAACAGGGTCCCGGCTGGATCACGCGTCACCCCGTGATCGCCGGCGCTGCTATCGGAGCCGGTGCCGGGCTGGCCCTTTCGCAGGTCGATGCGATCGGCGGCGGCAACCACGATTCCCGCGTCGCACTGATCGGCGCAGGCGCCGGCGCCTGGAGTGGTCTGATTGCCTCGGCCGTCCGCAAGGCGCGAGCCGGGGAGAGGATCAGCACCGGCGAGAAGATTGGACTCCTGACCGGTGCCGTTGCGCTGATCGCCCTCCCGGTCCTTGCCTGTTATGGCGCCGGCGGCTGCGGCGGGAGCTCATAGCAAGTCACTCCCTGACGCATCGCACCGACGCCGCCATCTGCTTGTTCCCCTCTGGTTGTCGATTGAGAGACTGGCCGCCTTTGCCGAAGTTGTAGAACCATGCGTTCGCTGAACTGGTTTCTGATGCGGTCCAGTAGAAACCGTGCGCTTCCAACCGTGCGTATTGGTGATCGTTCGAGCCGCGACTGCCGCCCAGCAGCGCATCGAAGCCCGAACGACCTCCACTTACGAGCGCGTGGTACGCCGCTTTGCCGCTGTCACGCGAGTCCTCGCGAACTCCACCGTAGTGCGTTGCCAGCCGCCGCCAGTCGTCCTCCGTCGGCAAACGCCACCCGGCTCCCAGTGATCGACATGCCTGCTGCGCCGCGTCCCAGGTGTACAGCCGGCCATATCGACGGCAGTTCAGCTCCGCATCGTCGTAGCAATAGGCATCGTCAGCCTTGACCTCGAGGTTCGCTGTCGTCCACTGTTTGCCGTCCTGCATCCGTCTGGATCGGATCGATGCTCCAGAAGGAACCTCCTGCGGGAACACGCCCGCAGACAGGACCACGAGAGCGATCAGAATCGACAGCATGTCTCCGTCTATGTGCGCGGTGGTCTAACGCACGATGTAGTCGGCGATCACCGGGGCGTGGTCCGAGAGGTTGGTCGGCTGCACCCAGCAGCCAGTCGGGACGATGCGCCAGTCCTCCTCAACCGAGCGGAACAGGTAATCGAATCGCACCGCGCCGTTGAGGGTATAGCCGTTTTCGTCGCTGCCAGTCACGTCTTGCCAGGTGTCGCGGTAAGACCCCTCCATGCGATGGATCCAATACTCGTCCCACCAGGAATTGAAATCGCCGCCGGCAATGCGCGGGCCTCCCCACTGCCCGGCCCAATTCAGGAACGCTTCGAGCTGCGCGGATCGCATCGAGGTATCCCAATCGAGGTGCGCATTGAGCACGGTCACATTCACACCGCCGACGTTGACGACGGCGGCGGAGAAGCCGCGCTCGTTCGCGTTCATCACCCCTTGCGCTACCAGCGGAAGCCGCGACAGGATCAAAGTCCCCTCGTTGTCCGAGTAGCGCCCGCCATGCGGTGCCCAGACGCTGGACCACACTTGCCCGGTCAACTGCCGAAGCCGCTCCGGGTACGTGCTGGGCATGTACTCGTCGAATGTAGAGGCCTCCTGCAGCAGGACCACGTCGGCGCCCGACCTGGCGATCTCCTGCGCCTGGCCCCAGGGGTCATCGCTGCCGAAACGAATATTCCACGTCATGACGCGAAGCGTTCCCCCTCCGGTACTGCTTGCGGCCGGTGCCGCACTCGCGAACGAAAAGGGTTGGAACTCCGGAGCCGGTGCCGGGGTCTCGACCGGAGCCGCGGGGATTTCAACTACTGCGGGCGGGATTTCAGGTGCTGCGGAGGGGATTTCAGCTACTGTTGCGGGGATTCCGGTTACCGCCGCCGGGCTGCCCGGTGGCTGCCAGCCGCCGCCCAGACACGTCCAGTCTGGCCCCGGCTGAATCGTCGTGCAGCCTGAAGCTGGGGACGCCGGCGCCACGACTATCGTCGTCGCAACCGTACTCGCAGGGATTGCCATGCCGGGCGGGTACCAGCCGCCGCCGGCGCACGTCCAGCCCGGACCCGGCTGTATTGTCGTGCAAACGCCTGACGGAACGGACGGCGCAGCGGTCGGCGCCGGTGCGACTCCGGGTATCGGCATGCCCGGGGGAAACCAGCCGCCGCCCGAACAGATCCAACCCGGTCCGGGCTGCACGGTCTTACATTCATCTGAGGCAGTCCAGCTGGCGCCACCGCGTTCGCTGGCGTCATGGGTCGACGCATAAACGCTCGTGCCGGTGATCGCAGATGCCAGGGCCAGGGCGGAAACGACGAGGATGTTCTTCAATTGCAAAGCAGATCTCCTTCGAAATCGCGGATCGGGAACCCGTGAGTACGAGGTGACAAGAGTTATATGAACAGTGTCGAGATCACGCCGGCAGCCCTGAAGGGCTGCACTACATTCGGCAGCCCTGAACGGCTGCACTATATCCGCGCAGTCCTGAAGTGCTGCGCTATGACGACAGCCCCGACGGGGCTGCACTGGATCAGCGCGAAGAGACTACTGTCGAACTCACGATGGTTAGTGATAGGCGCACGGCAGCGTGCCTGAAATGTCGGCCATCACGTACGCTGCAGCAGCGCGTGAACGGCAGAGGCATTTGCCGATGACCACGAAGCACTGACTTTACTACAACGGTCCGCGTCGGCAAGCTGTTTCAGACGGACGAGGTCGACTCAGAAGCTCACCTTCAGCGCGAGCTGCATGATCCGCTCTCCGGCGCTCGAGAGTGGCCGTCCAAAGTTCGCACTTCGCGCCAGCGTCGTCCCCGTGACGCTGTAGTACGTCGTATCAACGCCGTTGATGTTGTCGCGGTTGAGGAGGTTGAACGCCTCCCAAATCAGTTGCGCGCGGGCGTGCCCAAGCGGGATGTCGCGCGCGACGCGGACATCCAGCGTGACGACGGCCGGCAGTCGGAACTGATTGCGGACGGTACCCGGTGCAATGTCGTTGCGCGTGTTGCCGTCACCATTGAGATCCACGGCCCCGACCCTGGCGGTGTACGGTTGCCCTGACTGCGCGGTGAAGATGCCGCTGAGCGACCAGCCGCGAGCCAGCGCACCGGCCGCGCCCTCCAGGTTGCGAGCGAGACCGTCGCTCGCGTACAGGCCGCTCAGCACGAAACGGTGACGCTGGTCGTTGTTACCCGCGGTCCGGTCCGCATCGAAGTCCGCCGGGTTCGACGCGTACTTCACGTCGTCACCGGCATTCCCAGGTACGACGGCGGTTGCGTCGGGCACGGTGTCCTCGACCTTGCCCAACGTGTAGGCGCCGCGGAACTGCAGGTTCTTCGCGAAGCGGCGGTTCACCTCGAAGGTGATGCCGTTGTAGCGGGATTCGGCGGTTGACTCGAACGCGATCACACGCTGGAAGTTCGAGAACGGCCGGTCCGCACCGAAGAAGTGATACGGGACGGACTGCCCCGAGTCGGCCAGCACGAAGCTCCGGGAACCCAGTGTGCCGACGTTGCGGTCGATCGAACGCGGCAGCGAGTTCCCATCGACGAACAGATAGGTCACCGTGAGGCTGGTGCCCTGAACGAACTCCCACTCGAACGCCGCGTTCCCCTGCATCAGGCGCGAGTTCTGGAAATCGTTATCGATATAAAAAATGCTGGGACGCGCCGCTGTTCCTGCCGCCGGGATCTGATCGAACCGCTGCGGGTAGGTCGGAACCGCGTCGCCGGTGAACGTCAGCGAGACGATGTTCACGCCGATTGTTCGAATGCGCCGTGCCGAGCATGATCGACGGCGTGCGACCGTAGAACAGCCCCCAGCCACCACGAACGACATAATGCCGTCCTTCCGGGCTCCAGGCGATCCCGAGCCGCGGTCCCCAGTTGTTGGTATCGGCTTCGAAGTGGCTGGTATCGATGTCGGCGGCGGCGAGCTGCGGGTCGGGATTGCGGACCGGTGGCGCGTCAGTCTTCGTCAGGTCGTATCGCATTCCCAGGTTGACCGTAACGGCTGGCGCCGCGCGCCATTCGTCCTGGGCGAAGAACGAATACTCGTGGATGTTCGGATTGGTGACCGCTCCGCTGGTCCCCGGCCCCGCGAAAGTTCTGCTGATACGACTCCGTGGCTGCATTCGGTCTGCCGCCAGCGAATGAGGCGAGACTGCGGAACGTGTAGGAGCCGCCGAGGCAACCGGAAATGATCAGGACTGCCTCGAACTGAGGCCGGAGCATGAGCCGAGCACTGCGCACGTTCAGTTCCAGCGCTCCGTCGTCTAACTGGGCCTGTTCTGCGTCAGACCTACGCCCCCTGGCGATCACAATCCTGCAATGCGCAGGAAGAAATTTGCCGCCCGCAGGATCGTGCACCATCATCGCAGGGTGCGAATCGATCGAGCAGGCGCTGATCGTCTGCTCGGTCTGGGCGGGGATGCTCATGGTGATGCTCGTGGATGTGGCGTCCGGTGTCGTCGGTGATCCCTTGGCCGAACACTCGGTCAGCGGTCCCGCTCTCGACCGGCCAGCCGGTGAACTCTTCCGGCATGGCTGTGGGAGATCAGAACAACGAGCTTCGGATGCCGGTCGCTCGCCTTCTTCTCCTCGAGCGTGTTGAAAGCCGCACACGGCGACTATCGAGCCGGCGGCCTCTTCAACATGGCGCTCCTCGGCGCCGGTGCCGCAGGCCTGATGCTGTTCACCAGGCATCTGCGCGCTGGCGTGACTGACTCGGGGACGCGTTCGTTTCCGCTGACACTGCTCAACTTCGGCCACTCGATCGACGTCCTGTTGTCCGTTCCAGATCGACCTTCGTTCTATCTCTCGCTGTTGAGCGTGCCGCGCTGTCCGGCGAAGCGATCTCTTCCGTGCCCACTCGGCGGACGTCGGGTGCGAGCAGCGCGGTCGATGAAGTGCGGCGGATCACCGCAGGTTGCTGCCCTCAGTCCGGTGATCGTCGGACTGACCGTGTTCGTGCCGTTTCGATCACCGGCGTCGTGGCAACCACGTCCAGCTTCAGGCCACGCCCGCGATGCCGATCTCGACAGGCGCAGCGCGGTATCGGCCCGGCGGTCCGGCGGATGTCGGGACCGTATGCGCGGCGTGACCGGACATTTCGTCGGGTTCGAACACACCGACGGGAAGCCGCAGAACGCGGGACAGATCCGCGTCACTGTTGCGTGATCGGCTGAACCGGTCTCTGTCTGGCCCGCGTGACGGTAGCGCCCGGGCGTACCGCGTTCTTCTGATGGACGCCTGTTGCGTCGTGGCCTCTGTGCCTTTCCTCATCGCCATGCGTGGCAGGGACGCCAGCGCGCCAGACGACCCAGAGCCGGTGAATTTCGCAGGGCTCAGGACCTCCTAGCTTGAGTTGCCGGAGCGTATCGAGCTCTGTGACGCTGCCAACGTCGGAGGGACGCGCGCGTACGCGCCTGTGATCGGCGTCCCGCGGAGCGTACGTCTCGTGGGCCTACTCGGATAGCTCCTCGCCGAGGACGCACGCCGTCGAGAGACAGACGTTGAACCCTGGGTGGGCGGTGAACGGCCAGGCGAGACTCGCCGCTCGTCATGCTGGTCCTGCTGCAGGCAAGCGGCCAGACCAGCGACTGCTTGCCAACTGAGGCCGGGGCATGACGAGCACTCCGCAAGGTCTCGCGCCAGCGTGCCGCGCATAACTGCACCAGTTCTGCGTCGACCACGGCACAGGCGATCCATCCGTGCAATGGAGGAAGAAATGCCGCCCGAGCGATCCGTGCACCATGCTCGCAGGGTGCGAATCGATCGAGCGTCGCGTCTGAACGTCTCGCCCGCAGTTCGCGGTCGCGAGGGAGAGCACCGACACACCGCTGCCCCGGCTTGTGTCGATACTCGAAAGAGGTCGGCTGCTGCTCGGAGAGACAGAACTCGTCACCAATCCGTGCGACGAGGGCAGCCCTGCTGACCGTTCTCGAGGTCCACGACGAGGGCAGCCCTGAAGGACTGACTACGTCGGTCAGGCGACGGTTACCAGAAGTACCGCTCCAGCCCGGACGCGTTACGCCGCCGCATGCTCCAGTAGATGATGATCCCCGTGACTGTCACCACCACCAGCGCCAAACCCCACAGCATGGCGGCAACCAGGCCTCCGTCGCCGAAGGCTTCCCCGCTGTGGATGCGGTTGATGAGCGGCTTGTCGACGTAGGGGGACGTTCGGAGGAGAGAACCGGTCGAGAGATCGAAGTCCAGGCGCCGGTCTTCTCCACCGGCCGGTTTGCCGAGGTAGACCGAGACATTCGGCTGCGGACCTTTCAGCCGGAGGGTGATCTGGTCGACTGGAAGGCCGGGCGCCTCGCGAGCGGCAGACTCGAGCGCCGCAGTCAAACCGAGCTGGGCTGCGTGCGCATCGGTGGTGGTGATCGGACTCACCACATCCCGAGTGGCTTCGCGGAGGGCTTCCTCCTCTCCGAAGAATTCAGTCCCGGCGACGATCACGCCGGTGATCGCAGCAAACAGCAGGAACGCGGTGGCAACCCACCCGATCCAGCGATGCCATCGGCGCCAGAACGCCGCATCGAGGCGTCGTTCACTGCGCCGCCGATCCAATACATCTCTGCTGCTGCCTGCCGAAGCATCGTCGTACGACACCGCCCCTCCGTCTGCTGCTATACGACAGCCGGCGGATGGTGATTACGTGATGGATGGACTAAGCGACTGAGTGGCGACGGACGTGCTGACGCTTCGGGATCCTGAATGGCGAGGTCGAGTGGGTCACGCGTCCGACGCGCAACGGCAACTCGTCGGTCTGATACCCGCATTCGGTGCAGGTGAACATCGGAACGTCGCGGCCGAGGGCAGCCATGAACGGATGCGAACACCGGAAGATGGCGGCAGCGTAGATGACGTTGCCGGTGCCATTGCGCTCCATGACATATGAAGAGGGCAAGAGGAATGCCGGGGCAATTCTGCGCGAACCGAGTCGAAATCGTCGCGATTTCGCCGAGCGAGGCTCCAGGTGCGCGCGGAAATAGTCAACCGATTACAAATATGTTTGCCGGGCACTCCGAAATGCCGGAGTTCGAAAGCGCCCGGCTGGTCTCGGTTACCTATTTCCCGACCTTCGGCCCGATGGTGAGCTTGTCGATGACGCGGTCAACACCCTCGACCTCTTTGCCGATCGTCAGAGCCCTCGAATGTGCTGTCTCGTTCGGGACCGTGCCGCTCAGAGTCACGACGTGATCATTGACATGTACCTTCACGTCGCTCCCCTTGAGCGCAACCTCCCCGGCCAGGTTGCCCTTGATCCTCGTCGAGATCCAGCTGTCGGTGATGGCCTCGCCCGTCTTGCTCACCGCATGCCCGGTTTCCTTGGCACCCTTCTTCGTGGCGTCAGCAACCGCACCCGCGGTTCCCTTGGCCGTTTCCCCGGCCTTCTCCCTCGAGGTCAGGTGATTGACGACCCGGGTCGCGCCCGCCGCACGTGCGATCCGTTCGGCGCTCGCCTTGTCGATTTCCTTGCCGACGACGCCGGTCAGGGTCGCGACGCCGTTCTTGACCGAGACGTTCAACGCATCCGCCGCGAGAGACGTGTCGGCGGCGATGTTCTTCGCAATCAGGGTGCTCATCTCTTCGTCGGTGAGCTTTGCCTGCGTGGCCGATGTGGATTGAGCGAACACTGGCGCGGCAATCGGGCCTGCAGCCAGGATCGCCACTGCCGTAATAACGCTGAGTTTCATTTCAGAATGCCTCCGCGGAAGCAGAGAGCAAGCCGCGGACCGGCGTCGTGAAAACCGGCTAAGTCGTGGAACTGTGAGGGTTAGGTTAGGGCCGGCAGCCCTTCGGGCAGGACCACCACCCGGGAGATGTGAAGTGCGCGTTCTTTACGGTCCAGGAGAGTTCACATGCCCGGCATTTCGCGACGACCCCTTCGTCGAAGAGCAGATCAATTCCGTGCTCAGGCAGGTGGACGATCTCGACCCCGCGCAGCAGCGTCTTGACGCCGGCGAGGATCGGCGCGAGTTCAGTTCGCATCGAGCAGATCCATCAGCCGGGCCGACGCCCTGCGCGGATCGACTGCGACCGGCTTCTGAATCTCCGCGCGCGCCCAGCCGAGGTCGTCGCCCACTTCGTCGGCGACGTCGACCAGACCGCGGACCACGGTGAAGGCTCCATGCGGGGTGTGAACAATCCCTCGCACGAGATGGGGATGTCTGAAGATTGCCATGAACGGCCGGGAGGGCAACCGCGGTGCCGTCCTCGTCTGACCGGAAATGCACGAGGATTTACAGCGCCGTCAGAAGACGCGCTGACGAAAAGCGCATCGCAGCAACAGATTCGTCAGCCGTGGCGGCTTCGTTGCAAGACGAACCCGCATGTTGAAGGCCTTTGCCATCCCCGTATCGTGGGCTGAACTGTTCAAGCGAACGCTGAAAGAGTTCAACGAAGATAACTGTCTCGGTCTCGCAGCGCAGCTCGCGTACTACTTGTTACTCGCACTGGTGCCGGCAATGGTCTTCCTGCTGGCGCTCCTCAGCTACTTCCCGCCATCGATGCTTCAGCAGATGGTCGGCAGCATCGGTCGTTTCGCTCCGGCAGAAATGATGGACATCATCCGCGACCAGATGAGCAACATCGCCAAAGGACAGAATGGCGGACTCCTCACGTTCGGTCTCGCGATGGCACTGTGGAGCAGTTCCGCGGCGATCGTCGCGATCACCGACGCACTCAACCGCGCCTACGATATCGACGAAGGGCGTCCCTGGTGGAAGGTTCGGCTGACGGCCATCGCGCTGACGCTCGGCCTTGCCGCGTTCGTCCTCCTTGCCTTCGGCCTCGTCCTGGTCGGACCGACGCTGGCCGAACGCGTCGCGGCGACAGCAGGGCTCGGCGGCGCGTTCGTCTGGACGTGGAAGATCGTGCAGTGGCCGATCATCTTTGCGCTCGTGGCGACCGCGCTCGCCGTCCTGAACTATTTCGGTCCCGACGCCGAGCAGGACTGGACCTGGGTCAGTCCGGGCGCAGTGCTCGCGACAGCGCTGTGGTTGATCGCTTCACTGGCTTTCAAGTATTACGTCGGCAACTTCGCGAATTACAACGAGACGTACGGCTCGCTCGGCGGGGTCATCGTGCTCATGCTCTGGTTCTACATTTCGAGCATGGCGGTCCTGGCCGGGGCAGAGATGAACGCCGAGATCGAGCACGCGTCGCCACACGGGAAGGACCCGGGCGAAAAGGTTCCCGGGGAGCGGAAGAAGATCGGCGCGCGTGCGGCACGCGCGTATGAGGAACGATCGAGGAAGAGCCAGGCTCCCGAACGCGAGCCGCGGAGACGGCCGATGCGCCCTCGCCCGGCGTAAGTGCGCAGAGCCGCCCTCAGCTCCCGATCCGAGGAGCGGTCAGCTTGATATCAGCGTCCTTCCACGCGCGATTGAAGCGCTCCTCCGCTGCCGCGGCTTCCTCCATCTTGTTCTGCGCCTTGAGCGCTTGCACGAGACCAGCGAGCGCCCAGCCATTCTCAGGGTTCTTCTTCAGATCCTCCCAGAGCACCGCCTCCGCTTCATCCGGACGCCCCGCCTCGAGCAGGACGGCGGCGAGGTTCAATCTGACCGGTGAGTGCCAGTCGGCCGGCTCCTGGTAGATCAGCGCATCCTCGTAGCGAACGGCGCGGTCGAGATGCAGGACGGCTGCGTCCCAATCTTTTCGACGTGCGGCAATTTCACCCATGATCACTTCAGGCGCGATGCGTAGGATGGCGTGACCGGTGTTTGCCGAGAACGTCACCTGGCCCTTCATGGTTTCGTCAGCGAGGAGCTTGTTCAGCTCTGCCAGTTCCATCTCCGCTTCCGGGATCCGGTTCCTGGCAGTGAAGGCCATGGCCCTGGCGTATCGCCAGGCACCCCGGGTGAACGGCGACTCGTGTTGCGGCCCCTTGTCGGCGAGGATCTCATCCCACTGCGCGAAGCGCACCATCGCCCAGTACGGCACGACCAGGAATCCCTGCAGAATCGGCACGGTGCCGAGTGCCTCCTTCGGAATCGACGCCGCCACCCGCTTTGCCGAGTCGAGCGCGAGCCGGCTCTGTCCGCTGGCCGTCGCGCCCATCCAGATGAAATGCAGATTGTGCGGGTAATAGCCCAGCGGATACAGCCCCTGCGCCTTGCACTGCGCGATGTAGTCCTCGTCAGCCTTGGCGGCGAGAAGGTTCGACTTCACGACATCGGCGTGACGGCCGACCCGCATATAAATGTGGGCGGGCATGTGGACGATGTGGCCGGCGCCCGGCATGAGCGGCAGCAGCCGATCGGCTTCCGCTTCCGCCCGTTCGGGTGTGTCGGTGGGTTCCCACAGGTGGATCCAGTAGTGCAATGCGCCGGGATGGTTCGGGTTCTTCGCAAGCACCCGCTCGAGCGACGTAATGATCTCGCTCGTTTCCGCGTACGGCACACCGTCCCGCGTCCAGTAGTTCCACGGGCGCAGATCCATCAATGACTCCGCGAAGATCGTCCGTGCATCGAGATCAGAGGGGAAGGCCTCGACGAGTTTGCGCATGGCATCGGCAAAGGCGCGGTCCGCGTTCTTGCGGTCGTCGGCCTTCCCGGTGTAGCGCGCGGCAATCGCGTCGATGAAGGCGCGCTCGCGCGGCGTCACCTTCGACTTGAGTGCGATCGCCTTCTGCGCCAGTTCGTGAGCCGTGGGCTCGGCAGCGGGGTCCATCGGCGCGTTGATATTGGGTCCGAGCACGAGCGCGTGCCCGGCATACGCCATCGCGCAGTTCGGATCGAGCCGGGCCGCTTCGGCAAAGGCCCGGGCCGCCTCGGCGTGGTTGAACCCGTAGGCCAGGTTCACTCCCTGGTTGATGAACAGCCGCGCCCGGGAACTGACCGTCGTGACGGGAAAGACGTGAACGCCGAGGTTCTGCAGGCGGGGAGCCACCGGCATGCCGGCGGCAGGCTCCTGTGCGCCGGCCGGCACCTCGTAATGTTTGTGAACCGGAGCCGACGGCTGGGCCACGGCACGAGGAACGAACACTATCGACAGCGCTAGGGCGATCGCGGCGCTCCGCGGTAAGGTGTTGTGCGCCATGTCTTACCTCCAGCGGTATAGCTTACGGCCGCGCTGGCTCGTGTTCAAACCGGCTACCGCGTTTCTCGGCTCCACAACCATTCGCGCGATCGTTCTCATCTGGACGCTGGGCATCGTGATGTTCGGTCTCGAGCTCGCCTTTGCGTTTTTATTGCAGCGATTCGTCGCGGGTCTCGGCGTCATGTCGTCCCCGGCTGCCGGGATCTCCCCGGCCGGAGCGCTTCGCAACACGACCCTTCTCATCGCCAGCGTCGGTGTTGCACGCCTCGTCACGGTCTGGTCGCAGGCGCGTGTGGACGGCCGCACGATCGAGCGGTTCTGCCATGAGTTCCGCGTCCGCTTCGTCGCTCGCGCGTTGTCAGCCCCGACGGTGGACAGCGGTCCAATGCTGACGTTCTTTCACCAGCGGATAATGAACGCATCGCTGGCGCTCCGCTCGTTCCACCAGGCGGTCGCCTTCGGGCTCATCTCACTCGGCCTCGCTGCTGCACTCTTCGTGATGAACCCGGCACTCACGGCGGCGCTGCTGTGTGTCGCCGGAGCCGCTTACATCCCGATGCGGATCATGCATCTGCGCCTGCGAGCCACCGCGGTGACGCAGGTGAACACCTTCTCCAAACTGATGGAGAAACTGTCGAACGCATTGCGCAACTCGACGTTGATTCGTGTGCACAACCTGCAGGCGCTGGAACGAAGCCGGTTCGAGGCTTACCTTCGCGCCTACACCAACGACATCTATAAGTACCTGCGTGTGGAGGGGCTGGCCGGGGCGGTCGGCTCCCTGCTGGTCATCGCCGGGATCATCGGTATCGCCGCGGCCCAGGGCAGTGCCATCGCGCTCGAACGCGCGCTGATCGTGCCGTATCTCTACCTGTTCTTCCGGCTGTCGCAGCAGCTCGGCGCAGCCGCCGCATCGCTCAGCAAACTGGCTTACACCTCCCCCGATTTCCTGCACGTGATGGAGTGGTCGCGCCAGGCAACCGATCTGCCCGAATTGAATCGCGACGATCGACAGGCGGTGTCGCTGCGGTCGGCGATCGGCTGGACGCTTCGGGACGTGACCTTTGGCTACGAGAACCAGGCGCCGTTGTTCTCCAATTTCGATTTCACCGTCGCTCCCGGCTCGCTGGTGCACATCGCCGGCCCGTCAGGATCGGGCAAGACGTCGCTGATCGCGCTGATGACGGGCGAGGCGGTGCCCGCACGCGGGCAAGTGGCGGTCAGGATCAACGGTGCCGAGTCCGCGCTGGGTGCGGTGTGCGATGTGCTGCGAACGAACGTCGGCTACGCGGGTGCCGAGCCATACCTGTTCGCGGGAACCATCTACGAGAACATTACGTACGGACTGCCAGCGCCGCCCGACAAAGCGCTGCTGGCATCCATGAGCGCGCTGGCCGAGTGCGGTTTCATCGATGATCTCCCCTCCGGACTGCACCATGCGATCGACGAGCTCGGACACGGACTGTCGACCGGCCAGCGTCAGCGAGTGTCGCTGCTGCGGGCGCTGCTGCGCCGTCCGCGTGCGCTGATCCTCGACGAAGCGCTGTCGAACGTCGATCGTGAAACCGAGTCGCGCATTCTCGCAAACCTGAACGCTGAGCGACCCGATTGCACGATCGTGTGGGTGTCGCACCGATCTCCGCGCACTCGGCCGGACACGACACTCGAATTGCACGTGGAACTCGAAAGCGTCGTGTAGGTCACTTCGGAGGGCCCTTGTCGCACTTCGTCGCCGGACTCCTGATCCTCGCCCTGTCCCCGCCGCTGCCCGCGGTGGGCTGGGTCCGCGTCGACACCCCTCATTTCGTGGTCTTCGGTCAGACGAGCGAGAAAACAACCGGGGCGATCGCCACGGAATTCGAACGCTTCCGCGAAGCGATCGGACGCGTGCTGCCCCTGGCTGTGATCGAATCTCCCGTGCCTACCGTTGTCGTGCTCTTCGATACCCCGGCCAGCCTCGCTCCGTTTGCGCCGCGGTTCAACGGTAAACCGATCGAGCTCGCGGGCTATTTCCAGGGCACTGAAACGGACAATCTCATCGCCCTCTCCCTCGAGAAGCGCGAGGAAGCGCTGCGCATCGTCTTCCACGAATACACGCACCTGGTTATCAGCGGAACCGCCCGAAGCCTGCCGGTCTGGGTGAATGAAGGCCTCGCTGAGTACTACAGCACCTTCGAAATGCGGCCGGACGGACGCGGCGGCGTCAGCGGCAGCCCGATCATTTCGCACCTGCTGCTCCTGCAGCAGCACCAGCTGCTGACGATCGACGAGCTGATTGGCGTGGAGCGTGACTCGCCGCTCTACAAGGAAGGTGACCGGCGTTCCCTGTTCTACGCCCAGTCGTGGGCCCTCGTCCACATGCTGGTGTCGGTCAAGGGGCCGCGTTCCGACGCGTTCAAGCGCTACCTCGCGTTGAGCACGCAAGGCGCCGCACCGCGCGACGCGTGGCGGCAGGCGTTCGGCGCGGCGGACGTGATGGCCGAGCTCAAGTCGTATCTCAGCGCGTTTTCGATGACCGGCTTCGCCTATCGCTTCGAGCAGATCAAAACGCCACGGCTGATCGCGTCCGTACCATCGCGCGCGGACGTCGAGACCGCGAAGGCGATCCTCCTGCGGCCGATCGACCCGGAGGATGCCACCGCGCGCCTGGAGCAGGCCGCTGCCGCGCAGTCGCCGTCCACCCTCGGACGAGCGGTGCTGGGCCTGTTGAAGGTCGAGACCAACCCCGCGGCCGCGGAACGGCTCCTGCTCGAGGCGACCCGCGATCCCACCGACTGGCTGGCGCAATACTACGCAGCCTCGGGGCTCGCCTTGCTTGTGAGCGGCTCGACTCTGGAGTCGGACCGGCCGCGCATCGGCGCCGCTCGGGCGGCGCTCGGAGTGGTGATGCGCGCGAAACCGGAACTCGCGCACCCACACGCGTTGATGGCCTTCGTCACCGATCCGGAGGAGGCGATTGCGAGTGCCGCGAGGGCGCGCGCCATGGCGCCAGGCCGGAGCGACTACGTCTATATCGAAGCGCAGGCCCGGGCCAACAATGGCGAGTTCGCGCCGGCGCGCGAGCTGCTCTCGACGCTGTTGACGGACAGGTATCCGAAAGATGTGCGCGACCGGGCGCAGGCGTTGATGGACGAGATCGCCGGCAGGGCGCGATCGGAACGGTCGACGGAAAGGCCCGATGTATTGACGTTGACGCCGGCGCCGACCCCCACCCCGAACCCGGTGCGGGTTGAGGATCCACCTGCGGCGAGTTCGGAAAGTATGTATCGGGCACTGCAGGCGGGTGAAACCAGAACCGAGGGAGCGCTCCAGCGCATCGACTGCAGCACCAGGTCGACGGTCACGCTGCACGTCCTGGTCGACGGCGCCACATTGCTCTTCACGGCTCCCGCGCTGCGCGAGATCGAGTTCATCACCTACCGGGCCGACCGCCGGGAGCCGGTGACCTGCGGAATGCGGACGCCGGCAGACAAGGTGTACGTCAGCTGGCGCGCGCTGAAACCGGTGGCAAAGGGCATCGCCGGGCGAGTGACCGCCGTCGAGTTCCTGGAGCGAAAATAGCCGGCACAGCTACTAGTGATAACATCCCGCGCAATTGACCGTCCGCCCGGCGGCGGACGCACTACACAAAAAGGAGCCATCGCATGTCCGCGCTCGACCTCTGGTCGATGGCGTTCGTCTTCCTGCTGGCGGCGTTCGTCGGGTTCCAGGTCATTCAAAACGTTTCGCGTTTGTTGCACACGCCGTTGATGTCGCTGACCAATGCAATCTCCGCGATCGCGGTGGTCGGCTCCATCCTGCTTGCCGGTGAGCAGCACAGCACCTTCAGCACCGTCCTCGGCACGATCGCCGTCGCCGCCTCCGTCACGAACATCGTCAGCGGCTTTCTGATCACCGACCGGATGCTGAAGATGTTTCGCGAGCGGAGCCCCCGCGCATGAGCGCGCAACTCCACCTCATACAGGCGAGCTACCTCGCCGCTGCCGCCCTCTTCATCATGTCGCTCCGGTGGCTGAGCGACCCGAAGACCGCCCGCCGCGGCGTCGCGGCCGGTGCCGCCGGCATGGCGCTCGCGATTTTCGGCACCCTCGTGGATCCGAATATCCAGGGCTACACGTGGATCGCGATCGCCTTCGTCGTCGGCACCGTGATCGGCGTGCCGCTCTCGAAGGTGCCGCTCACGGCGGTGCCGCAACGAACGGCGCTCTCACACGCGTTCGGCGGACTCGCCGCGGGACTGGTGGGAACGGCCAAGTATTTTCTGTGGCTCGACGAGGGAACACTCACCGGCTTCCGGATGGGAGCCATCATCGTCGAGGTGATCCTCGGGTACCTGACGCTGACCGGCAGCCTGATGGCTGCGGGCAAACTGCAGGAGATCATTCCGACCCGTCCGATCACCTACAAGGGCCAGAACGTCGTCAATCTCGGCCTGCTCGCGATCGCCATTGCCTCGGGGATCTACCTGGTGATCGATCCGACGATGTGGCAGCTGTTTCCGGTGATCATCGTCTTGTCGCTGATCTTCGGCGTATTGCTGATCGTTCCGATCGGTGGCGCGGACATGCCGACTGTCATCTCGCTCCTGAACTCGTATGCGGGGCTGGCGGCGGTGGCCATGGGCTTCGTGCTCGAGAACAAGGTGCTGATCGTCGCGGGCGCGCTCGACGGCGCCTCCGGCCTGATCCTCTCGATCATCATGTGCCGCGCGATGAACCGGTCGTTCACGAACGTGCTGTTCGGGGCCTTCGGACAGGTGCAGACGGCAGCCGCCGGTGGTGAAGCACGCACGGCGAAGAGCGGCACGGCGCGTGATGCAGCCGACCTGCTGGGCAACGCCGGCAGCGTCGTCATCGTTCCCGGGTACGGGATGGCTGTGGCGCAGGCGCAGCATCGCGTCCGCGAAATCTACGATCAGCTGACCAAGCGCGGCGTGGACGTGAAGTTCGCGATCCATCCGGTCGCCGGGCGCATGCCCGGGCACATGAACGTCCTGCTGGCGGAAGCCGAAGTGCCGTACGACGCGCTCATCGAAATGGACGACATCAACCGTGACCTGCCGCAAACCGATGTCGTCCTTGTGGTCGGCGCGAATGACGTCGTCAACCCGGCCGCGCGAACCGATCCAAAGAGCCCGATCTACGGTATGCCGATCATCGATGCGGACAAGGCGAAGTACGTCATCGCCAACAAGCGCTCGATGAATCCGGGCTTCGCCGGCATTGATAACGACCTGTATTACGCGGACAATACGTTGATGGTTTTCGGTGACGCCAAGGCGGTGCTCGGAGACATCGTGAAAGCACTTTCGGGCGAATCCGGCCACTGATGCATCAACTGATCGACCTCTTTCTCCACCTCGACACTCATCTCGCCGACTTCGTCAAGACATACGGCACGCTCGTCTACGGGCTGCTCTTTGCGATCATCTTCGCGGAGACCGGCCTGGTCGTCACGCCGTTCCTCCCCGGTGATTCGCTGCTGTTTGCCGCGGGCGCGCTCGGTGCAACCGGCGCGCTCGACGTGCGGCTCGCCACGATCCTGATCTTCGTCGCGTCGGTGCTCGGCGACGCGGTCAATTACAGCGTCGGCCGTTATGCGGGGCCCCGCATCTTTCGCGCCGAAGGGCGGACGGGTCGATGGACCCGGCTGCTCAACCCGGAACACCTCGAACGCACGCACGAATTCTTCGAGCGTCACGGCGGCAAGGCAATCGTCATGGCGCGGTTCGTTCCGATCGTCCGCACGTTCATCCCCTTCGTTGCCGGTGCGGGCGCGATGACTTACGGGACGTTCGCGCTGTACAACATCGTCGGCGGTGCGCTCTGGACGGTGTCCTGCGTTGGCGCCGGATACCTGTTCGGCAACATCAGGGTGGTCAAGGAGAACTTTGAATTCGTCATTCTCGGCATCATCGCGGTGTCGCTCCTGCCGATGGTGATCGAGGTGCTGCGCAACCGCTCATCCCGGCGGTAATGGCCGGGCTCGGCGCGTAAATCCTTCCCGCCCACTCGGCGACTCTTCCGCAAATACTCCCCTTCTGCGCACCGCGAGCGCCACTGCTGTCGTGGCACTTCACTTGCTCTTTTCCTGCTCGAGTGAATTCGACTGGAATGAATTCGAGATCTCACCAGACGAGATCTCTTCAGGAGGAGCAACTGATATGAAGCGTTCGACCGCAGCATGGACCGTGACCGCGACGGCTGCAGCACTGCTTGCGCTGCCACCCGCATCGGCGGCGCAGAGCACGGCGCAGCCGCCGGCCGCGACGCAATCCGCCGCTCAACCCCCCGCGTCCGCCCAAGGGGAGAACGCGGCGGCGCAGGAGCAGCTCCGCCAGGCGCGGACCGCTCTCAACCAGGTGAGCACCGCAAACCTCAGCGCGCGCGCGAAAACACAGGTAGCGGAGTTGAGTCGCCGCCTCACCGTTCTCGAGCGCAACTCCAATGCGTCCGCCAAGACCTGGGGCAATGAAGTCGCGGCGATGGACAAGATCCTCGGGACGCTGCTTGCCGGCGACGACACACCGACGGGCACATCGGGGACGACGACACCAGCGCCAGCGAAGCCGACGGCAACCCTCGACGAGGCGAGCCGCGCGAAGTTGTCTGAGGTCCGCACCGCCATCACTGCCTACGCCGCAGCGATGTCAGGACAGCCGGCGCCTTCGGCCACTGACCCCACGGCGACGACGAGCACGGCGACGACGACGTCCGCCACGCCGACCGAACCAACTGCGACATCGGCGCAACCAACGACTCCTGCCGCCACGGCGTCGAGCCAGTCGACCACCCCGGCCACGCAGCCGCCAGCCGGGTCGACCGCGCAACCACCTGCGACTGAAACTTCGCAAACGCAGCCGGACGAACAGGTGGCTCGCAAGCATCTCACCGAAGCACGCAACACGCTGAGCGAGATGACGCAGCTGCCGGCGGCGGCGCAATTGAGCGGCGACGCGCGTACCCAGGTGTCACAGCTGATCTCGAACTTCAACGAGCTGATCACCACGCAGACCGATTGGCACGCCTCGTACGCGAAGGTGACCGCCAACCTGACGGCGCTGCTCGGTCCCGACACGGGTGCGACGGATCCGTCGAGCGGTTCAGGAACGGCCGGTGCGGTGGGGACGTCTGGAACCGCGACGCCGAACATCGATCCGGCGATTCGCGGCAAGCTGGTCGAACTCCGCAAGAACCTGGCCGAGTTCGAGCGCGTTGCGTCAGGCGGGGGTGCGTCGTCGTCCAGTGCGGCAGCATCGAGTGCCAGCCCGGCCAGCGCTTCGTCATCGTCGAGCGCGGCGCCGTCGAGCGCCTCGCCGTCAAGCGCGACGCCTTCTTCGACGACTACGTCGGCATCCACGCCTTCGACGACGGCGGCAACGTCATCCAGCAGCGATCCAGCGGCTGGCTCCACCGCCGCTGCACCTCAGACGGAATCGCTGCGGCTGATTGCGGCGATCGAGTCGATGCTGAAGTCGCAGAACGAAGGTGGCGGGCTCACGCTCGACAAGACCCAGGCCGACATGCTCCGCACGCACCTCGCGGATCTGAAGCGGCTGCTCGAGCAGACGAAGAAGTAGGAAGAAGTAGATAGACCGCTGAGACCTGGCGCCTCTCGTGAGGCCGCCAGGTCTCGTACCTGCGCTTACTCCGCCCTCAACGCGACCATCGGGTCCACGCGCATGGCGCGGCGGGCCGGCAGCCACGCCGCGATCACCGCCGCCAGCGACAGCACCAGAGCCACCGAGACGAGCGTCCAGGGATCGGTTGCAGACACTTCGTAGAGCAGGGTCTTCATGACGCGCGCGAGTGCCGCGGCCCCAGCGAGGCCGAGCACCGTTCCGATCGCCGCGAGAACGAGGGCCTCACCGAGGACCGCGCGACGTATGTCGGCTGGCACCGCCCCGAGGGCCATCCGCACGCCGATCTCCCGCGTTCGCAATCCCACCGAATAGCTGATCACTCCGTAGATGCCGATAGCGGCGAGTAGTAGTCCGATGCCGGCAAAGATCGCGAGCAGCACGACGTTGAAGCGAGGGCGGGCCAGGGTTTCCGCCACGCGCTCTTCGATCGTGGCAATCTCCTTGACCGGCAGCTTCGGATCGAGGCTCCACACCTGTCCCTTGATCGCCGAAACGGTGCCGTTCACATCAGCCGACGTGGACACGAGCAGGCTGGTGTCCGGGAACATCGCCGACTCCGCCAGTGGGTAATAGATCTGGATTCCGCCCGCGTCACTGTGATCGGACTTCACGGTACCGACGACGCCGACGATCGTGCTCCAGGGGGACTTCGGATCCATTCGTACCCGTTTGCCGACGGCCGAGTCGCCGGGCCAATAGCGCTTCGCCATGGTGTCATTGATCACGAGCACGCTGTTGCCGGTGCGCAGCTCGTCGTCATTGAAGCCACGGCCAGCGCGGATCGGGATACCGAGCGCCTCGAAATAGCCCGGGCTCACCCAGCCGCCGCCGAATGCGCCCGGCTTTTCGGTATCCGGCATCGGCCGTCCTTCGATCTCGACCTGCCCGAAGATCAATCCTCCACGTGGCGGGAGTCCAGTCGCGAGCGCCGCATAGCGCACCCCGGGCAGTTGCCGCACCTGCTCGGCGAGCGACTGGAAGAAGGCTGCCTGTGACGGTTGCGTCGCATACCGCGATTCAGGTAAGCCGACGTTCACGGAGATCAGGTGTTGCGGCTTGAAACCGAGATCGGCTGCCTGGAGTCGTGCGTAACTCTTGATCAGGAGTCCTGCGCCCGCAAGAAGGACGAGGGCGAGCGCTACTTCGGCAACGCTGAGCGCCCGTCGTACGAAGCGGCCACGGGCATCGCCGGCAGAACGGGTTCCTTGCCGCAGAGCGTCCGCGGCATCGCGGCGGGTCCCGGCAAGCGCCGGGAAGAGGCCGAACCCCACACCCGTGAGCGCGGCAACAGCGAGACCGAACCCCAGCATCTCCCAGCTGAGACGGAGGCCCTCCAGCTCGCGCATGTCGGCCGGACGCATGATTGAAATGACCTCGAGGCCCCATACGCCGAGCGCGACGCCGGCAACACCGCCGATGGCCGCGAGCAACAGGTTCTCGGTCAGCAGCTGCTGAACCAGGCGCCGCCGTCCTGCACCGAGCGCGACGCGCACCGCGATTTCCCGTCCGCGGGCGGCGTTACGGGCGAGCACGATATTGGCGACATTCGCGCATGCGATCAGCAGAACGAATCCCACCGCTCCAAACAGCACCATGAGGCCGCGGCGAAACGATCGCGCCGTGGTTTCGGTCGGGAGCATCAGGCGCACGCCCCATCCCTGCGAGTTGCCGAACGTCTGGACGCCGGCCGCCGTGAGCCGCTCCTGCGCCACTGCGACCGGCATATCCGGCCGGAGCCGGGCCAGAGCGGAGACGCTCGGAGAACGCTGCACGCGGGCGCCGGGCGCGGGCGGAGGCACGGGGGCCATCGGCATCACCAGATCGATCTTGCCGAGCGGCAGCCGGAACGTCGCCGGCAGAACGCCGATCACTTCGTACGACTTGTCTGAGAGGTCGATCCGTTTGCCGATCACCGCGCGGTCGCCACCAAACCGGCGACGCCACAGGTCGCTCGTGAGCAGGACGACCTGGCCGGCAGCTTCGGACGCGTACTCCTCCGGCGAGAATCGCCGGCCCAGCATCGGGTTCGCGCCGGTGAAGTCGAAGAATCCGGCGTCGGCCGTGACCGCGATCAGCGGTTCGGGCTCATCTCCTCCCGAGAGGACGACAGATTTCCGGTCGTACGTGAGCATCGCTTCGAAGACGTCGGACTCCTGCCACCTCGCGACGTCTGCGCGCGACGGAGAGACCGACACGTCGCCGAGCCTCGGGTTGTGCCGCCATGGGATCACGACTCGGTCGGCGTTGGGATACGGAAGGGGCGCGATCAGAACGTTGTGAACGACGCTGAAGATGGCGGCGTTGGCTCCGACCCCAACCGCAAGTGTTGCGATCGCGAGAGCGGTAACGCCCGGCGTCCGGACGAAGTTGCGCAAGGCATACCGGAGATCCTGAAAAATCGATGACACTCGTCCCCCTCTGGAGTTCTGGAGTAAGACGCGCGAGTGGTGAAAAGGTTGGCATGTTATGCTGCGCCATTCCATGAAAAATCAGACGAGATCGTTGATGGTTGCGGCGGCTGCCCTCGCTGCGCTCTGGATCCCCGTGTCCGGCCGCTCGTCCGACACGCCGCTGGAGCTGGCCGGGTTGGCGTGGGAGAAGGGTGACTACGTCACCGCTCTGAACAGTTACCTGCGGATCCTCGACGGCACGGATGCAGACGCCGCATTCGAGACGATCGCACTCCAGACAGGCGAGCTCTTCCAGTCGACCGAGCTCACCGTCGATGGTGACCAGCCGAAGTTCTCACCCGACGGTCAGTACGTCGCGTATGAGACCGGCCCCGTTGCCGCGCGGATGATCAGACTTGCACCGGTCTCTGCGCCCGCGAAGCCCACCAGCGAACTGACCGGCAGCCGCGGAGTGTTTTCCCCGGACGGCGCACGCTTCGCGTACTTCAAAGTGGTGCCGACTGCGGAGATTCAGCAGGCACAGGCGGCTGTCGACGCTGCGCCGCAGGCCGAACGCGCTCAGCGGACGGTCGCCTTGAATACGCTCATCGCGGCGCAATCCCGCGTCGCTGTTCGCGACCTGGCGAGCGGACGCGAAACAGAGTTCGATACCGGGCGGATGCGCAAGACCGGCCTTGCCTTCGTCGCCGGCGGCGGCGCCGCCGCGAGTGGTGTGCTGCTGGCCGCGGCCCCTGCCGAAGGCGGACCCGCACAGATATATGCACTCTCGGACGGCGCTCCCCCGTCGGCTCTCACCTCCGGTGACACCGACAAGACCATTGGTGACACGAACTCGACTGGATCTGCGCTGACGTTCACCGCACGAGCAGCCGGCGGCGGCCGCGGTGCCGGTGGTGGCGGCGGCCAGGGCGGTGGCGGAGCGCAAACGTTTGGGCTGCTCGCATCCCCCTTCAAGGCACCGGTGATGATCAGTGGAACCTCGCCTGCGTTTTCACCGGACGGCAGCACGATCATGTATGTCGCGCGCGAAGGTGACGAATATCGCATCGCCGCCGCCGACGTGATGGATCCGTCGAAGTTGACGATCGTGCGGAAGGGTCCCGAACGCGTCGACGCGCCCGCCGCATCACCGGACGGGCGCCGCGTTGCCTTCCAGATGATGCCGAAGGAAGACTGGGAGATCTACACCATCAACCGCGACGGGAGCGGGGAGACTCGTGTCACCCGGGAAATCCAGCATGACCTGCTGCCGCGATTCCTCGGCAACGATCGGCTGATCGGGATGATCGGCGAAGCGCGGCATCGGCGCTCGCAACTGTATGACCTCACCACCGGCACGCGCACGCGGATCTTCCACAACAACACCATCAGGACGATCGCCCCCGAGTACGCGTGGGTGCCGAGCCCCGATGGAAAGAAGCTGCTGATCACCGCCGAGCGCGATGGCGACACCGTCTCACCCGAACGCGGCATCTACCTTGTCGACCTTGAACGCCGGATCAGCCGCGAGGACCTGCGCGCCCGCTTGAAAGCCAACCTCGCCTCGGAGACGGCGTTACGCGCCAAGGGGCAGCGCCTTTACGCGCCGATTGCCGCAGCGGTCAAGAAGGTCACGGAAGAGGCGTCGGTGGAGCGCGTATTCTCGTACGAGAAAGCTCTGTACGATTTCGACTCGAAACACATCACCCGCCCCGGCAACAAGCTCGCGTCCCAATATCTCTTCAACAAGTACAAGGCCTTCGGCTACGAACCGGAATACCAGTGGTTCGCCGGACGCGGTGCACTCGGGGGCCAGACCGCCAACGTCATCGCCACGCTCAAAGGCACCGTCAATCCGGAGCTCATATACGTCGTGAGCAGCCACTACGACTCGGTCGCCATCGGGCCCGGGGCCGACGATGACACGTCGGGTACGGCGGCACTGCTCGAGACCGCCCGCATCATGAAGAACACCCCGCAACCCGCGACCATCGTGTTCGCATCCTTCACAGGGGAGGAGGCCGGTCTTCTCGGCAGCCGCGAATACGTCCGGCGCGCCGTTGCCGACAAGCTCAAGCTGGTTGGCGCGCTGAACAACGACATGGTCGGATGGGCCAACGACCAGCGCCTCGACAACACGATCCGATATTCGAACGCCGGCATCCGCGACATCCAGCACGCGGCGTCCATGCAGTTCAGCAACATGATTCTGTACGACGCGCTCTACTACAAGAGCACGGATGCGGCCGCCTACTACGAGGCTTACGGTGACATCGTCGGCGGCATCGGCTCGTATCCGGTCCTTGGCAATCCGCATTACCACCAGTCGCACGATCTGCTCGATACCATCAACCACCAGCTCGTCACCGAAGTGTCGAAGACGACGGCGGCGACGCTGATGCTGCTGGCATCGAGTCCGTCGCGGTTGAAGGATTTGAAGGTGGACAAGTCGACCGGCGACTCCGCGACGGTCTCGTGGACGGCCAGTCCCGAGAAGGGCGTGACCGGCTACATCGTTGCCTACGGACCGGCTTCGAATCCGGAGGCGCAACAGATGCGCGTGACCACCACGTCCGCCACGATTCCGAAGATCGCCACAGGCTCGATGATTTCGGTCAAGGCCGTGAACGCGAAGGGCCTCGAAGGATGGGACTGGGCCAGAGTGACGCTTCGCTGATCGATCGTAGTGCAGCCCTTTAGGGCTGCCAATCGTAGTCCAGCCCTTCAGGGCTGCCGTTTATCGACGACCACGGCCCCGGCTTTCATCACCCACTTCACATCCTTGATGACGTGCGCGATGTCCTTCAAGGGATCGCCCTGGACGGCGACGAGGTCGGCGAAATATCCGGGAGCGATCCGACCCAGCTTGTCCGGCAGGCCAAGCAGATCGGCAGGGATCGTGGTCGCGGTTCGCAGTACTTGCTCGGGAGTCATCCCGGCCTTGACGAACCAACCGAGCTCGCCGGTGTTCTGGCCGAACATCGTGTAGACCGCATCGGATCCCATTCCCAGCCGCACACCCGCTTTCCACGCACGGCGGGTGGACTCCAGGTTCTTCTCGATGTAATCGCGCAGCGGCGGCATCGCGTCCTCGGGGAAGCCGTATTCATCCTTCGCGTCCACGTAGTAGCGATTGTGATCGATGGTTGGAACCCAGACCGTGCGCCGTTTCACCATCTCGCGCAGCGTGTCGTCGTCGAGCTCGATGCCATGCTCGACCGAATCTGCCCCAGCGCGCACCGCATCCTTCACACCGGACGCGCCATATGAATGGATCGCCACTTTGCGTCCGAGCGCGTGGGCGGCATCGACGATCGCCTTCAACTGCTCGAACGTCAGTGTCTGGGTCGTGTCCACACTCTGGAAGCTGCCGCGCGAGGCGTACACCTTGATCCAGTCCGATCCTGCCTTTACCCGCGTTTCGACCTGCTCGCGCATCGCGTCGGGCGCCGGTCCGGCGCCGCGCCCCGCAGAGATGCCCTGGCCCGCGACGAAGAGTCTCGGGCCGATCATCGTGCCGGCCTTGATGCGATCGCGGACCAGGTAGTCGGATCCCCCGGAGGCGCCGAGGTCACGCGCCGTCGTCACGCCGCTCTCGAGGGTGCGTCGCGCGTTCCCCTCCGCCGCGGCCGCTGTCTCCTCGGGGCTCTTTCGCGCACCTTGCTTGAGCGGCGTCGTACCGGGAGCGCGGTCCCATGAATACGTGATGTGCGTGTGCAAATCGATCAGGCCCGGAACTACCGAGTACTTCCGCAGATCGATCTCGCCTGCTCCGGCCGGCAGCGCCAGGCTGCCGCTGCCGACGCTCACGATGTGGTCGCCGGAGATGACGACGCTGACGTTGTTGCGCGCGCGCGTGCCGTCCCAGAGCTGGCCGATGCGTAGGACCGTGGTGGCGGGCGTGGTCTGCGGATCGAACAGGGCCGCGCTGGCAGCGACAGCGAGAAGAAATGCGAATCTCATAGGTTCTAAAACTGAAAGTAAATGAAATCCAGCGACGTGCGGCTTCGAAACACGAGGATAGCGGCAAATGCGAGGCCGCAGGCAAGCCCCTGCACGACCGTCCAATGCCAAGAACGCGCGTCAGCGCTCTCGTCGCCGTGCACGCGCGCACGGAGGCCGGCTGTCTCTGCCCATAGCGAATGGATCCACAGCGGGAGCGAGTATACGAACGTGAACAGCAGCAAGTAGCGCGCGGATTCCAGGTCAAGTGACGAGGCCGAGAACGGCGACAGGCTGAGGTCATGCACGATCGCGCTCAGATCCGTCTCACGGAACAGCAGCCACCCGATGTTGGTCAGCATGAACATTCCCGCAATCTGCGCGACCGTCAGGATCGTCGCGATCGGGCCACGCAGCGGGATCGATCCTGTTCGCTGGGGGCGCAGGATCGCGGGGGCGCGCGACAGGACCAGCAGCGTTCCGTGATACAGCCCCCAGAGCACGTAGTTCCAGCTCGCGCCGTGCCACAAGCCCGATAGAAGGAATGTGACCATGACGTTCCGCGCCCAGCGCCACTCCCCTTCGCGCGAGCCTCCGAGCGGCACGTAGACATAGTCGCGGAACCAGGTGGACAGCGAGATGTTCCAGCGCCGCCAGAAGTCGGACGGGCTGCGCGCGAGATAGGGATGATTGAAATTCTCCGTGAGCTCGAAGCCGAGCCACCGCGACACGCCGCGTGCGATGTCGGTGTAGGCGGAGAAGTCGGCGTAGATCTGCACCGCGAAGGCGAACACGCCCGTCCACAGCAGCGGAAACGACGGATCGGCGAGCACGAACACCTTGTTGGCAATGACGCCGACGTTGTCGGCGATGACCAGCTTCTTGAAGAAGCCCCAGCAGATCTTCAGCAGTCCGGTGCGAGCGGCCTCGATCGAGAACGTGCGGCGGTTCTCGACCTGAGGCAGAAGAAACGAGGCGCGCTGGATCGGTCCGGCGACGAGGTGGGGAAAAAAGGAAATGAACACGGCGACATCGAGCAGGCTGCGCCGCGCGCGCAGCTCACCTCGATACACGTCGATCGTGTAACTCATCGCCTGGAATGTATAGAACGAGATGCCAACCGGCAGCAGGACGCGGAGTACCGGCGGCGAGACGTCGAGACCCACCACGCGCAGCACCGCGTGCACGTTCTCGGCGAAGAAGTTGAAGTATTTGAAGAACCCGAGCATGCCGAAATTCGAGCAGATGCTGATCCACAGGAATCGCTTCTTCAGCGCCGGCCAGGCCTCCATCCCCCTGGCGGCGCAGTAGTCGATCGCCGTGGAGGTCGCAATCAGGGCGAGGAACCAGGGGTGAACGTATCCGTAGAAGTAGTAGCTCGCGACCAGCAGCAGGATGTTCTGGAGTCGATGCGGAAGACACCAGTACACCGCGGTCACGGTGACGAAGAACACGAGGAAGTCGAGGCTGTGGAAGATCAATCGAGCAGCGGGTGCACGCGATTCCAGAAGATCTCGGTGTAACGCACGCGTGCTTCGCGCGCCAGGTGATCGCCATCGCCGTACAAGTCGATTGTCATCGCCGGGTCGCCGGTGTCATCGTGCCAGAGACCGCCGTGCGCCAGGATGTAGGCGCGCAACCGCGCCGTATATTCCCGGAGTGCCGGCGACTGCGCGGGCGGACGCCCTCTCTCAGGACGCCGCTGCACCCGCACGAAGAAGAGCCTGATGCCGGCTCGGTCGGCATCTCTCAACATCAACGGAAGAACCGAGCAGCCGATGAACCGGTCGAAATCCGCGTCGGCGTCAGTCGTCGCTTCGATGTCGGCCGCAGGCACCGGGCGCATGTGATGAAAGTCGAGCCGATTGTTCATCCCGTCGACGAATAGCCGCCGCCGCCGGCTGCCAGGCTCGATCGCGCGACCGAGACGCTCCGCGAACGCCGGCACCATCCACTCCCGGGCCGTGTCAGATCCATACGCAGCCTCGATCGAGTGCTCGACCTTGCCTCGAAGCGCGCCGGCTCGCGCAGCGACGACCTGGTCGAGCTCGGCTTCGAGGTCATGCGCGGCTGGATCGAGATGGCCCCCGGAGGCTTCGTCCAGGCGAAACATGACGTCGGTCAGGTTGGTATCGCGGAAGAACACGAACACGAACTTCGGCGCCGCGCCGCTCGGAATCACCCAGTTCTTCATCGCCAGATACCAGAATGCGGGGCCCGAGGCTGCCTGCAGGATCGCGTAGACGCGCTTCCCGCTCAGCTCGCCGAGTTGTCCAGGGTCGATGCGAGTGCCGGCCATCGAATCGCCGATCACAACGAGCTCCGGGCGTACTCGGGCCATGGACTCGAGATAGAAGCGGTCGAACGCAAGTCTCGGACGAGGAGCTTCCACCGACGGCAGGTACGACGCGACTGCATCCCTGGATCGGTAACGCGCATCCATCGCGCGCAATCCGAACGGCACGAGCAGCATCGTGACGACGATCACGATCAGCTTCGTTCCGCGCCCGCCTTCCCCTACTCCGGACACGAGCCTGCGTGGAAGCGAGCCATCGGCCTGGCACCATCGATGTCCGGATCGATGACGGTGTAGTTCTCGTACTCGTAGCCGGAGAACTGGGCGACCCAATAGCTGCGATCACCCGCTCGGATCAGACCCAGCGGCAGCATCACACCCACTCCCTTTCGATCGCAGTAGGTGACGCGGACCGACAGGTCCATTTTGACTTCCTCCTTCGGCCCAACATGCAGCCAGCCCCCGCCCACTGTCGCGACCCCGCATCCGGCGTCGATCGGACGCGCAGGGTACTGCCGCACCGCTTCCACGTAGTACGTCGTCCAGCCCGCTTTCTGGTTTGGAGCACGATACATCGCTTCGATCACGATCGGCTGTGCCTTTCGTCTCCTCTCGTCGAAGGGATGTTTCCATTCGGTGAACTGACGGGCGGCAGCCGTTTCGAGCTTGTTGAACTTGTCGGTAATGAGAATCAGCGCTCGATTCCACTCCGCTGACGCCGTTTCGACGATGTTGATGCGCTGGACTGGAACGTCACCCGAGACCAGCAGTCCGTCTTTGGGGTAGGGCGCCTTCGTTCTCGGCGGCGGCAACTGTGGAGGTTTGTAATCCGTCTTGAGTCCGAGACGCACCGAGCAGAGCGACTTGACCGTGGCCAGGCCCACCAGCGTGACGTCGGTGATCTTCGCGCCGTCGGACCAGAGCGCCATTCGTTCCGGACGCTGACCGACTCCCCACCACTCGCGGTCGACATTGTCGATGCTGATCGGCATCTCGGGCTGCCGGCCGGCGGGCCATGGTGCCTTCCAGTGTTTGCCGTCGAATGCGGCGAAGGGCATCGCGTAGCCGTCCCGGTTGAGAACCGCGAGGAGGAATGCCTTCTTCTCGTCGAGGGTCGCCAGCGACGGCACCAGCGCAAGTACCGGTGCCGCGCTGCCGGCGAGAAGAGCGAGGAGTAGCGCGTGCTTCATCCGATGCGTTGCGCGAACAGGATGATGTATCCGTCAGGGTCTTCGACACCGAATTCGCGCATGCCGTAGAACTGGTCCTTCAGACCCATCGCGACCTTGGCGCGATCGGAAACCTCTTTGAAGAACTCATCGATGCCGCCCGCGTCATTGCGCTCGAGCGTAAAGAACATGGTGGCGGTTCCGCCGATGGCCCGGGACGCGAGGCCGGCGACATCGTCTTCCATGCCTTCGAGCGAATTCAGAAAGACATTGACGCCGTCACGCTGCATCCAGGCAAAGACGAACGGCGCTGCCTCGGGAACGGTGGTAACGATCGAGAAGCCAAGCACGTCCTGGTAGAAAGAGGTGCTGCGCTTCATGTCAGTCACGATCAGGTTCGGTGTTACGTCAGTAAGTTTCATCGGAGCATCCGGGCCATCGTCAATTTGTCGTTTTCTCCTCTTCCTGCTGCGCCTCATCCCGCTCTTTCTTCAGACCGTATCGGCGCTCGATCGAGCGCTCGACGAGCCAGCAGATGAGTGCCCAGGAGAGGCCGACCAGCCATCCGGCGAGCACGTCGGTTGGATAGTGGACACCAAGATACAGCCGGCTCAGGCCGACCAGTACGGTCGTCAGCATCGCGACGCTGATGCAGTACCACTTGAGGAGGCGACCCTCGGCGACGCGCATCAGGAGCGTTCCGAGGGTGAGGTACACGACCGCCGATGTGAGTGCGTGTCCGCTGGGAAAGCTGGCGCTGCCGACCTCGCGCAGGTGCGGCACGACCGATGGCCGCGGCCGCGCAAACATGACCTTGAGGACGTCGTTGAGGATCCACCCGCCGAGACTCGCCACCAGGACGAAGGCCGCATTGCGGTAGAGACGATAAAGGAGGAGGTAACCGATGACGGCCACAACCGTGAGTCCGAGCACGGTCGGGCCCCCCAGCGCGGTGATGTCGAACGCGGAGAGTTCCAGCCAGGACGGGCCGATCGGAATGGCTGGATTCTCCGTCTTACGAAGCGCCCTGAGCACGCGCTCGTCGAACTGTTGCGTGTCCCCCCCGAGTACGTTGGCGACGAGCACCATCAGGACGAACGCCACCGCGACGAGGGCGACGGCGCCGAGCAGGAGCCGTAACTCGTCCCGATCGCGCGAGGCGACATGGGTCCGCAGCCTGGAAAGACCCGACTTCGCCTTCTTCTTCATCAGTCGATTCTAATTGGGTGCCAGGGTGGGGTGCCACGGTGCCGGGTGCCACGGTGCCGGGTGCCACGGTGCCGGGTGCCACGGTGCCGGGTGCCACGGTGGCACGGCACCTGGCACCCCGGCACCGCGGCACCGCGGCACCTCGGCACCCCGGCACCCTGGCACCTTGGCACCTGGCACCTTGGCACCCCCACCCCGCCCCCTACTTCTTCTTCGTCGGCTCCGCGGGCCGCTCGACGAGCTTGATCGATCCGGCGGCCTCGCGCGCCTTCAGGACCGCCATCAGGCTGTCGAGCGGCAGCGGCTCGAACTCGCCGGACAGGAAGTCCCGGATCTCGAGCACGCTTCTCTTCTGTCCGAGCAGGATCGTCAGTTCCGCGTTCATGTGCTGCGGAATAGACGGACCCGTTGCGCCGCCGCCACCGCGTCCGCCACCCCCGCCACCGCCGCGCCCTGCGCCCGGCGCATTGGCGCACCCTGATCTCGTGGACGCGTTCACGCACTCCACCATCGTCCGGGACGCCTGCTGCTCGGCCGGCGTCATCGCCGGCCAGGCAGCGCCCGGCGGTAAGGCCGGCGCCTGCAGCCGCGCCGCGTGGACGCCGTAGAGCGCTCGCAGTTCGTCGTACCGCGTCGCGACCGTCTTGTCGATCGAAGCTTCGACGTCCGCCAGGCGCTTCTCGGCTGCCGACGGATCGTCATACAGGACCGCCGAGGAACGGATCACGGCCTTCTCTACATTCACCTGGTGGCGGACGGCCACTCGCGCGTCCTTGTAAGCCGCCATCAAACCCGCCGCATCGGTCGCATCCGCAAGGTACCCGGTCGCCTTGTTCATCGCCTCGCCGATCCGCGCCGCACCGCGACCGAGATTCTCGGAGGTGACCCGTCCGGCAACGGCATCCGTTCCGGTCGCGAGCACCGTCATTGCGCCGATGCCGACCGACGCCGCGCGCTTGTATTGCGTCGGATCCTGCTTGTCCGGCGTGTCCTGCGAGGAGTGGTACCACATGTCCGGCCAGGTGATGAACATCACCGACGGGATCCCGTGCTGCATGTAGGTCACGTGATCGCTCGAGCCGTAGTGCTTGTCGATCTTGATGTAGAAGGCATCGTTACTGCCCGTGGGCGCCACCACGTTGAAGCTCGGGGCGTAGCCGTTGGCGCGGTAGCGGACGCGCTCGCGCGTGATGTCCGAAATGAACTCCATCATGCTCTGCGCGATGTCGTTGATGTACGACGGGAACGTATCCGGCGTCCGCTGCAGGATCCAGTAGCTGCGGCTCAGCGCGATCCGGATCCCTTCCATGTCGAAGTTCAGATCGCCGACGATCACCTTTTCTTTTTCCGGATGCGCATTCAGCCATGCGTTGGTGCCGCTGATCTCCGCTCCCCACTGAAAGTTGATCGTCCGCTTCGGCTTCGGCAGCTTTCCCTCGTTCACCAGCTTGATGTAGGCGCGGCCGATCTCCAGCGTCAACGCGCAGCCGGAGTTGTCGTCGTTCGCGCCCTGCTTGATCACTCCTTCGTAGAGATGCCCGCTGACCGCGATCTCCTGCGTGGTGCTGCCATCGCCGGCAATCTCCGCGTGGACGACTTCGGCTTTGCTCGGGACCATGTCCACCTTGACGATCGAGCGGATCGTGATCTTCTGGCCGCGTCCAAGCTGCGCCGCGAGATCCCGTCCGACGCGCGGTTCCACTGCCCACCCGAACGTCGGCGTCGTCACACCCTGCGGTGGAGCGAAGCGCGTATCGGGGATCTGATCGGTGAAATCATTTGGCCGGAGCGCGGTGTAGCCGATGATCCCGACGGCGCCACGCTGCGCCGCCTGGTTGAAGACGCCGAGGCCGCTCGAGCTGAGGAGTACCTTGCCGGTCAGGTCCTTGCCCTCGAGATCCTGGGCGCGGCCGGCGCCGACATCGATCAACTCACCCGAGACATCGCCGGTCGGTGTGCCCTGGCCCAACGCCAGCGCGACATCATGAATGTCATAGAGCTTCCGGCTGGTGGGAGTCGTCATCCACAATTCGCCGACCGTTGGCTGCCACTGCGGCCCGCTCGGAAACGTTTCCACACGCACGTTGGTGAAGCCGTATTCCCTGGCCATCTGCGCCATGACGGCGCTCTCGCGGAAATCCCCTTTGTACTCCGATGCCGGTCGCACACGCTGATAGGGCACCAGCTCGAGGATCGTGTGCATCGCCCGCTCCCCCGATGCCTCGTTGATGATCGATCGCATCTGTTCGTGCGAGAGCAGCGTGCGGTCCTCCTTCTCCTGCGCGGGGACGGTCACTGCCGCAAGCGCGCACGCCAAAGCGCACACGCCAACTGATCGAACTCTCATTCGGACACTCCTGTGGGGATAAAGGGTGGGGTGATTATATGTGGGGTTCGGCAGCCCGGCCTGCACTGCGACCTGCGTCAGCAGCCCTGAAGGGCTGCACAACGATCGGCTTTACCTGCGGCGTAACGGGATTACCGAAAGGGTAAGGGCGTCCGTGTAAGTGATTGATTCTGTTGGCAAATAGGGTCCATTACGAGGCATGTGAATTGCCTTTGGATCTGGCCAGCTTATGATCCGTCGGTTCAGCCTGGCCTTCTTACTTCTGTGTCTCTCGGTTCCGGCGCTGAGCGCGGCGCAAACGTCCGATCCACCCACGACCACGCCGGCGGGGCAGGCACCGGCGGCAACCAAGCCTCCTGCGACGGCCGATCCAGAGATCGAGTTGAACCTGATCTCGCTGTCGACCACCCAGTCGATCAAGCGCCATCACGGGTACTTCCGGCTCAATCACCGCTTCGCTCGCGACCTGCGCCTCGGCGACTTCGGCGAACTGGCTTCGGATCTGTTCGCCCTCGATAACGGCGCGGTGCTCGGCCTCGAGTACCGCTTCGGCATTACGACGGCCATCCAGGCAGGCATCCACCGCTCGACCCTGAACAAAGACCTGCAGCTCTTCAGCCGGTGGGACGCGATCCGCCAGGGTGACAACTTTCCGATCGCGGTGTCGGCACTCGTTTCGACCGAGGGGCTCGACAACCTGCAGGAAGCGCGGCAGCCTGCCGTCGCCGCCGTGCTCTCCCGAACGTGGGGACAACGGCTTGCGATGTACGCATCGCCCACGTTCGTCAACGGCACGTATCACGCGGCGCTGTTCGCTGCCGGTGCTCCCGGGCACGAACACGATCACGGGGGAGGCGGCGCGGGTCCCAATGCGATCGACGACGAGATCGACAATCGCACGTTCTTCATTGGACTCGGCACACGGGCGCGGCTCCGCCCGAGTGTCTTCGCCGTCGCCGAATACAGCCCGCGCATGGCTGGATACGCTCCGGGCGACCCGATGTGGGGAGTCGGCATCGAGAAGCTGACGCACGGCCACACGCTGGCGCTGACCCTCACGAACTCGTATGCGACGACACCGGGGCAAATTGCCCGCGGCGGCACACCAGACGCGCTCTATCTCGGATTCAACATCACGCGGAAGTTCTGAAACGGTCGGCCGGCGGGGCCGGCCCGCCAATCTCACTGGAGGCGACATGGTTAAACGAGGATTACTGATCCTGATGCTGGCGGTTGCGGCAGCATCGTGCGACGACAACAACAGCCCGACGGCACCGGCCGATCCCAACATCGTGGTATTTACCGCGCAACTGAGCGCGGCGAACGAGGTCCCGCCAATCACCGATGAGGAGAAGGATGCGCGGGGTAACGTGCGGATCACGGTCAACCTGACCCGCGACGCCAGCAACAACATCACCGGCGCAACCTATAACTTCGTCGTGAACCTGAACTCATTTCCCACCGACAGCACGTGGACGCTCGCTCACATCCACGAAGGCGCGGCCGGAGTCGCAGGCCCCGTTCGCGTCAACACCGGCCTGAACACGACGGGCGGCCCCGCGCCGATCCCCCTGACGACCGGCTCGATTTCAAACCAGACGTTCTCGAACGCCAGCGCGAACGCCGGCCTCGACCCGGTCGCGATCGTCAACTCGATGATCGCGAACCCGAGCGGCTGGTATTTCAACGCCCACAGCACACGTCACGGCAGCGGTGTCGTCCGCGGTCAGCTGGTCAAGCAATAGGAGAGCAGCTCCCAACTGCCAGACTCAACTCACCGGCGCACTCCAGACTCCGGGCTCCAGACTCCGAAGATGTGCGGCTTCGGAATCTGAGGCTCGGAGTTTGGAGTTTGGAGTTTGGAGTTTGGTAGTTGGGAGTTTGCGTGTGTCCCCTCACTTACCGATAGGCAGTTTCCCCGCAGACCCCTTGCCCATCCTCGGCCCCTTGTTGTCGCGCTCGGGCGCCTTCTCACGATTCGCCACGCTCGCACCGGTCGTATAAACCAGCCGCGCGATCCGCGCCATCTTCGGAAAGATGATCTTCTCGACGCTGTCGCTCGGACGGTGATAATCCGGGTGCAGCCCCGTGAAGTAGAAGATGATCGGGATCCCCTTCGACGCGTAGCTGTAGTGATCGCTGCGGGTGTAGATCGATTCCTTGTCCGCTGGATCGTTCATCTCGTAATCGAGCGTCAATGGCGTCGGCTGCGCCGTGTTGGCGTCTTCGTTGATGTTGTGGAGCTCCGTGCTGATGCGATCCGAACCGACCACCAGCACCATGTTGGCGGCCGCCGGATCGTCGTTCCGATTGCGGCCGATCATGTCGATGTTGAGCTGTGTCACGATTCTGTCGAGCGGAACCACCGGGTGATCTGCCATGTATTGCGACCCGAGCAGTCCGTTCTCCTCGCCGGCATGCCAGACGAACAGCAACGATCGTTTCGGCCTCGGGCCGGTGGCGAATGCCTTCGCCAGCGCCATGATCGACACCGTTCCCGATCCATCGTCATCGGCGCCGTTGCTGATCAGGTCGTCGCCGGGATTGCCTGACTCGCGGAAGCCGACGTGATCGTAATGAGCGCCGAAAGCCACGTAGGTGTCCTTCAGCTTTGGATCCGAACCCTCGACGATCCCGACCACGTTGTGCGTCAGGCGCGTGCGCACGACCTGGTAGTCAGCGTCGACGTCGATCGACACCTTCACGCCTTTCAACGAGAACGCCGGCAGCGGTTCGCGCTTGTCGACTTTCGCCTTCAGATCCGCGTACTTCACATCGGACCCGCTGAACAGGAACTCGAAGAATTCGTCGTCGGCGGCGAGCTGCGGTGTCACCGGATCCTCGTAGCGCTGAACCGTCGTGAAATCACCGTTGTCCACCGGCGCCAGGCCACGGCCGCGACCCGCACCCGCAGGAGGGGGGGCCGGCGCTGCTTGCGGAGCGGCTCCGCGGGCAGCGCCCCCCGCGTTGTTTCCAGGCCCGATCACTGCGATCGCGCCCTTCTCTTTCGCCGCGCGTGACCGCGCCGCCAGCACACGGAACGATCCCTGCGGGATGTTGGCGGGACCCTCACGACCGAGATAGACCACGACCTTTCCTGCCGGGTCCACACCGCGGTAGTCGTCCAGTTCGGCGGACGGAACCTGCAGTCCGTATCCGACAAAGGCGATCTGGTCGCCCGTGACGGTTTGCTTGCCCCCCATCTGCTTGGGGAAGGTGATCCCTTCGGCATCCTTGAAGGTGCGCGATTCTCCGTTCACCGTCACGGTCACCGACGCCTTGCTGTTGGTCTTGACGCCGACGACCCTGACCACTTGCAGATAAGTGCCGTCGTCGCCGGCCGGTTTGACGCCCCACTGCCGCAGATGTTCGGAAATGTACCCGGCCGCGAGACCCAGCCCCTCCGTGTAGGTCGCTCTGCCTTGGAGCTCATCGGACGCAATGTAGGTGAGCCACTCTTTCAGGTCCCCTTCCGTGATCGATGCAGCGCCCTTCGACGATGCGGCCTGCTGCGCCCCGGGGGAGGCGGTGAAGAGGGCAACGCAGAATACGGGAATCAGAAAATGACGGACATTCATGAACGCACAGTCCTCCGCTTACAAACGAACCATTACTTCTTCTTGACGAAGATACTCTTCGGCATCTTCACGTGCACGCCAACCTTGCCGTCGACGAGCTGCGTGATGGCAACGTTGGCGGCGACGCTCGCCAGCTGATAGGCGGCGTGCTTATCGAGGCCTTCGAACGCGGCGATGAAGTCGACCGCCTCCTGCACCGCGATCTTTGTCGCTTTCGTCAGGTCCTCGTCCATTCCCATCGTGATGTAGTCGGTTTTGGTTTCCGCGCGCGGCCACGTCAGCGTCATGTCCTTGCGGACGATCAGCTGCACCCGGCCTCGCAACGAGGTTTCGATCGCGGTCTGGTCGACTTCTCCATCACCCTGCGCTGCGTGTCCGTCCCCGATCTGGAACAGCGCGCCGGCGGCATGGATCGGGATAAAGAGCGTTGTTCCGGCGACGAGTTCCTTGTTATCGAGGTTGCCGGCGTGAATCCACGGCGGCGAGCTGTTGATGCGTCCTGCCGACGCCGGCGGCGCCACTCCCATGCTGCCGAAGAATGGCTTCAATGGAATGACAATGCCCGGTGCGAATGTGGCGGTCATCTTCTTCCGATCGAGCGGGATGATGCGCGTGCCGTTCGGCGTGCAGTTCTCGCGCACGAACCCGGCGCAGCCGTTGTAGCCGTATGCGATCGGCAGGTCGATGGAGAGGATGCGCACTTCGAGCACGTTCCCCGGTTCCGCGCCTTCGACATACACCGGTCCGGTCAGGATGTGCCCGCCCGGTCCGCGATCCTTGACCGTATCGACGATCGCGCGGAGATTAGCCTGGATATCTTCGGGCTTGACGCCTGCACGTTCGAGCGGACGCGGACTGTTGGTGAGCAGCGTATCGACGTCGATGATGTCGCCGGAGGCGATCCGCAGAACCGGCTTGCTCTCGGACCAGTAGTACCCGTACGCAATCGTCTCGGGCGTCGCTTCCAGCCGATGCGTCGTGGGTTTTTGTGCCGACAGCGTCGCAGCGAGCGCGAACGCCATCGCGACTGTCATCCGGGTAGAAGGCATCCGGAAAGTATAGACGTCGCGAGACCTCCCCGGCGTTTCACAGGGGGGGCTCACGAAGACGCGCGGAGAAACGCCGCCTACCCGGCAAGAGAAGACCATCACAAGAGGACAGAAGATCACGAGAAAACCGAGTGGGTTGGGCGCCGGCCTCCGGCCGGCACCAGGGGCGGGCATGATCGACGGCTGCAAACAGCCAGATGATCGTGGGGCTGCTTGCAGCCGCCGATCATGTCCGCCCCTCCCGCGCGAAGCGCGGCCCAACCCTCGACTCCTGATCTCTCAAGCTCCTGTTGAATTTGTCTCCTTGTGCTCTTGTGCCCGTCGTGGCGTAGACGGCAGCCGGCTGCGCGTCATTACTCCTGTTCGCCCCACCGTGAGAGGACAAGGGGCGAAGATGGCGGCGCGTGACGGACCGAAACCGGAGACTACGAATGCAAACGGAGGCACGAAGTCAACGAAGACGCACGAGGCGGTTGGGCGCCGGCCTCCGGCCGGCACCAAGGGGCGGGCATGATCGACGGCTGCAAACAGCCATGTGATCGTGGGCGCTGCTTGCAGCCGCCGATCATGTCCGCCCCTCCCGCGCGAAGCGCGGCCCAACCCTCGACTCCTGATCTCTTACGCTCCTGTTGAATTTTGTCTTCCTCGTGCTCACTCCGTGCCTCCGTGTGAACCCCGTTTCCTCCGTCCCCTCCAGGTACACTCGCACTCATGCCCGAACTCCCGGACGTCGTCATCTACATCGAGGCGCTGACCGCGCGTGTCGTCGGGCAGCCGCTCCAGAAGATCCGGATCGGGAATCCCTTCGTCATCAGGACGATCGATCCACCGCCGCAGGAGCTCGAAGGCCGGCGCGTGACGGGGCTGCGCCGCATGGGCAAGAGGATCGTCTTCGCTTTCGAGGACGACTACCTCATGGTGGTGCACCTGATGATCGCCGGACGATTCAGATGGCGCGACCGGGGCGCATCGATCCCGGGCAAAGTCGGCATGGCGGCATTCGACTTTCCGACCGGGACGCTGCTCTTCACCGAGCAGGGATCGAAACGGCAAGCGTCGATTCACCTCCTGCGCGGCGCCGCCGGGCTCGCCGAGTTCGAGCGCGGCGGACTGGAAGTGCTGGAGGCGGACCTGCCCGCGTTCGCGCAGCGACTGACGGCCGAGAATCACACGCTCAAGCGCGCGCTCACGGATCCGACGATCTTCAGCGGGATCGGCAACGCCTACTCGGACGAGATCCTCCATGCCGCCAGGCTGTCGCCGATGAAACAAACACGGCAACTCGACGACGCCGAGATCGCGACGCTGTTCGAGGCGACCCAGCGGACGCTCGAAGCCTGGATCGAGCGTACGCGGGACGAGGTCGGTGACGGTTTTCCTGAAAAAGTGACGGCCTTTCGTCAAGGAATGGCCGCTCACGGGCGGTTCGGCAAGCCTTGTCCGGTCTGCCACGCCCCGATCCAGCGCATCGTCTACGCCCACAACGAGTGCAACTATTGCGCGAAGTGCCAGACTGAAGGACGGCTCCTGTCGGACCGCGCGCTCGCCCGCCTGCTGCGGCAGGACTGGCCGAAGACGCTCGACGAAATGGAGCGTCGAAAGGCCTAGGCGCTCACCTCTATTCAGAGTTCTTCACCGCGCGCTCACTACATTGGCGGTGCGCACGGCCTATCGTCAGCTCCATGGCAAGAGCGGACGCGGCCCCCACCCCGGCGGATCTCACCCACCTTCGTCCGACTGACGCCGCCGGCCTGCGGGTGATCGCGCTGGCGCTGGGAGGCACCGCGCTCGCCCTGCTGCTGTCCTTTGCCCCGGACTGGAGGATGTGGATCGCCGGCCAGACCCTGCTGGGGCTGCTGCTGGTCCAGTGGTTCGTGATCCTGCACGAATGCGGGCACGAAACCCTGTTCAGGACGCGCAAGTGGCACGCGATTGCCGGCAGGCTGGCCGCCGCGTTTTCGCTGATCCCCTATCACTCGTGGACACGGGTTCACGGCCGTCATCACAAATGGACCGGCTGGCAGGATCTCGATCCAACCACCGAATCGCTCACCCCACGCGTCCGCGGCTGGGCCGAACGCGCCCTGGTGAATCTGTGCTGGCGGTTCTGGATCCCGCTGTTCTCTGTTGCCTACCGTGTCACCAACTACTGGAACATCTCCAGGCTCTTCCGGATCTTTCCGAAGTCAGCCGACCGCCGTGCGATTGCGACTGATGCCGGGCTGCTGCTCGCCTTCTATGCGGCCGTCATTGTCGTCCTCGGACCTGGCCTGACGTTTCGCGGCTTCGCCGTGGCTCTGCTCATCAGCCTGGTGATAGAGGATCTGCTCCTTCTGAGCCAGCACACCCACGTCCCGCAACACGTCAGCGGTGGTGACACGGTGAAGCCCTTCCCTGCAATCGAGCAGGAACCGTTCACGCGCTCACTGCGACTGCCGCGCGCCGCGTCCGCGTTCGTGCTCCATTTCGACGCCCACGAACTGCACCACATGTATCCGTTCGTGCCGGGTTACCACCTGCAGACGGATCGATTACACGCCGGAGAACGAGATCGGGTGGTGGAAGTGGGTTCGCGGCGCGAAGCGGGTGCCGGCGGACGTTCTCCTCTATCAGAACCGCATTCAAACGGGGCACGACCTGTGAGCGCGCCGGATCCGGTGGCCCGCGGCTGCTTCCTGCTGCTTGCGTTCGTGCTGGCGGGCATCGCGCAGACCGCCTGGTTCGCCTCTGCCACCTCCGAGCGGTTCATGCAGCCGGTGGACGGCGGGTTGACGTTCAGAGGTCGCCGTCTGTTCGGCGAGAACAAGACGCTGCGTGGGTTCATCGTCATGGTTCCAGCCGCGGCGGCCGCTTTCGCCGTGCTGGCGATTCTCGCGGGGGACCCTGCGGCGCTCGGTCTCTGGGCTCTCTCGATACCCGGTTACCTGGTCCTTGGGGCCGTCGCCGGCCTGGGTTTCATGGCCGGTGAGCTGCCGAATTCCTTCGTGAAGAGACAACTGGGGATCCGGCCAGGGCACCCGGCGCGATCGCCGCGAGCGGCGCTGTTTCACTTCGCCATGGACCGTGTCGATTCCGGTATCGGCATGCTCGTCGCCTCGAGCCTGCTCGTGACCATCGATTGGCTGACAGCTGCGACGGTACTGACGGTCGGCCCGTTCATCCATTGGACGTTCAGCATGCTGATGTTCCGCCTTGGTGTGAAAGCGAGGGCCGCATGACGCCGGCGACGATGACATCGATGTCGGCGGCAGTGCCGCTCGCGGATGCATTCGACGAGTCGCGCTGCGGGGGCAAGGCTTTTAATCTTTGCCGGCTGATCCATGCCGGTGCTCCGGTACCGCACGGCATCGTGATCACGAATGGCGACCTCGTCGATAGCGGAACGCTCGCTTGCGAGCTCTGGCCCCAGCTGCACTTTCCCACCGCCATCGTGCGGAGCTCCGCGGTGGGGGAGGATTCCGCCGGGGCATCGTTTGCCGGGCAGCTCGACTCGATTGCCGGCGTGACCTCGGCGGCGTCACTGCGCGACGCGATCGACCGCGTGTGGGCGTCGCAACGCTCGGATCGCGTGCTCGCCTACCAGGCGGCACGCCGCGTGACGCTCTCGGGTATGGGGATCATCGTTCAGCGCCAGGTCACGGCGGCGCTGTCCGGCGTCCTCTTCACGCAGTCACCTGCCGACCCGCGGCAGATGCTGCTCGAGTACTGCGAGGGGATGGGCGAGGCGCTGGTGTCCGGCGCGGTGAATCCTGGCCGGGTCGCGATTGACAGGCCGGTTGTCGCCGACGGTGTGGCTGGCTGGGCGTTGCTCGCGGCGCCGGAGGAGCCGGTCGCGCATGAAGCGCTGCTGCTCGACGATGTCCGCTTGACGGAACTCGCACGGCTGGCCCTTGCGGTCGAAGCGACGTTTGGATCGCCGCAGGACATCGAGTGGACCATCGACCACGACGGCAAGCTGTGGATCGTGCAGAGCCGTCCGATTACGACCGCACCATGCCGGCAGGCGCCCGCTACGCCTCCACCGCACACCGGTGGCGCCCGCGTCCGCTGGTCCAATGCGAACGTCAACGAGAACTTCCCGCAGCCCATTTCGCCGCTGCTCTACTCGCTTGCGCGCCAGGGTTACTACCACTACTTCCGCAACCTTGGCCGGGCATTCGGCGTGTCTGCCGTCCGCCTCCGGCAGATGGAACCGGCCTTTCGCCAGGTGATCGGCGTCCATGGCGCGCGCATGTACTACAACCTCACCAGCATCCATTCGGTGCTGCGATCGGTTCCGTTCGGTGATCTGCTCGCCGGATCGTTCAACCAGTTCGTCGGCGCGGAAGACACCGCGGCCCGCTCGCTCGGGCAGCGCTTCCGGTTGAAACAGGGAGCGGAGGTGCTCGTGATCGCCGCGAAAACATTCTGGCAGTATCTCTTCGTCACGAGCCGCGTGCGCCGGTTCGAATCAGTCGTCGATGCCTACGCGGCACGAACCCAACCGGCTGCACTCGCGGAGCGTTCGCTCCCGGAGCTGCTTGCCGACTTCCGCGCCTTCATGGACATCCGCTGCAACCAGTGGAACGACGCTGCCCTGGCAGATGCCGGTGCGATGGTGTGCTACGGCGTCCTGCAGCGATTACTCGCGCAATCGTTTCCACACCGCGATCAGCAGGCGCTTCACAACTCGCTGCTGAAGGCGCTGCCACATCTCGTCAGCGGCATACCCCCGCTCAAGCTCTGGGAGTTGTCGCGGCTGGTGCGCAACGACAAGGATCTGTTTGCATTGTTCCGATCCGCGACGGGGGCCGTGATTCTCGACGAGGTGCAGACGAATCCGCAGTTCTGCACCTTCCGAAGCGCGCTCGAGCGCTTCCTCGAAGAGTGGGGCTACCGCTGCTCGGGTGAGCTGATGCTCACCGTTCCCACCTTCCAGGAGGAGCCCGCTCCCGTCATCGAACTGCTGAAGGCTTACGTGTCGAAAGATGGGGACGCGCCGGCGGACTTGCTGGCGCGGCAGGCTGGACAACGGCTTCGTGAAACGCGCGAGGTGCTGGACGCGCTTCGCTCTCGTCCGCTGTCACGGTTCGTGCCGTTCCTGAGCCACTCCCATGTCGTCGGCACGGTGTTGAAGTGGACGCAGACCTGCATTCAGCTGCGCGAGCGCGCACGCCTCAAGCAGGCACTCCTCTACAGCCGTCTGCGTCGCGTCGTTCTGCAGATGGGAGAACGGCTGACTGCCGCTGGATTGCTTGCGGATCGCGACGACGTGTTCTTTCTCTCGACGGAAGAACTGGACCTGCTCGCCGCCGGCGGAGAGATGCTTCCGCATCACGTGAAGCAGGTTCTAGCGCTTCGCCGCCGGGCACACGCGGAGATCACGCGCACCACGCCACCGGACTCGATCGACCTCGCGCCAGGGGAATATATCCGTCCTGCGGGCAGCCCTGAAGGGCTGCACTACGACTGTCGGCCCGGCAGCCCTGAAGGGCTGCACTACGACTCGGCCCGGCAGCCCTGAAGGGCTGCACTACGAGGGTGGCGACTCCTCGATGCTCCGCGGCGTGGGCGCGTGCGGCGGAACGGCGACAGCACGCGCGGCGGTGCTGCTCGACGTCACCGAATCGCGCCGCCTCGATGCCGGCGCCGTACTGGTCACCAAGCAGACGGATCCGGGGTGGGGGCCGATCTTCCCGCTCATCTCCGGCCTGGTGATCGAGCGCGGCGGGATGCTGTCGCACGGCGCGATCATCGCACGCGAGTTCGGGATCCCGTCGGTCGTCGGCGTGAAGGACGCGACCCGCCTGATCGCGCACGGCTCCTCGATCACCGTGGACGGCGACCGGGGCGTCGTCCACATCTCGAGGCGCGAGTAATGCTCGCCGCATATCTCACTGAGCGGTTCAGTGCGCGGGTGTTCGTGCCACTGGCGCTCGCCCTTGCGCTCGCGGCATCGGCGGGAGACCTGTCGGCCGGCGTGCTGGCAGTCGACGCCGGGTTCGCGCTCATGCTGCTGGCGCAGTTCCGCTCGTGGGACGATCTCGCCGACCGGGGACGCGATGCGGTCTCTCATCCCGACCGGGTCGTCGTGCAGGCCGCATCGGTCGCCCCGATCGTCGGCTTCAGCGGCGCGCTCGCGATCCTCAATATCTGTCTCGCCATAGAGCGCGACGCATCGGGTATTGCCGTCACGGTCCTGACGACGCTGATCTTCACGCTGGGCACGTGGTACGCGTTGCGAACGGGGCGCAACGCTGCGGGCGACCACCTGCTGCTCTCCAAATATCCCGCGATGGTCGTGGTGATCGCGGGCGCTCGCGTGCTCAGCCAACCATTCTTCATCCTCGGCTCGGCACTGGCGCTCTACCTCGCGGTCTGCGCCTACGAGGCCTGGCACGACCCGGCAAGTCCGCTCTCCATCGGAGGACATCGATGACCTCGCTCGCCACGAACGCCCGTCACTGGGTCGAGCCGCTACCCGCTGCGGCGCCGCCGCCGACGTTATTCGAAGCGGTCTCCTGCTACATGTGCGGTTCGACGGATCGCGAGCACTTCATCACCGCTGAAGACGACCTCGGCGGAACACCAGGAACATTCCGGTTCGTTCGGTGCTCGCGGTGTGGCCTCGCCTATCAGCACCCGCGCGTCGCGCTCGAACACATCGGCGCGTATTACGACGACCAGTACATCGCGCACCGGAAAAAAAGGGACTGGGGGGTGCTCACTCCGCTGTTCGAACGCGCGATGAACAAGCTCGATATCCAGAAAGACGCGATCGTTTCGAGATACGTGTCACTCGATCCGGGCAGCCACGTGCTGGACGTCGGCTGCGCAGTGGGCACGTTCCTGGCGCATCTCCACGACCGCTATGGCGTGCAGGCGACCGGTATCGACTTCAAGGATCTGACCTTCGCGCCGTCGCTGCGCAACGTGAACTTCCACTGCGGGCTCTTGTACGAAGTGCCACTCGTGGACGAGACCTTCGACCTGGTCACGATGTGGCACTTCCTCGAGCACGATTACGATCCGCTGAGAAGCCTGGCGACAGCGCGTCGCGTGCTGAAACGTGACGGACGGCTGGTCATCGAAGTGCCGCGACTCGACAGCCGCACGTTCAAGTGGTTCGGGGATCGCTGGCCTGGGCTGCAGGCGCCGCAGCACACCGTCCTGTTCGATCGCGACAGCCTGCTGCGAGCGGTCCGCAAGTCGGGCCTCGAGGTGGTGGATTACCTCCCCTACGGCGCCTTCCCCGCCTACTTCTACCTGTTCACCGGCATTGCCTTCCGCATCCTCAAGGGGCGCGGGCTCAATCTCGATCGCGCCATCGTGCCGTACTTCGTCGGCCAGTTATTGACGATGCCGGCCATGCTGTTCGAGCGGCGGCTGAACCTGGCGATGCAGACGGTGGTGTGCAGGAGGGCGTCGTGACCAGGGCGAAGGCGAGAGCGATATTGCTCGCTCTGACGAGCGGGCTGCTGTTGACCGCGACCGCGGCGCTGCTGCTGCCGGTTGGTGCCGTCACGCTGTTCCGTGCGCGACGTCTGTATGCACGGGTGGCAACGCTGCTCTGCAGAGCCATCCTCTCGCTCTATGGTGTTCGACTGAGGCTGCACAACCCGGACGGCTTCCCTGCCACGCAGACGGTTTACATCTCCAACCACACGTCCACGCTCGACCTCTTCATCCTGGTGGCGATCGGTCTGCCGAACTGCCGATTCTTTCTCAGCGGTTTCCTCCGCAAGCTGATCCCGCTCGGGATCATCAGCTGGATGATGGGCACCTTCTTCACCGTGCCGCAGGAGTTTCCCGAGGAGCGCCGCCGGATTTTCACTCGTGCGGGCGAGACGTTGAAGCGGACCGGTGAATCGGTCTACCTCAGTCCCGAGGGGGGCCGCATCACCACGGGATCGATCGGCCCATTCAACAAGGGTGCGTTCCACCTCGCAACCGTCCTGCGAGTGCCGATCGTCCCACTCTACTTCCGGATTCCGGCGCAGATGGATCCCGGACTCGGGCTCGACGCGAAGCCGGGTACGGTCGATATCTACGTGCTGCCCGCGATCCAGACAGCGGACTGGTCCGAAGCCCACGTGGCTGACCACAAGGAACGCGTGCGTGACCTTTTCGTCCGCACGCAGCAGGAGATGCAATGGGCGTCGTGAACTCGGTTGTGGATCTCGTGAGGCAGCGCGCCGAGGCTGATCCAGGTGGAGTCGCTTACACATTTCTCGAAGCGGGCGAACGGGAGGGCGCATCGGTGACGTGGGGTGCGCTCGAACGTCACAGTCGCGCGATCGGAGCCGCCATCGCGGCGAGCCTCGCGCCGGCTTCGCGCGTGCTGATCGTGCTGCCGCCGTGCGTGGATTTCGGCGCCGCATTCCTGGGCGTGCTCTACGCGGGCGCAACCGCCATTCCGACCTACCCGCCGTCGAACTCTCCCACGGACCGCACCACGGCCCGCATTCGCGGCATCATTGCTGACGCCGGCGTCAGCCTGGTCGTCTCCTGCAGTTCGGTTCACGCACGGCGTGAACAGATCGAATCCCTGGTGCCCGAGCTCTCCGGGAATTCCGTGGCTGGCGATCGATCAGCTGGACTCGTTCGCCGCCGCGGACTGGGTGGGTCCCTGCTTTGGCGGCGCTTCGCTCGCGGTCCTTCAATACACGTCGGGATCGACTGCCGCACCTCGCGGTGTGATGGTCACTCATGCAAACCTGCTCCACAACCTTGCGCACACTGCCCGCCTCGCGCAATACACGAGAGAGAGCATCGGCGTCTCGTGGCTACCGGTGAACCACGACATGGGGTTGATCAACGGCGTCCTGCAGGGTGTCTACAGCGGTTCGCGGACGATTCAAATGGCGCCGGCTGCGTTCCTGCAGCGCCCGGCGCGGTGGCTCCAGGCGATCTCGCGCTACGGCGCCACGCACAGCGGCGGACCGAATTTCGCCTACGACTTGTGCGCGCGACGCGTGTCCGAGCAGGATCGCGCCGGTCTCGATCTGAGCACGTGGCAACTCGCGTACAACGGCTCCGAGCCGGTTCGGCGATCGTCGATGGAGGCCTTCATGCGAACGCTTCGGTCCGCACGGCTTCCGCTGGACGTCCTTCCGCCCAGGCTACGGGCTCGCCGAATCAACACTCGTCGTCACCAGCGATCCGGCCGGAACGGCACCCGTATTCCGACCGGCCGGCGGAGGCGCGCATTCCATCGTGAGCGAACCTGGCACGTCGAACGACTGGGTCAGTTGTGGTGTGGCCGATGGCGAGATGCGCATTCGGATCGTCGATCCGGTAACACGGAGACCCAGGCCGGACGGCGAGGTCGGCGAAATCTGGATTGCCGGCGCGAGCGTGGCCGCTGGTTACTGGAACAAGCCTCGTGAAAGTGCGTCGACGTTCAGGGCGTTTCTTGCCGGCCCGGCGGACGGCCCGTATCTGCGGACCGGCGACCTCGGCTGCGTTGCCGATGGACATCTGTTCGTGACCGGGCGGATCAAGGACGTACTGATCGTTCGCGGCCTCAAGCACTATCCACACGACATCGAAGCGACCGCCGAGGGAGCGCACGGGTCACTGCGCCCTGGATGCTGCGCCGCCTTTGCTGTCGAACGCGAAGGGGAAGAGAGCGTCGCGGTGATCGCGGAAGTCGATCCGCGATTCGGAAGCGAGCTGGCCGAGGGGCTCGGAACGGATGCGATCTGCGCGATCCGGAGAGCTGTCGCCGAGAGTCATCAGCTCGCGCTGCATGCGGTCGCACTCGTGCCCGCAGGAACGCTTCCGAAAACCACCAGCGGAAAGCTGCAGCGGTTTCTCTGCCGCAGCGGATTTCTCGAGGGGACGCTCGGGGCGATAGCGGCCTGGCACGAACGAGAGCAGGTCGCGTCGTGACGGCACTCGAGCAGACCGTCAGTGCGGTTGCGGCCCGCTGCCTCAGGGGCGACGGCAACCTTGTGGGGCTCGACTCGCTGGCCACCATCGAGCTCACCGCAGCGCTCGAGGACGAGCTTGGATGCGAACTTCCCGAGAATGTGTTCGAGGGTTGCGACGATCTGAACACCCTGACGCGAAGACTCGCGGCACTGAGCGACAAAGAGGCGCCCCGTCCACGAGACCCGTTCGCGGAAATGCTCGCGGATTCTGGTACTGCCACTGGATCTCGACAGGCCCACGCGAATTCGGCGTGCAGGCACGGGACTTCGAGACGCGCGCACAGTTCTGCTCACCGGTGCGACTGGCTTTCTGGGCTCGGCGCTCCTCGGCGAACTGCTCGAGACGTCGAACGCGACGGTGATCTGTCTAGTACGAGAGACGTCCTCCGCGCTGCCGGTCGATACCGATGGTCGCGTCCGACGGGTGGTGGGAGACATCGGGCGTCCCCGGCTCGGCCTGGATGCCTCCACCTATCGAGAGATCGCGAACAGCGCCGATGCCGTCCTCCATGCCGCTGCCTCCGTCGATTGGATTCACTCGTATGCCGCGCTTCGGCAGGCGAACGTGACCGGCACGTTGGAACTTCTGCGCCTCGCGTTTGAGACCGGTGTGCCGTTTCACTTCGTCTCCAGCCTGTCCACCTGTTACTCGACGTCCGGCCCCCGCGCGGTCGACGAAGCGTTCGATGCACTGCCACACCTCCGGGGCATTCACCTCGGGTACGCGCAGACCAAAACGGTCGCGGAATCGCTGGTGCGCGAGGCCGGCAGGCGTGGGCTTCCGGTCCGCCTTTACCGGCCCGCTCTCATCTCCGGCCACAGCCGGACGGGTGCTTTCAATCCGCACGACGTGGTCACCGGGTTGATCAGAGGATGCGTGCGGATGGGGACCGCGCCGGACCTCGACTGGAAGCTCGACTCGATCCCGGTGGACGTCGCCGCGAAGTCGATCGTCGACCTGTCGGCGTCCAGCCAGACGGTGTTGCATCTCGGGCATCAACGTCCGAGACATTGGCGCGAGTGCGTTCTCTGGATGCGGATGTACGGGTACGACATCAGGCTTGTCTCCTACCACGTGTGGCTTCGGCAGCTCGAACGGGAGACGAGCTGCTCGTCCGCTGCCGCCAGCGACCATCCGCTTCGCGCACTCCGGTCGTTCTTCCTTCACCCGCCGTCGAACGCGGGTGGACTCACGTTGCCCGAGCTCTATGAAGAGCGGCGGCGAACGTCCGCATCGAGTGCGCGCACTCACACAGAGCTTGCGGCGATTGGAGCCACGGCCGTGCCGCTCGACGCCGCACTCCTGGACCTGTACTTCGATGCCTTCCGTGCTGCGGGGCAGTTGCCTGACCCGCAGCACGTGCAACGCTCGCGCGGCGCGTCGCAACTTTCCGATGCGATGTCCCCGCTCGATCCGCACGTTCTGACACGCGTTCTCAACCGGCATGTCGCCGACGTCACCCTGCTCTCCTCAGGCTCCGATCACAGCATCGTCTCCGAGCTGACAGCGTGGCGGTCCGGCCGGGCCACGGGTCTTTTTCGCGCCAGGCTGCAGATGGACGATGGTGCAGACGATGTGTTCATCAAGGTGAAGCCGGCCGATTCGGACGTAGTCGCCGTGGCACAGGCACTCGCCGAGCTGGTCGATCCCGCTTTGGGCCGGGCGTACGGCCGCCATGCTCAACGTGCAGGGTTTGCCGGCTCTCACCTGAGAGAAATCGCGATCTATCAGCAGACCGATCCGCGGATCACTGCGCATCTGCCGCGCGTGCTCGGCGCATTGGCGGAGAGCTCCACCGGAACGTGGATGGCTGTACTCGAGGATCTGAGCTCCGCAGCGCAGCTGAACGCTGCCGACGATCCCGACAGCTGGGGACATGCCGAGATCCAGGTCGTGATCGACGGCCTTGCCACGCTGCACAGCGCGTGGCTCGGGCGTGAGCCGGAGCTGCGGCGAAAGCCGTGGATCGGGCATGTGCCAACCGCGTCCTCCATGCGGGAGATGACCGGGCTCTGGTCGGCGCTCGCGACGCACGCCGCTTCGGCGTTCACCGGCTGGGCCGGTTCCGACATGCTTCAGATCAACACGCACCTGGCGAACTACGCGGGCGACTGGTGGTCCGTGCTGGACCAGGGCCCTCGCACTCTGATCCATCACGACTTCAACCCGAGGAACATCTGCCTTCGTCGCACGCGTGGCCCAAAGGGTGGAACGCTTCGACTGTGTGCCTACGACTGGGAGCTCGCGACGGTGGGAGCGCCGCAGCGCGACCTGGCGGAGTTTCTCTGTTTTGTTCTGACATCCGGCACCGTCGGTGACGCGCCACTGTGGGTCGAGCGTCATCGTCTTGCACTCCAGAAGGAGTCGCGCACATCCATCGATGTGGAGCTGTGGACTCGAGGCTTCAAAAGCGCCCTGTATGACGTCCTGATCAATCGTCTTGCCACATACGCAGTGGTGCATCGCGTGCGCCCGCAGTCGTTTCTTCCGCGCGTCGTTGCCACCTGGCGGCGTTTGTACGAGCTCTATCCGTATGAGGAACACGCGTGACCCGGATCTCTTCGCCGCTGCGGGCGTTCCATCCGGCGAACACGCTCACCTACGGGTCTTTACTGGCCGGCATTGCAGCGATCGCATGCGCGGCCAACGGATTCGACGCCGCCGCCGGGGCATGTATTGCGCTCTCGGTTGCAGCCGACACGTTCGATGGGCGCTTTGCGAGGCTGTTCGATCGCAGCAGTGAGGAGCTCGCCGTGGGCGTGCAGCTCGACAGCCTGTCTGACGCGATTGCCTTCGGCATCGCTCCCGCCGTTTGCGCGGCGCTGCTGTCCGCGAACGGAAATGCGTGGACGGTGACAATGCAAGTCGCGTGGTGGGGTTCGATTGCGGCCTACGCGGCGTGCGCGATCACGCGGCTCGCGTTCTACAACGTGACCTGCGGATCGCGATCAGGTTTCATCGGTCTGCCGGTTCCAGTAGCGGCACTGCTGTGGGCCACGGTCATGCTGTTCGCTCCCGGGCCCGGAGCATCGATCGCGGTGTTCGCCACCAGCGCCGCCGCGATGGTCCTGCCTCTCCCTTTGCCAAGACCGACAGGACTCGGGCTCGCGGCCTTCGCGTGCTGGCCGCTGGTCGTTATCGCCCTCAGCTTTTAGCATCCAGCTTTCAGCTGCAAACTGCCAGCTTGTAGTACGTTTGCTCCAGTACGAGGAGCAACGATGACGACCTCGATCCCTCCCTTCGTCGAATGTGAGCAAGTCCATGCCGGACTCGCAGTCACCGACATTCCTGCCGCGGTTGATTTCTACACAAGCAAGCTGGGCTTCAAACTGGCGTTCACCTGGGGCGATCCGCCGGCGTTCGCGGGGGTCAACCTGGGCAATGTGCAGATGTTCCTGCAAACGGGAACACCCGATCCGAAGGGCTGCTCAGTGTATTTCCTGGTCGGCGATGCGGACCAGCTCTACGAGTTTCATCGCGCCAACGGCGTAGAAGTCGCTGAGGCGATCGGCGACCGGGAATACGGGATCCGGGACTACCTCGTGCGCGACCTGAATGGATACTACCTTTCGTTTGGGCATCGCCTGTCCCACGCCGGACCGCCGGTCCCGATCGAGCGTGTCGACGTTCCGGTGCGGCTGGAGAAGCGCCTCGCTGCCTTGCTCGAGGACCTGGCGAAACACAAGCGCATGAGCGTGAGCAGTTGTCTCGAGGAGATGCTGCTGCACACGAACGACGGTGTCGGCCCGCACACGCAAACGACCGTTCACTACATCCAGGAGCTCAAGAAGAAGCACGGCATCGACTACGACAGCCACGCCAGCTACCGGTTCGTCGAGAAGTGATTCACGCTCCGAACTGCTTCAGGTGATGGTCCGTGTGTCGATAGATCAGCACGCCCCAGGCCTTGGCTGACAGATCGCCGAACGCGGGATGCGGTAGCCATGGACCTGCTGACCCACGCGTAACGATGGCATCGAGCTCACGTTGCAGGTCTTGTACTTCTGCCGCCCACTCGGCCGGCTTTCGGGAAAGCAACTGCGGCGCGGTGGGCGCGCCCTTGGGAAACGGCAGCCAGTAGATGATCAACTGCTTGATCGGCGTGAAGCGGATCGGCAGATTCTTCGAGGCTACCGGCAGCTCACCGGATGCCATGCGGAGTGCGTCCGCGAGGTGGCAGACCATCTGCGGCGCGGTGAACTTCCCCCACTTCGCCGGCGCATCAGGCCTGAGATTGGAAACACGCCCCCGCAGCTCACGGTAGTCCCCATCGTTCCAGATGGTCTTCATCGTGCGTTACCTCATTACTCGAATCGCCACATCGGCGACCGCGTCGCCGGCGCGGACTTCAATGATGTACTCCCCGGCGGTCAGCGGCGCGAGGTTGAAGTCCGCTACCAGCATCGGGATCCCACCCTCGTCGCGCTCTGATAGCGTGACCGCCAGGTCGATCGGCTTACCATCGCGGCCGAGCACGCGCCCGACGGGACCTTCGATCCTCTTCAGCATCGGCCAGCGGATCTGGATCCGTTCGGTGCGTCTGAATTGCGGTGAGGCGGCCGGACGGACCACGTTGGGTGTCGGGAGACGGAACAGCATCGCGTCGCCAAACGCGCCGGAGGGACGGCCGATTGACAAACTGTCGGTCGCTTCGCCGTCCGCTGCATTGCGCAAGCGCACCGACGCGGTAAACGGACCTGCAGCGCCGTTGAGCGGCACGCGCACGATGAAGGCCCGCGACGCAGGCTCCAGGGTAGCGCGGCCGGTGGCGAGCACTTCGCCCGACACTGCACTCACCATCACCTGCGCGTCGCCGCCGCTCTTCCAGCGCCCAGCCTCAACGTGAATCGCCGCAATCTCGCTGGTGATGACCAGTTCGTCGCGCAGGATGACACCACGTGAATGCAGGACCGCCTCCGGACGCAGCCGCTTGAGCTCGGCGAGCGCGGTGTCAGCCGGCGACACCGGCGCACTCGCAGCGGCTGCCGCTGCCGCCGCGACGTTGCGCATCTCGGTCATTTCCGCCGTGGTGGCGGCGCGGTACTCACGGCGCGCGCGAACATCGCCTTTGGTGCCTTTCAGACGGACGGTAATCTTCCTCACGCGCCCATCCGCCTTGGTGTTGGTCGAGTAGTAACCAAGGATGTACGCGGCGGTGAGATCGTCCGCGATCCTGCGCGCTCCGCCGGTGAGATCGTTGGTGTTGTCGATGGCCAATCCATCGGTGTTGTCGGCGAGTTCGTGGATGCTGCCTCCCATGGCCGTCTCGGCCCGCATTCCAGCGACACCGCTGGGCGCGGCAAGACCGACCGGGCGAATCGCGTAGAACGTCACGTTCGCCTGGCGTGCGAGAGCGATCATGTCGCGATGACGCTGCTGAAAATCGATGCTGGCGAGTCGCTGCAGTTCGGTCTGGCACCAGCGCATATCGGCCTCGCCCGGACGCCGGTTGCCCATCGTCAGCTTGCCTTCGCCGCTCACGCCGATGGCTGGCATCTGTGGCTTGACCGAGTCGAGCAGAGCGCGAGCCTCCCTCGGCAGGACCCAGCCGTTCGAGATGAGCAGGATGTTCTTCCGCTCGTCACGCAGACCTCCCATCAGGCGGATCAGCCCTTCGAGATCTCGGAACACCTCATCCTGGCGGCGCAGTGCAACCAGTGCTTCGCCGACGCCCGGCTGACCCGCTCCGGCGAAGCAGCTGACCAGCGCCAGTTCCTCGGGATCATCGGTCACACGACCGCCGTTGCCCCAGTCCCAGTATTTCGTGAGCTGCTCCTCGATCATCAACGACTGCTGCCCCAGAATCAGGTCCCGCGGTTCCTGCACGGTCGTCAGCACGCCGAACAGGTCGCGAGGTCCCAGGATCCGCTGCAGGAACGAGACGATCGGCTGGCGTATCCGGTGCGAATCGGTTACGTCGAGCGATCGATTGTCCAGGTAGACAACGAATACGCGGTAGGAGGGGTCGGATGCGAGCTGAAAGGCGTCTCGCTGCGAATTCGGATCGCGCCGCTCGCTGGCGGGGGTGTTCTGGTCGTAACGCAAAAACTGGAAGGTCTCGATCTTCTGCGGCACACCGTCTTCGAGCACGTCGAAGTCTTCGGCTGCGAGCCCTTCCACGATCTTGCCGTCTTTCGACGGGTAGGCGTCGACGCGCACGAGGTTGACGCCGCTGCGGAACGTTGGCCGCTGCGGATCCTGCTGCACCGCGAGCGCCGGCCACAGCACCGCGAGCAGCAGGACGATGGCCGTCACACGCGGACTCCGGGATCCGACGTGTACGCGGATCCCATTCGGCACAACTCGTCCAGCGTTTCGGCGAAGAGTTCGTAGAGTTCTTTCAGTTTCTCTACATCCTTCATCACACCGAGCACTACGAAATTGAGCTCATCGACGTCGTCCGGAAACTTTGGTCCGAACACGCCCTCGTTGTCTTTTACGGAGAACTGGATATCTTTCTGAGAAGCGACAAGGTCACGGATTTTCTGGTTGGCGAAGAGCTGCTGGACGCGGCTTTCGTCACTTCCCTGGATGATGAACTGCTCGTCAAACTCCGGATGCCCGATCTCGATATCCTGCATGCCGAAGAACTTCCCGAGCGCACTAAACACGCCCTTCCGGTACACGCGGAACCGGAAGCGATCGGGATTCACGTATGGAGCCCGCATCCGGGTGAAGATCATCGTCACTTTGCCGGTCGACACGGCGTAGGTATCGAGTGTCACGGTCCACTCACCGTGCGTGACCTGTACCTTGTCTGCCTTGAAGGCGCGGCCTTTCACGTACGTGGCGCCGAGTTCGTCGCTCAGCTGCTGCCAGATTTCGCGCCGGGTCGGACCGAACCAGTTCCTCAAGCCAACGTCAATCTCTCCACGCCGCCGGGTTATTGCTTTACGACGTTCACGAAGTACAGATCGGTCGCAACTTCAAAGGCATCCTTCGACATGGTCAGCGGCATCACTTTCCAGTCCGTGGTCGGCTGGATGATCTGCCAGTGGGCGCGGTCCCCCACCCGTATCGGCATGGCAAACTCACGCTCATCGGCGCGCCACCGGTACGCGACGGTGCCCTCTTTCTCGTTGAACGCGAGTTCGAGAACGGGAAGCTCGGTCCGGCGGAGGTATTGATCGAAGATCGGCGTGAGATCGCGGCCCAGCCGCGCGTTGAAGAACCGCACCAGGTCTTCTGTCAGGATGTTCCGATACTTGAACTCGTCGAACACGTCGCGCAGCAACTTCCACCATGTCGCGTCGTCGTTGACGACGCTGCGGAGCGTGTTGAGGAAGAGTGCTCCTTTGAAATACATGTCCTGGGGCGGCGTGCGGTGGATGCCGCGCTGGGTAATGATCGGCTGCCGGTTCTGGACCTTGCTCTTGTAGCCATTGACGTACTTCAGCGCCTCGTCGTAGCCGAATCGATGCTCGACATAGAGGTTCTCGAGGTAGGTCGTCCATCCTTCGTGGATCCACATGTCGGACGTATCCGCGGCAGTCACCGCGTTACCAAACCATTCGTGGCCGCTCTCGTGGATGATGATGAAGTCGAACTTCAGGCTGACGCCGACGCCTGTCCAGTCGCGTTCCAGGTAGCCGTTGGCGAAGTGGTTTCCGTAGGTGACGGCGCTCTGATGCTCCATCCCGGAGTAGGGGACTTCGATCAACTTGTAGCCGTCCTTCTTGAATGGGTAGTCGCCGAAGAAATGCTGGTAGGCCTCGATCATCGGCCGTGCCTGTGCGAACTGCTCCTTGGCCTTCTCGAGATTCCCGGGCTGAACGTAAAAGTCGAGCGGCAGGTCTCCGAGCTTGTCGGAGAAGTGGACGTAGTTGCCGATGTTGAGCGAGACGCTGTAATTGTTGATCGGATACTGCACGTGCCAGTCCCAGCGGGTGAAGCCGTCACCGAGGTCCGTCTTGCCGAGGAACTTGCCGTTCGACACGTCGGTCAAGTCACTCGGGATCGTGACGCTGATCTTCATCTCCGTCACTTCATCGCGCCACTGGTCCTTGTTCGGCCACCAGATGCTGGCGCCTTGCCCCTCACAGGCGGTAACGATCCATGGCTTGCCGACTGAGTCCTTGCTGAAACTGAATCCGCCGAATCTCCCGGTCTCCGTCGGCGTGCCGGAGTACTGGAACTCGATCTCGTACTCCTTCCCTGCCTTGAGCGATCCCGGGAAGTCTACGAAGACGGTATTCAGCTCGCGCGAGTACTTCGAGGTTCGTTTTCCCGAACCGGATGCCGTCGACGTTGAGGTTGGCGTAGAGATCGAGCTGGATCCGGTTGTCGTCCTTGAGCATCTGGAACCGGATCGTGTTGCTGCCGCTGATGGTCTTCTTTTCGGGGTCGACCCGGACATTCAGGTGGTAGAAGAGCAGATCGTTGTTGGCGCGATAGCGTCCGTATTCGCCGCGAAGAATGTCGGCGCGCGTCGGCGGACGTAAAGGCGGCTGCTGCGCGGAAGCCTGCGGAGCCGCCGGCGGACGCGCGGCTCCCTGCGGAGTGGCACCCGAGGAGGATTGCGCGAGCAGTGAGACCGATCCGATGAGACCGGCAAGAACGACACAACCAAACCGGCTCGATCGGCGCATGAAGCTTCTCATCCTCTCACTCGACGAACGCATCCGCTTCGATCTCAACCAGCATCGCGGGATCGATCAACTTCGATACTTCAACCAGCGCGGTTGCCGGCCGGATGTTGCCGAACACTTCGCCGTGCGCACGGCCGACTGCTTCGCCGTTGCGCGCGATGTCGATGACATACATCCGGGTCCGGACAACCTCATGGACGCTGGCGCCGGCGCGCACCAGAGCCGTCTCGATATTCTTCAACGTCTGAACGGCCTGCGCATAGGCATCGCCTACGCCGACGATCTCACCACGCTCGTTGGTGGCGGTCGTCCCCGACACCCAGATATGGCTGCCGATCCGCACCGCCCTGGAATACCCGACCTTCGGTTCCCATGGGGTGCCGCTCGAAAAGTTCTGTCGCTTCATCCCGCGAACCCCTCGAGGATGATCATGTCGCCCACCGACGTCGCCTGCCGCAGCGCCTTTGCCGGCGCGTACTCATCGGACGCCCACCACTGGCGCGCCCGCTCCACCGAAGGGAACTCGAGCAGCACCAGCCGCTTCGGTTCCCAGGTGCCCTCGAGACGTTCCGGCGTGGCTCCCCTGACGAGGAACCGGCCGCCGTACTGGGCGATGCTGACCGGGGACATCTTCTTGTAGTCCTCGTAGCGCGTCGGATCTTTTACATCGATATGAGCGATGACGTATGCGGGCATCACACAATCCTCTAATCAATCTGCACGTGAGTACTTCGAGGAACTTCATTCCGAGGTCCTCCGCCTTGCGCGCCCCGACACCATACACGGTCCGCAGTTCCGCCATGGTCTTCGGCTTCAAACGCGCGAGCTCGCGCAGGGTCGTGTCGTGAAAGATGACATAGGGCGGCACGCCGCGCGCGCGGGCAATCTGCAGGCGCACGCCGCGCAGGCGTTCGAACAGATCGCGATCGACGCCTTCCCAGGCCTCGGCCTCGACCCGCGACCGGCGCTGTTCCTTGTCTTTCACCGGGCGACGCTGACGAGAGAGCGCCAGCGTCGACCCGGCGGCCCCATCCTTCAACAGCTCGATCCCCGGCGTCGTCAGCGCCACGACCGGAAAGGCGTCGTCGGTCTGCCGCAGAAATCCCTGGGCGATCAGCTGTTCGATGTAGCCGCGCACCTCGGGCGACGATGATTCCTTCAACAATCCAAATGTGGTCAGCGCGTTGTGACGACGGGAGGTGACCTGCTCGTTTTCGCTGCCGATGAGGACGTTGGCGACATGCGCCGCACCGAACCGCTGTCCGACTCGCGCAACGCAGGAAAGAATCTTGCGCGCCAGCGTGACCGCATCGCCGACGGCTTCGAGCTCGCCGAGGCAGTAGTCGCAGGCACCGCAGTCGGCGCGTTCGTAGCCCTCGCCGAAATACGAAAGCAAGTGACGGTGACGGCAACCGACCGAGGCCGCGTAGCGCTCCATCTCGCGCAGCAGCTTGCGCGCGCTGTCAGTGAGCTCGCCGCTCTTCTCGAGCATCAACCGCCACTTCATGAAATCGGCCGACGAGTAGATGAGCGCGCACTCGGCCTCGAGCCCGTCGCGGCCGGCACGGCCGGACTCCTGCTGGTAATGCTCCAGCGACTGCGGCGCCCCGGCGTGCACGACGAAGCGCACGTCGGAACGATCGATGCCCATGCCGAATGCCACCGTCGCCACCATCACGTCGATCTCTTCGTCGAGGAACGCGTCCTGGTTACGGCTCCGCTCCCGGTCGTCGAGGCCGGCGTGGTACGGCAGCGCGCGGACGCCGGATTCTGTCAGCCAGGCGGCCAGCGCATCGACTTCCCGGCGGGACGTGCAGTAGATGATGCCGCCGTCGCCGCGATGCCGCGCCAGGAAGTCCTGCAGCTGGCGCTTGAGATTCGCGCGGGGCAGGACGCGGTACACGAGATTCGGCCGGTCGAACGAGCCGACCAGCTGCAGCGGCTTCTGCAGACCCAGTTGACGGGCGATGTCATCGCGCACACGGGCCGTGGCGGTTGCGGTGTAGGCGTGCAGGCTGATGCCGGCAAACCGCGTGCGCAACTCTCCGAGCTGCCGGTACTCCGGACGGAAATCATGCCCCCACTGACTGATGCAGTGAGCCTCGTCGACAGCGATGAAGCTGACATTGCACTTCGACAGCCATGACTGGAACGACGCGCCACCCTCTCCCGCCAGCCGTTCCGGGGAGACATAGAGCAGACGGAAACGTCCCTCGCGCAGGCCGGCCGTCACTGATCCCCGCTCATCGGAGGACAGGGTGCTGTTCAGGCATGCGGCGCCGACGCCGTTCCCGACCAGTGTGTCGACCTGGTCCTTCATCAGGGAAATCAGCGGGGAGACGACGACTGCGAGTCCGTCGCGCACGAGCGCGGGGGCCTGGAAGCACAGTGACTTGCCGCCGCCGGTCGGAAGCACGACGATCGAGTCCTGTCCGGTGAGGATCGCTTCCATCGCCTCGCGCTGGAGCGGACGGAATGACGCGTAACCCCAGTAACGTTCCAGAACCTCACTGAGGCGCGAGGCGTCCACGGCGGTGAGCATTGGTGTGAGCCGTTATGGTACTTCGCCGCCGCTCGGCATGTCGAACGCAGGACGGACGATCTTGCGAACGCAGGACGTATCCAGGCCTGTCGCCGTGCCGCGCTGGACGAAGCCGCGCTTGATGGCGGCGAGGCAATCAAGGCCCTGCAAACCGCCGAGACCATGCGCGCCTGCCGGTACACGTATGTGCAAGGCATTCGGCAGCGTCTTCGCGACGAGATCGCCATTGGCCGGAGGCGTAACCGGGTCGAGCGTACCGGTGGTAATCAAGACCGGGACCTGCGAGCGTACAGGTTCGCCATGATGCGAAGGCACCGTGCCGCGAGGCCACTCGGCGCACGCCGCCCGCTGTTCTCGAATCCGGTAGCTGCCGAGGAATGTTCCCTGGTCGCGAGCTTCGGCGTCCTTCGGAAGAAACGGAACATCTTCGGCGCACGTGATCGATAGATACAGGCCGTCGTACAAGACTCCGAGGCGATAGCTCCTCAGGTACTCGGCAATCGGGCTGAAGTCACCGCCGCTGGCGCGGTGCAGGAGCAGCGGCAGGCGGGACGCCTGGCGTGTTACGTACAGGAGATAGCGGATCGCTTCGGCCACCTGGTCGCGAGTGATGGTGACAGGACGATCGATTCCGCTGAGTCTGGTCGTGATCGGCGCCCGCGAGAGACGATCGAAGACCTGTGCGGTCTCGGCGCGAAGCTTCGGAAAGGCCGACGCGCACGCCGGGGTTGCCGCGCACTCGTCGAGGACGCCGTCAAGCGCGCGTTGTGCCGCACGGCCAAAGCCGTCAGGCATGTGCAGGGACGGTGGCGCTACACCATCGAGCAGGACCTGTTCGTACCCGGGCGCCGTGCACGCGCACGTATTCCATCGCCAGGCGGGTGCCGTACGATCCGCCAGCCAGATTGATGCGGTCGTAGGCGAGCGCGACCCGAACGTCCTCGATGTCCTCGACCGACGCCGCCGTCGTGTACTGGGCCAGGTCGGCGTGCTGTTCGAGTTCACGCCGGCAAGCCCGCACGCGATCGAGCGGCATGAAGGACGCGAACTGCCCTGCCCCGTAATCCTCAGGCGGATGGAGGTTGCACGGGAGCGGATTGGACTGGCCGGTGCCGCGTTGATCCATGAATACCAGGTCGCGGCGGTCACCGAGTGGGTGATGAAGAATCGCCGGATCACGCACCAGGTCCGTCGCTGCCTGGCCGGGTCCGCCAGCGAGAAAGAACACCGGGTCCGCTGCGCGGTCCTGGTCGCGCGCAGGCACCACCACCACCCGCAGCGAGATCCGTCGCCCTTTGCCGAGCGTCCTGTTCTCGGGCACGTCGATAGTCGAGCAACGGGCGGGGGCGATCGCGATGTCGGCACACGCGGCGGGGACGGATGCAGGTGTGAACGTCGACAGGACCGCGCACAGTACCGGCGGCAGCAGATATCTCACATGCATACAATCATTCAATGCTGGTCGAGTCGACCGACGGATTGTATTGTCCCGCGGGCCGGTTTCATATCGATCCGTGGCAGCCGGTCGAGCGTGCGCTGATCACCCACGCGCATGGCGACCACGCCCGTCCGGGAAGTGCCGCGTACCTCTGCACGAACGAGACCGTGCCGCTGCTCCGCCGGCGCTTTGGACCCGAGGCTCCGCTCGAATCGCTGCAGTACGGTGAGACGCGCACGATCGGTGACGTTCGCGTCAGCTTTCATCCCGCTGGACACGTGCTGGGATCGGCCCAGATCAGGATCGAAGGGACGGACGGCGTCTGGGTCGCGGCCGGCGACTACAAGCGCGCCGCCGATCCCACGTGTGCGGTGTTCGAACCGGTGCGGTGCGACACGTTCATCACGGAGTCCACTTTCGGCTTGCCCATCTACCGGTGGGATCCGACCGAAGTGGTGATCGGCGAGATCCTCTCGTGGTGGAAGGGGAATCGTGAAGCGGACAAGACATCAGTGATCTTCTGCTACACGCTCGGCAAGGCGCAGCGGCTGCTGGCCGAGCTCGCGCGCATCTCTGAGGCACCGGTGTTCGTGCACGGGATGATGCTGGGGATGATCGAGGCGTACCGCGAAGCCGGGGTCTCCTTACCCGAGGTCCAGACGGTGATCGAGCGAGCGAAACCGCGAGGCGAGAAGCGTTCGCTCGCCGGAGAGCTCGTCCTGGCACCGCTTTCAGCCCGCGGCACGCCATGGATGCGGCGGCTGGGCGTGCACTCGGATGCGTTCGCCTCCGGCCTGATGCGTGTCAGGGGCGTTCGGCGCCAGCGCGCTTACGACAAGGGCTTCGTCATCTCCGACCACGCCGACTGGCCGGCGCTGCTAACCACCATCGCCGAAACAGGCGCGACCCGCGTCCTCGCCACGCATGGCTATGCCGAGCCGCTCGCCCGGCACCTCACGTCCATGGGTCTCGACAGCGGTGTGATCAGAACGGCGTGGGAAGGAGAACCGTCCGGCGATTGATCGGGTCCGTGCTGAAAGTCGGCTCCGCAAGGGGAATACCGCGGCAAGAGGCTTAGGAGCTCAGGAGACGTTCACACGGAGCCACGAAGGCAACGAAGACGCACGAAGGAAGGCACCTCCCCGGCGGGTTGGGCAGCGCTTCGCGCTCGGGGGCTGGGGTGATCGGTGGATGCAAACAGCACTTGATTCCCGCTGCTTGCATCCGCCGATCACGCCAGCCCACCACGCCGGCCGGAACGGCCGGCGCCCAACCCGCGCCTCTCCGTTCTTCTTTGTGCTCGTGGTGCCCTTCGTGATCCCGGTGCCGATTGCCGTGGACCGTGCATCAACAAAGGAAGTCGTGTCGTCGTGTCGTTGTGTCGTTGAGACACGCCGTCGGCCGGTCGTCGGAGTGAAGGGGCCTTCGCGGCTTAAAATCGCTCGGTGCACCAGTTCGCCGAGCTTTACGATGCGATCGATAGCACCACCTCGACCAATGCGAAGGTCGCGGTGATGGTCGCGTACTTCACGCACGCTCCGCGCGCCGATGCCGCGTGGGCGGTGTTCTTCCTCACCGGCCGCCGCCTCAAACGTCTCGTTCCCCACGCCTCGATCGGCGAGTGGACCCTCGCGGCCACCCGCCTCGAAGACTGGATGCTCGGTGAATGTTATTCGGTCGTCGGTGATGGCGCGGAGACCGCGGCGTTGTTGTTGGACGCGCTTCCGGTGGCCCCGACGGGCGGCGAGACGAGTTCTGGGGCAGCCCTGAAGGGCTGCACTACGGATCCTGAGGCAGCCCTGAAGGGCTGCACTACGACTGCACTCAGCCTTGCCGCATGGGTCGAAGATCGCATCCTGCCCTTGCGCGGTCTGGACCCGGCGGAGCAACAACGGCGTGTCACCACGTGGCTCGGTGAGCTCGATCGGCTCGAACGATTCATCCTGTTCAAACTACTCACCGGCGAGTTCCGCGTCGGGGTGTCTCAAACCCTCGTGGTTCGAGCGCTCGCCCAGGCCGCCAGCCTCGAGGCACCGGTCGTCGCCGCGCGACTCATGGGGGAATGGACCCCGTCGGCCGAATGGCTCCAGCGCGTGTTGTCCGCGGAACACACCGACGACGACCGTTCGAGGCCGTATCCGTTCTGCCTGGCAGCGCCACTCGAAGCAGACGCGACGCTGCTCGGAGAGCTCCCCGATTGGCAAGTCGAATGGAAATGGGACGGCATCCGCGCACAGCTGATTCGCCGGGGAGATGCGATTCATTTGTGGTCTCGCGGCGAGGAGCTGATCACGCATCGCTTCCCGGAAATCACTACCGCCGCGACTCACCTGCCCGACGGCACTGTTCTGGACGGCGAGGTGCTCGCCTTCCGCGACGACCGCCCGCTCCCCTTTTCTCACCTGCAGCAGCGCATCGGACGCCAGAAACAGGTGGCGCAGATGTCGCGCAGCATTCCCGTGGTGTTCATGTCGTACGACATCCTCGAATTCGATGGCGAAGACGTGAGGCCGCGCCCACTCTCCGACCGGCGTGCACTTCTCGAGTCGGTGGTTGGCAGCGCTGGTGTGCTTCGTGTGTCTCCGGAGATCGTCGCCGGCTCCTGGCCGGAGCTGGCCGGGATGCGCGCCAACTCACGCGCCCTCGCGGTGGAAGGCCTGATGATCAAGCGCCGGACCTCTTCATACGGCGTCGGGCGCAAGCGCGGGGACTGGTGGAAGTGGAAAATCGATCCGTATTCGATCGACGCGGTCCTGATCTACGCGCAACCCGGCAGCGGCAAGCGCGCGAGCATGTTGACCGACTACACGTTCGGCGTGTGGGACGGCCCGGAACTCGTGCCGATCGCCAAGGTGTACTCCGGACTGACCAACGAGGAGATCGCCGAGGTCGACAAGTGGATCCGTCGCCACACCCGCGAGCGGTTCGGCCCGGTGCGGCACGTCGATCCCGTGCATGTGTTCGAGCTCGGTTTCGAAGGAATCGCCAAGTCATCGCGCCACAGGTCCGGCATTGCGGTCCGGTTTCCTCGAATGCTTCGCTGGCGCAAGGACAAGAAGGCAGAAGAGGCCGACACGCTCGACACCGTGCGTGCCTTGCTCGACGCAGCGGGCCGTGAGCTTTCCTAGCCGCATTGCTCTCACGATCGCGGTGCTCGGCTACGTCGGAGGCGCGGCGGCGCTCCGCGCCGTTGAGCCGGCAACTCGCGTGCTGTTCATCGGCAACAGCCTGACCGCTGCCAACGACCTTCCCGCGATGATCGAAGCGGTCGCGGCGCAAGCCGGGTTGAAAGGCCGGATCACGTGCCGCGCTGTCGCTCGCCCGAACTTCTCGTTACAGGACCACTGGGATCAAGGGGACGCGCTCCGCGCGATCAAGAACGGCACCCGCTGGACGCATGTCGTGCTCCAACAGGGTCCAACGTCGATGCCGGACTCACGGTTGCTGTTGCGCGAGTTCGTGAAGAAGTTCGCCCGCGAAGCAACCGCGGCAGGGGCGAAGGTGGTGATCTACAGCCCGTGGACGCCGCGCGAGCGGCTCGACTTCATGGACGCCGTCCTCGAATCCCACCGTCTTGCCGCCGGCGATGTGGAGGGGCTGCTGGTGCCCGTGGGCGAAGGGTGGCGAGCGGCGTGGCGCGCGGATCCGTCTATGCCGCTCTACGCGCCGGACGACTTCCATCCCTCACCAGCCGGCTCTTACCTCGCCGCGCTGATGTTCGTTCAGAAGTTCTCTGGACGCTCTCCTGTCGGTCTGCCGGATCCCTCCAGATCGAAGGACCGGGTGCTGCGCGGGATCAGGATCGACGGCGCGCGCCTCAGGATCCTGCAGGAGGCCGCGGCGGAAGCGAACGCGAAAGGTAAACGTCCCTAACGCCTGCCCAGGCTGTCGATCAACGCTTGGACCTTTGCGTGCTGGTCCGGCGGAGCGCCGTAGAAGACACCTGCGCGCGCGCCCGACGCGTCGAACACGAACAGCTTCGGGACTGCCGCTACGGAGCCAAACGGAGTGATCACGTCCGCGGTGCCCATGACTACCTTGTAGGACGGATTCAGCTCCTCAACCACCTTGCGCACATCGGCCTCGGGTGAATCGATCGCGATCGCGACGACAGACAACGAGTCGGGGTGCGCGCGTTGGAGCTGATCGAGCCATGCAAGCGTCGAACGGCAAGGCGGGCACCAGGTCGCCCAGACCTCGACGAGTATTACCTTGCCCTTGAGCTCCGGCAGGTTGTCCGGCGTGCGTCCGATTGTCGCGGCTTCGATTACCGGCAGCGTCGGCGGGCCATCCTCATCGGCCGATGACTCGCGAGCCTCTGCGGCGCTGAAACCCTCAACGCGCTCCCCTTTCAGCCTCCGCTCCACGATACGACGGAGATCCGCCTTGAATTTCTCCTGGTTCGCTGGCTCGCGCCAGGGAACGTACCGTCCACCGCTTCGATCATCGGGCCCGGCGAACCCGAAATCCTTCGGCCGCGCCATCAGCACGTCGTCCACGAACACGACGGGATAGCGGCGCACGCCGTATTTCTCGGCGATCGGCGAGTTGCCATATTCCTCGGTGACGACTTTGACCCGCGGGCCCACTTCGGCAGCAACATCCTTGATCAGCAAACTTGCTGGATCCGACAGCGTTCACGTGAACGGCCATCTCACCAGCGTAATGGTCACGCCGGATGGGGCCTGTGGCAGCCCGCCGCTTGCGAGCAACAGTCCGGTCAGTGCGGCAATCAGCAGTTTCATCGCTTTACGATTCCAATGTATTCGGGAATGACGACGTCCATGATGGCGGTCGCATTGCGGGCGCCTTGTGGATCGGCACTCTCCAATTGCGCGGATGCAATCTGGAGAAAGAGCTCACCGATGCTGTGATCTGCGCCGCGCATGGCCGATTCGGATGCCTTGATGCGTGCGCCGATATCGGCCGCCGGAGAGGTGGTGGTCAGCACCGCGTGCTGATAGCGAGCGAGCAGATATTGCAGGAGAGCAGCCGCGTAGTCACCGGACGCGTCACGCTCGCGCGCGATCTTGAGTCCCACGCTTATCTGGATGAACGGCCGGCGCGCCGCCGCATCGGCCTTGTTGTAGTTCTGCAGGATGTCGGTTTCGAAGCGGTCCACTTCCGGCGCAACGGAGCGCAACGCCGGTCTCGGACCGCGGGCGGCGATGTTGAGCGTTCGGCAGAACGCGCCAAACTGCATGGCCCCTTGCGCGTCCCCGAGATAGTAGACGCCGCTGCCGACCCCGGCGTCCTCGGAATACGGAAGGCTGGCGCGGTAGGTCGCCGGCGCAACCGCCTCTGATGATGTCGCGATCGCCCCGATCGCGAGCGGCAGCGACAGGGGCGCGGACGGGGCGTGGGGTTCACCGACGGCTGTCCATTCCCGGCGGAAGTCTTCGGCAGTGTGGACGCTGTCGCGCAGTCGCGCCGCAAATGTCGATGCCGCCTGCATGCGCCAGACGGCGGACAGTTCGTGCAGCGCGAGGTACAGCCGTCCTTTGCGAGCCGCGTCGGCCGCCCTGGCAAGACGTACCTCCGCTCCGGCGCGCTCGTCCTGTGACATCGACTGCTCGAGGTCATGTTGGACGCGGGCGATCTCCTTCGTCAGGGTCTCCGTCGGGGCGGCCGCCGGCCCCTGGAGCCTCACCGCTACCGACACGATCATCGCCGCGTAAAGCAGAGGCACGCAGTCGAATGGTGTGACCGGCCCTGCAGACCCGCAACCCGAATGAGGTGGATGACGGATACGAGACGCCAACACCTGTTTCAGCGTGACGAGTGGGCGCAGAACGCAAAGCTACATTCGGTCGGCCTTGACGTGGATCGGGCCGTCAGTGGCTACAAGCGATATCGCAGTCCCAGTCGGCGGCTCGAACCGGATGCGGACCGCTTCGGCGCCCGCGGGGTTGAACACCCGTCCGCCGTGGTGGAACAGATTGCGTTCCGTCTCCCCTTCTCGTTTCACGACCAGTCTGCCGCCGCGCGGGTTGGCTGACACGATCAGCCGCTCGGTCGGGCCGGCACCGAACGCAAACGTTCCGACAAGAGCGTCCGCGCCGCCGTCGAGAGGTTCGGAGGGATAGGCATGATCCGCGTCCGCGAGCGACTCGACATTTCACCATCTCGGCACTGCCACCGTTGCGCGCATGCGCCAGCAGGCTGATGCCATGCGGTCCGCGGATCTTCTGCACGCCTGGTGCTGCGGCCACGAACGCCTTCACGACGTCCAGCTGGCCGAGCATCGCTGCGGAGAAGATGGTCGGGTGCGCGCCGTTGTCCAGCAGCAGCTGTGCGATGGCTGCGTTGCCGACATGGGAAGCCGCGCCAAGGGCCGTCTCCCAGTCGCCGTAGCCCCAGTCCCATGCAGCCCGGGCAAGTGCCGGACGGTCCGCAATCAACTCCTTGACCCTGGCGATATTGCCGTGCGCGACGCGCACCATTTCCGAAACCAGCGGCGCCTCCTGCCGCGGAAACGATGCGGCCGCAGCCGTCTGCGCCCTGATCGAGATCGAAGGCATCAGCATCGCCGCCGGAACGACGCCGAGAAACGTACGACGGTTGACGTGATCCATGTCGCCGGAACCTCCCTGCAGCATGGTGCGGCGCGCCCGACAGAATAGGCAAGCCAGATGACCCCTCATTCGAGGTAAGTCCGTAACTCATTTTTTGTTTATGAGTTACGAACACTTGTAAGGGGTTCGTGCTCAGTGCGGAGTGCTGAGTGATGAGGATGCGGTGGCGGCGATCGACTCGGCAGCACGAGCCTGTGCGTCGAACAGGAAGCGATCGTCCTCGAACGGGCCTGCCCAGAGATGCTTCATGTCCTCGACGCGAACGAGATGGGCCATCAGCCGGAGGCGGGTACCGTCGGACTGGAGCTGCCCAATGACGAGGTGCGTGGCACCGAGCGTACGGCCGATCTCCTGGACGTCGGCACGAGCAAAGGGATTGCGCAGCACCGGGGCATTACCGATCACGGTGAGGATCTCGTGCGCTCAGCCACCGCAAGCCTGGCGACGACGGCGTCACCGATTGCGAGGGCGGTCGCATCGAGGTCGGGCCGGCCGGTCTCGTTGTAGAAGGGAATCACCACCACGGTTGGCTTCGAGCTGGCGCTGGATCGATTCAGCTGGGTCGTCCACGCCACCAGCACGGAAATGCCGACGGTTGCAGCAATCAGCCATCCCCATGGTCTGCCGTTCGGAGGACGATCCGCTCCGCTCTCGCCGACAAGTTCGGCATCCGCGAACGATTCTTCGATGGAAGCGGCCGGATCGACGCGCACCGGTGCAATGAATCGGTATCCCTGGGTCGGAACCGTTTCGATGAAACGCGGGGAGTTGGCTGAATCTCCGAGTGCGGTGCGCACCTGGGCGATGCAGAAGTTCAGCCCGCGCTCGAAGTCGACGTGGGTGTCGGTGCCCCACACGTCGCGCTGCAGCTCCTCGCGCGAGACGATCTGCCCGTGACGCGCGACCAGGGCGGCGAGCACTTTCGCCGGTTGCGATTGCAAGCGTACCGGCGCACCGTCGCGAGACAGCTCGCCGGATGCGGGGTCGAACTGAAAAACGCCGAAGCGCGTCACCCGGTTACTTCTTGTGTGAGGCGATGTAGTTCTTCGCGAATTCTTCGAGGTGCGGCGCGTTGACCAGTCCCACTTTGTGCGCCTCTTCGAGCGCCGCGTCCCATGACATGCCGTCGCGGACGACGCGGCGAATCAGCCAGAAGCCACCGACCCGGATCGCTGCCGTACAGTGGACGAACATCGGGCGATTCGCCGGATCGTCCGTGATCTTCAGGAACTCGTCGGCCTGCGCATCCGTCGGGCTCGCGTAGACCACGGGGATGTTGAAGTACTTCATCCCCAGGCCCTCGACCAGTCCCTTTTCTTCGTCAGCACGGTGTTCCGACGGCTGGCGCAGGTTGAGTACCGCCTTGACCCCCTTCGACTTCAACATCGCGTAGTGCTCGACCCTGGGCTGCCCTCCGGTGCAGAAGTCTGGCGTGACCTGGAGGAAATTCCTGATCGGCTGAACCTCCTGCACCGGCGCCGCTGCGGTCGGCGCTGCCGGCACCTGGAGCAGCAGCATCGAAACGATCATTGCGATCGGGGTCATGGATTGACTCCTGCGGCGGCGGCCCGGAATGCCGCACGCTGCCGGGTCAGGTGAGGAACAATCCCGAGAATGCGCTGGACCAGCATGAGCTGCGCGCGATGATGCATCTCGTGCTCCTTGGCACCGAGCAGTATCTCGAACCGCGTCTTGATCGCCGGCTGCACGGGAGGTGGGAAGCTCACTTCTTCTTGAAGGAGCGCATCATCGGCCGCCTCGAGGAAGCTCGCGAACTTTTCGCCATCCTCACGCAACGCGGCGACGATATCGTCTTTGGTTTGCAATGCCTTTTCGTCCTCGGTGGCCTGCGCCAGCCGGGCCGCGAAGGTGGCGAAATCAACCGCCGCCATCCGCTCCTGATGAGCGTCGATCTGCCAGCGAGTCGAAACCGCGATGTGAGCGAGCTGCTCGCCTGATCGTCCGCACATCCGGTGCCGGACGGAAATCATACTTATCCGCCGGAATATCCTCCGCCAGCATGATCGTGTTCTTTCTCACCGTGCGGAACGACTCCGCCATTTCTCTACCGCCGTACGTCATCTCTCATCTCCCAACTGCACATCGACCATCTTCATATCGTCATATCGTCACATCGACACATCGGCGATCGCCTCATCGGCACATCGGCGGCACATCGGCGGCACATCGGCGGCACATCGGCGATCGCACGTGAGTATAAGATACGCCGCGTGAAGGTCTTCCTCGTCTGCTCGCTCTCGATCATCCTGCTTAGCACCCCCGTCGGACAAGCCCAGCGTGCGGCGCCTTTCAGAATCGAAGAGGCCACGATCGCCCAGATCCATGCCGCTCTGCAGTCTGGACGGCTGACGTGCAACGGCCTCGTCAACCAGTATCTCGAACGGATCGAGTCCTTCGACAAGAAGGGGCCGGCTATCAATGCCATCACGGTCATCAATCCCAACGCGCGAGCCGAGGCGGCGGCGCTCGACGCAAAGATGAAGGCCGGAGGGCTGACTGGTCCGCTGCACTGCGTGCCGATGATCGTGAAAGACAACTTCGAGACCGCCGGCCTGCAAACCGCGGCCGGATCGCTCGCCTTGAAGGATTTCGATCCCGGTCGCGATGCGTTTCAGGTCAGGAAGATCAAGGACGCCGGTGCGATCGTCCTTGCCAAGTCGAACATGGCTGAATGGGCCTTCAGCCCGTACGAAACGGTCAATTCGCTGCTGCCCGGCTACACCCGTAATCCATACGCACTGAACCGGGTCACGGCGGGCTCGAGTGGAGGCACGGCGGCGGCGATTGCGGCGAGCTTCGGTACGGTCGGTCTCGGCAGCGACACCGGCAACTCGATCCGCGGACCGTCGTCTCACCAGGCGCTCGTCGGGATTCGATCGACGATGGGCCTGACGAGCCGTGGAGGTGTCGTGCCGCTCAGCATGCTCGCGGACATCGCCGGGCCGATGGCACGGACGGTTGAAGACGCGGTTGCCGTCTTCCAGGTGATCGTCGGTGAAGATCCTGCGGATCCCGTGACGCTCGCGAAGGATTTCGAGCCGGCCGGGATGCGGCCCGGCGGCCGTCCCGCTTCGCTGCCCGATTACAAGGCCGCGCTGGTCAGGACGGGATTGAAGGGCGCGCGGATCGGCATTCTTCGCCAGGCCTACGAGCGTGACACGACTTCACCGGAGATCGTCAACGTGTTCATGGCGGCGGTGGAGGACCTGAAGAAGCCGGCGCCATCATCGTCGATCCGGCGACGGTTGAAGGGCTCGATCAGGTCAGGCGTCCACAAGGATCAGGCACGTGCGGCGGTTTCAAGTACGACATCAACCGCTATCTCGCCTCGCTCGGCGACCGTGTGCCGGTCAAGAATCTCGAGGCGATCATCCGCTCACGCAAATTCCATCCATCGGTCGAGTTGAGGCTCACCCGGGCGCAGGAGGGATCCGAGAACGGTCTCGACACGCCCGCGTGCAAGGCGGAGGCGGATTACCGGGAAGCGTTCCGGGCCGCAGTCCTGAAGACGATGGAGGCACACTCGCTCGATGCGTTCGTGTATCCGACGTGGAGCAATCCGCCGCGCCTGATCGGTGACTTGAATACCCCGCATGGCGACAACAGCCAGGTGTTCTCACCGACAACCGGCTTCCCGGCCATCAACGTCCCCATGGGCTACACGGTTGGAGCTACCTTGCCGGCCGGCATGACATTCTTTGGAAGAGCCTGGATGAGGCCACGCTGATCAAGCTCGCCTACAGCTACGAGCAGGCGACGCACCATCGGCGGCCGCCCAAACTGTGAAAGAGATCCTCCGGCCACAGAAGATGCAGAGGGACAGAGGAATTGCTTCCGGGGCCACAGAGACACAGAGGCACAGAGTCAGTTCGTATTCACGCGACTGAGACGCAGAGGCAGAGAGTGACTGCGCTTCAGCGCTACCAGGCGCAATGACCCAGGGGCTGCGATCGGGATGCACGAGCACGCGCAACACGCGGGGACGAATGACGTTATCGATGGTGGTCGCCGCCGGATAGTTCCCAGGCATCGAGGCGAGGCTTCGACGAGCCAGCGGCGGGAGCGCCGGATTCCTGGAGCGGGGTGACGATTCATTCTACGCGCGCGGGATGGTAAAGCGATCCTCGTACAGGATCGCAAATTGATTCATCGCCGCGCGCCAGTGATGTGCCGGCCGTCCCCAGTCCGCGGTGATGTTGCGCAGCGCGAGCCAGATCAGCTTCGTGGCGGCGTCGTCGCTCGGAAAGTGGCCGCGGGTTTTGATGATCTTCCGCACTCGGGCGTGAACGCTCTCGAGCGCGTTGGTCGTGTAGACGACGCGCCGGACCTCGGGCGGAAACGCAAAGAATGGGATGACGCCGGCCAGGCGCGCCGCCAGGCCGTGACGATCGTGGGAAACTGCTGGCCCCAGGGGCCGGCGGCGAACGGCTCGAGCGCGGCCTCGGCGGCCTCCGCGCTGGCGGCGGTGTAGATCGGCCGCAGGGCCGCCGCGAGCGCCTTGCGCTCTTTCCAGCTCGCCAGGTCGAGACTGTTGCGAATGAGATGCACGACGCAGGTCTGCAGCGTCGTCGTGGGAAACGCGACGCTCGAGCGCCTCGGTCATGCCTTTCAGGCCGTCGGTGACCGCGATCAGGATGTCCTCGCAGCCGCGCACTTTCAGATCGGTGAACACCTTCAGCCAGAACTTCGCGCCTTCGGTCTGCTCGATCCAGATGCCGAGGATGTCGCGCGTGCCGTCGGGCAACACCGCCAACGCCAGATAGACGGCTTTGCTGCGGACCACGCCCTCGTCGCGGATCTTGACGCGCAGCGCATCGAAGAACACGACCGGATACAGGGCTCGAGCGGCCGCGTCTGCCACGCCGTCACCTCGGCCACGACCGCGTCGGTCACCGTGCTGATCAGATCGGGCGACACCTCGACGGCATACATCTCGTGCAGGAACGCCTGAATCTCGCGCACGGTCAGACCCCGGGCATACAGGGCCAGGATCTTGTCGTCGAAGCCCGTGAACCGGCGCTCGTGCTTGGCGATCAGCGCGGCTCGAACGTGCCGTCGCGGTCGCGCGGCACCTCGATCGGCAACGGGCCGTCGTCGGTCAGCACGGTCTTCCCGCTGGTGCCGTTGCGGTGATTCGTCGTGTCGTCGGGCTTCGCCGCGCCTGCGGGATAGCCCGAGGTGATGACTGAGCTCCGCGCCCAGCGCCCGCTCGATGAGCGCCTTCTTGAAGCGTCGCGTGGCGGCCTCGACCTCCGCCGCGGTGAGCGGCCCGTCTGGACAAACTGGTCGAGCACCTCGACGGGCACCGGCGCCAGCAGCTCCGCTTCATGCGTCTTGTTCTTCGGTCTCCGCGGCATAGGACCTCCTCATGCTAATGCCCCACACACAAAATTTCTGGACACCCTCCAGCCGGCGCACGGCCTGACGCGGTAACCGCGACCGTCAGATCAGATCTGGACTTTATGAAGGCGCCAGTCTCCCCCAGTCTGCAACCTGGTAGACCGGCAGCGGAAATTGCTCTGTGTCTCTGCGTCTCTGTGGCCGCAACCGAATCGTCTCTGTGCCTCCGCGCCTCTGTGGCCCGACGCGAATTGTGTCTGTGCCTCCGCGTCTCCGTGGCCCCCTACTCCCTCTTGAACCTCATATCGAACACGCGCCCACCCCTCAGACTCAACTCCGTCACGGTCCCCGACGCATCACGCAGGAAGACCACCGTCCCGGCGGAGCTCGCGAATTCATCCTTCTTCGTCGCCCGCAACCGGATCGTGGAGTCAGGACGACGCTTGATGACGACACCTTCGCCGTCCTTCACGACCTCGTAGCGGACCTCCGCCTCCTCGCTGTAATACCCTCCCGTATACGCGGTGAGATCCTTCGCGTCCGGCGTGAAGGACGGCGTTTCGGCGCGCTGGCGGGGCGCGGCCGGCGCCGTGTCGCTCTTGATCGCACTCCCCAGATACATGTCGGCGACGCTGAGCGTGTACTGCGTTGCCTGGCCGGTGCTCACGTTGCAGAGGACCGCCACCGACAGGTGCTGCTGCGGATAGCGCGTCAGGTGCGCGCGGTAACCGGCGGTCGATCCACTGTGACTCACCTCGGGAACACCTTTGTAGGGGCGCACGTAGAGTCCGAGCGCGTACTCGTGGGACTTGCCGTCGTTGAACTTGCCCGGCTCCTGCTCGATCTTCAGGAATGCCGCGTCGCCGACCTTGGGCGTGACGAAGTTCTCGTTCCATTTGAGCAGATCGCCAACGGTCGTCAGCAGGCCGCCGTTGCCGTGCACATTCTCGAACGGCATGTCCATCCGGAACTCGCTGCCGGTCTGTGAGTAGGCGATCGCACGGCCCTTGACGATACGGGTAAAGTCGTCGCGCCAGGACGTATGCGTCATGCCGAGCGGCTTGAAAATGCGCTCCTGCGAGAACTCGGCAAACGGCTTCCCACTCACGCGGGACACGATGATCGGCGGCCAGGTTATAGCCGGTGTTGCTGTAGGACCACTGCGTGCCGGACGGGAAATTCAGCGACTTCTGCCGGCTGACGATATCGAGCACGTGCGCGTGCGTATACGTGCGCGTCGTCCTCGGCCAGCCGGCGATGGCTTCGACCTCTCCCCAGTCACGCAGCCCGCTCGTGTGCTGCAACATGTGGCGGATCGTCAGCGGGGCGCCGTAGTCGGGTAGTTCAGGAAGGTACTTCCGCGCGGGATCATCGAGCGACAGTTTGCCTTCCTGCGCGAGCAGGAGGACGGCCGCAGCGGTGAATTGCTTGGACACGGATCCGGCCTCGAAGATCGTCTCAGGGGTGATCGGGACGTCGTGCTCGAGATCCGCCATGCCGTACGACTTCTCGAGAACGGATTTGCCCCCCTGCGCGACCCCGATGGCACAGCCCGGCGTCTGTGAGTTCCAGCGCGAGAACACTGCGTCGACCTTGGACGCAGGGACCGGCGGCGCCTCGATGACAGCCTGCGCCAGGAGCCCGGCGCACAGCGCGGCGGACAGGGACAGCGAGAGGAGAATGCGGTTCATTGGTGCCGCATTCTAACTCCCAACGCCAACTCCAAGCCGCCCGATTGAATCGGAGCGGCTTTGGAGTTTGGAATTTGCAGTTTGGAGTTTATGAGAGGTCAGCGCGCGAACTGAATGGACCCGGCGATCTTGTTGAAGACCTGCTGATAGGAGTTGAACTCCTGATCCGGCGCGACGCCCACCAGGTAGAACAGCGACCCGTCCTGGCGAAGCGCCGTGTAGAGCACGATCCGTTCGCGTCCACCGGTCGCGTCGTTCACGTTGGCGAGCAAGGTTCGGAGCGCAGGACGTCCGCCGATCGTGCCCCGCGTGGAGTTGTTGTCTCTCGCGAGCCGTGGATTCGACTGCCCCAGGGATGCGATCAACTCGTCGGTCGCTTCCTCCAGACCATGATTTTCGCTTCGGCCGATGCCAACCTGAACGCCGTGAGTGAACACGTTCTGGTTGTTCGCCGCACCATAGCCGCCCTCCGGGGCGAAGGTAACGGTGCTCTCCGTCGGCAGCTCGCGCCAGTTCGAAGGCACGCCGATCCTGAACACGTCTCCCTCGTTATACGTGGTGAACCGCGTCGATGGCGCCTCGACCCGGCCGCTCGGGATGTTGCCGGTGTTCCTGGGGCTTCCCCCGCCGCCGTTGCCGCGACGGCTCACTTCCTCGGTTGTCGGCGCCGGTGGCATCTGGCCCAGACGCGACTGGACGTTCTGGAAGTCACGGGTGACGGTGACCGGATTGGTCACCCGCAGCGACTGCGCCTCCCGTGTGATGTACTCGGACCGGTTCCCCGGATTCGGGTGATTGCTCATCCACTCCGGTCCGCTCGGCCCGCCTTCCTTCTCGATCGTCTGGAACATGGACGCCATCGCGCGCGGATCGTAGCCGGCGCGCGCCATGATCTGCGCACCGAGAATGTCCGCCTGCTTCTCGTACTCGCGTGAGAAGCGGAGGAACGCAGCGCCGAATCCGAACTGCCCCGCCTGCGAGACTACGGCACCGGTGCGTCCGCCGATGATCGCTCCCAGGATGGCGCTGCCAACCTGGCCCATTTGATACTTCTGGGCCTTGGACGCCTGCGCCGTGCCATGCCGCAACGCCACGTGGCTGATCTCATGCGCGAGGACACCGGCGATCTCACCCTCGCTGCCCGCCTTCTCGATCATGCCGCGGTAGGCGAACATCGGGCCGCCCGGCAGCGCGAACGCATTGATCTCGCGCAGATTGACCGCGTCGAACGTGAACCGGAACTCGCTGTGCTGAAACTCCGCGGGAATGTTCTCCACCAGCCGCGCACCCAGCCGCTCGATGTAGTTCTCAGTGGTCTGGTCGTTCAGCAGCGGAACCTGCTTCTGCACTTCGGCCGCCGCCTCGCGTCCGAGTTGAACGTCCTGCGCCGGCGTGTACTTGTTGGGCGGCGCCGTGATCTTCGTCTGCCCCGCCAGCATCGTAACCGTCACGAAGCCGGCCGCCGTCGCCGCACAAATCTGTCGTTTCATCCGCTCCTCCATCCGTCAGCGGTGTTCAATGCGGGATTCGTGCCGGAATGTACGCGCAAACTCAGCGGGCGATCTTGTAGAGCTTCGTTTGCGTGCGCATGTAGAGGGCATCACCGGCTATGGCGGGGGACGCGAGAGACATTTCGCCGAGATCGTTTTTCGCGATCTCCTTGTACTCGTCGCCCGAGTCGAGGACAAAACTGACCCCATCTTCCGCAACGAAGAGGACACGTGAGCCAAATGCCACGGGCGACGCGGAGAACGTATAGCCACCGCCACCGACGCGCGCTCGATAAATCGGCTTGCCGGTGGCGGCGTCCAGCACATTGAGGATGCCGGTGTCATGGACGGCGTACACCTTACCGGCGTGGACCAGCGCCGACGGCGTGTAGCCGGCGACGCGAGGCTGCATCCAGACAACGAATTCGTTGCTGGTGCTGCCGGGCTTCAGACTGATGTCACCGGAGGCACCGGGCTTGATCGCGAACAGCGGACGGTTGGCATCTCCCTGGGAGCCGGTGCCCACATAGAGCAACCCGCCGGACGCGAACGCCGAAGCCGTCGGCATCGCCATCCCGCCAAGGCGCCACAGTTCCTTGCCCTCCAGGTCATACGAGATGACCAGGCCTTGCCGGGTGGTGATGATCTCGGACCTGCCCGGGTTGGTCCACACGTAAGGCGTCATCCAGGATGAATTCAGCTGACTGCCGCCCGGTCGCGCCGTCGTCCAGACCTCCGCGCCGGTCTTCGCGTCGAGCGCGGTGATGTAGGCCGACTTCTCGTTGTCGTGCACGAGGTACACGCGTCCGTTGTGGACCACCGGCGAGGAGGCCGTGCCGAAGTCGAGATAGATCGGCTGTGGCGGCCACTGTTTCTTCCAGAGGAGCGTGCCGTCCATCGTGAAGCAGAACAGACCGACGTTCTGGCCGAAGGACGCGTAGATGCGCTCGCCATCGGTGAACGGCGTCTCTGACGCGTAGGTGTTCTTGCGATGACGGCCGCCGCCGGGCAGGGTGCGGATGGCTTCGCGCTCCCACTTCACCTTCCCCGTTTTCGCGTCGAGCGCGAAGAGCATGTAGCGCAGTTCGGCGGACTCCGACGGCATCTCGTTGTCGCGCGCCTGGAGGCGCTTCATCATCTCCTCACCGCTGACGCCCTGCGCCGTCAGCTCGGCGACGTAGTCGTTGCCAAAGATCCCGGTGCCGGGTTGCTTGAACGGCTTCGTCCCGATCGCCGAGGTGACGTAGACGGTGTCGCCCCAGACGATCGGCGACGACCAGCCGTTGCCGGGGATCGGCACGGCCCACTTGACGTTCTCGGTCACCGACCAGCGCTCCGGCAACTTGGCGTTCAGCGCGAGGCCAGACATGTCGTGCCCGCGAAAGCCCGGCCAGGTCATATCGGGCGTTGGCGCCGGCGCAACCGCAGCAAGGGCCAGCGCCGACGAGAGCAGGATCGGAACCTTGAATGTCATGTGTTACTTCTTCCTGAAGATGAGCGCGTAATGCCCAGGAACGACGCCGTTCTCACCGACCCGGTTGAAACCGCCGGCAGAGGCGAGCGCCAGAACTTCGTCGGCGTCCATGCCGGGAGCCGTGGCGGCGAGGCCCTCGCGAGGGCTGTCGACAATCAGCAGCAGTCCGTTCGGCTTGAGCGAATCGTTGATCGACTTGAGCATCTCCGCCGGGTGGTCGAAGAAACTGAACGAGTACACGGCGGCGACGGCGTCGAGGGCCCCGGCGTCGAACCCGGTTGAGACCGGCGTGCCCTTGATTGCATTGAAGTTCCTGAGCCCCTCCTTGGCCGCGCGCGTCGTCATGTACTCGACCATCTTCGGCTCGAGCTCATTGGCGATGACGCGGCCCGTCGGGCCCACCGTCTCGGCGATGAAGCGCGACAGGTAACCGGATCCTGCGCCAACCTCGCCCACCATCATTCCAGGTTTCAGCTGCATCAAGCCGGCGATCGCCTGCCGGTAGCGGAAGAGCGCTCGCGAGGGCTCCTCGAATGTGGCCGCGAACGAGTCCGCGGTTCCCTTGGCATACGCCTGTTCCCAGGTGTTTCGCACCGAGGAAGGTGCCTGCACGAGAAGCGCAAGCGTGAGAACCAATGCTGTTGGCATGTTCGGTTACTTCATCGACTGCAGGCGGTGCAGCAGGATCGCTGCACGCTTGGTTTGCGAGGGCAGCGTCGACAGGTCCGCTGTTTCTTTCACCGTGTGATCATCACGACCCATGAGCCCGACGCCATCCAGGATCATCTTTACTTCGCCGGCAACGAACGAGACATCCGCCGCGCCTGCGCGATCGGGATCGACTGCAGCCACCGGACCGGCTCCGACGTCCCGGCTCGCCTGGTCGTACATCGCCAGCAGCTTGCGATTGCCGTCCGTCGGCGCCATCGGTGGATAACCCTCGTCGAACGTCAGCGTCGCGGAGCCGTGTGCGATCGGTGTAGCAACGATGTCCTCCATGGTCTTTTTCGCCTTCGCGAGCTGTTCGGGCGAGAGGGTCCGCAGATCGCCGGCAACCACGACGTCTTCGGCGATGACATTGGTCTTGCCGAAGGCCGTGCCGCGAGCCTGGACACCGTCGAACTCCACCGCGGTGCCGCCGAGGATCGTGCCGGGGTTGAATGTCAGGTGCGGCTCACCTGCCATCTTCTCGCGGAAGGCGTTCAGGATCCGTGCGGCTTCGAAGATCGCGCCGTAACCGATGTCTTGCCGGAAGATCTGCGACGAATGCGCCGGTGTGCCTTTCACCCGGAGCGTCCACCCGGTCGTACCCCGCCGGGCAACGACGGCGGTCTTCGGATCTCCCGGACCGTCTTCGAATCCGATCGCGACAGCTGCCCCCTTCGCGGCGTTCACCAGCGCTTCGCGTGCGGCGCTGAGCGGCTCGCCTGAGTCTTCCTCGTCGCCGGTCATCACCACCGTGACGTTCATATTCTTGAGCGCGCCGGTCGAGGCCAGCGCTTTCAGCGCCGCGACGATGATGACGTCGCCGCCTTTCATGTCGATGATCCCGGGGCCGCCGGCAGTGTTGCCCTCGCCGCGCGTCATCTTCTGGAACGGACTGTCGGCCTCGAACACCGTATCGAGGTGACCGATCAGCAGGATCTTCGGCCCGGCACCCGCATGGGTCGCGACCAGGTGTCCGGCGCGTTTGAACGCCGTGCCGTCGATCCATTCCGACTTGAAGCCGATCGCATCGAGCTGCTGCATGAAGATCTTGCCGACCTCGCGCACGCCCGGGTGGTTCTGGGTTCCACTGTTGATGTTGACAACGCGCTCGAGCAGCGCCAGCGCTTCATCGTTATGGGCGTCGACGAGGGAGACGAGCGCCTTTTCGTCAGCCGACAATCCACCTTGCGCCGAGGCCAATGAAGTCATCGCCGCACACACCAGGAAAACAGCGAACAATCTCATCGAGCCCCTTGTTGGAGTTTGCGGTTTGGAGTTTGGCGTTTGGACTTTCAGAACGCGCTTATTGTATCGCGCGGAACTCGCCACGAATGATCGCCTAGCGGGGTGGCGTTATCCCCATCTGGGCCGCGGCGAACGACCACTCGTCGGCAAGCTCGGCGATGCGCTTGTCCGTAGGACGGTAGTTGTGCGAGCCGCTCGTCTCGACGCGGATCAGAACCGGCCGGTCGCATCCTTGCGCCGCCTGGAGGGTTGCCGATGAATTTGAAGGAGTGACTCGGCACGACCCGGTCGTCGTGATCGGCGGTGGTCACGAGCGTGGCCGGATAGCACGTGCCGGGCTGCGAGGTTGTGCAGCGGAGAGTACTTGTAGATGAAGGGGAACTGCGCCGCATTGCTGGCGCGAACCGTACTCCGTCACCCACGCCTTGCCGCCGGTGAACTGGTCGTAGCGCAGCATGTCCATCACGCCGACCGCATGGCAGGGCGACGGCGAACAGATCCGGCCGCTGTTCCATCACCGCGCCGACCAGCAGTCCGCCATTCGAACCGCCGCGATATCCGAGCCGCGCCGGCGACGTGAATCGCTCGCTCGACCAGGTGCTCGGCGACCGCGATCAAGTCGTCGAAGACGTTCTGCTTCTTCTCGAGCATCCCGGCCTTGTGCCACGCTTCGCCGTACTCGGCACCGCCGCGCAGGTTCGCGGTGACCCAGACGCCGCCGAGCTCCAGCCACGCCGGGACGTCCGGACGGTAGCCCGGCATCGAGCTCACCGAGAATCCGCCGTAGGCAGTCGATCATCGTCGGATTGCTGCCGTCGCGGGCAAGGCCTTTACGCGCGGTGACGAAGAACGGCACGCGCGTGCCGTCCTTGAGACTGCGCGAACAGCTGCACGGTCTCGTAGCGCGTCCACATCGATCGGTGTTCGTGCCCGCTTCGAAACGGCGTGCTCTTCCCCGAGTCAGTCGTAGGCAGAACACGGTGGTGGGATAGAGCGGCGACGTGAAGGCATAGAACATCAGCTGCGAGTCCTGACGTCCGGTTGAAGCCGGAGAGCGATCCGGGACCGGGGAGCGTCGACGTCACCTGCCGTGTGCCAGCGAGATCGAAAAACGGCGAGTCGGCTCTTCACGTCGACCGAGGTACTCGACCACGATCCGCCCGCCGACCAGCGCGACGTTCTCGATCGCGCCTGGACTCTCGGGAACGATCGTCTTCCAGTCGGCGGGATCTGACCGACGGGTCGATCGCGATGATGCGCGATTGGCGCGTCTCGATCAGTCCGGAGAAACAGCACCGGCCCGTCGTTGCCGAACGGCGCGAACTCCGCATCGTCGCGTCTCGACGACGGCTTGATTGGTGCGGCGATGTGCAGGCTTCGTGGGATCACCCAGGTCGGCTAGATACAGCCGATTGTTGTTGTCGCAGCCCTTCGACGTCACGACCAGCAGGTAGCGCCCGTCCTCGGTCAGCCCACCGGTGACGAACCACGTCGGGTGCTTTTGTTCGTCGTAGATCAGCCGGTCCTGCGATTGTGGCGTCCCGACGGCGTGATAGTAGAGCGCGTGACCCGACAGCGCTGCGGCCATCGCGCGCCCTTTCGGGCGGCTCCGGATAGCGCGAGTAGAAAAACCCTCTGGCGTCTTCGGTCCACGACAGGCCGGAGAATCGCATCCATTCCACCTCGTCGGCGAGATCCTGTCCCGTGGTCAGGCTCCGGACCGGATCGTCTGCCAGTCGGCGCCGTCCTGCGGCAACCGTGTAGGCCAGCAGCCGCGCGTCCGGCGACGGCGAGAACGCAGCGAGCGAGGTGGTCGCGTCCGGCCAGAGAATGTTCGGATCGATCAGCTGCGTCGGCGGCGCGTCGAGTCTCTCCCGCATGTAGAGCGGCGACTGCTGCTGCAGCCGCGTGTTCATCCGGTAGAAGAGGCGGCCGGCCTCGACGAGCGGAAGGTTGGTCTTGCGGAAGTTCCACAGCCGCGTGATGCGTTGCTGGAAGTACGTCGCGAATCGGCTGGCGCGCCCAGGTAGCTCTCGGTCAGCTTGTTCTGTTCGGCGATCCACGCCGGCGACCTCGGGAGCAGTTCAGATCCTCGAGCCAGCGATACGGATCGGCGACTTTGGTCCCGTGATAGTCGTCGACGACGTCACCCTTGCGCGAGTCACCGGATACTGAGGCTTCTGTGTGATCACTGTAATTTGAAGAACCGCAACAACGCACGCCAGCCGTAGCACTAAGCACGTGGCACGTCCGCACGTCGCACGTGAGCACGTCGCACGTCCGTGGCACGGCACGTTCCTATCTCCCGTGCAGTTGTCGCATCGCCTGCTGCAGAGCCGAGAGCATCTCCGTCGGATCCGGTGAACGTGCCCTGCGGGTAGTCGGCGTGGCGCAGCATCCGCGCGTAAATCACGTCGCTCTGATAGAGATGCACGCCAAGGCCGGCGAGGTATTGCAGCTTCAGGTTGCGGTCGCGATTGATCGTCGCGTCAGCAAGCCAGGGCTGCAACTGATTGCGGTTGCCGGCAAACGTCGAGAACAGGTCGACGACCGAATTCATGCCGATCTCGTCAGAACGACTTCGCGATCGGCTGGTACTCGGGACGTGCAAGCTTTGCCTGGATCTCGTCCAGGTTGATTACTGTCGGCTCGACCTGCCCGAGCAGGACCATGTCATAGCCCTGCGCCGTTGTTGGTGTTGCCGAAGATCATGCCGTTCGGGAACGCCTCGAGGAAGGTGGCCACTTCGCTCTTCACGGCTTCGGTGTTGCTCTCGTAGAGCTGCACGAAGAGCGTCACCACGCCGCCGGGGTTGAGGCGTTGCTTCACGATTTCGAAGAACTCGCGCGAATAGAGCATCGCCGCGCCCTTGACCCACGGGTCGAGCGGATCCGACGTGATCGCGTCGAACTTCTCGTCGGTCGTCGTCAGGATAGTGCCGCGCGTCGTCGATATGGATGCGCGTCTTCGGGTTGGTGACGACGCTGAAGTTGTGCTCCGAGAAATATTTCGAGACGACGCTCGGCACGAGCGGCTCGATCTCGGCGATGGTCAGCTTCTGTGACGGCGGGATCGATCGAGACCGCACCCGGCGGTCACACCGGCGCCGCAGCCGATGACGAGTGCGTTCTTCGGATCCTTCGGTATCAGGGTCGTGAGGTGACCGAGCATCCGCTGCAGGCGCATGTCCTGCGGCTCGCTCGAGGCCTGGACTTTGCCGGCGTTGTGATAGTTCAGAACGCCGTTGGACGAGCCGCGAGACAGCCACCGATGCGTTCCAGCCCTCACCCATGTAGATGACGTCAGCCTCGCCGACGCGCGTCGCGGCGTAGCGGCCGTAGGCGACGAGGATCGGGGGCACCCCGTGAACCGTCCGTCGCGAGCAGGACGGCGCCGGCCATCGCGGCGGCCAGCAGCAGCGTGCCGGCAAGCTGAAGGCGCCGCTTCTTCGTGTCCGACTTCCGACCAGCGCCGCGTCGAGCGTCAACAGCGCCGAGATCGCGGAAACGACGATCATCGCCTGCTGCGACTTCTGCGTCGCCGAGCCAGATCGTGAGCAGGAGGCTGCCGCCGACGGCCCCGGCAATCGCGCCAAGCGTGTTGGCGGCGTACACGCAGCCGACGAGCCGCGCCGGATCCTTGCGTCCTCCGGCGACCGAAGCCAGTGCCAGCGGGAAGCTCGCGCCCCAGAGCATCGCGCCCGGAAGCATCGCCCACGAGCGCGCGGACGAAGTCGAGCTGAAAGGTGAACCAGTGGCTTCGGTCGGATTGATCGACGGATTGATCGGCCAGAACGGCAGTGACTCCGTCAGCATGTACGAGGTCCATGCCATCGCAGCGCACAGCAGCATCTGGCACCAGCCGAGCGCGAGACGCGGACGCTCGACACGTCCGGCGAGCGCGGAGCCGATGCTGCTGCCGATCCCGAGTCCGAAGAGGAAAACGGCAAGGATCAGCGAGAAGGTATAGGTGGTCGCGCCGAAGAGCAGCGACAGCGTCCGCGTCCAGAGCACTTCGGAGCCAAGCGCCGTGAATCCTGACAACCCGATCGCGGTGTAGACCGCCCATGCGCCCGGCTCGGACCGGATGGTCGTCAGGTGCTTGGTCTTGTCGTCTTGGTTCGCGCCGGTCTTGTCACCACCGGTCCGGCTCGTACGATCGTGACCCGCGCAAGCGTCAGCGCAATCCCGGCGACGATCAGGTTGAGTGCAGACGGCAGACGTAGGTCGCGATCGCCATGTCGTAGACGCGCAGCAGGTAGAAGCCGGCGAGCAGACAACCGAGCACGCCGCCGGCGATGTTGCCGCCGTAGAAGAACCCGAGCCACGACATTCCTTCGGGCGTTGACTTTACCCAGCGGGAAATCGCCGGCAGCGTCGCGCCCATCAGCAGCGTGGGCGGCAGCAGACAGATCGCAGCGGCGATGCCCCGCAGGAGAAGGCCGACGATCGCCGGTGGTGCCGAGCGAGGTGTAGGCACTCGACAGCACCGGCATGCCGAAGAGAATCAGCAGGCCGAGGGCGCCAATGCCCAGTTCGAGGTAGGCGTACACGCGCAGCGGGTGCTGATCGCTGCCGACAAGTCGCGGCGAGCAGCAGGCTGCCGAGGCACATGCCGCCCATGAACGTGCCGAGCAGCACGCCGAGCGAGATGGCCGACGATCCGATGACGAGCTGAAGGAGCTGAAACCAGACGATCTCATAGATCAGCGCGGCGCAGCCGCTGCCCACGAAGAGCAGCAGCAGCGCCGGCATGAACCGGCGCGAATTCATTCAGGAAAACCTTTCGAAGACAGGAAACCCGGATCGTATCACTTGCCCGCATCCCGTTGGAATATCGGGAGCTTATACGCCCCGCCTGGCGGATCCGTTTAGGCTTGTGGCCACGCTCGCGCGGAAGCTCACACGGAGGCACGAAGTTACCGGAGACGCACGGAGAAATGGCAACCATCCAGCGCTGCACAGGCGGCAGAATCTGCGAGGATTCCTTTGCATCGCAAAGAATCACCCCCGAAAGTGCAGGGCGGCAGTTTTGCGATGTTCCAACGGCATGCTGACAGACCCGTCTGGTGCGAACCCGTTGACCTGGCAGATCATTGGGTGCGCAATCCGTGTCCACAAGGAGCTCGGCCCAGGGCTGCTGGAGTCGGCTTACAGCCGATGTTTGATGGTGGAATTGCGAGCGGCGGGCCTGCCTGCGACGCGCGGCATGCCGCTCTCGCTGACGTACCGAGGCCTTGATCTCGGCGCAGCCTACTTCTTGGACATCCTGGTGAACGACATCGTCGTTGTCGAAATCAAGAGCGTATCGGCGCTCCTGACCGTGCACACCGCACAGCTGATCACCTATCTACGTTTGATGCACAAACCTGTGGGCCTGTTGATCAACTTCAACGTTCCAGTGCTCAAGAATGGAATCAAGAGGGTCGTCAATTCGAGGTGACCTGCGGGCTGGCGGCGCCGGACTTCGTCCGGCGTAGGCATAGGGCCCCGCGCGAAGCGCGGCCGTCAGCCCTCCGTGCGCCTCCGTGAACTCCGTTCCTCCGTGTGAACCTCAGTTATCCGGATCAACGTAGCGGGCCGGCCAGGGCGGCCTTCGCGGCGTAGTAGCCGCACATCCCGTGGACGCCTACGCCGGGCGGCGTCGACGACGAACACAGGAACACTCCCGCTATCGGAGTTGCGTAGGGGTTGAGACTCATGACCGGTCGCGCGAAGAGCTGCCGCAGGTCGGCGGCGCCGCCGGTGATATCTCCTCCGACGAGATTGGCGTTCCGCCGCTCCAGCTCCGCCGGCCCCATGACATGACGCGCGGCGATGCAGTCGCGGAACCCGGGCGCGTACCGCTCGATCTGCCGCTCGATTCGATCGCTCATGGAGACGGTCGATCCGTGCGGCACGTGACAGTAGCCCCAGAGGACGTGCCTTCCGGCGGGCGCCCGTGAAGGATCCGCGAGCGTCGGCTGCACCACCAGCACGTACAGGCTTGACGCACTCACGCCCTTGCCACGCGGCGTTCTCCGAGTCACGGATCTCCCGCAATGTGCTCCCGAGATGGATCGTACCCGCACGGCGGCATCCTTCCGCACGCCAGGGCACTGGTGCATTCAGCGCCCAATCCATCTTGAACACACCGGGACCGTACCGATACGCCCTCAGCCGTCTGCGGTAGCGCGACGGCATGCGGTCGCCGACTATTTTCAACAACTGACGCGGCGTGACGTCGAACAGGATGGCGCGTGCCGGGGGCAGCGATGCCAGCGATTCGACCGGTGCGTCGGTCAGGATCTCGCCGCCGAGCGATCTCAGGTAGGCGGCAAGCGCGTCCACCAGCTGCTGAGATCCGCCGCGCGCGACCGGCCAGCCGACGCTGTGGGCGGCGACGATCAGCCCGAGCCCGTAGCCGGCACTTGCGGCGAACTCCAGCGGAACGGTGCTGTGGGCCGCCGCGCCGGCGAACATTCCGCGCGTCCGCTCGTCGCGAAAACGGGCGCGAGCCAGTGCGTCCGCCGATCGGATCGCCATCGGCGCGAAGCGCGCCATCAACAGCGGGTGGCGAAAGCGAGGGGGCCCGAGCAGAGCGTCCATCAGGTCGGCCGATCGATCCACGAACGGCGTCATCATGCGGCGATAGGCCCGGCCGTCCTCGCGGCCCAAGCACTCCGCCGTGGCGGTTACCGAACGCTCCACGACGACGGCAGTTCCGTCGTCGAGCGGGTGCGCGAACGGTGCGGGCGCATGCACGAGCTCGTGGCCGAACTGCGCCAGCGGCAGCGTCTGCAAAAAGGGAGAAGCGGAAACGAGCGCCTGAACCGTCGCGCACACGTCGTGCACGAAACCCGGCTGGGTGAGCGGAAGCGAGCGGGAGGCGCCGCCGATAGTCGTCTGCGCCTCGTAGACCCGGACGGAGCGTCCAGCACGCGCGAGCGCGATCGCCGCCGACAAGCCGTTGGGGCCGGAGCCTACGACGATCGCATCGACTGTGGTCGAACCGGGCCCGCCGATCACCGGTTCTGCAGGTAGTCGGTACTCGAGCGGTTCATCGGGACGTCCTGCACCCAGCGGAACTTCGCGTCGTACAACCGCCATCCCCGCGGACCGAAGTAGGTGGTCTCCATGCGCAGCTTCTTCCCGTTCACGGCGCCGTCGAGGATCAGCTTGCCAGGTGCGGGTTGCTCGATGGCGAAGCGGCCGATTTCCTTCGTCGGTGCGTTCTGTGCCGCCGCGGGAGTGGCCTGAACGGCCTGGGGATTCACCAGCGTGGTGAGCACGATCGTTCTGGCGTCGAGATCCGTCTTCGCGGAGAACCCGGTGAACGTGTCGTTCATCCGCTGGAACGTGATCGAGGTCGGCGTCTGGATCACCAATCGCCGCCAGCGATCGTAGTCGGTCAACAGCGGCGCGCGTTCTACGCCGTCGATCGTCATCCTGTCGATGGTGTAGATGCCGTAGAGCGGCGGCTTCGGTGCGCCGCCGAAGCGGGCGTACGCGTCCTTCCCTGCATGATAACCACCCCACATGAACCAGGTGGCGAACACGACCTGCACCGCGAGTGCAACCCGATGGGCGGTCCGGTTCATGAACAGGCGTCCGTCGCGCGGCAGATCGGTCGGCTGCCTGAGCACGAAGAACGTGAACAGCCGCCGAAGATCCGGCATCAGCAGGACGGTAGACATCGCCAGCAGATGGAACGAGAACAGCTTGACGGGAACGTCATAGGTCATGTTCAACATGAAGACCTGGAACGTCACCGGGATCGCGATCAGTGCGCCGACCGTCGTCAACCCGGGTATCAGAAGCAGCACCGCCGCGAGCAGCTCCGCGCAGCCTGTGAAAATCTGGTACGGAGTAGAGGACCCGATATTCGACCAGAGCACAGCCATCAGCGAAAAATGTCCGTACGGCTCCAGCATGCGGGTGAGACCGGGGAACGACATCTGGTTCGGAAACGCCTTCATCCAGCCGTACCCACCAATGGAGGTCGCGAGCGACAGCCGGACGAACAGCCGAAACCACGGGTTCAGCCGTGGGTAGCTCTGTCGCTTCCAGTCGACGGCAGACCAGATCACGGTGATGGCCACAGCGACCAGGACCAGCCCGAGCGCCAGCGCCCAGTCGATCGGCTTGTCGCCGGCGCCGCGATTCAAGGAAAGAGGCTGTGGATAGTGCAGCCACTTGACTGCGATGTAGGACTGAAACGCCTGCGTGGACTGCCACAGCATCGGCGGCGTCACGTTGAACGGCAGGAGCCCGATCACGTCGCCAAGCAGCCCGCTGAACATCTGCGTGAAGGTGACGTACAGGAAGAAGTACGCGGCGAAGAAACGGAAGCCGACGCGTGTCGGCAGGCTCCAGCGTGTGGCGACAACAGGGACGGCGACGCTGACCGGGGCGACAGGGTCGTGCATGCGCGGGAGATCGGCAATTTCTGGCGACACGAATTCGGCGGCAGTCCTCATGTGTTCTCCGTGGGGAAACCAGATAACCGGTCGGTCAACGCGCGGTTCACTTGAACGGTAGATCCGGAAAGACGACCGCGGGTTCGCGCTTCTGCTCGAAGCCATCGAGACGCACAAACCAGGCGCCGATGCCGGCGGCACCTTGCATCCAGCCGGTCTGCGCGAAGACGTCCTGCGGCCGAACCCGATGTTCGGCGTGGATCCAGTAGAGCCCCTTCCCGTCGCGTGTGCCCGCCTTCAGAATCTGGGCGGTCATGCGCTGCGAGAAGTCCAGATACTCCTTCGACTTCGTCAGCTTGTGCAGGTGAAGAAAGAACTCCGCGACACCGGCGGAGCCGCAGCACTGGCCGACGTTGTTCCAGAAGCCAGGCGTCTGCTGATCGGGAACGCCGCTCTTCATGATTGCGCGCGCGGACTTGTGCACCCATTCCATCCACTGCTTGTCGCCCGTTACTTTGGCGAGCTGGTACCAAAGCCGCGCAGTACCGACCGGGCCATGACAGTACCCGAGGTAGTACAGATTCTTCCCGTCCGCTTCCGGTTCGTGGTGGAAGATCAAACACATGTCGCCATCGGTCTTGGCGACTGACTGCAAATAGCGGGCGCCCGACAGCGCGCTGTCGAGAAAAGCCTTTTCGTGGGTCTCTTCGTAAAGACGCGCAAGGAAGTAGGCGATCCCGGCGGTCCCGTGCGAGAAGTTCGGCATGAGGCGCTCCATCTCAGGGCTCATCCGCCACTTCGTTCCACCCGCTTCCGTGATCCCGGTTTCGATCAGACGCTTCCCCGCGCGCACGGCCAGTTCTTTCGCTTCCGGCATCTTCAGCTCGCGCGCCGCGTGGAGCAGGTACAGACCGGTACCCGCCGTACCGCTGATGATGTCCTGCACCGGCGTCCATTCGACGCCTGCTCCTTTGGTGACCGCGGTCTTCTGCAGCGTCTCGACCGTTCTCCGCATACCGTCGCGGTACTTCGTGTCTCCGGTCGCCCTGTAGACTTCGCCGAGCACGAAGCCGACGCCGTCCACGCCGCTGTACAGCCCGCTCTGCGGGTTGACGTTCATCGTCGCCAGGAGGTAATCCGCCCCCGCGCGCGCGTCCGCGAGATCCTCGGCGCGGCCGGTCGCGCGATGCAGCTCGAGGAAGAACAGCACGACGCCGGGCGTGCCGCTGTAGAGAGAGGTGTCGATCCCCGCCGTCGCAGGGTCGTTGCTGCCTGGTGTGGCCGGCCACGCAGTCCCCTGCTCTGTCTTTATCGCGGTACTCCGGATCCATCTGGCCGCATCGATTGCGGCAGTGAGATACGGGCGATCGGCGGCAGGGGGTCTCTGCGTCGGCGAGACGCACATCGCTGCCGCCAGGGTAATTGCCGAGGCGAGTTTGGTCGTCATGGAACTCCTATGCAGGAACGCCAGGTCTGCCCAGAGCCTTGCAGCTCGTCCGCGATCTGCTGCATGCGAGTCGTGCACGATAGAATGCCGCAAAAGTGACTGACACTGATCCCCTCGAGATCGACGAACCTGAACGGGAGCCACTGCAGCTGGAACGCGTCTACCAGCAGATCAAGTGGCGGATCGTCTACGGCACGTACTCTCCGGGCAAAGTTCTTTCGGAGTCGGTACTCGCGCGCGTTCACGGCAGCAGCCGGACGCCGGTACGCGAAGCACTCTCGCGGCTCGTCGAGGAGGGATACATCGCGCGTGTTCCGCGCAAGGGATGCATCGTCGCGCCGATCACGTTGATGGCGATTCAGAACACGTTCGATGTGCGTCGCGTGCTCGAGGGCACGGCAGCAGAAACGGCGGCCGGGCGTGCCGATGCCGATGCGATTACGCGGATGCAATCGCTCGCAGACTACCCGAAGTTCGAGACCACGACCGAGAGCTATCGCATGCGGCTCGGCGCCAACGCCGAGTTCCATATTGCCGTCGCGGCCGCGAGCCAGAACGGGTTCCTCGTCGATCTCGTGCGGCATTGCCTGACTCAACACAATCGAGTGCTCTCCCTCGGGCTCGACTTCCCCGTCCATCCCTCGTCGGTCGCGGAGCATCACGAGGTGGTCGATGCGATCCAGCGTCGCGACGCCCCCGGCGCGCGCCAGGCGATGGAGCATCACCTGGACGGCGCGCACCGCCTGGTGCTCGATTTCCTGATGCGCGGCCGCATTCGCGGCGTCGCGTTATAACGTGGCAGCGCTGAAGGGCTGCACTACCGCGGCGCACGACGATCGGCGCACTATACGAGAAAGATCCCTCATCGGCCCACGGGTCCAGGCAGAATCCGGTATACCGGGGGGATACGTGCTAAGTGCTAGGTGCGGAGTACGGTGCTACTCAGGCGTGAGGCGTGAGGCAGCTTCGACAGCCGTTGCGGCGGGATCGTCCGCGCGGTCGACGACGAACCCGAGATCCCGCAGGAGGCCGTCGCGCAGATCGTAGATCCAGGCGTGGATGGTGAGTTGCTGCCCGCGGGCCCAGGCGTCCTGCACGACAGTGGTCTCGCAGACGTGCAGCGCCTGCTCGATCACGTTCAACTCACAGAGGCGGCGGGCGCGTGCGTCAGGATCGGCAATCGCATTCAGCGTTCCGCTATGGCGCGATCGGACGTCCTGCACGTGACGCAGCCAGTTGTCGATCAGGCCGAACTTGCGGTTCTCGAGCGCAGCGCGCACACCGCCGCAGCCGTAGTGCCCGCACACGATGACGTCCTTTACAGCGAGCACATCCACCGCGTACTGAATCACCGAGAGGCAATTCAGGTCGGTGTGGACGACGACGTTGGCGACGTTGCGGTGGACGAAGAGCTCACCCGGCAGCAGGTCGACGATTTCGTTGGCGGGCACGCGGCTGTCGGAGCAGCCGATCCAGAGATACGAGGGATTCTGTTGGCCGGCAAGCTGCTCGAAGAAGTCAGGTCGAGCCGAGGTGACGCGGGATGCCCAGGCGCGGTTGTTCTGGAAGAGGTGCGGCAGGGCGCGCATGCAGGTTTCGATGCAGATGTTGAGAGAGAGGAACCGCTCCACGGCGCGTGGCACCGTGGAGCAATCCTAAGAGGGAACTACGCCTTGACGTGCTTGTTGACCAGTTTGGTCATCTCGAACATGTTCACCTGCGGCTTGCCGAAGATCGGGCGCAGGTTGTCATCGGCCTTGATCATGCGCTTGTTCTTCGGATCCTGCAGGTTGTTCTTCTTGATGTAGACCCACAGCTTCTTCGTGAGCTCCGTCCGCGGGAGCGGCTTGGAGCCGACGACTTCCGACAGCGCAGCACTCGGCGTCACGGGCGCCATGAATGCCGCATTCGGCTTCCGGCCGCTCGTCTTCTTCTTGCCGGCAGTCTTTGCTTTGCTGCTGCTCTTCGCAGTCTTTTTCGCGGTCTTTGCCATGCTCTTCTGCTGCTCCTTTTGAATCTCGAAGTCCGCGGGGCACCCCGCGTGTTGCGCAGATCATACGCGATTTATACGCATTTGCACCCGGAGAATGCATGAATTCTCACTGGAGAATGCCCGTCGCACGCAGCCAGTTGGTCACGTCCGGCCAGAACGGGATCGGTCCCGAAGGTCCAAACAGTCCGTGATTGGCTCCCTCGTAGACCTTGAGCGTGATCGGCACACCGGCGGCGGCGAGCGTCCTGAGATTGCGCTCGGTGTGCCGGATCGGGATGCTTTCGTCGCGGCTCCCGAGCAGCCACAACGTCGGTGTCCGCAGGGCACGGAGAATCTCCGCGTGGTCGAAACCAGGCGGCCCCCGGTACGCATCGACGCGCGCGTCGATCTCCGCGTCGGTCAGCGTCTCGTGCACGCGGATCCCGTCACCGGTCGCGTTACTGTAGGCGTCTTCGAGCCCCACGCTGGTCGCCGGGCCGGAGAGAATCACCGCGAAGGCGGTCTCGTTCGCCTGCGCGGCGCCGATCGCCGCCGGGATGATCCACCCGGCCTGGCTCATGCCGAGGAAGCCCACTCGTGCCGGGTCGATGCCGCGCGCCGACTTCAGGGCCCGCAGGCATGCGAGCGCATCGCGGCCGAGCAGCGGCATGCGTTGCGGGCTCGTCCTCACACCCACATCGTCGTATTCACCGGTGGATTCACCGACACCACGCTTGTCGTAGGTGAGCACGGCGAGACCGGCGGCGAGGAGTGGATCACGCATGCCACGAAGCTGGTCGCGCGTCATGCGCCCCGACCCATGGACGATGACGACCCCGGGGAAGGGGGGCGAGCCTGACGACGGATATGAAATCGTCGCGGCGAGATCAGCCCCCTCGTTGGTGACTCGGAGTGGCGCGTTCTGTGACAGCGGCGACAGGGCCGTACGGCCATGCAGCGGCCACCAGAGCGCGGCGGCCGCGGCTACCGCCAGGCCGAAAAGCAGCGCGGCGCGGCTACGACTCGACCCCACCGGCACCGAACGTCCTCGCCGCCTTGAAAGTACGTGCCACCAGCTGCTTCAAGACCTTGGCGTCGACGTCCTCGAGCTTCTTCACGTACAGGCACCCACGGCCGGCCTTGTGTTTACCGAGCCTGGCCATCAGGTCGGCGTGCTGTTCGAGGCCACCGCACAGATAGAGCGTGAAGCTGTCCTTGCGCGGAGAGAAGCCGGCCTTGAACCAGTCCAGTTCGCGTCCGGACGCGTACTTGATGTGAAGCCGGCCGAAGCCGACGATCGCCTCACCCCACATGGCGGCCTTCTGTTTCGTCGCGCTCTGCATCAGCGCGAGAATCCCTTCGGCGTCCTTACGACGAGCCGGCGGCAGCTTCTTGATGAAGGCGCTGACGCTCGCTCCTGTTTCCTTCGTCTTGAGTTCCGCCATCAGATACCTCCGAGTTCAGACTGGATGGACTTCAGCTCCTTCACCAGGTCGGCGAGACGGCGCCGCGACTCCATTCCGACCTTCTGGTCGGCGCCGCTCTCGACCCGATTGATGCTGTTCAATTGATCGATCAGCATCGGCTGCTCGTATGTTCCGGGCGCGGAGACGAGGCGCGCCCAGAGCGCCTGCAGCTTCGCTGCGGGCATACCCTGCTTGCGCAGCTTGTCGATCAGCTCCGTCGTGCTCTCACCTGGCCCCGGTGACGGCGCCGGCTGCACGCCCGCTTTCTGCATCGCGGCCTGCAGTTGCGTGCGCAACTGCGCGGCTTCGGCGATGGTGTCCCGCAACGAGAGCAGGAAGTTCTGCTGGTCGACCGAGATCCGCGACGGTCGTACCTTCTTTCGTCACGCCCGGATCGACCTGGATCTCGAACGTTCGGGTCTCTTCTCCTCCGCCTGTTTTCAGCCTGGCGGTGTACTTGCCCGGCGCCGCGAGCGGACCGCCATTGGCCCACCGGTAATCCCACAAGTAGCGATTGTGGCCAGGCTTCGTCGTGAGCGAAGCCGCGGAGCCGCCGCGTCCCCGTCCGGCGCGCATGTCGGGATCGTCAGGCTCGCCAGCCGCCTCAGCCCGTCCGCCGCCGCCGCGCTGACCGGTTCCCGCGCCGGCCGCGACCGTGCGAACCATGCGGCCGCCGGCGTCGTCAATTTCGAGGGCAAGCGGACCGGTGAAACCTGCCGGCAATGTGTAATCGATCGCCAGAGACACGGAAGGATACTCAGGTCCGCCGGCCCGCCGTCCACCGCCCGCCGCGCGATAACGAATGCGGGAGGCCGGCTGGATCAGGGATGGTGACGCAGCGGTCGTGCTCTTCGCGGTCGCGAGCTGGCGCAGCGGGGAGATGTTGTCCATGATCCAGAACGCGCGTCCCATGGTCGAGATGACGAGGTCGCCGCGATGGACGCGCACGTCCGTGACCGGGGTGGCCGGCAGATTCTGCTGAAGCGGACGCCACTGCGCACCGTTGTCGAACGACACGAAGAACCCGAACTCGGTTCCGGCGTAGAGCAGTCCGGCGACGCTCTGGATCCTCGCGCACGACGCGGGTGGGATGGTCGACCGGAATGCCGTTGGTGCCATCGGTGAGCTTCGTCCAGGTCGCGCCGTAGTCATCAGTCCGATAGATGTACGGCTTGAGGTCGTGCTCGAAGAGATACCGGTAGACGGCGATGTACGCGCTGCCGCGCCGGAGGTGCGACGCGTCGATGTTCTGCACGCGTCCGCCGGGAGGAAGATCCTTCGGCGTGACGTTCTTCCAGGTCTTCCCGTTGTCACGCGTCACGTGTACCGGTCCATCGTTGGCGCCGACCCAGATCACGCCGCGCTCGATCGGCGATTCATCCATCGAGTAGATCGACGAATAGACCTCCTCGCCGGTGACGTCGCGGGTGATCGGGCTGCCGGGGACGATCTGGTACTTCGGGTCGTTCCAGGTGAGGTCCGGGCTGATCACCTGCCACGTGACTCCTTCGTCGGTGGAGCGGTGCAGCACGTGCGAGGCCTGGTAGACCGTCTTCGGGTCGTGCGGCGAGACGTATACGACCGTCTGCCTCGGGAAGCGGTACTTGATGTCTTTCGGGTGATGACCGTAGCGATTCTGCGGGTAGATCCAGCGCCCCTGCGACTGGCCTGTCTCGACGCTGAATCGCTCGAGCTCTCCTTTGCACGCGCCCCAGATCACCTTGCCGTCGGGCGTCGGCATGATGCCGCCGGTCTCGCACCCCGATGCCTGCGTCCAGGCCTGCGCCGGATGATCGAAGCCGAACGAGACCGTCGGAATACTCGGCACGACGATCGTCGTGTTGTCCTGCTGCGGACCGTAGAGCAGGTAGGGATGCTGCTCGTCGACCGTCACCATGTAGAACTCGCCGGTCGGCTGGTTGAGGATCGACGACCACGTGCGCCCGCCGTCACGCGTGACGTTGGCGCCACCGTCGTTGGACTGGATGAACGTGTCGGGCGTGTCCGGGTTGAACCAGATACCGTGATTGTCGCCGTGCGGCGTTCCGACCGTCGTGAAGGACTTCCCGCCGTTGGTCGACTTGTACATGCTGAGCGCGTTGACCCAGACTTCTTCCGGGTTCTTCGGATTGACGTCGACGTAGTTGAAATAGAAAGGACGGCTGCGCAGGTTCGCGGCGGCGTTGACGTTGCGCCATGTTGCGCCGCTGTCGTCGGATCGATAAAGGCCACCCTGGTCGCCGGGTGCTTCGATCATGGCGTAGACGATCGCCGGCTGGCTGCGCGCAATGTCGATGTCGATCTTGCCGATCAGCGGCTGCGGCAGGCCGTTCGATAGCTTGTTCCACGTCTCACCGCCGTCGGTGGACTTGTAGATGCCCCCTTCTGTCGCTGGACCGCCGCTGATGATGTCCCATCCTTTGCGGAAGCCTTTGTACATCCCGGCATACAGTTCGTTGGGATTGGACATGTTGACCGCGACCACGCGCCCGCCGGTTTCGTTGTTGACGAACAGCGTCTTGCGCCAGGACTTGCCGCCGTCCGTTGTCTTGAAGATGCCGCGCTCGGCGTTCGGACCGTAACGGCGATCCGAGCGCCGCGGCCCACGCGATATCCGGATTGGACGGATGGACGCGGATCGAGCCGATCTGTCCGGCCTCCCGCAACCCGATGAACTGCCAGGTCCGTCCCGCATCGGTGGACTTGTAGGCGCCGCGGCCGATGATCACGTTGCTGCGAATCGCCGCGCTGCCGGTGCCGACGTAGACGACGTTCGGGTTGGATTCGGAGACGTCGATCGAGCCGATCGAGCCGGTGGCGATCTGTCCGTCGCTGATCGGCGTCCACGACTCGCCGCAGTTCTCGGTCTTCCAGACGCCGCCGCCGGTCGCGCCCATGTAGAAGGTGCAGGGCTGGTCTTCGACGCCGGCGATCGCCGTCACGCGGCCGCCGCGCGTCGGTCCGACATTGCGCCAGCGGAGATCCTGCCAGTTGAGATTATCGGGACTGCTTGCGGCGTTGTTCTGAGAGCGCAAGGCCAGGAGTTGCGGGGCGGCGACGATGGTGCCGAGAGCAAAAAGGAGGGCGAGGAGTCTGCGCATGCGCGGATTTTATCAGGGTGCCGGGCGCCGGGTGCCGAGGTGCGCTTGGCAATGGAGCACCTTAGCACCGGGCACCCCCGGCCCCGCGGCACGCTTCAAAGGGCGCAGTCGCGCCGCACGCCTCAATCCGCTGATCGCCCTGCGCCGGGAGTAGCGGTGGTGCGAGTCGATGCATGCGCCGTCCTCGTGAATAGCAGGACGCCAAGGATCAGCGCCAGACGCGACGATCGCCGCGACGGAAGCATGACGTCGTCGCCGCTTTCCCAGCGCCGCCCAGACCTCTTCATCCACGTAGAACAGATCGCCTTCGGCGTCACGAATCACCAGCCGCTCGCGCAGCCGGCGCAGGATCCTCCCGCTCGAAATGCCGATCTGTTCGAGCGATCTCGCCGAATCGGGACTGAGCGCGCCCGCTTCCTCGAATCGCCGAACCATGCGCCGTTCCTTGAGGATCGTAGCCGTCACGTGCACCTCGCTCGTCTCATCCGCGAAGCTTATCCCAGCACCCGTCCCGGCATGTTTGACTCCGCAGGTGCGTTGGGACCAAGGTATCTCCATGGAATTGCATCGCCGCGTGTTCGTGGCCGTGGCCGCATGCGCCGCCGTCGTCGCACTCTCCGCCGCTGAGACCGTCTCGATGATCGAGGTCGACGGCGAGGCGGCGAAGTACTGGACCCGTTGGCGCGGGCCATCGGGCCAGGGCATCGTCCGCGAAGGGAAGTACACGGACACGTGGTCCCCAACCGCGCGAATCAAGTGGAAGGTGCCAGTCGCAGGCCGCGGCCACTCATCACCGATCGTGTGGGGCGATCACATTTTCCTGACCACCGCTCACGATGAAGGCGCAAAGATGTCGATGCTCGCCTTCCGCCGCTCGGACGGTAAGCAGTTGTGGGAAACACCCGTACCTGCGAGCGGCATCGAGCACATCTATCCGAAGAACAGTCACGCGTCAGCCACCGCCGTCACCGACGGAAAGCTCGTGTACGCCTCGTTCGGCACCCATGGACTCATGGCCGTCGACTTCAACGGCAAGATGGCCTGGCATACGCCGGTCGGACCGCTGAACAACTATCACGGCAGCGCTGGATCGCCGGTCCTCTACAAGGACCGCATTTACATCTACCAGGACCACCAGGGTACCGACGCCACCGGATCGTTTGTCGCCGCATACGACAAGAACACCGGCAAGCAGATCTGGAAAACCGCACGATCGCAGACGACCGGATGGGGCACGCCGATCATCATCCGCGCGGGAGATCGTGACGAGTTGATCGTCAGCAGCCAGCGCAAGGTGCACGCCTACGATCCCGACACTGGGAAGGAATTGTGGACTGTCGGCGGACTGACTTTCGAAGTCATACCGACTCCCGTGGTCGCCGAAGGCCTGGTGATCTGCTCCTCCGGCCGCCAGGGTCCGACGATCGCGATCAGGCCGGGGGGCAGCGGCGATGTCACCACGACGCATGTGGCCTGGTCATCACCGAAGGGTTCTCCCTTCGTGCCGTCGGGAGTCGTCGTCGACGGAGTCCTGTACCTGGTCAACGACATCCAGAGCATCCTGACCGCGCACGACGTGAAGACCGGCGCCGTTCTCTATCAAGGACGTCTCGGCGAGGCGAAGAAGGAAGGCTTCTCGGCGTCCCCGATCGCATACGACGGCAAGGTGTTCTTCACGAATGACGACGGTGAGACGTTCGTGTTGCAGGCCGGACGCGAGTTCAAGCTGCTGCACACCAATCAGCTCGGCGAAGGAACACTGGCGTCGCCCGCCCTCGTCGACGGACGATGGTACTTCCGCACAACCTCGTCACTCCTTGCCATCGAATAGACGGCAGCCATTCGTAGTGCAACCCTTTAGGGCTGCCCGCAGTCGTAGTGCAGCCCTTTAGGGCTGCCCGCAGTCGTACTGCAGCCCGTCAGGGCTGCCTTGGCTGCCCACCGTCGTGAGCCTTATTCGTGCCCGATCACACATTTGGGAGTGTGACGGATATCGCGCCCTCGAAACGGTGGTTCGCCTTCAACGGGGTCGGCCTGGCCGGCGCCGTGCTACAGCTTGGGTTGCTGGCCGTGCTGACACGTCGCGCGGGGATGTCCGGTGGATGGGCGACCGTGGTCGCGGTCGAGGCGGCGATCCTGCACAACTTCTTCTGGCACCGGCGGGTCACGTGGCCCGAGGCCGGGAGCGCCGGAAATGTGTTCGGCAGGCTGATCAAATTTCACGCGCTGAACGGTATCGTGTCTCTTGTGGGGAACGCGGCGATCACCGCTGCGCTCACTGGCGCGGGAGTGCATCTGCTGCTCGCCAACGTGTTCGCCATCCTGCTTTGCTCGATGCTGAATTTCATACTTTCAGATCGCCTGGTTTTCCGCAGAAGTGTCTCTGTGCCTTTGTGCCTCTGTGGCCTGATGGTGTTGTCGCACGCGTCGGAGCTGTCCGCGACCTCTGCGCACACCTCGCCGTCAGAGGTTCTCGTCATCTCCGGTCCGAGCGCCGCGGCGCTCGCGGCCTGGAATGCATACGTCGCGGCAGTGGACGCTCGATTCGCCGCCCCATCGCCATCAAATTTCTTCGCCCTCGACCAGCGTCACGTCGCAAGCTGGCGCGACCGCGCGAAAGACGTAGTGCCGCTGGTCGAGGTCGATCCCCCCGACGCGCCGGACGCAAAGATTCACCACTGGGCAGGGGCGATCTACATTCCAAAGACGACGGTGGCGGCGGTGGTGAAGCGGATGCAGGAATACGCGGGACGGGAAATGGAGTTCTACCAGGAGGTGAAGTCGTCGAAGCTCCTGGAGCGCAATGGCGATCGGCTGAAGGTGTTCATGCGATTACAGCGGGACGCCGGGATTGTCAGCGCCGAGTACAACACCGAGCACGCGGTTGAATACAGGATGCTCGATTCCGCTCGCGCGACGAGCCGCTCGGTCTCGCTGAAAATCGCGGAACTCGATCAACCGGGGACCCCAGGCGAGCGGGAGCTGCCTCCGGGTCACGATCGTGGCTTTCTGTGGAAACTGAACGCCTACTGGCGGTTCGAACAGTCCGGGGACGGTGTGTTGATCGAATGTGAGTCGGTGTCGTTGAGTCGCGGTGTACCGTGGCTGGTGCGGCCGATCGCCTCTCCGATCGTCAATCGAATCGCCCGCGAGTCGCTCGAACGGACCCTGCGGAGCCTGCGAGCGTTCTTGAGCGCGGCAAGGCCGAGCGCGCAGGAGTAAGCGGGGCGCACGAAACTCCTTGCCTCCTGCAGTTGCCTTTACGCTATCGTCTCCTACTCTCTTATACTCCTGTTCGCCTTTTCTCCCGTCCTCGTGTCGAGGACCGCGCTACTTGATTCGAATCTCGAACAGCTTGGGCCAGAGCTTGCCGGTGACGAACAGCCGGTCTGCCTTGGCGTCGTAGGCGATTCCGTTCAGCACATCGACGCCGTGTGCGTCGCGCGGATCGAGCAGACCAGCGAGATCGATCCATCCGGTGACGAGCCCGGTTTTCGGAGAGATCCGGGCGATCCTGTCGGTCTGCCAGATGTTGGCGAAGATCTCTCCCTTCACGACTTCGAGCTCGTTGAGTCTCTCGACCGGACGGCTGCCGTCATGCACCTGCAACTTGCCTGTTTGCTGCAGTGTCTCGGGATCGAGAAAGCGAAGCGTCGCGGATCCATCGCTCATGATCAGTCGCGTGCCGTCGTAGGTCAGGCCCCAGCCTTCGCCGGGATAGCTGAACGTGCGCGTTCGCTGAAACGTCGTCCGGTCGTAGACGAAGCCGACGCCAGACTGCCACGTGAGCTGCACGATCGCGTCGTCAACCAGCGCGATCCCTTCGCCGAAGTGGCGTTGCTCGAGCGCCTGGACCTGCAGCACCTCGCCGTTCTCGAGCTTCACCTTGCGGATGCCTGAGCGTCCGTTGAGGCCGGTACCCTCGTACAGAACGCCACCGCTGAACACCAGTCCCTGGGTGAAGGCCTGCGGGTCGTGCGGATAGACCTTGACGACTTCGAACCGGCTCACTGGCGCGGTCACCGGCTCCCTCCGCTGGAGGGCGGACACCGCAGTGCCGCCCAGGATCGCGGCGAGCGCGAGAAACGCGACAGCACGCACCGATGCACCCCTACTTGAAAAGATCGTCGAATGCCTGGCGCGCACTGGATCCGCTGTCGCCGGCCGGTCCCGGCGACTTCGTTTCGCGCTCGACGGTCGTACGCGGCTCGAACGACACACAGGTGTTGTGCGCGTCTTTCGGCGAGATCCGGGCCGGCACCGGCTTGTGGCATTCGAAGGCGGCGCTCGAATCGAAGTTGGCGCATTGCGCGCAGGCGTGCAGCGAGGATCCGCACTTTGCGCAGGTGCCATCCGGGCTCCAGGCGTTTGCCACGGTCAACTCGTTGCCGCAGCGCGCGCACCGGACCACCTCGCGGAAGCCCGGCATGCTGAACGTCTTGGGAGAGATGGGCGGCTGGCCACGGGGCGTGTATTCCTTCTTGACCGGCGCGCGTTGCTCCGTGCGCGGCTGCCGTGGTTCGTCCTGGTAACCGCGCTGGCGATACTTACGATCTGACATTGTTCATAGCGACCCCAGCGACATGATAAGCCCGGCGGCCACCTTTTCGGAACGCCTGTCAGCGGGAAGGCGTATAAGGGGAGACGGAGGAGAAAGCCACCCATGCACACGCTCAACAGATTTCGCACCGTTCGCGCTCTCGGGGCGGTCCTGCCCGTCCTGCTCGTCGCCTCGGCCGGTTGCGACATCGCGATGGCGGAGCACAAGGCAAAAGAGACCTCCGAGTGGAAGAAGAGCTACGAGCTTCGGCCGGGCGGCCGATTCGAAATCGGCAACATCAACGGCAAGATCCAGATCCTTCCGGGCCAGGGCAACACGATCGAAGTGGTCGCGATCAAGACCGGCCGCGGGATGACCAGCGAGGCAGCGAAAGAAGCGATCAGCCGGATTGAGATTGCCGAAGAAGTCACCGAGGGTCTCGTCAAGATTCAGACGAAGATTCCTAACCGGAGCGGCAGCGGGCTGTTCGGCGGGAGCAACCTCCAGGTCGAGTACACAGTTCATGTTCCTCAAGGCGCCGAGGTTACTGCGTCGACGGTCAACGGCGGTGTCGAGATTACCGGGCTCTCGGGCAAAGTCAACGCTGAAGCAACCAACGGAGGCATCAAGCTTCGCGATATAACGGGCGCCGTCCAGGCGAGCACGACCAACGGCGGCGTCGACGTGGACCTGGCCAAGCTGTCGGATGCAGGCGTAAAACTCGAGTGCACGAACGGCGGCATCATGCTCCGGCTGCCTGCAGACTCGAAGGCATCGATTTCCGCGCGGCAAACCAATGGCGGCATCGACGTGGTCGGCCTGACTCTCGATACAAGTGAAAACTCAAAACGAAGGCTCGAGGGGCGGCTGAACGGCGGCGGCGCGCGCATCGATATTGAAGGAACGAACGGCGGAACAGAAATCAGGTCGAGGTAGGAACAGCGGGTCAGCTCGCTTTTTTCCTCAACTCACGGGCGGCGCGCCGCTGCAGCAAGGCGAGCACGGACGCCTCCGCCGCTTTCGGATCGAACTTTTTCAGCGAACCCTCGGTGAACGCGTCGAAGACGGCCGGGTGAATATACGACTTGCGGCACACGGCCTTGGTATTACCCAGGCGTTTCGACACACTCTCGACGGTCCGCACGATGTTCCGTTTCGCTTCGGCTTCGGACGCGCATTCGCCGCACAGACAGAGCAGCTGCGCCGCCAGCACCGTGCCCGCCCAGGTGCGGAAGTCCTTCGACGTGTAGTCCTGCCCGGTGATCTCCTTGAGATACGCATTCACGTCCGCTGAACCCACCGCGTGCCGCGTCCCGTTCTCCCCGTAGTACTGGAACAGGTCGTAGCCTGGAATGTCGCGGCACGCCTTGACGATCGCGTGCGAGACGCCGGTCGTCGAGATCGATCTCGTGTTCGACGCCGCTCTTGCCGCGGAACGTGAACCGCACGCGTCCCCCCTTGACGTTGACATGCCCGTCGCGCAGCGTCGTCAGTCCGAACGAGCGATTCTGTTTGGCGTATTCGTCGTTGCCGACCCGGATCAGCGTCTTCTCGAGGAGCTGCACCACGAGCGCCAGCACCTTTTCGCGCGTCAGTGCAGGCTTTCGAAGGTTCGCGTTGGTCCGTGCGCCTGATGGTCGGGCAGCGCCTGCGCAAAACCGATCATCCGGTGATACTTCGTCTCGTCGCGGACGGCCCGCCACTTCGGATGGTAGCGATACTGCTTTGCGTCCGCGCGCATCGCGGCCGGTGGCCTGGAGATGACCGCGCGGGTCGGTCGAGATCCAGACGTCTTCCCACGCGGGCGGAATCACCAGCGACTTGATGCGGGCGAGGTCGTCCTTCGATGTAACCCGGCGTCCGGTCGGGAGGAAGTAGCGAAAGGTCGACCCGTGCCTGACCCGCTTGATCCCCGGCTGCGTATCGGCCGTATACCGCAGCCCGGCGGCCCGCGCCGAAGCAACCGCATGCGCGGACGACGGACTGTTGTTACGAATCCTGCACCCCCTGGGCCATCCGTTCTAGCAAAACCGGCTCCAGCAGGATTCAGCGCGGGTTCCAGTCCGACCCCAGGCTCGTTCCGAGCATCAACTGGATAACCTGGTCGTAGTTGGCAATGCCCTCGGGGATCCGGTTCGCCTTGAGGTAGGTGTCGTACACATCACTTGCCGCACGTCTCACAACCATTGAGGATCGGTTGTAACGGGCTGCGATTGCGGCAAGATCGGCTCGCGGGCCAGCATCGAGCCTCGCCCGGCCCGCTCGCATGGCAGGGGGAAGCGCCGAGCTCGCCCGCTGGTAAGCCGAGAGCCAGCCGCTGTATTGCGCAAGCGGGTCACCGCGGAGACATGCGAGCCAGGCCAGGAAATTGGCCTCCGACTCGTCGGCGTAGCCGGCCAGGTGCGCCCACTCGTGCGTCAACACTTCGGGTTCCTCGACCTGGAGGAGCTCGGGGTTGAGGATCACCTCGAGAAAGACCGGATCCGTCATGCCGTCGATCGCCGCCTTCCGGAAGTAGAAACCGAGCAGCGAGCGTTTCGGACGCCCCGGAGTCCACCGGTGATCGGCTCCCATGATTCGCGCCGCGGACTCGAACGCCACCCGAAGTGCGAAGCGGTCCTGACTCGTGGCGTGAGCAGGGCCGTGCAGCGCGTTCGCCCGGCGAGCAGCTTCATTGGCAAGTTCGAAGGCGCGCTGAACCGTCACCCGCGATCGATCGAAATCGAGTTTGTTTTCGAGCGGTATGCGGCGGTAGTTGAGACCCCACGTGGCCAGGAACAGCAGGTAGACGACAGCGCTCGCCTGCAGGAGCGTGAGAGCCCCCCAGCTCGCACTGCTCCTCCATCCGGCCGTACGCGCGCGTGACAGCACGCCGAAGACGACCAGCAGGAAGAGGGCGCCGGCCGCGAGATCCAGCCACGCAACTGACGTGAGATTGGAGATAGGCGTGAGGGTTCCTTGAATGGCCGGATAGACACCGCGCGAGTAGACGCGTTCGACGGTCGAAGGCGGCAGCGGGACGATCGCGGCGGTGGCCGCGATCAGCACGAGCGCCGCGGTTACGATTCCGCGGACGCGAGACCCGGACTTCATGAATCAGCCCGGTCGCCAGTGATCAGCCTGACCGCGCGCTGATAAGTGACGTAGGCCCAGGCCCACTGGACCAGCACGACCAGCCGATTACGAAACCCGATCAGGTTGAGCAGGTGGACGAAGAGCCAGGCGAGCCACGCAACCGGTCCAGTCAGTCTGAAGGATCCGAAGTCGGCGACTGCCGATGCGCGTCCGATCGTCGCCATGTTGCCAAGGTCCTTGTACTCGAACGCGCGCAACGGCTGCTTTTCGATCGACCGGAGGATGTTCTTCACGGCGTGCTGCCCCATCTGGATCGCGACCTGCGCGACGCCCGGCAGCGGCCGTCCGTTCTGATCGTCGAGTGAGGCGAGGTCGCCGATGACAAACACCTCAGGATGGCCCGGCAGGGTCAGCTCGGGCTGGATCCGCACCCGTCCGGCCCGATCGAGTGGTGCCCCGAGTGATCGTCCGATCGACGATGCGGCCACGCCCGCCGCCCAGAGCACCGTCGCGGAGTCGATCGACTCCGCGCCAATCCTCACAACTCCCGGTTCGACACCAGTGACGATGGAATTCAGGCGAACGACGACGCCGAGTCGCTGCAGATCCTTGACGGCGAAGGCGCGGAGAGACTCAGGAAACCCACCGAGCAGATGCGGACCGCCTTCGAGAAGAACGATCCGGGCCGAGCCTGGATCGAAGTGACGGAAGTTGCGGGCCAGCGACTGTCGTGAGATCTCCGCGAGCGCACCGGCCATCTCGACGCCCGTCGGGCCGCCGCCAATGACCACGAACGTGAGGAGCGCAGCCCTGCGGGCGGGATCCGCCTCCCGTTCGGCGCGCTCGAAAGCCAGCAGCACGCGCCGGCGGATGCCGAGCGCATCCTCCAGCGTCTTGAGACCCGGCGCGAGCGGCCGCCATTCATCGTGACCGAAGTAGGCGTGGGTCGCGCCCGTCGCGACGATCAGGTAGTCGTACTCCACCTCCCCGTCCATGAGAACGACCCGCCGGCGGTCCACGTCGACACTCTCGGCCTCTGCGAGCAGGACCTCGACGTTCGACTGTCGCCGCAGGATCCATCGGATCGGTGAGGCAATGTCGCCGGGAGATAGCGCCGCGGTGGCGACCTGGTAAAGGAGCGGCTGAAAGAGGTGATGGTTGCGCCGATCGAGCAGTGTCACCTTCACCGGGGCTCTCTTGAGCGCGCGGGTCGCATAGAGGCCGCCAAACCCGCCGCCGATGACGACCACGTGAGGCTTTGCCAACGGACTCAAAACTACCATGGCCGAGTCCTTGCAATTTGGCAGGCATGAGCATTGGACAAAGACTGACCCGCTACGGAGGAGCTCGACTGTCACGGCGCCTGCGGAGATCGATGCCCATAGTTGGAACGGCGATAGCCGTTGCGACTGTGGCATCCACGATCCGGAGGAAGGGCGTCGTGAGCGGAACGATGGATACCGGGCTGAATGCGATGCCGGTGGTTGGTCTCGTCAAGAACGCGATCGAGATGATGCGTGGGCGGGACTTCTTCCCCGACCGATACCCCGCGGGCCGCCGCGGCCAGATCACCGGCCGGTGAGGTGGGCGCGTCAGCGCCCGGTGACCACAAGCCACCCAGCCCACACGCTGGGTGGCTGAATCGTCGGTGAGTTGCGCGCCGCGGCACCGGCGAGCGTCATTGCCTCGGCCGCCGACTTGCCATTGCGCAACAAACCGTAAAACGTGGCGACCATGTCGTTCGTCGCCGTCTCGTCACTGCCCCACCGCCTCAGAACCAGCGTCTCGACGCCACCGGCCCTCCATATCCACTGCACCACGGGAACTGACGCCGCGGCGTCGCGCATCGCCATCGTCGATGGATCGGAAAAGACTGCAGCTCGCGCCGTCAGACCGGCAGTCGGAACTTCACGCGCTTCAAACATGCCATTGTCCGCGGCGCCGGTCGTCGCCGAGTCCGGATTCTCATGCTTGGCGAGCAACACCGGCGAAAACAGCGGACCCGCGGCGTTGATGCGAAACGGCGCTGCGAAGTGCAGCACCGACGCGGGCCTGGCACTCTCACGCACCGCGTCCTCGGTTGCCGCCGTTCCGGTGATCCGCGTCACGCTCGTGGTCGTGACGGATTCCGCTTCCGTGTTCTTCTCGAGCGCGTTGACCACGCGGATCGCTTCCTGCTCCGCTTGCGCCGGCGAACGAAGGGTCCAGGATGGCGCCGTTCTTTTCAATCCGTCCACCGTGTCAGCCGACAGCGCAGGGCCGTCGGCGACGAACACCCGCAGGGCGCTGATCGGTTCAGCGGCTGGAGCGCGGACGAGCGCCGTCACGGAGGATGCGTACTTCACCGATGTGACGTCGGCCAGGTACCGGCTTCCTGTCGGCATCGCTTCGAATGGAACCCGCCACAGCACATCGTCAGGAACGAACGTGACGCTTGTCGCCGATGACATCTGGGCGACGAGTTCAGCGGGAAGCAGCTTGAACAGCGTCTCTGCCGCTCTTCGCCATGCCGTCGCATCGGCGAGCACGGACGGCTCGACGGCTCGCGCGACTTGATCGGCCAGGGTGCGGCGCTCAACGCCGATCACGTGGGTCGCGATGATGACGCGTCCTTCGGCACGACGGGCCGCGAGAATCAGCAGATCGTGATCGTCGACAACGAACTCGACGAGCGACGCTCCATCCTCGATGAGGATCGTGTCGAGGTCGGCGATGATTGCCGGTGGTGCAAGGCCGCGCCAGGCACGCAACTCGGGGACGGTCGCAAAGATTCGCTCCTGGATCGCGCTCCGCTTCTGGGATGCCGACGCAAGTTCGGCTTCGAGTTTCGCAATCCGTGGCGCATCGGGCTTGGCGAGCGTGCGGGCTCGCGCGATCTGGGCGACCAGGGTCCTGACGTCGCCGGCCGCGATCCGTTCCTCGTCGCGCTCGGCGTCGCTCAAACCACCGGCGATGTCCCGCTCGTTGGTTGCCAGCGCGACTCGTAACGCATGCGCGCGCATCTGCTCGACGGTTTCAAATGCGGCGGCTGGATGGCCGGCTTCTGCCTCCATGATCGCGGCGGTGACGAACGCGGACGCCGTATCGCGCGGAACAGGATCGCCAGGACGGGCGAGAGCCTGCGCCGCCATTCGTCCGACGGCTGAGACTGCGGCCGCCGCCGAAACACGGGCATCGTCCTGGCGCTTCAAGTTTCGCTGCGCCCGCGCCTGCGCCACCAATGCCCGCCATAGCACATCGTCACTGGCTAGTCTCGTGGCGGTCTCACGCGCGTTGCCTGCTTCGATCAGAGCCGCCACGTACTCTTTGTTACCGGATAACGCTTCGGCGAGACCGACCTGGGCTCGTGCTGTCGATTCGTTGGACCCGAGCGCGCGAAAGGCGGCAATGCAGCGCCGATACGACGCAATCGCTTCGTCGTAGTGCTGCTGCGAGGCCTGCGCGAACGCGAGGCCGACGAGGGCACTCGCGATACAGGTATCGTCGCGCGCGTCGAGACAGAGGCTGTTGCTCTTCGTGTACGCGTTCTCAGCCTGCAGGAATCGGCCGGCAACGAGCTCCGTCACGCCTGTACCCTGCGCTGCGCGTCCGGCGTTGGCCAGATCCTTGAGCGACTCGAACTGCTTCCGCCCTTCGTCAAAGGACAGTCTGGCCGCGTCGAGATTGCCGAGACGGAAGTGCGTCTCCCCGATGTTTTGCAGCACCGCGGCCTCCCGGCGTCGATCCTTGAGTTTGTGGGCTTCGTCAAAAACGCTTGAAAAGGCGAGCAGCGCGCCGGCCAGATCTCCCTGTGCCGCGTACGTGCGGCCGAGACCTTCGAGCGCGCTCATTGCGCCACCAAGATCTGAGTACCTTTCGTTTCAGCGATTCCGACCTCTTGTAGTCGGCGATCGCTCCTTCGTAGTCACCCTGCAGGTAGAGCACGTTACCGGTGCTGAGCAAGGTGGTCGAGACCAGTAACTCGTCATCGAGCCGCTCCTGGATTGCCAGGGCTTCGCGGTACATCGTGAGCGCCGCTGAGTACTCCTGCGTGGAATAGCGGATGGTCGCAATGCCGAGCAGCGCGGCGGCGATCCCTTCCTCGTTGGCGATCTCCCGTTCGATCACGAGCCGCTGCTCGTAAGTCTCGAGCGCCCGCTCAAAGTCGCGCTGAAAGTAGAGAGCGGTGGCCACATTCTGAAGCATCCGACCTTCCGCCTTGCGGTCGCCCATCGCACGCGCGATCTCCAGGGCGCGCAGGAAGATCTCCTGGGCCGCCTTGTTGCGTGAGGTCTGTGCCAGTGAATCGGCGCGCCGGGTCAGCGCTTCGAGCAGCCGCGCGTTGACCAGGTCCGGATCGGCAGCCAGCATGGCTGCGCGACGACCGGCGTCGTTCTCGTCGACCAGGGCATCTGCCATGGCATCAGTGGGAGATCCCTCCTTTGTCAGCCTCCAGGCATCGCCTTCCTTCACCAACGTCAGCGCGACCTGGATTCGCGTCGAGAAGATCCGCCTGCTGCCGTCAGGATTGGTATTGGCGGACGAGGTGCGGGCGCGCGTCACACTGACGCGGACATGGGCGAGGCGATCCGTTGCATCCACGCGGTCGAACTGCAGATCAATGAACTTGTCATCGCCCGAATCGAAGATGAAGCGGAGCTGGTCGGGCAGCGGCTTTGTGACAGTGGAACTCCAGAGGGCGAGATAACCGTCGAGGTCCTCGGCTTCCTGTGTGGCAAAGAACTGCTCAACGGCGGATCGCAAAGCGGGATCGAGCGGCTGCTGCCGACCACTGCCTGCGAGGAGGAATGCCAGCAACACGAAGGCAAACGACATGGCTGGTTCTTAGACACCGGATCCGTGCATGAGGTCCGTGTGGCACCGCGGTTGCTCAGTTTCAACGCGGAGGCTAACAGATGGACGACGACAAGAACAAGGGCAGCGGAATCCTGGGCCTCGGCGACACGCCGATATCGAATCGGGATGCTGACGATCTCGTCGCGGACGACGAAGTGAGACGCGACCGGATTCGCGATGACGACGTGACTCTCGACCGGACGCGGGTGCGTGATAACGAGGAGACGGCGCGCGAAGGCAGCGCCGCCCAGGGCACGGGGATCCTCGGGCTCGGCGGCGCGGTCGTGCCGAAGTCGCCGCTCGACCCGAGCGCGTCGGACGATCTCGATTCCGCGCACCACCACCGTGAGCGGACGCTGGACGCCGATCGGACGACGAGGCAGGGCCCGACTGACAGGCACTCGGGTGCGGCCGGGCATCGACATGGGGGCCGGCGGCGAGGGCACCGACGTCAGCGGCCGCTGAGGGGGAACGCCTGTAGAATCGCCGCATGATGCAACTGATCATCGCGGCGGTTCTTCTTCTCTCCCTGCAAGGCGGTCCGCCGAAGGAGGCCGGTACTTTTCTCAAGCCGGACCTGGTCGAGCTCGTCTCGCTCGATCCGACGATCAAGCTCGATGTCCGCTACGCAACGCCGAACAATCTGGCTGGCCGGGCCGTCTACACCGAAGCGCGCGCGTTTTTGCAGCGTCCCGCCGCAGAGGCGCTCGTGCGGGCGCACCGGGCGCTGCGCGCCAAAGGCTACGGCCTGCTGATCTTCGACGGCTACCGTCCCTGGCGTGTGACCAAACTCTTCTGGGACGTGACGCCGCCGGAAAAACATGAATTCGTGGCAGATCCGGCGAAAGGCTCGAAACACAATCGCGGCTGCGCGGTTGACCTTTCGATGTACGACCTGACAACCGGGCGCGAAGTGGAAATGCCGGGCATCTACGACGAGATGTCAGAGCGGTCGTACGTGACCTACGCGGGTGGCAGCCCGGAGGCCCGTGCCAGGCGCGATCTCCTTCGGGACGTCATGGAGCACGAGGGCTTCTTCGTCGAACCGAACGAGTGGTGGCACTTCAACTACAAGGACTGGACGTCCTACGGGATCCAGGACATTCCGTTCAGCGAGATCAAGCCTGGACGCGTTCCTTAATCCGGCGGTCCGGCGCGATCCCGCGTACCGGGGTCTCTTCACTGATGAAGAGTACAGAGCGGTTCACGCATACTTCGCCGCGCATCCCGAGTTAGCGCCTTCGCCGCTGCGATCGCTCGAGACACTGGCAACCGAGCTTGGCATCGAGCGAGTCGACGCGAAAGACGAAACCCGCCGGTTCGGCCTCAACGCGTTCAAGATCCTCGGCGTACGTTATGCCGTCCATTGCCTTGGTGACGAAGCCGCCGCGCGCGGCCTGGTCTGCGCGACAGCGGGCAATCACGGCCGAGCGGTCGCACGGGTCGCGCACCAGAAGAAGGTGCCGTGCACGGTCTTCATTCCGGCCGGGGGGAGTCCCCGCATCGGCGCCATGCGTGCAGATGGTGCGACTGTCGTCGAAGTTCCAGGGACCTACGATGATGCGGTTCGAGCGGCGGCGGAGCACGGGCGCGTCACTGGCGCGACGGTCGTGTCGGACACGTCGTGGGACGGGTACACACAGATACCGCGCTGGATCATGGCTGGTTACACGCAGCTGTTCGAGGAGGCGAACTCCCAGTGGGACGCGCCCCCGTCGCTGGTCATCATCCAGGGAGGCGTGGGCGGGTTGGTCTGCGCTGCGGCGAACTGGTTCGCGTGGCGATTCGGGGCGCAGCGGCCTTACATGATCGCGTGCGAGCCGGCGAGCGCCGCCTGCCTGATGGATTCTGCGCGCGCCGGAAGGGCAACTCGCACCAGTGGAGATCTGAGCACCGCGATGGCCTGCCTCCGCTGCGCTGAACCGTCGACGGCCGCCTGGCCAGCAATCGCGGCGGGGATGGATGCGTTCGTCACAGTTTCCGACCGGCAGGTCCTCGACACGCGCGATCGTTTGTCGGCAGCAGCCGGGGCGGAGTGCATCGAGTCCGGCCTCTCCGGCGCATGCGGTGCTGCCGCGTTGATCGCTCTCGCCACGTCCTCGGACCTCGAAGAGGTACGTCGGGCGAGTGGATTGGATCGATCCACGCGGGCCCTGGTCGTGGTGACCGAGGGAGCGTGAGATAATTTCGCATGTCCCCCAAGCAAGCCGTTGAAACGTGGGGCCGCTCGACTGTCCGGACGGCGTGCCCGCTCGACTGCCCCGACTCCTGCTCCCTTGACGTGACGGTCGAACGCGGCCGCATCGTGAAGATGGACGGCGGTCACGACAATCCAGTCACGAAGGGATACATCTGCGCGAAGGTGCGGCGGTTTCCGGAGCGTGTCTACGGAGAGGATCGTCTTCTGTATCCCGCGATCCGCCAGGGAGCGAAGGGCCAGGGTACTTTTACCCGCGTTTCCTGGGACGAGGCACTCGATCACATCGCCAGCAGGATGAAGGCGATCAAGGCGAGCGACTCGGCGGAAGCGATCCTCCCCTTCTGCTACGGCGGATCGAATGGTCTGCTGACACAGGATACGAACGACGCGGTCCTGTTCCGTGGCTTCGGCACATCACGGCTGGCGCGCACGGTGTGCGCCGCTCCCACTGGCGCGGCGAACCAGATGCTATACGGCAAGATGGCCGGCGTCACCTACCTCGACTACGTGCACGCGAAGCTGATCGTGCTGTGGGGCGTGAATCCGGCTGCTTCCGGCATTCACTTGATGCCGTATCTGAAGGACGCCCGGGCCGCCGGCGCGAAGCTGGTGGTGGTGGATCCTCGTGCCACCGCGCTCGCCCGCCAGGCGGACCTGCATCTCGCGATCAAGCCTGGAACCGACCTTCCGCTGGCACTCGCGCTGCACCGTTACCTTTTCGAATCCGGTCATGCCGACGAGGGCTTCCTCGCCGAGCACACGCGCGGCGCCGACCAGCTTCGCGCCCGCGCGGCGGAGTGGACCGTCGACCGGTCCGCGGAGGTCTGCGGCATTCCCGCAGACTTGATCCAGCAGTTCGCCGGCATGTATGCGTCGTCGGCGCCGGCGCTCGTGCGTTGCGGATGGGGCCTCGAGCGGAATCGCAACGGCGGCAGCGCGGCGGCCGCCGTTCTCGCCTTACCAGCTGTCGGCGGCAAGTTCGGTGTCCGCGGCGGCGGTTTCTCGATGAGCAATTCGTCCGCATGGGGCATCAAGGCGGCCGCCTGGATGAACGACACGCCGGAGCCGCAGACACGGCTGGTGAATATGAACCATCTCGGTCGCGCGCTGACCGAGTACAACGATCCGCCGGTGAAGATGCTGTTCGTTTACAACTGCAATCCGCTGGCGACGATGCCGGATCAGGCGCGCGTGTTGAAGGGTTTGGAGCGCGACGATCTCTTCACCGTCGTGTACGAGCAGGTGGTCACCGACACCGCGCGCTATGCCGACGTGCTTCTACCCGCTACGACTTTCGTCGAGAACTACGACATCGCGAAGGGCTATGGCCCGATCTCGCTGCAGCTGGTGAATCGAGTGATCGAGCCCGTCGGTGAAGCACGGCCGAATGCGGAAGTCTTCTCCGAGCTCGCAGCGCGTCTCGGTGTTGGTGAAGCAGAAGAAGAAACCGACACGCTCCTTCGCATCATTTCGAAGCTGCCGCCGCAGATCGGAGCCGAGCTCGCGGCGAGTGGATCAGCGACACCGCCGTACGGCGGCGCACCGATTCAGTTCGTTGACGTATTTCCTCTCACGGCCGATGGCAAGGTCGAATTGTTCTCGGACGTAATCGACCAGGGTGCGCCTGCGGGTCTGTACGGCTATCAGCCGGACCCTGCAACCGATGCGTTCCCGCTCGCGCTCATATCCCCGGCGAGTGAGAAAACCGTGTCGTCCACGCTTGGGGAGCTGCGCGAGCGGGCGGCCGTGCTCCAGATGAACCCGGAAGACGCCGCGGCGAGGGGTCTGGCGACCGACGATCCGGTTCGCGTGTTCAATGCACTCGGCGAAGTGCATTGCCCCGTCGCGATCAACCAGGACATCCGCCCGGGCATCGTGACGCTCCCCAAAGGTCTCTGGCGCAAGAGCACCTACAACGGATTGACGTCGAACGTGCTGGTCCCGGACACGTTGACCGATCTCGGTGGCGGCGCCTGCTTCAACGACGCCCGCGTGCAGGTGGTGTCACTCGGCAAGCACTGATTGCGGTGGCGAACCAGCGTCGCTCAGAATCCGGTCAGTAGCTGAAGAAGAAGAGCAGATCCAGGCCGCCACGCTCGACCCGCCGCTGGTTCAACCGGTTGGCCGAGCCGGTGGTTTCGGGCGCCACGGTCGCCTGAAGTCGCAGGAACTTGCTCAACTGGTATTCGACCAGGAACTCGGTGACGGTCCGGTCGCCGAACTGCTGTTGTAACTTGATGAATGCCTTGTCGCCGAGCTGCTGACCGAGCGTCACGCCCGCGCCCAGGTCTCCGGCCTCGGTACTCGTCGTGATCTCGAACAGGTCCAGATCGAGCGCCTTGCCGATCGACTCGCCCAATGGTGACGCGATGAATCCGGTCGCGATGCCACCTGCCGTCGCGGCGAGCGACGACCGTTCCCCGGTGCCGAGTTCGTTGACCGGCCGGTTGAACACGATGAGCGCGAGAATGTCGCTCTCCTCGAGCGGGGGGTTGCTGGTGAGCGTGAGCTCTGGCGCAACCATCGTTCCGGTCACGCGAACGCGCGCTTCGACGCCGGTATTTGGAATCTGCCGGGTTGCGCTGATATCGAGAAGCGGGTTGATTTTCGTTTGCCCAATGAACCGGATCTGGCCGCCGCGGACCAGGTCGAACCGTCGCCCCTGGAACTCGTACGTGCCACGCACCGGGTGAACCGAGCCAAGGAGTGTGATCGGCGCGCCGGCATTCTTTCCAACCCGCACATCGCCACCGACGGTAGCGTTCATGGCACCAAGCGCGGCGCCAGTTGGCCCGCCGGGACGGATGTTTTTTCCGCGCAGGACGAGATTGTCGGGCACGATCACCTTGACGTCCAGCGCGACAGGTGCAAATGCGCCCGTAGGTTCCGCTGCTTCCGGCGCTGTTTCTCCCCCGGTCGTCGCCGACGCCTGCGCCTTCTTCAGCGCCCCCTCTGTCGCCTCCTGCGCGCTGCCGCTGCCCTCGATCGTCCGCTCGGCGGAAACCACCTCGGGGATCGCCTCGGTCGCGTACGGGTCGTAGAAGAACTCGAGCAGCCGGTCGACCTCGACGCGTCCCTTCTCGAGCCGGATTTCACCCACGATCCTGGGCCGCCGGACCGCGCCGGTGATGGTCAGTGAGGATCGGATCCCGACCTCACCGAGCTCGTTGTCGATGAGTTCGAAGTTCTCCGAATCGATCTTCATGTTGACGGCGCCGACCTGCCGCTCGTGCACGCCGAGGTCCCCCTGGATCCGGAGCGCCCGGCCATGCTCGTCGAGGATCTGGAACTCCTTCAAATGCACACCCTCTGCGGTCAGGTCAACCCTGGTGTCGAGCCCGGTGTACGACACGCCGCCAAGCGGAACGCCGAAGGCCCCGTTCCTGATGTCGACGAACCCGAGAAGATGAGGATCGGCTCCTGAGCCGGTCACCCGGACATCCGCCTGTACCGTTCCGGTCACGTTCGCCACGAGGTCGGTGAAGCCCTGGATCAATCCCAGGCCTATGGCCGTTGACGTCACGTGCAGGTCCACCTCGTCTCCGCTCACCGGCTCGGTGTGGCCGCTGACACCGGGTGTAAACAGCGATCGCGGCGCACTGCCCTGGACCTTGACCTCCACCCCCGGCGCCTGGCGAAGAGTCGCGTCGACGGTCATCCGGTTGTGCGCATAACCCAGGTCCGCGACGAGCGCCTCGTACTTGAACTTGTGGCGGCGCATGGCACGCGCGACCAGGATGATGGTGCCCAGCGCGAAGCGCACGGGGCGAGGAGGCGCGCTTCCAGCTGGGCGGAGGCGGCGGCGGGATCGGGGGCTGGGGCGAGGACCGAGGAGGAAGGTTGTCACTCATGTCGCGCTTCCTTCAAATGGGTCTGGCTTGCGTATGAACTGAGCGAAGCGGGACCCGAACGATGGAACCGCATTCTGCGATTCGCTTCGGGCCAACGCAAGCGAGTGACGCGCCGCAGACGTGACGCTGAGGGATAGCATAATGTCGGCATGACCACGGCAGGATTTGTCGACTGGGCCGTCTTCTGGACGGTCGTCGCTATCACGCTGGTCGCCGACATCGTCGTCGCGCGATTGGGCGGACGCACGCCCACGGTGCGCAACGCGGCCTTGTGGAGCGGCGTATGGATCGGCCTGGGCCTGATGTTCGGGGTCTTCGTGGCGGTGCGCCTGGGAGGCGACGCGGGAATCACCTACCTGACCGCTTACCTGCTGGAGAAGTCGCTGTCGGTCGACAACCTCTTCCTGTTCGTGCTGATTTTCGCGCAGACCGGCATCCCCGCCCCGCTGCAGCATCGTGCGCTGTTCTGGGGCATCGTCGGCGCGTTGATCATGCGCGCGGTCCTCATCGGCCTGGGCCTGTTCCTGCTCGAGCGCTTCCATTGGGTGATCTATCCGTTCGCCGGCCTGCTCGTGTTCGCGGCGGCGCGAATGCTCTTCGGCAAGGAAGAGGAGAAGCGGCTGGTCGAATCCAGTTGCGCGATCTGCACGAGCTGGGTCGGGCGGTTCATTCCGATTGCGCCGTTCACGACAGGCACGGGATTCCTGGTGCGCGAAGGCGGACGGCTGATGGCGACGCCGCTGCTCGTCGCGCTCGTCGTGATCGAGACGACCGACCTGATCTTCGCGCTCGACTCGATTCCGGCCGTGTTCGCCGTCACGCGCGATCCGTTCCTCGTGTACACGTCGAACGTGTTCGCGCTGCTCGGCCTGCGCTCGCTCTATTTCGTGTTGGCGGGCGCCATTCGCGACCTGCGGTTCCTGCGTACCGGCCTCGGCATCCTGCTGCTGTTCGTCGCGGCGAAGATGCTGTTGGCCGATGTCATCGAGATTCCACCACTGGTGTCGCTTGCCGTCGTCGCGGGCATCTTCGGCGTCGCCATCGTCGCGTCGCGGCTCTTTCCCGGCGCGACCGCTGATGCAGCGGCGGCGGCGACCGTCGCCTGTACGCACCGCGACCAGATTCGCAAGCAGATCCGCAAAATGAGGCCCGCGACCGACAAGTGCGCCGAGTGCGTGCGGGCCGGCGACCGATGGGTCGAGCTGCGCATGTGCTTGAGCTGCGGCAACGTCGCCTGTTGCGACAGTTCGAACAATCGGCACGCGACGAAGCACTTCGAGGCCACCGGCCATCCGATCATGCGGTCGATCGAGCCGGGCGAGAACTGGAAGTGGTGCTATGTCGATCGCGTGATGGTGGACTAGGAACTGCGGGCACCGGGGGGTGATCGCCGAAAGAGTCTCGACCAGGTCGGTCAGCACCTCGCCGCATCCGTGCTCGACCTTCAGCGTGAACAGGTGATCGGCGCGCGTGCGGCCGCGGTTGATCGCGGCGATGGGCTTGCCCATTGCGTGCGCGTGCTCGCACAGCCGGTAACCCGAGTACACCATCAGCGACGAGCCGACGACGAGCATCGCATCGGCTTCCTCCAGCGCGATCCGCGCGGCGTCGACGCGGGTGCGCGGGATGCCTTCGCCGAAGAACACGACGTCGGGCTTCAACATGCCGCCGCAATGTTCGCACTGCGGCACGCTGAACTCGTCCAGCCCACAATGCTCGAGATCGGCATCGCCGTCCGGCGCCGTTTCCGCCACCGCGTCGAGGAATGTCGGGTTCTGCTCCTTTAACGTGAGCTGAACGGCTTCGCGTGTCAGTGTCGCGCCGCACCCAAGGCAGATCACGCGACCGATGTTGCCGTGCAGCTCGATGACCTCGATGCTGCCGGCCCGCTGATGCAGCCCGTCGACGTTCTGGGTCACCAGCAGGTGCAGCCGCTGCATCGCCTCCAGGGACGCGAGGGCCACGTGAGCCGCGTTGGGCTGCGCACGCGCAACGACGGGCCACCCGATCATGCTGCGCGCCCAGTAGCGCTGTCGCGTTGCCTCGGAACGCAGGAAGTCCTGCAGCATCACCGGCGCGCTGCGCTTCCAGTTGCCGTCTTCATCCCGGTAGCCCGGAATGCCCGAATCGGCGCTCACCCCCGCACCGGTCAGGACGAACAGGCGCGCGTGCTGTCGCACGAAGTCATGAAGGTCGATCACTCCGGCCAATTGTGCCCGCAGGTGCGCTCGATCGCCAATTCCGGGTCCGCCACTGAGAACGCGGGATGTAGGACTCCGCCGCGATTACCGGCGAAAGTGCCGAACACGGAACTTGGAACGTCGCCGAACTAAGCTGGACCAAGCTGAATCCAAGCCTTGTTCCGAGCCGATTCATGAAGCCACCAGAGCCATCACCCGCCGGGTTGAACGAAGGGCTGCCTGACAGGCTCCATCCCGCGTCCGCCGCCCGCGCCTTGCCCGCGGGGGCCCGTCTGGACGGGTTCGAGGTCGAGGCACTCATCTGCGAGGGCAGCGTCTCGATCGTTTACTGGGCCACCGACCGCGCGCTCGCGGTCCCGGTGGCGATCGCGGAATACATGCCGGCGCAGCTTGCGCTGCGTATTGATGAAGCGCAGGTCACGCCGCGGACCTCCTCGCAGGCCGCCAGCCTTTGCGAAAGGGCTGAAGGCCTTCATCAATGAAACCCGCACGCTCGCCCGATGCAACCATCCTTCGCTGGTGCGCATCCTGCGTCTGTTCGAGGCCAATGCAACAGCCTACCGCGTCATGCCGCGCTACCCGGCGCAGCGGCTGCTCGACGTGCGACCGGGCATGAACCGAACCGCCCGACGAGGATGCAGTCCGCGCGCTGCTCGACGCGCTGCTGGGCGCGCTGCAGGCGTTTCACCTCGCAGGCGGAGTTCACGGCAAGGTCTCGCCGTCCAATATTTTGCTGCTCGCCGACAACCAACCGCTGCTGCTGGGCCCGGGTGAAGCGGGTCGCGCGATCGCCAGCGACCGGATCGACGCGCTGAAGACCAGCGGGGAACCCAGCTTCGCGCCGATCGAGCAGACTTGTCGAAGCCGACACTCCGCTCCCTCCCTCGGTCGACCTCTACGCGTTGGCCGGTGTCGCGCGTTACTGGATGAGTGGCGAGTTGCCCCCGCCGGCCTTCGGCACGTCCAGCACCGCACGGCACGAAACACTCGCGGACACGGTGCAGCGGCTGCGCCTGACGTGGCCGCGGCTGCACTACAGCGCATCCCTGCTGGACGCGCTCGACAGCGCCTTGTCGATCTATCCCGCTCAGCGTCCGCAAAGCGTCGCGCAGATGCGCGCGCGCCTGGGTACTGCACCTCCGGCCGCAAGCGGGCCTGTCAGCGCGGCATCGACTGCTGCTCCTGTGCCGGATGACGCCGTGCCAGCGTCGCCTGAGGCGGTGCCGGAGCCGCACGCCGGAGCCCGCGCCGCAGCCCTCGTGGCGGAAGAGCTCGATGCCGTGATGGCGTTCGCGCCCGCTCCCGAGCCCTTGGCAATTTCCGGCGACGTTCGCATCGATGATGATCGGCCGGTGCGGACGACTTTCGCGCGCCAAGTGTCGCTCCCCGACGCATCGCGATGTGGATCGGCGCGGTGCTGGCTGCTGGCGTTGTTGCTTGGCGGCGTGTATGAGTTTCGTCACGAACCGCAAGTTGCGCGCGTGCTCGATGTCCATTGGCATCAGCGGCGTGGCACCAGGGGACAGCGCGGCCGTGTCCGCGTCCGCCGAGCGCTCGACGGCGCCGAAGACACCGCCAATCGCCGCAGACTCAGAGGTCGCGAAGCCGGTGCCGACGGAGCCAACCGCCGCGGAGTCAGCCAGCGGGCGCCGCCGAACCTGCGCCTCCCGCCGCCGCTCCGATCGCCGCGGACGCCGAAGCCGCGAAACCGATGCCGACGGAACCAACGGCCGCAGGCTCTTCGACTCCAGTCGCGCAGCCGCCCACCCCCTGCCCCAGACCCAACGCGCGTGGCACAGCGACCCGCCCCGCGCGCCCCAGCCAGCCCGCGCGAGGTCTGCGGTGGGCGCACGCAGTTCTCGCTGTACCGCTGCATGCAAACGCAGTGCAGCCAGCGCCAGTGGGCATCGCATGCTCAGTGTGAACGCCTGCGTGCCACCGATAGCATCGACTGACCCTCGAAATCCGCCTGTCAGACCGCGCTGCGATCGCAGATGGTTGACCTGTGTCAAGCCGTGGGTCGACCGCTTACGGTATCCCACAGACTGGAGCGAGCGGCTACGTGGAATCGTGGCAGCACGCACGGATACGGCGATACTGAACTCGGCGTAGAGTGGAGCTCACCGAGGTAACCTACCTTGGATCTTCGAGTGCAAATATGAAACCTGCCGTTTCCCGAGCTACGGAGATGTCGCTCGCTGTCGTGTATTGGAGCCGTACGTCTCATTGCGTGGGTTGCGGCGTCTCTCCTCTGTGCGCCAGTGGCTATCGGCCAAACTGCACCGTCCTATTTTACGATTGCTGTTTTTTCCGACTCTCACATCGACGACATAAACGGCAATCCGAATCCCATAGGTCAACAGGCATGGACGACAGCCAAATCATGGATTATCAGCAATCGGGATACATGGAATATTCAGGGAGTAATCGGAACAGGTGATTACGTTGCTGATCCGGCAAGCGGTGCCACTTCCGATTGGGCCGGTTTTGCCAACGATCTGAACGACATTGTCGCAGCGGGAATACCCGTGGTCGCGGCGCCCGGGAATCACGACACGGGTTCCACGGGCCACGCTCTATGGGATACATACTTTGGATCGGTTATAGCTGGCTGGCCATTGGTTGCTCAATATGCCGGGAGCTATCCTGGGCTGCCGTCGTATCATCCCCTTGCCGTTAACCAGTATCAACGATTGGACATTGCCACCAGCGCCGGAATCATGAAACTGGGTATCGGCGTTCTTGAGTGGAGCCCATCGCGCACCGATGCCGCGACGTTGAAGGGGTACATGGATGGTGACGCGGATCGAGACTTTGTGGTGGGGACGCACATATTCCTGGCACCCATCGCAGGGACGGATGCCTCCCGTCCGTGTGTCTACAACGATGCTTATTGCATAACGTCGAACTATGCTCCGTACGGATACCTGGATGGAGCGGGGATCTGGGATGCGCTAAAGGACATCGCGGGGTTGCGTGCGATCTTCACCGGGCACAGCCATGGCGTCTACAGCGCACAGATGACTGGGACGAACGGAAATCTCGTTCAGGCGCTTTCGACCGTGAACGTCAGCTATGGCGGTTGGGGCAACATCATCCTGATGAAGTTCAGGACCGACAATCAGACGATTGAGTTCTATAGCTGGAAGACCGCGCAGAACGTGGCCGATCAGGCGGGCTGGGGCGCTCCGAAGATTGTTGGTTGGATTTCGCGGTCGGACATGTCGGCGCCCACCGTGTCGATGACCGCGCCGGCGGACGGCGCGACTGTCTCGGGAACGGTGACAGTGTCGGCGACTGCAAGCGACAACAGGGGGGTGGTTGGGGTGCAGTTTCTGCTGGACGAGGTGGCACTGGGTACGGAAGTCACAACAGAACCCTACGCCATCTCGTGGGACACCACGACGGCCAGCAGCGGGCCCCATACGTTGTCTGCGCGGGCGCGCGATGCGGCAGGCAACCTGACGACGAGCATAACAGTAAGCGTGACGATCGACAACACTGCGCCCACGGTGTCGATGACCGCGCCGGCGGACGGCGCGACTGTCTCGGGTATGGTCACGGTGTCGGCGACTGCAAGCGACAACATCGGGGTGATTGGGGTGCAGCTTCTTCTGGACGGGGTGGCACTGGGTACGGAAGACACAACAGCACCCTACGCCATCTCGTGGGACAGCACGACGGCCAGCAGCGGGTCGCATACGTTGTCTGCGCGGGCGCGGGATGCGGCAGGCTATCTGACGACGAGCGCAACAGTGAGCGTGACGATCGACAACACGGCGCCCACGGTATCGATGACCGCGCCCGCGAACGGCGCGACTCCCTCGGGAATGGTGACGGTGTCGGCGACTGCAAGCGACAACAGGGGGGTGGTTGGCGTGCAGTTTCTGCTGGACGGGGTGCCGCTGGGTACGGAAGACACAACAGGACCCTACTCGATCTCGTGGGACAGCACGACGGTCAGCAGCGGGTCTCATACGTTGTCTGCGCGGGCACGGGATGCGGCAGGCAACCTGACGACGAGCGCAACAGTCAGCGTGACGATCGACAACACGGCCGCCGACGGTATCGATAACCGCGCCCGCGAACGGCGCGATTGTCTCGGGGACGGTGACGGTGACCGCGACTGCTAGCGACAACAAGGGCGTGGTTGGGGTGCAGTTTCTACTGGACGGAGTGCCGCTGGGGGCGGAAGACCGCACCGCGCCATATTCCATCTCCTGGAATACCCAGCCGGCGTCCCTGGGGTCGCATACCTTGTCAGCGCGCGCACGGGATGCTGTTGGTAACCAGACCACGAGCGCAGCAATTACGGTGACCGTCGCCAAAAAGAAATAGCGGGAACCGGTGTCAACGACGCTTTTTGATCTCGATCTGGACCAAGTCCGGCCGGTCGGAGATGATGCCGTCGACGCCCATGTCGAGCAGTTTCGCGATCATCGAGGACTCGTTGACGGTCCAGGGAATTACGACGATCCCCAGCGCGTGTGCCTCCGCGAGCATCGCGGGCGTGAGAAATGTCTGGTTCGGCGCCCAGATCTTGCCACCGGCCGCATGCACCGCCCGCGGCACCGAGTCCCCGTGCAACTCCGGAGCGAAGCCCGCGAGCCAGAGTGAATAGCCTCCGTTGCTGCCACGCTTGAGCGTCTGCGGTGACGTGAGATACATCGTCCGGATTTCCGGCGCCTCTTTCTGGATGACCTGCAGCGTGCTCCAGTCGAAGGACTGCACCGTGGTCCGCTCGGCCATGCCGGCGTTGCGGATCTCCGCGATCACCCTGCGCGCAAACTCCTCCGGCGCCAGCGTCGCGCCGCGCTCATTCGGCGACACCTTGGTTTCGCAGTCGAATCCCACC
>CAVULC010000011.1:0-237710 GCA_963742265.1 uncultured Acidobacteriota bacterium
CTGAAAGTAGCTCCAGAGCATCGGGCGCCCGTAGGGTGTGCGGAGCTCGTCGTAGCGTTCGGTGCCCATGGTGGCGCTCTGTCTGGCCAGCTTGAGGCCCTTGTTGGTCGCGCCGGCGGGTACGTTGATGTTGAGGAAGATGCCTTTCGGTAATCCTCCCTGCTTCACGATTTCGGCGACCGCCGCTGTCGCCGCGGCCGCCGGGCCGTAGTTCGGATGGCCCGCAATATCGAGTGAAGCGGCAATCGAGGGAATACCCTGCATGGCGCCTTCCCTTGCAGCCGCAACTGTTCCTGAGATGTATGCGTTCAGGCCGAAGTTCGAACCGCGGTTCACGCCGGACACGATCAGGTCCGGTTTCACCGGCAGCAGTTTGCTCAACGCAACACGGACGCAGGTGGCCGGCGTCGCGAGCAGGCCTGTCGCCGTTCTGCCGCCGACGTCGACACGCTCGGTGTAGATCGGATCGTTGAGCGTAATCGCATGGCCGGTGCCGCTCTGGTTTTCCGACGGAGCGATGATGGTGATCTCACCAAGCGGAGTCAGTGCCTGGGCGAGGGCCGCGAGACCGAGGGACCGCACGCCGTCGTCATTGGTGACCAGGATGCGGTAAGGCTGCTGCGTCTGCGCGGATCCAACGCTGCTGTTGCCGGTGAGGACGAGGATGGCCGCTACAAATGCGGCGAAGGCAAGACGACGCATTGACAGACCTTACACATTTCATATAAAAGCGGCAAATCGTTTTCATGCGTCCGATCTGCGCTGTTCTCCTCTTTTTACTGACTGCGCTCTGGCCCCCTGGCGCAACTGCAACTGCGCAGCGGGCGCAGCGGCTTGCCGAGCACGTCATCCTCATCTCGATCGATGGTCTGCGTGCCGATTACTACCTGCCACTACCGACACGCCAGGCGAAAATGCCGACCCTCGATGCGCTGCGGGCGCGAGGGAGCTGGGCGGACGGGGTCATCGGTCAGTTTCCGTCGCTGACCTATCCGTCGCATACGTCACTGGCCACCGGGGCACGGCCGGCCAGGCACGGCGTTGTCCAGAACACGCGGTTCGATCCATCGGGTGGAGGCGGTACGTGGTTCTTCGAGAACTCGACGCTCAAGATCCCCGCTCTGTGGGATGCCGCCAAAAGTGCGGGCCTGACGACCGCCGGGATCTCGTGGCCCGTGACGGTGGGCGCGAAGATCGACTATCTCCTGCCCGAAACCAACCAGGCCCCTCGGGATTCAACCTGGCTCGACCTGATGCGCCAGCAGTCCACGCCGGGGCTGGTCGACGCGGTGGTTGCACGTTTGGGCAGTTTCGAGCCGAACGCCAACCGTGATTACGTGCAGCGGGATCGTTTCTCGGTTGCCGCTGCCGCGGTGATCCTCGAGAAGTATCGTCCGAACCTGACGATGATTCACCTCGTCGAGGCGGACACGGCGCAACACGAGTTCGGTCCGAACTCGCCCGAGGCGCTGGCAGCTCTCGGCCGGATCGACAGTGCGATCGCTGCGATTCTTCAGTCGGTGGAAACGGCGGGATGACGGCGCAAACCGCGGTGATCATCACGGGAGACCACGGCTTTTACCGGGTCCACAGCGCCTTTCAGCCGAACGTCGTCTTGCGGGAGGCCGGGTTGCTGCAAACTGACGCAAATGGCCGGATCACGACGTGGCAGGCGATGGCGCACCGGTCGGCAATTCGTCTCAAGGATCCAACCGACGCGGCGCTCGCCAAACGCGTCGAAACGCTCTTCCGGGACCTGGCGCAGGGACGATACAAGGGCATGTTCCGTGTCGTTGGCCGCGAGGAAATCGCGGAGTACGAAGGGGATCCGGAGGCATTGCTGTTCCTCGAACCCGCAGAGGGCTACACAACCGCCGCAGGAACGTCAGGCGGATTTCTGATCGCGAGCTCCCGGCACGGGGATCACGGCTACATGCCCGACTCCCCCGCGATGCACACGGGATTGATTGCCGCAGGTGCGGGCATTCAGACGGGCATCGACATGCCGCTGGCGCGGCAGATCGACATCGCGCCGACTGCCGCGCGACTGCTCGGATTCGAGTTGCCGCAGGCGGAGGGCACCGCGATCGTCGGGATCTTGAAGATGAAGTGAAGTGCTGAGTGCTGAGTGCTCGGTGCTCGGTGCTGAGAGCTGAGAGCTGTTTTAACAGGGATCGGAGACTCATATGCGCAGGTACGTGATGTTGGCGCTGTTGATCGGGGCAGCCATCGGTTGGGTGGCGCCCGGCACGGCGTACGCACAGGCAACTGGAACGATCACCGGCATCGTCACTGACGAATCGGGCGCAGTAATGCCGGGTGTTACGGTGGAGGTCACCAACACCGCGACGAACCAGGCCCGCACCGCCGTCAGCGGACCGGACGGCTTCTACACGGTCGTGCGCCTGCAGCCGGGGCCCTACAGCGTGAAGGGGACGCTTGCCGGGTTCAAGACTGCGATCCGCGAAGGCCTTCGCGTCGAGGTTGAGAGCACGGCGCGTGTCGACCTCAAGATGTCGGTGGGACAGCTGGAGGAATCCGTCCACGTGGTCGGGGAGACCGCGTTGGTTGAAACGTCGAGCGCCTCAATGGGCACGGTTATCGACCAGAAGAAGGTCGAAGAGCTTCCCCTCAACGGACGGAACTTCACGCAGCTCGGCACCTTGATCCCTGGTGTCGTCGCGGCTCCCGCCGGCCTGGGCGGTGCTGCCGGCGATGCGACACCGGGCGGATTCGGCGCCGCCACATCCGGCTTCAGCGTCAACGGGATGCGCAACCAGTCGAACAACTTCCTGCTCGACGGAGCCAGCAACAACGACACCTTCAACACGGGGTTCGTCATGAGGCCGCCGCCAGACGCGATCCAGGAATTCAAGATCCAGACGCATTCATACAGCGCGGAATACGGTCGCAACTCCGGCTCTGTCGTCAACGTAGTCACTCGCGCGGGAACCAACCAGTTGCATGGCGCCGGCTGGGAGTTCAACCGGGACGACGCGCTGCAGGCGCGCAACTTTTTCGCCGCACCCGATCCGGCACCGAAACCAAAGCTGAAGCAGAATCAGTTCGGTGGCAGCGTGGGCGGGCCGCTCGTCCGCAACCGCATCTTCGGGTTCGGCTATTACGAGGGCTATCGCAACAACCGAGAAGCCACGTCCAACATCGTCGTCCTTACCGATGCCCAGCGCGCAGGGAACTTCGGCAGCACCGTCATTCGTGATCCGCAGACCGGCCTGCCGTTCCAGAACAACACCATTCCGTCGGAGCGGATCAGCCCGGTTGCGCTCAAGTTGATGAACGAGTTCATTCCGCGGGCGAATTCAGGTACGAACCGCTACCTTTCGTCACCCGAGACGGTGGACGACCGCGACAACATCGGCGGACGCATCGATTACCAGATCAGCAACAAGCAGTCGGTTCTCGGGCGTTACCTGTTGACGACGACCGATGCGTCGACCGAGCCGACCACCGCGCCGATTGGCAGCACGTCCAAGGCGACGCTCAGTGACTACTTCGGATCGCACACCTTCATCGTGTCGCCGCACGCGATCAACGTCGCGCGGGTGTCCTACAACCGGATCGACGCAAAGCCCGCGGTCACTTCCGGGTTGCGCAACGAGGACTATGGGATTGCCGTGCCGAACACGAACGAACTGGCGCAGGGGCTGGCCTCGATCAACATCACCGGGCTGAATGCACTCGGTGACGCGCAGCAACCGTTCGTCAAGCGACTCAACGAAGTGTTCCAGCTCACCGACGACTTCACGTGGACCAAAGGGTCGCACAACATGAAGTTCGGCGCCGACGTGCGCAAAGAGCACATGGTGATCGCGTTCATCAACCGGCCGAACGGCGACTTCTCGTTCAACGGGGTGAACTCGGGCAACGCCATCGCGGACTTCCTGCTGGGGCTCCCGTCGCAGTTCCGCCGCACGACGACCAACCAGGCGCAGGACGGCACCGGTTACCTGTACTCTACCTACGCCCAGGATGAATGGCGCACCGCGCACAACGTCACCATCAGCGCGGGCCTCCGCTACGAGCTGTCGCAGCCGTTCGTCGACGCGAATGACGCGTTGAATGCCTTCCATCCGGGAGTGCAGTCGGTGAAATTCCCGGATGCGCCGGCCGGTCTCGTCTACCCGGGAGACCCCGGTGTGCCGCGCGGCACCTATGCGACCGACAAGAACAACTTTGCGCCACGTCTGGGCGTGGTATGGGACCCGATGGGCAAGGGGCGCACCACCGTGCGCGCCGCGTGGGGCATCTTCTACGACGCGCTTGCCGGCCAGGGGGACTTCTTCCAGAACGGCGTGCTCGCTCCACCGTTCACTCCGCTGGTCGAGCTCAACTCGCCACCGGCGGCGCTGACCCTCGCGAATCCGCTGAGTGCCGTGACGGGAGGGCCGACTCGCTTCCCCGCGGCCCTGACAATCATCGGCTGGGGTGAGGATTTCCAGACACCCTACGCTTATCACTTCAACGCGACCGTGCAACACCAGATCGGCGATCACCTGGGTGCGGAGGTCGGCTACGTCGGCTCGAGAGGGCGGCACCTTCCGATCTTCATGGAAGTGAATCCCGGTCTCTATTCACCCGGCCAGACTACCGTCGGTGCGCGCCTCTACCCTGCGTTCGCGCTCGTCCGTCCGACCTTCTCGGCGGCCGAATCGCAGTACGACTCACTGCAGGCCAGCCTGAGGATGCGCTCGACTCACGGCGTGAACTTCCTCGCGTCCTACACTTACGGCAACGCGAAGGATCACGTCTCCGGCCTGAACATCGGCGGCGAGCCGCGGCCGGTGCTGCCCGTGACAATCGGCGACGAGGCCTCGTTTGAACGTGCGCTCGGCTTCGAATGGGGTCCGGCGCTGTTCGATGTGCGTCATCGCTTCGTGCTGAGTTTCGGCGCGGAGCTGCCGACACCGAAGAACATGGGTGGGTTTGTCGAGCACGTGATCGGCGGCTGGCAGTTGAACGGCATCATGCAGGCGCAGACCGGGTTTCCGTTGTCAGTCACCAACTCGCAGCTGGACATCCGCTTCCTGACCAACCGTCCGGATGCGACGTGCGATCCCAACGAGAACGCGCCTCACACAGTCGAAAAGTATTTCAATACCGAGTGCTTCGTCGCGCGCCCGCTGGCGCAGACGGGCGATCGTCCGGGTAATGCGGGCCGCAACTCGATCCGTGGACCTGGCTTCACGTCGAGCGACCTGTCGCTGTTCAAGAACATTCCGTTCACCGGGACCCAGCGACTGCAGCTTCGGTTCGAGGCGTTCAACGTGTTCAATCAGCCCCGCTTCAACAACCCGAGCGGTGCGATCGGCACGGCGAACTTCGGCCGGATCACGTCGGCCCAGGACGGCCGCGTCATTCAGCTGGGCATCAAATACCTGTTCTAGGGCACTCCACTCCAAACTTCAAACTCCAATTCCAAAGTAGGTAGGTTGAGGTTTTGGAGTGTAATTTGGAGTTGGAAGTTGGAGTTTGCGGTTTGAGTTTGGAGTTTGGAGTTTGGAGTTAAAGGTATGAAACCATTTATCCTCCTGTCATTCGCCGCGATCGCGGTGTCGGCGGCTGCTCAGGCGCCGGCCGGCTCCGCTCCGGCGGCACAGACTCCCCCCGCCCAAGCGGCAAATCCAACTCCTCTGAAGCCAACCGGCGGACGAGGTCTGACCGAGGTTCACGGGATCAAGGTCGGGCAGATCACGCTCAGCGAGCGTCCGACCGGATGCACGGTCATCCTGGTCGACGGTGAAGGCGTGCCTGGCGGCGTGTCGCAGCGTGGCGGCGCGCCCGGCACTCGCGAGACCGACCTGCTGGATCCGCTGAACATGGTCGATCGCGTCAACGCCGTGGTGCTGTCCGGTGGCAGCGCCTATGGTCTCGAGGCTGCGACCGGAACGATGCGCTGGCTCGAGGAACACAAAATGGGGTGGCCCGTCGGCGCGGCGGGCGTCGTGCCGATCGTGCCGTCGGCGATCCTGATGGATCTCGGCTTCGGCGGTATGCCGAAAGTGCGTCCGACCGCTGACTGCGGCTACCAGGCGGCGGAGGCGGCCAGCTACGCGCCGGTTGCTGAAGGAAATGTCGGCGCCGGGGCAGGCGCAACCGTCGGCAAGATGGGCGGCGGGGCGATGAAAGGCGGGCTCGGGTCCGCGGCGATCACGCTCCCCAACGGTCTCGTCGTGGCCGCCATCGTTGCCGTCAATGCGGTTGGCGACATCATCGATCCACAAACCGGACAGGTCGTCGCCGGTGTCCGCACCGAAGACGGGAAGGGTCTCGCTGACGTCCGCAAGCTGCTGCGATCCGGAAATCTCGGACGCCGTCCTGCGCCACGCGCCGGCGAGAACACGACCATCGGTCTGGTCGCCACCAACGCACGCCTGACCAAGACCGAAATCAACCGCGTCGCGACGATGGCGGACGATGGGTTCGCACGGGCGATCAATCCATCGCACACGATGGGTGACGGCGACACGGTGTTCGGGCTGGCAACCGGCAAGTGGGACGGCCAGGCGAACGTCAGCGTGATCGGCGCACTCGCGGCGGAAGCCATGGCGGAAGCGATCGTGCGCGCAGTATCGAAGGCGGAGACGCTCGCCGGCGTGACGTCAGCGAAGGAACTCGGCACGGTGCCAGCAAGGATCAAGTGAGGATCAAGTAGCGATGTCTCCGTCGCGCATCGGGCGGCGGACCTTCTTCCGCCGTTCGTTTGCGGCTGGAGCATTCGCCGCCGTTCGACCCGCGTCCCTGTTCGGTTCGCAGGCACCGGCGATCGTGACGTCAGACGCCGGGCGCGTGTCGCTGCCGCAGGGTGTCGCCTCGGGTGACGTCACTGCCGGACGCGCGATCATCTGGAGCCGCGCGGATCGCGCCGCGCGGATGTTCGTCGAATACTCGACGACCGAATCATTTGCCAATCCGCTGCGGGTTCCAGGTCCGGCGGCACTCGAGACAACCGACTACACCGCCCGCCTGGTGCTGACCGGACTCCCCGACGGGCAGCGTATCTTCTACCGCGTCCTCTTCCAGGACCTGTCGGATATCAGGAGCTGGAGCCTGCCGACTGCCGGGAGCTTCTCCACGCCACCGGCGGAGGGGCGTTCGCGCGATGTCACCATCGCGTGGTCGGCGGACACCTGCGGGCAGGGCTGGGGGATCAATCCGGAATGGGGAGGGTTGCGCCTCTACGAGACGATGCGCGCCGTCCAGCCCGATGTGTTCATCCATAGCGGGGACACGATCTACGCCGACCAGCCGGTGCTCGCGGAAGTGAAGCTCGATGACGGAACGATCTGGAAGAACATCGTCACCGAAGCGAAGTCCAAGGCGGCCGAGTCGCTGGACGAGTTCCGCGGCTGCCACCAGTACAACCTGCTCGACGAACACATGCGCCGTTTCAACGCGGAGGTGGCGCAAGTGGTCCAGTGGGATGACCACGAGGTCCGCGACAACTGGTACTGGGAGCGCGACCTCACACGCGACCAGAAGTACACGGTCAAGAGCATGGCGCTGCTCGCCGCGCGGGCGCGCCGCGCCTTCATGGAGTATCAACCGCTCGCGGTCACGGGTGAGGATCCGGACCGCGTGTACCGGACGATTCCGTACGGGCCGAACGTGGAGATCTTTGCGCTCGACCTGCGCAGCTATCGAGGTCCGAATTCGGAGAACCGGCAGCCGGTGCTGGATGAGACGTCGGCCTTGTTTGGTGCCTCACAGCTGGCGACACTCAAAACCCGCCTGGCGGCCAGTCGTGCCACCTGGAAGATCATCGCCAGCGACCTGCCGATCGGGATCATCGTCCGCGACTTCCCGTCCTTCTATGAGGCGTTCGCCAATGGCGATCCCGGAATGCCGTCCGGGCGGGAGCTCGAGATCGCGAACCTGCTGAAATATATCCGCGACCGGAAGATCCGCAACGTCGTGTGGATCACGGCCGACGTCCATTACTGCGCGGCACATCACTACCACCCGTCGCGTGCGAAGTTCACGGATTTCGATCCGTTCTGGGAGTTCGTCGCCGGTCCGCTGAACGCGGGGAGCTTTCCGCCGAATGAGATGGACGCGACCTTCGGTCCGGAAGTGAAGTTCACCGGGACGACGAAGGAGACCGCACCGAACCGTCCACCAAGTGCAGGGTTACAGTTTTTCGGGACTCTTACGGTCAGCGCGCGCACCCGTACGCTCACCGTCACCCTCCGCAATCTTGCCGGTAAGACCTTGTATTCAGTGGAGTTGCCGTCCGTCCCGGAGGGGGCCTGACCCCATTTCTGGATTTGAGGTCGCAAAACGGGGCCTGACCCCATTTCGCTGCCCGCGATGCAGAAATGGGGTCAGGCCCCGTTTTGGAGCCGACGATCCAGAAATGGGGTCAGGCCCCCTTCAGGAGCGCAAATCGACGGCGATACGTGAGCATCCGCCAGAGCCATTCGGCGGGACCGAATTGGGCGCGCGCCAGCCAGAGTCTGCTGATCAGCATCTGGACTACATAGAACGCGATCGCCCCCGCGACAGACACGGTCAGCGACACTTTCCCGAACAGACCCAGCCCGAGCCCGTAGAACACCGCGGTTCCGACGACGCTGTGCGTCATATAGTTGGTCAGCGCCATCCGCCCTACCGGCGCGAAGGCCTGCATCACCCCACGCCAACGCTCGAACAGCAAACACAGTCCGGCGGCGTACGCGAGCGCCAGCGCCGGAATGGATATCGACTTCGCGATCGTCTCAATCAGTCCGCGGACGCCTGGCAGCGGCAGCGCCCCCTGCTCGAGCGTCGCTCCGAGAAACGCGAGCGGCAGGCCGACCAGCAGCCCCAGCGTGCTTGTGCGCACCAACAGCGGACGGCGCGCCGCCAGCTCGCCGAACATATTGTTCCGTCCGACGTACAGTCCGAGCAGGAACATCCCGAAGACGCGCGGAAAGAACATCAGCACGAGCCGACGGACGATGTTGGCGGCGGTAAAGAGCACGTTCCCTTTCACCACCTCGACGTAGCCGCCACTCGCGAACGAGTCGACCGCGTGCTGCAAGAAAGGCGGAACGGCAGGCGCCGGGGCGACCGGCCCACTGGCGGACGTCACGGCACCCGCACCCGATCCTCCCACCAGGGCCACGGTCGCGACGGCCACCGCGAACAACACGATCGGGAGCGCCAGCATGATCACCGACCAGCGGATCACCGTGCGATCGCTCTTCTTCAGGAACGGAACCAGCCCGAATCCGATGACCGCATACGTCAGCAGGATGTCACCCATCCAGATAAAGGTGGTGTGGATGAACCCGATCAGCATCAGCGCAAGCAGCCGGTGCCGGAACAGTTGCGCAGGATCCGCACCACGCGCGGCCGCACGCTGGACGAATACCGAGAACCCCACCCCGAACAGGAACGAGAACAGCGCGTAGAACTTCCCCTCGATCAGCCAGGAAAGGACGAAGAACGTGCGCGCGTCGTATTGGGATCCCGCAGCCGCGGGTGGAAGGACGAACGCATAACCTGAAAGCGCGACAACGTTGATCACGAGGATGCCCAGAACCGCCACACCACGCACGGCGTCCAGCACGTCCATGCGTTCGCCGGCAGAGACAGGCGCCGTAATCGTCGTTGCAGTGCTGGTAATCATCGCTGCGGATTCTACAGCCGCTTGGCGCAGGGAGGATCAGACGCGCTAAGATTCCATCCCGGTCTAAAAACGCAGTTATCGAGGAGCAGCCGATGAATTCCCAGGCGCTGACGCAGTTCAGAACCGTTCACCGTGGCGACGTCATTACTCCCGAGGACGCCCGCTATGAGCAGGCACGGCGCGTCTGGAACGCGATGATCGACAAGCGTCCGTCAGTGATCGCACGCCCCCGCGGATCTGCGGACGTGATCGAGGCGCTTCGATTTGCGCGGACGCACAACCTGTCCGTCGCCGTTCGCGGCGGCGCCCACAGCATTGCAGGGCGCGGCACCTGCGACGATGGGATCGTCATTGATTTCTGCGACATGAAGGCCGTTCGGGTAGATCCGGCAGCGAGAACCGCGGTCGCCGAGGCTGGCGCGAAGTGGCAGGATCTCGATCGCGAGACGCAGGCACACGGCCTCGCGACGACCGGCGGCACGGTCGGAGACACTGGCATTGCGGGACTCACACTCGGCGGCGGCTTCGGCTGGCTCGAAGGGCGATTCGGGATGACGGTCGACAACCTGCTCTCCGCCGACGTGGTGCTCGCCAGCGGCGAACTCGTGCGGGCCAGTGCAACGGAGCACCCGGACCTGTTCTGGGCTCTGCGCGGTGGCGGCGGCAACTTCGGCATCGTCACCTCCTTCACCTATCGCCTGCATGAAGTCGGTCCGCTGGTCATCGGCGGTCTCGTCATGCATCCCTTCCCGCGCGCCACCGAGGTGTTGACCTTCTACAACGAGTTCATGCGCACAGCTCCGGACGAACTCGTCGCCGCGGCGGTGCTGATGACGGCACCGGACGGGAACAAGGCCTGTGGCATCGCCGTGTGCTACAGCGGAGACGTGAGCACAGGCGAGAAGATCGTTGCGCCGCTCAAGTCCTTCGGTCCACCGGTGCTGGACGTGATCGGACCGATGCCCTACATCGCGCAGCAGGGCCTTCTCGAACAGGCGATGCCGCCGAACCTGTTGAATTACTGGAAGGCGGAATTCGTCAGGGAACTCTCGCCGGATGTGATCGCCACGGCTGTCAATGCATTTGCGAGCGTTCCGTCGCCGATCTCGTCGCTGCTGTTCTTTCCGATTCGAGGTGCCGCCAGCCGCGTCGCGGCGGACGCGACCGCGTTCCCTCACCGCAGCGGTTTCCACACCGGCATCTACTCACTGTGGAACGATCCGGCGCACAACGCTGCGAACATCGCGTGGGTCCGGCAGACGTGGACCGCCATGCAGCCCTTCATCGCGGGCGGTGTTTATGTCAACGAACTCGGCGAGGACGAAGGTGGCGATCGGGTTCTGCTGGCTTACGGCGACAACTTCGCCCGTCTCAGTCGGATCAAGGCCACCTACGATCCGGCGAACGTGTTCTGCCTGAACGCGAACATTGCGCCGGGAGCGGCAACCTAGGCATCGGTCGCGAGCGCGAGGACCCGGTCACGTTCAGGCAGGCCGAGATCGGCCGCCATTGAAAGTTTCTTCGAGTGCCGCACCGAGAACGCGTTCGGCCTCTCCGTACATCGGTGAGGAATCGAAGAAGTTGGCGCCATCCGCGAGCGCAGTCTCAACGATCACTCGCGCGTGAGCCTCGTCGCGCGTCTCTCCATCCCGCGCCTCTCACAACTACCGCGCCGCTGCCGGCATATGGTCGAGGAGGTAGCGCGAGACGAGCTGGTAGACGTGAAGCGTCGTCCCTCGGCCCTCGGAAATACTGTGCGTCCGGTTCGGATACGCAAACATGTCGAAGGGCTTGCCGAGTTCGACCAGGCGATTGACCAGCCGTTCCGTTCCCTGGTAGTGCACGTTGTCGTCGCCGGTGCCGTGAACGATGAGCAGCTTGCCTTGCAATCCCGCCGCGAAATTGATCGGTGAGCCGGCGTGGTATCCCTTCTTGTTGTCCTCGGGGACACCCATGTATCGCTCCTGGTAGATCGTGTCGTAGAGCCGCTGGTCAGGGACTGGTGCGACGGACATGCCGATCTTGTAGACATCCGGGTAGCGGAACATCGCATTGAGCGTGTTGGATCCGCCGCCGCTCCAGCCCCAGATCGCAACGCGTTCTGGATCCAGGTAAGGGCGCTGCGACATCAGTGCACGGATCGCCGCCGCCTGCTCCTTCGCTGACAGCTCACCCACGGTTCCATAAACGACGCGGCGCCACGCGGCACCTTTCAGTGCCGGGGTCCCACGATTGTCGAAGCTGACAACGATGTAGCCCTGGTCGGCGAGAGCGCGATGGAACAACATCCCGTTGCCGCCCCAGGCATCGTTGACGGTAGTGCTCGCCGGCTCTCCGTAGACATGCACGAGGACCGGGTACTTCTTCGTCGCGTCGAATCCCTTGGGCTTCAGCATGTAGCCATCGAGAACCACGCCCTCGCCGACGGAGACTTTGAGGAACTCGACTGGCGGGCTCACGATCGGCGCGAGCTTTGCGGCGAGCGCTGCATTGTCGACGAGTGTCCGAGTCGCATGGTGATCGGGAAGGCTCACGATCTCGGTTCGCGGTGGCGCGTCGAAGCGCGACCACGTGTGCATCGCCCATTTGCCGTCCGGCGAAATGTTGTACGAGTGGGTGCCGGGCTGATCGGCCGGCGTCACGCGCTGCACGGATCCATCGCCATCGAGCTTTGCCACATAGAGGTAACGCTGGGTTGCGTTCTCCGGAGATGCGGTGAAGTAAAGGCGTCCGCCGGTGGTATCGACCGCATCGATGCGCGAGATGTCACCCTCGAACCTGGTGAGCAGCCGCTGCTTTCCGTCGTCACGGGAGACGGCGTAGGCATGACGCCAGCCATCCTTTTCGGAGACCCACACGAACTCTCGTCCACCGGCGAGCCACACCACGTCGTCCATCTCTTCGACCCAGGCGTTCGACTCGTCACGAAGCACGCGGCGGACGTTGCCGGTGGCGGCATCGGCCAGCAGAACGTCGTTGCGGTTCTGCAGGCGATTCATGTTCTGCAGGACGAGTGTCTTCGCGTCAGCCCAGTCGATGCGAGGGATATAGAAGCTGCGTAATGGCTGCTCGGTCTTGACCCAGGTCGTCTCGCCGCCGGCTGCCGAGACGATACCGACGCGGACCGCGGAATTGATGGTGCCGGGCTTGGGATAGGGGTACCGGAACACCTGCGGGTAGAGCGCGTCGGTGTTGTTGACGAGCGTGAAGCGTTCGACGCCCGTGGTGTCGAATTGCCAGTAGGCGATGGACTGACCGTCCGGACTCCAGCGGAATCCGTCCCTGATGCTGAACTCCTCTTCATTCACCCAATCGGAGGTCCCGTTGATGATGTCCTCGCCGCCGTCCCTTGTCAGCTGGGTGATCGTGCCGGTCGCGAGATCTTCGACGTACACGTTCTGCGCGCGGACATAGGCGACGCGCGTGCCGTCCGGCGAGAACTTGGCGAACATCAGCGACGACTCGGGCCCGTCACCTCCCAGTTTCTTCAGCTGTGGGGATCCGCTCGATCCCCCGCGCCGGACCGTGGCGATCCAGTAATCGCCGCGCGTGTTCTGCCGCCAGACCTTGCGCGTGTTGGTGAAGATCAGGAGCCTGGACTTGTCCGGTGACCACGCGTAGTTGCTGATGCCGATAGGATTCTTCGTCCCGGTGGGCGTGAGCGAGGCGGCCGGGATCAGGACCTCCTGGGCGCCGGTCGCGGTGTCGAACGCGACCAGGTCGCGGGCGGCGCCGCGGATCACCGCCGTGTAGCGGGTGCCGCCGTCCAGCCAGGCGGTGGGGCCGACAGACTGGGCGGCGTATTCGTTTCGCTCGAAGATCGTCCGCAGCGTGTCGTCCAGCGACGCAGGGATCTGCGCGGCGAGCGATACGGCAAGCGCGGCCAGGAGGGTGATCGAGGCGGCGAGAGTCCGCCGGTTATCGTGTTGGCGCATCGGTCGGGATTATACCGGCCACTTACAGAACCGTCAGCCTGCGACGATTGTGTACAGGGGTCAGGCCCCTTAAGGGGCCTGACCCCGATTCTGTAACTCGTACATCCAACTGGACTTGGGAGATTGAAACTGCGCTGGCGCAGGACGGCGCGTGGGTTGCTGGGGAGGCGCCTTTTACTGGCATGGATTTACGCGACTTCGCTACAACCGAATCGAACGCTTTTGTCGCCCGCCTGGTGGACGCCGCCGAGGAGGCGGTCAAGCAGGCCCGCGCCCACGCCGAGGAACAGATCGCCGCGGTGCGCGCCCAGGTCGACGGGCTCCAATCCGAGCTCGAGGTCGAAGCCGCACGCGCGGCGGCCGTGGAGGCGGACCTCGACACCGTCATCGAGGCACATCGGCAGGTCGAAGCCGAACGCGATAAGGCGAACGCCACCATCGCCACCCTCCGCGCCGACGTCGATGCGGCGACGGCCCTGATGGACCAGGCCACCACCGAGGCGGAGACCACCCTGCAGACCACGCGGGACCGGTTCGCGGTCGAACTCAGCGGACTCCAGGCAGAGGTCCTCGCGCTGCAGACAAAGCAGGAGACGACCGCCAGCGACGCGCGTGCCTTCCAGGAGAAGTTCGAGGCCGCCCAGCGCGAGAACGCCGAACAGGCAAGCACCATCCGCCAGCTCCAGAAGCGTCTCACGCAGACGGAAACCGCCGTGTCGAGCACCCTGAACGCCTCGGTACGGGCAATCGACGCACTGGACGGCGCGACGACCTCGCACGAACTATTCGAGACCCTCGTCAACCAGCTCGCCATCGATCTGCCGCGAGTGGCGCTCTTCCGGGTGAAGGGCAATCACCTCGTCGGGGAGCATGGCGCAGGAGTGGACCCGGGGGTCGACATGACCAAGTTGATGATCCCGATGAGCGTGGACTCGGTGATCACCCGGGCCGTGGCGCTTGGCGGGCTGGTTCGCGCCGACGGCGAACAGCTCGCCGACACGCGCGCACCGTTCGGCGGCACTCCGGCCTGCGCGCTCGCGGTTCCGATCATTTTCCAGGACGAGATTCTCGCCGTCCTCTACGCCGACTTCCCGGTCCCCGCTACCCAGGCGCATGCCACGTCGATGGTTCTGCTCGCGCGCCACTCGAGCGTCCTGCTCTCGCGCCTGATGCAGGAACTCAAGTCACTGAAGGAGCTCCGCGACTACGCAAGCTCGCTGTTGAAAGAGGCGGAACAGATGTTCGCGGCTGACGCCGCTGCGACGCGGACGGAAGAGGAGTGCATCTCGCGCCTGAGGGAAACGATCGAGTGTGGTCGCCACATCTACGCGCAACGCGCGGCCCTCGAGGCACCCGCCGCGGCGACGCTCATGGACGAGCAGATCCGCGTGATCATCCAGGAAGCCGGGTCCCCCTTTGCGGAAGCGCTATCGGCGGCGACCAAGGCACAGGAGGCGCGGCGGACCGCCTCCTAACCGGCCTTACTCAGGCTTGGCCTTCAGCTGCGGTTCGTTGTCCTTGATGAACGTCCGGATTTCGTCGGACATCGCCAACAGCTTCGTCCACTGTTCCTTGTACAGCGTCACCGGGAATCGGCCCAGGCCATAGACGGACACGCCGCCTTTCTCGCTGACCTTCAAACTCACGGCGCGGCTGCGCTGGTTCTTGAGCTGGGCGTTCTCCGCCTTCAGCCGTTCGAGCTCCGCTCTCAGATCTTCATCAGACATGTGTGAATCCTCGTCCGATATTCACGCTTTCAGCGCGTGAGGACATCGTTCGATTCTACTCTCGGGGTGGTTCCCTTACATCGTAGGCTGGACGGGTGCCGCTGCTGCTCATCCCGATACTGGTTGTTCTCGCGCTCGTCGCGCTCGTCCCGATCTCGCTCGTGCAGCGATACCGAATGGGAACCGCGCGTCAACGCGCACGAGGCTGGCTGACATCCATCAACATCGTGGGGCTCACGCTGTCAGCAATGATGTTTCTCGTCAGCGCAGCGGTGACGAATGTGTGGGTACCGGGCGCCCTGTGGTACACGGCGGCGGGATTCTCGACTGGCGGCGCGCTCGGGATCATCGGCCTGTGGCTGACCCGATGGGAGCCATCCACCGGCGGATTGCATTACACGCCGAATCGCTTGCTCGTGCTGATGCTGACGTTGCTGATCACCGCGCGGATCTTCTATGGCTTCTGGCGAGGCTGGCACTCCTGGCGCGCCGGACTCGAGGGTTCGTCCTGGTTCATCGCGGCGGGGGTGGCAGGCTCGATGGCCGCCGGCGCCATCGTCCTTGGTTACTACCTGACGTACTGGATCGGGGTCAGGCGGCGCTTGAGAAGGCAGGTCAGGCAGCCCTAAAGGGCTGCACTACGGTTGCGGGTGACGCAGTCCCTGAAGGGCTGCACTACGCACGTCTGCACCGGCACCCCGGCACCCCCGGCACCCTGGCACCCTGGCACCCTGGCACCTTGCTAAGCCCACGCCACCTTCTTGAGCAGGGCGAGGTCCTGGAGGATCATGCCGGCACCGACGACAACCGACGTCAGAGGGTTCTCCGCGACGAGGACGGGCAATCCCGTCTCCTGCCCCAGGCGGCGATCAAGATTGCGCAGCATCGCGCCGCCGCCCGTGAGCACCATCCCACGGTCGTAGATGTCGGCGCACAGTTCGGGCGGGATCCGCTCGAGCGCGTCGAGGACGGCCTGCGTGATCTGGCGCAGCGGTTCGGCAAGCGCCTCACGAATCTGCTCGTCGCAGATCATCACGGTTCGCGGCACACCCTGCGAAACGTGACGTCCCTTCACTTCCATCTTCAGCTTCTCGTCGAGCGGCGAGGCCGAACCGAGCTCCCACTTGATCTGCTCCGCCGTCCGCTCGCCGATCAGCAGGTTGCAGGACTTCTTCAGGTAGTTGACGATCGCATCCGTCATGGCGTCACCGGCGACGCGCAACGACCGTCCGTAGACCGTTCCCGCCATCGAGATCACCGCGATATCGGTGGTGCCGCCGCCGATATCCACGATCATGTTGCCGGCAGGATCCGAAATCGGCAGGCCGGCGCCGATGGCGGCCGCCATCGGCTCGTCGACGAGATGGACTTCGCTTGCCTTGGCGCGGAACCCGCTGTCTTTGACGGCCCGGCGTTCGACCGGGGTGATCTCCGGCGGCACACCAATGAGGAGACGGGGCCGGAGCATCGGACGGCGGCCGTAGGCCTTCCGGATGAAATGCGCGAGCATCTGCTCGGCGGCTTCGAAGTCGGCGATGACGCCGTCCTTCATGGGTCTCACCGCCTTGATGTTCGGGGGCGTTCGCCCGAGCATCTCGTAAGCGTCCTGTCCAACCGCCTCGACTTCCCCCTTGGCGGTGTTGAACGCAACGATCGACGGTTCATTGACGACGATCCCGCGACCGCGCGCGAACACGCAGGTGTTGGCGGTGCCGAGATCGATGGCGACATCTGTGGCGAAGCTGGACATGAATGACATGTGTGTGTGGTCTGCGCAGGCACGAACTGTTCCGTGCACTTATCGGCACGACGAGGAAAAAACTAGCGTGTTATCAATTACGTCAGCTCTACCTTTAATAATTGGGTTCCTGGTCGTGTTACACAATTGAGCGACGATCACGAATATGAAACCAACCCGCCTTTACCTCGCGCGCCATGGCGCCACGCAGATGACCGCCGAAAATCGCTTTTCCGGTGCGAGCGGAGCGGATCTCTCGGACGAGGGGCGCCGCCAGGCCGCGCGGCTTGGTGAGCGGCTCCATGACGAGTCGATCATGGGTATCTACTCCAGCCCGTTGTCGCGCGCGTCCGACACCGCCGGGATCGTCGCGCACGCGTGTGGCCTGACGACGATACTGCGCGACGAACTGCGCGAGATCAGCCATGGTCCGTGGGAAGGGCTGACGCGAAGCGAGGTGGAAGCGCAGTTCGCCAACGACTACGCCGCGTGGGAAGAGGATCCCTTCACGTTTGCTCCGCCCGGTGCCGAGTCCGGCGTCGCTGTTCTGGCCCGGGCGCTACCGGCCATCCGCGAGATCGTGACGCTTCACGAAGGTCAATCGGTGCTGATCGTCTCGCACAAAGCGACGATTCGGCTGGTGCTCTGCAGCCTGCTCGGCATCGACGCGCGCGGGTATCGCGATCGGCTCGATCAGTCCCCTGCCTGCCTCAACGTCCTCGACTTCAAGGATCCGGTGCGCGCGCGACTGACCCTGTTCAACGACACTTCACACTACGCCGAGCGTCCCCGTCATCCCACGGGACATCTCTCGAACTGGTGGTGAGCGCCGGAGCTTCCGGCTGGCAGCTCTCAGCTTCACTTGCTTTGAAGTTTGAAATTTGGCGTTTGAAGTTTGGCGCTAGGAGTTACCCGCCGACGCCTGAGACCTCGTCGAATGCGGCGCCGAGTGGGCGACTGGTGAGCGGACCGTAGTCCTCGAAGCCCTTGATCATGTCGGTGGACGCGAGCACCTGCTCACGCGTTTTCCCTGCCTTGACCTGCTCGCGCACATAGTCGAGCAGCGCCGTCAGGTAAGTGCCGTGATACAGGAGGTCGGCGCGGCTGCCCGTCACAGGACGATCCGGACCTGCGTGGCCGAAGATGTAAATCGTGTCGGCGGGGTGTTCGGACGCGACCTTGTTCAAAGCCGTCGTCCAGTTCGCGATCGAGGCGCCATTGAGGCGATCGATCACCGGGTGCATCCGGTTGAACATCAGGTCACCCATGTGCGCAACGTTGGCCTTTTCGAAGTAAATGACGACGTCGCCACCTGTGTGCCCTGGCCCGTAGTGCTTGATCGCGACCTTCTCGTCCCCGTGATCCATCGACCACGTGTTGGTGAGCGTCCGATCCGGCACCACCGGCTCGGTGGGCGGCGGGGTCGTTGGGGCGGGCGTCGTCTGAGCCCGCCTGGCCACCGCCCGCTCGTAGGTAGCCTGCATGTACTTCGGTACGTTCGCATGGCCGATGATCTGCCTGGTCTTCGGACGGAACACGCCGTTGCCATCGGTGTGATCGGCGTGATGATGCGTGTTGATGAGCGCGGTGATGTCAGTCTTGCCGGACGTCTTGAGCAGCTGGTCGAGGCACAGCGCCGCCGTGTCTGGAAACTGGCTGTCGACCGCGATCACGCCCGCGGGATTGATCAGCCATCCGATTGTGCCCCCCTTCGCCGTCCAGTAACCGGTGTTGCGTCTCAGCTCTTTGAACACCGGTGTCACCGGTGCTGCCGGCTGCTGACCGCGGGCGCAGAGATCGATGCGCCCGAACGCGCCGGCCGCGAGTGCGGCAGTAGACGTGGCGATGAAGTGGCGTCTGGTGAGCATCGCAGATGATACTGAATATTGCAGAGTGCAGATGTGGCATACTCACGCCCTCTCTCCCCGGTAACTCGTCCATTCGTTAGGAGCCCTTATGAAGGCGTGTTCATTACTGCCGATCGCTGCGTTCGTTCTCCTCTCAAGCGGGATCGCTCAAGCCCAGGACCCGGTGAAGGTCGATCCGGCGCACTACAAGCTGATCGCGGAGAACGAGCACGTGCGCGTGCTCAAGATCTCGTATCCGGTCGGCGGCAAGAGCGTGCCGCACCAGCATCCGGACTCGATCGTGATTCCGCTGGCCACCTCCAAGGTCCACTTCGCCAATGCGGACGGTACGTCCCGCGACGAGGAGTTGGCCGTCGGCACGGCAATGTACGCACCGGCCGGTGTCCACACGCCGTCCAACACGGGCAAGGCCGCGGTGGACGCAATCCTGGTGGAGTTCAAGGGCGCAGCAGGCACGGCAACCTTGCCGACAACTCGCCCGAACATGGACTTGAAGGTGCTGGCGGAAGGGCCGCGGGGGACGGCGACCCACATCGTCGCTGAACCAACCTTCGCCGAGCCGGCCGGCACGAAGCACGACTACGATCAGGTGGTCATCGCCCTCCAAGTCGAAGGGATGTCGCTGGCTGTCAACGGCAAACCAGCCAAGACCACCTGGAAACGCGGCGACGTGTCCCTGATCGGCCGCGGTGAGCCGCACGAGAGCAAGAACACGAGCGGAAAGCCTGCCGAGTTCATCATCGTCGCGGCCAAATAGGCGCAAACTGCAAATCTCCAGATTCCAAACTTCAAACTCCAAACGCCAAAGCGGTTCTCAGCCGAACGCTTAGGAGTTTGGGATTTGGAGTTTGGAGTTTGGAGTTTGGCGTTTGGAGTTTGGAGTTAGCCGCTAACGAATGACCGTGACGCCAAGGTCCCGTGTCACACGGTTCCCGGTGTTATCCGACGCGAACACCCGGACGATGTAGTCGCCGAGCGGGAGCGCGCCTGCATCCCACCAGCCTGGCGCAGCCACCCCATTGCGAAACGTATTCGTGACGATGAAGAGGAAGCGCGTGACGCGCTTGCCATAAAACGGGATTCCGCTGCCGGCGGCATAGATCAGCCGAACGTCAGCGTCACGCGCGAGCTGGTTGAAGCGGATAGTCTCGAGCGGCTGCTCGAACCCTTCGACCGGAGAGCCATCCTTATTCAGAACCTGGTAGCCCAACGCGTACGGCGCGAGCCGGCGCGAGGGACGATTGCCGTCGGACTGATCCCACGCATCGACGATGATCTGCACAGCGCCTGAGACGAGCAGCCGTCCGCGCAGCTTCCGCGAGAGCCGCTGCCCTGCCTGGTCGAACAGCATCACCCCGTTCTTGCCAATCGACGGAGGAATGCTGTCGCTGAACTGCAGCAGCCGGAAGTCGAGCGGATTGAGCTCCTCGCCTGGCCAGCCCACGTTCATGTGGACGTGATTGAAGCGATTGACGGACCCGATCATTTCTCCGGTCCCGAAGCGCGCGCCGCGCTTCACCCGCACCCCCAGTACTTTCCCGGCTTCGTCGTATCTCGCGGCAAACCGCTCCGGGTCGAGGGGCACATCGTGGAGCTCACGTCCCGCGCGCAGGTGGACGTAGGTCATCGGGCCGATGCGGAGCCATTCGTTGAGCGAGCCGAACTCGCCTGTCGATACGGGGCTCGAGACCACACCCGGACGGATCGCCAGCACCGGTGTGCCTTCGTCGATACGGACGTCGACACCTGCGTGGAGTCGCTCCGAATCGCTCCCCCGCGCTTCACCCATCGTTCCTGCAATCTCGTGCGGGCCCTCCATCGGCGCGACCGGCCAGAGCAACGGCTGCACGGCGAAGGACACGGCGTCGAAATGCGGATGGATTCCTGGCGGCGGCGGTGGCCGGAATTCGAACTTCGCGGCGGCAGCGACCAGCCGGATCAGTGCGTTGCCGGTGTCGGCAACGATCAACCGGCCTGGCGCCGCGATCGCGATCCCTGATGGACGTCTGAACTTCGCGTCATCGCCTGCACCGTCGGCAAACCCTGGTGCACCACCAGCAACGACGCGCGTTCGACCGTTCTGATCGATCTCGAGGATGCGTCCGTTTGCGTCGGTGACGAAGACCGTGTCGTCGCGGGTCGCGATCCCGATCGGTCTCGCGGACCCGTCGAACGTCGTGAGCGTCGTCAGGTCGCCGGATGACTGAAGTATGTGGACGTCGCCGTGTCCCGCGTCCGCAATATAGATCCGCCCCTCTTTGTCGACGGCCACACCGGTCGGCGTGTCGAGCGATGCCGATGGATCAACGGCGGTAACGGCATTGCTCGAGCCCGCGATCGTCGTCACCGTGCCATCGCGATCGATTCTGCGGATTCGATCGTTGTAGGTATCGGCGACGATCACGCGTCCGGTGGGGTCGACCGCGACGCCCACCGGTCCGTTGAAGCGTGCCTGGGCGCCGGGGCCATCGACGTAACCAGCGGCGCCGTCACCGGCGGCGGTGGAGACGGTCCCGTCGGTAGAGATCCGCCGGATGGCATTGTTTCCGGTGTCTGCTACATACAGGGTTCCGTCCGCGGCAAGTGCGAGGCCGGAGACCGTCGCAAAGCGCGCCGATGCACCCGGACCGTCAGCGAAGCCAGCAGCGCCGCCGGCGACATCGACGACGCGCCCGCCTGGTGCGATCGCGCGAATGCGCGGCCTGTCGGTTCCGTCGCTGACGAAGACGGTGCTATCGGCGCGGACCGCGACGCCGAATGGATCATCGAAGCGCACACTCGAGACCGTCCCGTCACCCGCGCCGATGACCCCATCGCCTGCGAAGACCACCACCCGAGCGGCCCACGCCGGATCGAGTGAACGTTCACGCGCGGGAGCCGTCCACCACCACCGGAATGAGGCGACAGCAGCGGCGAGGAGGAAGAACAGCGCAAGGACAATGACCGGACGCCGGTGCGCGATGTGCACTTGGAGATCCGGGATCAACGATCCGGATGGAGGATCCGCCCGGATGAAGGATCAACCATCAAGGATGACGTCCTGCCAGCCTGACCGTGAGCTGCTGCGACGCGAGCGAGAAGAGGCAGTAACCCGCGAACCAGTAGAACCCGGGGCCGAAGGTCGCCTTGAACGCAATCAATGCCGGCGCAGCATTTGGCCCGGTCGTGGTCGCGGTGCTCGCCTGTGCCGCGAGGAAGGCGATCAGGATCGCGACGACGAAGACATCGGCCATGGACCACTTTGCGATCATCGCCACGAATCGCAGCGTGCGATGTCTCCAGTTAGGGCTCTTCATGTACATCGCGAGCCCGACGAGCGCGGCTTTGCCGAATGGAACGATCACGCTGAACAGCAGAATGAGCGTCGCCGGGATGGGACTCCCCACTTCGTACAGTCGCCGCACCGCGCCGGTGATGCTGCGCGTCTGCGTGTAGACCTCCACCTCCGCGACGTTTTTCTGCAGTGCGCTCGAGATCTGCGGCCCGAGCTTCTCGATGATGATCTTGCGGACGTCCCCGCCGGTCGCCTGCAGGAACCCGAGGATGCTCGGATTCATCATCGACTTCAGCACCGCAATGGTGTCGTCGTTGAGCCCCTTCTCCAGCATCATCGGTGCGACCTGCGCCAGGCCATCGCGAGTCAGGACGCCGCGGATCGTCAGGACCGGGAGGAACAGTCCCGGGATCAGGAGCAGCATCGACAGAACGATCAGGACGAAAACGAGCGGACGGTTGGCTGTCGGATTCATGTGCGCCGCTATTCTAGTTGTGGTCTTGTCATTTCGGCACGAGCGCGATGGCTCGCAGCGGCCCCCCGGACCCTCCTTCGATCTTGAGCGGCAGTGCGACGACGATGGCGCCACGGGGCGGGAGCTTGTCGAGATTCGTCAGGTTCTCGAGGCCGGGCACGTTCTTCGCGGCCATTACGCGGTGCACCCTGAAGTCGGTCGAGCGTCCGTAGTCAGTCGATGCGGTGTCGACCCCAAGCGCCGCCGCTCCCCGACCTTCCACGAGCAGCCGCGCCGCATCCTCTCCGAACGAAGGGAATGACAGCTTCGATGCGTCACCCGGAGTGTCATCACCCAGGTACGCCTTCACGTTCGGCCAGTGCTGGCTCCAGCCGGTACGCAGCAGCACGATCGTGCCGCGGGTGATGGCACCGTGCTTCTTCTCGAACTGCAGCACATCGTCTGGCGTCGCGCGGTAATTGCGGTCCGCCGTTGCGGCTGCGGTCACGTCGATCACGACTGCCGGCGCGACCAGTCGCTCGAGTGGAATCTTTTCGGTCGTCCATCCGGATTCGGAAAAATGGAAGGGCGCGTCGAGATGAGTTCCGCCATGTTCCGGCATGGAGAACATGTTCGCCGCGTAGAAGTAGCCTCCCTCCGTCTGGCCTGAGGCCAGCTTCTCGAGCTCGAACTTCTTCGGTGAGGTCGGCCAGAACACGGTCGACGGGCCGTACTCGTGCGAGAGATCAACGATCGTCTGCTTCGTCAGGTCGACCGCCTGGAGGTCGTCGTGCAGCCCGTCAGGGCTGCCGGTTCGGTCGTAGTGCAGCCCTTCAGGGCTGCCGATTCGGTCGTAGTGCAGCCCTTTAGGGCTGCCGGGTGAAACGCCTGTTACGAAAAGCGCAAGAAGGAGCAATGCGATGGTCGTCATGGGCGGCAGTATACGGCCGGGCAATCCGAAGAGCTCCCGTATAATCCCCGCGTGAACCTCGCTCCCGGTACGCGTGTGGGTCCGTACGAGATCGTCAACGTCCTCGGACAGGGAGGAATGGGCACCGTCTACGGCGCCCGCGACACGCGGCTGCAGCGAAGCGTCGCCCTGAAACTCGTCCTCGACGAGTTCGTCGCCGATCGCGAACGGACGGCGCGCTTCGAGCAGGAGGCGCGAACGCTCGCGTCCCTCAATCATCCGAACATCGCGACGCTGCACGGCATCGAGTACGTCGATGGCCGCCATCTCCTGGTGATGGAGCTGGTCGAAGGGGAAACACTCGCGGACAAGATCGCCCGCCATCCGGCTGGCATGCCGCTCGACGAGGCACTCGACATCGCGCGGCAGATCGCCGGCGGACTCGAAGCCGCCCACGAGAACGGCATCGTGCATCGCGACTTGAAGCCGGCCAATGTCCGGATCACTCCTGGTGACGTCGTCAAGGTGCTCGACTTCGGACTGGCGAAGGCGATGGCCGGATCTGCCGCCCTCTCCGGCGCCGGGACCATGAATTCCCCTACGTATACGAGTGCCGGAACGGAGTTGGGGATCGTGCTCGGCACGGCGGCCTACATGGCACCCGAGCAGGCACGGGGGAAGGCGGTCGATCGACGCGCGGATATCTGGGCCTTCGGCGTCGTACTGTTCGAGATGCTCACGGGCCGACGACTGTTCGCCGGTGAGAGTGTCTCCGACATCATCGCCGCCGTGCTCACGAAGGAGCCGGACTTCACTCTCCTGCCCGCCAGTGTTCCCGGCGAAGTGCGGCAGGTCCTCCGTCGCTGCCTCGAGCGCGATCCGCGCCGGCGGTTGCGTGACATTGGCGATGCCCGGCTCGAACTGGATGGCCCCTTTACGGCGAGCGGTGTGCTCGCCCCTGCGCCGGCGGTTGCCCGGGCAAAGCCGCGGGCCAGCACCCCGGCCATCTGGATCGCACTTGCGCTCGGCACGGCGCTGATCGCGGGCCTGTTGTGGCGCGGACGTTCGACTGAAACCCCCGCAGCCATGATCCAGTTCGACATTCGCCCGCCGGCTGGTACCTCGCTGGTGCTCTCGTCGCGTCCGGCCCTGGCCGTATCGAGAGATGGATCCAATATCGCGTTCGTCGCCTCACCGGCGGACGGATCGCGACTCTACCTGCGTAGCCGCTCCGCTGTGGACCTGCAGGAGATCCCCGGAACGCGCGAGGCCTCCGATCCGGCGTTCTCGCCGGACGGCAAGTGGATCGCGTTCGCAACGACTTCACAGCTGGTCAAGGTCACGCTCGATGGCAAGACACGCGTGGAGCTCGCGGCCATTTCCGACCCGCGCGGGCTGGCCTGGATCGACGACCAGAATCTCGTGCTCGCTCCTAACGTCGGCACGGGACTGTTCGTGGTTCCCGCGAGCGGGGGGCCGATGAAGGAGCTCACGACGGTCGATCGCCAGGCCGGTGAGCGCTCGCACCGGTGGCCCGCGACGGTTCCCGGCGGCAAGGCCGTCCTCTTCACCATCGGGACGGAGGGCAGCCCGGACGATTACAGCGATGCACACATCGACGCTGTTACGGTCGCGACCGGAGCGCGCACGCGCGTGCTCGACAGCGCCAACACGGTGCGGTGCACCGAGGATGGCCGGCTGCTCTTCATGCGGCGCGGCGTGCTCTTCACGGTGCGCTTCGACGCCGCCAGGCTCGAAACCATCGGCGAACCGGCCGCCGTCCTGCCCGGCGTGGAGGGTGATTCGACGACCGGCGCGGGCCACTACGCGATCAGCGCCGACAACACGCTGGTGCACGTGCCCGGGCTCTCGGCGAGCGGCATGCGGCGGCTCGCGTGGGTCGACAGGACCGGGCAGCGGACCCTGATCGACATCCCCCCCGCCGAGTTCAATGAGCCAGCCGTATCGCCGGACGGAAAGCGTCTCGCGGTGATTGTCGGCACCATCGGCCGCTCCGACATCTGGACGTACGAACTGGATCGCAAAGTGTTCTCGCGCCTCACCTTCGAAGGGCACGCTGCCTCACCCGCCTGGTCGCCCGACGGGAAGTCGATCTACTACTTCGACATCGATCCGAAGACGCTCACGTCGACACTGCTGCGCAAGCCGGTCGACGGCAGCGGCCAGGCCGTCTCGCTCGCGACCCTCGGCGGGCGCGCGTATCTCGGCTTCATGGATCCGCAGGAACGCTTCGCCGTGGTGATGCAGGTACCGAAGGGACAAACGGCCAACAGTGACGTTCTCAGGGTTCCCCTGCAGCCATCGGCAGCACCGATCCCAATTGCCGCTACCGCGGCAATCGAATACGCACCCGCGGTCTCGCCGGACGGTCGCCTGGTCGCTTACGTGTCCACCGTGTCCGGTGTCCAGGAGATCTGGGTCCGCGAGTTGAACGGCACCGGCCAGTGGCAGATCTCGACGTCAAGCGGCATCGGCCCCCGCTGGTCGGCCGACGGCCGCGAGCTGTTCTTCAAGAATGACGCGGTGCAGATGGTGGTGCCGATCGAATCGTCGCCAGGCTTCAGGGCCGGCCAGCCGCGGCCGCTGTTCACCGGCGTGTTCAACTGGCGCACCGAAGCCGGGATGAACTACGCGGTGGATCACACCACCGGACGGTTCCTGATCATCCTTCCGCCCTCTGCGGCCGATCCGGGTGCGGAGCCCGCCGTCCGCGTGATGGTCAACTGGCGTTGAACGCTCGGATCAGATCGATTGGATAGGAACATGGACGATCGACCGCTCTTCATCCCTGTGATCCTCGGCACCGCGCGCAAGGGCCGCGCGAGCGCGGCGGTCGCGAACCTCATGGTAGGCGAGATCGCGAAACGAACGGCGGTGACGACCGAACTGATCGACATCGCGACGGTCCCGATGCCCGTTGACGATGCAGGTGAGGGGATCAAGGATAGCCGCTTCGCCGGGCTCATGGCGGCGGCCGACGGGCTGGTTATCGTCACCCCCGAATACAACCACGGGTATCCCGGGCTGCTGAAGCACGTGCTCGACAGCTGCCTGAAGGAATACATCCACAAAGCCGTCGGTATCGTCGGCGTGTCCGCCGGCGGATTCGGCGGCACCAGAGTGATCGAGAGCCTGCTGCCCGTCATGCGGGAGCTGGGCCTCGTGACCATCTTCTGGGACGTCAACGTCTCGAGCGCGCGGAAGGTCTTTGATGACTCTGGCGAATTGCGCGACCCGGCGATGCTGCCGCGCATCGACAAGTTCCTGCGAGAGCTGTTCTGGATGTCGAGGACGCTGCGGTACGGGCGCGAGAAAGTAGCGGTGGATCAATGAACAGCCGAATTGCACCGATGACGTGCGCGGAGTGCGGCGAAACGATGAACGCGCACGCGGAAAAGCCGGTCGTGCCGATCAGTGCCGAGGAGGCCGAACGAGCAGATGGCAGCCGGTGGGGGCTGATCGAGGAGATCCATCAGTGCCCGCGATGCAGTAGCGTTCAATCTCGCCGCGTCTCTTAGCAGAATCACGATTCTCCTTGACGGACGGTCGGAACGAGGCGCATCGTCGCTCTTTCAGCCCCGCAAGGAGAACAGTATGTACATCCTCGTTCAGCACAGTGTTTCGGATCCCGCCAAGGTGTGGCCGCGCGCGCAACAGAGCCTCGCGAACATTCCACCCTCTATGAAGCTGCATCATTCGATCCCGACGCCCGATGGCCGCAAGGCCGTCTGCATCTGGGAGGCGTCATCGATCGACACGCTGCAGAAATTTCTCGATCCGATGTTAGGGCCCGACGCGCACAACGAGTACTTCGAGGTCGTGAACAAGGAAGGGATCGCGCTGCCGACGGCGCTGCAGCTGGCTTGATCGCACCGGGTCAGCGCGACTGAAGCAGCTGGACGAGTATCAGGCGGTACTCCGATGTCCCGTCGTTGCGGACGCGGTGGACGAACGGCTTTTTCGAGTCAGCGTCGAACACGACGCTGCCAGGCTCGATCTCTGTTGGCGCACTCCACTGAGCGCCTTCGAGCTGCGTGCTGACCCGTCCCCCAGACGCCCGGACGGCCACCGCATCGTAAGCATGGCGGTGAAACTCCGTCATCTCACCGGGCGGAATGCGCACATCGTAAACGCGCACGTACTGATTCTCGAACAGCCACCGGTGCCGCGGGTCGGCGAGATACTCTGCGGGCGGCGGTGACGGTGGCTGCTGGACGGCAACGCCTGGCGCGTCCGCGGTTTTCAGTTCGACGATGATGTTTTCGAGGCGGCCGGCCAGATTGGTCACCGCGCGTCGTCCTGGCTCACTCCAGGCCGGCCGCAGTGCGTCCGTCTTTGTTGATCCGACCGTGCCATCCGGCCGCGTAATCGTGACGTCGTTCCCAGTCAGCGGAATAACCACGCGCCGCGGACGATCGTGGGTCGGTGACGACGTGTTCGGCGCCATCGTCAGCCGGACAACGCGCACGCGCGCATCCTCGTAGAGAACTTTTGCCGCGGCGGGTGCGACGGCGACCAGATCCTGCGCGCGAATACTCGCAGCGGCCAGGCAGCTGAGAGCCAACAGCTGACAGCTGAGAGCTTTCAGAAATATATCGTTGCGCCTGCGGTCCACATCGATCCCTTGTGTCCAGGAAGCAGGCCTTTGATGAAGCCCGTGTCCTCGTCTTCATTCTTGCCGAAGTCGAGGAAGGTGTAGCGATAGTCGCCATGCAGGCCGAAGTGGCGCCCGGCTAGCACTTCGAGCCCGCCGCCGGCGTGCCATCCGAACTCGGTCTCATCGATGTCGAGATCGTGGGGGCCGTCGATCGCCTCCACCTTGCGCTTGTACCAGCCGGCCCCGCCCAACAGGAACGGCGCCACCTTACCGTGGCCGACTCGCATGAGCAGCGACGCCTGGATGGGCGTCTCGCTGATCTTCTGGTTGAGGGCGTCGAATTCCTCCGAATGGTGATCCATCGCGAGTTCCAGGCCCCATTTAGGCGACATCAACCGGATCTGCCCGCCGACGAACCGCACCGCATCGACGTCCGCCTCGGTATCGGACTGGACCCAGGACATCCGCGCGCCCACGCCGAACCCCTGCGCCGAAGCGCTGGAGGACGTAGTTAACAGCACAGCCATTGCCGCCAGCAAAAGGCAGATGGAATTGAGGGACCGGGCGCAGATAGATCGCATGAACAGCTTATCGGGAGGACCGCGCCGCAACTTGAACGAAGCACGAGGAAAGACAATTTACAGGAGACGCAGGAGATCAGGAGCGTAGAGACGCGGCGGGCTGGGCACGCGCTCCGCGCGAGTGGGGCTGGCGTGAGCGGCGGATGCAAACAGCACGCGATCGACAGCTGCTTGCATCCGTCGCGCACGCCAGGCCCACCACGCCGGCCAAGGGCCGGGGCCCAGCCCGCCTTATCTCCTGTCCTCGTGTCCTCCTGTTACTGCCGGTTCTTACCGTCAGAACTAAATTCTCGAATCTGTACGGGAGAGCAGAAAAGTCCACAGCGTGCAGACGCGGCGGGCTGGCCACGCGCTTCGCGCGAGTGGGCCAAGGGCCGGCGCCCAGCCCGCCTTATCTCCTGACCCCCTGCCCTCCTGTAAATGCCTTGGACGACTCTCGCGGCGTGAGCCAGGAGTCCAGTCGCGCACTCAGGTAGGGAAAGAACGGATTCCAGGTAATGCGCATGAGCGTATCGGATGGCACCGTCAGCACCGACCGCTCTCCGCGCGGGCTCAACACGCCCAGGCGGATGGTTCCTGACGCCGATCCGACCTCGCCGCGTCCATAGACAGGGTCCGACATGGGGAAAGGGATCGCGACATGCGATAGCGAGTAGACGTCGCTGGGCCAGGCGAGGCCAAGCGGATGCACGTCGACAGTCGTGGCTCCAGGCGCGACGGTGCGTTCGGCGACATCGAGCGACGAGGGATCCACGTTGGTGATCAACGTGCGTCGGTATCGGCGCGACGACGAGTCCGTGAGCGTTGAAACGAGTGCCGCATCGCCTGGCTGGATGAAGGGGACGAGTCCGGACGATCGATTGATGTCGAAGAGCACCAGTTCCGATCGTTCGTCGGCAATGACATCGTAGAGCGCGTGCACGAGAGCCGGCGTGCTGACGGTTGCGTCGACCAGCGAATGGAACGTGAGCACCGGCGGAAGTTCCCCGCCGCGGCCCGCGGCGGCTATCCGTGCAACCTGGGACTGCAGCGTCGTCGTGAGCCGCCAGGTCTGCAGACCCGCATTCGCGGGGAACGAGTTGTACTTGAACGGGTTGTATTCAGGGTAGATGTCGAGCCAGCGCGCCTTCTCGAATGCGGGGATGGGGCCGAGCAGGCTGATGACGCGCGCGAGCCAGGCGAACTTCGGGACGCCGATCATCGGCGACAACAGCACGATGCGAGCGGCCTGCGGATCGCCCGATCCTTCGATGACATCCAGCGCGTATTTCAGCACTTGCGCACCGCCGTTCGAATAGCCGACGAGCATGAGCGGCTTGTTCGGACCGATCCGCGCGCGCAGCTCGCGCGCCGCAAGTCGGACGGCCGCCAGCCAGTCCTCCCAGGTCACGTCGGTGAGACCGGCCGGCACGGTCCCGTGTCCGGGGACGCGGAGCGCAATCACGTAATACCCGCGCCCGCGCAGATCCTCGCCAATAGTGCGCATCGCATACGGCGCATCGGTGAGGCCGTGCACGAGGAGGGCGCCGCCTATCGGATCGCTCGCCGGGGTCAGGACCTGGGTGCGGTTCCAGTCGGTCCCGAGGCGCGACCAGTGCGAACGTCCATCACGGTTGTAGCGATTAGCGGGCAGCTTCCAGGCGGGATCCAGGCGATCCTCCACCTGTTCGCGGACAGTCTGGAATGCGGCGTTCTCGATCGCAAGATAATCCGCGAGCGTCGACGAGGCCTTGACGTCTGACGCCTTGAGATCGCGGGGAACGATCCGATGCCAGGGCTGCAGGTCCGGCAATCGGCGCCGGGCATTCACTGCACCGCCGATCACGATCGTGACGAACACGACCACCGCGGTCCACGCGAGGCGAAGGATCCAGCGGCGAACAAACGGTCGAACCGTAGAGATGTCGGTCATTGCGGCGCTCTTTTGTATTCAAAAAGTAGCTCTGTGTCTCTGCGTCTCCGTGGCCCGCCGTCTCTGCGTCTCGTCACCGCTGGGAGACCACCCACTCGACCAAGTCGTCCGCTGCTCCGGTCGCCGCGCTCAACGACCGTGACCGCGAGAGATCCCGCCAGCGGAGCCGCCCGTTCACGCCGTATGGACGCAGACGCACCCGACCGGACGAGGGTTCGACCCGAACCTCGACAAAGCTCTGGAAGAACGGCGCGACGTTGTAATCGAAGAGCGCCGACAGATGCTCGGTTGAGAATGGCCAGGCCTTGTAATTTTTCGTCCACCACCACGCCGGACCGTTTCCACCACGGCGTCCGCGGGTCGATCTTGTCGACGAGTGCTTCGCGCGTCGGATAGAACGCCCATTCAGGCGTCGGCGCATTCGCCGGCCAGTCGAGCGCGGTACCCAGACTCAGGTAGGCGCCCCCTCCCCCGTTGACGAAGTAATGGACGGCCGGCCGGCTCTCGTGCGCGGGCTCGGCGTAGTACTCGAAGTCGTGCGTGTCGCCCGCCATGACGATCGTGACGTTGTGATCGAGCAGCAGTTGCTTGAGACGCGCGAACTCGGGGTTTCCATAGGCCATGTCGAACGCTTTCGCGTACAACGGATGACCCGAGGATCGCCATGATCATCTTGCCGCGCGCGCGTTCGAGCGCTGTCTCGAGCCACGCCCACTCGGCGGGATCGATTCGCTTCACGATGCCGGTGTCGATGGCGAGGAGCGCAAAGCGGTCCGTCTGGAACTCGAAGAACGGTCCGCGTTGGAATCCGGTCGGCACACGGTACTCGCGGCGAAGGCGCGCGGCTTCATCGATGAGGCGCTCGATGCGCGCGTCGGTTGTGCTCGAGAGACGCAGATCGGCCTGGGCGCGGGCCCGCATGGCGGCACGCGCCTCGTCCGGCTGAAGGAAGGTCGCGAGGAATGCCTCGAGCGCGTCGTACCAGTCGTGATTGCCCGGGATCGCGAATACCGGCTTGGTGATCCCCTTGAACGGCAGCCAGAAGCTCGCCTCGTAGTCGATCATCGACCCGTTCGGATAGACGACGTCCGAACTGATCACGACGAACCGCACATCGTCCTGCTCGACGACGGTCGTCAACTGATCGCGAAGGATCTGCTGTGAGGCGTCTCCCTCGCCGGTGTCGCCGATCACGACGAAGCTGAAGTCACCCGATTGTCGTTCCCGGGGCCGTCACCGCGAACGCGCGTGGCAGCATCGCCGCTCGAGATCGCGCGATCATCGCTTCGCGCCACGCATCGGTGCGCGCTTCGGCCCAGGAGTTCCAGATGCCGGACGCCCAGTTCTCCGTGTCGAAGAACCAGCTCATACCCCACATCGGGACGGTCGCGGCAACGATCGCGGCGACCGGCACGCCGGCCGCCAGGCTGCGCCACAGCGCGGCGGGAATCGAGAAACGGGCCTCGCGCAACTGGCATCCCCATGCGAAGCCGGTATCTGAGCCATGTTTTCGCGGTCAGCGCGCGGATCCCCGCCGCCCTCCGGCCCAACCGAAAGATACCAGCGCCAGATCACGCGCTCGAGCCACCGGGTCGACGTTCGGAGCGACACCGCGAGGGGCGCGACGATGACGAAGGCAAACAGGAACGCGAGAACGATGTCGCCGACCACCGCGATCGCCGGTGACGCGTAACCGAGGAGCGTGCCGTCCGTTTCGAGGCGCGCGCTGTGGATCGCAAAGAGCGTCACCAGGAATGCGATCGTCCATCGCCGATCGCTGGAGGCGCGGACCCGTTCCTCGAACGTCACGCCCGCGAGCAGTTCGACCGCTTCCGGACGATCGGCCAGTCCAAGATCATCGAGCACGGTACCGCCCGCGTCTTCCGCGGTATGCACCGGCGTCACGATCATCGCCCACGCAATGCCGAACAGGCGCAGCGCCACCGCGCCCGCAACGATCCACGTATTCGCGGCGTTTCGGAACATCAGCAGGGCGGCGGCCGCAGCGAGGTCGCCGGCCGCGGCCAGCCATCCCAGCTGCCGCTGACGGCCGGCCGTATGGCGCACGCCCAACACGTAGACCACGCCTTCGACGGCGAACGCTGCCGCCAGCAGCAGGACGACGGCAGGGATCGAGGAGGACGGGGTCGACAGGACCAGCAGCCCCATCAAAGTGCTGAGAACGCCGCCGCCCACTGCGCGACGCAGCGCGCCAAGATCCGCCCGCCGGACGCCGTGGAGAATCTGCAGCAATCCCGCGATCGCGAGCAGCGCCCCGACACGGTGCAATGGCTCCTCGGCGTCGCCGAGCGGTGCGGCCAGGGCGAGCAGCGCGAACCCGCTGACGACAGCGGGAAACACCAGCGTCGACGGCTGATCGAAGATCCCGCGGGAGGCTGGTTCAACGCGGCGCGTGTCGGTCACAGGCTCGAAGCGGGTTCAGCACGTCACGTGCCGGGCGCGCAGGTCACATCCCTCAGGCTCCTCGACGGCGTCCGCACGAGGCCCTCTGGCATTCCGTAGTCGTGCACCCTTCGGCGGAGGAGGCACAGAGGCAGGAGCCACAGAGGCGCTGGACAGGAGCCACAGAGGCACAAAGACACAGAGACCAAGTTTCAAAAGGCAAACGATCTACAATTGCCGCACCTTATGCCTTTGACCTCCGGAACGCGTCTCGGCCCGTATCTCGTCGAGGCGGTGGTCGGCGAGGGTGGCATGGGCGAGGTCTACCGCGCGACCGACACGCGGCTGAATCGCGCGGTCGCGATCAAAGTGCTGCCGGCGGCCTTCTCACAGGACGCCGACCGCCGCGCCCGCTTCGACCGTGAAGCACAGACGGTCGCCGCGCTCTCGCACCCGAACATCGTCAACCTTTTCGACACCGGTGTGCACGACGGACTGTTGTTCGTCGTGATGGAGCTGCTGGACGGCGAGACCCTGCGCGAGCGGCTCGTCGCCGGCGCGCTGCCCGTCCGCAAGACGGTGGAAATCGCGATGCACGTCGCGCGCGGACTCGCCGCGGCGCACGACAAGAACGTGATTCACCGCGACCTGAAGCCAGACAATATCTTCCTGCTCGCAGACGGCCAGGTGAAGATCCTCGACTTCGGCCTCGCGCGCCAGGTCGAGTCGACGTCGGGCGCCAACCCCACCATGGCGGCGATGACCGACCCCGGGACCGTCATGGGCACGGTCGGCTACATGGCTCCCGAACAGGTGCGCGGCCAGGCGGTCGACGCGCGCAGCGATCTCTTCGCGCTCGGCGCGGTCCTCTACGAAATGCTGAGCGGACACCGTGCGTTTCAGCGCGACACGGCCGCCGAAACGATGACTGCGATCCTGAAGGAGGATCCGCCCGAGCTGACCGGCACGCGCGCGGAGATCTCCCCCTCGATGGATCGCATCGTCCGTCATTGCCTCGAGAAGAATCCGGTCGAACGCTTCCAGACCGCCCGCGACGTGGCCTTCGCTCTCGGCGCGCTGTCCGGATCGAACGTGGCGTCGGCGTCTGTCACAGCGCTTCCGCAGGACACGTCCCGCCGCGGCTGGATCAGGTACGCGGCCGTCGCCACGCTCATCGCGGGAGCGCTGGCGCTCGGCGGTTTCCTCGGCCGGCGCACGTCGCCATCCGCGACCGCGATGACCTTCGAGAAGAAGACGTGGGACTCGATGTCGGTGAGCAATGCGCGGTTCGGGCCCGACGGTCACACCATCGTGTTCAGCGCGGCAACGATGGGCAACGTGCCCCAGTTGTTCGTCATTCGCCCCGACGCGCTCGCGCCGCAGAGCATAGGTCAGACAGCCACTCACCTGTTGTCGGTGTCCTCAAAGGGGGAGCTGGCGGTGATCACAGGAGCGCGCCTGCTGCATCACCACCTGTTCAGCGGCACGCTCGCGCGGATGACGCTCGACGGCGCGCCGCGGCCGTGGATGGACAACGTCCGTGACGCCGACTGGTCGCCCGACGGCAGCACCCTGGCGATCATTCACATCGCCGATGGACAGGATCTCCTCGAGTATCCGATCGGGCAGGTTCGGCATCGGGTCTCCGGGTATCTGAGCGATCCCCGCGTCTCTCCGGACGGTGCCCAGGTCGCGTTCATGGAGCATCCGACTGCGGGTGACGATCGTGGCTGGCTCAAGCTGCTCACCAAGAGCGGTGAGATCAAGACCCTGTCGGGTGAGTACTGGGGTGAGGACGGCCTGACGTGGTCGCCGGATGGACGAGAGGTGCTGTTCTCCGCGTCGCAAGGAGGCGCATACCTTGCGCTCGCCGTGAATACATCCGGTCCGCCCGTGGTGAAGCACCGCGTCGCGACCGCCGGTTCGATGACCGTGCGTGACGCCGCCGCCGATGGGCGGCTGCTGGTGGTGAACAGCGATATCAAGGCGAGCATCCGGGCACTGATACCCGGTGATCCGGCGGAACGGGAGTTTGCCTGGCTCGACACATCAATCCTCGGCAAGCTGTCCACGGATCGACGCTCCATCGCATTCACCGACCTGAATGAGACTGCGGGAACCAACTACGCGGTGGCGCTCCGCGATCTCGCCAGCGGACGAACCGTCCGCCTGGGCGAAGGCGCATCCTTCGGTGTCTCTCCTGACGGCCGGTGGGCCGGCGGGCTGATGCCGACGCAAGACTTGATGCTGTATCCAACCGGCGCCGGTCAGCCCGTCCGTCTGACCCGTGCTCCAATCGACACCTACACAGGCAGCGACGTTGTCGCCGAGTGGCTTCCTGATAGCGCCGGGCTTGTCGTGTGCGGCTACGAAAAGGGAAAAGCCCCCCGCTGCTACAAGCAGAACATCACGGGCGGCGCCCCCGAACCGATTACGCCAGAGGGCGTCCGCCAGGCCTGGCTGACGCAGGACGGCAAGGCGCTGCTGGGCGACCGGGGTTCCGGCGCTTATGAGATTCGATCGATTGGCAGCGGATCGGCTGTTGCGGCGAAAGGCCTGACCCCGGCGGACGTCATCGTCGGCTGGAGCAGCGACGGCCGATCGGTGATCGTGAATGCCGGCAACGCCGTCCCAGCGCGCGTTGAAGTCGTGAATGTCACCACAGGCGCACGCACCTTTCTGCGCGAGATCGCGCCGCCGAACGCCGCGGGCGTGACCACGCTCACCGTGTCGCAGTGGCTCGATTCCGGCTACGTCTACTCGTATCGACGTACCTCTCGATGCGATCTACGTGGTGAGGCAGGAGGGGCGCTGATGCGCCTGGACTCGACCGAGTCGAGATCGCGAAGACTTAGGGCCACAGCGGCACAAACATTTTTGAGTTTCTAAAAACCGTCTCTCTGGCTCCAGCGTTCTCCCTATCTCACCTTCCTCAACTCCTGCGCAAAGTTCAGGATCACATTCAGCTGCGGCGGCGTTCCTGACGTCGGCTCCAGCCGCTGTTCGTTGATGAGTAGGAAGCCCTGACCATCTGGCGATACGTCATATGGTCGGCCCGGCCCGGGCGAGAACAGGTTCTCAAACACCACGCTGGCTGGTCCCTGACTGAATGTCGCACCAAGATCCACCGGAACAGCGATCAGCCGGCCATCGGCGTCCCGATAGAAGAGCTCGTCACCGCGCGCGCTGAAGAGCGGCTGCGATCCGCCGTTCGAAGACACCTGCCACCTTCCGGCGGCAACATTTGGGAACGGTTGGACCACGACCTCGGATCGGCTGGACTCGGCGGTCTCGTAGGCGATCCATTTACCGTCTGGCGACAGCTCGGCGTTGATCGGAATCTTCGCCGTCCCCTGCACGAGTTGTGGCGTGTGGTCGCCGGTCATGTCGATGGCGTAGATGCCGCGCGGCAGGCTGCCGTTTTCCGCTGTCACGTGACCAAGGAGTAGCGCACCGTCCTTCGTGATCGACGTCGGCAGCAATGCGACGTCATGATGCGTCAGACGCTCGACGCTGCCGCTGCCGTCGGCGTTCCTTCGGAAGACGCCAAAGACGCCCTCATCAATTCCCGCATAGAGAACCTGCCGACCGTCGCGCGTCCACACTGGGTATTGTTCTACCGTAGGCGCAAAGGTCAGGCGCCGCGACTGCTTCGTCGCGAAATTCCAGACATGAAGATCGAAGTCGCCGGTGCGCGAGTCGAGAACCGCATCGCGTCCGTCGGGTGAGAAACGGGCCAACACGTAGGCGCTGGCCGGCACTGGGAGGATCTGCGGCGGCCCGTTCCTGCCGCGGAGCACCACCGAGAACGCCGACGTGATCTGGCCACCAGCGACGTACACCAGTGTTCCATTCGGCGCGACAGCATAGCTCGCCCCGCCGCTCGTTTTGGTGACGACATGCTCGAGAACTGGTGTGCCGACGCCGGTCGTCTCGAGCCGGTCGAGGTCGAACGGGACGGCGTAGATCGTTCCCGAGGCGGCGTACAAGAGGTGTCCGCTCGAGGCGTATTGCGGGCTGCTGCCCCCACGGACGATGACCTTGCTGGTCTTCGATCGAAAATCGAACGCGGCGACCTGCACATCCCCGCCGAGTCCCAACACGGCGTATAAGAGGCCGCGTCCGCCTGGGAGCGCTCGCGGAAAGAAGTGCGCCCGTTCATTACCCGTCACCTTCGTCAGCATCTCGAAGGTGCTGGCGTCCCTCTTCAGGATGCGAATGCCGGCCTGCCCGCCGGCCGTGGTGTAGACATAGGAGCCATCCGGCAGCCAGGTGCTCCCCCGGTGACCGCCCGAGCACCGCCGGCAGACGAATTCCACCGCACCGCCGCTCAGCGGAACTCTCTTTACGTTTCCGCCAGCCTGGAACGACAACCATTGCCCGTCGGCCGAGAATACCGGCGCGCGTCCGTCCGTGGTGTCGGGCAATGCCACGGCATGGTCCTCATTCAGTCTGCGGATAAAGATTTCCGGCAGTGCACCCTGGCGGTTGCCGCTGTAGGCAACGACGCTGCCGTCTGGACTGATGTCGATGTCGGCGACAAAGGGATCGAGGGAGACGAAATCCGGCGGCGGCGGTGTGATGTGGACATGAATGACTGGGAGTTGCGCCTCGGGCTGTCTCAGCATGAGCCACGTTGCCCCGGCTGCCGTCAGCGCACACAACGCGCCGGTGGCAAGGAGCGCCAGCCACGAGCTCTGTTGACCAACTAGGACTGCGGCCGGTTGAGCGGCCGGCATGCGGAGCGCCTCTTCCATCTCGAACTTCGCCACTGCCATCGAGTCGAGCCGCTTTGCACTATCCTTCTCGAGACAACGCCTCAACAGCCGATGGATGCCGAGCGGAGTTTCGGCAGGTAGGGCTGCCCAGTCCGGCTCCGCACGCATGATCGACGCGATTACATCGGCAACGTCTTCACCGGCGAAGGCACGCCGCGCGGTGAGCATCTCGAACAGCACGCCACCGAACGCCCACACGTCGGCGCGGCGATCGACGGTCTTGCCTTTGGCCTGCTCGGGCGACATGTAGGCGACGGTCCCGAGGATCACCCCGAGCTGGGTCAGCGCCGAGGAGGTGATCGTTGGTAGATCCTGCGCCTGCTGCCCTCCGGACCCATGTGAGGCGACAGCGGAGATGTTCGCCTTCGCAAGACCGAAGTCCAGGACCTTGATCGTGCCGCTCTCGGTGACTCTGATGTTGGCGGGCTTGAGATCGCGATGGATGATGCCACGCTCGTGTGCCGACGCCAGCGCGTCGGCCATCTGGATCGCAAGCGACAGCGCTTCGCGGATCGGGATCGCGCCACGACCGATACGGGACGAGAGGTCTTCCCCATCGACAAGCTCCATCACCAGTGCCGGTGGCGATTCGAGCACCCCGAAGATCTGTGCGATGTTCGGGTGATTCACCGCCGCAAGCGACTGGGCTTCGCGCTCGAACCGCGAGAGCCGATCGTGATCCGCTGCGAATGCCGGCGGCAGCGTCTTGATCGCGACGTCGCGATTCAACTTCGTGTCGCGCGCGCGATACACCTCGCCCATTCCGCCTTCGCCGATGTGCGAGATGACTTCGTAGGGCCCGAGCCTGGAACCGGGAGCCAGAGACACTTGGGCGGAGATTATAGACGCTGGCTAGCGCTGGCCTCGCGCCGAGGCGAGCGGCCGGCCGATGCGCCTCCGCCTCTCTGTGGCGCCCTCTGATCCCGTCCCGACTCAGCTATACTTCACTCCTCCAATGACAACAACAATGACGACGGGTACCCGGCTGGGTCCCTATGAAGTGGTCTCGCTGATCGGCGCCGGCGGGATGGGCGAAGTCTATCGCGCGAAAGACACGAGACTCTCGCGCGATGTGGCCGTGAAGGTCCTTCCCCGCTCCTTCGCCACCGATCCCGATCGGTTGCGCAGATTCGAGCAGGAAGCGCGCGCGGCGGGGATGCTCAACCATCCCAACATCCTCGCGGTCTACGACATCGGCACCCACGACGGCTCACCGTACGTCGTCTCGGAGCTGCTCGAAGGGCAAACGCTTCGAGCGCGGATCGACGGCTCGCCGATGCCGCCGCGCAAGGCGGTCGAGATCGCGTCGCAGTTCGCGCGCGGGCTGGCCGCGGCTCACGAGAAGGGCATCGTTCATCGCGACCTGAAGCCTGACAACGTCTTCATCACGCGCGAAGGGCGCGTGAAGATCCTGGACTTCGGTCTCGCCAAGGTGGCAAGTGGTGTCGCGGCATCCGCCGAGACGGCGATGCTCGCCGCAACCGGTCCGGTGCCTGCCGGTGCCGCCAACACCGAAGCCGGGATGATCCTCGGCACGGCCAGCTACATGGCGCCGGAACAGATTCGCGCCGAACCGGCGGACCATCGCTCCGACATCTTCTCCTTCGGTCTCGTGCTCTACGAGATGCTCACGGGCCGGGCCGCCTTCCGCGCGGACTCGGCGGTCGAGACGATGAGCGCGATCCTCAAGGCCGACCCGCCGCGGATGGCCGATCAGGCGGGCGATCTGCCGCCCGACCTCGAACGCATCGTCCTGCACTGCCTGGAGAAGAATCCCGAGGAGCGCTTCCAGTCCGCGCACGACATTGCGTTCAACCTCGAATCCACGAGTGGCACATCGGTCGGGCGCGCCATGCCGGCGGCGGCATCCTCCGCCAGCTCATGGCGCAGGATGAAACCTGCACTCATCGGCGCCGCACTGCTCGCGAGTGGTGTGCTGATCGGTGTCGCGTCGCACAAGGATGCCGCGCCTGCAGCAGCGTTCCAGCCGCCGACCTTCGAGCCACTCACATTTCGACGCGGGTCCGTCCAGGGAGCACGCTTCGCACCGGACGGGAAAACCGTTGTCTACTCGGCGTCATGGGAAGGTACGCCGGCGACGGTTTATACCGCGGAACCGGGTACTCCAGAGTCCCGTTCGCTCGACGTGCGCGGCAGAGTGAACTCCGTCTCGAAGTCCGGGGAGCTTGCGGTCTTATTGCCGCGACCGGGACGGCCGGCCATGCTCGCCCGCCTGCCGCTCGGCAGCGGAGCACCACGAGAACTGGTCGACCGCGTCCGCGATGCCGACTGGGCACCCAACGGCGAAGACATCGCGGTCGTGCGCACCGAGGGGGGCCGCGACCGGCTGCAGTTCCCGATCGGCAAGAACATTTACGAGCCGACCGGATGGATCAGTAACCTGCGCGTGTCGCGGTCCGGCGACAGGATCGCCTTCGCAGAGCATCCGATCCTGCAGGACTTGCGCGGCGGCGTGGCGATCGTGGACCTGCAGGGAAAGAAGACGACCCTGGCTGACGGCTTCGAGGATGTCGGCAAGGTGCTCTGGTCGCCGAATGGCCAGGAGGTGTGGTTCTCAGCGTCGAGCAAGGGCATCGACAATTCGGTGTATGCGGTCACGCTCGACGGTAAGAGACGGCTCCTGGTTTCAGGCCCGGGACACTTCGCGTTGCTGGACGTCACCACGTCGGGAGACGCCGTCATCTCGCATGGTATCCGTCGCGCGGCGATGGTCGTCCGTGTGCCTGGAACGGCGACGGAGAATGAGCTCGGCTGGATGGACTTCTCCATCCTCAAGGACATGTCCGGCGACGGACGCTGGATCCTGTTCTCAGAGCAGGGAGCAGCCGGCGGCGCGGGCTATGCCACCTATCTTCGTTCGACCGATGGGGCACCGGCGGTGCGACTCGGGAAAGGGGACGCGCAGTCACTGTCCTTCGATGGCAAGTGGGCACTGGCGAACGACCTGGCGAATCATGCGCTCAACATGCTCCCCACCGGCGCCGGTCAACCGCGGGCTATTCCGAATCACGGTATGACGTCGTACTCGTGGGCGGGGTTTCTGCCAGGCGACCAGAGCATCATCTTCGTCGGCACCGACCAGGGTGGTGCGAACCGCGTCTACGTCGAAGCGATCGATGGTGGAACACCGCACCCCGTGACACCGGACGGCGTGACCATCAGCCGCAACACCGTCTCGCCGGACGGCAAGTGGCTCGCCGCCAGCGATCAGGACACGCTGCGGGTGTATCCAATCGGTGGCGGAGAACCGCGCACGGTCGAGGGCAGCCTGCCTGGCGACAATCCCTTGCGCTGGAACACGGACGGCAACCTGCTGTATGTGGGCGTCGCCTCCGGCCCGGCCATCCAGGTCGTCGGGATCAACATGACGACCGGCAAACGCACGCCAGTCCTGGAGGTCGTGGTGCGCGATCGCGTTGGCGCGGGAAACATCCAGGATCTGTTTCTATCAGCCGACGGAAAGGGCTACGCGTTCGGCTACATCCGGATCCTTCAGAACCTGTATCTGATCAAGAACCTGCGCTAGCGGCGGGTCTACTTGATCTCCATGAGCCAGACGTCCGCGTCGAGAACGGATCGCTCCATCATCAACGATCGTCCGTCGAACGTGAGCCGGTAGCGGCTGCCTGCCGCGAGGGGCACCGCGACGGGTGTCCAGGCCCCGGTTCTCGTGTCGACGACCGCGAGTCCGGTGCCCGAGGCGACGAGGAATCGTCGCGAATCCGGCAGCCACCCCGCCGCCGACGATCCGTAATGGTAACGGGGACCAGGCACGTCGAAGGCGCGCGTCTGCCCGGTGGCGACCTCGAGCACACCGGCCGTGCGCGGCGCGCCCCCCTCGTCGAGCATCGAGCCGGCGATCAGCTTCCCGTCGGGCGACCACAACTCCGCGCTGAAGTTTTCCGCCGTCGGGTTCTTCACGAACGTGGCGGACTGCCGCGTCGCGATCGAGGCCAGGTCGAAGATCAGCGTGCCGAACGGGGGACTGCTGGAGACGGCGGTGGCCGCGCGGCGCCCGTCCGGCGCCCAGACGGCTTCGTAGACGTTCGAGCGGACATCCGTCATCTGGCGCAGGTCGGATCCGTCTCGACGCACCGACCACAGCTCCCACTCACCCGTGCGTGTGGACATGAAGGCGATGCGTTCGCCGTCCGGCGACCAGGTCGGATTGCGGTCCTTGGGCGGATCGTCCATCAAGCGGATCGTCTCGGAACCGTCCGGGCGCATCAGAAAGATGTCTTCGTTGCCGCTGCGGCTGGTGCATGCGAGCCAGTCTCCGTGCGGAGCCGGTGAGCACCACCCCAGCGACGGACTTCGCACGATCGCGGAGGGGCGGACGCGGACTTCGGCCCCGATGTCGATCGTGGCGACCGAGAGCTCGAAACTGCGGCTGTACGCCATGACTGACAAGCGTCGCTGATCGGCAGCGAACCGCGCGTAGGCAATGCCGGTGAGACTGCTGGTGATCGCCTGCGGCGCGCCGTGCGGTGCACCGGTGCGTTGATCGATCGCGACGCGCCAGATGTTCATGCTGCCGGCGCGATCGCTCGAGAAATACAGCCAGCGTCCATCTGGTGACCATTCGGGCGACCAGTCGGTGGCCGCATCCTGCGTCACGGCGACCGGCTGACCGCCGCGGATGTCGATCGTCCAGATGTCGCGCTGGCCGCCGGTGTTCGCCCAGTAGGCGATGCGGCTGCCGTCAGGTGACCAGGCGGGCTGCACGGCATCGCCCTCCGTCACCCTGGTGGTCTTGCCGGTCGCGACCTCCACGGTCCAGAGCTGCGAGGTCACGTTCCGCACGTACGGGTCGACCACCCCCTCTGTCGCATAGGCCAGCGACTTTCCGTCAGCAGACCACGCTGGATCGAAACCTGCCGTCGTCACACGGCGGACCGACTCACCGGTCGCGCCCATGATGAAGATGCCACCTTTGTCGCGCTCTGAACGAAATGCGATGGACTCGCCGTCCGGCGAAATCGTGCCCTGGCGATCGTCCGCGGGAGAGTCCGCGGTCAGATTGATCGCCTTTGCGCCGCCGACGCGAAGCAGGAACAGGTCCAGGTTGCCGGCCGCGGCACTCGAATAGAGCACCTGGCGGCCGTCGGGCGAGATGTCGGGGTTCTGTTCGGCACCGGGCAACTCGGTCAGCCGCTTGAGGACGAACTCCGGTGGTGCACCTGTGGGTGCCGCCTTCCCTGCGGACGCCAACAGCCACACTGCGAGTCCGCCGGCGAGCGCACCAGCGACGGCCCACGCCGGCCCGCGCGACACACGCGCCGGGCGAGCGGGGACCGGTTCGCCGCTCGCAGGCGTGGTCAGAAGGATCCGCGCCTCGCCAATATCGCGGAGCCGTACTCGCGGATCGCGTTCGAGACAGCGCGCGATCAAGCGGCGGACACTCTGCGGCGTGTCCTGCGGCAAGGCACGCAGATCGATGTCGGCCCGGATGACGGCGGCAATGGTTTCGGAGGACGTCTCACACGCAAACAGCAAGCGGCCGGTCAACATTTCGTAGAGCACGACACCGAACGCCCAGATGTCAGCACGCTTGTCGACCGCCTTCCCCTTCGCCTGCTCGGGAGCCATGTAGGCCGCCGTGCCGAGAATCACGCCCATCTGCGTCAGGGCGGGGGATGTGAAGGTCGGCGAGAGCTCGATCCCGGCCGAATTGGGGGACGCACCGATACCGGACCGCGCCTCCAGCGCCTTGGCGAGCCCAAAATCCAGGACCTTCACCGATCCGTCCTCACGCACCTTGATGTTGGCGGGCTTCAGGTCGCGATGAACGATCCCCAGGTCATGCGCCGCTTCGAGCGCGTCGGCGACCTGCCTCGCGATCGGCAGCGCTTCGTCGACCGGGATTGCGCCGGCGCGCAACTTGTCTGCGAGGTCCGGCCCCTCGACCAGCTCCATCACGAGCGCGGGCGGCTCGTCGATGACGCCGTAGATCTGCGCGATGTTCGGATGGTTCAGCGCGGCGAGCGTTTGCGCCTCACGGTGAAAACGCTGCACGCGATCGGGGTCGGCGGCAAAAGCCTCGGGCAGCAGCTTCAGCGCCACGTCGCGGTGAAGCTTCGTGTCGCGCGCGCGATAAACCTCTCCCATGCCGCCCGCACCGATAGCATTACCGATCTCGTACGGCCCGAGGCGCGTGCCGGAAGTGAATGGCATGTGAGGAGTAGGGGGATTCTACTCTTTTAACGCCGGGCGTCTTACAACAGGCGCCCAAGCGTTCCTGCTACCAGAGCGTCCGCGCCGGGTACTGGGTGACCAGAGGATCCGGCGTCACAATCGTGAGGCCGTGGACGATCGCCTGACTCACGAGCATGCGGTCGAAAGGATCGCGATGGAGGACCGGTAGTCTCGACACGTGCAGCGCCGAATCCTCATCGATCGGTAACGGCGCAAATCCCGCCGCTTCACGCTGCTCTCGTACGAACCGATCCGCGTCGCCGCGCAGTCGCAGGCGCCCGGTTCCTGCTTTGATCACGATCTCCCACGCCGAGGCGGCACTCACGTACACCTCGTTCGATTCAGCCAGGAGTACAGCGGCGATTCGCGGCGGCAGGCGGTCGGGATCGGCGATCGCCCACAGAAACGTGCACGTGTCGAGCAGCAGCTTCACTTGCGTTTCCGCTGCTTGGAGGAATACGCGGAGCGAGCCTCCGCGATCTTCGACGCACGATCCGCGCGAGGAGCGTCGCCTTCGAACGCGCCCAGGAGATCATCGGGCAGCGGCTCGAAAAAGGACTGCGGTACCGTGACCGTACCCTTCGCCACGCCAAGGTGGCGCTTCTGCCGCGCGGTCGCCACCGGCCGGAGCTCAGCGACAGGCCGGTTCCGATTGCAGATCACGACCTGCTCCCCCCGTGCTACCGCCTCGAGATACTCGGACAGCTTCGCCTTCGCCTCGAAGATGTTGATCATGATCATGGTCATGATTATAGGCTATGTCATGCTAGCGAGCGGCCCGCAGCGCCGCCGGGTAACCCGGCAACGCGATATGCTCATCGCGTGCGCCACATCCCACTCTTCAATCTGCAGTCGGCAATCTGCCGTCTACCTTCTTCAATCTGCGTTCTCGCACTCCTGATGGCCCAGGCTCCGGCGCAAATCGCGGCGGAGAAGGTCTTCGTCGATACCGTGACCCCCGCATCGGCGCGGAAGTGGCTCGCCGCCCTCACGGAGGAACCGCACGTCGCCGGCACACCGGCGGAGAAGAAGGTCGCCGACTACGTGCTCGCCCGGTTCAAGGAGTTCGGCCTCGTCGGCTGAGATCGTCCGCTACGACGTCTTCCTCAATCATCCGAAACACGTGTCGCTGAAGCTGGTCTCGCCCGTCGAAGAAGAGTTGAAGCTCGTCGAGGATCCGTTCGACGTCGACAAGGATTCGACCTCCACCGGGATGTTCCCCGCCTTTCACGGTTACGGCGCATCGGGCGCGGCCGACGCGCAGGTCGTCTACGTGAACTACGGCTCCCCCGCTGATTTCGAGCGGCTCCAGAAGCATGGGGATCTCGGTCGAGGGCAAGATCGCGCTCGTGCGCTACGGCGGCGCGTTCCGCGGACTGAAGGTGAAGGAGGCGCAGGACCGCGGCGCGCGTCGGCGTCCTGATCTACTCCGATCCGCGCGACGACGGCTATGCGGCGGGCGAGGTCTATCCGGACGGTCCGATGCGGCCGCCGTCGGCGATCCAGCGCGGATCCGTGCTCTTTCTCTCGCACGTGCCCGGCGATCCGTCGACGCCGGGCTGGCCGTCCACCACGGGCGCGAAGCGCCTGACGCGCGAGCAGATGACCAACGTTCCGAAGATCCCGTCGCTGCCGATCGCCTACGGCGAAGCGGCGAAGATCCTGCGTCGTCTGGGCGGACCGGTCGTCCCGCGCGAGTGGCAGGGCGGGCTGCCGTTCGCGTATCACGTCGGTCCGGGCGCCGCGCGCGTCGCGATGGACGTCCAGATGGACGAAGGCCTCAAGCCGATCTACAACGTCATCGCCACGATCCCCGGCAGCGTCGAGCCCGAGAAGAAGGTGATCCTCGGCAATCATCGCGACGCCTGGACGCACGGCGCGGTCGATCCGAACTCCGGCACCGCGGCGCAGCTCGAAGTGGCGCGCGCGCTGGCGGCGGCGATGAAGAGCGGATGGAAGCCGAGGCGGACGATCATCCTCGCCAGCTGGGACGCCGAGGAGTACGGCCTGGTCGGCTCGACCGAGTGGGCCGAAGATCACGCCGCCGATCTGCAGAAGAACGCGGTCGCCTACCTCAATGGCGACGCGGTCGTCACCGGACCGGACCTCGGTATGAGCGGCTCACCGTCGCTGCTCGCGCTCGCGCTTGAGGCGGCGCGCGAGGTGCCGGATCCGAAGGCGGGCGGCTCCGTCGGCGCCGGATGGGAGTCGCGGCAGCGCACGGCCTGGGCGCAGCGACACCGGTCGACGTCGACGCAAAGGAGGACGCGAAGTTCTTTGCGCGCCTGTCGCCGCTCGGTTCGGGATCCGACTACACCGTCTTTCTCGATCACCTCGGCGTGCCGTCGTGGGACTTCGGGTTCAACGGCAGCTACGGCGTCTATCACTCGGTCTACGACAACTTCCGCTGGATGGAGAAGTACGGCGATCCCGAGTTTCTCTACCACGCCGCCGCCGCGCGGCTCTGGGGTCTGATGGCGATGCGCCTCGCCAGTGCGGACGTGCCTGCCGCTCCGCTACTCCACTTACGCGCGCGATCTGCAGGTGGATCTCGACAACATGCGCCGAGACGCGATCCGCCGCGCGCGCACGCAGCCGGCGTCCGGGATCCGATGCGAAGCCGGCCGTTCACACGCCGACTTCGCGCCGATCGTCGCCGCGCTCGAGGAGCTGCGCGCCGCCGGCGAAGCCGCCGACCGCGCTGCCGATGCGGCGATCAAGAGCGGCGACGCCGCCTCTCTGCGCCGGATCAACGACGCGCTGACGTCGGTCGAGTCCGCGTTCCTCGACGAGAAGGGCTTACCGAGCCGTCCATGGTTCCGCCACATGCTGATCGGTCCCGGACTCACGACCGGCTACGCGCCCTGGCCGTTCCCGGCGCTGCAGCAGGCGATCGAGGCAGAAGGATGCGGCGATGTTCGCGGCCGAGAGCAAGCGTGTGGTCGCTGCGATCAAGGCCGGTGCCGCGAGGTTGCCTAAGTAGCCGGGCAGCCGGTGCCACGGCACCCGGCGTGTGCTAAATGATTCACCTCGCCTGTTGACGCTGCCACTCGCGGACGAAGGCCCTCTGCGCATCGGTCTGCGGCGAGTCCTTCCATCCATCCGGCGTGGTCGCCCGCAGCTGGTTGATGCGCGCGAACGCATCATCGCAGGTCTGCCCCTGCTCGCGGAGCCAGCATCCGGCAACCGTCCCGGTGCGTCCGATCCCTCCCCAGCAGTGGAAGAACACGGGACGTCCGGCCGCCATCTCCGACTGAATCGCGTCGAGGATCGCTTGCATTCGCTCGGACGTGGGCACGTCCATGTCGCGGATCGGCAGCCGCTGGTAGCTCACCTCGATCCCGCGCTCGCTTGCGAGCTGCTGGAGCATGGGCTCGTAGGGCTCCAGCGGATCGGTCTTCTCCGTGAGATCGATGAAGCTGCGAATCCCGGCGTCGAGGAGACGACTCAGCTGCCCCTCCGCGATGTCGTCGTCCCAGTGGCCCGGGTACTCGCCGGCGAGCAGTTGTCCTTCAATCAGCCAGTAGGAGTCATCGAGAGGAACATCGAGGGGCACGCTTCTGAATTTACACGAACTGTCGCTTTCCGCTCGCCTGCTGCGATCTCCCAGGTAGCAAAGGAGACAGGTATGCGAATGGAATTGGAATACGTTGCGCGGATCATTGCCGGCGGAGCCGTCGCGGTCGCGCTCGGAGTATCACCGGCCTACGCGATCGTCATCAAGGAAGCCACGCTGCAAGGCGGCACCGTCACTGTGTCTGGAGGCCAGGCGGCAAAGGCGACGCGGATCTCGTGGGAAGGCGTCGAGGTGGCCACGGCGAGCAAGAGCGGAAACTTCACCTTCACGACGATGACCGTCCCGGCAGACTGCACCGGCATCGTGAGCGACGGCATCTCGACCGTCGAAGTCACGATTGCCGGTTGCATGGTCGCCACGTCCACACTTCCCGGCACCGGGCAGACGATTTCGTACGCACCTGGCGATGATGGCGAGATCCAGGCGGGAGGTGCACTCAGCTACACCGATAACGGCGATGGAACCGTCACCGACCACAAGACGCGGCTGATGTGGGAGAAGAAGACCACCGCCAACGTCAACGGTGTTGTGTCCTGGTACGCCGCGCTCGACTACGCCGCGGAGCTCAACGCGATGAACGGCGGACAGGGCTACGCCGGCTACAACGACTGGCGGCTCCCGAACATTCGCGAGCTCCAGAGCATCGTCGATTACAGCCGCTCGGCGCCATGCATCGACCCGGTGTTCGGACCGACAATGGGGACTCTGACGTTCGTTGATTACTGGACGTCGACATCCTGGTCGCCCGGTCCACAGAATAGTGCGTGGTCGGTAGATTTCGCCGGTGCCGGCGGCACGGGCTCAGCCTTCGGGAAGGTCAGCTCCCTTCGGGTGCGGGTAGTACGCGGGGGGAGATAGGTGCCGGGGTGCTTGGGTGCCGGGTGCCGAGGTGCCTGACTGCTTTGGTGCGCAAGAACGATTCGGCTTTGCGAGGGGTTCATTGGGAATTGACAGGTCCACCCCGCACCCTCGGCACCTGGCACCTGGCACCTGGCCCTCGGCACCCGAGACGATGCCTCGGCTACAATCGCGGCACCAGGGTCTGAATGCAGAACACGATCGAAGCCGGTGCGGCGCTCTCCCATTACCAGATCATCGGCCGACTCGGTGCCGGGGGCATGGGAGAGGTCTACAAGGCTCACGACACCGTGCTCGGTCGAACCGTGGCCCTCAAGGTGCTGCCTCGGCACTTGGTGCGCAACGACGAACGCACTCGCCGTTTCATGCAGGAAGCGCGCTCGGCCTCCTCGCTGAACCATCCAAATATCGTCACCATCTACGAAATCGGGCAGGCGCCGCTCGTCCTCGCTGACGGATCGAAAGCCGCTCCCGAACCGATTCACTACATCGCGATGGAGCTGATCGAGGGGGTCACGCTCAAGAGCAAGATCTACGACGAGTCAACCAGTCTGCGCACGCTGCTCGTCTACCTCACACAGACGGCCGAGGGCCTGGCGAAGGCCCACGCGGCCGGCGTCGTCCATCGCGATCTGAAGCCGGAAAACATCATGGTCTCGGCGGACGGCTTCGCCAAGGTGCTCGACTTCGGACTGGCCAAGCTGACCGCGCGGCCCGACTCCTCGGACGCGCACACGCGCACGCGGCCGACGCGGGACGAAACCGGCGAAGGCGTCATCCTCGGTACCGTGGCCTACATGTCGCCGGAACAAGTGCAGGGCAAGGCCGCCGATCATCGCTCCGACATCTTTGCCATCGGCACCATCCTCTACGAAGCCGCGACACGGAAGCGGCCGTTTACCGCGGACTCAGACATTGAGGTGATGCACAAAATCCTGCACGACAAGCCGGAGGCGGTTGCAGATCTCAATCCGTCCGCGCCGGCGGAGCTCAGGCGCACCATCAGACGATGCCTCGCAAAAGAACCCGAGCGGCGGTTTCAGTCGATGAAGGACGTGGCGATCGAGCTGGCGGAGATCGTCGAAGAATTCGAGCAACTCTCGATCGCATCGTCCAGGGTGAGCGCGTCGAGTTCGGGATCGGGCCCGGCGGCAATTCCCGCGGCCGCGAGCCCTGCGAGCTCAAGGTGGCGGGCAGCGGCCGCAGTCGGAGCCGTGGCGCTGATCGGTGCGCTGGTGTTTGCCGGATACCACTGGCGGCAGGGTCGGGCCGGTGGAACAGGCGTGGTCTCGTTCGAGTCGATGAAGATTCGTCCGCTCACATCGTCGGGCCATGTGTTCCGCACACCGGCGATCTCTCCGGACGGCAAGTATGTGGCCTATGTCACGCGCGACGATCAGGGCTTTGCCCTCTGGATGCGGCAGGTGGCGACCGGCAGCGACGTGCGGATCCTGCCGCATCAGCCGACCCAGATCACCGGACTTGTGTTCTCACCCGACGGCAACTACGTGTACTACGCGGGCGGCGATGAGGGCTCGGCGAACATGGTCTACTCGTGGCTCTACTCGGTCCCGGCGCTCGGTGGACAGCCACGAAAGATTCTGTTCGATGTCGACACGCCGGTGGCTTTTTCGCCCGACCGCCGGCAGATGGCGTTCGGCCGCGGTGACGCGACCGCGCGCCTGAATCACATCATGATCGCGAACGTCGATGGCAGCGCCGTTCGAAAGCTCGCCTCATTCCCACGGGTCGGCGACGTCACGAAATCGACCTGGTCGCCCGACGGCAAAAGATCGTCACCGCCGCGACCCAAACCGATCCGGAGTGGAACGTCGTGCCGATGGAGATCGATGTCGCATCCGGCGCCACCCGGCGGATCGGCACAACGCGGCGCTACTCGCTCGAGGATCTGGAATTCCTCGGCGATGGCAGTGCATTGCTGATGTCGGCCGGAGATGCGGAGACCGGTCGCGAACAGGTCTGGCTTCAGCCCTTTCCCGATGGCATGCCGGTGCGGATCACCAACGACCTGAGCGTGTACGAGCGGCTGGCGATGACACGGGATGGGAGCCTGATTGCCGCGCTGAAAGTCGATACCCAGACGACGCTTACCGCCAGCTCAGTGAACGACATCAGCATGGGAAGGACGCTCGCGCCCTCGTCCGGCGGACGGATTGGCGATGTCTCCGGTTCGCCTGCCGGGGTCATCGCGTACGCGCTCGCCACCGGCAATCGCAACGACATCGCCGTGCTCGACACACCGGGCGGCACACCGAGAGTCGTGACCAGCCAGAAGGACAATTTCGATCCATCGGTGACGTCAGACGGACGAACGATCATCTACGCCGCGGAAGGCATGGGCGAGCCCTCTCACGTGTTCTCGATCGATGTCGATGGATCGAACTTCAGGCAGCTCACGCAAGGCAAGGGTGAGTATGATCCGCACGCGTCGGGAGATGGGAAGGCGCTGATTTACTCCTCGGTTGACGGCGGCGAGCTCTGGCTACAGTTGATCGGCACCAGCGAGCCGAGGCGGCTGACTGAGCGCCTCAGCGGATCCGGCCGCCTGTCGCCCGATGGCCGTCATGTAGTGTTCCTCGAGTGGCTGTCCGCCGAGCGGGCGGCTGCCACTCTCAAGGTGGTTCCCGTGTCGGGAGGACCGTCTGTGTTGGACATCCCGTGGCGCCGCGGCATCAACCTGCGCTGGCAGTCCAACAGCGTCATCACATTTCAGCGCCTCGACCGCGGCGCCTCCAATCTCTACGGCCTGCCGATAACCGGTGGAGAGCCAACCCAGATCACAAGGTTTCCGTCCGGCCGGTTCGCGTCGATACGACTGGACCGCCGCTGGCACGCTCGTCCTCGTTCGTACCGAATCATCGTCCGACATCGTCCTGATCAGCGACTGGCGCCGCAAGTAATTCACCGACGCGAAGACACAGCGGCGGCCAAGTGCCTGCGTCTCCTTGCAGGACGCACCCGACTGTCTCTCGCAGCTCATGGAGCAAGCACCTCGGCACCTCGGCACCTCGGCACCCCGGCACCCGGCACCCGGCACCTGGCACCCCGCCATCCTGTGCCGCGCGGTAGAATGCGCGCGGGAGAGCCCTTGATGACGCGGCGATTGACCCTCACAGTGGCCACATTCCTGGCGCTGACGGTTGCCATCCACGCCCAGTTCCGCCGTGGGATGTTGAGTGACTCCACCGAGATCACTCTCTATCCGCTGGCGCCGCCGGCTGTCCTCCTGCCCGAAGGGACCGTTCGGCTCAAGGTCCGCAATGGCAGCGGCGCAGCCGCACGCGTCCTCGAGCGGGTGCAGGAACGGCTCGCGCGTCAACTTGCCGACAACGATGAGCGCCTCGAAATCGTCCCTGGTGAGGCCGCCTTGCAGCTGGTTGCGACCATCACCGAGTGGAAGGAGTCACGGCGCAACAGCACCAAGTACGTGTCGGAAACGCGGCAGGTTGGCACGCGCGAAGTGGTGGACAAGAACGGCAAGAAGAAGACCGAGCCGGTATACGAGTCCGGCCGCAACCGGCCGTCGGTCGTGATCAGTGCGCTCGCCGGGCTGCGGATCGAGGTGCGGACGGCTGGTGAAAAGGTCCTTGCGGACGAGTCCGTAACTCACGCGATCAACGATGAGTACCTCGTCGACGCCGGCCCACCATCGCGCGACGAGATCCAGGATCTGCTGATCGACGGAGTCGTTCAGCGCGGCGCCGCGCGGGTAACGCCCGGACGCCAACCCGTTCGCGTGGCGCTCGCCCGAGCCGATGCCGTTGAGCGCCTCAATCCGCTGGCGCAGGACCGCAAGTGGACGGAATGGCTGAAGGCTCTCGAGGCGCTCGGGCCGCACCGCGATCAGAAGCGAGAGGCATATCGTGCCCACAACATGGCCGTGGCACACGAAGCGCTGGCCTACGAGGCCGGTTCGACGCCGGCGGCGCTCGAACACCTCCGGCACGCGCGGGCGCTGATCGCGGATTCTCTCGGGATGAACAGCTCCGAGAAATACTTCAATGAGGCAGGCGAGCGGATCGTACGGAACGCCGAGGCCTACGAGAAGCTGGCGGGCATGTACCAGACCGCGGCTGCCACGCGACCACTCCCCGCATCCGGTCAGCCGACCAGGCCATCCCCCACTTCACCAGCGAAGCCATCGGCTACAGCGGTGATGACCAATGCGGACGTCATCGACCTCAGGAAGGCAGGGCTCGATGATGACAACCTGGTTGCCGCTATCAAGGATGCACCGGCCGCGCAGTTCGACCTGTCCCCTGCCGCACTGAAAACGTTGCTCGACGCGAAGATCTCGAACAAGGTGATCGCCGCCATGCGCACCCGCGCGCGATGACGCGGAGCGGACCGGCGTTCCGGTGACAGGATGCCAGCCGGGCTAACGGCGCTTCTTCCGGGTCCGGCGCCGAGGCTCGCGCCTGGTGCTGTTCGCGCCGCCCCAGTGCGCAAGGAACTGCGTGATGAAGGCGTGCTCCTCGCTCGAATCCACCGCCAGTGGAGCGAGTGCGAGCGCAACCGTCAGCGCGATGTGATATCCCGCCGATCGTGACGCTGCGGCGCGCGAGTAGGCGGGATGCGCTTCGTTGATCCAGATGGTGCTGTCGACGAGCCGTCCGAGCTCGGCGTCGCCCGGACGCGATTCGAACTGCACCAGCAATCCGTACCGCGCGGGACGCCGGCGCCCCGCGACCGTGCCGAGCGCTCCCACCGGGTATGGCCGTTCCGACGTCCCGTCGTCCGGCTTTTCGGCCGGTGGCGCGGACTCCGGCAGCTCGCTGTCACGCTCGGGGGAACCGGCAGTCGACGACTCCCCTTCCGGCCCCGGCGAGGAGTCGAGCTCCGGGTCACCGACACTCGAGGGGTTGTCCTCCAGCTTCACATCCTCGAGCCCGTCACCGTTACCTCCCGCAAACCCGGCGAACAACGAACCTGGAACCTGCTCGTGTCCGCGGCCCGGCAGGGGCAGCCGCTTCTGACCGCCGGCTCGATGATCGACGAGTGAACGGAGCAGCGGGAAGTCGTCTGCCAGATCCTCGAGCACGCGCTCGAGATCCCGCTCGAGTCGAACGGTGCGCGGGCGCGTCTCGGGATCCGGTGCGTCACCCCACGCGTTCAGCTGCCGGGAGACGACGTCCTGGAGCGCCTTGCGGTAGGTCAGATATGCGGCGCCGCGCGGACCGGAGCGGATGAAGTCGTTCTTGCTGAGTGTCAGGCATGCCGCGAGATCCGGGGCCTCAACCAGGCCGGTGACACGCCAGGCAGTAGCTGGCGCGAGACCAATCCAGTCCCAGCCGCGCTTGATCACCTTGCCAAACGTGCTGATCGCAATCCCCTGCTGATCCTCAGGAAGCGGATGCTCGTGTCGCTGGACCGTCGCCACCGCAGACGGCAGGCGCTTGCGTCCGAGCCGAATCGGAATCGTCACGCGATCGCGCACTCTCACGGTGGTCGCTGCGATCGGCTGTCCGTGGACGTCGAAGCGGATACGATGCGGATAGTGGCGCCGGAGCACATCATCGAACACCGGATCGAGCAGCGCTGCGAAGTGAACGCGGATCGCCTCTTCGAGATACCCAGCGTCGAGGAGCGGCGACAGCGGATTCGACAGCCGCAACCGGACCGCCGTGCCACGTTCGCCGGTGAGCCCCGGGGGCGGGATCCATTTCCAGGGCGCGCGCGTGCGGGTCGAGAGTCGCCACACGGTCGCGACATGGGTCGTCCCCCGCCTGGTCTCGGTCACCACTTCATCGGCGACGAGCAGCCCCAGCTTGATACCAACGCCGGCGAAACCAATGCCTTCGCCGCGCGCCTTCGAACTCGCCGCCACGTCGTGATACCGGGCCAGATCGCGGCGCTTCATCCCGCGTCCGTCGTCGACGACGGTGAGAGTGGCGGCGACGGGGTCGGGGTGGAGGCTGATGCGGGTGGCGCCGGAGTCCAGGGCGTTGGCGGTGATCTCGGTGAGGATGGTCTCTTCGAGCGAACCGGTGTACGCGTCCCGCAGGTCTTCGAGGAGATGCTGGAGGTCGACTCTCGTTTCACCCACGGGGCATTATCGTCGCAACTACCTCCCGGGGTGCCGGGTACCAGGGTGCCGGGTGCCGAGGTACTGGAAGCTGGAAGCTGAAAGCTGGCAGCTGAGTTATCGCGGCCTCGCCTGCAGCTTGAAATTGGCGTCGATGAACACGCCCGCCGGTGCCGGGACGAACACGCCGTTGACGATGCGGCCGCTTGCCTGCGCCTTCCGGAAGGGATTGCTCGGGAACCCGGTCAGTACATGTCGCCGCCGGTGTAGATGTCGGTATCGAAGCTCCCGGCAAACGACCCCTGCGCGTCGGTGTAGACCCAGTACTTCGTTCCGCCCGTGATCACCGCAGAAGAAGCAAACGCGTAGATGCCGTCGGTCACCGACTCCGAGCGCGCGACGAATCCCGGCGTCGCCGGGCTGAGGGCTCCGGGAACGCCGAGATACTCCTGCGTGAGCAGGTAGAGGTTCCCGAATGCGACCGGCGTCTTTTGGAAGGTATAGAAGTTGAAGCGCAGGTCGTCGAAGCTGCCGGTGTCGGTCACCACGAAGGACTGCCCCACCCAGTTGAACGTGCCGGTCTGACCCGAGGTGACGTCCAGGCCGGTGGTGACATCCATGAGTGTGCGCATGCCGGCACTCGTGCCGCCGGGTCCGGTCACTTGCGTCACGCCGGATCCATTGTCGCAAGCGCCCACGAGGATCGAGGTCAGCAGCAACGGACCGAGAACGAAAGCGCGACGCATGGTCATTCCCCTCCAGTTCTAATGATAGCTCCGCGAAGCGGCCGGGGGCGCTAAGTGCCAAGCACCAAGGTTCCGAGAGCTGGCAGCTGGAAGCTCTTAGCCATTGGGCGTATCATCTGCGCGCTACGACCGAAAGGAGTCACTGATGCGCACGAATGGGATCAACAGTCTCCCGGCGATCGCTCTCTTGACCTTTGGATTCATCGCACACGGGTCGGCACAACAGCAGGGGCCACCAAAACCGCCGGCCGAAATGGCGCAGATCGCCTATTTCGAAGGCGCCTGGGCATGCAGCGGCAAGATGATGGAAAGCCCGATGGGTCCGGCCGCCACGACGACCACCAACGTCCAGATTCGCAAGGATCTGAACGGCCACTTCCAGATGGGCGTCATCAAGGGCTCAGCACCTAATCTGCCCCCGTTCGAAGGGAGATACCAGGCGACGTACGACGCCGAGAAAAAGCAGTTCGTCATGATGTGGGCCGACAACATGGGTGGCTGGTCGCAGACATCGTCGTCGGGGTGGAAGGGTGACACGATCACTTACGAGGGCGAAACCCACATGGCCGGTCAGACGATGAAGACGCGGGAAGTATTCACGAAGAGCGGCGCGGGCTCGATGAAGCACGTATCCGAGGGAGAAATGAACGGCAAGTGGATGACGCTCGGGGACGAGACCTGCAACAAGAAGTAGGCGGCTGGTTACCGGGTGGCAGGTGCTGAAAGCTGAGAGCTGGTAGCTGTCAGCTCTCAGCTTTCAGCTCCCGATCTTCTTTTGCGCCTCGGCGATCCAGCCGCGTTCGAGGTCGCCGTCGCGCCAGAGTTCGACAAAGTGCCGGTACTGCTCGCGCGCTTTCACCGTATCGCCCCGGCGTTCGTAGATCTGGCCGAGCAGGTAGAAGCTGCGGGCCCACTCGTCCATCACGTGCGCGCGCTCTTCGCCGGCCTGCAGGCGTTCGAGGTATTTCGCAGCCTCGGCGTCGTGCCCCGCCTTGATGTGCGCGAGCGCCGCCGCAAACCAGAGGTGACCATGCGAGGGCAGCGGCCCCATCGACAGTGCGCGCGCGGGCAGCATCGCCGCGGCCTTGCTCAACTCCGCCATTGCCGAGTCGTCGTCCCCCCGCAGACGCGCCACCTCGCCACGCACCCAGTGAACCCGACGTAGCTCGCGCTCGCTCGGCAGCGTCTTCGCGAGCGACTCGAGTTGTGCGACCGTGCTTGCGGCGTCAGCCTGCCGTCCAAGGCCCGCCTGGACGATCGCGATCTGCTGGAGGGTCAGAAATTGATTATCGCGACCACGCGCATCGACCATCGCGCGTTCCGCCTGCGCGAGAGCTGCTTTCAAGTCTCCCTGCAGCACCAGTGCGAGCGATAGCCGATTCCGGGCGCCCGCGCGCGGCTGAGCGGCGAGACCAGGTACCCGAGCGGCGCGGTCGAGTGCGTCGAGGGCTGCCTGCCCTTGCCCGCGCGCGGCGGCCACGGCCGCCTGGCCGATCATCCCCTGAAATCTCTCGAACGGAACCGCGGAACGTGCCATCTCGTCGCTGATCGTCCGCGCGTCAGCCCATCGCTCCTGGAGCAGGGCTACGACGCGGCGGCCGATTCGTGGGCTGACATCGATCGGATCCAGCGCTTCGGTCTTCTCGAGTGCGGCTTTCGCGTCATCGAGACGTCCTTCCGCGATAAGCGTCGTGGCGTGCATCCGCACGCCGACGGCGCTCTCGGGGTAGCGCCGCATGAAGTCGTCACTCACCTCACGCGCCCGCCGGAGGTTGCCGGTCTGAACCAGCAACTCCACCAGGTTCTCGTACGCGGTCGGATTCGATGTGCCCCGCCGCAGCAGTTCCTCGTACTGCTCGACGGCCTCCGGATACCGCTCGAGCATCTGCAACTCCAATGCGAGATTGTGGCGAGACGCCTGATGCTCGGGATGAAGCCGCAGGCACTGCTGGTACGCCTCGAGGCCGCGTGCCTTCGTCTCCGGCCGCAGGCAGTAATAGAAGCCTTCGATGTAATAGCGCTCGCGGGTCGTGAGGCGGTCGGTCAGCGCCAATGCCCGCTTCGCAAACTCGTCCCTTTTGTCGAACGACACCAGGTTGTTGTAAAGGACGGCGAGCTTCGCGTACGCCATCGCGAAGCTCGGATCGATCTCGATCGCCTTTTCAAGCAACGGAACCGCCTGCGCGGGCTGACCACGCTCGTGAAAGTTGAGCCCTTCGGCGTAATAGCGATACGCCTCGATCGAGGTGGTGGTGACCTCGGTCAGACCACGATCCAGCCCCGCTTCGGCCTGCGGCTCACCTGGACGCTTCAGCAGCGGACCGGCGCCCAGCCCACCGAGCTCGCCCATCTTCGAGACGAAACGGCGCGTGAGCTCGTCGACCATCGAGAACAATCCAGATTCACCCGGACCCTCGACGCGTTCAGCCGTCACGATCCGGCCGGTGCGCGGATCCTGCAGCCGCGCCGTGATTCGCATCGTGCCGCCGGAGCGGACAAAGCTGCCCATCAGCACGGTATCCACGCCCGCACGTTCTGCGATATCGCGGACGACGTCGGCGGAGAGCACCGGCGCGTCCACGCGCTGCAGATCCTTGAGGATCTGCATCAGCCGGTCCGTGCCGATCACCTCGAAGTTGGGCGACTGCGAGAGATCCGTCACCATCATGTCGGTAAGGCCGGTGCGCATCCAGTCGAGAGACTTGTCGCCGGTGTTGTTTTCAAAATAGAGCACCGCAACCGCCGGCTTACCGGACGGCTTCACCACCCTTTCGGGACCAGCGCGCCTGGACCACCACGCCACTGCAGCGGCGGCAACGATCAACGCCGCGACCATGCCGATCAACACCTTCGAACGCGCCGCTGGCGGCCCAGCCGTCACCGTCACGGGACTCGGTGCGGCCATCGTCACGGCTGACGCCGGCGCCGAGTCGAGTCGCCGGCGTGCCGACCGCAGATCGACGATCAGGTCCTTCATGCCCTGATACCGTTCGTCCGGATCCTTCGCCGTGGCCTTCGACATGATCCGCTGCAGCTCGACGTTCACTTCCCCTGTCCCTCCGCTGGGATCGTCCAGCGGCGGCAACGGCTGCGTCAGAATCGCCTGCATGGTGTCGAGCGTCGACTGGCGCTGGAACGCGGAGCGGCCCGCAACCATCTCGTAGAGCGTCACGCCGAGCGAGAAGATATCGCTGCGATGATCGACGCGGCTGCCGCGCGCCTGCTCCGGCGACATGTAGGCAGCCGTTCCCAGGGCGACACCGGCTGCGGTCCTCGGACCATGAATCGACGCCGTCGCCGCGTCGTCGTTGACCTGCTCGACCAGCTTGGCCAATCCGAAGTCGATGATCTTCGCGTGTCCGTCATCAGTGACGATGATGTTGGCGGGCTTGAGGTCGCGATGGACGATTCCCTTGTCGTGCGCGCGCGAGAGGCCTTCGGCAATCTCGCTGGCGAGCGTCAGCGCGCGGTTGTGCGACAGGGGTCCCCGGCTCAGCGTCTCACTGAGCTTCTCGCCACGAATCAGTTCCATGGCGATGAAGGTCACGCCGTCCGACTCGCCGACCTCGTGGATGACGCCGATGTGCGGATGCTCGAGCGCGGCCGCGGCACGGGCCTCGTGCAACAACCGCTCGCGCCGGTCCGGATCGTGGAGGAGCGCGTCGGGAAGGACCTTGATCGCCACCTCGCGACCGAGGTTCAGGTCCGTGGCGCGATAGACGATGCCCATCCCGCCACGACTGATCTCATCGAGGATCTCGTAGTGGGAGAGTTTCTTTATCATGGGGCGCGGTCATGATAGCTCACAGCAGCCTGGCCCCATTGGCCCCAAACTATCCTGAGCGCATCAAGCTTATCCATGATTTCCTTCATCGTCCCCGCCCATAACGAGGAACAGACCCTCGGCCGTACGCTCGACGCCCTACGCGGCGCGGCAGACGGGGTCGGCATCGCCTACGAGTTGATCGTCGTCGACGACGAGTCGACGGACGCGACGGCGGAGATTGCGCGGGCTGGCGGGGCACGGGTGATTGCGGTCGATTACCGGCAGATCGCGCGCACGAGGAACGCGGGCGCACGGGCTGCTGCCGGTGACCTGTTCGTCTTCGTGGACGCCGACACGATCATCAACGCGCGCACGTTGAAGGCAACGATCGCCGCAATCGACGCCGGCGCTGTGGGCGGCGGCGCGCTGCTCACGTTCGACGATCCAATGCCGCTCTCAGCTCGCGCCCTGGCGGCAACGGTGAAGCTCGGCATGCTGGCCGGGAAACTCGCTGCCGGCGCATATCTGTTCTGTACTGCCAAAGCGTTCGTATCCGTGGGCGGTTTCGACGAAACGCTGTTTGCCACCGAGGAGCTGACGTTGAGCCGGGCACTCGGCAAGGCCGGTCGAATGGTCATCCTTCGCGAGCGCGTCCTGACCTCCGGGCGCAAGGCCCGGACGCACGGTTTCTCCGAGCTGTGGGCGCCCATATGGGTGCTGCTGCGTTATGGACCCTCAGCGCTCCGCGATCGAGCGCGCATGTCTCTCTGGTACGGACACCGACGCAAGGATCCCGGGGGAGACTGACGGGGGTGCCTGGGTGCCAGGGTGCCGGGTGCCTGGTGGGTGCTGGGTGCTGGTGCTGGAAGCTGGTCGCTAACTCGCTTCCGCGCCTACATCGATCAGCACCTTGAGCACGCCGGGCTCGGCGGCCCGTTGCAGCGCGCGCACTCCGTCGGTGAGGTCGAAGCGATCGTGGATCAGCGTACGCACCTCGATCCGGGCCGCCGCGAGCGCCTCGAGGGCGCGGTCGAAGGGGCCGCAGCGTGAACCGATGATCGTCACTTCGTCGACGACCACCGGGGCCACGGAGAGCGTCTGCTCGGCGGCGATGGTCGTCTTCAGCACGATCGTCCCGCGGGGGCGGACCAGCTGCAGCGCCGTCGTCAATCCACCAGCAGATCCGGTGCAGTCCACGACGATGTCGGCACCCTGCTGGCCTTGGTCTGAGAAGTCTGCTTCGAGGCCGGACGGATTCAGCACGCGCGTGGTCATGCCCAACCGCTCCAGCAGCGCGAGCTTCGACGGGTGCTTCCCGACCACCGTGATGTGATCGGACTCGCGCGCGAGCACTTGCGCGCACAGGTTGCCCAGCCGGCCATCGCCGAGCACGACAATGCGATCGGTGCGCGCGACAGGCAGCTGCGCGGGAATCTGAAATGCGGCCGCGAGCGGCTCGGTGAAAACGGCGACATCCGTATCGACGTTGTCGGGCACTCGATGCAGGTTGCGGTCGGGCACCGCGATGTAGTCGGCGAACGCACCATCGTGTCCGAGGATGCCGAGCACGGTTCGGACGGAACAGTGGCCAGGCCGCCCGGCCAGGCACGTATCGCATGCCCAGCAGCTGCAGTTGATCTCGCCGACGACCCGCTGACCGGCGAAGCGGCCGGTCAGCGCGACGCCCACGAACTCGTGGCCGAGCACACCGCGGAATCCCTTGTAGCCGCGGATAAGCTGCAGGTCCGTTTCGCAGATGCCGGCGAGGAGCACGCGGACGAGTACTTCCCCTGCCGCTGGAACAGGCTCGGGGCGGTCCACGGCGACCTCTACCCCGTCGTCATCGAGAACCAGAGCACGCATGGCGGATGGTATCGGTGTTTCGGTCAGCCCTGCGGCATCACGTTCGCGCGTCGTGTACGCGGACGGCCGACGTGTCGGCCGCGTAGTGGAGAATCCGCGCGTCCGCGGTGATCATCGTGGCCTCGCCGCGGCGGGCGGTGGCGACGAGCACCCGGTCGAACGGGTCGGCCAGCGCCTCGCGCGGAATCGCTCCGGCGTCGATGGCGACATCCGGCGATAGCGGCGCGATCCGGACGGACATGGCATCCAGCGTTTCGCGGATCCATGATTCAACCGGAAGGGACAACCGCAGCCGTCCCAGCGTGTGCAGTGCGGCGACTTCGAAGATCGACGCGGGCGAGATCCGCACGCTGCCGCTGCGTTGCTCGCGCGCGATCAGCTGACGGGTGCGACGGCCGACTCGGCGCGTATCTCCTTCAGCCGCCCATAACCACACGTGGGTATCGAGCAGGACCACCTCAGTCGGCATCCATGTCGTAATCGGCCTCGATCGGATCCAGCGGCCGCTGGAATTTGAGAACCGTGCCCTTCATCGCACCAAACAGCGGCTTCCGCTTCGCTCCCTCGTAAGGCACCAACCGTGCGACTGGCCGGCCATGCTTGGTGACGACGAACTCAGCGCCGGTTTCCCGCACCTGGTCCATCAGCTCGAGGCACCGTGCCTTGAAAGTGGCGGCCGCAACATGATGCGTCTTCCGCGGCAATGGCGGCTTGGCTTTCATGACCACAATTATATGACTAGAACAGTCCAGTCGCGGTCAGCGCCCGACCCGCCTGTCGCTCTTGACCTGCTGCCCTCCGGTGAGTGCTTAAAGCGACCCCAGGAACACCGCGCAGGGAACCGGCTCCTGCCGTACGATCCCGCCAATCGTTGGCGGGAACGGGTTGTGGTCGAGCAATCCCGTGAAATAGAGCTGGCCGCGACCGCCATCGGTCACCTCCATCGTCATCTCGACGCAGTACCGGGTGCCATCGATGTTGTAGATCTGCCCGCCTGCGACTGCCCCTTTGAGGACGCGCCGGTTGGCGGTGATCGTCCATTGTCCGCCGGTCAGATCCGCGCTCTGGTGGATTGCCGGGAGTGGATCGTGCGTGATCGCGCCAACGAAGGTGCCGGTCGCGGGGCGCGAGTTGAGCTCCCCGTCGAAGCCGCCGACGAACAGCGCAAACCCACAGATGGATTGCGGACACAACTCGATGCCCGCCACCGTGCCTTCGACGGCAGGGCGGGACTGCGCCGACAACGAGATCGAAGCTGCGAGCAGAAGGGCGAAGACGGAAGACAAAAATACACGTCGCATACCGGCACCTCCAGAGGATCGGCACAGTATCCGCCTCCAGCCTCCGAGTCAAATGAACGCGATAGCAGCTGGAAGCCGGAAGCTGGGGGCTGGAAGCTATTTACTTTGACGCCGTATGCGCCCGGGCGCATACTCCGGCAGCCCCAAAGATCGCGCGCGACAATCGGCAGCCCTGAAGGGCTGCACTACGACCGACGCCTGGCAGCCCTGAAGGGCTGCACTACGCGCGGCGGCTGGCAGCCCTGAAGGGCTGCGCTACGAGAGAGAACATCAATGACTTCAAGCATCCGGCGGACGGCGGGTTTGATCGTGTGTCTCGGCGCGATGTGGACGGTTACGGCATTTGCCCAGTGGCCGCAGTTTCGCGGGCCGAATGGATCCGGCATCGATTCCGGCACCGGCTACCCCGTCGCGTTCTCGCCAGCGGACAACGTTGCGTGGAAGACGACCATCCCGTATGGACAGTCATCGCCCGTCCTTGCCGCCGGGCAGATCTATCTGACCGCGAGCGAAGGGGATCGCCTGGTGACGATCGCCCTCGATGCGGCAAGCGGCAAGGAGAAGTGGCGTCGCGAACTCCATCCGAAGGCACGCCACAAGATCTACAAGGCCAACGATCCCGCGTCCCCGAGTCCCGCCGCGGACGCCGACGGTGTGGTGGTGTTCTTTCCAGACTTCGGCTTGGCTGCGTATGGATTGGATGGCAAGGAGCGATGGACAGTTCCGCTCGGGCCGTTCAAGAGTTTTTACGGCATGGCCGCATCGCCGGTGCTCGCGAACGGACTCGTCATGCTGGTTGCCGATCAACAGGCAGGGTCGTACGTGCTGGCGGTCGATCGCCAGACCGGGCAGCAGCGATGGAAGCAGGCCCGTCCAGGCGCCATCGATGCCTACGCCACGCCGATGGTGTTCACGCCCGCAGGAGCACCGCCGCAACTGATCGTGCTCGGAACGACGAGCCTCGACTCCTACGCCGTCGAGAGCGGCGAGCGACGGTGGTGGATGCCGATCGGGTCCGGCGGTTCGATGGGAACCGTCGTCTCGAGCGGCGATACGCTGTTCCTGGCGACGCAGGGCTCGGCGGATCCCTGGCTGCCGCCGTTCGACACGATCCTGCAGAAGGACGATGCGAACAAGGATGGCCGCGTTTCCACGCAGGAGTTCGCCGCCGAGAAGGACATGGCCGAGCACTTCGGGTTCCTCGATCTCAATGGCGACGGCTTCATCGCACGCGACGAGTGGACCACGATGGCGGCGATCGGGATCGGAGAGTTCGGTGCGATCGCGCTCCGCCCCGGCGATGCGCGCGGCAAGCTGGATCCGAAGTCGGTGCTCTGGCGGTTCCAGAAAAACCTTCCGTATATCCCGGCGCCGATCCTGTATCAGAACGTCTTCTACCTGGTGAAGGACGGCGGCATCGTCACTGCACTCGACGCCGAATCAGGAAAGACGTTGAAGGAAGGGCGGAGTCCTTCGGCGCTGGGCGAATACCATGCGTCACCCGTCGCGGCCGACAATAAGATCTTTCTCGCCAGCACCGAAGGCAAGATCAGCGTGCTGAAAGCCGGCGCGGAGTGGGAAGTGCTTGGTGTGAACGATCTTGGCGAAGAGGTGCATGCCACACCGGCGCTCAGCGGCGGACGCATATACGTCCGCACGCGAAGCGCCGTCTACTGTTTCGCAGCTAAGTAGTTATCCCCAGACCGAGGCTTTCTTCGCCCACGTGGAGTCGGAGTAGCGATCCTGGAAGCGCTGATAGGTCTGGCCCAGCGCCTGTGCGTCGCCGGTGGCCTTGTAGCGCGATACGCCTGACCAGTATTGGGCTTCGGGCGCCGCGTCGGTATCTGGATACCGCTGGATCACCGCTTCGAACGCGGGCTCAGCTTCGTTGAATGCACCGCGCGCGAACGCGGCTTTGGCGAAGCCGAGCGCGAGCTGCGACGCGAAATCGTCCTTCGGGAGAAATCCTTCGATGCGATGACGCTCGGTCGACGGAGGGTCAACGATCAGCGTCGTCGGCGTCCATTGCGCGTCGAACATCCCGCCGAGCCGGTGGAACTCGGCTGCATCGTCCTTGGCGTGGACGCGGACCGGGATGAACCGGCTGTTCACAAAGTCGCCAATCTGGGGATCCGAATACACCTCGGCATCCAGCCGAGCACATCCGCTTCACATGGGCGCGGCTGAGAAGTCCAGCAGGATGGGCTTCCCTTCCGCTTCCGCTTTTTTCGCGGCACTGTCGAAATCATGCGACCAGTGAATCGTCTCAGCCATTTTTGAAGCACCCCCGGTTACGGTTTTGAAGCCTATGGGGTCAGACCCCGGTCGTAAGGTGTTGCAAATTTGCTGACGCCGGCCGTCGCTAGGTGCCGCAGAAAGTGCGATAGGGCTGAGCGGACGGCGGAGCGCTGCTGAACTCGGGCAGATCGCGGTCGTGGTCGTAGGGAGTTGCGAGGACGTCGAGCAACTGCCTCATCTTCGAAAAGTCGTGTGCGCCGGTAGCGGCGTCCAGAGCTTCTTCGACTTTGTGGTTGCGCGGGATGAACGCGGGATTGTGCAGGCGCATCAAGGCTTCGACTTCCTCACGCGGCTGTGGCTGACGCGCGTGCCGTGCTTGCAGCCGTCCATACCACGCAGTTGACTCCGCCTCCGCTGGCATGTTCCGGTCGGCCACACTCGTCAACGAGAGCCGACGGAACGTGCTGGTGAAATCCGCGGACGTCTTCTCCATCCAGGCGAGCAGATCGTCGATCAGCTTCTTGTCTTCGGGCTCCTCTGTAAAGAGTCCGAGCTTGGCGCGCATGCCGCGCAGCCAGTGATCCGCGAACAACTGCTCGAAACGCTCGAGAGAGGCGGTGGCACGCTCGACCGCAGCAGCCTGGTCCGCCAAACAGAGGCAGCATGGCTTCCGCCAGTCGCGCGAGGTTCCACTGCGCAATTGCCGGCTGATTGGCATAGGCATAGCGGCCGGCATGGTCGATGGAGCTGAAGACTGTCTCGGGATGGTAGACGTCCATGAACGCACAGGGGCCGTAGTCGATCGTTTCCCCTGAGAGCGCCATGTTGTCGGTGTTCATCACGCCGTGGATGAATCCAACCAGCTGCCAGCGCGCAATCAGGCGCGCCTGCCGTTCGAGAATGGCATCGAACAGCGCCATGTGGGGTTCCGGTGCGTCGGACAATTCCGGGTAGTGCCGGACGCGGGTGTAGTCCGCAAGTGCGCGCAGCGCGTCGTGATCGCGGTGCGCCGCGGCCCATTGCATCGTGCCGACGCGAATATGGCTCGCGGCCACGCGCGTGAGCACCGCGCCCTGCAGCTCGTCCTCGCGATACACCGGCTCCCCGGTCGTCGCCACCGCCAGGCTGCGGGTGGTCGGGATCCCGAGTCCGTACATTGCTTCGCTGATGATGTATTCGCGCAGCATCGGCCCGAGCGCCGCGCGTCCATCACCGCGACGCGAGTACGGTGTCTGTCCCGCGCCTTTCAGCTGGATGTCGAATCGATCGCCGGACGGCGTGATCTGTTCTCCGAGCAGAATCGCGCGTCCGTCGCCGAGCGCCGTGAAGTGGCCGAACTGGTGTCCGGCGTAGGCCTGTGCAATCGGCCGCGCACCGGCCGGCAGCGCATTGCCGGCGAAAATCGCTGCGCCCTCAGGTGTGTCGAGTCCATCAGGATCAAGGCCGAGTGCCTGTGCCAGCGGCCGGTTGAATACGACGAGACCCGGTTCTCTCACTCGCGTCGGTGTTGCTTCGGAGTAGAAGAGGTTCGGGAGAGTTGAATAGCTGTGTTCAAGGCGCCAGGCGGGCATTCATCAATCATAACGATGATGCGCGCCACGCCCCGACGCGAGCACAGCGGCGCGGAAGCTGGTAGCTGGTAGGTGCTAGCTACTTCACCTCGTGCACTACCCGGCCGTTCATCATCGTCAACACGCTGGTGGTCGTCGGCAGGTCGGGCACCGGGACCTTGAAGATGTCCTGCGACAGGATCGCTAGGTCCGCGAGCATCCCTGGCGCGAGCGTTCCCTTGCGGGTCTCCATGAACTCGGCGAACGCGGAGCCGCGCGTGTAAGCCACCAGCGCTTCCTCGACCGACAACGCCTCCGGGGGATTCACCTCGTGGATGGTGGCGAACATGATGTTCATGAAGGGATTCATCGGACCGTCGGATCCGAGCGCGAGCGGGATTCCGGCACGCACGATCGATTTGACCATCATCGCCCGGGCTGCCCGGTCGCCGATCCGTGCACGTATCAGCGGCCCCAGCATGAAGTGGGCGGGGTTCTGGACGACGACGATCCCGAGCCGCTTCGCGCGATCGAAATGCGCCGGTTCGAGCAGGTCGCCATGTTCGAGCCGCGGACGAATCGCCGGCCAGCGCGCATCCGGCACCGACTCCAGTGCTGCGAGGACGGTATCGATCGCCCCATCCCCAACGACGTGAAATATCGGTTGCTGCCGCGCGGCGAGCATCGACTGCAAGGGCGCCTGGATCTCCGCTGGCGGAAAATTCAACCGTCCACTGGTGCCCGGTGCATCGCTGTAGGGTTGCCGAAGGAACATCAGCCGCTCGATCGGCGTGCCATCGACGATGTACTTGATGCCGGAGGTGACGACTGTCGCGTCGCTGTTGGAGTCGGGGCCGGGTGCGGTGCCCTTCCACACGGCGGGACTATCCATCGGAAAGTCGATCACCCGCATGCGGACCGGCAGCTTCGCCTTGATCATCAAGGACGCGGCCGGTGCGGCGGGATAGCCGGTCATCATCGCTTGCACAGACGTGATTCCGAACGATGCGGCCTCCGCTGCGAAGCGCTGGTACTCGGCGATCTGGCGTTCCGGCGCCGCGAGCATCGATAAACGCCGCCGAAGGATGTAGTCCGCGTACTCGTGCGCAAAGCCGTTGAGCGTCTTGCCGTCGGGCATGCGCGTGAAGAACCCTCCGGGCGGGTCGGGCTCCGTGTCGGACACTTTCAATCGTCTCAGTGCTTCGGTGTTGAACAGGCTCCCATGCCCGTGCCACGAGGACAGCATCACCGGGCGCCCTTCGGTAAGAACATCGAGCGGGAATCGCGTGACCGCCGGGTCTTCGAGAACCGACGCGCCGATCTCACCGATGATCCATCCGCCGGCCGGAGCTTTCGTGACAGCAGACTTGATTCGGCGAATGATCTCGCTCCACGACGGATCCTCGACGAACGCCGGCGGACCGTCGAGTTGCGTGTGTTCAGGTAATGCGGTCGGATGGGCGTGCGCGTCGTTGATGCCGGGGATCACCAGCCGTCCGGCTGCGTCGATCACGCGCGCCGACGCTGCTGCCCTGCCCTGCACTTCCTCGGTCGAACCGATGGAGGAGATGCGGTTGCCGCGAACCGACAGCGCTTCCACCCAGGGCCGGGAGGTCAGCCCGGTGAATACACGGGCGTTGATGATCAGGACGTCGGATGCACCACCTTGCGCCAGCAGCGCCATTGATGCCGATGCGACGAGCGTGAGCAACACGAGTATGCGTCGCATGTCTACCTATTCACCGCCTGCAACCATCCCTGCACCATCGTCACGGCGTTCCCCGGTTGAGAGAAGTCGCGCAGCAGGACGAAGGTCTTCCCGTCGGGCACGACGTCCCATGCGGCCCAGTCAGAGCTGTCAGAGTTGTCCATGTAAGAGCCCTTGAACAGCACGTGAGGCGGGGACGACGAGAGCGCAGGGGCGAAGGTGATGTCGACGGATCGGCAGCGCATTCCAAGCGACGCGAGCGTCTTCGCCTCGCGGTCGAAGCGCAAGAGCCGGCCAGGATCCTGGGCGAAGAGATCCGGCAGGATCTTGATCGCGACGTCTCTATCGAGCCGCGTATCGCGCGCGCGATAGACCTCTCCCATCCCGCCGGCGCCAAGAGCGCCGGTAATCTCGTAGACGCCGAGGCGCGTGCCAGGAAGCAATGACAAAGGGTTGGGGGATCATAGCAGGGTGCCGGGGTGCCTAGTGCCTTGAGTGCGTCGAGCCGTGGAACCTTAGAACCCTGGAACCTTAGACCGTTAGTGTGACGTCTCCCTTGTCTACCGTTACGCGATAGGTTTTGATCGGCTCCTTCGCAGGCCCTGCCTTCACGGTTCCGTTCGTGCAATCGAACTGCGATCCGTGCCACAGGCACTGGACCGTGCCGCAGATCATCACGCCTCCCGCAAGCGATCCGCCGCGGTGGGTGCAGCGATCGTCGAAGGCCACGTAGCCTTTTTCCGTGCGCGCGAGGACGATGCGCTGATCTCCCATCCGGAGGAGTTTCATCTGGTCCACTTTGAGTTCGTCCTCCTTTGCGACGACGGTCGCGGTGCCCGGCTTCGCGTCGATCGTCGCGTCCTTCCACTTGCCGGCGCCGGCGTAGCGATGGTCGACCGAGATCAGATTGCGCGTCACCAGCGTGCCCCCCATGTATCCGCCAAATCCGAGTAGTGCCAGGCCGACCACTTCGAGCAGCAACACGATCGCGTCGGGACGCGTGTCGGCGCCGCCACGGATCCAGGACGCGGCGATGAACAGCGCCACCGCTGTGGAATTGGCGCCCATGTGCTTCGTCGCGCGATCCTTCCCGGAGCTCTTTGGCGGGACCGTGTAGAGATAGTCGATGATCCCCGGAATGGCGGCCAGCAGCGCGGCAACGATGCCGGCAACGGCGAGATAGCCGCCGGTCGTCCACCAGGAGGGCACGTCACGAAGCCTGCCGGCAAGATCGAAGAGGACGGCACCGGCGAGGAATCCGATCGGAAACGGGATCAGCATCGGATGAAGCGGATGCCCAAGCGCGACGGCTTTGCTTCTCATTCGCCACCTCTGCACGCCACGCTTGCAAAATCAGGGGCAGTGTAGGGTCAGAACTCGACCGTCGTCACCCCGGGGTTGCGCGGATCCAGGCCGAACCTCTTCACTGAGCGCATCTCCCGCAGTCGCGCATGAACGGCGGCCTTCAGGCGCCCGCCGCTGCGCCCATGGATCACCCTCACCGTCTCGTGCCCCCCAAGGATCGCCTCATTGATGAACGCATCGAGCGCGGCGATTGCCTCGACGGAGGTCATCCCATGCAGATCGAGCTGCGAGGGCGAGCTGACGAGGGCCGGAATGCGTGGCGCGGCTGGGTGCGGCGCGCCGACCGGTGCCGCGGCAGGGCGCTTCTTCTCCGGTGCCGCGCTCATCCGCGCCTCGTCGACGACGAACGACTGCCCCTTGATCTCGACCACATAGCATCCGCGATTGCGGACTTCGCGGACGATTCCCGTGCCAAGCAATGTGATGTGGACGCGATCGCCGGTCGTGAACGGCATCTGCGCGCCTACACGGCGGCGTAGGCCGCCTTCACCTGGTCGGGGCCGTAGGTCCCCTCGAGTCTCAGGATGGTGAAATGGCCCCGGGCGACATCTTGAAAGTGCCGGATGAACAGAAGATTGATCATCGCCCCGCCCGCGGCGCCGATCAGCGGCACTGACTGCGCCATCACCTTCTCGGTGACGGGGATGCCAAAGCGCGCGCCAATCCTGCTGACCAGGCGAACCAGTGCCGGGGCGCTTTCGGTGGCGAGTCCGCGTGTCGCCAGGTGCTCTGCCGCCTCGCTCACCGCACGCGCGAGCGCCGCGCGGATCGCAAAATATCCCGCCTCCGATGCGTCGTCTCGCCGCACGGGCGCGCCGAGGGCAAACACCTGGAGACACGACATCTGCACGAAATGCGATCTGATCGGATGCCCTTCGCTTCGGGCAATGTCGGCAATCGAGCGCAGCATGATCGTCGTGGAGATCGGCAGCTCCGCGGCCAGCGCGGCAAGACCGAACGCACCACCGGCGGCGCCGGCCGCGGCGACGGCAACCGAGTGCAGTCGTTCGAGGGCAGGACGCGGCTGGTCGTCCATCAGCGACGTCGCTACTCTCAGCGCAGCATCGAGGGATTTCGTCGTCGCGGCATGAATCGCCATGCTCGCGCCTTCGGGCAACGCGGTCAGAAGCTTTTCCATCGGCGCCCCGACGGTGTTCGCGATCCGCACCGCCAGGCCAGGATGTTCGAGCAATGCCTTCGCACGGCGCAGGGCAATGCGGTCTTCAGTCGTCCAGTCCATGGCCCTATTCTGCACGTACGCACGTGCTGATAGCTGATGGCTGTCAGCGGATAGCTGACAGCTACTTCGAAGATATCAAGACGACGTCGGAAGACACGCGACCGCGGACGAGCGCGATGTGCTTCTGGTCGGGGCTCATCGAATACGTGAAGATCTGCTCGTCGGTGAATTTGGTCACCGGAATTGGCGCGCCGCCGTCGATCGGCTGACGCGCGAGATTGGTGAGACCGCCCCGGCCGTCGATATACACCAGCGACTTGCCATCGGGCCACCACTGGGCAGATGGCGGAACCGTCTTGAGTCGCTTCATCGGACCACCAGCCAGCGGGACCAGCAGGATGCGCTCGCCTCCAGCCTCCTTGTCGGTGTAGTGGGCCGCGATCGTCAGACCCGTCGGGCGACTGCGTGGGATCGTGGAAGTCTGCGGGCAGGCGTTCGGTCATCTGCTTCTTCGCTTCAGCATCGAACAGCGGTTCGGGCGTCCCGCCGTCAATGGACACTCGCTGATAGTCAGTCGGATTGTCCGCAAAGTACAGCCACTTGCTGTCAGAGGAGAGGGTCACGTGCGGACGCAACACCGGATTGCTCGTCAACCGAAGGGCGCCGCTGCCGTCCAGACCCATCCGCCAGAAGCGGTTCGCGCCGTCGCGGTCGGACAGAAAGACGATGTATTTGCCGTCGTTCGTGACGTGCGGGGTGACGTCCTGGCCGGGAGTGGAGGTGAGCTGCACCCGGCGCGACCCGTCGGCTGCCATGATCCAGATGTCCGGGTTGCCACTCGCTTCATTGGAATAGACGATACGCCCGTCGGGTGTCCAGGCGACACCATGCGTGCCATCGTCGCTGCTGGCCTCGGTCGTGATCGCCGCGGCCTCAGCGGGTGCGTCGGTCGGCATCGTCCAGATCGCCGAGCGACGTTCGTTGCGGACGCAGACGAACGACTTCCCGTCTGGCGCGACGCTCAACTCGGAGTAGCTGGACAGATCGTTGGTCAGGCGTCTTGCGGATCCCGATGGATAGTCGACGAGAAAGATCTGATTGGACGACTCGCCGGCGGACTCCTGCGCATTGACCAGGAGCCCTTTGCCGTTCGGCAGCCAGGAGAGCCGAGTCATCTGCCGCCACTCGGGCGTTTTCAGAATCTTCTCCGAGCCGTCAGCGGCACTGAGGATCACCACTTGCCCGTAGAGCGACCTCGCGTCCGCTCCCGTCGCAGCAATCGAGCTGCCGTCGGGTGACCATGCCGCGCCCTGAAGCGTGAACGACAACGGCGTTTTCCGGATCGACAACTGGTGGAGATTCGATCCATCGACATTCGCCACCATGATGGCACTGCGTCCATCGTCGGGCATCCCGCGAACAAACGCGAACTGCTTGCCGTCAGGCGAAAACGTGACCGAGGTGTCGACGTCCTCCATCACCAGCCTGGCGCCTCCGCCGAGGACGGCTACCTGATAGAGGAGCCCGAGGTTGCCGCCGCGCGCGTAGGTCGTGTAGTAGATGTGATTGCCGTCCGGAGCAAAGCCAAGCCCGGCATATCGAACCTCCGCCGCCGGTACCACTTCGACGTTGCTCGTGGTCGCGACCTGGCGGAGCCAGAGGCCCTGCTTGCCATCCTTGATCATCACGTGGGCGACGTAACGTCCATCGCTCGACATGGCGGCCATTCCGGCGGACCCGGTAGTCGTGAGGCGGGTCAGTTTCACCGAGTCGAACGCCCGGACACCTTCGTCGGTGACTTCCGCACGTTTGCCGGAGAACCACCAGGCGGCTGCGCCGATACTGGCCACGATGGCGATGCTCGCCACGGCCACGAGTGGAGTCCTGCTGGCCGGCTTTGCCGGAGGCAGGGCCGTGTTCGTGGACGGCGGCTTTGCAGTCTCCCCGGAGCCGGTGATCGGCTGCAGCTCACCCGAGGTCAACTCATTCTTGAGCGCGCGCAGGTCGTTGCGAAGATCCTTCGCCGACTGATATCTGTCCTCGACGTCCTTTGCCAGGCAGCGGTTGACGATCTTCGACAGTTCGCGAGGCAGTCCGGGACGCACTTCGGTCACCGACTTCGGCGTGTCTTTCATGATCGCCGACATCACCGACATCGGTGTATCGCCGGCGAACGGACGCGTGCCGGTGGCCAGCTCGTAAAGGATGATCCCAAGCGAGAACACGTCCGACCGCGCGTCGACGTTCTTCCCCTCCGCCTGCTCGGGGGACATGTAGGCAACCGTACCGACGATGCGCCCTTCGCCGGTGAGGGCGACCGCGGTCGGCATCATCGCGTCTTCGGCGGCACGCGCTTCTTCCTTCACCTTGGCAAGACCGAAGTCGAGCACCTTCAGCCGCCCGTCGGAGGTCAGCATCACGTTGGCGGGCTTCAGATCGCGATGGGTGATGCCGCGCTGGTGCGCCGCACCGACGGCGTCGGCCAGCGGGATCCCGATCGCGAGCACGCGGTCGAGCGGCAGCCCGCCGGGCACGATCTTGTCAGCCAGCGTTTCGCCGTCCACCACCTCGAGGGTGAGGAAGTGCACGCCGTCCGCTTCTTCAACCGAGTGGATGGTGACGATGTTGGGATGATTGAGGGCGGCGGCGGCCCGCGCTTCCCGTTCGAAACGTTCCCGGCGATCGGGATCGCTCGCCAGCACCGCGGAGAGGACCTTCAGTGCGACCTGTCGTCCGAGCTTGGTGTCCTGCGCCAGGTAGACCTCGCCCATGCCTCCGCTCCCAAGTAACCGTTCGATCCGGTAGTGCGCAAGCTGGGTTCCGAGCATGGCGGATTATGGCACGGCACCAGGGTGCCGGGGTGCCTGGAGACTTCGAATCTGGCCGCTCGATACGAACCCGATCGGTTACCAGGATACCGACACCATCGCGGCGCGCTTTCCATGCCCGAGCGCGGGAGCAAGAGCGATGCGGGTGTTGCCGCGGTGATAGAGCGCAGCATCGCGGTGAACGAGGGCATCGATGCCTACGCCGACGGCCGCGCCAAGCCCGCCCATGATCATGCTCACAGCCGCGTAGCTGCCGGCGCTCGGGTCCGAGCAGTCCCAGAACGCCATCGGATCGCACGACCGCGTATCCTCGTAAGCCATGGACGCCAGCCCTAGCGCTGCGCCCACGCCGAATCCAATCAGCGCCCCGTTCCCGAGCCCATCGTGGGGGCGGTCGATCCTGACGATCTGGTCATACGGAATGTCCGTGCTGGTCTTGCTCCCCAGAAGGCTGAGGCTGCCAGCCGTCAAGCGGCTGATGCGGCCCTTGAACTCGCGTCCCTGATCATCGGTGACCGACACCTTCTGACCCTCCTTGGTCGTGGAACGGATCGCGGCGGCTGTCGTCTGCGCCGTCGCGGGGATCGTTCCGATAAAAGTCGCGACAAGGCACGCCCCCAGGGTCAGTGTGAATGTTTTGGTAATCATCGGAGTCTCTCGCCTTTTCCGTTCGTCCAGCGTCGCGTCGTGCGGGCTCATCGAACAGGCCGCAGTCTACGGGTGTCTCGCGGGCGAAGTCGTGAGAAGACCTGAACGAATCCTGAAAACCACCTGAAAACGTCGCGCGGAGCGAAGTGCCCCAGCACGGTGAACGTCTAAATGTGGGATCTGGACCTGGAAACTCGAACTGGAAGCTGTGAGTTGAAAGTTCGGTTCAGTGCACCGTCGGCGACGCGCACGGACGCAGTACCCGCACTTCGCGGATTCGCGTGGTGCGCACCTTGTTGGTGAACTCGAGAAACATACCCGGTGCGGCGATCATCCGGGTGAGGAGCGCGCTGCCGCCCCAGGTGCAGCCGGCGACGCGGACGCGAGCGCCGGCTTGCGGGTCGCGCATGAACCAACCGCCGGTGACCTCGAAGGTACCGTCACCATTCACGCGCAGCGCGTAGGTCGAGTTCCTGGTCTGGACGATCACCCAGTCACCCAGTTGCAGGTCGGCCTCGCGCACACCCTCAACGGTTGCACCTGCCGTGGCAAGCTGCTCGAGCGCAAGGCCGGTGCTCGTGTGGGTGTTCAGGTCCACGCGCTCATGATACGCCCATGCGTCACATTTTTTCGCCCCGCTTCTGCCGTTGGTCACGTACTCGTCCCTTTCCAGGATGGGACAGCGACCGGCGTCTGGCAGTCAGAGAGCTCAACTCCCGGGGATCATCCACGCGCGCAGGTCGCGCTTGACGACGGCGACGACCGAATCCTGCCCCAGGAACACGACGGCATTCGCCGCGACGTTGCCGGTGTCCAGGTTGCGGACGACCGCGCGCGTGGCAGCATCGAGAACCTGGATCGTTCCCTTCGCCAGCGTCTCGTCGTCGAGATCGCCGAGCGCGATGCGGTGTCCGTCCGGTGACCAGGCCAGCGTGCCAACCATCCACGGGGCCTTCAACGCCATTTCGCTGACAGGTTTATAGGTCGACGGATTGCGGAGCGTGAGACGACGATCGGCTCCCCCCGACGCGAGTGTTCCATCAGCAGGACTGAACGCGAGGGCGAACAACGACAGGTCCCCCTCACTTGCGCTGATGGGTTGGCCCGTCGCGGCATCCCAGATGCGGAGGTCAGATTCCGCGCTGGCACTGGCGAGGATCGACGAGCCCGGACGCAGGGCAAGGACTTGCAACTCGGTTCGATGGCCGCGGAGCTGTTGCTTCAACACGCCTAACGCAGTATCGAACACGCGAATCTCGCCAAATTCGCCGCCCGTAACGAGCATCGAACCATCGTCGGAGAAGACCGCTGCACGCGTCGGCACGGTGCCGAGATCGACGTGGCGCGGCGTCGATTCGCCCCCGGGTGCGATCGACGTACGTGCGAGCGATCCGTCTTCCGCCACGCTCCACACCGCGAGGCCGTCGGCGCTCGAGCCGACGGCGAGCACGGGGGACGTGTGCGGCGTCAGCATCGTGACCTTGGCGTCCCGCCCGTTCCAGATCGCGACGTGCCCATTCGCCAACCCCGCCGCGATGCTCGGCGCGACCATCATCGGTTGTGAGCCCGGCCGGGTGACGGCGGCCGCTACCGACCTTTTGATGATCCCAAGGCTGGTGACGTTCGCCTCCAGCGTCACCTGCCCACCTGGAGCGATTGCGGCGGGCGCGAGCTGGCCGGGCATCACCGCGAGCGCGAACAGGACGATTGGTGCGAGCCTCACGCCTTCTCCATCACCAGCTCGAAGTCGACGGCGGCGACGGGGGATTCCGGTTTGCCACTGAGAGTCACGGGACGCACCAGCGTGCGAGACGAGATCAGCGGATCCTTTGAATAGTTCTTTCCGGGATCGCCGCCGAACACTTCGTCGGTGGAGAAATACAGCTGCGTGGACAGAGGCCGCTGGCCAGGAGCGGTGACGAAGTAATGGACGTGACGGGCGACGCGGGCAGGATAGTGCCCGGGCATCACGGATTCGAAGGCGTAAACACCTGAGGCGGGCGGCGTCAAAGCGGTGCGATAGTGATAGCCCTCGAGATCGTACAGCCCGCCGTGGTTCGCCTGCCAGATCTCGAGCGTCGCGCCGCGCACGCTCTCGGCATTCGTGGTGATCACGCGACCCGTCACCGTCAGCGGCACACCCGGATCACCCGCCGCTCGGAGCTTCGTCGTGTTTGGTGCGCGTTTCCGGTAGAACGGTCCCATTTCGACGTGCGGAGTCACCTGCCGCACCCGCTGCGCGTCGAACCAGGCGTAGAGCGCTTCCGCCTCTCCCCATCCGCCCGGGACAATGAGCACACCGGCGGCGAGGCATTGACGCATAACGTCACGACGCGACCACTGAATTGTTGGCATGGCGGCGGGACTATAGCACGTGCGAGGTGCGACGTTGCGAAGTGCTCACGTCGGACGTGCGAATGTGCCGCGTGCGGACGTGCGAACGTGGCACGTCCGCATGTCGCACGTATTGCACCTCGCACAGTCGCACCTCGCACGTGCAGAATAGGTCCATGCGATATGCCATCCTCGCCCTTGCGTTCACGATTCAGCAGCCACAGGCGCCAGCGGCACCTGCGGTCGCAGATTGCCCCGCGCTGGCGGCGGCTTTGACGGCTGTGACTCGCAATGACGTCCGCCTGCGGGACTGGGCTGAGCTCTCCCGCTATCGCGAGGCGAATCGCAAGCTCCTGCCGCCGGCGGGCGGCGAACCACGGGTCGTGTTCATGGGGGACTCGATCACCGACAGCTGGCCCGAGGAGCGTTTCGGCACGTTCTTCGCCGGCAAACCCTACATCGGGCGCGGGATCAGCGGACAGACCACGCCACAGATGCTGGTGAGATTTCGTCCGGACGTGATCGGCCTCGACCCCCGGGTAGTCGTGATCCTGGCGGGCACCAACGACATCGCCGGCAATACCGGTCCGATGCTGGACGAGGAGATCGAAGCGAACCTGGCCTCCATGGCGGAACTCGCCAAGACTCACGGCATCAAGGTGGTGCTGGCCAGCATCACGCCGGTCAGTTCCTATCACACCGCGCCGAACGCGGCGCCACAGACATCGAGGAGACCGCTCGCGCGGATCAGGGGGATCAACGCCTGGATCAAGGACTATGCGGCCGCCAACGGACACGGGTATCTTGATTACTACTCGGCGATGGTCGATGGATCTGGAATGCTTCGCGAGGAGCTGAGCGCGGACGACCTGCATCCGAATGCAAAGGGCTACGCGATCATGGGTCCTCTCGCCGAAGCGGCGATCCGCAAAGCGCTGCAGCCCTGAAGGGCTGCACTACGACCAAGGGCTCGCGCGTCGTCAGAACAGCCCGACCACCCGGCCGTCTTCCGTGAGATCGATCCGCTCCGCGGCCGGCACCTTCGGCAGCCCCGGCATCGTCATGATGTCGCCGCAGATCATGACGATGAACTCGGCACCGGCGGCAAGCCGCACCTCGCGGACGTTGACGATGTGGCCCGACGGCGCGCCGCGCAGCTTCGCATCGGTCGAGAATGAATACTGGGTCTTCGCCACGCAGACCGGATAGCGGCCGTAGCCTTCGTCCTGCAGGCGCTGGATCTGCGTCCGCACCTTCGCGTCCGCGCTGATGTCGCCTGCGCCGTAGATCTTGGTCGCGATCGCTCTTCATCTTCTCCCACAACGTCATCTCGTCGTCGTACACGAACCGGAACGCGTTCTCGTCGCGCGTCGATGACATCGACGACTGGCACGCGCAACCTCCTCTGCGCCCGCTCCGCCGTCGGCCCAGTGCGTCGACAGCACGACCGGCACGCCGGTCGGCGCCGATCAGCGATTGCAGCAGCACGATCTCGGCCTCGGTGTCGGCGGTGAATGCGGTTGATCGCGACGACGCACGGCAGGCCGTAATGCAGGCGGACGTTCTGAATGTGCCGCTCGAGGTTCGACGATGCCCTTCTCGAGCGCCACCAGGTCCTCGCGGCCGAGATCCGCCTTGTCGACGCCGCCGTGATACTTCAGCGCGCGGATCGTGGCGACGATCACGCACGCGTCCGGACGCAGGCCCGACTTGCGGCACTTGATGTCGACGAACTTCTCGGCGCCGAGATCGGCGCCGAAGCCGGCCTCGGTCACGACGTAGTCCGCCAGCTTCAGCGCGGTCGCCGTCGCCATCGACCGAGTTGCAGCCGTGCGCGATGTTCGCGAACGGACCGCCGTGGACGAATGGCCGGATTGTTCTCCAGCGTCTGGACGAGATTCGGCTTGAAGCGCATCCTTGAGCAGGACGGTCATCGCGCCGTGCGCCTTGAGATCGCGCGCGCGGACAGGCTTCTGATCGCGCGTGTAGCCGACCACGATGTTGCCGAGGCGCGTTCTTGAGATCCGCGAGCGACGTCGCGAGACAGAAGATCGCCATCACTTCGGAGGCGACGACGATGTCGAAGCCGTCCTGGCGGGGATAGCCGTTGCCGGTGCCGCCGAGCGATCCCACGATCTCGCGCAGCGCGCGATCGTTCATGTCCATGACGCGCTTCCACTGGATCCGGCGCACGTCGATGTTCGAGCGCGTTCCCGTGGTGGATGTGGTTGTCGAGCATCGCGGCCAGCAGGTTGTTCGCGAGCGCGATGGCGTTGAAGTCGCCGGTGAAATGGAGATTGATGTCCTCCATCGGCACGACCTGCGCGTGACCGCCGCCGGCGGCGCCACCCTTCATGCCGAAGACCGGGCCGAGACTCGGCTCGCGCAGGCAGATGATCGTTTTCTTGCCGATCCGATTCAGCGCATCGCCGAGGCCGACCGTCGTCGTGGTCTTGCCCTCGCCGGCCGGCGTCGGACTGATCGCCGTCACCAGGATCAACTTGCCGTTGGGCCGATGCTTCAGGCTGTCGATGAACTCGAGCGAGAGCTTCGCCTTGTAGTGTCCGTAGGGATCGAGGCTTTCTTCCGGGATGCCTATCTTTGCTGCGATTGCCGTTGCGCGCTGGAGGGTTGCTTTCTGTGCGATGTCGATGTCGGACTCGGACACATGCTCTCCCGGTGAATTTTTATTTAGCAGCCCTAAAGGGCTGCACTACTTCGACGCGGCAGCCCTGAAGGGCTGCACTACTTCCAACCTGGCAGCCCTAAAGGGCTGCACTACTCCGGACGATTCTGCACGAATTGCCAGCCGAAGCGGCCTTTGATGCACAGGTGGCCGCTGGTGACGTCGTGATCCGCGGGCGAGGTGACTTTGACGATCGAGTTGTCCTGCACGTGGAGTTCGAGCGTGCAGCCCACGCCGCAATACGGGCAGATGGTGTCGGTGACGGTCTGCTTCGACTCGTCCCACGTGCCCGCCTCGCGCATGTCGTGCTCGGACTTGAACATCAAGGCGCCGGTCGGACACACGCCGATGCAGTTGCCGCAGTAGACGCAGGCGGAATCGGGCAGCGGCACATCGAACTCGGTGGCGATGCCGGCGCCGAAACCGCGTCCGGCAACCGCGATCGCAAACGTGTTCTGCGCGTCGGCGCCGCACGCCTCGACGCATTTGTAACAGAGGACGCACTTTGAATAATCGCGGACGTAGAGGTTGTTGTCGACCTTCACCGGCTGCGCCACCGTGGCGCGATGTGCCCCGTCGAAGCGCTCCGGAGTGGCACCATATCGCGCCATGTCATTGCGGAACTCTAGCGTCGCCAGTGAGAGGTCGACTGAGGATCCGAGCAGCTCGAAGACCAATCGACGACTGAGTCGAACGCGTTCAGAATCCGTGTGGATCACCATGCCGGGCTCGACCTGTCGCGAGCAGGCCGGGACGAGCACGCGCGATCCCTCGACTTCCACGACGCAGACCCGGCACACGTTCACCGGTGTCAGCGTTTCGAGATAACAGAGCGTCGGCGTCTCGATGCCAATGGACCTGCAGGCCTGCAGGATCGTCGACCCTTCCGTGACGCGCACAGGACGTCCGTCGATCGTGACTTCGACCTCGCGGACGAGCGGGATCGGCACCGCCGGGATCATGCCTGACTCACCGGACCCGACGGACCCACCGGACCCGACGGACCACCGGACCCAACTTCCGCAGCGCACTCTGGATCGCACTCGATGCGGTCTGCCCCAAGCCGCAGATCGAGGCATCGCGCATCACCTGGCCGAGATCATCGATCAACGCGAGCTCGCGCTCGATAGCGGCCGCACTGCTGGCCGCGGTCAAACGGTGCAACGCTTCCTCCTGCCTGATGGTGCCGATGCGGCACGGCACACACTGACCACACGACTCGTCGCGGAAGAACGAGGAAATGCGGACCAGGATCTCACCGACATTAATGGTGTCGTCGAACAGCATCACCACACCGGATCCAATCGTCGCGCCGGCGGCTCTCGTTCCTTCGAAGGTAAGCGGCATGTCGAGTTCGTCCGGCGTGACGAACACGCCGGCTGCGCCACCAAGCAGGACCGACCGGAGCGGACGACCATCACGCACACCGCCCGCCAGGTTGATCAGCTCACGCAGCGTGATCCCGAACGGCGCTTCATAGAGACCCGGATGGGTTGCGCATCCCGATACGCAGAACAGCTTCGTACCGGACGAGCCCGCGGTCCCGACCTGCGAGAACGACGGCCCGCCATTCATGATCACGTCGAGCACGTTCACCAGCGTCTCGACGTTGTTGACGACGGTGGGCTTGTGGAACAGCCCTGATTGAACGGGAAACGGCGGCTTGTTGCGAGGTTCGCCGCGCAGGCCCTCGATCGAGTTGAAGAGCGCTGTTTCCTCGCCGCAGATGTAAGCTCCGGCGCCGCGCCGCAGTTCGATGTCGAACCGCACGCCCTCTCCCATCACATCGTCGCCCAGCAGACCGCGTGTGCGCGCCTGCGCAATCGCGTTGGCCAGGCGTGAGGTCGCCAGCGGATACTCGCCGCGGATGTACAGGAAGCCTCTTTCGCAGCCGGTCGCGACGCCGGCAATGGTCATTGCTTCGACCAGCGCGAACGGATCCTCCTCCATCAGCACGCGGTCCTTGAACGTGCCCGGTTCGGACTCGTCCGCATTGCAGACGAGATAATGCGGACGCACGGGCGACCGTGCGACCGCCTCCCATTTGCGCCCGGTGGGAAAGGCCGCGCCGCCGCGTCCGACGAGCTTCGAGTCGGTCACCTCACGCAGGACGCGCTCGGGCCCCATCGACAGCGCCCGCCGCAGTGCCGAGTAGCCGCCATGCGCGCGGTAATCGTCCAGGCTCTCCGGATCCACGACCCGGACGCGCCGAAGAAGCCGAAGCCCGGGTTGATGCGGTGCGGCAGTCTGCGGTGCGGAAAGCGGCCGGACACGCTCCGCGCTCTCGCTGACAAGGCGTGGACTAGGGATGCCGGTCGCAGTCGTGGCGGTCAGCACTGTCACAATCTCATCGACAGTGGTCGGGGCCAGGTCGTAGTCGAGCGGCTGCACGCCCGCCGTCTGCACCAATGCCGCGGGGGCGTGTTCACAAAGACCCAGGCACGGGCTGCGGAGCCACGTGGATGATGCGCCTTCCGGCGCTTCACCGGGCTTGCCGATCTGACGTTCGAGCGATTGACAGAGCGCCTCCGCGCCTCTCGTGCGGCAGGCGATGTCGTCGCACACGTGAACGACCATCGCGGGCCGCGGCTGCAACGCGAACATGCCGTAGAAGGACGCGACGCCATAGGCCTCGGCCGGCGGTACCGAAAGGCTGACGCAGATGTGATTCAACGCACCAGGCGTGATGTGCCCGACCCGCGCCTGGACTGCGTGCAGTGCCGGCAGGAGCTGATCACGTGACGGCGCGCCAGGTGAGATTGCGCAATCAATTGCTTCTCGTTCCGCCGGCGACGCCGTCGCGCCCGGAATGAGATGCAGGTCCACGTCAGTGAGCTCCTACCGCGAGCTTCTCGACGCGAACAGCCGCGGCCTTGAACTCCGCGGTACCTGATTTGGGATCCACCGCATCGATCGTCAGGATGTTGGTTTCCACTTCATCCGGGAAGTGTAACGTCATGAACGCGAGGCCCGGCTGCAGACCCTCGTCGAGGTGGACGGCGGTTTCGATCGCACCGCGTCGCGACACCACGCGCACCACCTCGCCTTCCGCCACATCCAGCCGGACGGCATCTTCGGGATGCAGATCGAGCGACTCGCAGCGGCGAAGCGGGGATGTGTATCCACCCGTCTGGACGCCGGTGTTGAACGAGTCCAGCCGCCGCCCGGTGGTGAGACGCATCGGGAACTCGTCGGTCAGCGTGTCGACCGGCGGCGCGAACTCCACGGCGGTAAAGGGCGCGCGAGGACCGGCGACCGGATCCTGCCAGAGCCGATCGTGCAGCAGCGGACTGCCTGGATGGTTCTCGTCGGGACACGGCCACTGCAATCCGTTCAGCTTCTCCAGGCGCTCGTAGCTCATACCGCGATGCCACGGCGACAGCGCGCGAAGCTCGTTCCAGAGTTCTTCAGCGCTCGGTTTGCCCCAGCCGCGTCCGAGCCGGGCGGCAAGGTCCGAGAGGATGTCGAGATCGTCACGAGCATTGCCGGGGGGATCGAGCGCCTTGCGCACCCGCTGCACGCGCCGTTCGCTGCTCGTCACCGTCCCTTCGGACTCGCACCACGATGCGCCCGCCGGGAAGACGACGTCGGCGACTTCGGCGGTCTTCGTGAGAAAGATGTCCTGCACGATGAGCAGCTCGAGGCCTTCAAGCAGGCGCCGCGCCTTCTTTGCGTCCGCTTCCGACTGCATCGGATTCTCGCCCAGCACATACAGCGCGCGGAGCGTCCCGTGCTCCATCGCCTCGAACATCTGGCTCAGATGCCATCCGCGCTCGTTCGGGATGGAACGTCCGTAGGCGCTCTCGAATTTTGCATGGCTGACGGGATCCTCGACGTCCTGCCCGCCGACGAACTTGTTGGGGATGGCCCCCATGTCGCCGCCACCCTGGACGTTGTTCTGCCCACGGAGCGGCACGAGTCCGGATCCGTAACGCCCCACGTGTCCGGTGAGCAGCGCCAGATTGATGATCGCGAGCACATTGTCGACGGCGTTGTGATGCTCGGTGATGCCGAGCGTCCAGCAGACCTGGGCTCGATCCGCGCGGGCGTAGGCGTGCGCGAGTTCCCGGATCACCTCGCCTTTGATCCCCGTGATCCGTTCGGCGTGATCCAGCGTGTATGGCTCGACGGCGGCCTTGTACGCGTCGAAGCCCGTCGTCGCCCGCTCGATGAACGCGTCGTTGCAGAGGCCGGCGGCGATGATCTCGCGTCCGATCGCGTTGGCCAGCGCAATGTCGGATCCCACTTCCAGCCCGAGCCACACGTCCGCCCACGCCGCCGACGTCGTCCGACGAGGATCAATCGCATACATGCGGGCGCCGCGCCGCTTGCCCTTCAACAGGTGGTGAAAGAAGATCGGGTGGGTCTCGCGCGCGTTCGATCCCCACAGGACGATCAGGTCCGTGTTCTCGATCTCTTCGTACGCACTCGTTCCGCCACCTGCTCCGAACACCGTCGTCAGACCGACGACGCTGGGGGCGTGTCAGGTGCGGTTGCAGCTGTCGATGTTGTTGCTGCCGATGACGCCGCGGGTGAACTTCTGCGCGAGATAGTTCACCTCGTTGGTCGCCTTCGAGCAGCTGAACATGCCGAAGCTCCAGGGGCCGTGCGCGTCGACGATCCGGGTAAGGCCGCTCGCGGCGCGATCCAGCGCCTCGTCCCAGGTAGCCGCGCGCAGCGTGCCGCTGTCACGGACCAGGGGCTGCGTCAGTCGGGTGTAATTTCCCTTCATGGCCGAAGGTTAACACGGGGGTCAGACCGGGGTCAGACCGGGGTCAGACCCCAGAGTGGCCTATCATTCACCCCACCATGAAGATTCGACTGGCTTTCACCGGCATTGCCCTGCTGGCCGTCTCAGCCTGTACCGCTGAAGCACCGACGACGATCTCGCAGTCGACCGCGGCGCCACCCCCATCACCGGTGACGGGCGGGTACCTCGATAACACCGGCCGTCCGGACATCCTGGAGGGCGGCGTCCGCATGATCCCGATCACCACGCCAAGAGGTTCGTTCAAGGTGTGGACGAAGCGCGTCGGCAACAACCCGCGGATCAAGGTGCTGCTCCTTCACGGCGGGCCCGGGGCCACGCACGAAGTCTTCGAAGCGCTCGACAGCTATTTCCCCGTCGAGGGGATCGAGTATTACTACTACGACCAGCTCGGCTCGGCATTCAGCGATCAGCCGGAGATGTCAGACGCGCTGCTCTCGGTGCCGCGGTTCGTCGACGAAGTCGAACAGGTCCGGCAGGCGCTCGGTCTCGACAAGAACAACTTCTACCTGCTCGGACAATCGTGGGGCGGCCTGCTCGCTGTCGAATATGCGCTGCAGCACCAGGATCACCTGAAGGGCCTGATCATCTCGAACATGATGTCCAGCATTCCGCAGTACAACGAATACGCGGAAAGAGTGCTCATGCCCGCCATGGATCAGAAGGTCCTCGCTGAACTGAAACAGATCGAGGCGGCCGGACAGTACGACAATCCGCGCTACATGGAGCTGCTCATCCCAAATCACTATGAGGTCCATTTCATGCGGAAGCCGGCGGCCCAGTGGCCCGATCCGGTCAACCGCACGCTCAAGCGGCTCAATTCGAAGGTCTATGTGCCGATGCAGGGGCCGAGCGAGCTGGGTGCGAGCGGCAAGCTCGCGCACTGGGATCGCAGCGCGGACCTCAAGAACATCACCGTCCCGACGCTCACCATCGGCGCCCGGTACGACACGATGGATCCCAAGCACATGGAGTGGATGGCGAAGCAGATGCCGAAGGGGCAGTACCTCTATTGTCCGAACGGCAGCCACCTCGCGATTTATGACGATCAGCAGACATACATGTCGGGGCTGATCAAGTTCATCAAGTCAGTGGACGCAGGGCGATAACCGTGTCTTCACCTGGAATGACGCTCGGCCGGTACCGGTTACTCGAACGCATCGGTGCGGGCGGTATGGGCGAAGTCTGGAAGGCACAGGATGCGCGGCTGGACCGAACGGTTGCGATCAAGATGCTGCTGCAGGGTGCGATCGCAGACGCCAGCACGTTCGATCGCTTCCGCCGGGAAGCGATGAGCCTGTCGCGGCTGTCCCATTCCGGCATCGCCACCATTTACGACTTCGACTCCGCGGACGGACGCGATTTCCTGGTGATGGAATTCGTCGCGGGAGGCACGCTCGAAACCCGGCTCCAGAGCGGCCCGCTGCCGCTCGACGACGTTCGCTCGATCGGCGCCGCCATCGCCGACGCGCTGGAAGACGCGCATCGCCAGGGCGTTCTCCATCGCGACATGAAGCCGGGTAACGTGGCGCTCACGACCGACGGCCGTCCGAAGATCCTCGACTTCGGGCTGGCGCTGCTCACGTCCGGTGATGCCATGACGGGAAGGCTGACGCAGACAGGAACGGTCATGGGTTCCCTTGCCTACATGGCGCCCGAGCAGTTGCTCGGCGAGGACAATGATCGCCGCACTGACATTTACGCGCTCGGAGTGACGCTCTTCGAGCTCTCGACCGGACAGCGGCCCTTCGCCCAGGAACGTCCGCAGGCGCTGCTGTTCGCCGTCGTGAACACGATCGCACCGTCGGTTCGCTCGCTGCGGCCGGATGCGCCGGTCGAATTCGAGCGGCTGGTCGCGTCCTGCCTGGAAAAAGACCGCGAGCGCCGGCCCCAGTCTGCGGCGGTCGTGGCCGAGGCCCTGCGTCACGTCACCGACACGTCGTCGGCGGCCGTGACGGTGACGACGGCACGCGACGCGATCAGGTCGATCGCCGTCCTGCCGTTTCGCAACATGTCGCAGGATCTCGCGCAGGAGTACTTCGCCGACGGGATGACCGAGGCGGTGATCTCCGACCTGGCGCGGATCAAGGCGCTGCGGGTGATATCGCGGACGTCGGCCATGCGATACAAGGGGACGAGCCTCTCGCTGCCGGAGATCGCACGCGAGCTGAATGTGGAAGCGATCCTCGAAGGATCTGCACTTCTCGTGGGCAAGCGCGTCCGCCTCAGCGTGCAGCTGATTGCCGCGCGGCGTGATGAAACGTTATGGGCCGATCGATACGACCGGCAGCTCGAGGACGTCTTCGATCTTCAGAGTGAACTGGCGGCGAAGGTGGCGCAGGAGATCGCCGTCCAGCTGACGCCCGGCGAAGCCACACACCTGGCTCGACGACACGTCGTCAATCCGGAAGCGCATCTCGAATACCTGAAGAGCCGTCACTCGTCGTTGACGGGATCGCGCGAGGGGGTCGATCTGGCGATTCGACACGCGAAGCGCGCACTGGAGATCGACCCGGAGTTCGCCGGGGCATGGTCGGCGCTGGCAGACTGCCACATCATCCGAGCCATTCGCGGCATGGCACCGCCTGCAGAGGCCGGGGCCGAGGCGATGGCCGCCGCGCGGCGGGCGCTTGACCTCGATCCCACTCTTGCCGATGCGCACGCGTCGGTCGGCATCATCCAGACGCACACGGGTGAGCTCGAGACAGGCATTCGGTCGCTGAGACGGGCGATCGAGCTGAATCCGGGCCTGGCGCTCGCACACAACCTGCTCGGGCGGGCCCTCGCCTCATTCGAACTGCACGAAGAGGCGCTGGCGGCGCAACAGAAGTCGGTCAGCCTGGATCCATTCTCCGTGCTGATCCACACGGGGCTCGGCGACGCGTATTACTTCTCGCGTCAGTACGAGAAGTCGGTGCTCTCGTACCGCATGTCGATCGAAATCGATCCGAGGTTCGACGGGGCGCACACCGACCTGGCGCGCTCGCTCGAGGCACTCGGCCGGTTCGATGAAGCGCGCGCGGCGTGTGAAACGGGTCGCACGCTTTCCGGCGGGGTCGCGGGTCCGTCATTCGGGCTCGCCCACATCGAAGCCGCCGCGGGCAACACCGCCGAGGCGCGGCGCATCCTGGCGGAGCTCACCGCTGCCCGCAGCACTCGCGTGGTGTCGGCCTGGGGCATCGGCGCCCTGCATGCGTCGCTCGGCGATGTCGACGAAGCGTATCGCTGGCTGGAGATCGCGGTGCAGGAGCGGGCGTCCGGTTTGATCCTGCTGCGCGTTCATCCGCGGCTGGATCCGATTCGCTCCGATCCGCGCTACTGGCCGCTCGTCCGGCGCGTCGGGCTGGACACCACGGGCGTCGGGCCTTGACCTCCAGGCTCATCTCCCACTACCGCCTCGCCGAGGAGATCGGACGCGGCGGTATGGGCGTCGTCTACAAAGGCGTCGACACTAAACTCGGCCGGGCTGTTGCGATCAAGATCCTTCCGGCCGAGACCCGCGCCGATGCCGATCGGCTCCGCCGATTCCTGCGTGAAGCGCAGTCGGCATCGTCGCTCAACCATCCCAACATCGTCACCATCTACGAGATCGGCGAAGATGCCGGCACCACGTTCATCGCGATGGAGCTGGTCGACGGAATGCCGCTCGACCGGGTGCTCGCGAGAGGCGGTCTGAGCGTTGCGACGGCGCTCGACTACGCCGTGCAGATTGCGGCCGCACTGGAGGCGGCGCACGCCCGCGGGATCGTGCATCGCGACATCAAGCCTGCCAATCTTGTGATCACCTCAGATGGACGGGTGAAGGTGCTGGACTTCGGCCTGGCGAAGCTGGTCGAGTGGGGGCCGGCCGAACAGACGATCAGCGCGATGGGGACCACGCCGGGAATGATCCTGGGGACGCTGGCCTATATGTCGCCCGAACAAGCGGAGGGCCGCCCCGTCGACGCCCGCTCCGACATCTTCTCGCTCGGCGCCGTCGTCTACGAGATGATCGCCGGCCGGCGGGCCTTCGCTGCATCGTCGAACGCCGGGCTGGTCACCGCGATACTCCGTGATCAGCCGCCCCCGGTACGCACGCTGCGCCCTGGCGTGCCCGCCACGATCGAATCGATTCTTACGCGCGCGCTGGCGAAGGACCCCGCCGCGCGATATGCCGAAATCGGTGCCATGCGCATCGAGCTCGCGGCCGCACACGCGCGGTATGTGCGCCCCGCGGAATCGGTATGGCGGCGCCCGATGATGATGGCGCCGGTGGCACTGCTGCTGCTTGGGATCGCTGGTGCCGGCGTCTGGCAGGCGCTCCAGTCGCGGCGCGCCCGGTGGGCCCGCGAGGTCGCGATCCCCGAGATCGAGCGGCTCGAGACGAGCACGCGTTCGCTCGACGCGGTCAGGCTCGCAAGGGATGCGGAGCGGTACGCACCGGCGGAAATCGCGCGGGCGCGTGACACGTGGTTGCGTCTCGACATTACAACCGAGCCCGAGGGTGTGCAGATCGAGATCCGCAATTATCTCGACGTCGGAGGGGCGTGGGAACCGCTTGGTACAACACCGCTGCGCGCCTATCCACTGCCACAGGCGCTGTATCGCCTGCGCATGACCAAGGACGGGTACGACCCGCTCGACATCGGATACCTCCCCGGCAGGCCACCCGTGAAACTCACCCGGAAAGGATCAGCGCCGCCCGGAATGGTGTTCGTACCCGGTGGACCAATCACCGCGGGCGCCGCAACCCCGGTGGTCGTGCCGGATTACTGGGTGGACAAGTTCGAGGTGACCAATGCCGACTTCAAGCGATTCGTGGATGCCGGCGGCTATCGCGACCGCAAGTACTGGAAGATGCCGCTGCGCGACGGCACGCGCGTGCTCGAATTCGACGAGGCGATGAACAGATTTCGCGACGCGACGGGCCGGCAAGGTCCGTCGACGTGGGAACTTGGCGGCTTCTCCGACGGACAGTCAGACTTCCCGGTTGGAGGCATCAGCTGGTTCGAAGCCGCCGCCTATGCGGAGTTCACCGGCAAGAGCCTGCCCTCCTTCTATCACTGGTTCAATGCGTCTGGGGTCGACGAGATCTTCTCGGACATTCTGCGCCTGAGCAACTTCGACGCGAAAGGAGCGGTCAAGGTCGGGACCCGCGAGGGGATCAACCGCTGGGGCGCGTACGACATGGCCGGCAACGTCAAGGAATGGTGTCTCAATGAAGCCGGCGACACAGGCCTGCGATATGCGGTCGGCGGCGCATGGAATGAGCCCGCTTACCGTTTCTACGAGCCGGAAGCACGAAATCCCTGGGAACGGGACCCGACGTTCGGCATGCGCTTGATGAGCAGCAGCCGGCCGGTGCCGGAAGCGGCGGCACCGATTGCGCATGTGTATCCGGATCCGGCGAGTCTCGTGCCCGCGAGCGACGAAGAGTTCGCGGTGTTGCGCAGGTTCTACGACTACGATCGTGCTCCGCTCGAACCACGAATCGAGGCGGTCGACGATGGCTCGCCGCACTGGCGCAAAGAGACCGTGACGTTCACCGGGCCGACCGGATCCCAACGCATTCGCGCATTCCTGTTCGTCCCGAAGAATGTGGCGCCCCCGTTCCAGACGATCGTGTTCTTTCCGAGCTCGTATGCGCGCGATATTCCATCGAGCGATGCGCTCGACGTGGTGAGCTTCGAGTTCCTCGTCCGCAGCGGGCGCGCAGTCCTGTATCCGGTGTACGAGGGGACCTATGAACGCCGCCGGCAGGTGACGGGTGGAAGCAGCGAGAGTCGCGACCGCAACGTTCTGTGGGGCAAGGAGGTCTTCAGAGCGGTCGACTACCTCGAATCGCGTCCGGATCTCGATCGGTCACGATTCGGCTATTACAGCCTGAGCCTCGGCGCATTCTTCGGGCCCATACCGGTGGCTCTCGAGCCACGGATCAAGGCATCCGTCTTCGCGGCGGGAGGGTTACGGTTCAACGTTCCGCCTGAGATGCAGACCGCCAATTTCATGCCGCGTGTGAAGACGCCCGTGCTGCTGATCAACGGCAAGGATGACTTCTCGGTACCGGCCGCCGATCGGCGGCGCTTCCTCGAGTTGCTCGGGACACCGCCCGAACACAAGAAGCTGGTCGAAATGGAAGGCGGTCACGTACCGACCGACTCGCGTCAGTTCTTCCGTGCAGCGCTCGACTGGTACGACCGGTATCTGGGACCGGTGAAGTAAGGGGGGTCAGACCCCTACTTCAGCGCCGACGTCCAGTTGAGGAGAACCGAGGCGGGCTGCTCGGTCTCGCGCGCCAACGGACCCACGACAAGGAAGCGCTGACCGTCAGGCGAAGGGCGATACTTCCCGCGCGATGTCATCGTCGCGAAGCGCGTCTGGAACAAGGCCTTGGGATTCCCGGCGGTAAAGGTTGCGCCGGTCTGCACGTCGACCGACATCAATCGCGTGCCGGATCGGTAGAACAGCTCGCGTCCGTCGCCTCGCCAATACGCCTCGATGCCCATCCCGGTGGATATCTGCACTCGGTTGCGCGCTTCCGGAAACTCCTGGACGTAGATCTCGTTCTGTCCGGACTGGTTCGACTGATACGCAATGTACTTTCCGTCCGGCGAGAAGGTCGCCCACATCTCGGTGAACGTTCGTCTTTACGACTGGAAACGGCTTTGCGATCGCCACTGAGCGGCATCGCCCACAGATCCCAGCTGCCTCCCTTTTCGCGGGACGTGAACACGATGTGCTGCCCGTCTCGCGACACATCGGAGACGTACTTTTCGTTCTTGTCGACCAGCAGCGGTTCGGCCTCGCGCGTCCCGGACGCGTCTTTCATCATCAGATCGCCGGGACCACTCGCCGTTGACGTGTAGAAGATGCGCCGGCCGTCGGCGGACCATTGCGGATCGATTTCGTCCGCGGGATCGACCGTGAACCGCGACGACACGCCCCGCTGCAGGTCCCGCGTCCAGAGATCGAGTTTGCCGCCATCGCCGAGGGTATACGACGAATCGGGTCCCGTCAGGCGACAGTGACATGTCCCGGTAGTCGGCTGGCTCCTCCATGAATGCGGTCTCCCGGCCGGTGCGATCGACCGAGACGATGCGGGCGCCGCCGAGCTCCCCTCCTTTGAACACGAGCACGCCTGTGCGCGAGACCGAGAATGACGCCAGACCGACGTTGTCGGATCCAAGGCCTTCGCCGAGCGGCACCGGTTCGCCCTGGAGCGTCATGGATTTTGCGTCGAACTTCTGCGCCACCAGCGTGCGCTCACGCACGAACAGCAGGTACCCCGGCTCCGCATACTGCACCTTGGTCGTGGTCTTGAACAGGGTCTTGCTGGTCTTTCCGTCGAGATCCCCGACCATCAGTGTCATGTCGTTCGGCGGTGCTGGGATCGCTGACTGTGTAGAGGAAGTGATGGCCGTCGGGCAGGAATTCGGGCCAGCCGGTCCCGGGCTGCCCTTCCGCTTTGCCGTTCGGAAACACGAATGGCTGACTGACGCCGCCGGTCGCCGATACCCGGCGGATCGTGTCCTGGGCGAGGCCGTCGTAGAGGATCACGCCGGTCGGACTCCAGCTTCCGTCCCCCTGGGTCGCGACGTCGCAGATCGTCTGCGGCGGGCCGCCGGCGATGTCGACTTTCTTCATCTTGTTCGCGGTCAGAAAGCCGATGAACTTGCTGTCCGGTGACCAGAAGGGACGGTAGGCGCCATCGGTGCCGGCCAGCGGACGCGCCTCCAGCGCGTCGAGCGGACGGATCCAGAGCAGCCGCTTGCCGTCGCTGTCTGCGGCGAAGGCAATATTGCGTCCATCGGGGGATACCAGCGGCGGGCTCACATTCTGCGCGTTCGCCGGTATGATCAGCGGGAAGCGCACCAGCGCTGCCGGCTCGGGCGCGCGACGTGCCCACGCCACCGCGAATCCGATCGCGCCGAGCGTTGCCAGCGCGAACGCTCCCCATGCCATGCTCTCGCGCACCTTCCGGCGTCCGCTGACCATGGCCGGCAGGCCGACCTTGGATCCGCCCTGCCCGACCCACTGCAGCTCGGACGCGATGTCACGCGCGCTCTGCCACCGGTCTTCGGGATCCTTCGCGAGGCAGCGCGAGACTATGCGCTCGAGCGCGGGAGGCGTGAGCGGCAGCAGTTCCTCGAGCGGACGCGGTTTCGTCGCGAGGATCGCGGCCATCACGCTCGACGAGGTCTGCCCTTCGAACGGACGCTGCCCGGTCAGCAGCTCGTAGAGGACGCAGCCGAAGGCGAAGATGTCGGTGCGCGCGTCGACATCACGCGCTTCGATCTGCTCGGGCGCCATGTACTGTGGCGTGCCGACGACTGTGTGCGCTCCCGTCAGTGCGGCCAGTGTCGCCTGCTCCGCCGCGCTGCCGGCGCCGGACGCCGCCATCACTCCCGACGTCGATCCGGCCAGCTTCGCCAGGCCGAAGTCGAGCAGCTTGATGCCGGATTTCGTGACCATGATATTGGCCGGCTTCAGATCACGGTGGATGATGCCCTTGCGATGCGCGGCATGCAGCGCTTCGCAGATCTGGATGCCGGCGGCAACCGCCTGGTCGACCGGCATCGGACCGGCGATCGGCTTCCCCTCGATGTATTCCATGACGAGGTAGCCGCTGCCCTCGTGCTGGCCGACATCGTGAAGCGTGCAGATGTTGGGATGATTGAGCGCCGAGATCGCGCGAGCCTCCCGTTCGAAGCGTTCGGTGAAAGGCCCTTTCAAGGTCTTCACCGCAACGTCGCGATCGAGCCGGACGTCATGGGCGCGATAGACATCGCCCATCCCTCCCTCGCCAGCGATTCCAACAATTTCGTAAGGACCAAGCCGCGTTCCTGAAGTGAGTGTCATTTACGTGGGTGAGTATATGCCGCAACGGATGAGACGGGATTAGCCTATGATTCACGTCGTCAAACGCATTGCCAGTGAACCGGTTCTACTCACACGTCCGGACGCACAATTGGCTGGGCGCCGCCATCGATTTCCTGATCGTTGTGCTCGGCGTCTACGTGGCGATGTGGGCGGGCGACGTGCAATCGGCGCGGCAGCAGCGGCAGCGGACGGCGAAAGTCGTCGACGCGCTCCGGCAGGACATGCGCGATTCGCTCGCTGTCGAAAAAGTTTTCGACGACGCCCTCGACAAGGCGTTCAGCGGCTTCGATGCCGCACGCCAGCGCGGCGAGATGCCACCGCCCGTCTTTCTCCGGATCTCAGGTTCCGACGTCCCACCCCGAAGTCCGTGCCAGGGAGTGCTCCAGGAGCAGCTCGCCGAAGTGCTCGAACCCGAACTGCTCTTCGAGTTGTGCTTCTATTACGACGAACGGGACGGTCTTGGACAGAAATACGTGCGCTACGCGGTGTTCCTCGAGAACGAGATTCTCCCCCGCATGAAACAGGACCCGCAGGTCTTTTACATCGACGGCGGGAAACGCCTCGCACCCTCCTTCGAGGCGCACATGGACCGCCTTCAGGAGTGGCGGCGCGACTTAGCGGTGCTTCACCAGTGGTCGCGGTGTCTCGATGGCCGGTTGAGTGCGCCGTCCTCGCCGGGATCATCATGCCGGCCGACAGTTGGTGGAACAGTCCACGTGGGTGGAGCGAAAGAGAAATGACACTCACCTCCGGTCGCGCCGTAGCTCACCTGAGGTCTCGATGTTAATTGGCACCATGGTCGGTCCTTATCTCGTCCTCGACAGAGTGGGCGAAGGCGGCATGGGCGAGGTCTTTCGCGCGCGGGATCCGCGGCTCGAACGCGACGTCGCCATCAAGATGCTCCCCGATTCGTTTGCCGCTGATCCCGAACGACTGGCGCGTTTCGATCGCGAAGCGAAGACACTCGCGTCGCTGAACCACCCGCATATCGCGCAGATCTTCGGCGTCGAGGACCTTCCCGGTCCGACGGGATCGCACTTGCCGGCTCTCGTGATGGAGCTTGTCGAGGGCGAGGACCTCTCGGTGCGCATCGCCCGCGGACCGATCCCTGTCGCTGAAGCGCTGCCGATCGCGCAGCAGATCGCCGACGCGCTCGAGACTGCGCACGAGCGGGGAATCATTCACCGCGATCTCAAACCCGCCAACGTCAAGGTCAGTAACGAGGGCGTGGTGAAGGTGCTCGACTTCGGCCTTGCCAAGGCCATGTCGCAGGCGGATCCCGACGTGAATCCCGCCAACTCGCCGACTATGGCGTTGACCGGTACGCAGGCGGGATTGATCCTCGGAACCGCCGGTTACATGGCGCCGGAACAGGCGCGCGGACAGGTAGTCGATCGCCGCGTCGATATCTGGGCGTTCGGTGTCGTCCTGTTCGAAATGCTCGCCGGCAAACAGGCGTTCTCGGGTGACACGATCTCCGACGTGCTCGCCTCCGTGCTGAAGAACGATCTCGACTGGAACCTGCTGCCGAAGGATCTGCCCGCACCGGTTCTCAACCTGCTCCGCCGCTGCCTGAATCCGGATCGTCGCAATCGCCTGCGCGACATCGGTGAAGCACGCGTGGCAATTGCGGACTATCTGTCCGGCAAGACTGCCGGCGTCCCCACGGCAACGGCGAAAGACGCGAGCGGCCACTCGTGGCGGCTTCTGCTCGGGGCCGTGGCCGTGTTGACGTTGATTGCCGCGGGTGCGATCGCGGCGCTCGTAATGCGAGGACGCGCGGCACCCGAGACATCGCGGCGCCTCGTGGTCGCGCCGCCGGACGACGTGTCGGTGCAGTCGGTGAATCGGCCTGCGATCACGCTTTCGCCCGACGGCTGGACGCTGGTGCTGACCGGCGTCGCCAAAGGCGTGTCGAGTCTCTACATTCGCGGACCGGGTGACTTCGAACCGCGACAACTACCCGGGACCGAAGCCGCCAGTAATCCCGTCTTCTCTCCCGCGGGGAATGCCGTCGCATTTTTCGCTGACAACCGCCTGATGTTGCTGCAGCTCGACGCAACCGCCCGGCAACTGAACCTGGTCAACGACCCGCGTGGGATGACGTGGGTCGATGACACGACCCTGGTCTACACCCCCGAGTCAGTCGGCGGCCTCTTCGAGCTCGGGATCAACGGCGGCACGCCCAGGGCACTCACGACCCTGGATCCAAAAACCACGGAGCGCACTCACAGATGGCCCAGTGCCTTGCCCGGCGGACGCTGGGTGCTGTTCACCGTGGGAACCACGTCCAACCCGGATGACTACGACGGTGCACAGATCGATGCGGTCGATCGCCAGACCGGTGAGCGACGGATGGTGTTCAAGGGCGCAAGCAGCGCTCGCTACGTCTCGACCGGGCATCTGCTGCTGATCCGGGGCGGTGCGCTCTATGCCGTGAAGTTCGACCCGCAGTCGTTGACGGTGTCTGGTCAGCCCGTGAGCATCCTCCAGGGCATCGGCGGCGATCGCACCACTGGCGCCGGCCACATCACCATCTCTGAGAGCGGCACCCTGGCCTACGTGCCTGGCGACGGCACGGGCGGATTACGCCAGCTCGTATGGAGCGACCTCAAGGGAACCGTCCAGAGCGTCAATCTGGCACCGGCGCTCTACAACGACATCAGGATTTCCCCCGATGGCAGCCGCCTCGCCTACGCGCTTGGCACAACCGGCGCAGCGGACATCTGGGTCTACTCGTTCGCGCGCGGTACCAGCACGCGGCTGACGTTCACTGGCATCAACGGCACCCCGGCCTGGTCGCGGGATGGACGCGATGTCTATTTCAGCGCCATCGACGGTCTACGCACCACCATTTTGAAGACGAGTGCCGACGGCGGACGCGAGCCTGCTGCGGTCGTCGCTCTCGACGGCCGCCTCTATCTGAAGACCGTCAGTCAAGACGGTGCGTGGGCCCTGGCGGATTCGGTCGGCAGCACCGGTACGCTGGCGAACGTCGCGAAAATCCCGCTTCGAAGCGGCGCGAGCCCTGAGCTGATCGTCAATACCTCGCGGGATGAGTACGGAGCGGCCCTGTCGCCCGACGGCGGTCTGATCGCGTACCAGGCCGTCGAGGGTGGACGGCCGGAAGTTTACGTACGCGAGCTCGGCGCGTCGGCCGGGCGGTGGCAGGTGTCGAACGCCGGCGGCGAAGAACCGATGTGGTCTCCTGACGGGCGATCGCTCTATTACCGCTTCGAGTCCAGACTCATGCGCGTCACCGTCGACCGCACCGGCACCTTTGCGGCGAGCCTGCCCGAGATCCTTTTCGACGGCATTCTCAATCTGCGATCCGACACCGGCGTCAGCTACGACCCGGCCCCAGACGGCAAACGCCTGCTGATGGTCCGGCGCGCGCAAGCCGCATCCAACGGCAGCGTGCGGATGGTCACCAACTGGGTGAACGAGCTGAAGGCGATCAAGTGAAATCCTTGATTCGATCGCTCATTTTTTCTTGATCGAGACGGAGGCGCTCGCGGTCTTCGTCGTGTCTGCGGCCGACGTGGCGCTGACCGTCACGGTCGCGGGACGCGGTATAGAGTTCGGCGCGACGTACAGGCCGGATGAACTGATGGTGCCGACGGTCGTGTTGCCGCCCGCAATACCATTCACCTTCCACGTCACCGCCGTGTTCGAGGCGTTGTTCACCGTCGCGGTGAATTGCAGCGTGCCTCTGATCTTGACCGATGCAGTCGCCGGCGACACCGTAACCGTGACCGCTGCCGTCGGTGCGGTGACGGCGACGGCGTAGGTGTTGGACACCTCCCCGTCCGTCGTGTTCACGACGACCGGAACGCCGGTCTTTGCAGTCGAAGCGCTGCCTGTCGCCGTCAGCCTCGTACTCGACGACACCGTAGTCGGCAGCGCCGCTCCATCGAACGACACGACAGACCCTGCCGTGAATCCAGCGCCGTCCACTGTCAGCGTGAAGCTGCCGATTGGGATCGATGCCGGATTGACCGACGTGATCTGCGGCAGCGGGATGACTGTCACGGTTGCATTCCCCGTGGCCGACGGCGACTCCGTGCTGGTCGCGCGGACGGTAACGGTTGCAGGACTCGGCACGGTTGCCGGCGCAACATACGCTCCATTGACATCGACGGTACCGATCGTCGTGTCGCCCCCGTTGACGCCGTTCACGCTCCACGTCACGGTGTTGGCGGCGCCGGTCACAGTCGCGATGAAGGTTTTGACGCGGTTGGTACGTACCGTTGCGGACGCCGGGGTGACCGCGACCGACGTGCCCTGCTGCTTCGCAGCGCCCGAATTCGAATCGATCATCAATCCCGTCACGTCAACCGCTTCGAAGTTCGAGCCGAGCAGCTGGCCGAGTGTGCGGAGATTGTCGTTGTTCCAGCGCTCGTCCGGCGTCCCCGAAATGTACCAAGCCGACCCGTTGTCGGCGAGGATGATCCCGTAAGTCTTCATCGCGCGCAGGATCACCTGCACGTCCGCCGGGAACGGCGTGATGTCGAAGCTCGCTTTCAACCGGAACCGCTCGCCCATGCGCGGGTACTGCGTGCCGGTCAGTGACGATGCGTAGTGCCGCGCCGGCCAGACGAACTCGCGCCGGGACTGCGGAACCGTGAAACGGATCGCATGCTTGATCTCCCCCGTCAACACCTCGTCGTAGGTGACGAGGCCGGCACGATCGGCAGGCCAGCGGCGTCTGCCGATGTCCAGCCGCTCGGACGCAGCGCGTTCGACTTCAAGTCGTAGATCGCCCCGGATCCCGCGGTCCAGCTCGAAGCGCCGGGGAACGCGTTGTACAGTTCATAGAGAAGGCAGTTCGTCGTGTCGACTGCCAGCGCGTGACGGTCGCCGGTGGCATTGCTTCCGCCTTCGATCGGTGCATTCAGCGGAACCGCATAAGGTCCGGGGTCGCTCTCATCGGCGTAGTCAAATGACGCCGGATATTTCGTCTGCGACCCGGGCACCGTCACGAACGGAATGCCGATCGGCCCGCCGTCCCACAGTCCTGCTCCGAAGTCCGCGTGGAACCCTCGCGCGGCGCCAATGGAGGTGATCATCGAGGCTGAGTTCGGCAGAACCGGCAGCTTGTCTACCGGAGTGTTCCAGATGTTGTTGGCGGGAAGCACGGGGCACGAGCCGATCATCTGCTGCGCCTCGGCCGTACTCGCCGTGATCAATCCGCACACAAGTAAAAACGACACAGCGCAGGCGACGCGGCGGGTCGCCGTGGTGAGAAACATTCGCAAACTCCTCGGTGATGGTGCCGCGATAAGATGCAGCCACCACCCCTTCGCAAGAGGCATTCCCCGCTCGATTCAGCAGTATTCGTGCGCGTTCGCTGTCAGGCCATTACAGAGGTGGGGGTAAGATCGACGCTTCCGTGCCGGATCCCAGAGCCAACGACCGCATCTCAGGCGCCATTCAGCCCTCGCGCATCGGCCGCTACCAGGTCGAACGCAAACTCGGCGAAGGGGGCATGGGCGTGGTCTACGCCGTCCGCGACTCACGCCTCGAGCGCACGATCGCACTGAAGACCCTTCCGGCGCTGACGGACGATGAGACTGCGCGCGAGAGACTCTGGCGCGAAGCGCGCGCTGCAGCGAGCGTCAACCATCCACACATCTGCCAGATCTACGAGATCGGTGAAGACGACGGGCGTCTGTTCATCGCGATGGAGCTGCTCGAAGGAGAGCCGCTGTCGGAGCGGCTGCGAACGGGCGCATTGAACGCCGCGCAGGCGACCCCGATCGCGCTCGAAATGCTTGCGGCACTCTCGGCGCTGCACGCGCCGCGGCATCGTCCATCGAGACTTGAAGCCGTCCAACGTCTTCCTGACGTCGCACGGTGTGAAGCTGCTCGACTTCGGCCTGGCGCGGCCGGCGCTGGACGCATCGCTGAACGACGGCCATCGGGCTGACCCAGGCGGGGATCGTGGTCGGCACGCCGCGCTACATGGCGCCCGAGCAGGTGAACGGCGGACCCGGTCGATGGGCGCACCGATCTGTTCGCGACCGGCGCGGTCCTGTTCGAGATGCTGGCGGGGCGCCCCGCGTTCAACGGCCGCACGATCGTCGAGATCCTGCACGCGACGCTATCACGAACAGCCACCCGCGCTGACCGGTTCTCCCGCGGTGGCGGCGCTCGACCGGGTGATCCGGCGTGCTCTGTCAAAACGGCCTCGGATCGCTACCCCTCGGCCGAGGCGATGGCCGATGCCCTCCGCAGCATCACCGTCGACCGACAGCTCGCGGTCGACGATGGCGCACGCGACTGACGCGGCTGGTCGGTGCTGCCGTTCCGCGTGCTGCGTCCGGATCCAGAGACCGACTTCCTCGCGTTCAGCCTTCCGGATGCCATCGCAACCTCGCTCTCGCGCAACGCATCGCTGGTCGTGCGATCGAGCGCCGTCGCCGCGCGCTTCAGCGTGGAAGCGCCGGATCTCAAGGCGCTGGCAGCCGAAGCCGACGTCGATCGGGTGGTCATGGGATCGTTACTGCGGTCGGGCGGGCAGTTGCGCGCGACCGCACAACTGATCGAAGCGCCGGCCGGTACGCTGCTGACGTCGCACACGGTGCAGACGTCGCTCGGGGACTTGTTCCAGCTGCAGGACGACATCGCCCGCCGCGTGTCGGAGGCACTGTCGTTGCCGCTCTCGGCGGAACCCACACCGGTCAGTTCGGATCGTCCGCGCGATGCGAACGCGTACGAGCTCTACCTCCGCGGCAACGAGCTCGAGCGCACCTACCAGGGTCTGCCGGCCGCGCGCGAGTTGTATCAACGCTGCCTGGAACTCGATCCGCGCTTTGCCCCGGCGTGGGCCCATCTCGGCCGCTGTCACCGGGTCATCGGGAAGTACGTCGAGGCATCTCCCGACAGCGAGACTCGCGCCGAAGAGTCTCTGCAGCGCGCGCTCTCACTGAACCCTCGACTGTCGATCGCGCACAAGTTCTACGCGCATCTCGAGGCCGATATCGGCAGGGCCGAGCACGCGATGGTGCGCCTGCTCGCGCGAAGCCAGTCGACACGGAAATGATCCCGAGCTCTTCGCCGGCCTGGTCCACTCGTGCCGCTACTGCGGGCTGTACGACGAAGCGCTCGCGGCTCACACCGAAGCGCGCCGGCTCGATCCCAATGTGCCGACCGGCCTCGACCAGACGCTGCTCATGATCGGCGACATCGACCGGCTGCTGGCGATCGAGGTTCCGGGGCTGATTGCCGGAGGCGACGATGGCATCCGGGTGATCGGGCTGGGCCTGGCAGGACGCCGCGACGAAGCGCGCGCGCTCCTGGATGCGATGCGGCAGATCATCGCGCATTCCGCTGTTCCAGGTATGGATCGAATACCTCACCGCCTGGCTCGATCGCCGTCCCGCCGACATGGTGATCCGGGCCTCCGATCCGGACTGGTGAAGATTCGAGACGACCCGGAGGCCATTTTCCAGGAGGGATGGCTGCGGTGCGACATGGGCGATTACGACCGCGGGGTGGCCGAACTTCAGCGTGCGGTGAGCAAGGGGTACTTCGCCGCGTCGACGCTGGCGACTGCGTCCGCAGTTCGATGCGCTGCGAACTGATCCGGCGTTCGTTGCGCTGCTCGAGCAGGCGGAGTCAGGCCGGCGTCACGCGCGCGCCGCCTTCCGCGAAGCAGGCGGCGACCGCTTGCTTGGCATCGCGCCGGGCAGAACGTGACGACCGGTTACTTCAGCGCGGCGCGCCAGTTCTGAACGACGGTCACCGAGCCGGTCCCGGTGCGTTCCGGTGCCAGCGCGAGGAAGCGCTGCCGGTCGGGCATCGCATCCACGAAGATGATGTCTTCGGGCAGCGTCGCGAATTTGCGAGGAGTGCCGACGCGGAATGTGTCCCCCTGCAGGACGTCGACGCGGTACAGACTTCGGAGATCGTTGCCGAGAAAAATCAGCTGACGCTGATCGCTCGACCACCACGCCCCCACAGCTCCCTCGTCTGATACCTGGACTTTGCGTCCCGGTGAGGGAAAACCCTGCACGAACAATTCGAAGCGGCCGCTGTCGTCCGCGGTGTAGGCGAGCCAGCGTCCGTCGGGAGACACAGGCCCGCCATAGTCACGGATTGGCCCCCGTACGAGAGGCGTCGGAGGTTTGGTCCCCGACGCGTCGAGCAGCCACACGTTCTGTGACGACTCCGGGTCGAGCTGGGTGAAGATGATGGACTTGCCGTCAGGGGACCACGTGTTCGGACCCTTGAACGGAACCTCGGACGAGAACAGCAACGTCTCTGCCGCGGCATCGTTCACGACTTTCACGAGGAAGTTCTGTGTTCCGTCGCGATCCGCCGCCCAGACCACGCGAGTGCTGTCGGGGGACCACACGGCCGAATCATTCCGCCCTTTTCCGGTGGAGAGCGGCGTTGCACCACCCCGCGCGAGGTCCACGACCCAGAGGCTCGACTCGGACGGGGATGTCGACTTCGACATGACCGCGCGGGTGCCGTCCGGCGAGATGGTCGCGGTTTCGTAGTGCCCGGGTGGAACGTTGAGCGTGCCGGTCGCCACACCGGTGGCGTTGTACCAGGTGGCGACGGTGTTCAGCGAGGGTGACGAGTAGTAGGCCAGCGATCCGTCCGAGGATGTCGAGACCGCCGTTCCGGCGGTGAACGACTTGGCAGGATCGAGGATGGCTCCGGGTTCGTCTTCGAGCACAACCGGATCGCCGGTCAGCTTGAGCGCAACCGGATCGAATGGGACGGCGGCGAGCGCCCCCTGTTTCGCATAGAGCAGCGATCCTTGTGAATACACCGGCGCGGCTTCGAGCGAGCCGATCTGCGTGCGCGTCTTGTCGTTGAGCGATCCGGCGAAGATGTCGAACCGTCCGTTCCTCCCTGGCAGCACGGCGTAGACGAAGTGCACGCCGTCAGGAAGGAACGACGGAAACCGATGACTGAACTCCTTTCGACCGGCATCGACGGCGGTCACGGCTTCGGGGGTCCCGCCGGTGGCTGAAATGCGGAAAAGAGGACCTCCGGCGTCCGGAGCGAACACGATCACCCCCGAAGGGCTCCACGCGCCGCCGCGAGCGCCTGGTGCATCGCAGAGAACCTCCGCCCGTCCGCCTGACGCGGCGACGACTTTCAACTTGCTGGACGTGAAGAACGCGATCTTCTTGCTGTCCGGCGACCAGAATGGCAGGTTGCCGCCGTCACCTCCGTCCAGGCGCCGCGCGACCGTCGAATCGAGCGAGCGCACCCACAACTCGCTTTCGGATCGAACCACCGAGCCGGTGACGAAGACGACCATCGTGCCGTCGGGTGAGATGGCGATGCCGGTGGAGTCGGGATAGAGTCGCTCGCCCGGCGGAGGCAGCATCGCGAGCCGGGCAAGCCTCGCACCTGGCGGAGTGATCGTTCGCGGCCAGGCCGCGACGCCAATCGCCGCGACGATGAGTGCACCAGCGAGCGCCGGCCAGGCGCGTGACCACACTGACGTGCGTGGCGGCGGTGCCGCGTGAGCCGCCGAAGCGGGTGTGACGGCAACCGCTTCACGCTCGGCGAGTTCCAGCCGTGCATCACCGATCGCGCTGAGACGACGCTTCGGATCTTTTTCCAGGCAGCGGCGCAGCAGCCGCGAAACGGAGGCAGGGAGATCGGCCGGCAGACTGGACCACTTGGGATCCTCTTTGAGAACGTTGGCAAGCGTGAGCGAGATGTCGTCCCCTTCGAACGCGCGCTGGCCGCTGAGCATTTCGTAGAGGATCACGCCGAAGGCCCAGATGTCTGCGCGGCGATCGAGCGCCTTGCCCCGCGCCTGCTCCGGGGCCATGTATGCGGCGGTGCCGAGGATCATCCCCATTTGGCGTCGCCCGGGCGGTCAGCGTCGGTGAGTGCATCTGGTCGTGCTGCCCTTCAGGACCGCCGTGCGAGTCGAGCGCCTTCGCCAGGCCGAAGTCGAGCACCTTCACCGTGCCATCAGGCCGGACCTTGATATTCGCGGGTTTCAGGTCGCGGTGGACGATGCCCTGCTCGTGCGCCGCTTCGAGCGCGTCGGCAATCTGGGTGGCGATCGGCAGCGCCTCCTCGAGAGGCATCGGTCCGCGCGCGATGATGTCCGAGAGGTCCTCACCCTCGACCAGTTCCATGGCCAGGGCGCGCACGCCGTTGAACTCTTCGAGGCCGTGGATCTGGGCGATGTTCGGGTGATTGAGGGCGGCGAGCGTCTGTGCCTCACGCGTGAACCGCGCCAGGCGATCGGGATCGGCAGCGAACAGGTCGGGAAGCACCTTGAGCGCGACGTCTCGATTGAGCCGCCCGTCGCGCGCGCGGTAGACCTCTCCCATGCCGCCGGCGCCGAGGCTGCCCGTGATCTCGTAGATGCCAACCCGGGTGCCTGGAGTAAGTGCCATGTGTGTGCGGGGATTATACGGGGGTCACTTATAATCCGCGGCATGAGATCCATCACCCTTCTCGGCTGCCTGCTCCTCGCTGCCACCACCGCCACCACCGCGTCGGCGCAAGCACTCTTCACCGACTCGCTTCCCAAACAGGAGTTCGCCGAACGGCGCGCCCGGCTGATGGAGAAGATCGGCGACGGCGTCGCCATCATCCAGGGAACACCCGAGACCGGCAACTCCTTGAAGTTTCGCCAGAACAACCAGTTCTATTACCTGACCGGGGTCGAGGTCCCGCGCGCCATCCTGCTCGTCGACGGGAAGACGAAGCGGTCGGCGCTGTTCCTGGCGCCGCGCAACGAAGCGCGGGAGCGATCCGAGGGGCCGATTCTCACGCCGGGGCCGGAGGCTGTCGACCTCACCGGCATCGAATCGGTCGAACCGCGTGACGCGTTCGATGCCGCGCTGAAGGCGGCCGCGTCCGTGGCGAGGAAGGGCTACATGCCGTTCCGCCCCGAGGTACTCGGCGCCGCATCGGTCAGCGACCCGCGCGCCAGGTGGACGGCATCGGCGAGCCGACCCCTGGGACGGAGGACGCTCGCGAGAGACGCTGTTCATCGACAAGGTCAAGGCGGCGGCACCGGCGCTCGACGTCCAGGATCTCGATCCGATGATCGACGCGCTCCGGTTCATCAAGAGTCCGCGCGAGATCGCGCTGATTCGCGAGTCGACGCGTATCGCCGGCCTGGCGATGATGGAATCGATGCGCTCGGCCCGGACCGGGATGTACGAATACGAGATCGAAGCGATCGGTGATTACATCTTCAAGGCGAACAACTCGCAGGGCATCGCCTACTTCGCACTCGTCGCCGCCGGAAAGAACAGTGCGTATCCGCACTACCACGCCGCACAGACCCAGACCAAGAGCGGCGACATGGTGCTGTTCGACTACGCACCGGATTACAAGGTACTACGCCTCCGATGTCACCCGCGAGTTCCCGATCAACGGGAAGTTCTCGCCCGAGCAGCGCGAGTTGTACGGCATCTACGTGAAGCTGTACAAGGCGATCATGACGTCGATCAAGCCGAACGTCCCGATGAAAGCGATCTACACCGACATCGTCGCCAAGATGGACGCCGCGATGGCGTCGCATCCCTTCGCGAATCCGAAGTTCAAGGAAGCCGCGGTTCGTTTCGTTGACAGCTATCGCCGCCGGATCGATCCGCCACCCCCCGCACCGGGTGCGCCGCAGCGCGGCGGCGGCGGCAGCCTCGGACATACCGTCGGCATGGAAGTGCATGACGTCAACACGCCGCACGGCGACGTTCTCGTTCCCGGGATGGTCTTCACCATCGAGCCGGCCTTGACCATTCCCGAGGATCGCGTTTACATCCGGCTCGAAGACGTGATCGTGATGACCGCGACCGGCTACGAAAACCTCTCGGCATTCGCGCCAATCGAGATGGACGCGATCGAGAAGTTGATGGCGGAACCCGGCATGTTCGAGAAGTACGCGCCCAGGAAGACAACCGCTCCGGCGGCGGCGGGTTCGTCGCGGTAGAGAAGAAAGTCGGCCTGAGGGCGTCTTTCTTCAGAATATTCGCTCCTTCGCGTACGGCTCGCATGCACTCGGCGGGATCCTGTACTCATAGCAGGACGGAGACTTAACTCCATCGCTTAATGTGCCCCTCCGTCTCTCGCCGCGGGGCACGCGCGTTGCTCCACGCTGCGGACGACCCCCGTCCGAGTGACCTCGATCAGTCTCGCCCCGTCGTTCGCGAGCCCCGCCGTTGCGCGGTTGAAGCCACAGTTGGCGCTTCTGGGGCTGCTGCTTGCCGAGATCCTCTGGCTCACGGTCACTCTCGACACCCAGCCGCTGGCGCGGATCCCTTCCTACGGCGCCACGTTGATTGGCTGGTCCCCACAGTACCTGCGCCTGGGCGTCACGATCTTTTTGCTGATGCTGCTCTTCGGGCGGACAGCGTTCCTGGCTGCGATTTCTACTCTCCATCGGACGGCAACGCCGACCGCGCGGCTCCCCTACCTTGCCGTCCACGGCGTCGCGTTGCTTGGATTCTTTTTCGTCAGCCGGACGCTCTTTGCTGCGGGCCCTTCGGTTGCGGCGCATGATGGCCTCTGGGCCATCGCCTGGAGCATCTCGGGCGCCCTCACGTTCGGGTCCTGGGCCCTCGCAATGTTCCCCTGGCGCCATTGGGTCGAGGTCGCTCGCGAGCAGCGCGCCGTCATCGCGTCGGGCCTGGCGGCGGGGACCCTGGTGTGGGCGAGCGGGTTCATCACCGAAGCCTTCTGGCAGCCGCTCGCGCGCTATACGTTCGCGATCGTCACGTGGCTGCTGCAGGTGTTCTACACCGACGTCATCGTCAGACCGGAGAAGCTGGTGGTCGGCACTTCCACCTTCAGCGTCAACATCGCGCCATCCTGCTCGGGGTATGAAGGGGTCGGGCTGATCCTCGCGTTCCTTGGCATCTATCTCTATCTGCTGCGCAAGGATCTTCGCTTTCCGGCCGCTTTCATCCTCCTGCCGATCGGAGCGCTGACCATCTGGGTCCTGAACGCCGTGCGCATCTTCGCGCTTGATCGCGATGGGAACATCAGCGTCGCGCGAAATCGCCCTCGGTGGCTTCCACTCCCAGGCTGGCTGGATCGTGTTCAATGTCGTCGGCCTGGCATTCGTCGCGCTGATCAACCGCGGCGGGTACTTCGCGCGTGAGGCAACCGTCGGTCCTGTCGCGCACACCACCGCCGGTCCGGATTCGACCAACGCGTTCCTGGGCCCGTTCGTGGCGCTGCTCGCCATCGCCATGGTCACCGGCGCATTCTCCGCGGGATTCGATCGCTTCTATCCGCTTCGTCTCGCATTGGTCGGCATCGTGGTCTGGAGCTGCCGGCGAACCGTACGCAACCCTTCGCTGGCGCGTGTCGATCGGTGGCTTCGCAATCGGCGTGGCAACGTTCGCGATCTGGATGGCGATGCTGCCGGCCGACGTCACCGGCAAGGAAAGCTGGCCGACCGCATTGGAGGCGATGCCCTCATGGTGGGCCGCCCTCTGGCTCGCGGCGCGGGTGATCGGTTACGTGCTGCTCGCGCCTTTTGTGGAGGAGCTCGCCTTCCGCGGGTACGCGACGCGGCGATTCATTTCGTCAGAGGTGGACAGCGTTCCGCTCGGATCGTTTTCGTGGCTGTCTTTCCTGCTCTCGTCGCTCGCATTCGGCGCATTCCACGGTCAGCTGTGGATGGCCGGCACCGTGGCGGGGATGGCGTTCGCCTTTGCGTTGTACCGGCGGCGTTCATTCGGTGACGCGGTCCTCGCCCATGCAACAACCAACGGGCTGATTGCGTGCTACGTGTTCGTCACTGGTAACTGGTCGGTGTGGTCGTAAATAAGACAACAAGCAAGCAAGGAGTGTGCGTGTGAGAAAGGCAATGTACAGCTTCGGGTTCATGATCGTCCTGGCGTCGCTGAGTGCGACCGTGATGGCGACGCCTGCCGTCGCTCCGGAAATCGACGGCGGCTCGATTGCGAGCGGCATCGGTCTTCTGACCGGTGGCATGCTCATGCTGCGCTCGCGTTTCGCTCGCAAGTAGGGATCGTCACAACCATAGACCACGCTGGCTGAGGCTGGCGTGGTCATCGCCTCCGGAGGATCGATGAAACAGGCACTCTACGTTGTTGGTATGTCTATCGTGCTCGCGGCTGCCGCCACACCCCTGGTCGCTGGAACGGGGGCCCCGGTTCCCGAGATCGACGGCACCACGATCACCACAGGACTTGGCTTTCTCGCCGGTGCGGTCCTGCTCGTGCGCGCCAAGTGGCACCGCAAGTAGGAAATGAGGAGATGACGATGCAGAAGACAATCAGTCGGGTACTTCCAGTTCTTGGACTGGTCACGATCATCGTGGCGGTGGCGACCCCGGTCGAAGCTTCCCTCGTTGGGCCGGTTCCTGAGATCGACGGCAGTTCGGTCGCCGCCGGACTCGGCGTTCTCGCCGGCGCGGTGCTGATCCTGCGGACCCGCATGCGGCGAAGATAACAACGACTTCTCGGGATTCAATGGAAGCGCTGCAAAGTCACGCCGCCGCGGCCTACGCGATCAGCTACTTCGGCGCGATGATCATCGTCGCCTTGTTCGAAAGTGTGGTTCCCCGGCGGACGTCGGGGGACACACTCCCGCTCCGCTGGTTCGGGAATGTCGCCATCACGATCCTGAATACGTTTCTCGTGCGCGTCTTTTTCCCGACCGCCGGCGTGGCGTGGGCGTTGGTGTGCCGCGAGCGCGGATGGGGGTTGTTCAACCAGCTCACGTGGCCGACCTGGGTCGAATACACCGCTGTGGTCGTGACACTGGATCTCTACGCGTACGGACAGCACTACCTGCTGCACCGGTTCAACCTTCTCTGGCGGCTTCATCGTACCCACCACTCCGATCAGGAGTACGACCTGACCACCGGCCTGCGTTTTCATCCCCTCGAGATGGTTCTTACGACTCTGCTGCAGATGGCAGTGCTGACCGCGCTCGGCGCACCACCGCTGGCCGCGCTGATTTCCCAGTTGATCGCGACCGTGGTCGGGTTCGTCGAACATGCCAACGTCCGGATTCCGGCGCGACTGGATCGTGTGATACGTCTAATTTTCGTCACGCCGGACATGCATCGTGTGCATCACTCGATAGCATCCGGCGAGAGCCAGTCGAACCTTTCCAGCACGTTCTCGTGGTGGGACCGGCTGTTCGGTACTTACATCGACCAGCCCGCTGCGGGTCACGCCAACATCACGTTCGGTGTGGAGGGATTTGCGGAGCGCAAGCACCTCACGCTCCCGTGGATGCTTGCGCAGCCGTTCTTGCCAGAACCAGATGGGGGTCAGATCTTGATTTTTGCAGAGGGGGAAGATCTGATCCCGACTTTTACTTCCGCTGATGCAGTGCGAAGGCCGCGCCCTGGGGGTCCATCGCATTCACCACGCGGTCACCACCAGGCACCTCCATCGGTCCGTTGAGGATTTTCCCGCCGCCGGCGTTGATCCGCTGCACGGCGGCATCGACATCCGGGACGCGGAAATAGATGCCCCAGTTCGGCGGCACCTGCGCCATTTCGGGCGGCTTGTTCATCATCCCGCCGATCATTCCGTGCGGACGATTGAACATCTGGTACTTGCCCATCGGCCCCATGTCCATCGCCTCGCTCGGCTGCCAGCCGAACACCTCCTGGTAGAACTTCATCGCCGCAGGGGCATCGGTGGTCATCAGCTCGTGCCACGATGCTTCGCCGATTTCCGGTGCCTGCTCGGGTCGTTCCGCAGACGACGCTGGCTGCATGACGTAAAACGCTGCGCCTTGCGGATCCTTCATCATCTGCATCTTGCCGACTTCGGGGATGTCGATCACCGGTGACAGCTCGCTCCCCCCGGCCCGCTTGATGTGGGCGACGGCGGCGGCGAAATCAGGAACGCCGATATACATCGCCCAGAACGGCGGCGCGTGCATCCCGTCGGGCAACTTCATCATCCCGGCGACACCAGCGTCACCGCTGCGCTTGAAGATGGTGTAGGGCTGCGGCGACGCACCGAACGGCGCAGCCGTCCAGCCGACAACGTTCTTGTAGAACGTCTCCGCGGCGGCGGTATCGGTGGTCATCAGTTCGTACCAGATCGGGCGTCCGAGCATCGTCGACGACAAGGCCATATGCTTCTCCTCATTGTTTGCGGGCCCGTGATTACGTACCCGCCAGACACGTTTACGCAAGGCTCCTGGGACAAGTTGCGTATTGCGCACGACGCTTGCTTCCGTGCCGCGAGGGGTGCGCAATGTCCATCCGATTGCCGTACTTGGGTTTGCCGGCGCTCATTCTCACACTCGTCACCACCGTCGCCTGTGACGGAACCAACTCGAGCGTGACAGCGCCGGCTGCGGGTCGACCTGACGTCAACGCGTTTTTGAGCGCCGAGCCGGCAACGCTTCGTCCGGAAGCACTGCCGGGCGCATGCCCGGGCGTGCCGGGCTTTGGTACTCGAGTCGGCGTCATCGTGCGGGGCACGCAGGATCTGATCCTGCGGGACCTGCAGTTCCGCTTCATCGATCGCACAGGGGCCAGGGTTGTGCCCGACGTCTTCTTCAGCAGCATGTCGACAGCGCTCCCGGAATCAGCGATTCCCACATCATCGCCGATCCCGTTCCCTACGCCCACCACGCTCCCTGGTGCCTCACCGATCCCCATTCCCGGCTCGACGCCGGTCCAGGGGATTCTTGTGACCGGCGGTCGTCCGCTCAGGTTCCCGATCTTCCTGAGATTTGGTTGTGGAGTGATCGGGGACGGCACGCTGGTGATCGCGGCCGACGCGACCGATACGAGCGGGCGCTCTACGCCGTCCGAGCTGCGCGTGCGAATCGGTGGATAGAACCGCTTATTTCACCACCGGCAACTCCACGAAGCTGGTGCGATAGATGCGCTGGACCGCTTTGCGGTAGTCACCCGGTTTCGCGAAGAAGATATTCTCCACGAACGTCTGTGGGTTGCGGTCGTAGAGCGGGAACCACGACGACTGCACCTGGATCATGATGCGGTGCCCGGGCAGGAACACGTGATTGGACGTGGGCAGCGCGAACTTGTACGCCAATGGCGTGTCCGGCACGATGGCCTTTGGAGTGTCAAGGCTCTCGCGATACCTTCCACGGAATATGTCGCCCGATACCATCAACTGGTACCCGCCCATCGTCGGCTGCGCCGCCACTTCATCGGGATACACATCGATGACTTTGACCACCCAGTCGGAGTCGCTGCCGCTGGTCGACGCCACCAGGTTCACCATCGGTTGCCCGCTGATCTTCATCGGCTCAGTCAACCGGTCGGACGTGAACGCCACGACATCGGTCCGGCCGGACGCTTCCCGCTGATCGTCAACCAGCCACTGCGCCCAATAGGGACCACCGACAGGCTTGATCGGACGCACGCGGAACGGCACCGGCTTGGCCGGATCCGAGATGTACTCCTCGAATCCGCGCTCGCCCTGCGCTGACGCAGTGGTGCTCACCTTCGATCCGGCCACCAGGTAGAACGGCGTCTTCTGTACCGTGCAGCCGCTCGTGCATCCTGACGGCCATGCGGTGAGCCGCCGCCACTTGTTGGTGCCGGTCTCGAACGCGGAGACGGGTGCGATGTCAGCCGTGGGAGCGCCGTCCTTCAGATAGTGGTCGAGAAACGGTCGAAGGATTTCCTGCCGGAAATACAACGCGGTGTCGCTGCCGAATCGCACCTCGCCGAGATTGCTGCCTTCGAGAATCTCCTGGCCGTGATGCCACGGGCCCAAGACGAGGAAGACCTTGTCGTTGCCTGTGTCTTTCGGCTCGAGCGCGGCATACACGGCGGGTGCGCCATAGATATCTTCCTGGTCCCACAGGCTGTGCACGAGCATGACCGGCACCTTGAGCGGCAATGCGCCCAATACCTTGTCCATCGCCTGCTCGCGCCAGAACGCGTCGTATGCCGGATGCATCGTCAGTTTCCGCCAGAATCCGACCTGGTCGAGCCCGCGCTGCCGGCCCAGGTCCCCCGCTGAACCCGCCGACAGGTACATGTCGTAGTCGTCGTAGTGACTCGTCCACCACGTGACGCTGCCATCGCGCGTGGCTTCCTGGTCGTGCACGTAGGGCATCATCTGCTGACGGAAGGCGCCGTTGTGAAACCAGTCGTCGCCCATCCATCCGTCGACCATGGGATTCATCGGCACCGAAACCTTCAGCGCCGGATGCGGATTGACGAGCGCCATCAGCGGCAGGAAGCCGTCGTACGAGATCCCAAGGATGCCCACCTTGCCGTTGGTCTCAGCGACGTTCTTCACGAGCCAGTCGATCGTGTCGTAGGTGTCGGTGGCGTGATCGATCGAGGTGGGATTCTGCGGGCCGCTGAGCGGCCGGTTCATGACGTAGTCGCCTTCGGACCCGTGCTTGCCGCGGACGTCCTGCACCACCCGGATGTAGCCTCCTTCGACGATGACGTCGGTGGCGTTGTCATAGCCGTACAGCGAAGAGCCCAGGTGAGCACTGTGGCTGTGCGTCGTGAGTGTGTCGGCATCGTACGGTGTGCGTGTCAGAAGGATCGGCGCGTTGCTGGCTCCCCTGGGAACGAGGACGACCGTGTGCAGCTTCACACCGTCGCGCATCGGGATCATCACGACGCGGCGAACGTAGTCGAATGTCTCCGTCACCGGGCGGAATGTGGCCGGGGTTTCGGTCGGAAGCGCCGGCCGCTGGGTTGTCACTTGCGCGGTGACAGCGCCGGTCAACATCGCCACCACTGCTCCCACACCGGCGAGCGACGACGCATAAAACTGAAGGGTTCGCATGCCGCGGGATCTTACACCCGATGCGCGACGCGCCGACCTCCCAGCCCGATGGCCGATCATCCATTTATTGGTTACAATCAACACCTTCACCTCTCATTTCCTTGCGCCCGGTAGTGGCGCAACGCCATGGAACCGATCGTCATTTCCCATTACCGGCTTCTCGACCGCCTCGGCGAAGGCGGAATGGGAGTGGTCTATCGGGCGCAGGACATCCGGCTCGGGCGTGAGGTGGCGGTCAAAGTCCTGCGCACCGACGCCAACACGTCGGCCGACTGGATGGCGCGGTTCGAACGTGAAGCGCGCCTCGCCTCGTCGCTCCAGCATCCTCACATCTGCACAATTCACGAGCTCGGCGAAGACGGCGGGCGGCCGTTCATTGCCATGGAACGGCTCGAGGGGCACACCGTCCGGCAGTTGATCGAAGCCGGACGAATCCCGATCAGCAAGGTTCTCCACTTTGCGGTCCAGATGGCCGACGCGCTCGACGCGGCGCACCGCCGCGGGATCATCCATCGCGACATCAAGCCGGCCAACCTGTTCGTCACCTACGGCGACCACCTGAAAATTCTGGATTTCGGGCTGGCGAAAACCACGGAATCCGAACCGCCGACCCGCACGGCGATGCCGATCGCCTCGTCGGCGACCGTCGCCACCTCAGCGACCGCTCCCTCCCCGATCAAACCCGACCTGACCGCGACCGGCGTGGCCGTGGGCACCGCGTCGTATATGTCGCCGGAGCAGGCGCACGGGCAGCCGCTCGACGAGCGATCCGATCTGTTCTCGATGGGAAGCGTGCTCTACGAGATGGCGACCGGTCGCCGGGCGTTTGGGGGTGACGACCTGGCCCTGATCGCGGTGCGCATCGCCAACGGGATTCTCGCGCCGCCGCGAACGGTGGACCCGTCGATCCCGGAAAACGTCGAGGCGATCATCCGAAAGCTGATGGCGACCGAAGCGAAGGACCGGTACCAGACCGCTGCCGAGCTGCTGGTGGACCTGAAAGCGGCGCTTCAGCGAATCGATCCCGAGGCATCAGTCTCGTCGGACGGGGCAGAGCCGGCCAGCGAGATCGAAACGCTCGTTCGTGACCGGCGCGATTGCCGCTTCGCTGGCGGTCCTCCTGTTGGCGGGGTTTGCCACCTACAAAGTCATGCGGCGGCACCCGGCGACGCTCAGCGACCGCGACACGATTCTCATCGGCGCTTTCGAAAACAGCACGGGTGAGCCACTGTTCGACGCCACGCTCCTCACCGCTCTCAAGGTTCAACTCGGTCAATCCCCGTTCCTGGATATCGTTCCCGACCAGCGGGTCCGCGAAATTCTTCGAACGATGGGCAAGAGCGAGGACGAAAAGCTGACCTCGGCGGTCACGCGCGAGATTTGTCAGCGATTGACACTGAAGGCGATGCTCGAAGGATCGATCGCCGCGCTCGGCTCCAGTTACGTGCTGCGGCTCGAAGCGACCGATTGCCAGACCGGAGAGGCACTGGCGCGCGAGCAGGCAGAGGTCACCGGCCAGGATCGCGTGCTCCGCGAGCTCGGCTCGATGACCTCGCGCGTCAGGACGACGCTCGGTGAATCCCTTCCGTCCCTGCAGCGCTTCGACGTACCGATCGAGCAGGCGACCACGCCGTCGTTGACGGCGCTCGAAGCGTACGCGCTCGGTCTCGAAGAACGCAGAAAGGGGCGCGAGCTCGAGTCGGTGGCGTTCTTCAACCAGGCGATCGAGCTCGATCACGAATTCGCCTCGGCCTACGCGACCCTCTCGACGGTGTACGGCAGCCTCGGTGAGTGGCAGCGCAGCGAGCAGTACGCACGGCTCGCCTACGAGCGGCAGAACCGCGTCAGCGAGCGCGAGCGCCTGTTCATCACCTACCAGTTTCACGACCGCGTGACCGGCAATGAAGAGAAAGCGGCGAGCACGCTCGAGCTCTGGAAGACGGCATACCCCCGCGAATCGCGTCCGGTGAATGCACTCGCCCTCATCCACAACCGGATGGGACGCTACGATCGCGCCGAGGAGGAGGCGAAGGAGGCATTGCGGCGCAGCCCGGGCCATCCATTCCCGATCTCAAACCTGGCGATCACCTACCGTGCGCTCGGCCGTTACGCGGATGCCCAGCAGACGGCGACCAAGGCGGTTGATGCGGGTGTCGAGACGACACCGACCCGCCGGTCGCTCTACCAGCTCGGGCTGCTGCTCGGCGACGGATCCGCTGCGAAGCACCTCGCGTGGGCCAAGGACCGTCCGCGTGAGTTCGACCTGGTGTCAGCGCAAGCACAGGTCGCTGCCTACGAAGGACGCATGCGCGAGGCGAGCGAGTTGTATCGGCGCGCGGCCGACATGGCGGTTGCCCGCGGGCTGCGCGGTACCGCCTCAGGCTACAGCGCACAACTCGCCTGGACCGAGGCGCTCTATCGCGATCGGGACCAGGCGGGCGAGCTCCGGATCCCATCGCTCGATGAAAACGACGACAGCCCGGGAACGGTTCCGCGCTTCCGTGCGGCGGCTGCGCTGGCAATGAACGGACAAACCGCCGAAGCGCTCGCGCTGGTGACGCGCGCTGAGACGAGCTACCCCGAAGCCACCTTCGTGCGGACGGTTCTCGGTCCGGTCACTCGCGCGGTCATCGCGCTCCGACAGCACAAAACCGAGGATGCGATCGAGGTGTTGAAGCCGGCGGTGCAAACCGAGTTCGGGACGGTGGCGGGACTGGTGCCGCCGTACCTGCGCGGCGAAGCCTTGCGGCAGAAGGGTTCCTTCGCTCAGGCGATCACGGAGTATCAGAAAATCCTCCAGCATCGCGGTGTGGATCCATTTGCTCCTGTCGTTCCGCTGGCGCAGCTCGGGATCGCGCGTTCGTATGCGCAGAGTGGCGACACGGCCGGCAGCCGGCGTGCGTACGAGGAGCTCTTCTCGATGTGGAAGGGTGCTGACGCCGGGTTCCATCCTCTCGTCGCCGCCCGTGCCGAATACGCCCGGCTCGCGACTACCACTCCGTGACCACACCCCTGCGGATTTCGCATTACCAGATCCTCTCCCCGATCGGCCGGGACGGCCCGGCGGAAATTTATCGGGCGCGAGATCTGCGCCTCGAGCGAGACGTGGCGCTCAAGCTGCTTCGTCCGGAAGAGGTCGCGCGTCCGGAGGCTCTCGCGCGATTCCGGCGTGAGGGGCACATCGCCTCGCTCGTCACCCATCCGCATATCTGCACCGTCCACGACGCCGGCGATGTGGACGGGCATCCGTTCATCGTTTCCGAATTGCTCGAGGGGCGCGCGCTCGATGAAGTCGTTGCCGCCGACGGCGCGCTGCCGCCCGATCGGGTCATCGATATCGGCATGCAGATCGCTGACGCTCTCGGCGCCGCTCACCGCCGCGGCATCGTGCACGCGAACCTGAAGCCGTCGAACGTTTTCATCACCACCGACGGGCACGCCAAGCTGCTCGAACTCGGCGCGGCTGGGGCCGTTGCCCATGCGGACGGGTCCGGTGTGCCGAAGGCCGATACGCATTCGACGGCGGTGACTCCGGTACCCGCGATCCCGGCCGGCAGCGAAGGGGAGTTCTTTCACGCCTACCTGTCGCCCGAGCAGGTCGGTGGTTCCGCGGCGGATCAGCGCAGTGACATCTTCGCCACCGGTGCGCTCCTCTACGAAATGGCCACCGGAGTGCCGGCGTTCAAGGGCAACAGCATCAAGGAGATCGCGTCGAACATCAGCAATGCCGTCCCGGTCGCGCCGCGGAGGCTCCGCAAGACGGTGCCGCGCGGACTCGAGACCATCATTTTGCGCGCGCTCGCCAAGTCGCCTGCGGATCGGTACCGGCGCGTGTCGGAGATGTACGAGGACCTGCGACGAATGCGCCGCGCCCTCGATCGCACCGAATCAGGCAGCTGGTGGCGTAGCGCTCGCAGTGGTCGCGCCGCCATCTTCGCAGCCGGCATCGCCCTGCTGGCGATGATGGGTACCGCCGGCTGGTGGTGGAACCGGGCAACGCCGGTCGAGCGCAGCGCGATCCTGGTGAGCGATATCGCCAACGGTACGGCGGATCCCGACTTCGAGGGCACGCTGCGTGAAGCAGTCTCGGTGTACCTGGCGCAGTCTCCGTACCTGGATCTCGTGTCCGACGAACGGATCCGCACGACGCTGCAGCTGATGGGCCGCACGCCGGATACCCGAATGACCCACGATGTCGCGGCGGAGCTCTGCCAGCGTCTCGGGCTACAGGCCATGCTCGAAGGCAGCGTCTCGGCAGTCGGGCGGATGACCGTCGTCGCGCTCGCGGCAACCGACTGTTCGACCGGCGCGACGATCGCCAAGGAAGTCACCGAGGTCGAGCGCAAGGAAGACGTCCTCAAGGCGATGGGTCAGCTCACCTCGAGCGTCAGGCGCTCACTCGGTGAATCCGGCGCATCACTCGCGCGTAACAATACGCCGATCGAGGAGGCGACGACACCGTCGCTCGAGGCGCTGAAGGCCTACACCGAGGCGGTACAGCGCCGCGCGGCCGGCGCGGAGGTCGCCGCGGTGGAGTTGCTCGAACGTGCGATCGCGATCGATCCGCAGTTCGCGCTGGCACACACCACGCTTTCGAGTATCTACGGTGGATTCGGCGAGACTGGACGCAGCGAAGAGTACGCGCGGCTCGCCTACGAGCACCGCGAGCGCGTCAGCGAGCGCGAGCGGATCTTCATCACGTATCAGTACCACGACCGGGTCACCGGCGATCAGTTGAAGACGCGCGAAGCGCTCGAGGTATGGAAGCGCACCTACCAGAAGGACTACCGTCCCTCGAACGCGCTCGCCCTGCTCCTGATCCGGCTGGGGGACTATCCGGCGGCGATCGTCGAAGCGGAAGACGCCATCCGGCGGAACCCGGTGCATGCGTTCCCGCGCTCGAACCTCGCGCATGCGCTGCGCGGCGCCGGACGTTACGCCGATGCGCGCCGGGTTGCCGAGGAGGCGCTCGCCCAGAAGCTCGAGACCGTACCCATGCGGCGGCTCCTGTATCAGCTCGGCGAGCTGCTCGGCGACCCGGCGCTCGCGCAGCAGCAGATCGACTGGGCGGCGAATCACCCGCGCAGTTTCGACATCAGCGGCGCGCGCGGCCAGGTTGCGCTGTTTCACGGCAGGGTCAACGAGGCCCGCCGGCTCTTCGCCGAAACCATGACCGCGGCAACGCAGCGGGGATTTCCGCAGGTCGCCTCCGGCTACGCCGCACAGGCGGCGTTTGCGGAAGTGATTTACGGTTACGGCCGTGCACCGCTCGTGCAGGCCCGCGACGTGGTCCGTTCGGCGACCGCCTACGAGCCACAGCTCCGGGCGGCGACGGCACTGGCGCTGGGAGGCGAACCGAACGAGGCGGTGGCGCTCGTTCGCCGCTTACGCGGCGTTCGCCCGCAGGACACGCTGCTCCAGAACGCATACCTGCCGGTGGTCGAAGCGTCTGCGCTGCTGGCCCAGGGCAAGCCCGACGCGGCAATCGACGAGTTGCGCCGCGCGTCGCCTTACGAGAACGGGATCGTGGCGGCGTTGCTGCCGGTGTACGTGCGAGGTGAGGCGCGTTTGCGCGCCGGCGCACCGGCGGAGGCGGCGCGCGAGTTCCAGTCGATCCTCGCGCATCGGGGCGCCGACCCATTCTCGCCGGTTGTGGCAATGGCACAGCTCGGCCTGGCGCGTGCCTACGCCCGCACCGGCGCGATCGCCGAAAGCCGCGCCGCTTACGCCACGTTGTTGACGATGTGGGCCAACGCGGATCCAGATCTCCCGGTGCTCCAGCAGGCCCGCACCGAGCTCGCGGCGCTGCGATGAGACCACGTGCGACGTGCGGGGTGCGACGTGCGATGTGCTGACGTGCGCACGTTCTACGTGCTACGTGCGGACGTGCTACGTGCGGACGTGCGGAGTTGGTCCACGTGGCGGTGTAGTTCTTCTTCGTGACATCCCACGTCATGATGCCGTGCCCATTGAACGGCATGCCCATCGCCTCACCCTTGAACTCGGTGATCAGGCGCAGGCCTCCGCAGCCGATCGTGTTGACCTCGACGCCCTTGGAGGTCATGACGGACGCGCCGGACTGTGAACGTCGGCACGCCCGCACGTGGCACGTTCGCACGTCCGTACGTAAGCACATCGCACCGTCGCACTTCGCACATTTATGCCAAGCTGTCCTACACTCCCTACGACGCGATCGCACCCTGGAGGACGCACATGCAGACTGCCAAGCAACTCGCCACGTCGATCATCTGCCTGCTGATACTGTCGGCGACTACCGCCGCGGCGCAAACGCCGGTCACGCTCTCCGGCACAGTGACGACGCGCGCCGATGGATTGTCGGTACCGGGTGCGACGGTCACCCTGGTCGGCACCAATCTGATCGCCACGACCGACACCTCCGGAAGGTACTCGATCGACATTCCGCCGGCGCTCGCCCGCAACGGCAAGGTCCAGATCAAGGTCGATGCGCTCAGCCTGCCGTCGAAGACCTACGACGTGGAACTCGTGCCGAACGCCCCCACCACATTCGACGTGGCAGTCAGCCTCGGCTTCGAAGAGATGGTCACGGTTGGATCGAGAACTCGCGGCGCGGAGGCTGAGAAAGCGGTCCCAGTCGACATCATCACCGCCGAACAGATCACCGCGACCGGCTACGCTGAGACGGCACAGGTGATCCAGTCGCTGGCGCCCTCATTCAATTTCCCGCGGCCAACGATTACCGACGGTACCGACACCGTGCGTCCGGCCACGCTGCGCGGGCTCGGTCCCGACCAGGTGCTGGTGCTGGTGAACGGCAAGCGCCGCCACCAGAGCGCACTCGTTCACCTGAATGGCAGCGTCGGACGCGGATCAACCGGCGTTGACCTCAACGCCATCCCGGTTGCCGCGATCGAGCGGATCGAAGTGTTGCGCGACGGAGCCGCGGCGCAGTACGGATCGGACGCGATTGCCGGCGTCATCAACATCGTGCTCAAGGGCGGAGAATCGCGGCCGACCATCTCGAGCAAGTTCGGCCTGTCCACCGGCAACTTCACCGGCAACCGCTGCACCTCGGCGGGCCTGAACTGCGTGCTCGGAGACAAGATCGATTTCTCTGATGGGGAATTGTTCGACGCGGGCGGATCATGGGGGGTCGCGCTCGGCGCCGGAACGCTCACGCTCGCAGCCGAGTACCGTCACCACAACCGCACCAATCGCGCATCGTTCGATCCGCGCGACCAGGTGGTCACCGGTGACGCCGGCAACAACGCGGTCGCCCAGCCCAATCACCGCTGGGGCGATCCCGACACGCGCGACACGATGACGATGCTGAACTACAACGTCCCGCTGAACGATCAGCAGACACGCTTCTTCTATGCGTTCGGCGGCTACAGCCGCCGCGAAGCGAACAGCGCCGGATTCTTCCGTCGCGCCAGTGACGTCCGCAACTGGCCGCAGATCTACCCGCTCGGATTCCTGCCGGAGATTCAGCCGACGGTGGTCGACGCCTCGGCTGCAGCGGGCGTTCGCGGCGCGTGGAATCAGTGGGCCTGGGACGTCAGCGGGGAGTACGGACACAACAGCTTCGATTTCACCATCGGCAACACGCTGAACGTCTCGCTCGGCCCGTCCGCTCCCCCGAACAAAACCGTGTTCGACGCAGGCGCGCTTGCGCTCGGTCAGCTGGTCGCCAATGCCGACATCAGCCGTCCGTTCAAATTCGACGCGCTCAGCGGTCCGATCAACGTCGCCTTCGGCACCGAGGTGCGCCGCGAGGCCTACCAGATCACCGCCGGTGAACCCGACTCGTATGGCAATGGCGGCGTGCCGAACCAGGCGGGAGGTATCGCCGCCATCGGCGCGCAGGTCTTCCCGGGGTTCCGTCCGACGAACGAAGTCGACGAGTCACGTTCCAGCGTGGCCGGCTATGTTGATGTCGAGGGTGATGTGCTGTCGTGGCTCCGTCTCGGCGGTGCGGCTCGAACCGAGCACTACTCCGATTTCGGCAACACCGTGGACGGCAAGCTGACGGCGCGCGTCCAGCCGGATCGGCGCTTCATCATCCGCGGATCGCTGAGCACCGGATTCCGCGCCCCATCGCTCGGCCAGTCGTTTTTCTCATCAACCGCCACCAACTTCGTCAATCTCGGACAGGGGCTGGTGCCGGTCGAGTCACTGACGTTGCCGGTCGCGTCCCCCGCCGCCGTCGTGCTCGGTGCGCAGCCGCTCAAGCCGGAGAACTCCACCCATTCGAGCGCCGGCCTCGTGATCACGCCGGTGCGGGGCTTCGAGGTGACGGTCGACTTCTACCACATCTCAATCGACGACCGGATCGTCCTGTCGGGTAATTTCACCGGTCCGCTGATCACCCAACTGCTTGCGCCGTTTGGCGCGAACAGCGCGCGATTCTTCACGAACGCGATTGACACCCGGACCAGGGGGGTCGACGCCACGGTGAGTTACCACGTCCCGCTCGACAACTATGGAGATCTTCGATTGCTGGGTTCGTACAACAACACCCGGACGAACATCGTCGGCAGCGTGGCCACACCACCGCAGCTCGCGGGTTTCGAACAGGTCCTGTTCGATCGGATCGAGCGGCGCCGGATCGAATGCGGCCAGCCCCGCGACAGCTTCCGTGCGGCCGGCAACTGGCACAAGTCCCACTGGGGAGCCAACCTCGATTTCGCGCGCTACGGTGAGTTCTGCAGCTTCACGCTGGCGCCGGCCGACGACCAGACCTACGAACCGAAATGGCTGACCGACGCCGAAGTCTCGTACCGTTTCTCGCCGCAGGTCACGTTCGCCGCCGGCGGCCAGAACCTGTTCAACGTGTTCCCAACGCGCAACACGACCGTCAATTCCTTCAACGGCATCCAGACATTCCCGAGCCACTCCCCGTTCGGTATGAATGGACGCACGATCTACGGACGAGTGGTTCTCGGGTTCTAAAGGGTGCCCGGGTGCCGGGTGCCACGGTGCCTGGGTGCGAGGTGCCGGGTGCTGCGCGCTGACCGCATCGAACCGTCGAACCGTCGAACCCTGGAACCCTGGAACCCTGGAACCTTAGAACCTTTTATAGCTTCCGAGCGTTCGCACCCACTCGGTGAACTCCCCCAGCTGCGCGGCGGCCCGGCCGTACGCGAGGGAGTGTCGGGCGATATCAACGTCGGCGTAGAACATGTACCTCCACGGGCGGCCGCGGATCGGACGGGACTCCAGCTTGGTCAGGTTGATGTCCCGGAGAGCGAAGCAGCTGAGCGCGCGGAACAGCGCGCCGGGAGTACTCTTCAGCGCGAAGACGAGCGAGGTCTTATTGGCATCCTCGGCCACGTTGCTACTGCGCGCCACGATCACGAATCGCGTGATGTTCGACGCGAAGTCCTGCACCGCCTCGTCGAGCACTTCGAGGCCGAACAGCTCACCGGCGCGCCGTGATGCAATCGCCCCCGCATCGGTGCGGGTGCCTTCTGCGACCATCTTTGCGCCTCCGGCAGTGTCGTATACGGCAATGATCTCGACGTTCGTCATTCGCCGCAGGTACTCTTCACATTGCGCCAGCGCCTGTGGATGCGAATAGACGGCAGTCAGATCCGATAGCCGTGTGCCCGGCCTGGCCAGCAGGCAGTGGTCCACCGGCAATTCGATCTCTCCGACGATCGGCAGCTCGTGTTCAACCAGCAGATCGTAGTTTCGATGGATGCTGCCGCCGATCGAGTTCTCCATCGGCAGGACGCCATGACTGGCGCGTCCTTCTGCCACCGCGGCAAATACTTCTTCGAAACTGCGGCACGGCATGACGTCGGCGTCCGGCCCGAACCGCCTCGCTGCCGCTTCACTATAGGCTCCGGGCTCCCCCTGGAATGCGATTCTCACGTGTGTGTCTCCCCGAATGGAAAAGCCCGCCAGGGTCATCTGGCGGGCTCGAGCTTTTGACGCAGCCCTGAAGGGCTGCACTACGGCTGTAAAGCTTCTACGACCTAGGACCCCTTACCCGTTGCGTAGGTCAACGCCATCGCTGCCCAGTTGGTCGCGGCGGCGGAGATGAACTGGTCCTTCCCGAACGGGAAGCCTGCGTCGGTGTGGGGCTGGAGCGGTACCGCTCGCCGGCGCACGTGCCAGGATCCGTCGGCGAACTGCGTCTTCAACAGATACTGCGTGCCGCGGTTGTAGACCGGGTCGCTGACCGCGCTCGTTCCGCTTTCCGCCAGCGCCACCAGCGCGAGGCCGGTCGCATACGCATCGCTTTCCATCCACGGGAACTGCGACCAGCCACCGTCGGGGCGCTGCTCCGCGATCAGCTCCTTGGCGACATCCTGCAGGGCCGCCTTCGGCGCACCGGACCAGTGCATGCCCAGCAGCTTGAACGCCGCCGCGTCTGGAGTCCTCGGTTTGGCCGACGCGATCCATGCGGCACCGCGATCGATCACCGGCTGGTACGCGTCCTTCTCGGCGGCGGGCACGTACAGCTGCAACGCACGAAGCGTAATGGCTGTCGTCGGAATGGGATCCCCCTCGAGCGGCGGGCGGAACGCAAGCGGCATCCAGAATCCCGCTGCGGTCTGCTGCGTCTTGAGGAAGCGCACCATCGCATCGGTGGCAGGAGTCGCCGGCTGCTTTTCCGCCGCCAGACTCATCAGGATGTAGCTGATGGTCGACATATCGCCAGGGATGCCGACACCCTGCAGGACGCGCTCGCGCCAGCTCTCGAGGTAATCGCTGGTCAACTTGGTTTGCATAGCCGCAATTCGCTGGTCGACAGGGATCGACCGGCTGCGGGCCATCGCCACTGTCATCGCGGTCAGCGAGTTGTTGTGACAGGAGATGCATCCGGTTTTGCTGGTGAATGCCACGTCCGCTTTCTGAAGCAATGGAATGCTGCGCGACACGGCCAGCTTCGGGCTCGCCGCCGGCATGAACGCCATCTTCATCTCCGGCTCGGGACTGCCGTCGATCGCGCCGGCCTTCTCGAGAAGCTGCGTCATCGGCGAGTTGCCGTGCCGCTTCGCGTAGGTGAGCGCCGTCTCCCCCGCGGGGTTCTTCGCGTTGACGTCGGCGCCTCGGGCGATCAGGTCCTTGACGACGTCGACAGGAAATGCACCGGATGCAGCCGCGAGCATGAGGACGGTGCGCCCCTCGGGATCGCGGGCATTGATGTCGGCGCCGGCGTTCAGCAGCATGGTTGTCGCCAGTGCCGGACCGAGCGGCGGGCTGCCGAGCATCATCGTGCCGGTGTAGGCGGCAGGGTTGAGCGCCTTCATCATGATTTCGATGCAGCCGCCGCACTGCGAGCGCATACCGAGGCCGAGTGCGGGCACTCCTGCTGCCGCGACGTCAGCGCCACGCTCGACGAGCAGCTTGAAGATGGCTTCATCACCGACGTATGCGGCCTGGACCAGAGGCGTGGTCTCACCGACCAGGCTCGGCGCCTTGACCTTGACGTTGGCGCCCGCATCGAGCAGCGCCTTGACCACTTCGCTGTTGCCCGAGATCCCGGACGCAATCAGGATCGGCGTTCTCCCGTCCGACGACCGCGCGTTGACGTTGGCACCCTTCTCGATGAGGAGCTTCGTTTTCTCGAGATCGGTGAGCGCCCACATCAAAGGAGTGGCGCCCCCCTCATCCGCGAGATTGATCGTCCGCTCCCCGCTCGATCAGCGTGCGAACCGTGGCGAGGTCACCATAGACGACGCCGAACATCAGGGGGGTGGCACCGCCGCTCCCGCGCTTGTTGACGGCATCGGCGTTCGCCGCGAGCATCGTCGTGACCTGGGCACGATTTCCCGCGCGCAGGGTATCCATCAGGCTGCTGGCAATCGGATCCGGGGGAGTCGCGGGCACGTCACCAGACAGCGCGTCGGGCCATTCGGCGCCCTGGTCGATCCATGTCTTGATTTTGGCGACCTGCTCTGGAGGAAGCGCGCCGGTTGGCGGCATCTGCGGGCCGTACTTACTGCCGATCAGCTTTTGATACAGCCGGCTGCCGTCGGCGTTTCCGGGACCGATCACCGTGATCGTGCCTCCGCGGAGCGCGTCCTTCCGGCGATCGAGCCGGAAGCCGTTCTTCTGCTGCCTCGGCCCGTGACAGTTCATGCACGACTGGCGGAAAATCGGCTGGATATCGGTTGCGAAGTCGACCTTCGCCGGCTGCGCCTGTTGCGCGTGCGTCGCGATCCCAGCGGTGAGGGCGAGTCCGGTAACAGCGATCGAAGGAACGATGACAGCGAACACGTACTTGCGCATAACCCCTCCACGGGCGGCCAAGTCTACGTCAAGTTCGATCGTTCTTGACGGTCATTCCGCGTTCCGGGTTCCGCGCGCCATCCGACTTCTCGCCGAAACATGGCCAGATTTGTAATTTCCGCCGACAACCGGTGATCCGTTCGTCTGAAAAGAGAACAGCGGCACGTATTAGAATTCCCCGACAGTGACAACCACCCGCGAACGAGTCGGTCGGTACGCCATCACCGGAACCCTCGGCGAAGGGGGCATGGGGGTGGTCTATGCCGCGCGCGACGAACAGCTCGGACGGACGGTCGCGCTGAAGATGGTGAAGGGCGTCGGAGACGACGCGGATGCACGGGAGCGATTGATCCGCGAAGCGCGTTCCGCCGCGAGCGTGAACCACCCGGCGATCTGTCAGCTGTTCGAGATCGGGGAAGAGAACGGCGAGCTGTTTCTCGCGATGGAACTCCTCGAGGGGGAATCGCTGGCCTCGCGCATCACCCGCGGACCGCTGCCGCTCGCGCAGGCAGTCGCCACCGCACTCGGGATTCTGAACGGCGTCGACGCGCTGCAGCGGCAGGGGCTGGTTCACCGCGACTTGAAACCTTCGAACATCTTCCTGACGCCGCACGGCGTCAAGCTGCTGGACTTCGGGCTGGCGGTTCATGCATCAAGACCGGCGGCCTGGCCACGGTCACCCGGCTCACTGCACCAGGCACCATCGTCGGCACACCGCAGTACGCGGCACCGGAGCAGTTGCAGGGAGGACCGGTCGACATCCGGACCGATCTCTTCGCCGTCGGTGCGATCCTCTACGAAATGCTCGCCGGCAAAACGCCGTTCGGCGGCGGCACCCCGATCGAGGTCTTTCATTCGATCATGTACGACCAGCCGCCGGTGCTGACCGGTGGTCCGGCAGTCGCGGCGATCGATCGGGTGGTGCATCGCGCGCTCGGGAAGCAACCGCACGAGCGGTATCAGACGACCGATGCGATGGCCCAGGATCTGCGCGCAGCAATCGCTTTCGCGGATACCGGCAGCGGGGCGTCGGCACGCGCGCTGACGCGTCTGATCGTTCTGCCGTTCAAAGTCCTGCGCCAGGATGCCGAGACCGATTTTCTCGCGTTCAGCCTGCCCGACGCACTGACGAGTTCCCTGTCGGGACTCGAATCGCTGGTCGTTCGCTCGAGCCTGGCCGCGGCGAAGTTCTCCGCCGACGCGCCGGACCTGAAGGCGATTGCCAATCAGACCGAAGTGGACCTGGTGCTGCTCGGCACACTCATGCGCGCCGGCACACAGCTGCGCGTGAGCACGCAACTGGTGGATGCCTCTGCCGCGACTGTTGTGTGGTCGCACACCGCGCAGGTGCCGGTCGGCGACCTGTTCAGCCTTCAGGACGACCTGACCGGTCGGATCGTGCAGTCGCTGTCGCTGCCGCTCACGGCGCGCGAACGACGAATGCTGAAGCAGGACGTTCCCGCGTCCCCTGCGGCGTACGAGCTGTATCTGCGTGCCAATGAGATGAGCCGCGAGAGCCAGCAGTGGGAAGCGGCGCTGGAGGTGTACGAGCGCGCGATCGCCGAAGATCCGCAGTACGCGCCGGCATGGGCCGGGGCGGGCAAGATGCACCGCATGATCGGCAAGTACTTCGATACCGGAACCTCGGAACGGCTCGCGCGCGCCGAGCAGGCGCTCAATCGGGCGCTCGAACTGAATCCCGATCTCACCAGCGCAGAAAACACACTGGCGCATCTCGAAGTCGACCTCGGACGCGCAGAGGAGTCGATGGTGCGGTTGCTGCGGCGGGCGAAGGGCCGTCCCGCCGATCCCGAGCTGTACGCCGGGCTCACGCATGCCTGCCGCTACTGTGGCCTCCTGGGTGCCTCGCTCGCCGCAACCGAGCAGGCACGACGGCTCGATCCGCGCATTCGCACCAGCGGCGCGCACACGCATTTCATGCTCGGGGACTACGAGCGGGTGCTCGACTTCCAGTCCGAGAGTGTGCCGTTCATGCGCAGCCTCGCGCTGGTGATGCTCGGCCGATGGGATGAAGCCAGGATCTCACTGGCGTCGATTCACGATGCCACCGGACGTCTCGCCAGCTTCGTCGAAGCGCTGCAACTCCGCGTGGTCGGTGAGCGTGAGCAGGCGATCGACACGCTGGTTCGGCTCAGTGACATTCCGGATCCCGAGGGCCGCTATTACCTCGCCCGCGCGCTGGCGGAATGCGGTGAGCACGACAAGGCCATCTCCCTGCTGGACAATGTCGTCGACGGCGGATTCTTCTGCCTGCCGGCATTCACGCGCGATCCGTGGCTCGACCCGCTCCGCGGCTACCCCGGATTCACCGCTCTCGTGCGCCGCGCCGAGGCGCGCCATCGCCAGGCAGTCATCAGCTTCCTGAGCGCCGAAGGCGACCGGCTGCTCGGCGTCACGCATCCGGTCTAACTGGCTGCCGGGTGCCGGGTGCCGGGTGCCTGGTGCCGGGTGCCGGGTGCCGGGTGCCGGGGTGCCGGGTGCCGGGGTGCCGGGTGCCTGGGTGCCGAGGTGCCGGGTGCCTGGGTGCCGAGGTGCTGGGTGCCGAGGTGCTGGGTGCCGGGGTGCCTGCGCGCTCGGTCGTAGTGCAGCCCTTTAGGGCTGCCCTCGTGGTTGGGTAGTGCAGCCCTTTAGGGCTGCCCTGGTGGTTGAAATCGAGCTTCCAGCTGAGAGCTGAGAGCTAGTACCAGTTCGCGTATCATCGGCCGCAGTCATGCGACTGGGGCCAGGCTCGCGATTCGGCTCGTACGAGATCACGAATTCACTCGGCGCGGGTGGCATGGGCGAGGTGTACCGCGCCCGGGACGTGCGACTGAATCGAGACGTCGCGATCAAGGTGCTGCCGCCGGCGCTCGCCGCGGACCCTGATCGCATTCTCCGTTTCGAGCGCGAAGCCCAACTCCTCGGCGCGCTGAATCATCCCAACATTGCGCAGGTCTTCGGGGTGATCGACATCCCCGGCGAAGACGGCGGAACCCGGTTCGGGCTGGTGCTCGAGTACGTGGAAGGCGGAACACTCGCAGACCGGCTGAACGGCGGGCCGATACCCGTTGGTGACGCACTACGACTGGCGCGGGACATCGCCGACGGGCTGCAGGCCGCGCATGAGAGTGGGATCGTTCACCGCGACTTGAAGCCGGCAAATATCGCGCTGACGCTCGCCTCGAAACCCAAGATCCTCGACTTCGGCCTGGCGAAAGCAGCCGTTGTCAGGAGCGACTCGTCGACGATGTTCGCGGTGACCGGCGCGGGGGTCGTGATGGGGACGGCTCCCTATATGAGTCCGGAACAGACTCGCGGAGTGGCGGTCGACAAGCGCAGCGACATCTGGTCCTTCGGGTGCGTGCTGTACGAGATGCTGACAGGCCTCAGCCCGTTCGCCGGTGCGTCGGGCTCGGACATCATCGCCGGCATCCTCGAGCGAGAACCCGATCTCGATGCCCTTCCGCCCGGCACACCTGCGCGCGTGCGCTGGCTGTTGCGGCGTTGCCTGGCGAAGGATCCGGCCAACAGGCTTCACGATGCCGCCGATGCACGGATCGAGCTGGACGAGGCGCTGCGGAATCCCGACTCCGCGAGTGGAATCGGATCCCCTCCGACGACAGCAATCGGCCGGCGCGCGGTCACCCGCGAACGCATCGCCTGGATCACCGCTGCGGCCGCCACTGCCGCGATGATTGCCGCGGTGGTAATCGCAGGCCGCGACCGGTCCGGTGCTTCGCCACCCGAGGTATACCACTCCGCGATTCAGCTGCCGGACGCGGTTCGTCTCACGGCTCTCGAACCGGCCGCGCGATTTGCAGTGTCCCCGGATGGCCGGCGTCTCGCACTGGTTGCCTCGAGCGGAGTCGGGATTCCAATGCTGTGGATCCGGCCGATGGATTCGCCGATCGCCCAGCCGATTGCCGGCACCGAGGGGGCCGCCTATCCGTTCTGGTCACCTGATTCGAAGTACGTGGCATTCACGCGTCGACGATCCGATCAGTCGCTCGTCGGCACGCAGGCAGCTCTCATGAAGGTCGACCTCGCCGGAGGGCAGCCGGTCAAACTGGCCGAAGTGGCATTTGGGGCGACCGGCGCATGGAACCGCGACAATGTCATCCTGTTCACGAAGTCAGGCACATCGACACTGTTTCGGATCTCCGCACTCGGCAGCGGGACTCCCGCCGTTGCGGTGGGCACGCTCGATACCGCGAGTGGTGATGTGCAGCATTCGTATCCGGCATTCCTTCCTGACGGGCGCCACTACCTCTACACAGCGGTCGGAAGTCCGACGGGCGCGAACACGCCCCGTGCCGTCTATGTGGCCGCGCTCGATGGAACGGAGGCACCGCGCCAACTGGTCGACCGGGGATCGAACGCAAGGTATGCGAACGGGCACCTGCTGTTTCTCCGTGACGGCACTCTCTTCGCGCAGCGGCTCGACTTGACCGCGTTCACCCTGCAGGGAGAGCCGGTTCAGATCGCCGATCGCATCCAGGTCGCCGCGACCAGCGGCCCCGGAGGGCCGGGCGCGTTCAGCGTTTCCGATACCGGGGTGCTCGTCTATCAAACGGGATCGCTCGTACGTTCACAACTCGCATGGGTCGATCGATCGGGTCGGAGCGTCGTCCCGGTGGGCAAGCCCGACGACTATGCTGATGTGGTGCTGTCGCCAGATGGATCACGGGCAGTCGTGAGTGGTTTGAACCCGCAACAGGGCACGCGTGATCTGTGGGTGATCGACACAGTGCGCGGCTCGCGCGATCCGCTCACGCAAGATCCCTATGACGATTACGCGCCGGCCTGGTCGCCCGATGGGACCCGAGTCGCTTACTCGTCCGGGAGAGATGGCAGCATCGCCATTTACGACCGCGCCGTCAACGGATCGGGACCTGAGCGCAAACACAACACCGGGGGATCGGCGCTCGGAAAGTTCGCGGCCAGCTGGTCGCGCGACGGCTGGATGGTGTTCATCGCGGGTGGCCGAGCCCTCGGCCGCAGCGACCTGCACGTCATGCCGATGGAGACGGACGCGCCGCCCAAACCGTACCTCGAAGCACCGACAGTCGAAACGCACGCCCGATTTTCGCCTGACGGGCACTGGATTGCTTACGCGGCCAACGAGTCGGGCCCGCTGGAAGTCTACGTCGCAGGATTCCCGGAACCCGGCAACATACGGCGCGTCTCCAACGGCGGCGGCGCCTGGCCGATCTGGCGCCGGGATAGCAGCGAATTGTTTTTACTCTCCGAAGACGCCACCACGGTATTCACCGCACCGGTAACAATCACCACAACCTCGATCACGATTGGCGAGCCGCAGACCCTGTTCAAAACACGCCTGCGTCCAATGGGCCGCCTCGATGCGTATCCCTACGACGTATCTCCTGACGGCCAGCGGTTCCTGATGAACACATTCGTCGACGAGTCCACCAACAGCGGCCTCACGCTGGTGCTCAATTGGCCGACGCAGATTCGGTAGGGTGCCAAGTGCCGGGTGCCGGGGTGCTGGGCGCATTGGCTGGGTGCCGGTCCGGGGTGCCGGTCCGGGGTGCGGGTGCCGGGGTGCTCAGTCGTAGTGCAGCCCTTTAGGGCTGCCGGACAAAGGTGCCCAGGGTGCTGATAACCGATCGCCGATAGGAGAGGATCGTCTACTTCGTCGCCTGGTACTCCTTGCGCGCCCGCACCTTGGCCCCGGGCGTCTTCACTTTGACCTCGAGTTTGTGCATCTTGCCATCGAGCTTTTCCGGTTCGAACCCGATCAGGTACTGGCGGTGCAATTCGTCGGCGACCCGCGCAAAGGTTGTGGCCAGGTCCTGCGCTCGCTGCAGTTCGAAATAGCCACCGCCCGTCTCCTCTGAAATGGACGACAAGCCAGGATCCGGCCGGTCGCCGCCGCCGAACCCGCCATTGATGCCGCCGCCCCCAATGCCTCCGCCTCCCCCTCCGTACCCGCGGCTCTCGAGCCCGATCGCATAGACCATCACGTCACTGCGCTGAGCGCGCAGCATGATGTCCATGAAGCTCATGTTGTTCAGTTTGAAATTCTGCGGATTGTCCGCGCCGTCGGTGAACACGAGCACCACGCGGCGGCCGTCCTGCGGCTTGAGTGACTCGATCGCCGCATCGACAGAATTCCAGAGCGGCGTCGGCCCCTGTTCCTGCAGCTTCGGTCCGCAGCACGCGAATCAGCTCGGTCTTATCGCTGGTGAAGTTTTCCGGATCGATCTGGATCTTCTCCGCAAAACTTCCGACCCGTGCCTTGTCAGCCGGCAGGAGCGCCCGTACGAACGCTTCCCCCGCCGCCTGCACGATCCCGAAGTTGCCCCGCATGCTGCCGCTTCGGTCGAGCATCATGACGACGCTGATCGGCTGTACTTCGCTGGAGAACACGGCGATCGGCCGCGGCTTGCCGTTGTCGCGGACCTCAAAGTCCTCCTGCTTGAGATCGGGAACAAGCCGGCCCTTGGACTCGACCGTCGCGTAAACCGCCACGTTGCGGGCGCCGCTCTTGAACGTCGGCTGCTGCTGTGCCGCGGTCCGGCCCACCAGGATGCAGGCCAACGCGAACGCGCAGATGGGTGCTAGCCTCCGCACGGGTCACCCGCCCTCGTAGAAATCAGAATCAGGGGATTACGTCCCGACTGCTTGATGGTATGGGGCATGCCGCGGGGGATGAACAGGAACGCACCCGCCATCAACTTCTCCGCTCTGCCGCTCAGCTCCGCCGTCCCCTCGCCACCCATGACGTAAAGAACTTCATCGGCGTTCGCATGTGCATGCTCCGCCAGCGGCTGCTTCACCTGGATCAAGGTCGATGTGCTCGAACCACCACATGCCAGCGGTGTCGTCTTGGCCGGCGCTCGACCGATGAATTCCTTTTCGATGACCGCGGGCAGATCGAGCACGACGAGCTTCGCGTTGACGGAGGGGGGCGGCGGTGCAACTGGCGGAGGGGGTGGCGCCGGCGCCGGTGGCGGTTCCGGTGCCGGCTTGAGCGTCACCTTGACGTCGATCGGCGCCCCTCCACGTGCCGTCAGCTCCCGCTCGAGTGTCAGGAAGCCTTCATGCTCGAATCGCAGACGGTAATTTCCCGCAGGCAGGTTCTCGAGTGCGATCCGCCCGCCTTCGGTGCGCGCGGTGCGCGAGGCCGGCCCCTCGAGTGTCACGAGCACGTTCGAGACCGGCGCACCTGACGGATCGCTCACCACGATCGCGAGCGTCGCCGAACCACCGCCGGCGCCGCGTCGCTGACCCGTCTGCGGCGCGCTCGGCGCGCTCGGAGCGCTCTGGCCGCTCGCGTCCGCGGCAATCGCACACAAGGCAAGAACGAGCAACACACCTTTCATCGAACACCTCTCGAGAACCATTCTATGGTGCCGGGCGCCGCGGTGCTCAATCGGAGTGCAGCCCTTTAGGGGTGCCTGACCCGCCGGCAGGGCGCCGACGATCTGAAGGGCGCGTGATAACTTCAAACGCATGACTCATGCGCGTGCTTCGTTATCCATCTTCATCGTCGCGGCCGCTCTCGCTGCCTGGACGGTTTCTGTTGGAGCATTCGGCGAGGCGGGACACAGGATCGTGGGAACGGTAGCTGAGCTGCACCTCCGCAACACCCGCGCACTCTCGGAAGTCAGGAAGATCCTGCGCCCGAACGAGACTCTGGCAGACGCGGCGGTGTGGCCGGATCGGATCAAGGATCCGCTGTACGAGGACGCCGACACTCCGCTCATGCGTCTGAATCATCCAGCGCACGATACGTATCACTACGCCAACCTCTCGTTTCAGTCGGACCGCTACTCGCTGAATGCGATCGGCGCACGCGCCACCGACGTCGTGCAGATGACGCGCGAATGCATCCGCGTGCTCAAGGGCGGATCACGCGCCGGTTCGGGGCTGGTGCTCAGCCAGCGCGACGCGCTCCGGCTGCTCGCCCACTTCGTTGGAGACATGCATCAACCCCTGCATGTCGGCAACGCATTCGTCTCCGCCAGCGGACCCCTTCAGTTCGTCGATCCCTCAGGGCCGGCCGGCTGGCGAAGCACCCTGGGCGGCAACTCCCTGATCTATGGTCCGGAAGGGCGATTCAATCTGCACTCCTACTGGGACTCGCACGCCGTCAACATCACGATGCAGCAGGACGACGTGGATACCTTCGCCGCACGGCTCGTCGCCGAGGTGAAACCAGCCGCGTCCTGGAACGGCACCGGCGACGTCGATGGATGGCCCGAACAGTGGGCGACAGAAGGGCTGGCGCTTGCGAAGGAGGTCCATCGCGGCATTCGCCTGGTCGCCTATGTCGGACCGGACGAAGCAAAGCGGACGGCGCATCGCTGGTCGATCGAACAGCCGGCCGATTACGACAACCGAGCTCGGCCGATCGTGAGACAGCAACTCGCGGCCGGCGGCTACCGGCTGGCCGGCGTTTTGAAAAACATCTGGCCCTAGGGTTCTAGGGTTTTAGGGTTCGCGTCCGCTAGCCAGGAACCCATAGAATCTTCGACCAGATCATGCCCAGACCAAACAGACTCGCTCTGATCGCCCTGCTTCTCTCGGCCGGCCTCGCTCTGTCGGCCCAGTCGCCGGCGGCGCGCCGGCCGATGACGTTTCTCGACGTGCAGCAGATGCGGACGCTGGCATCGCCGGCGCCGAGCCCCGACGGCAAGTGGATGCTCTACACGATCTCCACGCCGGACTGGAAAGAGGCCAAACGGCAGACCGACATTCATCTCGTGTCGCTGCAGCAGGGGCTGGCATCGAGCCGGCAGATGACATTCACGAAGGAGAAAAACGAAACCTCGCCGCAATGGGCGATGGACGGCACCTTTTTCGCCTTTTTGTCGAACCGTGACGCGCCCGAGAACGCGGCGACGCGCAACCAGGTCTATGCGATGCGCATCGATGGTGGCGAAGCACGCCGCATCACGGACGCGAAAGAAGGAGTCGCGGAATTCGCGTTCAGCCGTGATGGCAAATGGATCGTGTACACGAGCGGCAAGACCGGCGAAGAGCAGCTGTATCGACTCCCTGTCAGCGGCATCGACAACGCTCACCCGGAGCAACTGACGAAGCAGACGGCCGGCGTCGGCACCTTCCAGATTGCGCCTGACAGCAAGCGGATCTACTTCACCTCTCCAGACACGGTCGATCCGGACGAGAAGGTCCGTCGCGAAAAGAAGTTCACGGTCAACGTCCGCAATGCGGAGACACCTATTGCAAGCCTGTGGGCCGTCGCGCTCGACGGCTCGCCCACGCCCACGCGGGTCACGCAAGACGCCAGCTACTCGGTCACGGGGTTCAGCATCTCCGGCGACAGCAAATGGATCGGGTTCCAGGGCGGATCCGCCAAGCGTTACGAGCGCAACATCACTGCGGCAAATCTTTATGCCGACTTGTACCTGGTGGAAGCTGCCTCGGGGACGATCGAGCGGCTGACGACGAACTCCGAGATTCCCGAGAGCGGCATCAGTTTCTCGCCAGACAGCAAGTGGATGGCCTTCTCCGCGCCGGACGACATGACGAAGTACACGATGACGAACGGACGTGTCTACCTGCGCGGCGTCGCTGAGAAGGGCAAACCGTTCAGGAAGCTTGGCGGCGCATTCGACGGCGACGTCACGGTCGGCTTCTGGTCGAAGGACGGCAGCACGATCTACTTCAACGAAGGCATCAAGGCGACCAGCCAGCTGATGGCCCTCGACGTCCAGAAAAACACCGTGCGCCAGGTCACCAGCGAGAAGGCCTCGGTCTCGGTCGACCAGGATGATGCGACCGGTGCGCTGCTGGTGAATTTCAGCGACGGCACGACGTCCCCGACGATGTTCACCGTCCCTGCGATCGAGCAGGTCGCGAATCGACGCTCGTGGACCCAGCTCACCGACGCGAACCCCCAGGTCAAATCCTTCGCGTTAGGCGAGCAGGAGGAAATTACGTGGAAGTCGAAAGACGGAACGATGGTCGGCGGCGTGCTGGTGAAACCCGTCGGCTTTCAGCAGGGGCAGCGCTATCCGCTGATCGTCGCGATCCATGGCGGCCCCGCGTCGGCTGACATCCTCAACTTCAACGGCGGCTACAACTCGCAGGTGTTCGCGGGTGCCGGTTACGTCGTCCTTCGCCCCAATTATCGCGGCTCCACCAACTACGGCCACAAACACAACACCGACATCGTCGGCAACTACTTCGCGCCGGGATATGAAGACATCATGTCGGGTGTCGATTACCTGATCGCCCAGGGGATCGCCGACCCCGACCGGATGGGCGCACTCGGGTGGAGCGCCGGCGGGCACTGGTCCAACTGGATCCTGACCCACACCGACCGGTTCAAGGCGATCAGCACCGGTGCCGGAACGTCGAACTGGATCTCGATGTACGCGCAGAGCGACGTTCAGCGGAACCGCCAGTTCTATCTCGGCGACAAGCTGCCCTACGATGACTTCGACGCCTACTGGAACCAGTCACCGCTGAAGTACATCAAGAACGCGAAGACTCCAACCATGATCCACGTCGTCGAAGGGGATCCGCGTGTGCCGGCGCCGCAGTCGATCGAATTGCACATGGCGCTGAAGCAACTCGGCGTGCCGACGGAGCTGTTCATGTATCCAGGAACGACCCACGGCATCCCGGACGCGCGGAACCAGTTCGTCAAGGCGACGAGTGAGATGGCGTGGATGGATTACTACGTGCGCGGCAAGGGGAAGAAATTCTCCTGGCGTGATGTTCTGAAGTCTCTTGAAGACGAGAGCGCACCTGCCGGCAAAGGCACCAGGTGACCCGTGCGTTACGGGGATGCGCGGCGCTGATCGCGCTCGCCGCGCTGGCGCTTTGCGTCGAGCGAGGGCCGGTTGCAGCCCAGGGGAGCAGCGGAGGAGTCAATCGTGCAGAGCACCAGGCCAAGCCGTATGTGATCCTGGTCTCGATCGACGGCCTGAAGCCTGAGTACCTGGATCGATTCGACCTCCCAAACCTGCGGCGGGTCATGACGCGCGGCGCTCGCGCACGCGCCATGATTCCGGTGTTCCCGACGCTGACCTTTCCGAATCACTACTCGCTCGTGACCGGGCTGCGTCCCGCGCGACACGGCATCGTCGCCAACAGCTTCTACGATCCGCAACGGAAGCAGAAGTATGCGCTGAACGATGGTGCGGCAGTTGGCGATGGCAGCTGGTACGGCGGCGAGCCAATCTGGGTCACGGCCGAAACCCAGGGGATGGTTGCGGCGTGTTTCTTCTGGCCTGGATCCGAGGCGGCGATCAAGGGGGTGCGTCCCAGCCTGTACCGGAACTACGTGGATACCACACCGAATGACGAGCGGGTGGCCAGCGTGCTCGAATGGCTGCGGTTTCCACCCGAGAAGCGTCCTCATCTCATCACTCTGTACTTCAGCACGATCGACGCGGCCTCGCACGACGGTCCGCTGGGCACGCCGGCGGTTGCGCGTTCGGCACAGGAGCTGGATGCCGTGATCGGGCTGCTGCTGAATGGGATCGACGCGCTGCCGTTCGGGCGGGACGTGAACCTGCTGATCACGTCGGACCACGGCATGGTCGATACGATGCCGGGCCATGTCGTCGCACTCGACTCACTGATCGACATGTCGGGTGTGGTCGAGAGTTACGGCGGTCCAGTAGGGGCGCTGCACGTTCCGGATGCCGCCCGGGCGATCGCCATCCGCGACCAGATCAACGCACGCATGACGCACGGCCGCGCCTACCTGCGGCAGGACGTCCCGGAGCGCTTCTACTACCGTGACAACCCGCGCGCTGGTGATGTCGTCGTCATCATGGACGAGTCGTGGATCCTCGAGCGCACCCCCAAAAGAGCGCGAGCCGAGAGCTGGGGGCAACACGGATGGGACAACATGCTCCCTTCGATGCGCGCGACCTTCGTCGCGATGGGGCCCGGGATCCGCAGCGGAGTGACGGTCGATGAGGTCGAGAACATCGACGTGTATCCATTGATGACCGAGCTGCTCGGGTTGAAGCCGTCGGCGGACATCGACGGCCGCCCGGGCCGGATCCGAGCCATGATCGCCAGGTAGGCAGATGCTTGGACGGCGCGATCAGAAAGTCCGGGTCCTGCAGGCGCTGGAACGTTCGATCGCGCAGTTCAGGACGCGCAAGGAGCTGTGGCCGCTGCGCGTCCCGTCAGAGCCGCTGGCACTCGACGAGATCATCCGGCACACGCTCGGCCACGAGGCCAGCCGGTTCGATCCGCTCACGTTACGCTCGCGTTCCCTGCTCCACTTCGCGTGGGACGATGGGACGACGTGGGAGCTGTGGGTGATTGCGCTGACGAACGGCATCAAGCTTTATTGCGATTCGGATCCGGAAGAGTCGCGCGTGCTCGCATCGGGTCGCCGGGATTCCGAAATCGAGACCGATCGATTGTTCCTCGAATTGCTCGCCGAATCCGCGGGAGAGCATTTCGGGATCGCGATGGGGGGCGGCGCGCCGCAGCGCGTTCGCACGTCGGTCAATGACCGGGAGCTGCTGACGGAGTTCTTCGTCAATCTCTTCGAAGTGGCGGGAGTGGAGGACTCGGTCCGCGACGGGGCGAGCAGCGACTTCCGCGGTGATGTCGAAGCATGGCTGCAGCGAGTCCTGCCGCAAAGCGCGCGTCTGCCGCGCCATTCTCTATAATCCACGCACATGAAGGACACGATCGGATTCATCGGTCTCGGGCTGATGGGCAAGCCCATGGCGAAGAACCTCCTGAAAGCGGGTTACCCATTGGTCGTTCACAGCCGCAGCAGCGGTCCCGTGGACGAGCTCGTTGCCGCCGGTGCGGCGCGGGCGACCTCGCCCGCCGATGTTGCCCGTCAATCACGCCGGATCATCACCATGCTGCCCGACTCCCCCGATGTGGAGGCGGTGCTGGGGTCAGACGGGGGTCAGACCCCATCGCTGTTCAGCGCGATCCAACCGGGGACGATCATCATCGATACCAGCAGCATCGACCCCGTCGTCGCCCGCCGGCTGGCGGCTGAGGCCGAAGCGCGCGGCGCGAAGATGCTCGATGCGCCGGTCAGCGGCGGCGAGATCGGCGCCATCAGCGGAACCCTCTCGATCATGGTCGGCGGTGACGCCGGCGCATTCGCCGAGGTCAAACCGATTCTCGACGCGATGGGTAACCCCGAGAAAGTGATTCGCATCGGCGACTCGGGATCCGGTCAGCTGTGCAAAGTGTGCAACCAGATGGTCATTGGTGCGGGCATTGCCGTTGTCGGCGAGGCATTCGCGCTCGCACGCAAAGCGGGGGTGGACCCGGCCAGAGTCCGCGAGGCGCTGCTGGGAGGCTTCGCGGCCAGCCGCGTGCTCGAGGTCCACGGGGAGCGCATTTTGAATTCCAACTACACGCCAGGCTTTCGCGCGGCGCTCTACGGAAAGGACATGCGGATTGCGGCGCGCACGCTGGCCGAGAGCAACACGCCCGCTCCTGTTTCGAGCGTCGTGCAGGAACTGGTCGCGGCGATGCTGGCCCGCGGCAAAGGGGAGATGGACTACTCCGCTCTCGCGACGGTGCTCTTCGAGTTGGCCGGGCTGGATCACATGTAACATGTCGAGGTGATCGCCGACCTCTCCGGGCGCTACGAGCTCATCGAGGAAGCGGGCCGGGGCGGCATGGGGGTCGTCTACAAAGCCCGGGACCGCGAGACCAACGAAACCGTCGCACTCAAGATCCTGAAACCGGAGATCGCCGTCGATCCGGTTGCGAGCGAGCGCTTCATCAACGAAGTCCGGCTCTCACGCCGGATCACCCACAAGAACGTCTGCCGCATATACGAGTTCAGCCGCGCCGGTGCGACGGCGTACCTCTCGATGGAGTACGTCGAAGGCGAAAGCCTGCGCGCAATAGTGGACCGCATGGGCGCGGTCGGGCTCCGGAAAGGCGTGCAGATCGCCCGGCAGATCTGCTCTGCCCTGCACGAAGCGCACGCGCAGGGCATCATCCATCGCGACCTGAAACCCGAGAACGTCATGCTCGACAAGTCGGGCAACGTGAAAGTGATGGACTTCGGCATCGCCCGACTGATGGATGCGTCGGTCACGGCAACCGCCGGTGGGATCATCGGCACGCCCGCCTATATGGCGCCCGAACAGGCCGAGGGCAAAGAGGTCGACGGCCGAACGGATATCTACGCGACCGGCCTGATTCTCTACGAGATCTTCACGGGCAAGGCGGCGTTTACAGGCGACACCCCGATGGTGGTGGCGCTGAAACAGATTCGCGAAACGCCCGTCGCGCCTAGAACGCTGGAGAGCGCCCTGCCATGGGAGCTCGACGCGGTGATCATGCGTTGTCTCGAGAAGGAGCCTGCCGCGCGCTTCCAGTCGATCGAGGAACTCGACAACGCCCTCGCCGCGGTGTCTTCGGGTAACACCACCACCGGTTCGCTCGGCAGGATCTCGGGCGCAGGAACCGGCGCAGCGCCGACGCCCAACCCGGCAACCGCGGCAACAGCTGCCGGATCCGGTGCCGCAGCGCAGACGTGGCCGGACGTCGCGAAGGAGCGCACGACTCCGATCGGCAAGCGCCGGAAGCGCAAGCCGATGCCTCGCCGTCGGCGCCCCATCGCCGTCATCGCCGGGCTGCTCGCGTTGGCGTACGTCTTCGGCGTCTTCAAATCGAAGGATCCGGTTCCGTTCAAACGATTCACCCTCGACAACGGACTGAAGGTGATCCTCTCTGAAGATCATTCGGCTCCGACCATCGCGGTGGCGGTCACCTACAACGTCGGCGGCAAGGACGACCCGCCGGACCGTTCCGGGCTGGCGCACCTGTTCGAGCACATGATGTTCAACGGATCGTTGAACGTCGGCAAGGGAGAGCATCAGTACCTGGTCACCAGCCAGGGGGGCGTACCGAACGGACAGACATTCATCGATCACACGGCCTTCTGGGAAACGCTGCCGTCCAATCAGCTCGACCTGGCGCTGTTCCTCGAGGCGGACCGCATGCGCTCTCTCCGCCTCGACCAGGCGCGGCTGGATGTCGAGCGCGGAACCGTGATTGCGGAACGGCAGCAGCGTGTCGAGAACGCGGCCTACGGACGGGTCACGGAGGCGATCCTGAATGCCGCTTACGACATTCCCAATTACAAGAAGCTGTATCTCGGGCGCGAAGACAGCATGCGCTCGGTGACGCTGCAGGATGTCAATGACTTCTTCCGGATCTTCTACGCCCCCAACAATGCGGTGTTGACGCTTGTCGGTGATTTCGACAGCGGCGAGGCGCGGAAGAAGATCACGAACTACTTCGAACACATCCAGGCACAACCACCCGCACCGGTCAGCAACCTGCGTGAGTCTCCGCAGACAAGCGAGCGGCGAGTCTCCATCCAGGATCCATTTGCGACCGGGCCACGGGTGTACGTCACCTACAAAACACCGGCGGGCGCCGGGAAGGACGCCGAAACGCTGCTCATTCTCAATTCGCTGCTCGGCGAGAGCAACGCGTCGCGGCTGCAGCAGAAACTGGTGAAGGAACTGGAAGTCGCGGCCGGCGTCGGAACGCTCGTCGACGCCCGCCGTGGCCCCGGGCTGTTCACCGTCGCGTTGCTACCCGCGCAAGGCCGCGACGAGCAGGCGGTGCTGAACGCGTTCGCGTCGGTCATCGACGAGATACGCCGGAAGGGTGTCAGCGACGAAGAAATGAAGCGCGCGCGCACCCGGATCCGCCTCGCTCGTGCGACAGCGCTGCAGCAGAGCGCCCAGCGGGCCTTGCTGCTCGGCGAGTACGAGGTGAAATACGGAGGCGCCGAGGGAGTGAATCAACGCGCAAAGGACCTCGCCGAGGTGGACGCGGAGGACGTGAAGGATTTCGTCGAGCGCTATCTGAAGCCGGAGCAGCGGACGATCGTGAACGTGGCTCGTGGCGGCACGCCGACGCCGGCCTACGCTGCGGACACGACCGTTGGCGCGATTGCCAACGAGCGGCTCGGGCGGGCGCCGCGCGCCACGGATCTCGTTGACGTATCGATTCCAGAAGCGGTGGAGACCAGGCTGGATAATGGCCTGACGCTGCTGGCGGCACACACCAACCACGCACCCATCGTGAGCGTGCGATTCGAGATCCGCGGCGCCGGCTCGCTCTACGCACCTGCCGCCAACCCCGCCATCGCCACCGTCGCCGCGGCGATGCTCCGCGAGGGCACCGCCACGAGGGCGAGCAAGGGCATCGCGGAAGATCTCGACAACTTCGGCGCATCGTTGAACGTCGGGCAAGGCAGCGACGCTGCGTCCGTCAGTGTGCAGGCGATCGGTCTTGCCGACACGTTCAACTCCTGGTTCCCTGTCGTTGCCGATGTCGTCTCTCATGCGTCGTTCCCCGGCGATGAATTGCCGCTGCTCAAACGAAGGCTGCTCACGGAGACGCAAATTCGCCGATCGACTCCGTCAGCACTTGCCGGCGAGCTTCTCGACGAAATGCTCTACGGACCGGACGCGGCCAGGCCGATCACGCCGCAGCAGATCGAGGCGGTGACCGCCGACCAGTTGCGCGCGTGGTATGCCGAACGATATGCGCCGCAGAACGTCATCCTCTCGGTGGCGGGCGCAGTGAACACGCCCCGGATCCAGGCACAGGTCACCAACGCGCTTGCCAGCTGGACAAAAACCAGCTTCACCGAACCAACCGCGCAGGCCGTCGCGCCATCCGCGGCGAAAGTCGTGATCGTCGACCGGCCTGGATCCGTGCAAACGGCACTGGCGTTGGCGGTCAGAGGCGTGGATCGCGCGCATCCCGACCAGTTGCCCCTTGTCGTAACGAACCGCGTCCTTGGTGGTGGGCCGGCGTCGCGGCTGTTCATCAAGCTCCGCGAAGAACGCGGTCTGACCTACGGCGTTCTGAGCCAGTTGAACGCCTTCAAGCAGGGCGGCGACTGGCGCGTGGCCGGGGATATCACGTCGGCGCGGATCGGCGAGGGCGTCGAAGCTCTGGCTGCCGAGCTGAAACGCATCGGCACCGAGACCGTCTCGGACCAGGAGCTGGACGATGGGAAGCGGTCGATCGTGGCGAGTTTCGCAGTGACGCTCGAACAGTTGCCCCAGTTGGTCTCGTATATGTCTGCGCGCCGGGTTTACGGGCTCTCGTCCGACTACTGGGATCGCTTCCCCCAGAAAGTCATGGCGGTTTCGCCGGCGGACGTAAAACGCGTCGGAGCAACCTATATGGATATGTCCCGGATCCAGATCGTCGCGGTTGGAGATTCCGCCGCCCTCAGGCCGGTTCTCGAGCCATTCGGTCGCGTGACCGTCGTGAAATAAGGAGTTTCATTGTGATTGCCCCCCTTCTGCTCAGCGTAGTCGTCAGCTTCTCACCGCAGGCTGCGGCAGCCCCGCAGCAACCGGCTTCGACGCAGGCTCCATCGGCCGCGCAGGCGGCGCTCAATGAGGAACTGTGGAACGCCGCCCGATCCGGAGATGTCGCGGGGGTCACCCGCGCACTCGAGCGCGGCGCCGAAATCAATTCCGGCAATCGCTACAAGGCCACTGCCCTGTTCTTCGCCGCAGACAAAGGGCATCTCGATGTCGTCAAGCTCCTGCTCGATAAAGGCGCCGACATCAACATCACCGATACGTTCTACAAGATGCGTGCGATCGACCTCGCCATGTCGAACGATCACGATGACGTCGCCCTGGCGTTGATGCAGCGCGGTTCCAAGGGTGCCGCAGGAATGCTCCAGGAAGGCGTGCGGAGCGGCAAGTTGAAACTCGTCGAGGCGGCGCTTGCCTCGGCGGATCTTGGTGCCGATGACGCGCGGGCGGCTCTCGCCGCGGCGAAGCGTGGCAAGAGTCCGGAGATCACCGCCGCGGTCGAGAAGAAGGTTGCGTCGCTGCCGGCCGACAGCACCGCCGTGACCGTGACTCCCGAGGTGCTGCAGACATACGTGGGCTCCTATAAGAATGAAGCGTCCGGAGCGACGTTCACCGTTGCCTTCAACAGCGGGGAGTTGTTCATCACGCCTCCCGGAGGCCAACCACTCCCGATGGTCGCTACGGCCGTTACCGCATTCAAGCTGCCCGACGCACCGGGCGTCGTCATCGCCTTCGCCGGGCGAGGCGGAATGATCGAGCGGATGACCGTGACGCAAGGCGCCGGCGCCGCGCAATCGTACGAACGTGCGGCCGCTGCCGCGAGTGCCCCCGGAGCCAGCGCCCCGGCATCTGGCACCGTGGCACCCGGCACCCCCGGAAGGACCGTGGCACCCGGCAGCCCCGGAAGCACCGCGGCACCCGGCACCCCAGGGAGCACCGCGGCGCCCGGCACCCCCGCTGTGCGCACCGCCGCGAAGCCGTGGCCGTCTTTCCGCGGCAGCAACGCGTCAGGCAACGGTGATGGGCAGGGAGCCGCAACCGAGTGGGACGCGGTATCCGGAAAGAACATCAAGTGGAAAACCCCGATCCCGGGATTCACGACCGCGAGTCCGATCGTGTGGGGCAACTCCGTGTTTGTCGTGAGCGCACTGAGCAGCTCGGGTGACAAGACGTTCCGCACCGGCCTCTACGGCGACGTGAAGCCGGTCGAGGATCTCTCCGAGCACACCTGGAAGATCTACGCGCTCGACAAGTCGACGGGAAAAATCCTGTGGGAACGGGTTGCCTACACGGGCATTCCCAAAGTGAAGCGCCACACCAAGTCGACCCAGGCGAACTCGACACCGGTGACCGACGGCACCCACGTGGTCGCGCTGCTCGGAACGGTAGGCGTTCTCGCCGCCTGGGACATGGACGGCAAGCCGCTCTGGAAGACCGACATCGGCGTGCTCGACAGCGGCTGGTTCTTCGATCCCACATATCAGTGGGGGCATTCGAGCTCACCGATCATTCACGACGGGAAGGTGATCGTCCAGGCGGACGTGCAGAAGGGTTCGTTCATCGCCGCGTTCGACGTGAAGACCGGCAAGCAGATCTGGCGCACGCAGCGGGATGAGATCTCCAGCTGGGGGACGCCGACGATTTTCAACGGTCCGTCAGGGGCGCAGATCGTGACCAACGCACCGACGATCCGCGGCTACGATCCGTCCACGGGTAAGGAACTGTGGAAGCTCGGCCCAAACTCGGAGGTCACCGTCGGCACGCCGGTGGTTGGCGACGGCTTGATCTACATCACCGGTGGCTATCCGCCGGTGCGTCCGATCTACGCGGTCAAGCCGGGAGCGGCCGGCGATCTCACGATGCCGAAAGACAAGACGTCCTCGGAGGCGATTGCGTGGAGCAATACGAACGGCACTTACATTCCGACGCCGCTTTATTACGACGGGATCCTCTACACCTGCAACAACGATGGTGTGCTCACGGCATATGACGCGAAAACGGGTGAACGGCTGTATCGTGCGCGCGTCGGCGGCGGCGGTTCATTTGCAGCCTCGCCGATCGCGGCCGACGGGAAACTCTATTTCTCCAGCGAAGACGGCGACGTGATCGTGGCACGCGCCGGGCGCACGTACGAAGAGCTCGCGAAGAACCCGATGAAGGAAGTGATCATGAGCACGCCGGCGATTTCGGACGGCTTCGTGATCGTGCGCACGCTCGGGCACGTTTATGGAATCGGGCAATAAGCGTCAGCGCGATAGCGTTCTGTACTTTTCGAACAGCGCCTTCTGCCGCGTCTCCTTCGACATCTCACGGCCGTGAATGAAGACGCGCTCGGCGGCGGTGGTCAGCTCGAACGGATCGCCTGACCAGACGACGAGGTCGGCGTCCTTGCCGACTTCGAGCGATCCGGTGCGATCGGCGATGCCCCACGTCCGCGCCGGGGTAAGCGTCACGGCACGCAGCGCCGCATCCCGGTCCAGTCCGTAGGAGATCGCGTTGCCTGCTTCCTGCCGAAGGTTGCGCGCGTTGTGCGTGTCGAAGGACGACAGGACGAGCGTGACGCCGGCCTTCTGCAGCCGCGCGGCGTTTTCGAGCGTGGCGCCGAGAGCGTCGAAGCACGGGATGTTGGTCAGCGGCTTGATCACGACCGGAATGTTCCGCTTCGCGAGTTCACCCGCGACCATCCATCCTTCGGCGGCGCCCATCAGGACGAGTTTCAGCTTGAACTCGTCGGCGAGACGGATCGCCGCGAGCAGATCGCTCGCGCGATTCGCCTCGATCGCGAGTGGGATCTCGCCGAGGATGACCGGCTTGAGCGCTTCGAGATCCAGCCGTCCGCGCGAGTAGGCGCGGCGCTGCGCCGCGTTCCAGGCGACGCGGTTGCGATTGAAGTCGACGGCGTCCTGCAGCGTCTCGCGAAGCCGCAGGATGGCCGAGACGCGGGAACCGCCGGCGAGCCCGGCGCCTGCTTCGCCGAGAGCTGCGAACATGGCGACCGGCGCTCGCGTGATGCTGGCCGGAACCTGGTCTCCGGACAGATCGAACACGGCCGCCTGACCGAGGATGACGTTGCCGGTGCCCGCCGGCGCCACGACGGCGCGCGTGATGCCCTCGACGCGGGTGACCGGGATCACGGTCGAGTACGGGTTGAAGGCGTCGAGGACGTTGAACGCGGCGCCCAGGTCCTTGTCGGTGATGTTCTGGTCCGCCGTTCCTTCCGCGCAGCCCGGATCTCGACGATGCCGATGTTGGTGGCGGACTCGATCCATCCAGGCGTGACGATCTTGTTGGCGGCGTCGATGACCTTCGCGCCGGCGGGGACCTTGACGTTCGCGCCGATCGCGGCGATCTTTCCGCCGCCGATCACCACCGTCCCCTTCTCGATCACCGGTCCCGACACCGTGAAGATCCGTCCGTTGGTGATGGCAATGGGGTCAGGCCCCGATTTGCGCAACGGGGCCTGACCCCATTCCGCTCGGGGACGGACGGACACCCAAGATGTAGGGTCTTTTGCCGTCGACGCGGACGGCGCAGTCGCCGCGGGTAATTGTGACCCGGATGGGAGCGCAGAATCGGGGTCAGGCCCCGTCATCCCAGTCATGAAGTCCCGCTGGGCGAGCTTCTTCGACCGGTCGTAGACGACGGCGCCGTCGATGAACACGCGCTCGGCTTTCGCGTAGACGCTGAACGGATCGCCACACCAGATCACGACGTCCGCGTTCTTCCCCGCTTCCAGCGAGCCGGTCACCTTGTCGATGCCCAGCGCGCGCGCCGGGTTGATCGTCAGCCAGCGGACGACGTCGGCACGATCGATCTTCATGCCGGCCTCGAGACCCGCGCGCATCGCCTTGGCCGCCTCCTGGTTCAGACGCTGCATCCCGTTGGGATCGTCGGAGTGGACGATGGCGCATCCCTTCGCTTCGTTGACGAGCGCGATGTTCTCCCGGATGCCGTCGTACGCCTCGAGCTTGAACCCCCACCAGTCGGCCCACATGCTCGCGCAGATGTTGTTCTCCACCAGGAGATCGCGCACCTTGTAGGCCTCGACCGCGTGATGAAAGGACGTGATCTTGAAGCCGAACTCCTTCGACAGCTGGATCATCGTCGCCATCTCGTCGGCGCGATAGCAATGGTTGTGGACCAGGATGTCGCCGTCGAGCACGGCGGCGAGCGTTTCCATCTGCAGGTTGCGCTCGGGACGCTTGGCCGGATCCGATCCCTCGTCGCGCCACTTCTTCCACTTGTCGCGGTAGTCAACCGCGGACTGCCACGTGCGGCGGAACACCGCGATGTTGCCCATGCGCGTCGACGGCTGCTGGTTGCGCGAGCCGTAGACGCGTCGCGGATTCTCACCGCACGCCATCTTCAATCCGGCCGGCGCGCCGGGGAACTTCATCCCCTCCGCCGTGCGCGACGGCACGTTCTTCACCGTGACCCCGCGACCGCCGATCAGATTCCCGGATCCCGGCAGGATCTGCATCGACGTCACGCCGCCGGCAAGCGCCAGCTCGAATTGCGGATCCTGCGGCCAGATCGAATGGTCGGCCCACACTTCCGCGGTGACCGGATTAGTCATCTCGTTGCCGTCCTGCAAGGATTCGATGCCGGGCGCCGCATAGACGCCAAGGTGCGAATGGGTGTCGATGATCACCGGGCGTCATCCATTTACCGGCGGCGTCGATGACGACGGCGTCCGCCGGCGCATTCACGTCTGGCCGACGGCGGCAATCTTTCCGTTCTGGAGCAGGATCCGATCCACGTTCGATCGCGGACCCGCCGCCGTCAGGATCGTCGCGTTCCGGATCACCGTCGTCTGCGCCGGCAGCGGCTTGTAGGTGGATTCGTAGAAGTTCGGCGGTTTTGCCGCCGGCGACGGCTGCTGCGCGCCCGTGAGCTGTGAGGTGGCGATCAGTGCCAGGGCAAGGACGAACGGTGTGACGAAACGGACTCTCATTCAAGTGCCTCCGGTCTGGTGCGGCCATTGTGTGCCGAAAGCCGCGCGAGTTGTTGGCAGCATATGGATGCGCGATAATTCTGGCTGGCGCGGCTCCGCGTCAGCGGTCGCGCGCTCAAGGAGGCACTATGCGGCGATCACAAAAGGCGGCGACGATTCTCGCGGCGCTCTTCACCGTGGCGTCTGGATCCGGCTTCGGGTCGCAGTCGGCACCACCCAGGCAGACACCAGCTGCAGCTGCAAAACAAGCAGGAGCGGCAGCACCCAAACAGGCGGGACCTGCAACCCCCAAACAGGCAGGCCCGGCGACCACCAAACAGGCAGCGGCCACCGCGAAGCACGTCATGCTCTCGCCCGACGACTTGAAGTGGGGCGAGGCTCCCCCCGCATTACCCTCGGGGGCCCAGCTGGCCGTGCTCGATGGGGATCCGGGTGCAGCCGGGTTGTTCACGGTGCGGCTGAAGATTCCGGACGGTTACAAGGTCCCGCCGCATTCACACCCGACCGACGAACACCTCAGCGTCATGTCGGGCACGTTGAAGGCCGGGCTCGGCGCCAAGTGGGATGACGCGTCGATGCACGCCCTCACTGCTGGCAGCTACGCGAAGATGCCCAGGTTGACCAACCACTTCGTCGTCGCGCAGGGCGAAACGGTCGTGCAGATCACGGCCATGGGTCCTTTCGCGGTCACCTATGTGAATCCGAAAGATGACCCGCGGAAGAAAACCAACTGATTTGCATCGGACCGTAGTGCAGCCCTTCAGGGCTGCCGTGCAGATCGTAGTGCAGCCCTTCAGGGCTGCCGTGCAGATCGTAGCGCAGCCCTTCAGGGCTGCCACGCAGATCGTAGTGCAGCCCTTCAGGGCTGCCGTCATGTCTGAGGTGTGAAGATCGAGAGCAGGCGGGGCGGGCGCTCCGCCTGCTCTCCGGGGTGAGACTACTCAGCGGTTGTTGTAATCGCAGGCCGCAAGGCACATGCCCCAGCGGAAATCGCTCCCGGCCACTCGAAACTGGCGTAATCCGCGTCAGGCGCCGTCGAAATCGAGTTCTGCCTCCCAAGCGTTGATTACGGATCCGTGAGACGGCTGCCGAAATTGTCGACACGGTCCATAGCGGTGGCGCCCGGCACCCGGGTTGCTGTCACTCAACGCATGTCGAACACAGGACCCCGGATGAACGATGCTCTTCTCTCTGGCGCCGCGGGCGCGGTCGCGCTCACGGCCGTGCACCAGGTCGCTCGCTTGGTGACCGACGACGCTCCACGAATGGATGTGGTCGGGATGCGCGCTCTGGCGCGTGGGGCGGATGCGGCCGACGCCAGCGTTCCGCGCGACAACCGCCTCTACAACATGACGCTTGCGGGTGATCTGATCTTCAACAGCGCGTACTACGCAATGGCGACGACCTGGGTACGCGGGGCGGCACTCGGTCTGGCCGCTGGCATGGGCGCGCTGGTTCTGCCCCAGAAAATCGGGCTCGGTCACCCGCCGAAAAGCGAACTGCTGTCGAACCAGATCATGACCGTGTCGTGGTACCTGCTCGGTGGACTGACGGCCGCGTGCACAGCGCAGTATCTGTCACGGAAACGTACCGAGACCGCTACGATCCGCGAGGTCGGCGGCATCTACTAAGGACTCGCGTAAGCGCACGGGAAGAGAGGAGCGTCACTCGTTCAGGGCGAGCTCACACCTTCAACAGCACGCCACGCGTCTGCTTTCCTGTCGCCATCGCGACCGCGTCTACGTACTTCTGCAGCTGCGCGCGGTAGCGCGACTCCCCTGCGGCAAGCTCGTGATCGGTCTTGAAGTCGACCACGGTCATGCCGTCGCCTTCCTCGAACGCCAGGTCGAGGACGCCTTCGATCAGCATCCCGTCTTTCTGCGTCCACGTGATCGGCGTCTCGCGACGAAGGCGCGTTGAGGCTCGGCCGCGCGCCATCAGCTCATGCCGCAGGACGGCCGAGACGACGACAGACGCTGCCGCGACCACCTCTGCGCGGCGCGCCAAGAATGCGTCGCCTGGACTTCGGCGGTCCGGCCGATCACGATCTCCTCCCGCGTCCAGCGGCACGATCGCGAGCATCGCGTGAACGAGTGTGCCGAAACGTGCGGCCCCTCGGACGTCCTTCCGCGCCCGGGATCGAGCATCACCTCGATCGCGGACGAAGCAGCGATCGCTTCATCGATGCCGCGCGCTGCCGCTTCGGCCGCCCATGAGGTCGCGGTCTGCACGCGCACGCTGGGCACCCGCCATCGCGGACCAGTCTGCTCGCGGTCCGCGCGCCACGCTTCGTAGGACGGCCATCCGCTCTCGACCGCAAACATGTCGCCGTTCTTGACGATCAGATCGTCGCGTCGAAGCCCGAATGACGAAACGGCGTCGAGGTGAAGAATGGATGGATCCCACCAGACGACACGGTATTTGTCCGATCGGCCGGCGGCGTGCGGGCTGCGAACTGGTAGGCTCCAGGTGCGACGGTCGTGGCGCGGGCAGGATCCATGTCGGGACGATTCAGCACCGAGTCCTTCGACTTGAACACGGCGCAGCCGCTCGCGTGCTCCGGGTGCGCGCCGTTCGCGACCGGCGGATAGATGGCTGACGTCAGAGGATCCAGCCAGCCGCCGTCGTACGCACCATCGCCGACGGTCGGCACGACGAGAAGATCGCGCGCGCGGGTGGCGGCCACATAGGTCAGCCGCTCGGATTCGGCCTTGTCGCGCGCCGCTTCTTCGGCGTCGTGCAGCAGAAGGTCGATCGGCGACCAGCCGCCGATCTTCAGCGCGCAGAGGTTCGTCGCGGGATCGATCCAGCGGCCTGCCTCCGCACGCGAGAGCTTGCACGTGAGGTCGGCAAGGATGACGACCGGGAACTCGAGACCCTTGGCTTTGTGCACGGTCATCATGCGGACGCCGTCGCTGCCCTCTTCGAGGATCGGCGCTTCGGCGGCCTGCGCAGTCGCCGGCGGCGATGCGCAGCTCCTCGACGAACCCGCGGAACGAGATGCCGCCGTCCGCCTCGTACCGCCGCGCGAGCTCCGCGACGTGAAGCACGTTGGCGAGCGCCTGCTCGCCGGCCGGGCGAAGCACGAGCCCGACGTGCGCGCGCGTCGCGTTCAGCAGCTGCTGGATCGTGTCGGCGACGGGAATGTAGTTGCGCGCGCCGATGCAGCTTCTGCAGCAGCGTGAGCGCCTCGACGATCGGCTGCAGGTGCGCGAGTGCGACGCCTCCGGCGGAATCCGGAACGGATGAAACGCCGGACGGGAATCGTTGCTTCCAGTCGAGCAGCTCCTCGTCGCCGATCGCGAACAACGATCCCCGCAGCGTCGCGAACACCGACAGCTCATCGTCGGGCCACTCGATCGCCGCGAGCGCGGCGCGGAGCGTTTCGACCTCTTCGCGGTCGTGAAACGTCTTGCCGCCGACGAGGACGTGCATCGACGCCGCGCGCCTCGAGCGCCCTCACGTACGGCATCGTCACGTCTTCGCCGAAGCTGATGAACCGCCGGAACAGGAGGCAGATGTGCCGCGCCGCGACCGGAACCGGGCGATCGCTGCCACGCTCGGTCACTTTCCAGCCGCTCGCGTTGACCAGCCAGTCGACGAACGCGCCGACGGCGTCCGGCGAGCGACTGCTTCGATCGCGATCGCTGAGATGTTGCGCGAGCCGTACGGCTTCGGCACCGGCAGCGCGACGACCGCGGGTTGCCCCTTCAGCGGCGGCTCGATACGGTGCGAGCGCGACGTAGTCCGCCTGCAGCGTAAACGCATCGCCCGGTCATGACCGGCGCGAACGCCGCGTTCACGCAGGCCTGGATCTCCGGCACGCTGCGGAAGCTGGTCGTCAGCTTGACGAGCTTCGCTCCGCATTGCTCCAGCCGTTCGCACGACGGCGCGGTAGATACCGACGTCCGCGCGCCGGAAGCGGTAGATCGACTGCTTCGGGTCACCGACGATGAAGAGACGGCCGGGCACCGGCCTCACCTCGCGCCAGTCGGTCACGTCCAGGATCGGCGGAGGCAAGCAGCAGGAGCAGTTCGGCCTGCAGCGGATCGGTGTCCTGGAACTCGTCGACGAAGATGTCGCGTGAAGCGCTCCTGGAACCCGCGACGGACCGTCGCGTCGTTCGCGCACGAGGTCGCGCGCCTTCAGGAGCAGATCGAGAAAGTCGACGCGCCCGCGCGGGTCTTCAGCTCTTCGTATCGCTCGACCGCCGTGCGCAGCTCTCGCTGCAGTGCCGCGGCGAGATCCGCGTCGGCCGTCCATGCGGAACTGATCGAGGTGCGCGCGCGAACTGGTCGCAGGCGTCGACGACCGCTGGCGCGGGTCGTTCCCTGCTTGTAGCCGGGGCCACGGCCGTGACGCGCCTTTGCGAAGTTGCGGTCGCGCGAGAGATCGACGAGGCGCGCCTCCCAGCCGTCGTAGTCCTCATGCGCCGAACGACTGGTGCAGCGCAATCTCCTGGCTGAGATGCCGCGCGGCGGCGGTGTCGAGGAAGAGCGAGTCCTTGGCGTAGGATGGCTTGTCGGTCGACCGCGGCGAAGATCGTGCAGCTCGGCGATCAGCCGATCGATCGCAGCGTCGCGATCGAAGTGCGTTGCGCGTCCAGGCGGCGTCGAAGTCGCGCCATTGCGTCAGCTCCCACGCGGCACGACGCAGGCGGTCGATCGGGCCGTCCTCTTTCGCGGTTCGGCCGAAGCCGGCCCACACCGAACGCCGCAACCCGCGGCGGACGCCCTCGGGTGGATCCGCCAGCTGCTCCTGGATCCAGGCGCTGAATGCCTCGTCGAACAGACGCTCCGACTGCGCTTCGGTGAGGACGGCGAACAGCGGATCGACTCGCGCTTCGACCGGACGTTCGCGCAGCAGCTCGGCACAGAATCCGTGGATCGTGCTGACGTGCGCTTCTTCGAGCCGCGCGAGCGCCTCGTCGAGGCGGCGCTTGACGTCCGGCGCGACGGCGGTGCGCCCGAGCTGCGCGACGCGTTCCGGTTCGTTCCCGTTCGAGCGCCTCACGCAGACGCAGCTTCAGCTCGCCGGCGGCCTTCTCGGTGAAGGTGACGGCGACGATCGTCGCGCACCTCGGCGCGCCCGGTCGCGATCACCCGCAGGATCCGGTTGACCAGTTCGGTGGTCTTGCCGGTGCCGGCCGCTGCTTCGACGACGACCGTGTCGTCGAGGGCGTCGGCGATGACGTCGCGGGCGGTCTCTGGTCGTGTCGATTTTTCGCACGGCTGCACGGCATCCTCCGCAGGGCTGCCGAGGTCCCCCAGCTTCTCGGCCGGCTTGACCGCCACGCGCTGCTGCTCGTGCGGGCCGCACACGGGCCTGAAGTCGCACCAGCCGCAGGCGCGCTCGGAGGGCGCGGCCGGCAGGAAGCCGAGTTCGATCGCGCGATCGACGATCTCGAGCGCCTCGAGCCCGGCACGCCGGTTCGCCTCGTTGATCGGGATCTCGTGATCGGTGAATCCGCCCGGCGCGGTGCAGTAGAACAGGCGCCCCGATGTCACCTGCGCGTCGAGCGCCTGCTCCACCGCGAGGCTGTAGAGCACCGGCTGGAGAATCGCGCCCCCGCCGATGACGGTCTTCCAGGTCGTGCGGTTCTTGCCGGTCTTGTGATCGGTGACCCGATAGATGCTCGTGCCGTTCTTCTGCTCCACCAGGTCGATCGAGCCGCGCAGCCGAAACCGGCCGTCGACGAGGACGGGGTCGAGCCGGCTGTTCGGATCGCGTTGCTGATCCTCGCAGATCGAGCGGCAGTCCGAAGCTGTACTCGAAGTAGGTCGGGATCCAATCACCCATGTCCGGCAGCCGGCGCGCCCACACCCGCAGGTCCTTGGCGATGTCGGCGATCTCGTCTCGCCACACCCGCTCGATCGCCGGAGCCAGCTGTTCGTGATAGTGCGCGGCGACCTTCGCGACGATTCGGTCCAGCGTGTGCAGGACGGCCGGCAGATCCGGCGTCGTGACCGGCAGCCGACCGGCGTCCTTGAGCGCGCGGAAGAACTCCGCCTGCACTTCGTGGAAGAGCGCGCCACGCGTCAGCGGATCGAGCTTCTGCAGATGCTCGGGCTCCTCAGCCGGCTCGAGTCGATAGATGGCGGAGAGCAGGAACTGATAGGGACACGACGAGAACTTCTGCAGTGCCGACAGCGAATACGCGCGCGCACCGAGGCGCTGCGACTCCAGCATCGGCCTGGTCAGGCTGGTGACGCGGGTGATGCCGTCGAACGGCGTCCACTGCGAGCGCGCCCTCGCCCATCGGGCGGTGACCGAGCGCTTCAACGATTCATTCAGCCGCAGCAGGTAATGCGCATGCCCGCGCACCTTGGGGCTGTCGGCGTTGAGCAGCTCCTTCAGAACGGCCAGATCGTGCTCGAGGTCGTCGATCGCGGCGGACGGCGATTCAGGTGACGGCCAGGCAAGGCCGGCGCCTCCCTCCCTGGCGGCACTCTCCTGCAAGGCTTCGTGATCGGGGATGCGGCCGGTGATCGCGCGCATGACGTCGAGCGCATAGAACGACGGCACGCGCGGGCGCGATTCCGCCATCTCGACGCGCGGATACGAGAGCCAGAGACGCTCGGTCGCCGAACCAACGGCGAGACGGAGCAGCAGACGTTCCGCCTGGCCGCGATCCTCCTGGTCGACGAGGTCCGCGCCGAGCGGGACCCGCATCTCGCGATCCAGCATCATCGGGTCTTCGTGCGGCTTCAGCGGGAACATCCGCTCGGCGAGCCCGGGCACGAACACGACGCGGAACGTCCGGCCGCGCGCCTGCTGCGGGCCGGCAACGAACACCGCACCGTATCGCGATCGCGCGGAACGTCTGCTCGAGCAGCAGCAGCCGATCGGAAATGACCGATCTCGCTTCGTCGAGCGACACCGGGACCGATGCCGCTCATCGGCCGGAGTTCCGCAGATGACGCCGAGCACGCGTTCGGGATGACGCAGGATCCGCGGTGCGAGCTTCTCGAATCGTGTCAGCCAGTCACCCCACGTCGCCCCGGCCGGCCACGCCGCGATCTCGTCGATGATCGGCAGCACGAAGGATTTCAAGTGCTTCAGGTTCGTGCGGTCGCGTTCGAGCCGCTCCACTCGCGCGCTGCCGGGATCCTCTTTCGCCTCGCGCTGGATCTTCACCCGGTACTCGCGCTCGAGCCCGTCGAGACGACGGTGCCAGCGCTGCGGATCACCGCCGATCACGGCGGATTCGACGATCAGGGTTTCCCACTTCCACGGTGCGCGAAGCGAACCGTCGACCACGGCCGCCTCGGGCCGGCATCGTCAACCTTGACATCCCGCTGGATCGACTCAGCGGCGGTTCGGTCCGCTTCCTCCACGATCGCCTGGCGAACACCTCGTCATCCGGCACAACGAACGAGAACTCTCTCTGCGTGTCATTCAGCTGCGGGCACCTGCGCGAGCGACAGGTACTCCGCGAACCGCCTTGCCGAGAGCTTCTCGCAGGCACAGGCGAGGATCGCCAGGAAGGCGCGGCCGGCCGGATGTGGACGACGGGTGCCGCGATCGAACCAGGCAGGGATTCCCCTGGGTCCGTGAGCGGGTGGGTCCGGGTGAGCGAGGGTAAGTGGATCCGCGGACGATGGGACGCGTCGGAACGCCTGCTCGAGCAGCGCCGCGTAGCGCTCGGGCGACCGCACGAAGACGGCAATCTGGTCGAACGGGACGCCGGCACGTACCTCGTCCAGGATTCGGCGCGCGATCTCGACGCATTCGCGTCCTTCGCCGGGAGCGGAGAAGAAGCGGACGTCACCTCGAGGTTCGCGCTCCTGCAGCGTGGAACTCGCGAACATGTAGCGGCGCAGCGCGACGAGATCGGTGTCACCGGTCTGCGTCGATGATTCCCAGGTCAGCCCTTCGGCAGCGAGGCGCTCGCGCGCTTTGATGTCGCCGAACGGAACCGTGACGAGCACGTCAGCGGATACAGCCATCAGCGCTCGGACGAATTCGAACTCCAGCCGCGAATCAAGTGGCACGTCCAGCAGCAGCAGAGGCCGCGTCAGATCCACCCGCGTCTCCGCGCTCGCCGTCGTCACGGCGTCGGTTGCGACTGCCGTTGCCGTCCCGAAGAGCACCGTCCGGTCGGATGTGGATGCAGTTGCGAACTGCTCTTCGAACTTCTCGAGCAGCACGGAGAGGTCCGGCCCACCGAGCGGGAGCCTGGCGAGATCGTGCGGCGTGACCCCGGCGAGGCGCAGTTCCTGCAGCGTGCGCGAGAGGGCACGGGCGAAGCCGGGCATTCTCGCGACCGGCTCGAAGTACGAGAGCGCGTGCTCCTGCTGTGCATCGAACGCCGCGCGCGCCGCGACCGCTTCGGAGCCAAGACCGGTCGCCACGACGCGGCCGGCACCCGCGAGCCGCGGCGCCGCCAGCACAAAGCGCAAGTTCTGTGAGGCTGAAGCGATGAAGACCGATCGTGGCCCCGGATTCGATCGCTATCGATCGGGCGAGATCGTCGGCCGCGCCACGCGATCCGCCGACGATGAGGACGTCTCCGCCGGATGGCACGGTCGCGAACGAACGCACAGGCCTCGTCAACACGCAACTGCGGTTGCGGACGATTCGACGACGCGAATGTGGGGAGATCGGGTTGGACGTGGGGTCTGAGCGGCCATCTGAGCTCCTCCCGGACGCCGTGCCGGGTCACCGTGATCGGCCGCGCGACGCGGCCGTGAACGCCTCGAAGATTAGCACACGTCAGCGACCCGGTGCGGGCATGAAGAGCACAAGAAATCCGGGGAGGAAGGCGAACGTCCACGACGCCAGGTTGACGGTGTAGTCGGGGGGACCATGCCTGGTCCAGATGCCGGAAATCAAGTAGAAGGCGACACCAGAAAGAACGGCAGCGCCAACGCCACGCAACGTCGTCTGCTGCGCCGTTCCATCTTTCGAGAATCGCTGCTGCAGTACCGCGAACAGGATCCAGAACAGCATCCACGCGGGCAACATCGCGCCGATATAGCCCAGAACCGAGACCAGTGAGTAAAAGGTGAGCGCCGCGACGACGCCGATCAGCGGGCCGGCGAGGACCCCGGCGGCGAGGCGTCCGGCGCGCCAGCCGATCACCAGGCCGAGGCAGCCGCACATGACCGCTCCGTGAGCGATGCCGTACGCCACCTTGTGCGGGAGATGCAGTGCGGACCAGAAGAAATCGCCGAACGTCATCACCAGCCCGAGCAACAGCGATCCCGCGACGGCGTCTCTGGCCATTCTCATCGGCACATCATAGACGGACGGTATACTGCGCCGCATGAAAAGGCCCATCACCCTCGCCGTGATCCTGCTCGCGCTGATCGCGTCACCAGGCGCACAGCAGAAAGTGACCACGCCGAGGGAGCACTTCGGATTCAGCCTGGGCGACGACTACCAGCTGGCGAATTACAAGCAGATCTCGGATTACTGGCGACTGCTCGACGCCCAGTCGGACCGTCTCGTCGTGCAGGAGATCGGGAAGACCGCCGAAGGCCGTCCACAGCTGATGGCGATCGTGACGTCACCGGAGAACCACAAGCGGCTCGCGCATTACAAGGAGATCTCCCGCCGTCTTGCGCTGGCCGAAGGCCTGAACGACGAGCAGGCGCGAGCGCTCGCGAAGGAAGGCAAGGCAGTCGTCTGGATCGACGGCGGGCTGCACGCGACCGAAACGCTGGGCGCGCAGCAGCTCGCGCAGATGGTCTACGAGATGGTCAGCCGTACCGACGAGGAGACGATGCGCTTTCTCGACGACACGATCGTCCTGTTCGTGCACGCGAACCCGGACGGTAACGACCTGGTCGCCGATTGGTACATGCGCAACAGCGACCCGGCGAAACGGTCCCTGTCGAACCTGCCGCGCCTTTATCAGAAGTACATCGGGCACGACAACAACCGCGACTTCTTCGCATCGACGCAGGCGGAGACCGAGAACATCAATCGCGTCCTCTATCACGAGTGGTTTCCGCAGATCCTCTACAACCATCATCAGAGCGGGCCAGCCGGCACCGTGGTGTGGTCGTCACCCCAGCGCGATCCCTACAACTACAACCTCGACCCGCTGCTGATCCTCGGCCTGCAGGCGCTCGGCACTCACATGCACCAGCGACTTGCCACCGAGGGGAAACCTGGAGCGACGATGGCGTCGGGCGGAGCGTACGACGGGTGGTGGAACGGCGGGATCCGCAACACGGGGAACTTTCACAACATCATCGCCATCCTCACGGAGACGATCGGCAGCCCGACCCCGATGCGGATCCCGTTCGTCGCCGCACGACAGATTCCCAACCGCGACCTTCCCTATCCGATCGCGCCGCAGGAGTGGAAGTTCAGCCAGTCGATCGACTACTCGATGTCTTTCAATCGTGCGGTGATCGACTACGCCGCACGCAATCGCGAGCTGCTGCTGTTCAACATCTACAAGATGGGGCAACGCGCGATCGAGCGCGGCAGCGGCGACTACTGGACGCCGTCGCCTTCGCGCATCAACGCCGCGGGCACGTCGGAAGGGGCGTGGGCGTCGCTGCACAAACCCGAGCTCCGCGATCCGCGCGCGTTCATCATCCCGTCCGACCAGCCGGACTTTCCCACCGCCGTCAAGTTCATCAACGCGCTTGCGGGAAGTGAACGTCACGGTCCACCGCGCGACGCAGCCATTCACGGTCGGCGGCAAGAGCTATCCGGCCAACTCATTCGTGGTGTTCACCGCGCAGGCCTTCCGCCCTCATGTAATGGACATGTTCGAGCCGCAGGACCATCCGAACGTCATTCCGTATCCAGGCGCGCCGCCGACCGCGCCTTACGACAACGCGGGATGGACGCTGGCGTTCCAGATGGGCGTGAAGTTCGATCGCATACTCGAAGCGTTTACTGGTCCGTTCGAGAAGGTGACGGAATGGAACGTGAAGCCGCCTGTAACGGCAGTGGCTGCCGGCAAGACAACGACCTGGGATCGCCGCGTGAACGACAGCTTTACAGCAATCAACACGCTCATGAAATCGGGCGGGCATGCCTGGGCCACGCCGACGAACTTCAGCACATCGCCAGAAGGTGGAGGCAAGCCTCTCCGGACTCCACGCATCGGGCTCTGGGACCAGTACGGCGGCTCGATTACCTCAGGCTGGACGCGGTGGATCCTGGAGCAGTTCGAGTTCCCCTTCAATCGAGTCTTTGCGCAGGAGCTCGACGCCGGCAATCTCAACGCAAAGTACGACGTGCTGATCTTCGTCGACGGGGCCATCCCCGGTGTCCAATCGGCCGGACGTGGTGGCCGGGGCGGCGCAGCCGAGCTCACGGCCGCTGACGTCCCACCGGAGTACCGCACTCAGATCGGACGGATGACGGCCGAAGCGACAATCCCGCAGCTGCGCGCCTTCGCCGAAGCGGGAGGGACCATCATCGCCATCGGCAGTTCCGCCGAGAACGTCGCCGCGCATTTCAAGCTGCCAATCGAAGATCACCTGGTTGAGGACGGCAAGCCGCTGCCCCGCGCCAAGTACTTCGTGCCCGGATCGGTGCTGACGGCACACGTCGACATGCGACATCCGATTGCCGCCGGCATGGAAGAGAGAACCGACTTCTTCTTCGACAACAGTCCGGTGTTCCGGCTGTCGGCTGGCGCCGGCGACACGGTCCGCGTGATCGCCTCGTTCGACACCGACACGCCGCTGCACAGCGGCTGGGCGTGGGGTCAGAAGTACCTCGAGGGCGGCGTCATCGCGGCAGACGCGCGCGTCGGCAAGGGACAGGTGCTGCTGTTCGGTCCCGAGATCCTTCAACGCGCCCAGCCACACGGCACGTTCAAGCTGCTGTTCAACGGGATCTTCAGTTCGGTTGCGCGATGATCATCGACGCGCTCGATAACTGCACGCGCTACTCGCATCTGCACCCGATGTTCAACGCGGCATTCGAGTTCCTCAGGACGACGAGCCTGGCGAACGCCGCGCCCGGGCGACGCGAAGTGCAAGGCGACCGGCTGACCGTCTCGATCGACCACGTCACAGGTGTCGGACGCGACCGCGCGCGCCTCGAAGCACATCGCCGCTTCATCGATATCCAGGTTGCATTCGAAGGCGTGGACGAGATCGGCTGGCGGCCCCTGAATGAATGTCATTCGGTCGACGAGCCCTACGATCCGGTGCGGGATATCGGCTTCTGGTCCGATCGTCCCGACAGCTGGATTCTTCTGCGGCCCGGGTGCTTCGCGATCTTCTTTCCGGACGACGCGCACGCACCGCTCGCGGGGAGCGGCGCGGTGCACAAAGCGGTGATGAAGATCGCCGTCGATTGACGGGACCGGTTACTTCTCGACGATCTTGCCGTAAGGCTTCACCTGCTCTTCGATGACCTTGCGGTCGCCGACGATGACGATCGTGGCAGTGTCGTCCTGCAGGTATTTCTTCGCCATTTCCATCACCTGTGGTGCGGTCACCGCGTAGATGCGCTTCACGTAGGTGTTCGGATAGGTCGGCGGCAGACCGTGCAGATCCATGAACTCGCAGCTGCGCGGTGATGCCGCCGCGGCTCGAGTTCTGCAGGATGTAGGTTCCGGCCAGGTAGTTCTTGATCCCGGCGAGTTCCTGTTCGCGTCGGCGGCGCCGACTGCAGACGGTCGATCTCGCCGAAGATCTCCTTCAACGACAGACCCGGTCTGCGCGGTCGTGACGTCCGCATTCTCGGCCCAGTAGGCGTCGCGGTAGCGCGTCGACAATTCGCTGTACGGCGAGTAGGTGTAGCCCTTGTCTTCGCGGATGTTCTTGCGTGATCCGCGAGGCGAATGCGCCGCCGAGCAGCGCGTCCATGACAGTCAGCGCCACGTAGTCGTCGTTCGACGGATCGATGGTCGGCATGCCGAGGATGATCGTCGACTGCGGTGCCCCGGGACGATCGATCAGGTGCACGGCGCGCGTGCTCGACGGCTTCGGCGAGCACCGGTTCCGCCGGCGCGCCCTTCGACCACGGACCGAACGCTTTCCTGATCGACGCTTCGACCGCCGCAGGATCGAACTGACCGACGACGTAGAGCCGCGACCGCCCCGCGCCGTATGTGCTCGTGTAGAAGTCTTTCGCCTGCGCCAGCGTGTAGCTCTCGATCATGTCGGTCGGTCGGAAATACGCGCCCGTACGGATGATCGCCATAGATCACGGACCGGAACTTCTCGCAGCGCGAGCTGCTGCGGGTTACTCTGCGCGACGGCGAGATTTCGCGACAGGTTGGTCTTGAGGCGCGCGAGCTCTGCCTCCGGGAACGCAGGATTGCTGGATGACGTCGGCGACCAGTTCCACCATCGCGGGTCCGAACTCGCTCAGCACGTCGCCGCCGATCGTGGTCGAATCGCCGCCGACGCTGATCCCGAGCGAGCCACCCATCCGAGCCGCTTCCCGTCGAGATCGCGGTCGCGTTGCGCGATGCCGTACCCTCGCGAATCAGATCACCGGTCAGATCGGCCAGCCACACTTCGTTCGCGCTTCTCGAACGCGTTGCCGGTGCGAACGTCCAGCGTGACGCGGACCTTTGGCATGTCGCCCCACTGGCACCAGCGCGACCTGGAGTCCGTTGTCGAGCGTGAAGCGTCGCGGCTCCGGGACGCGGAAGTCGCGCGGCGTGCCCGGCTTCGGCGGCTCCGCCGGGAACTGCGCCGTCTGGCAATGCCGAGCGCGACGAGCAGGAACGTCGAGCTTCAACATGTTCAGTTCCCCTTCGCTTTCGGCGTGATCGTCAGGATGGTCCGGTTCGTCGGCCGCAGACCATTCGCGCGCGGTCTTCTGGATCAGCTCCGGCGTGACCTTTCGCGAACTCCTCTTCGAGCGTATTGATCTTGCCCGGATCGTCATCGAACAGCGCGTACGAAGCCAGCAGGTTGGCGCGGCCGAACCGCACCATCTGTTCCTGCTCGGCAAAGAGCGCGGACCGCCGCTTCACCATGCGCGAGCGCGAGTTCCTCCTTCGTCACCGGCGTGTTCTGCAGCCGCGTGATCTCTTCGTCGATCGCCTTGATGATCTCGTCGGCCGGCTTGCTCGAGTCGTGGATCGATCGAGATCGTCCACAGGGTCGGGCCCTTGATGTCGAACATGATGCCGAGCCCCGGATTGGCGCCACCATCGACCGATCCCGTGAGCCCGCGCTTCTGCACGAGCGATTCGTACAGCCGGCTGTCCTGCCCCTGGACCAGCAGCTGGTCGATCAGGCCCATCGCGTAGAACTCCGGCGTGTCGCGCGGCGGGTGGTGGTAGCCGAGCGCCAGCGCCGGACGATTGGCCAGCGGATCGTCCCGGTTGGTCCTCTTCTCCTTTTCCTGTCGCGGCTCGGTGATGTCGGGCTGCGGCGGCAGCTTCGAGCTGGGAATGCCGGCGAAGTATTTCTTCACCCACGCCGAGCGTCTGCGCGGTGTCGATGTCGCCGGTCACCACCAGGACGGCGTTGTTCGGCGCGTAGTACGTCTTGAAGAACTGCTGCACGTCGGCAAGCGTCGCCGCGTCGAGATGCTCGAGATCGCCGTAGAAGTTGTGGGCGTTGTACCAGTTGGTGTTGGCGACCTGCGGCAGATCCAGCCAGGGAAAGCCGCCGTAGCGGCTGATTGAGGACGTTGACCTTCACCTCGTTCTTGACCACGCCCTGTTGGTTGGTCAGGTTCTCCTGCGTGATGTTGAGGCCGCGCATCCGGTCGGCTTCACCCCAGAGCATCGTCTCGACGGTGTGGCTCGGAACGATCTCGAAGTAGTTGGTGAAGTCGAACCGGGTCGAGCCGTTGAGGATGCCGCCGTTCGATTCGACGAGGCCGATGAACTCGTTCTTGCCGAGGTGCTGCGATCCCTGGAACATCATGTGTTCGAAGAGATGCGCAAAGCCGGTGCGGTCCTTCGGCTCGATGCGGAAACCGATGTTGTAGTACACGCCGACCACTGCGGTCGGCGACGACGTGTCGCGCGAGAGGACGACCTTCAGGCCGTTATCGAGCTTGTGATAATCGACCGGGACCGTGACCTGCTGGGCTCTCTGCGCCGCCGGTGAAGTGGAGAGAGCGATGATTGCCGCGGCGAGCGCCGCGTAAATTCGTGCTGCCTGCATCCTCCAAAACTACCACGCGCAAGACGCGTAGAATGGCGTCATGCGCACCCTGCTCGCGGCACTGTTCGTCGTCGTGTCTCTTGCGGGGGCTGCCCCGCGCATGCCAGTTCGTACACGGCTGAGCGATTCGACTCGCGGATCGAGGTCCTGGCCGGTGGTTCGCTTCGCGTTACCGAAACGATCCTGTTCCGGTTCGAGAGCGGCACGTTCACGAGGGTATTCCGCACGATTCCCAACCGGAACACCGATGGCGTCGAATTGCTCGGCGCATCGATGGACGGCGTCGACATGCCCGAAGGCGAAGGCGCGGGTCACACGACACGACGGCGCCAGAACGGGCTGCGGGTCGAGTGGCACTTCGCCCCGGTTGGTCCCTCAACTCACACCTTCGTGCTCAGCTACGTCGTGGCCGGCGTCGCTCAGAAGAGGGATGGGGCTGATCTCATCGGCTGGATCGCTCTACCAAGGGAGCACAACTATCGGATCGAGACGAGTGAGATCGACATGAACCTGCCGGCAGCCCCGGCCGGTGACCCGGTCGTCGACGTGCAGCACGTCGGGCAGTACGACCTCGATGGATCCGGCCGCCGTGTGACCGTCCAGGCCAGCGACATCGGCAAGAACGGCTGGATCAACGTGCGGCTTCGGTTCGCTGACGCGCGCGATCATCGTCCAGCCCCCGCAATGGCAGCAACGCGGCCTGGAGCAGCGCAAGTACGTGACGCCTTCGCTGATCGCTGCGGGTGTAGTGCTGTTCGCAGGCTTCGTACTCCTGTTCGGTTTGCGACAGAGCTACGATTCACCTCCGAGAGACATCCAGTCACCGCACACGTTCTCCGGTCCACCGGACTCACTCGCACCGGCACTCGCCGGAACGCTCGTCGCAAACGGACGTCCGCGCGTCGAGCACGCGATGAGCGCGCTCTTTTCGCTGGCGGCGCGGGGCGTGGTCGCGATTCGCGAAGAACCGCATCGCCGCCTCGGCGTAACCCGCTTCACCATCAGCCGGACCGGGAGCGCTCACGTCGCGCTGCACGAGCAGGCGTTGCTCGACAGCATGTTCAAGGGATCGAGCGACGAACGCGTCGAACTCAACAAAGCGCGATCGCAGTTGATGCGGGGAGGATTCAAGCCGTTCAGAAATGCCGTTCTCAGCGAACTACAGGATGCGGGAATGCTCGACAGCGGGCGCCGGCGCGTGCAGTCGCGCTACTTCGTGCTCGCGGCCGCCTTCGCCGTCGTCGCCGTCGTGACAGTGATGCCGGCAATCCTAGTGGTCGAGAAGTTTGGTCCGGCACCGATGCTCGTTTCGCTGGCGATCGGTATCGTGGCGTTCGCCAGTTTGCTTTACGGCTTCGCGCACACGCCGCTGTCGAATGAAGGGGTTCGGCGGGCTGAGAGCTGGCGCGCATTCCAGAAGCACCTTCGGACTCTTCCGCAGGAACTCGCGTTGGTGGAACTGCTGCCGTTTGCGGTGGCGTTTGGCCTGGCGGGCACATGGGCCAAACTGTTCAGGACCCGCGGGCTGCCGCTGCCCCGCCTGGTTCCAGGCGGCGTCACATGACCCGAACAAGGGATTCGCGACCTTCGTTGCCTACGGCGGTGCCGGACACTCGTCTGCTCATTCTCACGGTGGCGCTGTCGGCGCACTCCGCCGGCGGCGGCGCGTCAGGTGCTTCGTAGCGCGCGCATCGGGTCGACGCGCATCGCACGCCGGGCCGGGATCAGGCATGCGGCAATCGCCACGACCAGCAAGGTGATCGACACGCGCGCAAAGGTCAGCGGATCAAAGGGCGTGACGCCGAACAACTGGTTCTGCACGTAACGCGCACCGGCGACCGCGCCGGCCAGGCCGATGACACGACCCGATCGCGACGAGTCGAAGGCCATCCTTCAGCATCAGTCCAAAGATCGACGCCGGCCGCGCACCGAGCGCGAGCCGGATGCCGATCTCGGTCGTCCGCTGCCCGGCCAGGTGCGCCATCACGCCGTAGAGACCGATCGCGGCGAGCACGAGCGCGACCAGCCCGAACAGGCCGACCATCGTCGCCATCATCCGCTGGTCTCCGATCGACCGCGTGAACTCGTCCCGCAGCAACCGCGGACGGTTGAGCACGAGCTGCGGATCGATCTCGCTCAAGACGCGGCGGACTGCTGCAATCAAGTCTCGCGGATCCCCCGTCGTCCGCACGTGCAGCGTCAGTCCCGACTCGTAGTTCTGCGAGAGCGGAACGTAGAGAAACGGCGGCGGATTCTGTTCGATCGTGCTGCGATACACCGTGTCGGGCGCCACGCCGATCACCTGCAGATGGATCGCTGCCGGCCATGACCGTGCGGCCGGTCGCATCGACGACCTGGGAAGAGCCGTGACGCGAGCGACTCGCTGATGATCGCGACGGGCGGACTGCCCGGGGCATCGGTTCGGTTGAAGGTCCCTGCCGCTGCGGATGCCGGATCCCCATCGCGTCGAGGTAGCGATCGTCGATCACGTTCGCACGGACGTCCATGCCGTTCGCGCCGTCGTCCGACACCGGCCGTGCCGTCGGTGCTCACGCTGATCGTGCGCGCTCCACCGCTCAGCACGGTGACGCGAGCGGCGCCGGCTGCTTCGACGCCTGGAAGCGTGTTGAGCCGATCGAGCAGTTGCGCTGTAAGCGGCCTGTCCTGCGTCCTGCGAGTAGCCGCGGACGTCCATGTTGATGTCGGCGAGCAGTATCCGGTCGACGTCGTAGCCAAGATCCACCGACGTCGCGTTCTTCAGCGTCCGCAGGAACAGTCCGGCACCGACGAGCAACATCAGGCTGAGTGCGACCTGCGCGACGACGAAGACGCTGCGCATCCGCATGGCGCTCGCACCGCTCGCCACCGCGCCCCCTTCGTCGCGCAGAGCCTCCGATCGTGTTCCGCCGCAGCGTCTGCAGCACGGGTGCGAGACCGAACAGCAATCCGCTCGCGACCGCGACCGAGAGCGTGAAGAGGAAGACGCGACTGGTGACGCCCAGGGCGACACCGATTCAGGAATTCCGAACTGGTACAGCACCGGGGCGCCCCACCAGGCGATGAACAGGCCGCCAAGCGATCCAGATCGCGAGCAGCACCGATTCGGTGAGCCACTGCCGCACCAGCCGCCCGCGTCCGGCGCCCACGGCCATCCGGACGGCGATCTCGCGGCGGCGCGCAACCGCGCGCGCGAGCAGCAGGCTGGCGACGTTGGCGCACGCGATCAGCAGGACGAGAACGACGGCGCCCGTCAAGAGCCGCAGCATCGGCCGAGCCGAACTGCGCACGCCCGGTCCCTCGCCGAGCGGAACCACGGTGAAGCCCCGTCCGCGATTAGTTGCGGGATAGGCGGTCTGCAGCCGCGATCGCACAACGTTGGCTGCCGAGGCAGCGGACGCCGGGCTGGTGCCAGGAGCGAGCCGGCCGATCACGTTCAGCCACCGTGGTCCGCGGGTGCCGAGCATGTTGGAGCCTCCCAGCGATCGGCGCAGACCGGCGGTCGGAGGACGCAGTTCCGGCTGAAGCGCGGCCGGCGCCCACATTTCCGGCGCGCGGCCGAGGATCGGTCCGGCGGAATCCTTTCGGTGCGACACCAATCACGGTGTATGCGTTGCCGTTGAGCGTGATCGTTCGTCCGACGATGGACGGATCCGCCCCGAAGCGAGTCGTCCAGGTCCCGTCCGACAGGACGACGACGCGGACCGGCGCGCCGGGACGGTCTTCGTCGGCGGAAAACGCGCGTCCGTGCGGTATTTTGACCCCGAGCACATCGAAGAAGTTGCCGCTGACGAGTTCACCGGAAACAGACTCGGCTCCGCCGCTGCCTTGCAGCACGAACGGGACGGACGCAAACACGGCGACACCCTGGAGGACGCTGCTGTCTCGCAGGTCCACGTAATCGGGATACGACGTCGTCGAAAACGGGTCACGTCCATCGGCACTGGTCGTGTAGATGCTGACCACCGAGTCAGGATCGCTGACGGGGGCGCGCTGCAGCAGCACGGCGTCGACCGCGCTGAAGATGACGGCATTTGCACCGATCCCGAGCGCGAGCGTGAGGCAGATGACGAAGGTGAAGGCCGGCGTGTGCGCGAGCATGCGCGCGGCATAGCGGAGATCGCGTCGAAAGTCGGCGAACATGGGCCAGCTCCCGGATGTGGATGGAGGAAAGGCGCCGACGTCGTGACTGGCCCGCCAGCGGTCGGCGATCAATCCGGGGAGGGCACGGCTTGCGGATTCAATCTCCCTGGCGAGCAAGTCCTGTTCACTGGGAATGGCGGCAACGGCTCGGGCCAGCGCGGCCTCGTGCGCGAGCCCGGTGTTCAGAGCCTCCTGGTAGAGATCACCCAGGTGCTGCGCGAGTTCGTCGACGATTTCCGGCTCACGGGACACTGTGAGATGCGGAAGGTGTTCGCGGACGTAGCGGTGGAAGTCCATCGCGTCACCCGACAGGGGTGATCCCGGTGACCCGCTGGAGCGCGGAGATCAGCTCCTGCCAGCTGGCGCGCTGCTCGCGCAGGACCGTCCGGCCGGCCGGCGTGAGCTTGTAGTAGCGGCGCCGGCGCTGGCCGGTCTTCTCCACCCACTTGCCGTCGATCCAGCCGCGCCGTTCCATCCGATAGAGCATCGGGTAGAGGGAGGCGACGTGAAACCTGAGCACGCCGCCGGAGCGGTCGTCGATCAGCTTGGCGATCTCGTAGCCATGTCGGGTGCGCGCTTCGAGCGCCGCCATGATCATCAGTTCGGCGGTGCCGCGCTTGAGTTCGTTCTCGGGGGCCATATATTGGCTCACAATATATGGCCAGGCCTGGCTGGCGTCAACTCGGAACGATCCTCGCAGCCGCTCAGGCGCCGACGCGCGCCGTTTCCACCAGATGTTCGAGCATGCGGCGCCGATGCGCGCGTTCCTGGTCCGACAGCTTTCGCTTGGGCACCGGCTGCTCGAAGGGCAGCTCCCGCTGCGTCCATGCCGCGCGTCTCGCGCGCGTCCGTTCCATGCCGGCCCTGAAGCACTCGAAGCAGAGCGCCTGGCCGTTCCCATGTGTGCAACTCGCCATCGCTATCGCGCCTCCTCCATGAGGTCCAGCAAATGTCGGGCCCGAATCTGGGCCTGGCGCCGCCGATGTTCGAGAACCCGGTACTTTCAGGGCCGGTCAATGTCGCCGGCTGCGGCGCCAGTCGCAGACGGCCGCGGCCGCCGCGCGCCGCCGTTCCGGCCGACCCGGTTGTCGTCGTCGCACCGAAGTCCAGTTTCAACGCCGCTGCCCCGTCGGAGCTCGCCATTCACTGCCCTCCCTTGTCTATGACGCAGTCTAGAAGGAGGGCGTGACAGACCAGGTCACAGGCCTGTCTGCTAGTATTTCCGCGTGCTTTTCCGCCGAAATCGCGAGATATCGAGGCTCGAGGCGTTCAGCGATGCCGTTTTCGGGTTCGCCCTGACTCTGCTCGTGGTTTCAGTGGAGGTCCCGCACGACTACGAAGCGCTGATCCAGCGGATGTACGGGTTCCCGGCGTTTGCGTGCTGCTTCGCGCTGCTGGTCTGGATCTGGTGGGAACACAACGCCTTCTTCCGCCGGTACGGCCTCGAAGACGGCGTGACGGTCTTCCTCAATGGCGTGCTGTTGTTCGTCGTGCTGTTCTACGTGTATCCCCTCAAGTTCATGTTCGACCAGTTCCTCGGGATGTTCTTCCGGCGCGGCGAGAGCGCCTACAAACTGATGACCTTCGACGAGCTGGCCAGTTCGTCAGCCATCTATGGCTTTGGCTTTCTGCTCTTGTTCGTGATGTTCGCGCTCCTCTATGTCCGCGCCTACACCAAGCGCGCCGAGCTCGATCTCAATCCCATCGAAGTGTTCGATACCAGGATGTACGCCGGACATCATCTCGTTTCCGCCGGCGTGGGCCTGATTGCCGTCCTGATTGCACTGTACGGTCCACGCAAATTCGTATTCATATCGCCGATGGCCTTCGGCTTGATGGGCCCATTCCACTGGCTGTTCGGCACGAGGGCGGCGAAGCGGCGCCAGGCGTTGCTCGCAACGGTGAGCGTGCCGACCCGCATTCCGCAGCGGGCGTCGGGCGCCGAAGGCAGGCGCTAGATGCCGCGCAACGCCGAGGTGATCCGTCAGTGGACGATCCTCAAGGAGCTGGAGGCGTCGCGGCGCGCCACCATCGATGGCCTTGCCGAGCAGACGGGGGTGACCACCCGGACGATCCGGCGCGACCTCGAGGCGCTGCAGGAAGCGGGCTTTCCGCTCTTCGACGAAGTCCACGACGGCAAAAAGTACTGGACGCTCGAACAGAAAGCCTTCAAACGGCTGGACGACACCGCCTTCACACTCGCGGAACTCTCCGCTCTCTATTTCTCGCGGACGCTGGTCGAATGCCTGTCGGGAACAGCGTTCGAACGCGACGTGCGAAGTGCCTTCGACAAACTGGCGGCGGCGCTCACGCCCGGGATGCGGCAGTTTCTCGACCGGATGCCGCTCGTGATGCAGGCCAAGGCGGAACCTGGCGCACAGGCGGCCGAGCCGCGGACCAAAGAAGTGGCGCAGCTGATCGAAGCCACGCTGCAAAACCGGCGCGTGTCGATGCGCTATCACTCCTTCTCGAGCAATCGCGAGAAGACCTATCTACTCGAACCCTATCGCCTGCTGTTCGGCCAGGGTGGGCTCTACGTGATCGGCTTCGTTCCCGAGTACGGAGAGCTCCGGACCTTTGCCGTCGACCGGATCGCCCAGGTGTCACTGACGGAGGAACGGTTCGAACCGCTGGAGTTACCGGACGACACCTTCGCGCATTCTCTCGGCGTGAACCAGGGCACACCTGAACCGATCGAGATCAGCTTCGCGCCGCGGATTGCGCGCTACGTGCGCGAGCGGGTATGGCACCCGTCGCAGCAGGCCGCCGATCGCGAGGACGGCTCGCTGCTGCTCACGCTCAACGTGGTGAACGACTGGGCACTGAAAAGCTGGATCCTGGGATTCGGCGCGCTCGCGACAGTGGTATCGCCGACGACTCTTCGGGAGGAGATCATGGCAGAGCTGAAAGCCACCGGCGAAAACTATCGCTGACGCTGGGAAGATGCCCGCCGCACCGATCCCCATCCTGCTCATGGGCGCGATGGCGACGTTGTCGCGGTGAACGCTAGTAGTTCAACCAGTACGCCCATTTCACGAGGAAGACATTCCTGGCAGGTGCATCGAAGACGCCGCCGAAGTCACTCTTGAAGTCGAACGTCCCCTGATCGAGAACGTTTTCGCGACCCTGCTGCCAGACGACGAACAACGTCGACCCTGGCTTGTATTCCCAGCGGACGACGTTGGTGGTGCGGAAGGAGCGATAGTTGAAGTCGGGCGAGCCGTCGTACGCGTACGGAGCAAACCGGGCCGAGAAATCCCTGGCGCGGCCGTCCACCAGCTCCTTGTACTCGGAGTAGCGGCCGGCGGAAACGAATGGCGCTGCGTACAGCTGAATCGTGAGTCGTGGCGTCACGGTGTAGTCGAAGCGCGTCGTCAACGAGACGGTTTTCTGATCGATACGTCCGAACACGTAGTGACCGACGTCGTCGCTGATCCACTGCTGCCTGTCGTGATTGGAACTGAGGCCCAGTCCGGCGCTGACGTTCATGAAGCTCGTCGGACGGAACGTCAGGCCCGGGCTGAAGTCGCTGCTGCCGTTTCCCTCGGACTGCCTGCCGAAGGAAGTATTCAGATACACCGAGACACGCTTGCGGCTGTCGCTGTTGATGTAACTCCAGAAGCTGCGCCCGCTGCTGCCGTACGCTCCCGGACCGCCTCGAGTGGCGCGATCGTCGAACGGCTGGCTGTCGACGTTCAGCCCGAAGCCCGCACTCCAGTTGTTGAGGAACACCGCATGTGCATTGAAGTTCCCGCCCGAGAACAACCGGTCGCCGTCGTAGTTCCACCCCGCCCACTGATTGAGGTTCCAGCGAAAACTGCGAGTCACTTTCGTCGGACGGTCGTATCTCCACTGCAGCCAGTTGCTCATGGTGCGCTGGTCGGCACGGCGCAAAAAACCGACATCGTTGATGTCGAAGCCCGGACTGCGCAGACCGATGTTCGAGTTGAACCGCACCCGCTCGCCGCTGATCTTGTTGAACGCGAGCCCGCCGCCGTAACCGTTCAACGTGGTACGCGAAAGATCGAGTTCGACGTGACTGGCGTCAGGCCGCTGAAAACTGTGGACGTTGTTCTGCTGCAGTGCCCCGATCGCTTCCGCGTCGCCTCGCACATTGCTGCCGGCTGCATAGCCGCTGATCGAGTAGGCGGGGGTGATGCGCCAGTCCCAATCGACACCGCCGGTGTACGCATCCGATGGAAGGAACCGGGTGGGCGCATCGAGGCGCCGGTTCGTGCTGGTGCCCATGAACCCAAGGGAGGATTGATTGTCGAACTCCCGCTTTGCCCGCAGGACGGTGTAACCCGAGAGCGGTTCGACCGTCTGCCTCTCCCGTGTACCGCCGATTGCAATCACCGCATCTTCATCCGCGGTCAGTGCCGTGAGGGCGCCGACCGAGAACCCGCCGACGCGTCCCGTCAACTTGGCCGCGCCGAGGATCGTGGTCTGGACCGGTTGACTCGAGTAGCCGCCGTCCGGCGCGTTGACCGTTCCCCGCGGCGAACGGCCGATGCGTCGGGAGTAGAACAGACCGCTGCATGCACCATCGTTACAGTCGGTGTCGAACCGGAAGACACCTGAGCCCTCGACAAAAAATGGACGCCGCTCCGAGAAGAAGGTCTCGAACGCTGACAGGTTGACCACCGCGGGATCCGCTTCGACCTGCCCGAAATCCGGATTGACGGTCGCCGTGAGCGTCACACCCGGGCGGACCGCATATTTCATGTCGACGCCAAGGGACGCGTTGGGGTCGGTCGATTTCACCAGCGGATTGTCGGCAATTGTCGACTGCGTCTTCACGTCGCCGACGACGTACGGCACCAGTTCGAGACGTTTCGCCGACCGCGTGAGCCGCAGGCCGGTCAGCTCTCCGAACGACGAGACGTAACCGCTCGCATTCTTCGAGAGCAGCGGCCACGACGACGTTTCGCTCAGCCGGCCGATCTGCCGGATGACGGCAAACCCGAACGTCGCATCTTCGGCAGGCTGAAAGCGGAGCTGTGAGAATGGAATCCTGAACTCGGCGCGCCAGCCGCGGGCCGAGCGCGACACGGCAACGTCCCACACGGCGTCCCAGCCGTCGTCCTTGTCGCTGTCATTGAACCAGTAGCCGTCCTGCTTGACGCCGGCGGGATTCACCGCGAATTCGTATGCGGATCTGCGATCGTGGAAGGAATCAATGGCCACACGGATCCAGTCCGACGGGGATCCTTCATCGCGGCGGGTGCGCAGACCGACGAGTTTCGCAGGCTCCGGATCGTTCGCCTGCACGGCGACGTAGATCGAGGTGTCGTCGTAGGCGACTCGCACGTCGGTGTCGTACGTCGCGGGAGCACCATCCCGCGGGTCCCGCTGTTTGAAGCCGTTGACACTCGGGGCGTGCGCCCAGAACTCCTCGTTCAACTCGCCATCGATATGAACGGCGGTCGCGGACGCCACCGCGGGTGCCGCGATCCGCGCCGACGAGTTGGCGATGAGAGGAGCCGTCGCGAGCGCTAGGGCAAGGCCCAGGGCGCTGGTATTCCACATTCCGACGGCTTAGACGGAGCCGTCGGAATGAAGGTTTGCAAAGTGACGCGAGTTGACCTCAGCCGGGTTGAAGGTCGCGGCTTGCAGGGACCAATGCGGCAATCAGTTCGCGGCGAAGAGGGTCAGCGCGAATTGCGCAGCGGCGTCGATCCACTGGCGACGTATGTCGAACTGAGCGGAGGCACCCATTTCGCGAATCTGGTCGGCGTCGTATTTGTACGAGCTCTCGGTCCAGATGTGCTCGCCCGCCTCGAAATTTACGACGAGATCTGATGCGTCAATCCTCACGCGCTGCGCGTCATCGCAGATGAGATGCATTTCCACGCGCCCCGCTCTTCGATTCCAGATCGCGCGGTGGCGGAATTTCTGGAGGTTGAAGTTGCCACCGAGCTCGCGATTCACGCGGACGAGAAGGTTGCGGTTGAACGCTGCGGTGACTCCGAGCGGATCGTCGTAAGCGAGGATCAGGTCGCGTTCGGGCTTCACCAGGTCTGCACCCAGGAGGAGCAGGTCGCCAGGCTGCAATGCCATGCGAATCTGCCGCAGGAACTCGAGCGCCGCCGGGGTGTCGAAGTTGCCGATGTTCGACCCGAGGAGGAGGACCAACATCGGGCCGTGGCCTTCCCGCGCCGCGGCCGCCGTTCGCAGTCCTTCTTCATAAGTGGACCGATGACCGACAACGGAGAAATGCTGCAGGCGAGTCAGGCGCTGTTCGGTCTGTTCGAGCGCCTGCGACGAAATGTCGATCAGGTGAACGCGGGCGGATCCTCCGCGGGCCTGGAGCGCTTCGGCGAGCGTGACCAGCTTCTCGCCGCTGCCGCATCCGAGTTCGACGATGGTGCCCTGGTTCAGTTCCGAGACCACGGCCGCCGCGTGCCGCTCGAGCAGCGCACTTTCGGCCCTCGTGATCCTGTACCACGGCAACCGGCAGATCGCCTCGAACAGCGTCGATCCAAGGGCGTCGTACAGGTACTTCGACTGCAACTGCTTCGGCGAGAGGGCGAGATCGCGCCGGACATCAGCGGCAAACTGCACGGCGAGCGAGGTGGCGGTTTCAAGCATCAGCGGCCGTCCTGAATTTCGCATACATGAATGGATAATCGGACCGGAACCAGTTGCGGAAACTCGAGCGGATCAGCTCCTTCGCGGTTGCCGGGGACGCTCCCTTCATCACGAAGTGCTGCCCGTCGAAGAACTCCGCGGAGTACTCGGGATACGACACCATCGCCTCGAATCCGGGGAATGGTTCGAAGACGGTGGACGTCCATTCCCATCCGTTGCCGACCAGGTCGTGCACACCCCACGCGCTGACGGCGTCAGGGCGCGATCCGGCAGGCACCGGTTCCCACATGGCAAAGTCCGAATGTCCGCGGCGTCCGTCGACGCCTTCGGCTGCGCGGTGGTACTCCGCTTCGGACATCAGCCGCCGTCCTTTCCATTTCGCAAAAGCGCTCGCGTCCTGGTGGCTGACGTACACCGGCCACGACAAAGGCAGCGGGATCGATTCGAACATGCCGCGCCAGAACCACTCGCCGTTCTCACGAATCCAGAACGCGGGGGGCTCCGCGAGACCTGCTTCGACGAACGGCAGGTAATCGGCATTGGTGACGCTGTGCACGTCCACGTCGAACGCGTTCACGTTGACGGTGTGGGCATCGAACTCGTTGTCCCACCCGAACGGAATCTCGTCGCGATGCGCGCCGAGTGTGGCGGCCCCGGCGGGAACGACCACAGTGGTGCGTGGCGGCACGTCTGCCTTCAGCTCGTAGCGCAGATAGAAGGGCCGCACTTTGTCGGAGTATGGAAGCCGCCGCCACATGTAAAGCAGCGTCTCCTGGTGCATCGCTTCGTGTTCGAGTGCGGTGTAGAGGCCTTCGGCGCGGCGCATCGCCGGGCGGCTTTCGTCAAACGCCGCGTGATGGATCGCATCGGTGATCAGCGCGTCGGCGGCATGACCGAACGCCAGCACCTCGTCGCGAACGGGCCATTGCGTCGATGCGCCGCTCCGCGGCACGGCGGTCTCTTCGCTCTCGGGATCGATGCCGCGGGCGAACAGCGCCTCGAGCCGCGGGTCGACGCCGGGGAGTCCAAGGCCGCGATTCACGAACGAGATGATGCTGAAGGCGGGCAGGTGTCCTTCGTAGAACACCACCGGGTTGCGCAAGGCGATCGGGCGCGTGTAGTACGCGGACGGATCAATCAAGTCGAAGAGCGCGCGCGAGCGGCTGCGGTTGCGCGCATACCACTCGGCGGCGCCGGCACGATCCACGAGCTGCGTTCCAGGGGCGGAAATGGACATGACTTTTTGTAGAACCCGGTCCAGGGGCTACATATTCCGAGTTTATGCCGCGGTGGTCGTCCGCTTGCGAGTCGAGGTCTTTTTCTTGCTTTTTGCCGCCGACGCGGACTTTCGGGCCGGGCCGCCCTTGCCCTCGAGGCTGGCCCGCAGGCGCGCCATGAGGTCAACGACGTCCGCACTTTGAGGCGTTTCGCGTGCCTGGAGTTTCGGGCGCTTGCCCTTAACCTTGCCCTGGATGACGCGCATCAGGTTCTCTTTGTACTCGTCCGTGTACTTCCCCGGTTCCCACTTGGATGCCAGGCTGTCAATCAACTGCATCGCCATCTTCAGTTCGTTGGGGCGGATACCGTCGGATTTGGGGAATCTGAAGTCCTCCAGGTCCGCCAGTTCGTCCGCGAACCGCATCATGGTGAGGACCATCGCGTCGCCGATCGTTTCGACCGCCGCGAGATGCTGTGCGTCCCGCAGGATGATCTTGGCGATGCCGATTTTTCCAGATTCCTTGATGGCGTCCCGGAGGAGCGCGTAGGCGCGATCGGCTCCCTTTCCCGGCTGCAGATAATAGGGGGTCTCGAAGTAGCGCTCGTCGATCTCTGTCGGATCGACGAAGTCCAGGATGTCGATGGTTTTGGTTTTTTCGAGAGCGGCGGTTTTGAAGTCGTCCTTGGTGAGGACGACGAAGCGTCCTTTCTCGAACTCGTAACCTTTGACCAGGTCGTCCCAGGCGACCGGTTTTCCCTCGGTCTGGCAGACGCGCTCGTAGTGAACGGGAGACTCGTCCTTTGCGTGGAGCATGCGGAACTTGGGCCGATGCTCGCGGGTCGCGCTGTAGAGTTCGATGGGAATGTTCACGAGTCCGAACGCCACCGCGCCTTTCCACATCGCCCTCGCCATGATCGTCCCGGTTGCAGGAACGAGGCCGAACGGGGTCAGGCCCCGTGTGGACGGCCCATTACTAGAGGCTCAGTCGGCGGGTGCTACCATATAACGATACGCGACTGAAATAACTACGCAGAAATGGGGTCAGGCCCCGTCGCGTGTTACGCTAGAGCATCAGGGCCGGCGCGAAAGTGGCGGAACTGGCAGACGCGCCGGACTTAGGATCCGGTAGCCGTAAGGCTATGGGGGTTCGACTCCCCCCTTTCGCATCCCTCCCGTTACACATCAAAGCCAGAGCCGTTGCACAGCTAAAGTCAGAGAATGAAGACCGAGTTCATCGACGTTTCCGACACGCAGAAAAACCTCGTCGTCGAAATCCCCAGCGACATTGTCGACTCGGAGATCGACAAGATCGCAAGGGACTACAGCAAGGCCGCGCGCATTCCCGGCTTCCGTCCGGGAAAGGTGCCGGCGAAAGTCGTCCGCCAGCGCTTCCGCGATCAGATCCTCCACGACGTTGCCCATGGATTGATCCCGCGCGCCGTGGACGAAGCGCTGCGCGAACGTGGCGTGGAACCGGTCGACACACCCGACATCAAGGACGTGGTCGTCGAAGAAGGCCAGCCCCTCAAATTTACCGCCAGCTTCGAAACGGTTCCACCGATCGATCCCGGTGACTACTCGACGATCACCCTCTCCACCAGGCAGCCGGTCGTGGAAGACTCCTCGGTGGACGCGGCCCTCGCACAGTTGCAGGAGCGCGGCTCCCGCTACGAACCGGTGGAAGACCGCGCCATCGAGCAGGGGGACTCGGTGCAGCTCGATCTGGAACGGACGGCCACGGCGGAAAACGGCGAGGCGCAGACCGATCGTCACGAGGGCGTCAGCGTCGACATCGGCGCCGCTGTCAATCCCCCAGGATTCGACGAAGCTCTCAGCGGGCTGCACCCGGGCGACAAAAAATCCTTCGACGTCGAGTATCCGGACGACTACGCCATCAAGGAGCTCGCCGGCACGACCGTCCGCTACGACGCGTCGGTCAAGGCGATCCGCAAACGCGTCGTTCCGGCCCTGGACGACGAGTTCGCGAAGGATCTCGGGGATTTCCCGAGTCTCGACGATCTGCGCACGCGCGTTCGGACCGATCTCGAACACGAATTGATGCATGAAAACGAACGCGAGACCCGTGCCGAGCTGCTGAAACAGCTGGCGGCCCGGGTGACCGTCGACGTGCCCCCGTCGCTGGTGGACCGCGAAGTCGATCGGCGCGTCGAAGAATTCGTGCGGCGCCTCATCGACCAGAAGGTCGATCCGATGCAGACGAATATCAACTGGGAAGAATTCCGCGACAAGCAGCGTGAAGCGGCCGCCGAAGCCGTCAAGAGCGCGCTCCTCCTGGACGAAGTCGCGCGCCGGGAAAATATTGCCGTCAGCGACGCCGAGGTCGACGAGGAAATTGCCCGTTTCGCGGAGCGCGCCGGGCGAACCCCGGCAGCCGTCCGCGCCCGCCTCGAGAAAGAAGGCGGGCTCAGCCGGGTTTACGCCGGTATTCGCCGCGAGCGCACGGTCGACTTCCTGCTCTCACGTGCGACCCGGGTCTGACCGATAAAAGGATTCAAATTCGATGACCGAACGTGCTCAGCTCATCCCGATGGTGGTCGAACAGACCAACCGAGGCGAACGCGCCTATGACATCTTTTCCCGCCTCCTGAAAGACGGGATCGTCTTCATCGGCACCCCGATCGACGACAACGTGGCCAACCTGGCGATCGCGCAGCTGCTCTTCCTGGAGGCGGAAGACCCTGACCGCGACATTTTGCTTTATATCAACAGCCCCGGAGGGGTGGTCACGGCCGGCATGGCGATCTACGACACCATGCAGTTCATCAAGCCGGACGTCCAGACCTACTGCCTCGGCCAGGCGGCCTCGATTGCCGCGGTCCTGCTTGCGGCGGGCGCCAAGGGCAAGCGATTCTCCCTGCCGAACAGCCGGATCCTGATCCACCAGCCGTGGGTCCAGGGCCTGGGGGGCCAGACGACCGATATCGATATCCATGCGCGGGAACTGCTCCGCACCCGGGAGCGACTCAACCAGATCCTGGCCGACCATACCGGCCAGCCGCTGAAGCGTATTCAGGACGATACGGAGCGGGACTACATCATGGGACCCGATCAGGGCAAGGAATACGGTATTATTGATGATGTCATCCGCAAACGGGCTTAGCTCGCGGCCGACTGTCTGACCCGATCCAGGAAACCATCCCCCCATGGTCAAAAAATCCGGCGACGGCGAGATTCTCCGCTGCTCGTTCTGTAACAAGGACCAGAACGACGTTCGCAAGCTGATCGCGGGCCCCACCGTGTTCATCTGCGATGAGTGCGTCGAGGTCTGCAACGACATCATCGCGGATGACAACAAGTTCGAGGCGCGGGGCGGCACTCGCGCCGGCGGCTCTGCGCTGCCTGTTCCGCAGGACATCAAGAAGTTCCTCGACGAATACGTCATCGGCCAGGAACAGACCAAGAAGAAGCTCGCGGTCGCGGTCTACAACCACTACAAGCGGATCGAGATCCAGAAGCAGTCGCGCGGACGCAACGAAATCGAGCTGACCAAGTCGAACATCATGCTGATCGGCCCGACCGGCACCGGCAAGACGCTGCTCGCGCAGACGCTCGCCAAGCTGCTGTCGGTCCCGTTCACCATCGTCGACGCCACGACGCTGACCGAGGCCGGTTATGTGGGCGAGGACGTCGAGAACATCATCCTCAAGCTGCTGCAGTCGGCCGGTGGAGACATCGAGAAGGCGCAGCAAGGCATCATCTACATCGACGAAGTCGACAAGATCTGCCGCAAAGACGAAAACCCCTCGATCACCCGCGATGTCTCCGGTGAAGGGGTCCAGCAGGCGCTGTTGAAGATCCTCGAGGGCACGGTCGCGAACGTGCCGCCGCAGGGGGGCCGCAAGCATCCCCACCAGGAGTTCTTCCAGGTCGACACCACCAACATCCTGTTCATCTGCGGTGGTGCATTCGTCGGCCTCGACAAGCAGATCGAGCGACGCACGGGCAAGAAGACGCTCGGGTTCCGCGCCGATGTGAAGTCAATGACCGGGCGCGACATCGGCACCACGCTCGAGATGGTCGAGCCCGAGGATCTGATCAAGTACGGCCTGATCCCCGAGTTCGTCGGCCGCCTGCCGGTGCTCGGCACGCTGCACGAGCTCGATCGCGCCGCGCTCGTTCAGATCCTGACGCAACCTCGCAACGCGATCACGCGTCAGTACCAGAAGCTGTTCGAGTACGAAAACGTCAAGCTGCGCTTCACCGACGATGCGCTGGATGCGATCGCCGAACAGGCGCTCGCCCGCAAGATCGGCGCGCGCGGTCTTCGCATGATCATCGAAGACCTGATGCTCGACTTGATGTACAACCTGCCGGGTCAGAAGAAGATTCGCGAGTGCGTGATCACCCGCGAGGTCGTCATGAGCAAGGAAAAGCCGATCACGACGCTGATCGAGAAGGCCGGCTAGGGCGGCAGAGCCTCGACAATCCGCCCTCGAACAACCGGCATTCGATAAAACCAACCAACTAATGGAACTGTACGAAACTCTCCCTATCGTCCCGCTCAGAGACGTCGTGGTCTTTCCGCACATGATGTTGCCCTTCGTCATCGGACGGCCGTCGTCGGTGCGGGCGCTCGAGCATGCGCTGGTGAAAGACAAGCGGATCTTCCTGGCCGCGCAGCATGACGCACAAATCGACGATCCGCAGCCGGCGGACATCTTCACCATGGGCTGCGTCGCCAACGTGGTCCAGAGCCTGAAGCTGCCGGACGGCAACATCAAGCTGCTGGTCGAAGGTCTCGATCGCGCCCGCGCGATCGAATGGAAGGAAGACAAGGGCTTTTACCGCGTCGTCGTGAAGGTCGTTCCCAAGCCGCGCGAAGCGGGGACGGACGCCGAAACAACGATGACCCGCGTCGTCTCCCTGTTCGAGCAGTACGTGAAACTGTCGAACAACCTGCACTACGACGCCATGATCGCCGCGGTGCGCGTCGACGATCCCAACAAGCTTGCCGACACGATCGCCGGGCACCTGCTCGTCGGTGTCGACGAGAAGCAGAACCTGCTCGAGATCATTTCCCCGCTCGAGCGCCTGAATCGCATCGCCGGCATCCTCGAGAGCGAGGTCGACAAACTCCAGGTGGACCGCCGCATCCAGTCTCGCGTGAAGAAGCAGATGGAAAAGGCGCAGAAGGAGTACTACCTCAACGAGAAGATGAAGGCGATCCAGAAGGAACTGGGCCGCAAAGACGAAAAGGGCAACGAGATCGACGAGCTGAAGAAGAAGATCGACCAGGCGAAGATGCCTGAGGAGGTCAAGGAAAAGGCGATCCAGGAATTGAAACGGCTCGAGTCGATGCCGCCGATGTCCGCCGAAGCCACCGTCTCGCGCAATTATCTCGACTGGCTGATCGCGGTGCCGTGGTTCAAGAAGACCAAGGAAAGCCGCGACCTGAAGCGCGCTGAGGCGATCCTCAACGAAGACCATTACGGTCTCGAAAAGATCAAGGATCGCATCCTCGAATTCCTCGCCGTTCGGGCACTCGTGAAGAAGCCGAAGGCGACGATCCTCACGTTCGCCGGACCTCCCGGAGTCGGGAAGACCTCGCTCGCAAAATCGATCGCGCGCGCGATGAACCGCAAGTTCGTGCGTCTCTCGCTGGGCGGCGTGCGTGACGAGGCGGAGATCCGCGGGCACCGGCGCACCTACATCGGCGCGTTCCCCGGCCAGATCATCCAGATGATGAAGAAGGCGGGAACACAGAATCCGATCTTCCTGCTCGACGAAGTCGACAAGATGTCGATGGACTTCCGCGGTGATCCGTCCGCGGCACTGCTCGAAGTGCTGGATCCCGAGCAGAACAACGCCTTCCTCGATCATTACCTCGACGTCGAATACGACCTCTCGAACGTGATGTTCATCTGCACCGCCAACGTGCTGCACACCGTACCGCAGGCGCTACGGGATCGTATGGAAGTCCTGCAGCTGGCGGGCTACACCGAGATCGAGAAGATCGAGATCGCGAAGCGCTTCCTCGGTCCGAAGGCGATCGAAGGGAACGGCCTCACCGCCGAGAACATCACGATCCTCGACGAGGCCTACCAGACGGTGATCAACCGGTACACGCGCGAGGCAGGCGTCCGCAGCCTGGAACGCGAGATCAACTCGATCTGCCGCAAAGTCGCGCGCAAGGTCGTGGTCGAAGGCGCAGCCTTCAAGGAAGAGATCTCGGCGGCGAAGGTCACCGAGTATCTCGGCGTGCCGCGATTCCGCCCGACACTGGCGGAAGAGAAGAACGAAATCGGCGTCGCCACCGGCCTCGCCTGGACCGAAGTCGGCGGCGAAATCCTGGTGATCGAAGCGACGCTGATGCCTGGCAAGGGACGGCTGACGCTCACCGGCAAGCTCGGGGACGTCATGCAGGAGTCGGCGCAGGCAGCCATGAGCTACGTCCGGTCCAAGGCGGACGAATTCAACCTGCCAAAGAACTTCAATCGCACCAGCGACGTGCACGTCCATATCCCCGAGGGGGCGATCCCCAAGGACGGCCCGTCGGCCGGTATCACCCTTGCTACCACGCTCGTCTCGGCGCTGGCGAGACTGCCAGTCCGCAAGGACGTCGCGATGACCGGAGAGATCACGCTCCGGGGCAAGGTACTGCCGATCGGCGGCGTGAAAGAGAAAGTCCTCGCGGCGCACCGCGCCGGGCTGAAGAACATCATCCTTCCGAAAGACAACGAGAAGGACCTGGCGGACATCCCGAAGAACGTGCTGGACACGCTCGGCATCTACCTCGTCGACAACATGGACGAAGTACTCAAGGTGGCGCTGGCGGAGCCGATCGTGCGGCTCGCGCCCACTACCGCAGACGCCGCAGAACAGCCCGCCATTTCGGACGACAGAATCACGCATTGATCGATCGGGGAGCTTCGGCCGCCGCGGCCGAAGCCACCTTCAGGCGGAATCCAGACCATCGTTGAAAGTCATAGCCGCCGAATTCATCACGAGTGCAGCCGCCGGGGGCAGCGCCACCGGGGTTCCGGGTGACGGGCTCGGGCAGGTGGCGATGGCCGGGCGGTCGAACGTCGGCAAATCGACTCTGATCAACGCGCTGTGCCGCCGGCCGCTGGCGCGCACGAGCGCAGCGGCCGGAAAGACGCGGCTCGCGAACGTGTTCCGCCTCACGCTCGAAGGGGGCGGGCCCGGACGATGGGATATGTATCTCGTCGATCTCCCCGGGTACGGATACGCGCGCGGTGGCAGCGACTCGGCGAAGGAACTGCAGGCGGTCGGTGAAGCGTATATGGCGAGCGGGCCCGACATGGTGTGCCTGCTGATCGACTCCAGGCATCCCGGCCTGGAGGCAGATATTCAGGCGTACAGGTGGCTCGCGACGCTCGGCATCGAGCCGCTGCTCGTGGCGACGAAAATCGACAAGCTGACGCGGGCCGATCGGACGAAGAACCTCCGGGAACTCGAGCGGGTATTTGGAACGGCCGCGCTGCCGGTATCGGCGGAACGCGGTGAAGGACTGGACGAACTGTGGACAAGGATCGCAAGAACGGTCAGGGCAACGAAGGATCGCAGATGAGCAACGAGAAAGCGGACAGGCCAGAGAAGGGTGGCGGCGCAACGACCGCCGTGAAGCCGGACATGCCGGTGGTGGAGCTCTCGACGCTGAAGGACCTCAGTGTCACCGAGCTGACGAAGATCGCCAAGCAGCTGGACGTGCCCGGCGCGACCGGCATGCGCAAGCAGGAGCTGATCTTCGAGATTCTCCGCTCGCGCGCCGAGAAGAGCGGGTTGCTCTTCAGCGAAGGGGTGCTGGAGACGCTGCCGGATGGTTTCGGTTTCCTCCGCGCCCCCGACTACAACTACCTTCCTGGCCCCGACGACATCTACGTTTCTCCCTCTCAAGTTCGAAAGTTCGACCTGCACACGGGCGACACCGTCTCCGGACAGATCCGTCCGCCGAAGGATGGCGAGCGCTACTTCGCCCTGATCAAGGTCGAAGCGGTCAACTTCGAGCCGCCGGAAAAGACGCGCGAGAAGATCTTCTTCGAGAACCTGACGCCGCTCTATCCGCAGCAGCGAATCAATCTCGAGACGACCATCACCGACAACCTGTCGGGGCGTGTCATGGATCTGATGACACCGCTCGGCAAGGGTCAGCGCGGCCTGATCGTGGCACCGCCGCGCACCGGCAAGACGATGCTGCTCCAGAGCATTGCCAACAGCATCACCGCCAATCACCCGGAGGTGTACCTGATCGTCCTGCTGATCGACGAGCGTCCCGAAGAAGTCACCGACATGCAGCGGTCGGTCAAGGGAGAAGTCATCTCGTCGACATTCGATGAGCCCGCGACCCGCCACGTGCAGGTCGCCGAGATGGTCATCGAAAAGGCGAAGCGCCTGGTCGAGCACAAGAAGGACGTCGTCATCCTGCTCGACTCGGTCACCCGTCTGGCCCGCGCCTACAACACGATCGTGCCTCCGTCCGGCAAGGTGCTGTCAGGCGGCGTCGACAGCAATGCGCTCCAGAGGCCGAAGCGCTTCTTCGGTGCGGCGCGGAACATCGAAGAAGGTGGATCGTTGACGATCATCGCCACGGCGCTGATCGACACCGGCTCGCGAATGGACGAAGTCATCTTCGAAGAGTTCAAAGGCACCGGCAATTCCGAAATTCACCTCGACCGGAAGCTGGCCGATCGCCGCGTGTTCCCCGCCATCGATATTCAGAAGAGCGGCACCCGTAAGGAAGAACTGCTCCTGCCGAAGGAAGACCTCAACCGTGTGTGGGTGCTGCGCAAGGTGCTCACCCCTCTGTCGCCTGTCGAAGCGATGGAACTGCTGCTGTCGAAGATGGGAAAGACCAAGAACAACGGCGAGTTCCTGTCGTCAATGGCGGCGGGCAAGTAACGGCAGCCAGCTCTCAGCCGTTGGCTGACCGCTCCTGCTGAGCGAACGATCTTTGCAGTCGTCCTCGATGAATAACGAGGAGGGCACAAAGATGAAACGCTTGATGACTTTGGCGCTGGCAGGGGCCGTCGCGGTGGGAGCGGCAGCATGTTCCAAGGACCGCAACACGAATCCGAACAGCACAGCAGCACGTGACAACGGCAGTGCTGTCGGCACCAGCGGTACGTCGGCGGATGCCAGGTTCGTGGACGAGCAGCTGGCAGGTGGGCGCGCCGAGGTGTCACTCGGTGAGCTCGCGCAGCAACGCGCCACCGATCCGGATGTGAAGAGCTTCGCCGCGATGATGGTGCGCGATCACACGACTGCCGGGACCGAGCTGAAGCAGATCGCCGCGCGCACGCATGCCAGTGCGGGGAACGAAGCAGACCACGACAAGGACCACAACGACACGCGCGAAGCGCTGATGAAGCTGTCCGGCAAGGACTTCGACAAGAAATACATTTCCGAGATGGTCGATGACCACGAGAAGGACGTGAAGGAAGTCGAAGACAAGGCCGAGCACGCCGACAACCCTGACGTTCGGGCGTGGGCAGCGAAGACCCTGCCGACCATGCGCGCCCATCTCGAGAAGGCCAAGGCCATCAAGGAGCGTCTCGACTAGCCCTCCGAAAGAGGCAGCGAAGACTACCTGCCGTTACCTGTTGCCGCCGGGATCGGTCTGTGTGCCGCGTCCCGACGGCTTCGGGAGCGGTTTGCGCGGCAGCTTCTCATCCCGCATCGCCGCGTTGTAGGCGAACACCGCAATCACCGTCGCCTGCTGCACCATGTCGTCGCGCTGGACCCGATCGAACGTGTCCATGTTCGAGTGGTGCGTGCGTGAGTTGTACTCGAGCCGGTCGACCATGAACTGGAACGCCGGGATGCCGAGCGCATCGAAAGACGAGTGGTCGGTCGATGCCACCGCGCGCGGACCAAGCGCCTCGACGCCAATATCACGCAGCGGCTCGATCCAGGCGGCGAAGATCGGCTTCACCGCGAAATTTCCCTGCAGCCACACACCGCGGACGCGGCCGGTGCCGTTATCAGAGTTGAAGTACGCCGAGATCTTCGCGTGCTCCGGCTTCAGCTGCATCGTCGCCGCATCGCCGTAGTGATCGCGTGCATACGCCCGGGATCCGAGCAGCCCTTCCTCCTCACCACCCCACAGCCCGATCCGAATCGTTCTGCGTGGCTTGACGCCAATCGTCTTGAGGATCCGCATCGCCTCCATCATTGCACCCGAGCCGGTGGCGTTATCGGTGGCGCCAGTCGCGGCAGCGACTGAATCGAAGTGCGCGCCGAGCAGGACGACTTCGTCCTTCAAGACGGGGTCGGTTCCTGGGATCTCGGCAATCGTGTTGAAGCCGTTTGGGGTTGTTTCGTCGTAAGACTTCGTTTCGAGGTTCAGCTCCACCTTCACCGGCAGGCTCTTGTCGAGAATCCGGATCATGCGGTTGTAGTGCTCCACCGCCAGTGTCACCGACGGAACGATCGTCGCCGGATCGGACGTCCGCGAGCCGCCTCCGCTCGGAAAGATCGTGCCTCCATCAGTGTGCTGCTGCTGGGCGGACAGATCACTCCCGATGGACGCAGTCAATGCATCGCCGCCGCGGTTGAAGGTGGCAACCACTCCCTCGGCCTTGTAGAACTGCTGAACCCGGGTGGCGAGATTCGCACCGCCACCTCGACCTCCGCGGCCGGCCGCATCACCGCCACGTCCGGCCGCGCCCGGACCGCCGCCGCGCGGACGAGGAATGGGCGTCGTCGCTGCTTCCGCCATCTCCTCCGGGCCCATGCGCGAGACGATGGTGCCCTCGAGCATGCGAACTTCGCGTGCCGGCTGCGTCAGGACGATCTTGCCGGCGAGCTTCCCGCGGGTACTTTTCGAAGTCCGCTTCGGTATCGATCTGAACGCGGACGACGTCCGCGGTGACGGTGCCGTTGGTGCTCGGCGTCCACGAGCCCGGGAACCCGATCAACGGCTGCACCTGCGGTTCGAGCATGGTCGCGTGAAACTTGACCAGCGACCACCCCCGGCCAAACTGCCATGTCTCACGGTGCGGATTGGCGAGGCCCCACTCGGTGAATTTCTTCAGCGCCCAGTCGCTGGCCTGCATGATCCCGGGGCCACCGGTCAAACGGGGTCCGTAGATGTCGCTCAACCACGAGATGTGATCCATCACCTGTGACCGGTTCAGACCCTCATCGCGGATTTGTGCGATCGTCGCGTAGTCGACTTTCTCTGCCGTTTGAGCTGACGGAAGCGCGATCAGGCCGAAAACGAGAACGGCACCAGGAAGAATTCGCATGTGCGGATTATCGCTCAGATCCTTCGCGCGACGAGCGTCGCTGCCAGCATGATGACCAGAATGAAGACTGCTCCGCCGATCGACATCACACCGCGAGCGATCGGCGAATACCGCTTCAAATAGCCGCACTCGGCCGCCAGCATCATCGACGCCGGCAGCGCGCCGTAAAGGAGTGCCTCGGAAACAGCATTCGAGCCGATCCGCAGCTGGAGACCCAGAGAGACAAGGGTGAGGACGAGGAACCACCGATCATCCAGGCGGCACTTCGCCCTTGATCGCGAACCGTCATACCTTGCGGAGCGCACAGATATCTGGACATTGTCGTCATTCCTTCCACCTGCGCACCGACGGCTGCGCGGGCAAGTTGCGGGTTGAAGCGGGCGTCGACGGCGCCGGCGAGAAGATCGACGACCGAACGGATCGATCCAGGTTGTGACCCGAGCAACTGCCGCATCTCCTCGCCGTACCGGTTGCGCCACGATCGTGGGTAGAGCCGCAACGCCAGGTACTGCAGCGCGCGCATCAAACCTCCGACGTCGAGAGCCGCCGGCGCGCCGCCCGCGCGACCGCCTCGATCACTTTCAACCGAAGCCGCAAGGCCTTCTCGCCATTGACGGTGAGCCGATAGGGGTTGCGGCGGTTTTCCGAGCCGATGGCTTCGATCAGCCCCCTGGACTCGAGCCGAGCAATTGCCCCGTAGAGAGTCCCGGCACCCAGGCGTATGTCGGCGAGCTCAGCTATGTCCTCCGTCATCGCATAGCCGTGCTTCGCCGACTCCGCCAGGCTGATGAGAATGAGCAAGGCGGGATCGGAGAACCTCCCGAAATCGTCCAGTTCGTCTTCAGATCCGCGGTGCTTCATATAGACTCTACTACGTTCGACGTAATATTACGCCGCACGTAGTAGATGTCAAGCGACGACAGGTCAGCCCTGACGAGCTGCACCAGGACGTCGGGGGACTACACGCCGAATGTGCGTGGTATAATCACGTTTTCCCGTAAGTCTTAAGGAGCTACCTGTGAAGGAAGGGATTCACCCCAAGTACCACGAGATCGAGGCGCGTTGCGCGTGCGGCGCGACGTGGCACACCCGTTCCACCAAGCCTGAGCTGCACCTCGAAATCTGTAATAACTGCCACCCGTTCTTCACCGGACGCCAGAAGTTGATCGATACCGAGGGCCGCGTCGAGCGGTTCACGAAGCGCTTTGGCGTGCAGACGGTCGAAGGCCGGAAAGCGGCGAACGCGGCCGCCAAGTCGAAGAAGCAGCCGGTCGGCGCGAAGTAACGCAACGAACGCAATCCGAGAGGCCGGCATCAGCCGGCCTCTTTTTTGTACATGTGCGTGCCGTAAATCGATGCGATCAGTCAGCACGTAGCGAGTCGACTGGGTTCACTGCGATCGCGCGACGGGCCGGTAGATAACTGCCGGCAAACCCCACGGTGATAAGGATGACGGCGGCAACGGCGAAGCACGCCGCGTCGCCCGCCGCTACTTCGAACAACAGCGCGCGAACACCGCTCGACGCAATCACCGCCAGCGGAATCCCGGCGACGACCCCCGCCACGGTGAGCCGCAACCCACGGCGGACGACCATCGCGAGGACCTCGCTGCGTTCTGCCCCGAGGGCCAGTCTCACTCCAAATTCTTTTTTCGACTCGGCGACCCAGCTGGCCATGACCGCATAGACGCCCACGAGCGTGAGCAATCCTGCGAGCGACGCGAAGATTGCGAGAACGGAGGCATTGAACTTTCTCGACACCGCGCTCGCCGCAAGAAGCGCGTCTGCCGTCCGGACGTTATAGACCGGTTGTGCCGGGTCGACCGAGCGCAGACGTTCACGAACCGCAGCAGCGAAAGACATGGGATCGGATCCGGTGCGCACGACAAAGGACAGCGCCGGTGAGGGATTCTGCGCCTGCGGCACGTAGACGTGCGGCTCGCCCGCGCTCTCCAGGCGTGTCTGTCGCACCGGACCGACCACACCAACGATCGTCCGCTGCATGCGCTCGTTACTCATCTGGATCCGCTTGCCGAGCGGATCGGTCTTCGTGGAAATACACATCGACGAAGGTGCGATCGACGATTGCCACCGGGCGGCGCGCTGGCGTCGTCACCGATCGCGAATGGCCGTCCGCTCAAGGCCGGGATGCCCATGGCCCGGAAGTACCCAGGCGTGGCGCGGCGCAGATATGCGCGATCGGTGCGGCCTTCGGACGGCGCAGCCCCGTCGATCCGCACACCAAACCGCATCAACCCGTCCTGCCCGGTCAGTGGCAGCGGTGCAGCGGCACCAGCGCCAATGACGCCAGGGATGCCGGAGAGTCGTTCCTCGGCCGGGCGACGTATGCGGCCCAGCGCTCAGGCTCGTACCTGTTCATCGACAGGTTCACCTGCGCGAGCAATAGATTTTCGGTATTGAAGCCGGCATCGACACGGGTCAGGCGAACAAAGCTGCGAATCAGAAGGCCGGCACCAACAGCGAGCGCCAGCGTCAAGGCAAACTGGCCGATCACCAGCGCGCTGCGCACGCGTCGTGCGGAAACGCTGGACCCCGCAGCTCTCGATCCCTTCAAAGCCTCTTCGGGATCCACACGCGCCGCCCGTATGGCCGGCGCGGCTGCGGCGAGCGCCGCCGTCAACACTGCCACGGTCGCGGTCACGGCAAGGACGCGCACGTCCACGACGATGCTCTCGCCGCGCGGCAGGGCGAGGCCGTCGATCTGCTGCAGCAGCGAGGGCGAGCTTCGCAAGAACGACGGCCGCGAGCGCACCGGCACCCGACAGCATGAGGCCTTCGAGCAGCTGCTGTCGGAGGAGACGCCCCGGCGAGGCGCCGAGCGCCGCGCGAAGCGACAGTTCACGCGAGCGATCGTGGCCGTCCGCCAGCAGAAGTCCGGCGACGTTCGCGCACGCGATCAGCAGAACGCATCCGACGGCAGCAAGCAGGACGAGCAGCGGGCGGCGATACGCTGCCGACGATGCTCTCCTGCAGCTGGTCGACGGTGACGCTCCAGCCTCGATTGGTGTCGGGGAAGGTCGTGGCGAGACGTGCCGCGACCGTGCGCAGCGCGTCGGTGGCACTGTCGCGAGTCGCGGCGGGCTGCAGACCGTCCAACCACCTCGAGATAATGGGCGGCGCGGGTGAGGCTCCGTTCCGAATCTTTCATCGGCAGCCAGACGTCGATCGAGGGCGACGGAAAGGCGAACTCTGCAGGCATGACGCCGATCACCACCACGGACCGGCCGTCGATCGAAATCGTGCCGGCCGATCGCCTCGACCGTTGGAATGGGTCCGACTGAAGGTGTGCGCGTGACGATCGCGACCGACATACCGTCCGCCCCGTCGCCCGGCAACATCGAGCGGCCGGTCGCGGAGAGAACCGCCCAGTGTTGGAAGAAATTCGTCGAGACGCTTGACGCCGAGCGATCCTGGACGGCTCGCGACCTGCCTGAGGGTGACGCTGTCGCCGGCGGTGAACGCAGCGACGACGGCGAGACCGGCCGAACCGCTGGCCTGCGCCGCGATGTCGAAGTAGTCCGCCGGCGACATCGAGTTGCGCGGGATGCCCGCGTGGGATTGGCGGACCAGATCCGGACGAGACGATCCGGATCGCTGGAACGGCAGCGGACGCAGCACGATCGCGTCGACCACGCTGAAGATTGCGGTATTCGCGCCGATGCCGAGGGCGACGTGGCGATCGCGAGAGCCGACAGCGCCGGGCCGGCGTCGCAAGGGCGCGCAACGCGAATCGATGCATCCCGGCGATGCTGCCCGATCGATCCGCGTCGTCGCTTGCCGCATCGCGAGTGCGGGTACGAACCGACCCAAGAACCTGGCGCCAGTACCAGCGACGTGCGGCTCGACGGGACCACCTGGCAGGAAATACGTGGCTCAGACAAACTCTTCATCGATGTCGCGGAGCACCGCGCGTCCGCTCGTCGGCGGGGAATCAACAGGAGAGGAGCGCCCGGGCCAGGCGGGGGCGACCAGGCGTCATCGGCGTCCAGCTTTCTTGAGTCGCAATGCCCGCCCACATCCGCATCTGCATCTCGGGACGCGGCGTCGAGCGCGTCGACTCCTGATCGGGTGAGTTCGTAGAAGCGCCGCGCTCTGACCGTCGCGCGTCCGCAGCTCCCGGGGCGAGGCGGTGTCGACGTAGTCCCTTCCCTGCAGCCGCTCGAGAGTGGAATACACCGCACCGATGGCGACATCGCGGCCGGTGCGCTGCTCGATCTCGCGGCGGATGCTCATGCCGTACGCGTCTCCGCTCGAGGCGCGCGACCGCGAGCATGACGATTTGTTCGAGTTCTCCGAGGTATCCGCCTCGCGCCATGCCGTCTATTTCTACAAAACAGAAAAACATTGTCAAGGCAAATGAGAGTAGGGCGCACGGCAGCATTGCGAGAGCAGCCCGAGGGCTGCACTACGAAAGGGCTGCACTACGACAGCGCTATGAAAACAACTGGGGAGGATCGTTCTTCCTGGCGAGCTTCCGATCGAGGCGGGCCAGACGATGACGGCCGCGTTCGGTGCGGCCGCCGGATTCTTCGAGGACGGTGAGCGCCAGCTCGCGGGCACCGGCCAGGTCTTTCGAACGATGCTCGCGATGAATCGCGAGCGCCTCGACCGCGATCTGCCGCAGCTGGTTCAGCACACCACGGCGCATCGACCTGGGCTCGGTGAATTCGATCAGCTCGCGCCAGGTGTTCGCTGCATCTTCGAAACGGCGATCCCGGCGCAGCCTCACCGCCAGGCGATAGAGCGCGTCGGCGCGTATGTGCGAAGCGGGCGATTGCGCGGCGTAGCCGATAGCAGGCCTCGGCGCGTGATACGTGCCCGGCCCGCTCGAGGATTTTGCCGAGCGCCAGCGCCTCGGCGCAATCCCGGCAGCCATCGTGCCCGTCACGGGCCATGCGCATGCCGCGCGCCGTTACAGCGGCAAGCGACACGAGATCGATCCGGTTGTGCTCGAGCACCGGCTCCAGCGGACGCGGATCTCCCGAGCGCACGAATCCGAAGAACCGCGCGGGAATGTCCATCCCCGGGACGTCACCTACGCGCACCACATCGAACAGCGTCCGCTCGAGTGTCGACAGCCGGCATCCGTTCTCATCGTGCTTCCACAGGCGCCGTGCCGGATGGAGCATGTCGAAGTGCGGCACGCCCTCCAGCGGCATCTCCATCCGGTGGAACATCCACCGCGTCTCCATCACCGGCACGTCGAAGGTCTTGCCGTTATAAGTGACGATGAGATCCGCGCCATCGAAGAACTCGGCAACCGCCGCGAGCAGCGCGCGCTCACCCGCATGGCTCGTCAGCAGGAACTGCCGGACCTGGAACGCGCCGAGATCGAAGTAGCCACAGCCCACGAGGAAAGCCACCGTTCCGGCGCCGCCGCTCAATCCCGTCGTTTCGAGGTCGATGAAGATCGTCTTCGGCGACGGTTGAAGTGCGGCATCGAGCGCGGGATCCAGGATGCGGAGCGAGTCCAGGTCATCGATCGAACACTCGCCGATCTGGACGCCTCCATGCCAGCGATCGGATTCGTAGCGGCGATCGACGACCAGGCATTCACCAAAACGATTGGACACGCGCCGTCCGCCAAGGGCGCTCGCCACGTAGTCGGAGTCCAGCACCGCTGCATTGCGATACCCATCGTCCGGCTCATAGGTCAACTCGCGGACGGCCTTGGGCGGACCGCTGTTGACAATGGCGCGCAGTCGCGATGTCAGGTCCATCTAGAACGGTTCTCCAGATATGTCCGACACGCCCGACAGTAATGCCGCGAGGATCCGCGACGCGACGCTTTTCGCAAACGGACCTGTGTTCCCTTCCGGTCCGACGCATGACGGACACCCTGACTGACATGGGCACCCATCGATCAGGTCGCGCGTCCGCTCGAGCAGGAGGTCGTGCATCTCGAACAACGGCCGGCTGAAGCCGATCCCGCCCGGATAGTTGTCGTAAATGAATACGTTCGGCTCCGCCGCGAGCGCCTCGGGAATGCTGCCGATGCCACCCTTGCGGGTCGAACGGTCCAGCGATCCGCCGTCGACCGAAAGACCGATGTCGTGGCCATCGCACATCAGCAGCAGTTGTGCGATGTTCTTCATCGCAAACGCCAGCCCCACCACTCCGTCGCGCCGGTCGTCTCCGCCGTAAGGCAGCGCCTGCATCACGGGGGAAGGAATCGTCAGCCAGTACGAGGACGTGTGCATCTGCTGTTCGGGCAGATCGAGCTCACCGGATCCGATGTTCTCGTTCGTGTAGAACTTGATCTTCTTGAATCCAACGACACGCGAAACAACGTGGACTTCACCATGCGATTTGCCGCCAGCCGGCGGCGGTCCCGGCTCCGAGGGAGCGTCGGCGAACTCAGGCAGCTGCGCGTGCGCATCCTCGGTGGCGAATGTATCGAGGATCGTGACCTTCGTATAAGTGATGGCGTCGGTGTAGTAATCGCAGTCGACCGACTTCAGGTACGCCTTGCGTCCATCGAAATCGAGCTTCTCGACCTGGAACAGCTGCCCTTCGAGAATGTAGATGGCCTTCTCGTGCAGCGTCGCGGGACCGCTGGTGAAGTCCGTCTCCCCTATCACCCGCTCGCCGCTGGTCGTGTCGACGATGATGAAGTTGTCGGACGAGACCGACCGGAGACTGACCGCATCAGCCGGATACGATTCGTGGGTCCAGTTCCACTGCCCGTCCGCCTGGTGAACGAACCCCTGCTCCTCCAGCACGGCGAGCACCTCCTGCACATTCTCTTCACCAAACTGCTCATCGTTTGCAAACGGCAGCTCGAACGCCGCGCACTTCACGTGATCGAGCAGGATGTGCAGGTTGTCGGGATTGATGAGCGCGTGCTCCGGCGACGAGTCGAAGAAGTACGAAGGGTTGCGAACGATGAACTGATCGATCGGTGCACTGCTGGCAACGAGGACTGCCGCGGAACGCGTGTTGCGGCGGCCGGCGCGGCCGGCGCGCTGCCACGTCGAGGCAATCGTTCCGGGATAGCCGGCCATCACCGAGACGTCGAGCGCGCCGATGTCGATCCCGAGCTCCAGCGCATTGGTTGAAACAACCGCGCGCACGTTCGCATCGCGCAACCCCTTCTCGATCTCGCGGCGGCGATTCGGCAGATACCCACCGCGGTAACCGCGGATCATCTCCTGGGATCCTGGTGGCCCGTGGAAGGTGTCTTTCAGATAGGTGGTCAGGATCTCGACGGCGAGACGGCTCTGGGCGAAGACGATGATCTGAAGGTTCTGTTTCAGGAACTCCATCGCAACGCGCCGTGTCTCGTGCAAATACGAGCGGCGGATGCCGAGTTCCGCATTGACCACCGGCGGGTTCACGAACAGGAAAAACTTCTCGCCTCGTGGCGCGCCGTTTTGTTCGACCAGTTCGAACGGACGTCCGGTCAAGCCTTCGGCCAGCTCGCGCGGATTCGCGATGGTCGCAGAGGAACAGATGAAGGTCGGATCCGAACCGTAATGACGGCAGACACGCTGGAGCCGCCGAAGAATGTTGGCGAGATGACTGCCGAACACGCCACGATACGCATGCAGTTCGTCGACGATCACATATCGCAGATTCTCGAAGAGCTTCGCCCATCGTGGATGATGCGGAAGGATCCCCGAGTGCACCATGTCGGGATTGCTGAGCACGACGTGGGCCTTGCCGCGAATCGCGCGCCGCGCGTCCGATGGCGTGTCGCCATCGTACGTAAAAACGCCGATTTGCGTATCCGTTCCTTGCTGGACCAGTTGCGAGAGCCCATGCAGTTCGGAGAGCTGATCCTGGGCGAGTGCCTTCGTCGGAAACAGATACAGCGCGCGGGTCGATGGATCCTGCAGGATCGAATTGAGCACCGGCGCGTTGTAGCAGAGCGTCTTCCCCGACGCTGTCGGCGTGATCGTCACGACGTTCCGTTTCGCGAGCACGTGCGCGAACGCTTCGCTCTGGTGCGCGTAGAGCTGAGACACGCCACGGCCGGCAAGTGCCGCGATCAGCCGTTCATCGGTTCCGTCGGGATATGGCCCATACGTCGCCGCGATCGCAGGCATCCGGTGGATAGCGGTGACGATAGGATCCGCTTCGGCTCCCAGGGGCGCGCGCGAGTCCGTCAGCCGGTTCAGGACCTCCTGCAGCGACCGGTCTTTGTCTCCGCTCAGGACGGGAAGCGTTTGCGAAACCATGCAACGTGTTGAATCGATGGGAATTGCGTGACGATCTTACCAGCGGGGCGAACAAACAGCAAACCCCAAACACCAAATTCCAAACTTCAAAAGGAGGTGGTTCCTTGGCTGTTGAGTTTTGGAGGTTGGAGTTTGGAGTTACCGCTCCGAGCGCCTTGTGTCGTAAGCGGCCTTCGCCGCGACCCCGCTCAGCGCAAGGACGCCGACCAGGTTCGGGAAGACCTGCAAGGCGTTCATCAGGTCTCCCCACGCCCAGACCAGCGTTGGCTTCGAGATGGCGCCGAGAGGGATCAGCAGGCAGTAGATCCATCGGTAGGGGGTGACGACGCCGGGTCCGAGCCAGTACTCCAGGAACTTCTCGCCGTAATATGCCCAGCCAATCAGAGTGCCGTAGCCAAAGAGGAACACGCAAAAGGCAACCAGATAGCCGCCGAAGGGCATCGCGGTATTGAACGCGAGTGCGACAGCCGCGGTGCTGGTCACGCGCTCACCGACGGGGACGCTCCAGTCGATGACACCGGACAGCATCACCGTCAATGCCGTCAACGTGCACGTGCCAAATGACACGACGAACGTTTCCATCACCGCGTTGAGCCCCTGCTGCGAAGGCCTGTCGCTCTGCGCGGTGCCGTAGGCCACTGCCGCCGTTCCATAGGCCGCCTCGTTGGCGTAAAGACCGCGCGCCAGGCCGTAGCGTATCGCCGTGAAGATCCCGAAACCCATCGCTGACTGCGTGGTGAACGCCTCCCGGAACACCATGGCCAGCACGTCGGGCAGACGTGACGCGAAGGTGACGATGACGATCAGGCTGCCAACGAGATAAATGCCTACCTTTGCCGGCGCCAGCTTTTCGAAGGCGCGGCCGATCGGCTTGATTCCGCCAATGATCACCAGCCACGTCAGCACCGCGACGACCACGCCCGAGATCCACGTCGGGACCCCCACTTGCGTGTTCATCACCAGTGCGATCGAGTTCGTCTGCGTAAACGGCGTCGTCGTCAACGCCGCGATTCCAGCGACGACCGCGAATGCCATGGCCAGAGCCGGCGACTTCAAGCCGTCGCGCAGGTAGTACATCGGTCCCGAGCGCACCTGGTCGGGGCCCGACGCCTCACGGTACGTCACGCCGAGTACGGCCTCCGCGAACTTGATCGCTGTCGCGACGAAACCGTAGGCCCAGATCCAGAACAACATGCCAGGTCCACCCGACACGATGCCCGCGGTCACCCCCGCGATATTCCCCGTGCCGATCGTCGTCCCCAGCGCGGTCATGAAAGCCTGGAACGGAGTCAGCGCACCTGCACCCGTGCTGCTGCGGCCACCGAAAAACTCCCCCAGCGCCTCCCCGAATCGTCGGATCTGCACGAACCCGAGGCGCACGGTGAGGAACAGCCCGGTGCCGAACAACAGTGCGATCAGCACTCGCACCACGAGCCACGTCGCCGTCACATCAATCAGATCCGCGATCTGGGACATGGACGAATACTACACGTGCGACATGCGAAGTGCGATGTGCTTACGTGCGGACGTGCGCGCGTGATGCGTGCGGATGGGCCCACGTGCGATGGGCGATCGCCGATGTGCCGATCCGATGTCAGATGTGCGATGTGTCGATGGCGGTGCCAGATGAGAGATGTTAGATGTTGGATTTGCTCTGGCAGCCGTCGACGGTGATGGAGGCGCCGCTGATCCAGCTGGCGCGGTGGGAGGCGAGGAAAGCGACGACGTTGCCGACTTCGTCGGCGCGGCCGAAGCGGCCGAACGGCAGGTCGCGCTTGATGAAGTCGGCGATGCCTTGCGGATCCGCCTGCTGGCGCTTGTGCCACGATCCACCGGGAAAGAGGATCGACCCGGGAGCGACGCTGTTGACGCGGATGTTCGACGGCGCCAGTTGCTGCGCGAGTGCTTTCGCCAGGCTGATCTCCGCCGCTTTGACCGCGTTATAAGTCATCCGACCGCCGGACTCGCGTCCCCAGATCGACGCGATCATGATGATCGAGCCGCCACCGCGCGCCTTCATGTGCGGGATGGCCAGCCGCGAGGCCCGGATCGCCGGGAACAGCGTCTCGTCGAAAGCGGCCTGCCACTCGGCGTCGGTCGTCTCGAGAATGTCGCCGCCGGTGGCACGGCCGACGTTGTTGACGAGGATGTCGAGGCCGCCGAACGTGTCGACCGTGTGTGTGATGACTCGTTCGACCCCGGCATCCGTCGAGACATCCGCCTGCACGGTCGTTATCAGGCCGGGACGCTTCGCGGCGGCTTCAACCTCCATGGCGGCCTCGGCAAGCTGCTCCGGTCCGCGCGCGCACAAACACACGCGGCAACCTTCAGCCACCAGCGCCCGCGCGCTGGCGAGCCCGAGACCGCGGCTGGAGCCTGTGATAAGCGCGACCTTCTCTGAAAGCAATAAATCCATATCATCGGATCATCGGACAACGGTCATCGCACATCGACCCCGGATCATCACCATATCTTCAATCGGCAATCGGTCATCTCCAATCAATTGACCCTTCCTCCCGTCAGGTCGTTCAGCCGCCAGTCGAAATCGTGGAACACCACGCGGAACTCATTCTTCTCGAGCAGCTCGCGTTCGAGCGGAAGGACCTTTGGGAGAATGAAGGCAATGATCGCGCGTTCGATCGCGGATCGTTGCGCGTACGGGCCGGACGCGCCCTTGTCGTAAGCGGCCACGAACTCCGCTTCGCGCCAGCTGAGAATCGGCGTGACCGATACCGTCCCGGCGGAGCGGTCGATTTTCAGCATCGGCTGCTCGCCGACGAACTCGGCGTGCACGTCCTCCAGTTGCTTCTGGAGACGATCGCCGGTGAAGGCTTCGCTGCGCAATCGTCCGCTGCCGACCGCGCCTCGGCCGAGGGCGAGATACAGGCGCGGATCCTTGAACTCGGGGAGGATCGTCTTCTCGATCTCGTCGAGCGTGACCGAGCGTCCGGCAGCACGGTGTTTCAGGCGGTCGAAGGCACCGGGAATCTGGCGGATGCTGTTGGCCGGGAAGGTCGCGGCTCGCCCCTTGATCGGGTACTGATCGATGACAGTCTGTAACACGAAAACGTTGTACGCGTTGAGCCAGAACGCCGCCTGTTCATCGCGTGGCCAGGCGTCGTACATCGCCGGCGTCACATTGAGAGAAGCGGCGTAACGATCGAGTTTCGCCCGCTCCGATTTCAACGCGCGGTAGTAGACGAGTCCGTCGCGCACGTTCAGATCGAGGATCTGATCGAGCGGCCGGTGCAGCGGCTCGACCTGCGGCTGGACGGCAATCACGGGTGCAGCCGACCAGGATGCGGCGAGCAGCAGGGTAGACAACAGAACGGAGAGGAGGCGCGGCGTAGTCATAGCGGAGAGCTCAGAAAGTCAGAAAGGGCAATCGAAAACGGTCGCGGCGTTTCGAGGCTCGAGAGGTGGCCCGCGCCCGCAAGCTTCACCAGGCGGCACCGCGGGAGCCGAGCCGCCATCGCCTCACTGTCAGCCGGCGGCGTCAGGACATCCTCTTCCCCCACTATCACAAGCGCGGGGACGCCGATCGTATCGAGCAGGGGTGTCGAATCGGGACGCTCCATCATCGCGCGGATGCCGCCCGCGATTCCGCCTGGATCGCCTGCCTCGATCATCTGGCGGACATGCTGCACCAACTCAGCCTGAGCGGTCTGCGTCGACGCGCCCAGGAGCTTGGGCAACATGATGTCGGCCACCGCCGCCGGCCCGTGTGCGTCCAGCGCCGCGAGCATTTCCTGCCGCCCCTTCCGCCCTGCAGGTGTGTCGGCCGACGGGCGCGTATCCGCGAGAACGACCTGGCTGAATCGCGCCGATTCGCGCCGCAACATGGCGAAGGTGACGTAGCCGCCCATGGACATGCCACCGATCGCCGCACGCTCGATCTTCAAGGCGTCCAGCAGCTGGAAGACCCCGTCTGCGAGATCATCCATTGACTGCGCGGCGGGTGCAGGCATCGGCCCAAACCCCCGCAGGTCGGGCGCGATGAATCTCCAGCCGACCGGCACCTGCTCGAGCTGCGGGCGCCACATGTCGGCGTTGAGCGGGAAGGCATGCAGCAAAACGAGCGGCCATCCCGCGCCGGCGTCGAGATATCGCAGCCGCCCGAGCGACAGCTCTACGCGCTCTTCACGCACCATCACGCCATCATAACGTGCGAGGCCGGACGATCAGTCACGGCGTTCGTCACACGACCCGTAGAGGCTTGTGGATTCGAGCGATAATCCACCCTCATCGGAGGTTCAGACGAATGCAGATGCGACCCGCCTACGCCGCGGTCCTCACGCTCGCCACGCTGGCGCAAATATCCCTTTCGGCGCAAACGGTGGACGAGGTGGTCAAGCGGCACGTCGACGCGCGCGGGGGCTATGAAAAACTCAAGGCGATCCAGACCATTCGATACACGCGAACGGTTGCGACCCAATTCAGCAGCGTGAAAGTGATCCTGCTGAAGAAGCGCCCGAACCTGGTCCGCTGGGAGCAAACGCCGAAGGGACAGACGGTGGCAGTCGCGAGGGCGATCAATGCAACCGGCGCGTGGGATACCGCCGCCGGTGGAAAGGTGGTGCCGCGAGCGGAGCCGATGGCGACCGAGGGACGCGAGATCGATGGTGACTTCGACGGCCTCCTCATCGACTGGAAAGACAAAGGCCACACGGTAACACTCGAAGGCACCGAACCGGCCAGTGACGGCGGCCTGCTGAAGCTGAAGGTCACGACGAAGAGCGGCACGATCCGCTATGTGTACCTGGATCCAAAGACGTATCTCGAAGCGCGGCAAACCGGCCGGGTCGCACTCGGTCCGGATCCGCGGACGAAGGAGATGCGCTACAACGACGTCGTCTTCACTTTTTCGGATTACCAGGATGTCAACGGCGTGAAGTTCCCGTTTGCGATCGACGAAGAACGCACCGGCGGCGGGATCACGCAGTCGTTTGCGACCTTCACCGAGAAGATCGAGTTGAACGTCCCGATCGACGACACGGTGTTCGCCGCTCCCGCGCCATCCGGCGGTGCGCAACAGCGATAGAGGTTCCATGATCATCAACGCGGTTGTTTTGACCCTGGCGCTCGCCGTTCCCCAGCAGGCCATGTCCCCGGCACAGCAGAAGGCGAATGACGCCTTCGTGGCGCAGAAGTGGAGCGAGGCCGCGGCGGCGTACGAAGCGCTCACGAAGGAGATGCCCAACGCTCCTCAACCTCAGTTCCGCCTGGCCGCTTCGCTCGTCAGCCTCGGTAAGTACGAAGACGCGATCCCGCACTTCCAGCAGGCGGAGAAGCTCGGAAGCCCCACGCCACAGGTAGCGCTCCGACTCGCGCAGACCTACGCGGCCCTGGGGCGGAGCGACGACGCGTTCGTACAGTTGAAACGCGCGACGGATGCCGGCCTTGGCATCCTGCCGCCGCCGCTTGATACCGACCCGAGCCTGGCGAAGCTCAAGTCGGATCCACGCTTCAAGACGTTCGAAACGGCCATGGACCGGAATGTCAGACCGTGCGAATACGATCCGCACTTTCGCGAGCTCGATTACTGGATCGGCGAGTGGGATGTGCGCGGGGTGAACGCGCCACCCAATGCGCCGCCAAGCAGGAGCGTGATCACCAGGGTTCACAGCGGGTGCGTCATCCTCGAAACCTACACTGCGCCCGGCTATGCCGGCCAGAGCTTCAATATCTACGATCGATCCAAGGGTCAGTGGCACCAGACGTGGGTCGATACCACCGGCGGCCTGCACGAATACTGGGGCGGGCCGAAGGACGGCAGCATCATCTATGAAGGCAGCATTCCGCCGCTGCCCGGCCAGCAGGCGCGCTCGCAGACGCGCATGTCTCTGCTGAAGATCGGGCCCGACACGGTTCGGCAACTTGGCGAGACGTCACCGGATGGAGGCAAGACGTGGCAGGTGGCGTACGACCTGACGTATACGAGGAGGAAGTAGGCAGCCCTGAAGGGCTGCACTACGTTCAAGCTGGAGCTGGAAACAAGGCAGCCCTGAAGGGCTGCACTACGTTAAACGAACCGCGTGAGGGTGACGTCGAGCGCGCGCGTGGGTTGCGCGCCGCGGTGCCACTGGACCAGAATCGGGCTCTGGTAGATCCCTTCGACGATCGCGCCCTTCCCTTCTTCGGCGCGGTCTGACACGAGCAGGCTGATCGAGCGCTTCATGCGCAGGAAGCGCGCCGCCGGTACGCCGATCGCCCGCGACAGCACGCTCTCGACCAGCGACTCGCGCAGACCCATCACGTCGACCATCTTGTTGAAGACGCGGACCAGGTCGTACTTCGCGTAGTCGAGGGTTTTCGCCGGGATCGCCCGGGGATTGCCGAACAGGTGACCGGCCTTCTCCGCCATGAAGCGGACGGGGTCGCGCAGCACTTCACGCAGATCGTGCCGCATCAGCAGGGTCTCGTACTCATTGACCGTCAGGCCGGCATGATGCTCGCCTGGGGCCAGGGTCAACCGCAGGCGTCCTTTTGCCACACCGTGCTGCGCCACGAGACTCGCGCAGGTCTCATAGACGCCGAGGTTCGGATCCTTCAGGTTGATCGAATCCACCGAGTGGGTCGAGACCGGAACGATCAGCCGCGACTGCGCGACCGTCTCCTCGCGCGTATACCCGAGAACGGTTGTACGGCGCTGCCGCGCGTGTCCCTTGTGCACGCCATCGAGATCCACGAATGCGATCGGCTCACCGCGTCGGTTCGGGTACGACACGCAGGTGCGAAGGGCACCAGCCATGAACGCGAGATGCGAATCCGCATTCAGTGGTTCGCGCGGCCGCTGCTCGTCGGTCAGCTCCGTTCGACGGTCCAGTTTGTCATGCTCATACCCTGCGCCTTCCGGGAACATCGTCCGGAACACATCGATGTACGGCATCGGCCCCGCCTGGTTCCCTCTGAGGCGTGCCGCCACTCCCCGATCGAGATAACCAGCCGTTGTATGGAACGAGCAGCAGAGCGCGCGGGGATAGTCGTCGAGGGCATCGCCGAACTGGTTGGCGATCATACCCCTGACGTCGATGACGTCGACGCGGGCGCGGGGTGTCAGTTCGAGCGTGAATTCGCTGGGACCTGAGGACATGCAAAAACCTCCCGGACCGCCCGGGAGTGGTCCTAAAGCATAGCATGGCTTCGTTTTAGGCGCGTCAGCTCGATGAGCTACTATCGCCCGCGTCGAAGGAGATGCCATGGAGAGACGACTATCCGTGCTCGCGTTCTGGAGCCTTGGGACCCTCTGGCCCACTACCGCCCTGGCGGCCCAGGAGAAGCCGCCCGCGTTCAAAACCGGGGTGGAACTGGTGACCGTTGACGCGCGCGCATGATGCTCGAAACATCCGCGTATTACCTGCTCGGGGTCGAGGTCCAGGACGCGGACCGGGATGGCAAGACACACCGGATCCAGGTGAAGGTGGATCAGAAGAACAGCAGCGTGCGCAGCCGCGCGACGTTCGTGATCCCGAAGAAGTGAGGCGGGCCTCCGCGCAGAGCGGAGGCCCCTCGAACTATTTGCGCTTGCCGGTGAAGGTGCCTTCGCCGAGCTCACCGAGCGACACGTTACCCTTGACCGTATCGGTCGCGAGCGTGCCGGTGTAGACGACTTTTACTTTCTGCTCGGTGCCGATCTCCACGGTGAACGTGAACTCGGTCCCCTTGATGGTTCCGGTGAGCTCGGACTCACCGTAGCTCCCGGAATACTTGCCGGAGAGCTTTTCCCCGGTCTGAGTGATCGCGACGGTTGGCGTGCTCACGCCGGCGGCGTGGGTGACTTCGAACGCCCACGTGCCGGTGAGCGTCGCCGCGGGTTTGTCCTGTGACGGGGCCTGTCCCGCTGGAGCCGCCGCAGCCGTGGCCTTCTTTGCGCTCCAATCGCCGGATCCGCGGCCGCCGAAATCAGCCGTGCCTTTCATCGCGTCACCGTCCACCGTTCCGGACATGATGATGTTCAGCGGGCCGTTCGGCGTCTGCACCGAGAACTCGATTGAGACTGCCTTTTCTTTCAGGGTGACCGTCGTCGGCACGTCGCCTTGCATCGAGGAGAGCAGCCCCGCCAGCTTCTCTCCTTCTTTCGTCACCGTCAGCGTTGCCGGCAACGAGCCTTGCGAGGAGCCGATCGACATGTCCCACTTCCCCGTGATGTCGGGCGACTGGGCCAACGCAGGTGCGGCAACGAGGACGAGGGCGATGAGCGCCGGGAGTGTTCGTTTCATGAGCAGCCTTCTCTGATGGTCATCAGCACAGGACGCGAATTACGTCTGAACGCGTGATGATGAAGTTTTTATCGGTCTTGAAATCGCGCACCAGCACGGCCGGATTCTGCGGCGTGATCATAGTCGACAACAGCTCGACCGGTGTCGAGATATCGACGAACGGGAAAGCCGGCTGCATGATCGTGTCCACCGGTTGGCGCTTGATGTCCGGATTGCGCAGGAACTCGTCGAACAGATGGGTTTCGTTGAGCGATCCGACCACGCGTCCTTCACGGGTAATGGAGATTTGGGAGAAGTCGTGATCGCTCATCACCCGGACGGCTTCTTCAACCGGACGGCTGGCTTCGACCGCGAACAGCTCCCCCGAAATGCGTGAGGCGACGAGATCCTTGGCGGTCATCCCGGATTTCTCGAGAAAGCCTTTCTCCCTCATCCAGTCGTCGTTGAACATTTTTCCGAGATAGCGCGATCCGTGATCGTGAAAGATCACGACCACGACTTCCCCTTCCTTGAAATGCTCCTTCAACTGGAGGAGGCCGGCCAGGGCGGAGCCGGCGGAGTTGCCTGCGAAGATCCCCTCTTCGCGGGCGATGCGGCGGGTCATCAGCGCCGCTTCCTTGTCGGTGACTTTCTCGAAGTGATCGATCACCGAGAAATCGACGTTCTGCGGCAGGAAGTCTTCACCGATACCCTCGGTGATGTACGGATAGATCTCGTTCTTGTCGAAGACGCCGGTTTCCTTGTATTTCTTGAACACGGATCCGTAGGTGTCGATCCCCCACACCTTCACCCGGGGGTTCCGTTCCTTCAGATAGCGCCCGACGCCGCTGACCGTGCCGCCGGTACCCACGCCGACGACCAGGTGGTCGACCTTACCGCCGGGTCTGTTCCCAGATCTCCGGGCCGGTCTGCTCGTAGTGCGCGGCCGAATTCGACAGGTTGTCGTACTGATTGGCTTTCCAGGAGTTGGGCACGTCCGCAACCAGGCGCGACGACACCGAGTAGTACGAGCGGGGGTCTTCCGGGTCGACGTTGGTCGGGCAGACGATCACCTCGGCGCCGAAGGCCCTCAACGCATCGACTTTCTCCTTGGACTGCTTGTCGGTCGTCGTGAAGATGCACTTGTATCCCTTCACGACCGCGGCGATCGCCAGCCCCATCCCGGTGTTGCCGGAAGTGCCTTCGATGATCGTTCCGCCTGGCTTCAGCTTGCCGCTGCGCTCGGCGTCCTCGATCATCTTGACCGCCATGCGGTCCTTGATCGAGTTCCCTGGATTGAACGTCTCGACCTTGGCGAGCACATCAGCGCGCACCTCGCGAGTGATGCGGTTGAGGCGCACCATGGGTGTGCCGCCGATGGCGTCGAGGATGGTGTTACAGATCGGTTTCAAACGGAGCCTTCCTGCGCGCAGGAACACGCAGCGTGGATTATATCGGCTGCCGCGTCAGTAGAACGCCCGCATCTCCTGGATCGAGATCGCCATGCCGACGTTGAGCCAACGTGTAGGCATGTCGCCGGGCACGAAGTAGGCGGGGTTGGTGTTTTCGTCAGCGACCTCGACCAGCACCCAGCCGTCTCGACGGATCGATTTGACCGTGTAGGTTTGCGCCGGACCGCCGCTCGACCAGGTGAACGCGTACCGCTTTCCTACCTGCACGAATTCAGGCGTAGCCAGGGAGATGACAGACCCGGACGCGAGCGACACAGTCTCGACAACGGAGCGCGCGCGGCTCGAGCTGCTGCTCACGATCAACACCAGGACCAGGACCGCAGCCGTGAGGGCGATGAAACCGAACGTACGCCATGGGACCTCCCTATGGCGCTGGCTCTCGGCAGTATAAAACAAACTGCAAACGCCAAATTCCAAACTCCAAACGCCAAAGAGTCGGTCCCTTTGGGGAGTTTGGATTGAGTTGGGAGTTTGGAGTTTGGAGTTTGGAGTTGCGTGGACCTAAGCAAGGATCTCGTTGACCACCCGTCCGGAGACGTCGGTCAGCCGGAAGTCGCGGCCGCTGTAGCGGTAGGTCAGCTTGGTGTGATCGATGCCGAGCAGGTGCAGGATCGTCGCGTGGAGGTCGTGGACGTGCACCGGGTTCTCCGCCACCTTGAAGCCGAAGTCGTCCGTCTTGCCGTAGACCGTGCCGCCCTTGATGCCGCCGCCGGCCAGCCACATCGTGAAGGCGAACGGGTTGTGATCGCGTCCGTGACGGCCGCTTCGCCGCCGGCGCCGACCTCCGCCACCGGCGTGCGGCCGAACTCGGATCCGCAGACGACGATCGTGTCCTTGAACAGGCCGCGGGACTTCAGGTCCTTGATGACCGCCGCGAACGGACGGTCGGAATCGAGCGCGTTCTTGCGGTGCAACTGGATGTTGCCGTGGTGATCCCAGGGATCGCCCGCCGCGTAGTAGACCTGGACCATGCGAACGCCGCGCTGCACCAGCCGCACCGCCATCAGGCAGCTGCGCGCGGTGCTGCCGGGGCCGTACAGCTCCAGCGTCGCCTGGCGTTTCCTTGCGGATGTCGAACACCTCGGGCGCTTCGGTCTGCATCCGGTAGGCGACTTCCATGGACTCGATCGCGGCTTCGAGCTGCGGATCCTTGATCCCGCGCATGCCGTCGAGCTTCGCGAGCAGATCGATCTCGCGCCGCTGCTCCGGGCAGGGTGAATTTCTCGTTGTACATGAACGAGACGAGCTTCTTCGGATCGAAATCCTTGCCGATGATCTCGTTCTTGTTCTCGACCTTGCTGGAAATGAACGTCCCCTGGTTCACCGCCGGCAGAAACGCGTTGTTCCAGAGCGGCGGCCCCACCGTCGTCGGCGTGTCCGGGCAGAGGACGACGTACGCGGGAAGGTTGCGATTCTCCGTTCCGAGGCCGTAGGTCAGCCACGCGCCGATCGACGGGCGGCCGACCTGCGTGTGGCCGGTGTTCATCATCAGCATCGACGGCTCGTGATTCGGGATGTCGGTGTTCACCGACCGCACGAAACAGATGTCGTCGGCGCAGCTGCCGACGTGCGGGAAGAGCTCGCTGACGTCCATGCCGGACTGGCCGTACTTCTTGAACGTGAACGGCGAGCGCATCAAGGCGCCGGTCTTCCGCTCGGTCGCCACCGGTCCGCCGGGCAGCGGCTGCCCGTCGAACTTGTCGAGCATCGGCTTGGGATCGAAGCTGTCCACCTGCGACAGGCCGCCATTCATGAACAGGAAGATGACGTGCTTCGCCTTGGCGGCGTGGTGCAGACCACCATTGGCGAATGCGTTGCTCTGTGCGCAGCGCGGACGCGATGTTCAGCGACTCGCCGACCATGCCGGCAAATGCCAGCATGCCGAAGCCGTTGCCGATCCGGCACAGGGCGTCACGACGAGTCGACGGGCTGGCTAGCTTGTGAGCTATGTGTCGAGTCAGTTAGCGTCAGTTCGATGAACAGAAATTCCGACGAACTCAGACAGGATCTTCACGTAGCGGCCGAGCGGCGTGACCGGCAACGGCTTCTTCGGCGGCTCGGCATCCGGGTCGGCGCCGGGTCGACGCCGGCCATCATGCCGTCCATCGCCATGCCGTCCTCGGCATTGTGGCCGGCGGCTTCGTCGCCTTCTTCGGATCCTTCTCGATCTCTTTCTTCTTCGGCTTCGTCGGCGAGCCTGCGCTCTTCGTAGGCGCGCAGCGGTTCGGCGGCCAGGTATTCGAGGCCGGCGGCGAGTTCGGCCGCCTGCGGCTCGCGCCCGAGGACCATGGCGGTACGCCTTCGTCACGCGCGCGCGGTTGTCCGGCTCCTCCTGCAGCTTCTGCGGCGAGCTGCTCGGCCTGCTGCTGCATGAAGTCGCTGTTCATGAAGAACAGGCGCTGCAGCGGAACGTTGGTCGAGAAACGCTGCTCGGCCGAGATCGTCGGCGCCGGGAAGTCGAACAACTGCAGGAACTGATCGAGCTTGTAGCGGCTGACCTTTCCGTAGACCGTCCGCCGCGTGCCCGTCGGCGTCAGCGCCACCGACGGTCCGCCCATCTTGTCTTCGAGCGTTCCCGATACCGACGAGCACGCATCGCGGATCTGCTCGGCGGTCAGGCGCCGGCGGTTGGCACGCCAGTAGAAACGATTGCCGGCGTCCTTGGCCATGTTCGCCGCGGAGTCGGCCGCGGCCCGAGTTGGTAGACCGCGCTCAGCATGATCTGCCGGTGCAGCGCCTTGATCGAATAGCCGCTGTCGATGAAGGACTGCGACAGATACTCGAGCAGCTCGGGATTGGTCGGCGCTTCGCCGAGCTTGCCGAAGTTGCTCGGGGTATTGACGATCCCGGTGCCGAAGTGCCACTTCCACACGCGGTTGACGATCACGCGCGTGGCGATCGGCTGCTCGAGGATCGGCTTCGGCGAGGTCGAGGCGGCCGCTGCCGTGGGTCAGCGGCACCGGCGTCGTCGGCGCTGAGCACCGACAGGAAGCGGCGCGGCACGACATCCCCCTCGCGCATCGGATTGCCGCGGAGGTGAGAGCTTCGGGTTCGACCGGCTTCTCGAGCGTCCGCCACGCCGTGGACGTAGGCGTATTTCTCGGGCAGCGCCTTCTTCATCGACGTCGATGTCGGTGCGCAGATCCTCGATGTACTGGCGGCGATCGCCGCCCAGCCAGCGTTCGAGCGTCCAGCCGCGGAAGGCGAGCAGCCCGGGCTTGACCGTCCATGTGCCCGGCGCGGCGCCGAACAGCGTCGAAGATGTCGGACCTGAAACACGTCCTGCCAGAGATACCCGCGCTCCGGCGCCTGGCTCTTGAGCTCGAGTCCGCAGCCGGGGCAGAAGTCGTCGTTGGTGACGAACTCGTGCGGCAGGTTCGCCGGCTCCTTCTTCTTCGTGCCCGGCAGCGCCTTGGCGCGGATGATGTCGTTCTCCTCCTTCAACTCGCGCGCTTCGAACATCACGTCGAGCAGCACGCGCCTGGAACTCGTCGGCGAGCGTCTTCGCCTCGTCGTCCGTCCCGCCGGCCTTGACCATCGCCTGCCACTTGGTCAGGTACGGGTAGTACTTCGGCGGCTTGGCCAGGAACTTCACCCAGCGGTCGAACAGCTCGTAGTCGAGTTTCTCGCGGCGCCGCGACCTTGGCGACGTCTTCCTTCGGCTCGCCCTGGACCTTCCACGCGGCGCGCATGTACTTCGCGGACTGCAGTGCGAGCGTCTCGGCGAGCTGCCGGCTCTCGATCTCTGTCGAACTCGTCGAGCAGCTTCTCCTTGTCCTTGATCTTCTTCTCGGCCGCCTTGTACTCGTCCACGACCGACTTCGGCGCGAGCGGATACTCGGTGTACGGCGAATTGAGGAACACGCCGGACAGCGCGTAGTAGTCCTTGCGCGGCGATCGGGTCGTACTTGTGATCGTGGCAACGGGCGCACGCGACGGTCAGCCCGAGGAAGCCGCGAGACACGACGTCCACGCGATCGTGGCGCTCGTCGGCGCGCGTGATTTCGACCGAGCCGTTGTCGTAGTACCACGGGCCGAGGCCCAGGAAGCCGAGCGCCGGCAGGTGACGGACGCGCGACTTCTCGTCGATCAAGTCCGCCGCGATCTGCGCCTTGACGAACTGGTCGTAGGGGAGATCGTCGTTGAACGCCTTGATCACCCAGTCGCGATACAGATAGGCATTCGGATACGGGGCATAGCCGCGTCCCATCGGATCGAGGCTGCGCGGATCGTCTTCGCCGTAGCGCGCGACGTCGAGCCAGAGCCGTCCCCAGTGTCTCGCCGTAGCGCGGCGACGCGAGCAGGCGATCGACCACTTTCGCGAACGCGTCAGCGCCCGTCGTCCTTCTGAAAGGCTTCGATCTCCTCGATCGTCGCCGGCAGGCCGGTGAGGTCGAGCGTGGCGCGACGGATCAGCGTCCGCTTGTCGGCAGTGCCGACCGGCGCCATTCCCTCGCGTTCCAGGCGCGCGAGCACGAACCGATCGATGTCGTTCTTCGCCCAGCCGGCATCCCTGGGCTGAGGCACCGCAGGTTTCCGGATCGGCTGGAAGGACCAGAAGGCCTTGCAGCTGCGGATCGATCGGGCGCTCTGCTTCCGCGGCGGCAGCCTCACGACGGGGCCGCCGCGTCTTTCGTCGCGGCCTTCCCGCTCGCGGCGGCGGGCCACGGCGCGCCCATCGTGATCCATTCGGCGAGCGACGCTGACTGCAGCGTCGGCCAACTTCGCCGCGCTGCGCGGCATCTTGGAGACGCCCGTCAACGTGGCGCACGGCCTTGATCAGGAGGCTGGCGTCCGGGTTGCCCGGAACGATCGCCGGACCCGAGTCACCGCCCTTGAGGATGCGACTCGCGCGAGTCGAGCCGCAGGCCGCCTTTCTCGTCCGCGGTGTGGCAGTCGAAGCAGGATTCGACCAGCAGCGGCCGGATCTTCGCTTCGAAGAACTCGAGTCTGCGGCGGGCGTCGCCGCCGAGGCCGGCAGGCCGCCTGCGGCGCGCCGGTCAGGCGCGCGGCGGCAGCGGCCACGAACAGCCGAGCCGCGCAAAGGACGCGAGCGCAGGAACGTGAATCTGTGCTTTTCGCATGGTGCGACAGGCTGGGGAGGCTTATTATGCCCGCGGAGACGACACTTCGCATGCACAATCTCTTTGCGGCCGCCGTGGCCGGCTCAATACTGATTGCCGTGTTCTGGCAGGCGCAGCCGCCAGCCCCAGCCCCCAGACCCGCCGCCGCTCGACCGAAACGGCCAGGGGTCAGCACCCCGGGCGTGAAGATCCCGATCACGAAACTCAAACCGGACGCCGTTTTCAGCGTTCCGGGCGTCCCCGACTGGCTGGCGATCGACGAGCACGTCTGGGTGTCGAACGATCCGAAGGCACCGTTCATCGTCTCGACCCCAAGACCAACACCGTCCTCGCAAACGATCACGACCGGGAAGAATCCCTGCTCGGGGCTGGCCATCGGGTTCGGCAGCCTCTGGGTCCCGAACTGCGGCGACAAGACGCTGGCTGCGGGTCAGTCTGAAGGACGGCAAGGTCGAAGCGACGCTACCCTTCGGCGTTCCCGACTCCGAAGGCGGCATTGCGTCACGGCGCCGGCAGCATCTGGGTGATGACCGACAAGAAGGGGACGCTGACGCGGATCGATCCGGCGACGAACAAGAGCGTCGCCGAGATCTACGTCGCGCCCGGGTCCTACACGGTCGCCTTCGGTGAGAACGCCGTCTGGGTGACGAGCACCGAGAAGAGCCTGGTCACCCGCGTCAACGCTCGCACCAACGTGGTCGAACAGACGATCCCGGTCGGACCGAAGCCGCGATTTCTGACGGTGGGCGAAGGATCGGTGTGGACGATCAACCAGGGAGACGGCTCGATCTCGCGCGTCGACATCAAGACCAACAAGGTGGTCGCGACGATCGAAGCGGGGTTCCCGGCGGCGGCGGCGAGATCGCGGTCGGCGACGGCTCTGTCTGGGTCACGTCGTTCGAGTTCCCGATCACGCGCATCGATGCGACGAGCAACAAGGTCGTCCAGCAGTTCTACGGGGCCGGCGGCGACGCCGATCCGCTTCGGACTCGGTTCGGTGTGGCTCTCGAACCTGCGCGCCGCGAACGTCTGGAGCCTCGATCCGAAGCGGATCGTCGCTACGCTCCCTGAATAAGGGACGCTACCAGAGCCCGACCTTCCCCTTGACCGACTCGATCAGCTTCTGCGGATCGAAGCCGACGCCCTGCTTGAACACCGTTTCGACGTTGCGGATGTCGGCAATGTTCTTCGATGGATCGCCGTTGATCACTACCAGGTCGGCCTGCTTGCCGGCGGCGATGGTTCCCACGCGAGCATCGCGGCCCAGGTACTTCGCGCCGTTCGACGTCGAGATCTGGATCGCCTCGAGCGGCGTGAAGCCGGCCTCGACCAGCAACTCGACCTGGCGTTGATTCGAGTAGCCGGGGATCACACCCCCGCCGCCGGTAGGATCCGTGCCCGCGATCAGCATGCCGCCGGCTTTCACGAACGCGCGCTCGAGCGCCATACCGTTCGGAAACAGCTTCGTGTAAATCGACTGCGTGCTCTGTGACGTTCGTTCGTAGGCGCGGTCGTAGAGCTGCGCAGGTCTGCCACCAGGACGTCCAGACCCGGCGGCTTCGGACGGCCGGGTGTGAACGTCTCGAACACTGTCAGCGTCGACGTGAGCGCGACCTTCTTGTCCACCAGCTTCGTGACCAGCGCTTTGAAGCCATCGCTGTTCTGATCGAGCGTCGCGATCGTCTGTTGCCCGCGTCCCTGCCCCGGGCATTCGTCAGGCTTCTTGTCAGTGACGAAATCAGTGGACGCAAGGAAGCCATGTTCGAGATTGTCGATGCCGAGATCCGCCGCCTCCGAATAGGTCACGGAGCAGAGATGCCCGGTGACCTTGATGCCGCGCTTGTGCGCTTCTTCGACCGCGGCGCCAAGCTCGGCGCGGGTGATGTTCATGTAGGCCTTGAGCGAGGTCGCGCCCATGTCCGTCCAGTACGCCACCTGCTTGCGCGCATCGTCGGCATCCTTGAGCGCGTACATCTGGATGAAGCTGTTCGGCCCGTTGAGATACGGCGCCGTCGCGTCGATCGCGGGACCAGCCTGCCGGCCGGCTTCGATCTCCTGCTTCATCTTGATGTCCATGATGCCGTTCACATTCCCACCGGTCCGCATGGTCGTGACGCCACCAGCGAGATACAGCCGCACGAAGCTGGCTCCCAGCTGCGCGTAGACGCTGCCGCCGGTCGGGTAGTAGAGATGCTCATGCACCATCACGAGCCCGGGAATGACGCTCTTGCCGGCCAGATCGATAACGAGGGCGTCGGCGGGCGCCTTGATCTTCGCGGCGTCTCCGAGCTCCGCGATGTTCCCGTTGCGGATCACGATCGTCTGGTTCTCACGCGCGGCAGCGCCGGTGCCGTCGATCACGCGAACGTTCGTCAACGCGATCACCGGCTCCGCGTTCTTGATGAACTGCCGGAGAGGATTCTGGGGTTGCGGCGGGGCGGGGAGCGCCATCGCAAGCATAATGGCGAGAGCAACGAAGATCTTCAGCATGGACAGAAGAATAGATCACACGCTCGAAGCGCGCACGATCGGAAAAGTCTCCGCGCGCTTTCTGCCGTTGCTGATCGTCTGCTACTTCGTCGCCTACCTGGATCGCGTCAACGTCAGCTTTGCCGCGCTGACGATGAGGGCCGACCTGGGGCTTTCGGCAACGGCGTATGGGTTGGGCGCAGGCATCTTCTTCCTTGCGTACTTCCTTTTCGAGATCCCTTCCAATCTGCTCCTGGTCCGCTACGGCGCGCGCCGATGGATCGCGCGGATCATGTTCTCGTGGGGCCTGCTCTCGGGCGCGATGGCATTTATCGGGGGGACCACCGGCTTCTACATCGTTCGTGTGCTGCTTGGGATCGCCGAAGCGGGCTTCTTCCCGGGGATGATCTTCTTTCTCACCTTGTGGTTCCCGGCTGCCTACCGGGCGCGGATCACCGGCTACTTCATGACCGCCATCCCGCTGTCGACCGTGATCGGCGCGCCGGTTTCCGGCCTGCTGCTCGGGCTGGACGGATCCCTCGGGCTCAAGGGATGGCAGTGGCTCTTTGTCATAGAGGCGGTGCCGGCGCTGATCCTGGCGCTCGTGGTGCTGTTCTATCTGACAGACGGCCCTGCGGATGCCGCGTGGCTCCATCCTGACGAGAGAACGTGGTTGATGAACCGCCTCGAGCAGGAGCAGAAACAGCGGCATGCGCTGCATGGATCCAGCCTGATCGGCTCACTCACGAACCCGAAGGTGCTCGCGCTCGGCGTCGTTTATTTCGGCGTCGTCGGGACCAACTACGGGCTCACGTTCTTCCTGCCACAGATCGTTCAGGGGTTCGGGATCTCGACCGTCCAGAACGGGTTCGTCTCGGCGCTGCCTTATCTCGCCGGGGTGGTGGCGATGGTGCTGTGGGGGCGCCGGTCGGATCTGTACGCTGGAGCGTCGCTTTCACCTGGCGTTCGCACTGCTGGTCGCGGCAGCCGGGATGGCGGCGGCGAGCGCGCTCGAAAATCCGTGGATGAAGATGCTCGCGTTCTGCGTTGCCGCCCTCGGAATATTCGGCAGCATGCCCGTGTTCTGGACGCTGCCGACAGCCTTCCTCTCCGGAACGGCCGCTGCCGGGGGGATTGCGATGATCAACTCGATGGGCAACCTGGCCGGTTTTGCCGCTCCTTACGCGATCGGCTGGATCAAGGATGTCAGCGGCAGTTACGCGGGCGGCTTGCTCGCCCTGTCGGCCTGCGGCCTGATCGCCATCATCATCGTGCTCTCACTCGACCACGACCCGCTGCAGGAGCGGGCGCCCGCTATCGCGGTCCCTCCACCATCAGTGTGACGGACGAGGAGTGATAAATGCGCTGAGTGGCTTTCTGGAAGTCGGCCGCCGCCGCCTGCGGGATCTCCATGAATTTCTGCGGATTGCGATCCACCAGCGGGAACCATGAGCTCTGGACCTGCACCATCACCCGGTGTCCAGTGCGGAACGCGTGATAGACGTCCGGCAACTCGAAGGAGATGGTGACCGGCTCACCCGGTTTCAGTGGCTCCGGTTTCTCGAAGCTGTTGCGGAACTTCGCGCGGAAAGGCTCACCTCTTATCAGCTGCTCATAGCCGCCCATCTTCACGGCATTCGCCGGAACCGGCTGGCCGGGCGTCGCTGGAGGCGTCGGATACTCGTTCGGGTAAACGTCGATGACTTTGACGACGAAGTCAGAGTCGGTGCCGGTCGATGAGATCTTCAGGTTCACCTTCATCGGGCCGGCGACGATCATGTCCTTGTCGAGCGGTTCAGTGCGATACGTGACGACGTCCGTGCGCTGCGACGCGAACCGCTGGTCCTCGGTCATGTAGTCCGAGGTCATCCCCTCGCCGATGTACCCGATGTACGGAACCGGCTTGTTCGGGTCGCTCACGTATTCGTCGAAACCGGCCGCATCTTTCGGCTGCGTCGTCGAGAGATGTCCGGCCGCATCGAGGTACATGGCGACCGGCGACAAATCCTTCGGTGGCCAGGCCGGCAGCTTTCTGAACTCGTCGATGCCGGTGAGGAACATCCATGCTTCCGGCAATTCAGGACCCTTGTCCTTCAAATGCTTCATGAAGAACGGGAACTGGATCTGCTCGCGAAAGAACTCGCCGGTGTTCATCGCGAAACCGACGTTCCCGAGCCGGTTGCCCGGTCCCCTTGCCCATCCGCCGTGCGACCACGGCCCCATCACCAGCTGATTGACCGTGGCGGGATTCTTTCTTTCGACGGAGCGGTAAATGTGCAGCGGCCCCATCGGATCTTCGGCGTCGTACCAGCCGCCGACGTTCAGCACCGCGCACTTGACATCGTCCATGTACCGCCAGAGTGAGCGCTTCTTCCAGAACTCGTCATAGGACGTGTGGTCGACGATCTCCTGCCAGTAGCTGGCTTTGCCGCCGAAGAGCACGGCATTGGCACGTGCCAGCGGCGGAATGCGCAGGAAGAATTCGTACATGTCGGGCGTGCCCGGATCGAATTGCAGCGCCGGCTGCGGCGGCTGCGGCGGCTCGCCACGTGGCTGGAAACCGGAATAGAAGCCGAAGTTGGCGCCGAGCATGAACGCGCCGTTGTGGTAGACGTCGTCGCCCATGTAGTAATCGGCTGTTGGCGCCTGCGGCGACGCCGCCTTCAGTGCCGGGTGGGAGTTGATGATGCTGGCGGCCACGTGGAAGCCGGGCTGAGAAATGCCGACCATGCCGGCGCGGCCGTTGTTGTTCGGGACGTTCTTGAGCAGCCACTCAATCGTGTCGTAGGTATCGGTGCTCTCGTCGATGTCCGTGTTCGACTTCTTGTCGGTCACGAAGGGCCGCACCTGCTGGAACTCCCCTTCGGACATGTAGCGCCCGCGCGCGTCCTGGTAAACGAAGATGAAGCCTTCCTTCTGGAAGTGCTCCGACGGACCGAGTGACGTGCGGTATCGATCGATGCCGTAAGGGCCGACGCTGTAGGGCGTCCGCGTTATCAAGAAGGGATACTTCTGGGACGTGTCTTTCGGGACGTAGATGGAGGTGAAGATCTTCACCCCGTCGCGCATCGGCACTTTGAATTCATACTTCGTATACCGCGCGCGCACATCGTCTGCCGACGAGGGAGCCTGCGGCTGTTGTGCGACGAGGCTGGTGAGGAGAAGAAAGGTGAGCGAGAACGGGACGAGCAAGGTCTTCATGACGAGAGAAGGATACAGGATGGAGGTACCGGGATCACTTGCGCAGTACGGGTCACAGCGACCTCCCGACGTCCACCCGATTTCTCCCCGCACCCACCAGACGAAGATCATGACGTGCGTCACGATGATGATGGGGACCAGAAACAGCGGCAGCAGGATCAGCGGCAGCGACGTGAACCCTGCCTGCAATAGCCGGTCGGCGCGCATCATGCGGGCGCCGTTCCCCAACACCATCAGGATGTCGAGCAGCCCCAGAACATTCCACGCGAACAGCGCCATGCGGCCCCTCTGTGTCTCCACCCGGAACGCCACCAGGACGATGATCGCTCCGAGCGCGACGATGATGTCTCCCCAGCCGGCCGGGACGGCGAAGTCCCGCGGCAGCAGTCCGTCACGGTAGAGCGACAGGAAATAGAAGCCCACGAACCGGGTGATGTGCAGCGCCACGAGCACGCGCACTCCCACGCTGAGCACGCGGTCGCGAAGGGCCGGGCGCACGGTCAGCCAGCCGAGCAGCGTCAGCGTCATCGCCAGTGCGAAGACCGGCATTGGAACCGGAGTACTGCGCAGGATCCCCGTGTAGCCGACGAGCAACGCGATCAGCAGCCAGCATAAGACGAACGTGTACATGCGCCGCAGATTGTGCCACGGGTAGAATGCGGGCGGAGGTTCGATGGTTCTGATACTCGCGACGATCGGCTCGCCCCGGGACCCGTTCATCGTCGGCGCGCTGCGCGTAGCGCCAGGGACGGCGGCGTCCGGGTCACTGCCTGTGCCGGCGCGCGGCGGTGACCAGGGCACCACGATCCCGATCAGCGTGATTCACGGTGCGAAACCGGGTCCCGTCCTGGCATTGACGGCCGGCGTGCACGGGTACGAATATCCGCCGATCCTCGCACTGCAGAGAATGCGCGCGTCGATCGATCCGCGGACGCTGGCCGGAACCGTGATCATGGTCCACGTCGCCAACATGCCGTCTTTCCTCGCGCGGACGGTCTACTACTCGCCGGCCGACGGCAAGAATCTCAACCGCGTCTTCCCCGGCAACCCCGAAGGCACGCTGTCCGAACGCATCGCTGACGTGATCACGCGTGAGGTCATCGACCGCGCTACCCATATCGTCGATCTGCATTGCGGCGACGGCAACGAGTCGCTGCGTCCATACAGCTACTGGATCACGACCGGGAGCCCACAGGTGGCGGACACGGGCAAGCAGATGGCGCTCGCGTTCGGGCTCGACCACATCATCGTGGATCGGGAGCGTCCCACCGATCCCGGGGCATCGATGTACCTGTCGAACACCGGGATCACTCGCGGCAAAGCGGCGCTGACGATCGAGGCCGGCGGCATGGGCGGCTCCGATGCCGAGTCGATCGGCCAGATCGAAAACGGCATCGCCGGAGTACTCAAGTTGTTGAAGATGCGCCCGGATGGTCCCGACCCGGTGCCCTCGCCGATACTGCTCGAACATAGCGAAGTCCTCAGGAGCAGCTTCACCGGGATCTTCCAGCCGTCGGTCGAGAAGGGGCAGACAGTCGCGAAGGGAACGACCCTCGGGCGCGTGTTCGATTTCGACGGAACACTGCTCGAGGAGATCAAGGCGACGCTGGCGGGAGAGATCCTCTACGTCGTGGGCACTCCTCCCATGAACAAGGGAGAACCCGTCGCCTTCATCGCTTCGACTGTGCCTCAGTGATTTGCGCAGACTGCTTCCTGCCACCAACGGTGAGCCAGACGCTGAAGAGAATGACCGCGGATCCCGCGATGGCGCGCCAGTTCATGCTTTCACCGAGCGCGTACGCGCCGATCAGCACCGCAAGCGGCGGCTCGACGAGGCCCATGATGAGCAGGTTCACTGAACCGACCCGAGAGAGCAGCCAGTAATTCAGCCAGGCGGCGACCACCGACCCCATCAGCGCGAGATAGACCGCTGAAACCAGCGCCGTGGAAGTCCAGTTGATCCTGAATGGATTCCCTTCCATCACCCACCCATAGGCCATGAGCGGAACGAATGCGGCAATCATCTGCCCGGTGGTGATGGCACTCGGATGGAAATCCTTGCCCGATCGCTGGATCATCACATATGCGAACGCCACGCAGACGGCACCCAGTGTGACCGTGATGCTTCCCGTCAGGGCGCGTCCGCCAAACGTCAGCTGATCCCAGAAGATCACCGCGATCCCGGCCGCACCGAGCGCGAGTCCACTCACCTTCCGCAGCGTCAGCTTGTCATCGGGCAGGAGAAAGTGGGAAAAGATGAGGGCGAACGCGGGAGTCAGTGACTGCAGTACAGCGCTGAGACCCGACGAGATGAACTGCGTGCCCCAGTTGAGCAGTGCGTAGTTGAATCCAAGCAGGATGACGCCCGTCCCACAGATGAGCGCCCACTCGTTGCGGCGCTTCGGCAGCGGCGCGCGCAGCGCGATCGTCACCGGGACCATGACGAGCGTCGCGATGATCAGCCGCATCGCCGCAAACGACACCGGCGGAACCTCGCGGACCCCGAGCTTGACGAACATCCACACCGAACTCCACAACAGGCAGGTGAGGATCCAGACGAAGACGACTCGAATCAACCGCAGCTCTTCAACGACGATGCAGCGACACTCGTCGCGTCACCTCACCAGATCCCGGGGATGAACGCGTGGACCCGCCGCGTGTAGTCCGTGTACGCCGCACCAAAGGCCGACGCCAGCAATCGCTCCTCGCTCCCGACCCGCATCGATCGTCGCCCCGATGTAGATCGCGGCGGCGATGACGGTTGGCAGGAACTCACTGAGCGCAACCCCAGTCGCAAGCAGCAGGCCAAGCATCGCGGTGTAGATCGGATGGCGCACGATCCCGTATGGACCGCTCGTGACCAGCTCGTGCTCATCCGTCAGCCGGGCTACGAGGCTCCACTGTTTTCCAAGTGTGCGAACCGCCCACAGGCCGAACAGCCCCGACGCAATAGCCAGCAGCACTGTGCCGACGGCGATCGGGAGCTCGAATCCGGCAGGACCCCGAGCAGCGTCGAGCCCACCCGCCGGTGCCAGCCCCAGACGATGGCGAAGCCGAGCCCTTGCAGGGCCATGGACGCCAACGAGGCGGGGCTTCGCTTCGAGTATCCGGCTCGACGACGCCGGAGCATAGGCGCAAGAGCCGCGCCGAACAGCATCCACCCCACGGTCACGCCGCCGATAGCTATCGCTGATGTCATGAGTTCCAGCCCGCAATCTGCAGTTGCAGTTTGCAGTCTGCAATGGAACTACAACTTTGTGAAGCACCTGCTCGGGAGGGAACCGCCGAGGGAGTACCAGATTCGGTAGAGAGCGGCCGCAAACACCCCTTTGCGCGCGGCGGTTCGTGTGCCGGCACGGCTCGTTCGCTCATTCCGGGTGGCGATCGCTTTCCGGCAGCGAGCGCGCACTCGCTCGGCACGCGCGACGTCGGATTCTGTGTGCGGAAGGTCGGCCAGCAGCCGCATCAGCGGATCATGTTCGAGGCCGGCATTCACGGCAGCACCTCCCCGAGAACGATCGCCGCACCGTAATTCCCGTGCTCGAGCGACGCGGCGAGCAGCGTCCGCGCCCGGCTCACACGCTGACGCATGGCCTCGGGACGAACGCCGCAGACCGCGGCCGCTTCCGCCGCCGTCAGCCCCTCGCTCGCAACCAGCAGCAGCGCCTCGCGATACGTTGCGGGTAGTGAGGCGAGGGCCGATTCCACACGCCGCGCCAGCTCGTTGGCGGCGGTTGCTTCAAACGGGGAGGGCGCGCTGGCCAGCACGGGCCACAGACTCAAGCTGGTGACCGCGGCCGTATCCAGTGCGCGGGTTCGGCAGTAGCTGACGTACAGGTTCCGCGCGATCGTGAACAGCCAGGGTCCGAGCTGCGTGTCTTCCCGCAGGCGTCCCGCATGGCCGACGACACGCAGCCACGTTTCTTCGAGCAGATCCTCCGCGACATCGCGGCGGCGGGACAGGCGGACGAGAAAGCTGAACAACCGCGTATTGAATGCGGCGTGCAGCTGGTCGAACGCGTCGGGGTCACCGGTGCGAAGGCGCGCGACGACGTCGAGCTCGGTGTCCCGGTCCATCGCTGCCGGGTGTGGCTTCATGAATGTCATAACGCGCCAGGTCGCCTTGCGTGACAGGTTGTCACGCACTTCCGTCTCAGAGCGTTATACCCGATTGAACCGCCCAAGCGGAGAAGGAGAAGAGGAGAAGTGAATGCTGTTTGAATCGTTTACACAGGCAGGGATCGTCGGAAAGCTGGTAATGATCCAGGCGTTCGGAACCATGGCGATGGGCCTGCTCTGCGCCTTTCGGCCGAGCGAACGTCTGCTGGCGCTGATGCGGCCGCTGTCACTAGCGGCCATCTTCGGCGGCCTCTGCTCGTTCACTGCCGGCATCGCCATCGTCCTGCGGGGCATCGCGGCCACCGGCAACCTCGCCCAAGCGTCCTGGTCTTCGATTGCACTCGGCACGTCGGAAGCGTTCGTCGCACTCGTGGTGACGTTCGTCTGCCTCACCGTCGCCTGGCTGTTCGTCGGTGTGGGGCTCTGGCGAGGTGGCGCGGCGGTCAGTTGAGCAGCCCTGGCGAGCGATCAGGTTCGGTGCGTTGGCATCGTCAACGTCGCTTGAACGCCTACGAACGAGGCAGCCCTAAAGGGCTGCACTACGAACCGTCGTGCCCGAGCACCCTGCGCACCCGCACCCGGCACCCTGGCACCCCGGCACCCCATTAGAGCGCTCCCCTGATCGCCCACAAGTCAGGAAAGGCTGCCTTCCCCACTGTGGACTTGAGGTATTCGGCGCCACTCGACCCGCCGGTGCCAGGCTTCACGCCGATGGTGCGCTCGACCATCTTCACGTGACGGTAGCGCCACTCCTGCATGCCCTTCGTCGAGATCGACGAGACGTTCGCACAGCTCGCTGTTCTTCGCGTCCTTGCGATACAGCGCAGATCAGGATCTGCTGGATCTCCGGCGAAGGATCCACCGGCGCGGTGACATCGCGGCCGATGTGCGAAGCCGGCACGTCGTAACCCTCGCGTTTCAGATACTGCAGAAACGCGTCCCACAGCGTTGGCGCATCCCAGCCTCGCCGCGAGCGCGACACGGGCGCGCGATCCGTCACGGAAAGCGTTCGATCGACGCACGCGACTTGTTGCCCATGACGAATTCGAGCTGCCGGAACTGGTCCGACTGAAATCCGCTTGCCGCCGCCAGCCGATTCCTGAACGTCAGGAACTCGAGCGGCGTCATCGTTTCGAGGATGTCGACCTGCGCGACAAGGACCTTCAGGATCGTGAGGATCCGCTTCAACGTGTGCTGCGCCCGTCGACCACGTCGTCGGCGCGGAGCAGCGACATCACGCGATCGAGCTCGTGCAGCATCTCCTTGAACCACAGCTCGTAGACCTGGTGAATGACGATGAACAGAATCTCGTCGTGCTCCGGCCCCTCGGAGCGCGGCTTCTGCAGCTCGAGCAGCTGCGTCGACGTGCAGGTAGCTGCCGTAGGTGACGGCGGCAGACTCGTTCGTCGGCCATCGGTTACCGCTCGCCGGAGCCACCGCGCCCGCGCTGCGGCGGCGTCGCACCGATCCCGAGCTTCTCGATCTTGCGCGTCTTCATGTTGTAAGACGTCGCCCGCACGACAGCACGAAGTACGGCTTCTCCCAGGGCTGGTAGACGCGCGTGTTGTCATGGACCGCAACCTTCCACTTGCCCATCACTTCGAAGGTGTCCTGCTTGACGATGATGGCGGTGCCTTCGGAGAGCCCGATGCCGAGCATCTTCGGGAACTTCTGGATCACGGGGATCAGGTGATCCCAGCGCAGGCGCGGTGTTGATGTGCTGATCGATCGCGACGTTGCGCAGGAACTTGAACGCCTCCTGGTGATTCGGCTCCGCCGTCATCATCACGTCCGCACCGGTCGTGTCGCCGCGGACCAGGTACTCACCCTGGATCGTCGCTCCCGGCGGAACTGCCGCCGATCACTCCCGCCGCGCTCGAGCACCTTGTGGAACTCGCGATAGGTCAGTGTGTTCGCGTAGGAGTCGACGATGTTCCACTGTCGGCCGCCGTTGAACCACACGGCATTCGGCGTCGCGAAGGTCCTTGGCAAAGGCCTCGGTGTCGGCGACCTTCGGATCTGCGGTATGCAGCATCTTGACGTTCTTCACGCCACGCCGGATCCATCCGCTGAACGACGCTCTTCTCCTTGTAGTCCTGCACCGTTCCATCGCGCCTGCGGTTGCCGCCGGCGGTCGGGACGATGATGAACTTCTTGTCGGGCCCGCCGGCGAGCTCGATGAACTTCTCCATGATTCCGGTCCCGTCGGTCGCGCCGCCCCCGACGATGACCAGCGCGCCTTTGGCAGGACCGTATTCCGGGGCGGCGCCGGCGTGCTGCCGTGGACGCAGGCTGCTGTGCCGCAGGCGAGCGGAACGAGCGAGCGTGAGTCAGACATCGCGACGATCGAGACATCTCAATGTGGTGTCTTCAGTTGGCGGTTCCGTGATTCGGCTGACATCGGGTCCCACACTATAAACTTAAGCCCCGTGGCTCTCGTCGAAATCGGTGCAGCATGATGCTCAATCTGAAACTCGCGTTCCGCACACTGTTCCGCGCCAAGTTCGTCACCTGCGTCGCGATCCTGTCGCTGGCGCTCGGCATCGGCGCAAACGCCGCCATCTTCTCGATCTTCAACCAGATGCTCCTGAGCGACGCTGCCGGTGCAGCGCCCGAACGGCTGGTGAACCTCGAGTCGCCAGGGCCCAAGCCGGGCTCACAGTCGTGCAACCAGGCCGGCGACTGCGAACACCGTCTTCAGCTATCCGATGTTCCGCGACCTGCAGAAGGATGCAGACGGTGTTCACCGGCGTCGCCGCGCACCGTGACGTTCGGCGCCAACCTCTCGTTCGGCGGCCAGACGATCAGCGGCGACGGGATGCTGGTGTCGGGCAACTACTTCCCGGTGCTCGGCGTGCAGCCCGCGCTCGGCCGGCTGATCAATCTCCGGCCGACGACCAGAAGGTCGGCGAATCGCCGGTCGTCGTTCTCAGCTACGCCTACTGGACGACTCGGTTCGGCGCAGCGGCGACGTCATCAACCAGCAGATGATCGTCAACGGCCAGTCGCTGACGATCGTCGGTGTGGCGCCCAAGGGATTCGAGGGCACGACGCTCGGCTCCACGCCGGAGGTCTTCGTGCCGATCACGCTGCGCGGCATGATGGAGCCGGGGTTCGACGGGTTTGCCAATCGCCGCAGCTACTGGGCCTACGTGTTCGCACGCCTGCAGGCCCGGCGTCACGATCGAGCAGGCGCGCAACGGCATGAACGTGCTGTATCACGGCGATCGATCAACGACGTCGAAGCGCCGCTGCAGCGCGGGATGAGCGAGCAGCGCATGAAGCAGTTCCGGGCGAAGACCGTCTGGACATCGCGCCGGGCTACCAGGGCCAGAGCTCGGTCGGGCGGAAGGACCGAGCACGCCGCTGAGCTGCTGCTCGGTGTCACGGCGCTGGTGCTGGTCATCGCCTGCGCCAACATCGCCAACCTGCTGCTCGCGCGCGCCGGCGAAGCGCAGCGGTGAGATGGCGGTCCGTCTGTCGATCGGCGCCAACCGCGCAGCAGTTGATCCGGCAGCTGCTCATCGAGTCGCTGATCCTCGCGGCGCTCGGCGGGCTGGCCGGACTGGTCGTCGCGCAATGGACGCTGCACCTGATCGCCTCGATCCTGCCGGCTGAGGCGACGAGCACCTTCAAGACTCAGCTCGACCCCCGGTCGTTCTGCTTTCGCCGCGGTGCTGACGATCGGCACCGGACTCCTGTTCGGCCTCTTCCCCGCCCTGCACAGCACGCGCCCCGATCTGCTGCCCGACGCTGAAGGGTCAGTCCGGCCAGCCGTCCGGCGCGCGGGCGCCGCCATGTTCCGCACCTCCCTCGCCACCTTCCAGATTGCGATCTCGATGACCCTGCTGATCGCCGCCGGGCTGTTCGTCAAGAGTCTCGCCAAGGTCTCGCGCGTCGAGCTCGGACTCAAGACCGACAACGTCGTCACGTTCGGCGTCTCGCCGCGAGTTGAACGCCTATACGCCGGAGACGGTCGCAGGTGCTGTTCTCGCGGATCGAACAGGAGCTTGGCCGCGGCGCCCGGCGTCACCGGCGTCACCGCCGCCATCGTCGCCGTCCTCGCCGGCAACAACTGGGGCACCGACGTCACCGTCCAGGGATTCCAGCACGGACCGGACGTCGACAGAACTCGCGCTTCAACATGGTCGGTCCCGATTACTTCCAGCACGCTCGGCATTCCGCTGATCGCCGGCCGCGAGTTCACCGGCAGGACGCCGCAAAGTCGCCGAAGGTGGCGATCGTCAACGAGGCGTTCGTGAGGAAGTTCAAGCTCGGGCCTGACGCCGTCGGCAAGTGGATGACCGACGATGGGCACCAAGCTGGATACGGAGATCATCGGTGTCGCGAAGGACGCGAAGTACAGCGAAGTGAAGGCCGCGATCCCGGCGCTGTTCTTCCGTCCCTACAAGCAGGGCGGCGCGCGTCGGGTCGATGACCTTCTACGTGCAAGACCGGCGACGGATCCGGAAGCAGCTTCGTCGGCCAGGTTCAGCCAATCGTCGGCAGCGGCATCGATCCGAACCTGCCGGTCGAAGAACCTGCGCACGCTGCCGCAGCAGGTCAAGGAGAACGTCTTCATGGACCGCTTCATCGGCGTCATGTCGACATCATTCGCGGTGCTCGCGACGCTGCTGGCGGCCGTTGGCCTCTACGGTGTGCTGGCCTACACCGTCGCACAGCGCACGCGCGAGATCGGTCTGCGGATGGCGCTCGGCGCCGCTCCGGCACGCGTGCGCCTGATGATCCTCCGCCAGGTCGCCGTCATGACGGTCATCGGTGGCGGCTCGGCCTGCTGGCTGCGCTCTGGATCGCGCGCGTCGCAGAGCAGATCCTGTTCGAGATGCAGGGCCGCGATCCGATGGTGTTCGCCCGGCGACCATCACGCTCGCGCTCGTCGCACTTGCTCGCCGGCCTCATCCCGGCACATCGCGCCTCGAAGGTCGATCCGATGACCGCGCTGCGGTGGGAATGACACAGGTGCCGGTGTCAGTTAGAGCTCGCGGTGCCGGGTGCAGGTGCTGGTGCCGGTAGCTGATGGTGACGCTGGCTCGTACTTCCAGTTCCGGCCTTTCCCTCTGACACCCACTCGATCGCCGTGGCGATGCGGCGCTCGCGGGTGGCTTCCTGTTTCGCTTCGACGATCCATTCGAGGTATTCGCGGCGGTGGCTCGGGCTGAACGCGTCGAAGGCGGTTTGCGCTTTCTTGTTCTTCTTCAGAGCCGCAACGAAATCGTCAGGCGGCGTGACCGGCGCGGCCTCGGCGCCTTCTCCGCGACGCGGCGGCCTTCAGCCCTCGTCGTTCAGCTTCGCCGCGTGCTTGACGAGCGCGATCAGTTTCTTCTCGGGCGGCAGATCGTCGAGCGAAGTGATCCTGCCGAACTGACCCATCGCGTCCTTCTCGACACCGGCAAGCCCTCGAGCAGCGATCGCCTTCCAGAAGCCGAAGGTGCAGTGCGCCTTGAACGCGGCCATCCCGCAGAACATCCCCTTGTAGTCGAAGTGCGGCAAGCTCCACTTCATCGTCTCGTCGACCCCGGGGCAGCCGGCGTGGACGACTTTGCGCAGGTGCGTCAGGATCGGCCTGCGCGAACGGCTGCGCCTTCTCGATGTATGCGTCGACGCGCGGATCCTTCGTTCCCATGTGCTCGCCTCCCGACTGTCTGGCGATTCTAACTTGGCTACACCAGCACCCCGGCACGCGGCACCGGCACCCCGGCACCCCGGCACCCCTTTTGGCCGTATCCTTGGCGCCTATGCATGCAGGATCCGTCATCGCCGGCCTCGTGCTGGTGACCTTCGGTTCATTTGCAATCGCGGCGGACGGGCAGCAGCCTGCGCCGGCTCCCGAGCAGCAGCCGCCGCCCTCGTTCCGCAGTCGCGTCACCGTCGTTCCAGTCGACGTTCGCGTCGTTGACCGAAACGGCAAGCCGATCACCGGGCTGACGCAGCAGGACTTCACGGTCAGCGAAGATGGTGTGCCGCAGCAGATCGTCCACTTCTCGTTCAAGACACTCACCGCGATTGCGCCGGGGCCGGAGCCGCCAGCCCCACAGTTCCGCAAGCCGCTCAGCGAGACCGTCACTCCACAGAGTCAGCGGATCTTTCTCCTGCTGCTCGGCCGCGGCCGGCAGGTCGGCCCGGTGCAGGCCGTCGACGCCGCGATGCGTTTCGTGAAGGAGCGATTGCTGCCGCAGGACCAGGTGGCCGTGCTCGCCTTCAACCGGGCCACTGATTTCACGACCGACCACGCGAAGGTGATTGACACGCTGCAACGCTACAAAGACAAGCACGAGTGGATCGAGACCCAGATGGCGCACCACCTCGACGCACTCGCCGACGTCTATGCCGTCAAGGACATACCGGCCAGCGTGCAGAAGGAGATCGACTCGATCTTCATCGCCACGGGCGCACTCGCTTCACGCACCCTCACGGCGACCGGTGTGGCGAACGCGACCGATGCGGCCGACAGCCGCAGGAACAGGGAGACATTGCAGAGCGGCGCTGCGGCCGCCGCGCGGATCCGGGACGGCGTCGAGACACCATTCGATCAATCACTCGAGGACGCGGCGAACCGACTGGGTATCCCTCTCGACGAATTCGCTGCGCGCAGCCTCCACACCGACCAGGACATCGAGAAGATGTATGCGGGTATCCGCTACATGCGTTATCTCGATGGCGAGAAGCACATGGTGCTGCTCACGCCGCAGGGTCTGTTCATGCCGCGCCTCGAGAGCGGCAATCCGATCGCCGCGCTCGCCAACGATGCCAGGGTGGCGATCGATATCATCCACACCTACGGGATGCAGGCAGGCGCGCCCATGGTCACTATGAGCGCCCGCAACACCTACTCCCCGGCCGCGGGTCTGGCTGCCGCGACCCAGCACAATGCCACTCCCTCGGCAGCCGCGATCTTCAACCAGCGATTCATGGTTGGCACCTCGAAAGAGATCTCCCGGTTGACGGGCGGCACGACGACGGCGTTCGAACCAGGCGCGGCGGCGTTTGCACGGCTCGATGAGTCGACGCGCGCGCAGTATTTGCTCGGCTACTCGCCGACCAACGTCAACTGGAACGGCGCCTTCCGGAAGATCGAGATCAAGGTGAATCGCAAAGATGCAACGGTGCTGTATCGCCATGGTTATGCCGCACGCCGCGAAGTGACGCCGCTCAGCCGCGAGCAGTACCTGACTTACAGTCGCGTCGCCAACGCAGCGAACGTGGACCGTCCGATCGCCGACCTGCCGATGTCACTGGGCAATGCGGTGGTTGGCGGTACACCCGGGGCGCGAACCGTCACCATCGACGTCCGCGTGCAGCCGGGCGCCGTCAAGCTTCATCGCGAGGGTGAGGTCTACGCCGGCACACTCGAGACACTCGCCTTCTGCGGCGATGCGAGGCAGGCCGTGATCGGCGAGTCATGGCAGACGCTGGAATTCACACTCACCGAGAGCAACTATCAGAAGTTTCAAAACGAAGGAGTGCGCTTCACGGTTCGAGTTCCGCTGAAAGCTGACGCGGCCTACGCGAAAGTCATCCTTTACGACGTTGCCGCCGATCTCGTCGGCTCCCAAATGATTACCCTGAACGAGAAGTAGGCATCGCGGTGCGGTCACGTTGTGCATGGGTCGCTGCGCTCTGGGCCATGATCATGCTGTCATGCGTGGTCGATGCCGGCCAGCAGGGTGCCGCTTCCCAGCAGACGCAGCCATCGTTTCGCAGCCGCGTCACCGTCGTCCCAGTTGACGTCCGCGTGGTGGACGCCGGCGGCAGACCGATCACCGGCCTCACGCAGAAGGATTTCACCATTCTCGAGGATGGTGTGCCGCAGCAGATCGTCCACTTCTCGTTTCAGACGCTGACCGCACTCGCACCCGCTGCCGATGCCCCTCCGGAGTTTCGCCGTCCGCTCGGAGATTCGCTGACACCGCAGAACAAGCGCATCTTTCTCGTCGTGCTTGGGCGCGGACGGCAGGTCGGCCCGGTCAAGGGTGTCGAAGCGGCGATGCGCTTCATCAAAGAGCGATTACTGCCGCAGGACCAGGTGGCGGTGCTCGCCTACAATCGCGCGACCGACTTCACCACCGATCACGAAAAGGTGCGCCAGACGCTCGAGCGATATTGGAGAAAGCACGAGGGGATCGAAGCCAGGCTGGCGCATCGATTCAGCGGGCTGGCCGCCTCCTACGGCGGGCGTGAGATTCCACCGGATATCCAGGTCGAGATCGATGCCATCTTCAAGGCACCCGGCGCGCTGACCTCGCGCAGCCTGCCGTCGACCGAGGTGCCCGGCGCCGCCGCGAATGTGGAGGCGACCCGGCGCGACCGCGACAAGATCCAAAGCGCTGAGATCGCCGCCGAGCGGATCCGGACCGGTTTCGGGACGGCGTTCGACCAGTCGGCCGTCGATGAAGCGGCATTGCTCAACATGTCGTTCGACGAGTTCGCCCAGAGAAGCTTCGATGCCAACGACGATCTCGAGAAGCTGTACGCCGGCATCCGCTATCTGCGGTATCTCGATGGCGAGAAGCACCTCGTGCTGTTGACTCCGGGCGGATTGTTCCTGCCGGCACTCGAAACCAGCAACGGCGTGGCGGCGCTCGCCAACGACGCGCGAGTCGCGATCGACGTCGTCCACACCTACGGTATGACTGGGGCCACACCGCGCCGGCGCCAGGTCGGCCGGTATCGACAACGCGGTGCCTTCCGCCGACATCCTGTTCAACCAGCGGTTCACTACCAACAACTCACAGCAGATGTCACTGCTGACCGGTGGAACGACCAGTGTGTTCAAGACCGGAGGATCGGCGTTCGCCCGGCTGGATGAAAGTACGCGCGCGCAGTATCTGCTCGGCTACTCGCCATCCAACGCGAACTGGAACGGCGGCTACCGGAGGATCGACATCAAGGTGAATCGCAAGGGCGCGCAGGCGCTCTTCCGGCACGGGTACATCGCCCGGCGCGACGTCACACCTCTGAGCCGGCAGGACTACCTGACCTACACCCGCGTCGCCAATGCGGCCAATCGCGACCTCCCGATCGACGATCTGAAGATGACGATCGGCACGCCGTCATTCGCCAGCGACGGCGACACCAGGCGTCTCGACGTCGACGTCCGCATCCAGCCTGGCGCAGTCAAGCTGACGCGCGACGGTGACGACTACGCAGGCAAGGTGGAAGCGCTGTCGTTCTGCGGCGATGCGAAGCAGAGGGTCGTCGGCGAAGCGTGGCAGACGATCAGCTTCAAGCTCACCGAGGAAAATTACCAGAAGTTCCAGCGCGAAGGGGTCAGCTTCACCGTGCGGATCCCGCTCTCCGCAGATCCCGCGTACGTCAAGGTGATCCTCTACGACTACGCAGCGGATCTCGTTGGGTCGGCGATGCTCAAGGTCGAGAAGAAGTAGACGTCAGTCAGCGCGGTCCGCGCCTCGGCCCGCCGGAACCGCGATTGGGGCCACCACCAGATCCACGATGCGGTCCACCCCTGCGCGGGGGACGATGACCATGCGGTGCGGGACCAGCCGGCACCGGACTTCCCGGCTTGCGCACGGCGGTGCCCCGTCGTGCCGCGTTGACGGCGGCGCGTTCGCGCTCTTCGCGCTTGCGCGCGCGGATCTCTGCGATGCGCTGCGCGAGCGGGATTTCCAGCTTGGCCTGCGGCTTTGCGCTGTAGTCGAAGTCCGGGACGGTCACGCGCGGCAAGCGGCGATTGATCGCCTTCTCGATATCCCGGATGTCGTTCTCTTCCTGCGGCGACACGAACGTGAACGCCTCGCCGACTGCATCGGCGCGCCCGGTGCGGCCGACGCGATGGATGTAATCCTCCGGCGCCTGCGGCACATCGAAGTTGACCACGTGACCGAGCTCCTCGACGTCGATGCCGCGGGCGGCGATGTCGGTGGCCACCAGCACCGGGTAGCGTCCGTCCTTGAAGCCGGCAAGCGCCGCGGTTCGCTGCCCCTGCGAGCGATTGCCGTGAATGCGTTCCGCCTTCACGTTGCTCTTGACGAGGAAGTCGGCGACCCGGTTGGCGCGGTGCTTCGTTCGCGTGAACACCAGCGCCTGCTTGACCTGTCCGGTGTTGAGCAGGTGGACGAGCAACGCCGTCTTGAGGTCCTGCTGGACGGGATAGACGGCCTGCGTGATGCCCGATGCGGGAGCCGCCTGCCGCTCGCGCTGGATCGTCACCGGGTTGTTCAACATCTCGGACGTCAGCCGCGCAATCTCCGGCGGCATCGTCGCGCTGAAGAACAGCGTCTGGCGCTTCTGCGGAATCACGCGAAGGATGCGGCGGATGTCGGGCAGGAATCCCATGTCGAGCATGCGACGCCCGCTTCGCGTCGTACGCCGTGTCGATGCCGAAGCCGTCGAACTCCACGAAGCAGCCGCGCGCGGCCAGCGCCAGTTGGTACTCCGGTCCCGGGACACCGTCCGCGTCGCCGATCACTACCCGGTGCGGCGGTACCCCCTCCTCCTCTAGCAGGTCGAGCTGTGCCAGCCCGACGGGGAACCACGCGGCGTGGGTGCTGATGCTCAACCCAGTGGCCAGGTGGGTGCGGGCAGCGGCCCGGGAGGATTTCTCCTCGGCGGGGAGATCGCATCGTCGTTGTTGCCGATCTCGCCGATGATCCCGGGACGTACGCCGGTCGACCCCACACCCTCCTCGACCTCGCAGATCATCTCCTCCGCAAGCCCATCGGCGCTCGTGGCGCGGAAGTGGTCGAGGTCGAGATAAGGCTCGCGGTAGTGCCCGCACCCCATCACCATGAGCACGCCCGACGCGCGCGAGACCTCGGCCAGCCGCTCAGGGGAACGCCCGACCTCGCTCGTGGTGAGCTCTACTAAGGTCCGGCCGCCCTGGGCGGCGAAGTCCTTGAGTTCCTCGACTGCGAGGCCGACGTCGTGGAGCAGCCCGTTGCCGCGGTACTCCCGCATTGTGTTGGTGAACACGTGCTCGTGCGGCAGCACGACACCCAGCTCGTTGGCGGACACGGGGCCGGTCACGGTCATCACAGTTGTCTGCATCGTCATAGGAGTCCCTCAGCTCGGCAGGTATTCGGCGCTCCAGTCTGTTCGATCATATTGAGTGAGCGCCCACCGCATCGACGGCGCCTGCCTTGGCGTGTTGGCTTTCTCAATCTATCTGGGGCTTTCTCACTTAATCGGTTCCATCCGCTTGGCGTTGTGCCGCAAGGCAACTGGAGCTCAGCCATCCGCTAGAACACATCGACGCGTCCTCACTGTTTCTGCTCCGTGCAGATCAGAGAACCGCTCCGGCGCGGATTGATTGAGAAGGAACACCAAGCTGAGATTGGAATATTTTGTGCTGTAAGACAACTCGCACCCTTTAACTGGTAACGGTGCGTGTTAGGCAGGTGCGAGTTGTGACGGGATCGCCGGTGCCGCGCGGCGACACATCCGCGGTCATCGTCTCGGTGACGACTGCATCATCGCTGCCGTGCTATTGACCCCTTGGCACGTCAGCCAGGTAGTTCGGTGCCAAGAACACGCGGCCATGCGTCGACCGTGCGATTGGGTGGTCGCGGGGATCAGAGCGTCAGTAGCTCTTCCGCGTTGCTGTGCGCGATGCGTTCACTCGGCAGGGCTGACCGGAATTGGTTGCAATAACGCCGTCGCCTCGGTCATCGGCCCTCCAAAGCAATGACTCGCACGCTTGGAACCGCTTCGGCGAGATGCAACGTCAGCATCAGCCCCGGCAACAAGCGATCGTCGGCTTTTGTCGTTGCGGAGACGACTCGCCCTCGACGACGGGTTCGTAGGCCGCCATTTACGCAGACGTGATGAGCGCCAGTAGGCAGGCGACTCCTGCGGCGGCGATGGTAGCGCTCGTCACGGCGAGGACGTGTGTCTCCGCTGTTCCTGCGTCGCACGGGTGGCGATGGCAGCTGCGCCGGCGCAAAACCAGCCCGAACCCGGTCGTGCAGACCGAGAGCGACACCATAACCGTGGCTACAAGCACCCACAGCGACCGCTCTTCCATCCAAGTCCGTGCACACACCAGCGCCACACACGCTCCGGTGAGCATGGTGCGGCGCCACGCCAGCGTCGTGCGTTCAGGCTGCAGACCGGGATCAAGTGCGACGTTTTCATGCCAGGATGAGCACTGCGCAGATGACAGCCGACACGCAGATCCCGATCACCGTCAGCCGGACCATCAGCGATCCGGGCAGCGGATCGTTTCTCCGCATCGCGGCTTGCACTTGACGCCAACGAATGAATGCTCCGATCGCGACCGTCGTAGCAAGCACGACGCTGGCGATGCCGAGAACCCTGCGCCCGACCTCATCCATGCCCGTGGCGAACAGTTGACCCACGGCGACACCGCCTGCAAGCAGGGCCAGCGCAGTGCGAGCCCACGCCAGAAACGTCCGCTCGTTGGCCAGCGTGAATCGGTAATCGGGTTCGTTGTCGATCCTCGACGCATTACGTAAGTCGGCTTGTCGCCCGGCATCCGAACCTGTTGTCGCACTAGCTGATTCACCCTCGCGCTGTGGAACGGGTGAGACTGCGGTTGTCTCGGCGATCCTCCCCGGTCGGATCGCCGAAGCGGGCGCGCTGGCCCCGTCGGTGTGGTCACTTATTGGGAAGTGAGGATGCGGCGGTGTCGTGCCTCGTCGGCGGCGGGATCCGGCGCCGGTGTCGGGCTGTCGAGATCGATGCGGACGGTGTGCACGGTGCCGGTGAAGGCATTGTCGAGGGCCGGGTAGTCGTCGGTGACGGGCGTGCCCAGGTCCGCGCCGATGTCGAGCGTCTCATCGAACGAGAAGTAGTACGGGATGGTTTGTTCGACACGGCCCTCGGCGTGTTTGGCGCCGTCGATGATGAGCAGCACGGTTCCGCCTAGGCCGTTGCCACCACCGTCGTATTCGAATTCGATCCGGATCCCATGCCTGCCCGCACGGATTGGCTGGGGCGCCCGCACCGTGTAGTGGGCAAGGTTGAAGTAGTTGTAGTCGTAGCAGATTCGACCGTCGCGGCAGTACAGTGACCAGCCGCCGAACCGTCCGCCCTGCGAGATGATTACGCCCTGGGTTTGGGTGTCGGGGACGTCGACGTCGGCAGTGATGCTATGTGAGCGGTTCTTGATGTTCGGGGCGGTCTCCTCGGTGAAGCGGCGCATGCCGCCCCGATATGTGACCTGGCGACGGTCGCCGAGCAGGTCGATGCGCCCGGCCAGTGTGGGGTTCTCCCGTTCGGTGACGCGGTGGTCGAGAGGGAACACCTGGTACTTGGCGGCTTCGATCAAGAACATGTCCTGCAGCTGGCGCAGCCTGTCGGGTTCCTCGGCGGCGAGGTCCTTTGACTGGGTCCAGTCGCGCTCGACGTGATAGAGCTCCCAGCGGTCGTCGGCGAAGCGTTTGTCGGCGTCGGGCACCATCTCCCAGGGAATGCCGTGCCGGGTGACGGCCATCCAGCCCTCGTGGTAAATGCCGCGGTTGCCGCACATTTCGAAGTACTGGGTCCCCCGCCGGTCCAGGCTGTCGGGAGCGTCGAAGGTGTAGCGCATGCTGATGCCTTCGATGGGTTTCTGGGTGACCCCGTCGACGGAGATGGGGTGGGGGACGCCGGCGCAGTCGAGCACTGTCGGCATGACATCGATGACGTGGTGGAACTGATGACGCTGTCCACCGGTGGCGCTGATGCCGGCCGGCCAGTGCACGATGAGGCCGTCGCGGGTGCCGCCGAAGTGCGAGGCCACCTGCTTGGTCCATTGGTACGGGGTATTCAGCGCCAGCGCCCAACCCACCGGGGCGATGGGGTAGCTGTTGGGGCCGCCGATCTCATCGATCTCGGCGAGCATGGCCTCGGGGTCGTCGACGATGCCGTGTCCGAGCCGGTGCTCGACCGTGGTGCCCTCGATTCCGCCCTCCCCGGAGGCCCCGTTGTCGCCGAGGAGATAGATGAACAGCGTGTCGTCCAGGGCGCCGAGTTCCTCGAGGGCGGCGACGAATCGTCCGACCTGGTGGTCGGCGTGCTCGGTGAAACCGGCGAAGGTTTCCATGAACCGGGCCGTCAGTGTCCGTTGGGTGTCGGACAGTTCGTCCCAATGCGGCACCCCGTCGGCCCATGGGGCCAGCTCGGCGTCGGGTGACACTACCCCCAGCCGCTTCTGTTGTTCCAGCGTGAGGTCGCGTTGCTGATCCCAGCCGTGGTCGAACCGGCCCGCGTATTTGTCTTGCCATTCGCGTGCGACATGCAGCGGGGCATGAGATGCGCCGAAGGCCAGGTAGATGAGGAAGGGGCGCTCAGGGGTCAGGGTGCGTTGAGTGCGCACCCAGTCGATGGCGTGGTCGGCAAGGTCTTCGGACAGGTGGTAGCCATCCTCGGGCCGGCGGGTGGGCTCGACCGGGCTGGTGCCCTGGAATAGCGGCGGATACCAGTGGTTCATCTCCGCGCCCATGAAGCCGTAGAAGTGATCAAAGCCTTCGCCGGTGGGCCACCGGTCGAACGGGCCCACCGGAGAGATCTCGCGCGGTGGGGTTTGATGCCACTTGCCGAATGCGGCGGTGCTGTAGCCGTTGCCGTGCAGGATCTGGGCAAGCGTGGCCGCGGAGCGGGGGCGAAACCCGTTGTATCCGGGCGCAGCGGTTGCCATCTCCGTTGTGCCGCCCATGCCGACCGAGTGGTGGTTGCGCCCGGTCAGCAGCGCCTGGCGGGTGGGCGAGCACAACGCAGTGACGTGGAAGCGGGTGTACCGCAGCCCACCGTCTGCAAGCCGGTCGGCGGCGGGCATCTCGCACGGTCCGCCGAATGCGCTAGAGGTGCCGAATCCGAGATCGTCCATCACCACGATCACCACGTTGGGTGCGCCGGTCGGCGGTTCGATGGGTGGCACCGCGGTGAACGGGGCTGTTTGCTCGTCGATGCCCAGCGCGGTCACCGCCGTCTGCATCGGGTCGGGTTCGGGGAGTACGTGTCGGTCTGCGCGAAAGTGGGTCACGATGGTTCGTTCGCTCCTGTGACGGGGTTGCGGGGAATCAGGCGCGCTCACTGGGCGCGGGCGGCGTCTGGGCCACTCAATTCAGCACTGGTCGACAGCCCCATCTCGCGATGGCAGCAGGTGCCCGTCCAACAGCGGGCCGCCGCTGCACGCGGCTGCCAACTTGTAATGGAATCTGCTGACCGGGACATCGTCGACAACTGCGAAACTCATGAGATTTTCTCCGTCGTAATCGAATTGGGGTGCACAGACAACACCGGCTGCGAGAGCCCCGTGATTGCTGTGTCCGATATCAGAGTTGCATGCGATTGCTTGGCGGGGAATGGGCTTGCGGGTCGGGCCGAGACCATTCCTCGATCGATCCCATTAAAATGATCTATGGGGCGACGGCATTGGTAGTGGTCGCTGGCGGGGTGGTCTCAGCGCGCCAGTGCGACGAACCTCGCGGCGGCGGGCGAAAGCGGTCCCGGTCGCCAGACCAGTCGGGCGCGGTAGCCCAACTCTGGCGCGGTCGTCACCACCACCGCGCCCTTGGCACGGGCGTCTTCCGCCATCGATTTCGGAAGTAGGGCGGCACCGGCGCCTTCGAGCACGAGCGGCACGATCATCGCGCGATGCGTGGTTTCCACCGCGATCTCCGGAGCAAGCCCTACCCGCCGCAGGGCGTCGTCGAGCACGCTGCGGGTCGCGGTGCCCTGCGGGGTAGCCACAAACCGCAACTTGGCCAGCTCCGCCAAACCGACCGCCTGCTGCCAGCTATGCCCCGGTGGCAACACCACGTGCATGGTCTGCTCAGCGAGTAGTACCGACTCCAGGTCCGCATACGGCACCGATGCGTTCACCAAGCCGAGCTCACAATTCCCGCTCCGCACGAGTTGGCCCACCTCAGTGCCCTGTTCCGGATCGGACACCTGCACCGCGACATTCGGATGTCTGCGTAGGAATTCGCCCAGCAGTCTCGCAAGCGGATCTACCGCCAACGTGGTCTGTGCGACGATGTCCAACCGGCCGCCGGACAACCCGAGCACCTCTCGCACCGTCGCGGCCGCCGTGGCCAGGTCCCGAGCGACCTGCCTGGCCGGAACGATGAGTGCCTCGCCAGCTGCGGTCGGTGTTGTCCCGTGGGGCAACCGGTGGAATAACGCCCCACCCAGTTCCGCCTCCAGCGCGGCGATGGCGTGCGACAGCGACGGTTGCGACACGTACAGGACCCGCGCCGCATTGGTGAACCCGCCGTGTTCGACCACGGCGAGGAAGTACTCCAGCTGTCGGCGCTCCATCCGGGCAGCGTAGACTCGCCACGGTTCACGGGCGCTCGATTGGTCTGTATCGCGCGCGAAACATACTGGAGCGGTGTCGCTCTCAGGGTGGCTGCAAGTTAAATGCGGGGGTGCCGTCGGCCGTCGTCGACAGCGCCCGGCCAGCGGAGCACGAATACTGCACAAGTCGACGGCCAAGGAGAATGCCGGCGACGGGAGCACTGGCCCCCGTCGGGGCACAGCATGAACAGCTCACGTCGTCGAAGCCGGCAGGCATAGCAAATCTTGAACGTGATCGAGTCACTTCACGCGCTCAGCCAACGCCTCGATCCGGTGCCGTGTGCTTCGTCGACGAAGTCGGCAACGACATCGAAAGGCGGTGGCCAGCGCACCGACCGCACCTCGGTGGCCACCCTGATGCGCTGCGGCTGGGAAACCGTCACCGCGATCATCAACCGCGGGGTGGCCGAGCTGCTCGACGCGCGTCGGCTCGAGGCGCTGTATCGGATCGGTGTCGATGAGATCTGCTACCGCCACCAACACCGCTATCTGACCGTCGTCGGTGATGACGACACCGGCACCGTCATCGACATCCAGCCCGGACGCAGCGAGGAATCGCTGGCGAATTTCTATCAATCCAACCGGATTCGATCGTGTCGCAAATCGAGGTGGTCAGCATGGATGTCTCCAAGGCCTACAGCGCAGCCACCCGCGCCATGCTCCCAGGCCACGATCTGTTATGACCCGTTCCACATCATGCAATGGGTCAACCGCGCCTGGACCGGGTCTATGCCGAGGCCGCCACCGGGCCGGCCGGGCCGCGATGAGCACCCGACTGGAAGGCCACCCGCTGGGCGCTGCGCACCGGGGAAAACAAGCTCACCGACGACAAACGCGCCTGGTCAACCAGATCGCGCGCACCAACCGTCGCATCGGCCGCGCCTGGACACTCAAAGAGCAGCTGCGCGACGTCTACCGCATCGAGCACCACCGGCGGCGCCGCCAGTATCTGCGCCGCTGGATTACCGCGGCCAAACGCAGCCGTATCAACGCCTTCGTCGCTCTCGCCAGACGGCTCGAGGTCTACTTCGAGGAGATCATCACGGCGATCGAACTGGGCATCTCCAACGCCCTTATCGAAGGCATCAACGCCAAGATCCGACTCATCAACGCCCGCGGCTACGGACACGACTCCGCCCAAACACTGACCTCGATGATCTACCTCTGTCTCGGCGGACTGCAGGTCAAGCTACCCACACAACCTGAGAGCCGCACATATGTATGTTGCAACTGGGCCCTGCTGAACGCCCTGCGTCTCGGCGGTACCGCATCGCCGGCGCTGCGCTGCGGGTGTGCCACTCGTAGCTGAAGCGTCGAAGCTATGCCCGCTAGACGGTCGCCGGGCAAGTCAACGCGGCATATCAATAAGTCTTGCACCGCATGCTAATTCGTCACAGCGACGTACTGCTACCGACATGCGGACAGAGCGAGCGAAGGGCGAGCGATTCCCCGTAGGCGCCACCCTACGCGGGAGTTCGTCGCTGCGTTGATGGTCGTGCTCGCTGTCGAACGCGCTGGTTGCATCTATTGGGCTTTGGTCAAGGTAGCCGTCGAATTCAATCACTAAATAAATGGTCCGACTGTTAGTCATCGTTGGCGTCGCCGGCGAGTTCCCTATGTTCGAAAAACAACACGGCTTCAGCGCACCGCACCGGATCCAAGCGCTGGCTGGCGGCGCTGCGTGACTCGACCGCATTCAAGATCGGGCGGTCTCGACCTGATCGAACATGCAGCGAATGGAGGAGAGTCGTTCCATCCCGCTCGTGCAGGTCTGGATCACCTCTCGTTCCGACCGACTCGAATGCCACTACCGGCAATGCGCGATCGAAACAATCGAAACACACCCCGCCAGCCCGTGGATGTGTGAGATGGCGGCTTATGTCCGCCAGGACGATCTCACGGCTGCGCTGATGGCCGGGAAGTCGATGCGATGTCGACGCATAGCCACCGCAACGGTGAGCCGTCCCACTCGTCAAAGCCCCCGCTCATCTCGGCGAGTCGCGACAAATGCGACAACTAGAGTGAGCCAATCACAGAATCATTGAGCAAGGACAACTGTACTGGGACCGGACAACATCCAAATCAGTTGCAGCACAATGCAGTAGAGGACATGCAGTATTTTTTCATGGATAATGACGAGTATCCACGAAACGCGATGAAAGATACTGGCGGACAGCATGATTTGGATTCGTCAGAACCGTCACGAGACGCACGTGGAGTATCCATCGAATGAGCTAATACTGGTGCAGCACAGCGAGTTTGGCGCGGACAGACAAGAGAGGAGTAGCGTCAGTGCGACATTTCTAGCCGCGCCTCGGCCCAATTCCTTCATTTGCTGACCGGGTGCGGTGGCTTCTGGACGGCGAGTCCGAGTCACCCGAACGCCAGCGGCAGTCGCCCACCGCCCGGCTATCGACTCTGGTGGGCGCTCACCGGCGGGCCCGGCGCCATGGTCCGGGCGGCCCATCCGGCGGCAAGCGGCAGACAGGCCGTGCCGGCGCCGTGGTACTGCGGCCAGTTCGCGCTCGTCGTGGATTGATATCAAGATGACGGGCGGTCTCGGCGCTGTTGACGTCCGGTGAAGTAGCTCGGCGACGGCGATGCCGCTTTCGGATCCCAGATCAAAGTCGAGAAACGTGACATCGGGCCGCAGCTGCTCGTAGTCGCGCAGCGCGTCGGCACCGGTGAATGCGACACCGACGATCGTCATGCCTTGGGGCCCAGGAGATCACACGCAGCGGCGACGTATTCAACGATGTCGTCAACGATTAGGCACTGCCAGTCAACGCCCCTCTCGACGAGGGAATCGAACCGTTCGCTTTTCGAACACGGGCACAGCTCGCTTATACCGATTCCTGAACCGCTCGAACGGGTCGTCGATCTGGATCGTGTGCCGGTCGACCTGATGCGAGATCGTTTCGATCGAGCCACGTGATGATTGAGTCATGCTATCTCCTGGCGCTCGGCCAATTGCTTTGTGATGTAACTGGTTATTGACGGCAATCCGCATCACAGCCCGCGTCGCCTCTGATCACGCACGGTGCCAAACGAGTCGTGCGTTTATGCGTTGGCCTCCGACGAGGATCGGCTCTGGCGGGCTAAGCTCATGTACCTGGCCGTCTCCTACCGGCCCGACTTCACTGGCGATGCAATAGTGCGAGCACCTCGGACAGTTCGGCGAGCAGGGCAGGCACGGAAAGGACATCGCCACACGGCTTTTCATCTCATCGCGCACCGTGCAGACCTACCTGACCCACGCCACACCGAGCTGGCATTCAGCGCCTGTGTACAACCGGTACAGGAAGCCGCTCGCCACACCTCGACGCCGGGCACGAGGCTGTGTCCACCGGCGACCGCCACATCGACGCCTTTGTCCTCAAGCGGCCCCTGAGGAACGCTGTTCTGTGGTGCCGATCACTCAGTCGGCCAAGCGGTTGCTTTCGCTGAGAAGAGCCTGAAAATATTGACACGAGGGTTATGTCGTGGCGGCGATGTGCGCTAAACACGGAAAGGAGCCGATGTTCATAACACCAAACGCGCTGGAGATGCTGTGAGGTCCGAGCGACGGAAAAGTACTTGCGAGATAACCGCCGATTTCACGACAGGCGAGGCAGATACCGATATCACGGTACAAACCTCAGCGCCAATTATGGCGGCCTGGGTGACTCCTCAAACAACGACTGCACGTGCTCCAACTTGGACCACAAGCACGTCACGGCCGACCGAATCGTGATAGCGTCGAGGCCTGTAGCCGCCGAATCGGTCGCGCGACTGCGTCGATCGGCGACAGAAAGCGCGGATACGTGGGTGACTGCTGCGCGTAGCGATGCGTCAGCGCAGAGTACGCACAACCCAACAGCCGCCCAGGCTGCACAACAGCGAGCTGAACTGGGGGACAGGGCAGCGCAATTCAGCGAGCCGTGACACGACCGGTCAGGCGTTGGCAGGTCCTGCGGCTATCCGTGGTGTCGGAAGCGATCACCGCCGAGAGGGCCGAGAACTTTAGTGATGTAGCACGACAACACAATCCAACGAGAGCGGAATTACATGATGGAACTTTCGGAGATCAGCGTGGGAGACGAGTTGGTGCTGGACAACGACGCAGAGGGCGAACCGGTAGTAGTCGGCAAAGTGGGCCGACGCTGTGTCTACGCCACCAACTACGAGCCGGGCTATGTGGTGGTCGCTGCCCCACAGCGGTTTTCCCGGCCGCATCGCCTCTGAGGGGTGATCGATGAGTAGCCCGCTTGAGAAGTTTCGCGTCGGCGATAAGGTCACGGTGCACGACCCGCTCATCAACGAGGGTGTGGTCACCCGCGTGGGTCGTAAATACGTCACCGTGACCCCGGAGAACCCGCTCGCACCAGGGTCAGCGATGCGCCGGCCCGGGCGGCGGGCCCAGGTGTATGCGCTGCCGGTCGTCGTCACCCACCGTCCGGAAGACGACCGGTAACCCACCCACACCAGATAGAAAGAGCAGGTAGGCCTTAAATAGCGGGCCTACCTGTCGCAAGGTCAATGCCACGCACACGACAGAGTCGTCGATACATGGCCGATGAATCCGAGCTGATGAAAGAGCTGCCGGCTGCCGCCGAACCCTGCTTCGATACCGCGGACCGTCTGGCGGTGTATTGCGAGATGAACCTTGGTGCACTACCGCACGCGTTCGACGACCTCATCTCCGCGGTGGTCGGCGAGAATCACCCGATGCCGGCAGGGCTGATCGACGGGCATTGTCACGTTAAAGACGGCAACCGGTGTGCTGGGATGATTCGGGGGTGACAAGTGCAGCCCCCTCGTACAAGCGCCACCGCTACCCGGTCGAGATCATCGACCACGGTGTCTGGTTGTACTTCCTGTCAGT
>CAVULC010000012.1:0-72644 GCA_963742265.1 uncultured Acidobacteriota bacterium
AGGTGCCGGCCGCGGCACCTGCGGGCAGGCCGTACCCCGCAATGCGGTGCAGGTGCGTGGTGTTCTCGTCGAAGATGTAGAAAGCCGCGAGCCCGCCGCCGAGCATCGGCACCAGCGTCGACACCAGCCGCTCGCCGAACTCGTCGAGCGAGTTCGCCCCCTGGAGGGCGGCGGTGAGCACGGAGATGTTCGACTTCACCCAGCGCTGTCCTTCCGTGGCCTCGGCGCCGCGCTTGAGCACATCGATCGAACGCGCCAGCCCGCCGGCCTCATCGGTCGCCTTCGTGAACGGCACCACCTGGGCGTAGTCGCCCCCGGCGATCGTCGTCACCGATGCTTCGAGTGCCTGGATCGGTGTGACGATGCTTCGAAACGTGACGAAGCCGAGCAGTCCCGAAAACGCCAGCGCCAGGACGATCGCGGCGAGCAGGCTGCGCTGGGAACTGTCGATCGCCGCCAGGGCGGCAGTGCCTGCGTCCTCGGCGATCTCCTGGTTGTACTTGATCCATTCGAGCGAGCCTTGCCTGACCGTCACGCCGAGGCCGGCAATCGATGGACTGAACAACAACGCGATCGCCTCCTCCTGGTGCCCCCCGTCGGCGAGCGCCATCGCCTGTTCGGCATTGGCGGTCCACTGCTGGCTTCCCGTGCGGAAGTCGTTCAGCAATCTTCGGCCGTGATCGCTCGTGCTCCGCTTGTCGGCATAGTCGGTCAAGAGGCGAGACAACTCGAGCTTGTCTTCATCGAACGCAGAACGCGCGCGCGCGCGACCGGACGCATCGGTGGCGAGCAGATGAGCACCGAGATTCACTCGCAGCTCAGCGAAGCTGCGCGAGATGTCCCCCAGCCGGGTCAATGCGGCGACCCGCGATTCAGCAACGAACCGGGTGCGATCCTCGATCTGCTGCAACTGGTAACGTGTAAAAACGCCGATCCCCGAGAGAATCAGCAGCGGTACCGCGAGCAGCACGATCAATCGCCTGGCAATCGTCATAACAAATACGAACCTCGAACTCTCAACGCGTCTCGTCGCTCGCGGCTGCCGCTTCGAGCTGCCGGCGCAGCTCGTCGCGGCTCATCACCATGGTCGCGCCGGCGCGGAGCAACTCGGCGCGCGGGTCGGCCGCCGGCCGCTTCCGTGGAGGAGTCGGGCCGGTCACCGCGAGCACCGGTCCCATCAGCTCGAACACACGCGCCGGAAGAACGGTCTCCAGGTATTCGAGTGCCGTGCCCCGAAGGTAGGCATCGGTAGTGGCAAAGGATTGCGCCGCGATCCGCACCGGTTCACGCTCGAGTGCCAGCGCGAGCAGGTTGAAGATGTGCTCGCGCACGAGGTGCGGCGGCGCCGTGCCCCGCACTTCGTGCTCGACCAATGCCAGCAAGCCGGTAAAAGGCAGCAGCAGCGCCGGGTGTTCGTCGGTCAACGCGATCAGCGCCCGCCCGCATCGGAGACGCAGCTCGAAGGTCGGTGACTGGAGAGCGGCGAAGAGAGCATCGCGCGCCAGCGCCGACGGGCACGACTTCAAGGCGAGCGGCAACCGCCGCCGTACGACTTCCGCCGCCGCAGGATCGAGCAGCACGGAGGCCATCTCGCCGGCAGCCCGCGCGCCGAACGTGTTGAGGGCGGTGACGACGGGCCGGACGAGCTCGTCGGTTGCGAGCAGCGGCACGAGCGCTCCGACCAGCAGCGGATCGCGGGGTAGATCGCGCAGCGCGGCCCGGATCCGGCTGGGATCATGCGACCGCAGTTCGACGATCGCGGCGACGACCGGATCGGCCGCGGCGGCTTCGTCGAGCGGCGCGCTGACGGCGTTCTTGCCCTCGGCCAAAGCCAGCGCGCGCCTGATGGACTCGCGATCGAGCGGGCCCATGCTCCCCGCGATCGTGAAGTCACCCATCGAGTATTGCGGCGGTTCGAACTCTTCCCCCTGGCGGCGCAGTCCGCCTTCGAGCGCGTCCACGTACCCCGCGCGCAGCCGCCGCGCACGCACGAACTCGGCTCCCGCTGTTGCGATCGCCGCGATGTTCACGGCGGCGAGCGGGTGCGCCGGAACGAGCGCCACGAGCAGCACGATCAGGCCGGCCCCGATTCCCTTGCCGATGCCATCACCGGCGACGTCCACGATCGACTTGGCGGATCGCTTGGTCGCTTCGGCGAGTGGCGTGTAGAGCAGTTCATAGCCCGTGCGAAAGAGCGAATTGCGGACGGCCACGTCCAGGCCGCGCGGCAGCACTCCCAGCCACGCAAACGGCGTCACCGAGCTGAGCAGGGTCGCCGCCGCCACGACAACCGGGTGGGTCGCGACCGATCCACCGACGCCGAGCCGCACCAGGGCAACACGCCCGAGGGCCGACTGGATCACTACTGCCCCGAGACCGGTGCCGGCATAGAAGAGACCGAAGAACCGCACGAGCGATTCACCTTTGCCAAAGTAGGCAACGGCGTTGGCCTTGAGCACGTAGTCCACGAACGCCGCCAGCATCGCCGCCAGCGCGACGACCAGCGCCAGGTCACGAAGCAGCGGCTGACGCTGAATGTGCCTCCAGCCGCTGACCGGGTCCGGCACCGTGGTGGGCACGCGCCTCGGCGGCGCACCTGCGCCGAGGGCGGCCGCTCCGGCGACGCAGCCGCACCCGACCACCGCGAGAATCAGCAGGAGGGCGCCCCGCGGCAACAGCGTGGCGACGCGTTCGGCGCCGACCCCCCCGATCACGCCGCCGAACGTGGCTGCCGCCGCCACGCGCGTCATCAATCGCTTGGCCGAATGCGGATCGAAACGCTCGTTGAGCAGCGACCACAGGGCTGAGACTGCGATCGCACCCAGCACGCTGGAATGGAAGTACAGGACCACCGAGGTGGTGCGCGGCAGCCAGCCAAGCAGCATCCATTCGACGAAGAACAGGAGTGCGCTGGATCCGAGGACGACTGGAACGACACGGATGGGTCCGAAGCGCGTCAGGACGCGGCCGGAGAGCTGCGCCGCAGGAACCGCGAGCACGGCGGCGCTTCCCATCAGAAACGGCAGTGTCGAAACCGGAAAGAACGACAGGAACAACCCGTCCCGGAGGGCATTGGACCCGACCTGCTGCGCGATCAGCGCCGCGGCGGTGACGGGAGCGAGAATGTGCGCGCGGCGCTCGATCACGTCAGGAAATGAGCGCACGTTGGATGCCGCCCGGCGCACGCCCTTGGAGCCGGCGCCGCTCTTGTAAAGCCGCTGCGCAGATGGGCTGCAGGCGCCGCTGGAACTCCGGACGCGCGTTCAGCCCTCCGGCATTCCGGAGATTCTTCAGCTCGCGTGGTTGGAAGCGCCAGCCTCGGAGGGCCACGCATCGTCAGTGTCACGCCTCGCCGGCACTCGCACACGGAAGCGGGTACCTCCGCCAGGCTTTGACCGAATGTCGAGACTGCCCCCGTTTGCTTCGACGCGCTCGAGGATGCTGATCAACCCGAGGCCTTTGCCCCAGGCGCTCTCGACATCGAACCCGATCCCGTCGTCGACAATCGTCAGGATGAGTTCGCCGTGTTCGTGGCGCAGATCGACGGAGACGGTCGCCGCCTCGCTGTGCTTGGCGGCATTCTGCAACGCTTCCTGAACGATGCGATAGATGCAAAGGGTGATGCTGGGGGAGAGCGCGGCAGGGATGTCCCGCTCGGTGAATTCAACGACCAGCCCTGACCGCAGCACCTCCTTCTGAAGGGACCGCAGCGACGGGATGAGCCCCAGGAGCTGCAGCTTTGCCGGATGGAGCCGGTGCGACAGTTCGTGGACGCTCCGTGCGATCCCATTGATCCGGACACGCGCCTCTTCATCTCGTCCCGACAACCGCAGCTCGATTTCGAGAAGGGCGAGCTGGTGGCTGATGTCATCGTGCAGCTCACGGGCAATGCGGGATCGCTCGGCCTCCTGCGCGGTCAGCAGCCGCCCGCCCACGTCGCGAACCCGCTCGTAGCTGGTGCGAAGCTGGGCCTCGCTCTGCAGCAGTTCCCGTTCGGCTTTTCGCCGCCGGCGGCGCTGCACGAGCATGGCTGCGATCATCACGGCCTGGGCAGCGACAATCACTCCCGCAACCAGCACGTACACGGTGTCGCTTGTCACTGGAACTTCGTGCGCGCTTACTTCGTGCCCTGGCGGATCAAACCCTGCTTCGTCATTTCTTTCACTGTCTGGTTCACCAGATCCTTGATGACGCGGTTGGCGTCTTTCGGGTTGGTCGACTCGCTGACGGCCGCCCACAGCAGCTTGTTCAGCGGTACGCTGAACACCAGCGTTTCAACGATGGCCACCTGGTCAATCTGCGTGTGTCCGGGATCGTAGGTGTAGAGCGAATTCCAGCCGTAACCGTAATAGCCCCACAGCGAGTTGTAATACGGCGTGGTCCACATGGATGGCGTCCACGTCTTGCGCGTGTCGGCTTTCACGAGGCGCATGGAAACGACGCCATCGACCCCGGAGCGCTCGTACCAGCCCTTGGCTTTCTCCGGATCGCGGAGCTCTTCGCGCGGAACTATTTTGTAGCTGGCAACGCCCTGGGTCAGGCCGATCGCGGCGAGCTCGCGCACGAGCGCCTCCTCGCCGGAGACACGCAGCCCATCGTCATCGGTCATGATGAGCGCGGCAACTTTCTTACCGGCGAAGCTGACGCCGGCGGCTTCCGGTGCCTTCCACGTGCTCGTGAACTTCGGTCCGGCGGCGCCGATCGCCGTCGAGAGAGCCACGGACGCCACCACTGCATGCATCGCGATACGGGTCATGAACATTCCTCAGCGCAGCTTCGTCACCTGGCCGGTGTCGAGCGAGTAGTAAGCTTCGACGATCGTCAGCTTCCCGTCGTCGACGGCTTTTTTCAGCAGGGCACTCTTCGCAAGCAGTTGATCGGCGACGCTGTGGACGTGATCGCGAATCGCGAGGTCCAGGGTCTCAGGTCTCGCCTTGTCGATCTTGCTGCACGAAGTCGTGATCGGTGCGACCACGGCCCCGAGATTCGGCGACTCCTCGGGTTCGCCCGAACATGCGGCCGTCACCGCGCCACAACTCTGATGTCCCATCACCACGACCAGCGTGGTGCCGAGGTGCGCGACGGCGTATTCGATGCTGCCGACCGACAGCGGGTCGGCACTTTCACCGGCGGTTCGCACGACGAACAGATCGCCAAGATTCTGGTCGAAGATCACTTCGGGCGGCACACGGCTGTCGGCGCAGCTCAGAACGGCGGTGTGAGGACTCTGCCCGTTCACCAACTGCTTGCGCCGGGCGACGAGATCGTGCGGTTTGACTTTTCCACTCGCGAACCGCTGATTGCCGGCCGCAAGTTCAGTCCAGGAATGACCGGCGTCAGGCCGGTCGGAAGCGTGCTGCGCTGTGACGGAGACGAGAATCGCCATTCCGACGAGAATGATGCTTCCGATTCGTTTCGTCATTTGCATGTGCCCGCAACTCTTCACGCTACCGCTAAAAGTAGAAGCCGATCCCTGCGATCGGACCGTGCAGCGTCTGCTTCACGGTGAAGTCGCGGTTGTCGGCGCTGTCAGTCAATTTGAAGTAGAGAATCGAGTAACCGGCGGTGATACCGAAGTGACGTAGCGGCTTCAGGTCGACTCGTACCGTGCCGCCAAGGTCGATGTCCGCGCCGACGCCGAAGCCGCCGCCGTCCATGTTCGCGTGAAAGCCGAGCACTCTGCCGACGTGCTCGTAGGCGACACCCACCAGCGGATCCCAGATACCCGGCTTGCGCTCGAAGTTAGGGCGGTCGCCGAGCTTGACGTTGTACTTGAGCGCCAGCCTGCGCACGCCACCGGTTACGTACAGGTCCCTGGCCAGTGCGTATCCGACGTTGCCGTAGGCGTAAATGATGTCGGCGTCCACCGTCAGAACGGGGCTTTCCGGGCGATCACCGCCGATCCCGGCCCAGATGGCATCTCCTTGAATCCGCCACGTGCCGTTGTCGGCCGTAAAGCCGGCGAGATACGCGCCGTCGAAACGACCGTCGACGATTGCCGCGTGGTCGCGGCCACCACCGCTGCCGATCCCTTCGATCGGCGGCAGATCGACGTCGATGTTGATCCCGAGCGGCAGCCACACGAGGATTGGATAAGCGTGAATCTGCCAACCATCGGTCGCGGCCGTCGTCGGTGGATTTGACGGCGTCTGTGCCGACGCGCCGCCGCCCACTGCAGCGATCATCGCCCCCACCACTAACGCGCGTTGAACGATTCCCATCATTTATGTGCTTCCTGGTACGGATTCGACGTCATCGTCTCCACAAGGCGCCTGGAAAGGCATCCCTCAAGGGCTGCACTACGACACCACTCCGAGGCCTGCATGACAGGAAGCGTGCCGTTCACCAGCACGCGCAATATTGGTCAAAAGAGCTGGTTTTGCTGGACAGTTGGGTTGCTGCTCCAGTCGCGCGCCGTGAAACTCTCCGGTCCGCCGGAGTTGCCCCGGAAGTTCAGCGCCTCCCGCGACAAAGAAAAAACGTTAACAGGAGATCTAGGAGTTCAGGAGACGCGGCGGGGTGGACGCGCTTCGCGCGAGTGGGCTGACGTGACCGGCCGATGCAAACAGCACTTGATCCGCAGCTGCTTGCATCCGCCGGTCACGTCAGCCCACCCGGCCGGCCGAAGGCCGGCGCCACCCCGCCTGTATCTCTTGCCCTTTTGCCCTTTTGTCCTCTTGTACTTGATCTTGGGGGCCGGACTAGAACACATGCCCGATGCTGAAATGCACGCGCGAGCGCTTCTCACCCTCGCGCGGATCGATCACGGCCGACCAATCGAGGCGCACCGGGCCGAACGGGAACATCAGCCGAAGGCCAGCCCCGGCGCTCTGCCGCAGTGAGCCAAGGTCCAGATCGCTGGCCAGCAGAAACGCATTCCCGGCGTCATAGAAAAGGCCGCCATATAACTTCTTGAACAGGGGGAACCGCAGTTCCTGGTTGACGATCGCGACCGCCTGGCCGCCGATGGCCTCTCCCTCCGGCGTCCGTGGGCTCAGCATGTTCTGATCGAAGCCGCGAACTGACGACGCACCGCCGGCCATGAAACGACTCTCCAGCAGCAGGAGCGGATCGTCGCCGGGCACGAGGCCGACGCGATAACTCTGCGCCCACGTGACGCGCGGCGTCAGCGGCGTGTAGAAGAAGACCTGGCCAAACGTCTTGATGTAGTTGACGTCGGACCCAAGTGCCGTGAGGGCCGTCTCGGTGCCGACCGACCAGAACAACCCTCGATGCGGATCGGTGACGCTGTCGCGCGAATCGCTGATCAGCGACAGGATCGGTCCGGCGCGATACCCGGCCAACGTCTCACCGGTCTCGAGCGCGCGATAGCGGATCCACTTATAGGTGTAACCCCATTGCAGCCGGAGCCGATCGTGCAGCCGGCGTCCATCGATCGTCGTCCGCCACCGCTTCGTCTGCTGAAAGGTCACGCCCTTGACGTGCTCGCCGAGGGAATCGAAGTCTTCGACCCGGTCCGTGTCGTCGAAGAGAAAGACCTGCGTCTCCCATTGGTGCCCGAAGAACGTCGACGACTCGTATCGTCCGCCCAGGAGCCGGCGCTCGGCACCATACAGGCCATACAACCGGTAGCGCGCAGCCCAGCCGAACGGGTTGACGAACTCGACGGCGCCACCAACCTGCAGACCCGCGTCTGTTTCCGACGGCGCGCCACCGACCTGGCTGTTGCCCGCAGTCGTGTAACGCAGGCTGTACTCCGTGGTGATGTCGGTGCGTTGAGAGAGATCCACGACGACATCACGCACGTCATCCTTCCCCGGCACGGGCTCGAGACGCACGTCCACCGAACGGAACGCGCGTGTCTCGGTGAGGCGCCGGCGCGCCGCATCGAGATCGCTGGCGCGGGCGAGGTCCCCCTCGGTCATGCCGACCGCATTCTGGATGACACCGTCGCGGGTATGACCATCGCGCGAGCGTTCGCACCCCGGCGACCCGCACGCGTGGACCTGGTTCGGCCCGGAGTCTCACGACGACCCCCGCGGCCGACGGTTCCACCACCCCCTGGACGCGCGCGTCTGGAAATCCCTGGTCGCGATACCAGGTCCGCAGACGCGTGCGATCGGCGTTGTACGACTCGAAGCGGAAGAGATCACCCGGCCGCAACTGGAAGGCAGGGGCGGGAGCGCCGTCGAGTGTCCCGACCTCGGGCGGAACATCGAGCGTGACAACGCTCGCCCGTGTTCCCTCATGGACCGGGATCGTCACCAGCAATCGACCCGATTCCGGCTCGACCTGCACCACGGGCGCACCGACCTCCGCCTGCAGGAAGCCCTCGCGTGCGTACGCCACTCGAACGGCCGTGGGCAGTTTCTGGGTGCCCTGACCATCGAGCAGCGCGAAGAATGCCGCGCTCTTGCGATCCGGCAGGGCCGCTGCGAGCGTCGCTTGTGGAATCGATGCAGCGCCGTCGAACACCAGCGCAACGCCCTTCCCCTTGTTGCCGCGGCGCACGTCGAAGATGGCCTGCGATTGCCCATTCGCCGCGCGCACCTCCGCTGTCACAACGGCGCTGTAGTAACCCCTCGCGCGCAAGCTGTGTCGGAGATCGCGGGCCAGTCGTTCCGCCGTGTCCTGAAGCGGAAGAAACGTTTCCCACCGGGCATTGAGGCGCTTCTTCTCGCCGCGACCCGGGTCGTCGCCGCGCCACTCGACAGTCACGCGAGGCCCTGGATTGATCCGCACCGCCAGGTCGGCATTCGTGCCGCGCGACGTCTCGCGGACCTCGACGGCCGCGGTCAGGTATCCGCGCTCCGCCAGCCACTTTCGTGCCTTCGCCGCACCTTCTTCACCGCGAAAGTAGTCAAAGGTGTCGCCGCTCTTCAACTTCAACCGCTTGCGCAGTTCTGCCTCGGTACCAGCCGGGGCGCCGCTGATGGTGACCTCGCCGATCTCGAGGCGCGTGTCTTCGCCGCCGGTGCCAGGTATTTGCGTGACCAGGCATTGAAGCCGAATCGATGACTCACCTCCACCGCCTCGCTCGCGTCGTCATTCGCGATCGCGCGCAGGCGAAAGTCGCCGCCCGGTTTGAAGTCGACGATCCAGCGAAGCGCCTCGTGATCGAGGCTTCGTGAATAGATCACATAGAGGCGGCTGTTGAGGGGAACACCGATGTTGAGCCGCTGCGAAGGGTTCGTGTCTTCGACGATCAACGACTCATCGCGCGAGACGTCGATCATCACCGCACCTCCGAGCTGGCGGTCCAGCGCCTGCCCCAGCGCTGCGGCCACTTCCTCGACGACGATGGCGCCGCTGTCGGCGGCGGCTTCTGACGTCGTCCTGCCGGTGAGAATGAGGGTCGCCAGGTCACCCTGGCTCAGATCGCTGCGGTTGGATGACGACAGGTTCATGCGGACGTCGTCGAGCGATCCTGACAATCCGACGTCGATCCGCACGCCGGTGACCTGCGTGACCCCCTGGATCTCGATTTCTGGCGGACGCGACGGAAAGCCGCGCAACTCGATGCGTCCGCCCTGGAGCCGCACGAGCGCGCGCGATACCCGCACCGTGCCGCCTTCACGCACGCTCAGCGAGCCGTCCACTTCCGGCGTAGCCACCGTGCCGACGACTCTCAGTGTGCCATCGATGACGAGCGTGGCCGTGTCGGTCGCGATCCGGAGCCCGTCTTCGGGTCGCAGCGTCAGCTCGAGCTCGGTGCGATCGGCGAGCGCCCCGCGGCTCGCCGGGGCAGCACCCTTGGCACCGGCGAGGTCGAGTGCCTTGGCCGTTCTGTCCAGCTCCCGTTCGTAGACCGCTCGATTCACGACGAGGTCTCCGGTGATGTGCGGCCTCGCAGCGGTACCCGACACCTGGACCACGCCGGACGATCGCGTTCGCAGCCCTTCCGGATGCTCCAGGGGCACACGGTCCGCCTCGACGCGGAGGTCGAGGTCGAGATCGTGGTTGGTGATGGCCGCTTGTCCGCGCGCGACGATCTTTCCATCACCCACAACGGCGGTGGCCTCGACCAGTTCGACCCGGTCCCCGTCCGCACGCAAGGAGGCGCGAACGTCGGTGAGGGCGAGTTGAGGGGATCTGAGCACGAGGCGGCCGTCGACCAGGTTCGCGCTGCCACCCATCGTCCAGCGTGCCTGACTGCGCGCGACCCGCGCGTCGAACGTCAGCGTGCCCCCGGCCACACCGGTGTCCGCCAGGAATGGATTCGCGATGCTGAGATCCAGGGTACCGGTGCCCTGAGCGGAGAACCGCAGTCCGTCACCTGCGGATGTGAGCGTTGCAGAGAGGGTGGCGTGACCGCGGGGGCCTTGAATACGCAGCGGCGTGTGGGCCAGCGTTCCCCGCTCGAAGGTCCAGGAGACGGGCGCCTCGAGATCCTGCCGCTCCGCATCGGCGATGACGCTCAAACGCGTGAGCGCACCATGAGCCTCGATTGCATTCACTGCGAAGGCCGACAGGGTGACGCGCCCGTCGAGATCGGCCGGAATCGAGAGCTTGGCGTGCTCCGCCGTCGCGCCGGCGAAGGTGGCGAGGTCGAGACCGCGAAGGGTGAAGTCGACTTGCCGCGGCCGGTCTCCGCTCCCGGAAACAAGGGGGAGCGCTCCCGTCACTCGTGCCTCGCCCCCGGCAACGCGCGCAGTCGCATTGCGGATGTTGAGAACGGACTGCTCGGCAATCGCTTCGATCTCGATCTGATCGACCTGAACCGCCGGCGTGTGCAATGAGCCATCGCGAAGAGCGATCCTGCCATCAACCACTGGCGCAGCAATCGACCCGGTGATGCGCATGTTCACATCCGCCTGTCCCTTGGCCTCGACGCCCGGCAGGAGCCATGCGAAGTCAGCGAGCGGCGCGTTTGCATTCACCGTCATGGCGCCGGACTCCGCTGTGAAGCCGAGCCCACCGTCGACGGTGACGCGACTCTCGCCGGACCGGAAGTCCAGGCCGCGAATCGAGAAGTGATCGCGATTGCCGGATGCCGAGAACGGACCGGCGCGCCAGTCCCTGGTCGCGCGAAGCCCCAGCTGCGAGATCTCGGATTGATATTCGAACGATGAGGGATCCTGCAGCAGCAGATGAATATTCGCCTGGCCGGCCACCGAGACGTCCGCGATCCCCCCTGCCGGCATCGGAATCATCCGGGCCACATCGTCCGTCGGCAACGAGGCGAGGTCGACCTTCACGTCGAGCGGCCATCCGCCGCCGACACCACCCTGTCCGGACAGAAAAGAGCGGTCGCCCAACAGGCCGGCCACCGAGATCACGCGTCCGTCAGAGGAGAGGTCCAGCGTCGCATCCGGCAGCGTGATGCCGCGGAGCCGCGGTTCCGTGAGCGTGACGTGAGCGCGGCCCGACGGCGCTGACAGGGAACCAGAGATGTCGGCCGTCAGTGCGAGTGTGGTGGCGAGCTCGCGGGCGTGCGGCACGAGGGGATCGAGCTGCTGGACGTCGACGTGCGCCGCTTCGACTCGTCCCTCGATGACCCCGCTCTCTGGATGCCATGATCCGGACAGCGCGATGGTGCCTCCAGCAACGGTGGCAGCAGAGCGTTCGATGCGCACGGCGGGCTTCGAACGCGCGCCGTCGATCGCGAACGAACCGCTCGCGTTCGCATGCATGGCGATACCGCGATCAGCCAGCAGGCCGGAGAGATTCAGACGCTGAAGGTCGCCGGTCACGTTCCATTGCCCGTCAGGCTGCAATGGAATGACGCCGGCGGCACGCGCCTCTACTTCAGCGCCACGCGCCAGCAGCGAAACGATTTCGACGCCCGAGCGCGTCATGCGGACGTCACTCTCAACCGCGGCCCGCACGCCATACGCCGTGACGTCGTCGCTGGTCACTCGCAGGGACAGTGCGACCTCGGGAAGGCGGCCTGCCAGCGTGCCTGCGGCGGACGCGCTGCCGGTCAGCGGCAACGGCGACACCTGGACGCCGAGGTCGGCGAGTACCGGCCGCAATCGATCGATCGCCGGGATATGGGCGGTGTAGCGCGCGGAGATGTCGCCCTCGGCGCTCAACTGTCCGTCCAGCTTCACGGCCACGTCACGAACCATCAGGCGTTCCGACCCCCAGGTCAGTGCGCGACCGTTCCATCCTACCTGCGCACCACCGTCGACTGGCAGACCGCGGCCCTGCTGCGAGCGAAATGCAAGTGTTCCCGAACCACTGAGCGACTCGGGCTTCCAGTCGCTCATGCGCAACCCGAGCTCAGCGTCCAGTCGAGACGCGATCGCGGGGGAGGACCACATGTTCGATACCTCGCGAACGTCGAGGTTGCGCGCCACAAGTGCGAAGTCTCCGTCGCGATTCGACAGACTCATGGTTCCACGCGCCGTGATGAGGCCGCCAAACATCTCCGTTTCGATGGCATCGGCAACCAGCCGATCGTTCTCCAGCCGTCCGCGGATGGCAATCGGGTGGGAGCCGGGGATCTCGATCCGCTGTTTCGGCAGCGCCGCAGTCACGAGCGTGGATGCGACGGTCCCTTCGAAGCGTGCTCGCATCGCGAGCGGTGTCGTGCCACTGAGCTCTCCCTGGGCGTGAAGATCCGATCCCGCCGCGCGCAGACGGGCCGACTGAATGACCAGCGTCCCTGTGTCGGATCGGATCTCGACTGTGGCATCGATGCCGACCCGTTCGACCCGGGGACCCTCTGCAGGCCCGGCCGCGGCCGCGTTGACGCGAAGGGTGCCGCCGGCGCCGCCCGGGGTGCGAGTCACGAGCGCGTCGATGCCGTCCAGCGTCAGACCGGATCGCCCGTCCGCATCGACGACATCGATGGAGCCATGCACGACCTCGATTCGTGCGAAGCGCAGCAACGACAACCACGGGCGCGGGTTCACCGCAGTTGGCTGCGAAGCGCGCGATCGTGCGAGGCTCACGTGCATGCGAGGCGCGACCGCGCGAACTTCCAGTCCAGTGCCTGGACCGAACCGGACGTCGATGCGTTCGCTCGTGATGTCGACGCCGCGTCCGGCGGTCCGGAGACCAACGATGGTGGCCTGACCGCGCCACAGCTGGTAGTCCAGTTGCCCCAGCGTGACCTCAATGCCCACCCTCGAGTGCACCCACTTCGTCAAGATCGTGGCGACCGCTTTCTTCGCCGGCGCGGTGTGGAGCGCCAAAACCGAAAGGAACAGCACCGCCACAACTGCCACGGAAACGCGCAGCCATCGCCGCCGGTTCGGCCTGGGTGCTCGACCGCGCGTGGAGCCTGTGCCGGTCACCGCTGGGGAGTGACCCTGCTCGCCTGGCGTACTCATCCGGTCTGGCAAGGGCAGCTTCGGTGCCAGTCAGTTCACAGGCTTTGAACGGCCTTTATGCGAGCGTCTCCGGAATCCCGGACGGCTGCAGTTTTCCCCGGAGATCGAGGGATAAGACAAACGCGATCGACTGCGTGCCACGCCGAGGGGCGTTCCATGTAACATTGCGCCGAATGCGGCCGGGCGCACCTCCGTGACAGTCGCTACTGCTGGGGCAAGACCTTCATCCCCGCGTCGCCGGTTCATCGCCGCCGGCCTGATCACCGTCGTCCTCATCGGCATCGTCGCGATCTACCTTGTCAAGATCGAGGGCCTGATGCCGGATTACGAGGTCTATCGCCGTGCAGCCGTGCGGGCGCTCGCGGCTGAGCCCCTCTACCGCGAATCGGACCGTCACTACCAGTTCAAGTACCTGCCGGCATTCGCCGTCGTCTCGATCCCGCTGGGGCTTGCACCCGACCGCGTCGTGCGCGCGTGCTGGTTCGCCGGATCGATCCTGATGCTCGTGCTCCTCTTGAGGAAGAGCGTGAGGGTGATGCCGGAGCGACTCCATTCACGCGCATATCTCATCGGCATCACGTTCGTGCTCCTCGGAAAGTTCTACGCGCATGAACTGGAGCTGGGCCAGGTGAACATCGTCATGGCGGCCGTGGTCGTCCTGGCGCTGGCGGAAATGCAGGCAGGCCGTGAATTCGCCGCCGGCCTCCTCATCGCTGCGGCTGTCGTGCTGAAGCCGTACGCCGTGCTCCTGGTGCCGTGGCTGGTCGGGCGGCGACGACTGCCGTCCCTCGGCGGCGCGTTCACCGGCATCGCCGTCGCGCTGCTCCTGCCGGCGGCAGTTTATGGCTTCGACGGGAACGCGCACCTGCTCGCCGAGTGGTGGCGCACGGTTACGCAGACGACTGCGCCAAATCTTGCGGACGTCAACAACGTGTCGGCCGCATCGGTGTTTGCCCGCTCGCTCGGGCCCGGACCGACCGCGCAGGCACTCGCTGCGGCGCTGATGGTCGCGCTGCTCGCGGTGGCAGCGGCCGTCTTCTTCTCGCGTCGAGGGGTTCCGGCGCCAGAACCACTCGAGGCCGGTTTGCTGTTGACGATGATGCCGATCCTGTCGCCCCAGGGCTGGGACTATGTGTTCCTGCTCTCGACCGTCGCAACCATGTTGCTGGTCAACTACCGTGCTCGAATTCCAGGCGTGATGAAGCCCATCGTCACCATTGCGCTGATCGTCATCGCCTTTACCATCTTCGACGTGGTCGGACGCACGGTTTACCGGACCGCCATGCGGCTCTCGGTCATGACGATCTGCTACCTCCTTGTCATCGGCGGTCTCGCCTCGCTCCGCTGGCGCAAGGTGGCCTGACGAGTTCCCGGGCAGGATTTTTGCTCGCCAGTTGACATGCGAACTCGTCAGCTCGCAGCGCTTCTCTCCTGTCTGATCAGCATTTCGAGTTCCGCCGCCTGCAGTCGACAGGATCGGCAAATCCGTCAACATCAGGAAGCGCTCCAGTCGCTTGGTTCCACTGTGCGCGCGATCGCAGGTGCATGGCTCGACGGCCGTGTCTCCGGCACGTACGCGCAGACCGCCCTTGAACGGACGTTCGTTCTCGTCGAACAGGAACGCAGGTCGCTGGCGAGCCGGCCAGAAATGCTCATCGATGAGCGGGGCGCGCGCCTGTCCGACACAGCCGACCATCTCGAGCGGCTGATCGCCGGCATCCAGCACGGGATGCGTGGAGCGAACGCGGCCGCCGTACGCGACGGCCTGGCAAAGATTCCGATTTACAACGAGCCGAGAAAGCAGTGAGTGCGATCTTCGACGTCGTTCTCGGCATCGTCACCAGCATCGGCGGCTTCGTCGAAGTCGGATCGATCTCAACGTCAGCACAGGCGGGTGCCGCGTTCGGATTTCAGCTGCTCTGGGCGGTAGCTGCCGCCGCGGCGATGCTCGCGCTGCTGACCGAGATGTCAGGCCGGCTTGCGGTGATGAGCAAGCGCACCATCACTGCGGCCATACGTGAACGGTTCGGAATTCATTTCCATGTCGTTCTGCTCACGTCGGAGTTCCTGCTGGATCTCCTGCTGTTGGCCGCCGAACTCGGTGGCGCCGCAATCGCGATCAAGCTGCTCAGCGGGATCGGCTTTCAGTGGTGGATCGTCCCGACCGCCCTGCTCGTGTGGATGATTCTGTGGTTCAGCGGGTTCGCCGTCGTGGAGTACGGCATCGGTCTGCTCGGCCTGGTTACGCTCTCGTTTGTGCTTGCGGCCATCCGGCTGAGTCCCGATCCCGCCGACGTCGCGCGCAGCTTCATCCCATCGCTGCCGACCCATGACGGCGTGCGTTACGGGTTCCTCGCGATCAGCATCGTTGGTGCAACGGTCAGTCCGTACCTGCTCAACTTCTATTCGTCCGGGACGATTGAAGAAGAGATGAAGCAGGAAGAACTCTGGGTCAACACCCTCACCACCTACGGCGGCAACATGTTCGGCGCGGCGGTGTCGATGGCGATCATCGTGACCAGCGCGATGGTGCTCAAACCGCTTCACATCACCGTGGACTCGTACGAACAGGCGGCGTTGATGTTCGTCCCGGCGTTCAGCTCGTGGGCGATCGCGCTGTTCGCGCTGTCGCTGGGTATCGGCTGCATCGGCGCGGCACTCGAACTTGCCCTGAACATGGGCTATCTGCTGTCCCAGGCATTCGGTTGGTCCTGGAGCGCCAATCGACCACGCGCCGAGAACGCCCGCTTCTCCTGTGGGTTCACACTCATCCTGCTGGCCGCGACTGTGATCTCGCTGATCGGCTTCGATCCGCTTCGCCTGACGATGCTGTCGGTGGCGCTGACCGTCATGGTCATGCCGCTCATCGTTCTGCCTTTTCTCGTCGTCATGAACGACACCAAGTTCGTCAAGGACAAGACCAATACGCCCGTTGGCAATGCGCTACTCGCGCTGCTGACTGTGGCTGGTGCCGTGTTCGCCGTCGTCATCATTCCACTCGAAATCCTGGGAGGGTAGTCATGCACCTGGTCCGCGACCTGCTCGACAAGGAGATCGTCGATCGTAACGGCCGGGCGATGGGTCGAGTGGACCGCGTCATCATCGAGGCCGGTGAGGGATCGTTCCGCGTCGTGGCGGTCGAACTGGGAGCGTCGGCGCTCGGCGAACGTCTCAGCCACGTCCTCGGCCGCTGCGTCACAGGCGTGCTGCATGCCTTTGGCGTCGACGAAGGACAGCCGTTGAGGATTCACGTCCACCAGATTCTGGACGTCAAGGAGGCGGTCAAGGTAGATCTCGCCTTCGGCGAAACACCAGCCGCAAGCGTCGAGCGGAAACTTCGAGGGTTCGTCGCTGCGATTCCGGGAGCAAAGCGATGACGCGCTCCGAGGTGTACTTCGACGAGCTTCTCGGGAGGAGCGTGCTCGCCGGCAACAACCGCGTCGCCGGCCGCCTGGAAGAATTTCACACCGAGCAGCGCGGAGATTACTTTCACATCGTCGAGTTCGTGATCGGATCAGCGGGGATGATGGATCGACTGAACATGGGCGTCAGGGCGATGTTCGGCAAACGGGGCTCCGGCAAAGTGGCCCGCCCGGATCAGATCGATATCAGCGATCCCCGCCGTCCGCGACTCACCTGTTCGATCAACGATCTGCAAGACCTTTGAGGAGCGATCGCGAACGCTGGCGGGCCGGGTGACCACACCCGGCCCGCCGCACGCAGCTTAGAAACGCAGACCGAACGACATCCGGATCGTTCGCGGAGTGGTGTACGCGAAGCGATTGAGCGCGGTCCCGAAGTTCGGACCGAGATTCCAGTTCACCCCGCGCACCGGGGTGGTTGTGAACGGATTGAAGGTCGCAAAACTCGACGCGGTCGTCCCCGGCGTCAAGACCGTCGTGTCGAGACGCTGAAGATTGACGCCACCCGCGTTGGCCGCGCTGCCGGTGCCGAACACCGTGCTGCCGCAGGCACAGAGCTGGAACTGGTCGAAGATGTTCAGCACCTGCACCTGGCCGAAGAACTGCGTTCGTCCCGCGCCCGGAATCCGGTGCGCGTAGTTGAGCGCGAAGTCGGTGCGGCGCTGACCTTCGGTGTGGAACTCGTCGCGCGGCCCGAAGAAGTAAGTCGTCACGGTCGACGAAGGTGGCGTCAGGTACACGCCGCCGGGATTGGTCACATACGGCCGCGGATCGACACCATTGCTATTCGACGCGCCATACGGCACGCCGCTCTCGAGCGCCTGCAGCAGGCTGAACGTCAGTCCGTGCGCGAAACCCGGGTTGTAGTTCACCCACAAGCGGGCGCGATGCCGCTGATCGACGGCGAGGTCCCCCTCGGGGAAGTTCCATGACTCCTGCTTGTATTCAGGGTACCGATAGTCGAATGGCACCGGGCCGCTCGCCACGTTCTCCGCGTCGAAGTTACCCCAGGCCCGCGACAGCGTGTAGTTGGCGCCGATGTCGAGCACCGTGCCGAAGCGGTAGGTTCCGGTGAACGTTCCACCGGCATATTCACGCTTCAACAAGCCGCCCGGTGCATTGGTGATCAGCGAGAGGTCGAACGATCGCCCGGTCGGATCCTGCACGTGTCCGGTGGTCGTGTCTGCCTGCCGCATGTAGAAGTCGGTGTAGTGCCTCACCAGCAGGTCGCCTCGCAGCGACGCGCGGCTGCTCCAGGTGCGCGACAGTCCGCCCGCGTACTCCCATGCGTTCGGCGATGACAGCCCGTCGGCGATCTGTGGGGTCACGCCCGGGATGGTTGGTGCCGAGCTCAGTGGCAGGCCCGGCCCACCGTTCTGGAAGAACCAGTCGAACACCGATCGAATCGCCTGCGCGGTCGGCACCAGCGTCGAGGCACCTGGGCCGTTGATGCTCGGTCCTCCATACAGGAAGGTGCGCGTCTGCGGGTTGCCGCCTGCCGCTGATGAATCCGCCACCGGATTGGAGATCGCGGCCACGTACTTCGCCACGCTCGCCGTCACGCTCCATGCGGCGGTCCCGGTCGGATCCCAGATGAGCCCGAGCCGCGGGCTCCAGGCAGCGTCCTTCGCGACGACGTTGCCGGACTGGTCGGCGCCGTGATTCCTGTCGTAACGGAGGCCAACATTGGCGGTCAGGTGATCGCTCACGCGCCAGGAGTCGTTGACGAACCCCGAATGCGTGCGGAAGCTCGAGCCTTCGCTCTCCTCGAGAATCGGGTTCCACTGGATCGTGGTGGTGCCGTCGCCGAGGAAGATCGGGACGATGTCGTTCTCACCGGCGCCGCTGCCGGTCAGGACCGTCCCCGCGCTGAAGATCCGGTAGTCACTGCCGGACTGGTGGTTGTTGGCCGTCCGGATGTCGTTGAAGGTGTCGTAGCCGAACACGATGTTGTGCGAGCCAAGCCGCGGCGTCGAAAGGAAGTACGATCCCTTGACGAAGATGTCGTCGCTGTCACGCCCCTCGGGCGTGCAGACGCCGCAGAAGGTGTCGGACCACCACCGCGTGCCGCCGCGGCCGTTGTCGATGAGCAGCGTGCCGTCGATCAGGTCGGTTGACTTCGCGCCCGACCCGATGAACTTGAACGTGCGCTTGGACACCAGCGCCTCGACCGAGAGTTTGGGAGTGATGTTGCCGCTGTACGTGCCGGCATAAAGCCGTTCGGGAAGCGTGCGCGTGCCGAGGCTGCGCAGGTCCATCGTCAGGTTCTGGTTGAAGCTGTAATTGATCTGCGAGCGGTCGTGGTAGTTGTAATTCACCTGGAAGCGATGGTTCGGGGTCAGGGAGTACGTGCCCTTGACCTCGTAGCGCCGCTGTTCTTCCCTGAACTCGTACGGGACGTTGGTCGCAATCAGCGTTCGCCCCTGCGCCTCGTCACGCACGCGCCCGGACGTGAAGAACCAGAGCCGGTCGGGCAGGATCGGGCCACCGAGCGTGTACTCGTAGGTCGGAACGACGTTGTCGATCCGCGGTTCCGGCGTCGTCGACAGGCGCGCGGTTTCGAACGGCGTCAGCGTTCGCCACTTGTCGTTGTTCAGCGAATTGCGGAAGCTTCCCGAGAACTGGTTGCCGCCCGACTTGGTGATGATGTTCACGACGCCGCCGCTGAACCGGCCGAACTCGGCCGAGACGCCGCCATTGGCGACGGTCGTTTCCTGGATCGCATCCTCGATCGCGGTGTCGAACGCCTGGCCGCGAATGTTCTCGTTGATGCTGACCCCGTTCAGCAGGAACAGATTTTCGAATGTGACCGAGCCGCCAAACGAGAACGCTCCCGCCGGGCCGGTCGGGTGAACTCCGGGCGCCATCAGCAGAATCGAATTCAGGTCGCGCGACGTCGGCAGGTTCGCGATCAGTTCCTGCGGGAAGTTCGTGGCGATCTGGGACGTGTTGGTGAGCGCGTCGGCGGTGCGCCCCACGACTGTGACTTCCTCGGTGACCTGCGCCGGGCCGAGCGTCACTTCGAGTGGGAGGACCTGGGTGGGCGCCAGCACGACGTTCCGCGTGTGGGTCTGGAACCCGGACATCGTCACCGTGATCACGTAAGGGCCGGACGGTAATCCCGTGAGGATGTAGTCACCGTTTTCAGACGTGACCACCTCCCGTGATCCCTGCAGATTCGGCGAACGTGCAGTGACGATCGCCCCGGGCAGTGTCGCCCCCTGGACGTCGATCACCCGTCCGGAGATGGTTCCGGTCGTGGTTTGCGCAGTGGCGCCGGCGGCGACAGCCAGCGCGATGATCACTGCCAGCAGCAATCGAAGACGGTTCACTTGAGCCTCCTGAAGACATGCCTCGCCACGGAAGGCGGGACGATACGTGGACGTGCCGCTCGTTACGGCGCGCGTCACGTGAGGAGCAAGCGATACGCCGACGGAATGTGTCCGTCTCAGCGATCCCGTGATCGATGGGCGAAGGCCGGGCCGACAGGGACGTGCGGTCCATGCGAGTTACCGAACGTCACGTGGCGTACACGTGTCCGGTGGTGAAATGCAGGCGGTCGAGTACCGAGGCACCACCACCTGGTGCGACGGATCCATGCCATTGATCTTTTGGACCGAACGTTTGGATCGGGCCGACGCGACCCGCGCACTTGAAAAGGCCGCGCCGAGACTGGACCGGGTGCTCCCCGGCGCGGCTGTCGAACGCTGACGCGACCTGGCTACGGGTTTACAGGCAGGAAGAAGTTGCCGGTCACGTAGTGCGCAACCTTCCGTCCTATCTGCGCGCCGTGCATCATCGAATGCCGCCAGTGCAGGCCGGCCCACACGCGTGCGTCGTAAATCTCCCGCATGAGCGCGTTGAGATCACGGTAGGTGCGTTCTGTCTGCACCAGCTGCGGAATCACGCTGCGGCTGGCGGTCAGGGTCCAGGTGACCTTGTTGGTGCCGAAGAAGCGCGCGATCGTATCGGTGATCGCCGTCGAGGAGTACGAGTGAGCGGAAGGGTATTCGGGGTGATTCACCGAGATCAGCGGCCGCCATGTGGGATCCGCGTCGGTATCGGGATTGCCATCGCTATCGGCTCGCGGGATCGCCGTTCTCGGCCGCGACGCACGATACGCGTACTTGGCCTCGAAGCCGGCGATATTGGCGTCCGCAGCGGCGGTGTACACCATCGCCAGGAAGCGGGCGGTGTCACGCACGCTGAGGGCGCGGCTGATGGCCAGATCGGTCAGGCCCTGGTGAGTATTCACCGCCTGCCAGAAGTAAGCGACGTCGGTTTGTTCCGCTGAGCGCACCGCGCTATCCACACGACCGAAATCACGAGTCTCGGCGAAGTCCTCGGCGTACGCGTTGGACGTGAGCGGGTCGGGGCCGTCCGGACGAAACTGGCCGGGGTTGGTGAACGTGAATGGCCGGATCTGACCGACGTTCGCGCCGGCCGGTTGAGTGTCGCAGCCGCCATCCGGCTCGAACTCCCCAGCGGGCGTCGGATCGGCGCTGCACGCGTAGAGCACGACGTTGCCCATGCCATCGGTCGAGCGAAGACGGATGACGGCCCCCGCCGCGTCTGTGCCGACGCGGACTCCGTCATCCTTCGCTGCTCCATCGGGGATGGCCTTCATGTAGTCCTGATAGGCCTTGTCGAGCCCCGGGTATTGCGAAGATGCGACGCGAGAGCGGGCTGTGAGATATGCGGCCGTCGAGACAGCGGCACGAACGTCGGCGCCTGGTGCCGCAGTGAGGGCGACCGCGAAGGGCTGGTAACCGCCCTCGATCGCCACGACCGAGTCGTAGATGGCGATGTGAACCATCGCCCGCAGCACCATCTGAATTGCCGGTAGTCTTGCCGGGGTATTGAGGGCCGGCTGGACGATCCCCGCCCAATCCGTCACCACATTCTGCGCGTGCGCTGCGCTGCTGAACACCACCGCACTCAAAACGAGATGCGCCACCACACCAGCGATTTTCTTCATGACCATTGCTCCCGTCGTTTTCTCGTGACCGCCTGCTGATTCAGCCGGACGATGGGGTAAGCGGCAAACGAGCGGGAGAACTACAATGCCGTTCGATTGTTTTCGCGATGACCCCTGGAGCCTCGCAGATCACTCGCCTGTTGAAGGCATGGTCCGGCGGCGACGAGATCGCCCTGGAAGAGCTGATGCCGCTCGTCTATAACGAGTTGCGGCGGGCGGCCCGGCGCCACATGAGGCACGAGCGCCCTGACCATACGCTGGCGGCCACGGCGCTCGTCAACGAGGTGTATCTCCGCCTCCTCAAGGTCAGCGACATCGATTGGCGCGACCGGGCGCATTTTTTCGCCGTTGCGGCGCAGATGATGCGGCGAATGCTGGTGGACGCCGCGAGAAAACGGTCCGCGGTGAAGCGCGCCGGACGGGCGAGGCGGGTGGCGCACTCATCGACCTTCGATCTGCAGACACTTCCCGATCCCGCATCGATTCGCGACCGGGACATCATCGCGATCGATGACGCGCTGGATCTCTTCAAGCAGATGGATGCGCGTAAGGCCCGAGTGATCGAACTGCGTTTTTTCGGCGGCTTGAGCGTCGAAGAGACTGCGGTGGCCTTGCACGTGTCACCGCAAACAGTGATGCGCGATTGGAAGCTGGCCAGGGCGTGGATGACGCGGGAGCTCCGGAAAAACTGAAGCACTCGCGCCGTTGCTCTTCGGTCTTCAGGTTGCGCGGCGGAAACTTCACTGTTAGATTGCGCTAACAGATGCCGCGCGCGCGTGTCCTCTCCGCTCTATGGGTCTTGATGCTGCTGCCGCCGCCGGCAGCGCTCGCGGCACCGCCGATACTCCGCGATGCGAATTTGAAGGTCACCTTTACCAACTCGAACACGTGTGAGGTGGATGCGGGCTTCAGCGTCACGCCCGGAACGGCGACATCGTTGGAGCATCGCCTGCAACTCTTCGAAGGCACCAGTGTCGAAGTGATCCGAGATCTCCGGCGCCGCGCTGCTTCGCCCGGCCTACACCTCAGGGCGAACACAGGGTCCTCGCAGCTCCAGGCGCCCTCACCGGACGCACACAGCTACACCGTGCGGTATCGGGTCATACAACTGGAGGGCCGCGCGTTTCGCTGCCCGCTGTGGCTGCCGACCGCACCCTCGGACGGACGGTCTCTCGGTGTGCAGGTTGCGGTACGACTGCCGGCCGGCGCGACCCCCTCGGGCGGCGGCTTTCCCGCGTTGCGGTGGGTCGCGAGCGAAGGCGTCGCCAGGCTGGGCCACGTTCCCGCGTTCGTTCGTGTTCCTTTCAACGAGGCCGGTCGCCCGCCAACCGGTAGCTGGAACATCAATCGAGTGATGGACGGGACAGCCATTCTGCTGCTCGTGGTCGGCATGGTCGGCTTCATCTGGCGAAAGAGACGGTGAGTGCAATGGGATTCGGGCTGAGCTTCTATGGGTTCTTCCTCGCCGCAGCGATCTGGATGTGCCTGTATTTCGTGTGGGTAGCCGCGGCGGACCGACTGGAGCGGAGGCGCTCGCAACGTGATTGATTCGAACGTCCTGATCGTTGTCACGGTGATCTACCTCGCGGTCGTTCTCGGCGTGTCGATCTGGGGCTACTTCCACACCGACACCGAAGAAGAGTTCCTGGCCGCCGGACGCTCGATTGGCCCGTGGGTGGGCGGCGCCGTGCTCGCCTCCACGCAGATCAGCGCCGGCACCTACGTCGGCACGCTGGCCGGCACTACCTCACCGGCGTGAGCTGGACCTGGATCTGGTTCGGGCTGTGGGCCGGATGGATGATGTCCGCGGTCTCGTCGCGCCGAAGCTGCGCCGCTTCGGCGCGCTGACGGTGGCCGATTACGTCGGCACGCGCTTCGCCAGCGAGGGCGCGCGCACGCTCGCCGCCGGGCTGATCATCGTCACCTACACGATTCTTCTCACGGCGCAGTTCCAGGCCATCGGCGAGATCGCGTCGGCGGTCTTCGGCATCACACCGCTCGTCGGCCATGATCGGGCTGCTGGCCAGCACGGGCTTCTACACCGCGCTCGGCGGCGTCCGCTCGAGCTCGTACATCGAGTTCGTGCAGACGCTCATCATGGTGCTGGCGCTGGTGTTCGCGCTGCCGGTGGTCGTCTCGCACGTCGGCGGCTGTGACCGCGCTCGGCGAATATGTCGGCTCGATCGATCCGCGGCATCACCGGCTGGTGGTTCAGCTGGCGCGAGCTGATCGCGTTCGGCATGGCCTTCGGGCTGTCGATCGCCGCCGCCCCGTACGAGATGACCCGTTACTACTCGATGCGCGACGTCACGACGGTGCGCTATGCGATCGGCATCTCGATGGCGGCGCAGGTGCTGATCGGCGCGAGCGTGATGATGCTCGGCATCGGCATGCGCGGCATCTTCCCCTATCCTGCCGTCGCCCGATCAGGCGTCGAGCATCATGGCGTCGACCGTGATGTCGCCGCTGCTCGGCGCGCTGTTCCTGGTGGCGATGCTCTCCGCCATCATGTCGACGGTGAACTCGATCCTGCTCGTCACCGGCGGCGCGTTCGCGCACGACCTCTACAAGCGACTGATCGACCCGACCGCGACTCGCAGCGCCGGCTGGTGCTGGGTCAACCGCATCTCGATCGTCGCGCTCGGCGTCGTGCCCATTCTGGTTCGCGACGCGGCGGTTCGGCGACGTGCAGACCATCGTGATCGAGCAGGCGAAGTTCATCGCCAGCTTCTTCTTCGTGCCCATCGTCCTCGGCCTCAACTGGACGCGCGGGACGAGGGAGGGCGCCATCTGGAGCATGGTGGCCGGCTTCTTCGGCTGCCTGCTCTGGACGTTCACGCTGCAGCGCAGCTTCGCGTCGCACGGCATCGACTCGGTGGAGGTCGGCGTCGCTCTCAGCGCCCTCACGTTCGTGCTCGTCAGCCGGATGACGAAGCCGACCCCCCCGGAGAACGCTCCGGATCTTCTTCGACGAGCGTCCGCTGCGACGAGACGGTTGACAGGGCCCGCCGTCTGAGGGTAGAAGCAGTGTCACGAATTCGATAACAGTCGTCCAAAGCGGCGCGGATCCTTCCATTACAACGCCGCCGTCGCGCATTCCGGCTCACGTGCAGCTCGAGGAACAGGTGAAGGTGGCACTGGCGCTCGGCAAATTGCGACCTGGAGACATGCTGCCGTCGATCCGCCAGGTCGAGGACGAGCTGGGCGTCGGCCGCATGCTGGTGCGAAGGCCTATCAGCAGCTGCAGGACGCGGGGCTCGTGCGGCTCATTCATGGCCGCGGCGCCGTCGTCACCGGTCAGGCACGCGCCAACGGGCGGTCACCGCCAAGACCGAGACGCTGATTCAGCGGATCTGTCGAGGATGCGGCGGGACGGGCTGGATCCGGTCACCTTCGCGCGCATCCTGCACCAGCGGCTGATGGCGGAGGATGCGCGCGTCTGCCGCGCATTCTCTGCGTCGATTCGAGCGACGTGCTCGCGCGCGAGCTGGGCCAGCAGATCCAGCAGGCGCTCGGCGTGCAACGTCCGGACCGATGGGCTTGCCGCGGCTGCGGCGCAGCCGCAAGGCGTCACGAGCGACACGCAGGTGCTGGTCGACTACTACTACCTCGCCGACGTCCGCCGGCTGCTCAAGGGACGCGCGGGCGGCATCTATCCGGTCGCGCTCGACTACGACCCGTCGTTCCTGGAGCGCGTGCGCAGCCTTCCGCTCGGCTCGCCCGTCCTGCTGCTGTTCTTCGAGAGCAGCCTCAAGGAGACTGGCACGCTGCTCGCGATCGACGCGCTGCTCGACCGGCTGAGGGATCGCGAGTTCGAGGTCGAGGTCAAGGCGGTCGAAAAGGTCGGCGCGCTCGCGCAGGCTCGTGCGGTCACGTTACGAGGCGATCATCGTCAGCAATCGCGTCTGGGACGAGCACGCGGAGACACTCGAGCGCACGCCGTCGACATTCGTGCGGCTGGCCTCGCGTGTGAACCAGGAATCACTCAACGCAGTCCGGGATCGACTCGGGATTCGTAATGTGAGTGTGAGCGCAGAGGCAGGTCAGGCAGGGAAGGGAACAGGGAGGATTCGGAATGAACATCCGCGTACCGACGTAGTCCGAGTGCGCCGGTGATCGGCTGACGCGACGGCATGACGCGTCGTGGCAGGGCTGGCGTCGGCTCCGCGGCACCTGGGCGGCTGGGTAGCCGTCGCCGGCGCACAGACGGCCACGTCGACGACCGGCGTCGTCTCCGGCACGGTCACCGATGCGACCGACGGCGTGCTACCTGGCGTGACCGTCGTGCTCACCGACACCAACACCAGCGGCACGCGAGACACCGTCACGAGCGACTCCGGACACTTCGCGTTCGTCAACGTGCTGCCGGGACGCTACCGGGTCGCGGCGAAAATGCAAGGGTTCCAGCAGACCATCGTTCCGGACTCGACGTCGAGGTCGAGTCGGTCCACACGGTGGACCTGAAGCTCGGGGTCGGGCAGCTCACGGAAACGGTCGAGGTCAAAGCGCCGGCGCCGTCGCGCTGCAGTTGAACGATTCGACGTCGTCAACACGCTGTCAGCAGAATCCGTTGCGCGGCTGCCCAACCCGACGCGCTCGCTCGAATCGATTCAGTTCAACCAGCCGCTGACGGTGCCCTACACGGCGGGCGCCGACAGCAACCGCACGCGCGCCGGATCGGTCGCCGGCGCCCGCACCGACCAGAACACCTACACGCTCGACGGCGTGGACGTCTCCGACAACGTCGTCGGCGACAACTTCCTCGAAGCGCTGCCGTCGGCGATCGTCCCGCTGCCGACCGAGAGCGTCGAGGAGTTCAGCGCCGCCAGCACCAACGCCAACGCCACGTTCGGCCGCGGCAGCGGCGCGCAGTTCGTGATCGTCACCAAGCGCGGCACCAACCGGTTCAAGGGATCGACCTACTGGTATCACCAGGACGACGCGCTCAACGCGAACAGCTGGGACCGGCAGCCGGCTCGGCCAGCCGAAGCCGCCGCTCACGGACAACCGCGCGCGGCTTTTCGATCGGCGGCCCGATCGTGCCGAACAAGACGTTCTTCTTCACCAACTACGAAGGGCGCCGCTTCCCGCGGACGACGGAGGTGTCGCGCGGTGCCGACCGACAGCCTGCAAGCCGGCATCCTGCAGTTCCGCGATGCGGCCGGCAACATCGTCTCGTACAACCTGCGCGCGACTCGATCCGCGCGGCATCGGCCTCAATCCGGTCGTCTCGAGCCTGTGGGCGACCTGCTGCCGGGCGGCAACGATCCGAGCCGCGGCGACGGGTTCAACACGACCGGCTTCACCGGCGGACGCCGACACCTCGTTGAACAGGACACGGTCGTGCTGCGGCTCGATCACAACTTCTCCAACAGCTGGCGCGTGGACGGCAACTACCGGTTCGGCAGCATCCGCGAGACCGGCGCCGCGCAGGCCGACATCGGCGGACTGCTGCCGGGCAATACCAAGGGCGTGCCGGTGGCACTCGAAGATCTGCCGCGCGAGCCGCGCTTCGCCGCCGTGGGAGTGACCGGACAGCTGTCACCGCGCCTGCTCGGGACAACGGCTTCTCGTACGTGCGGGGATTCCTCGCCTTCACGCGCGTGAGTCCGTTCGCGCAGGTCGCCGGCACGAACGTCGCTCTCGACGTGCGGCATCGCTCGACGAACCGCTCAACGTCGGCATCACGAAGGCCCGCTCGCAGGTCGCCAACGCGCACACCTATCAGTTGTCAGCAACTCGACGCTGACGCTCGACAAGCACACGCTGCTCTTCGGCGGCACCTGGCGCCGCGAGTACTTCGTATTTCCTGCGCAACGAGCAGCTTCAGGGGATCGCTCACCTCGCCGGTCGCGATCATCAACACCGGGAACTTAACGTGACGATCCCGACAAACGTCCGGCCGGCGACGTGCAGCGCCGCGCGACACGACGAACTGCCTGGTCACCGCCGACGTCAACCGCTTTACGCAGCTCTATGCCTCGGCGCTCGGGATCGTCGACAACGTCAGCGTGCTCGCGATGCGCGACACGAACCTGCAAGCCGCTGCCGCTCGGCACGCCGCAGACGCTCGATACCACGACCGACGGCTTCGAGGTCTACGTCAACGACTCGTGGCGGCCGACGCCGTCGTTCACGCTCAATCTCGGCGTGAGCTACCAGGTCCAGCTGTCCCCGATCGGAGGCGCGAATCGCTATGCCTTTCTGATCGACGCCAACAGCAACGAGACCGTCACCAGCGAGATGTACATCGATCGAGCGCGTGCCGCGGCCGAAGCGGGGCAGCCGTACAATCCCACGCTGGCCTTTCAGCCAGTCACGTCGGCAAATCGGACCAGCTACTACGACGTCGACTGGACGAATCTCGGTCCGCGGCTGGCTGCGACGTGGAATCCGCCGTTCGAGGAGGGCTTTCTCGGCAGCATCTTCAAGCAGGACGAGACCGTTCTTCGCGGCGGTTACGGTCTCGTGTTCGACCGGACCAACAGCGTCGCGCACATCTTCTCGCTCGGCATGGGCTACGGCGAGAACCTGAGCGTCCTCGCGCCGCGCTGCAACGCGAACGGCGCCGGCGGCGCGGGCTGCGATCCCTCGGCCAGCGACCCGGCCGGTCGTATCGCGTCGGCGTCGACGGTCCGGTGCCGATTCCGTCACACCGCAGGTCACCTCGCCGATTGTCCCCAGCGGGCTTGACCGTGTCGCAGTTCGCCGACACCGACCTCAAGACGGGCCGCACGCACAGCTACAACGTCAGCTATCAGCGCGAGCTGCCGGGCGGACGTTGCTCGAGACCGGTGGCGTGCTGCGCCTCGGCCGCAATCTGCCGCAGGCGTACGTGCTCAGCTCGGTGCCGTATTTCTTCCGGACAACGCTTCGCAGCAGACGTTCGCGCAGGCGTTCGACGTGGTCGCCCAGCAGCTCCGCGCCGGCGTGCGCGGCAAACGCATGACGCCGCAGCCGTGGTTCGAGAATCGCGTCGGCACCGGACAGACCGTGCGCACTTCGCGGGACCCAGAGCACGTCGTTCATCGACGGCAATCTGAGCGGCGCTGTGGCTGCAGGTGAACCAGCGGCGGATCGCCGCCGGGCGAGAACCGCTGAGCAATCAGCAGATCCAGACCCTGTGGGCTCGCGGCGACGGCGGCCGCTCCGTTCTACAAGGCGTTCTACACCACCGGTGCGACGCCGCATGTCGAACGGACTCACCTTCGACGCCAGCTACACACTGTCGAACGCGATGGACCAGGCCGGCGTGCGCCAGAACGTCGACCGGCTCACCGTCGACGGCGTTCGATCTCGATGTCGACTGGGGTCCGTCGGATACCGACCGTCGTCACGTGCTTCAATGTGACGGGCGTGTATGACCTGCCCTTCGGACGCGACGGCGGATCGATGTCCCGCCTGACCGGCGGCTGGTATGTCGGTGGCATGTTCTCGGCGACGAGCGGTGTTCCGCTTGAGTGTGTGCCAGCGCGCCGGCGGTGTACGGCGGCGGGCTGGCGTTCACGAGTTGCGTGGGCGCGGTCCCGACCGACTCACTCGACGCGGCTGTTCACGAGGGTGTCACCGGCTCGAACGGCATCGGCACGACGCGGCAACCCCGCGACCGGCGGCACTGGTCTCAACTTGTTCTCCGATCCCGCGCCGGTGTACAACAACTTCCGACGCGTGCTCATCAGCCAGGACCGGACGTCCAGCCGCGGCACGCTTTACGGACTGCCGCGCTGGAACCTCGACATGTCGCTCGGCAAGCGGACACGAATCGCCGGCCGGGTAAACGCGCGTCTTCACGGCGGAGATCATCAACCTCTTCAACACGCCGCAGTTCGGCAACGCAACCTGAATCTCTCGAGCCCGACGAACTTCGGCGTGATCACGTCGCAGGCGAACTCCGCGCGGGTGATCCAGCTCGGGTTCCGCGTCGAGTTCTAGCCAGGGAAGCAGGAGCGATGATCGCCGCGCGCGCACTGGCAGCACTCGCCTCGGTGGGTGTAATCGTTTCGGCCGCCGCCACACCCGCGGCGCAGAGTGGAGCTGGTCCGCCGTTCAGCCGGCGCACTATCGCTCCCTCGAGTACCGCTACATCGGGCCGCCGGGCAACCGCATAGAAGTGGTCGCCGGAGTGCCCGGAGATCCGTCGGTGATATACGCGGGGAATCCGTCAGGCGGCGTCTTCAAGACGGCTGACGGAGGACTGCACTGGCAGTCGATCTTCGAGGAGGTCGCCTCCATAGGTGCGATCGCGATCGCTCCGTCCAATCCAGACGTCGTCTGGATTGGCACGGGTGAAACCTTCATCCGCGGCAACATCTCCGTCGGCCGCGGAGTCTACAAGTCCACCGATGCCGGTAAGACCTTCGCGCGAGTCGGCCTGGAGGCGACCGGCAGGATCGCGCGGATCATCGTCGACCCCGGTAATCCGGATATCGTGCACGTCGCCGCTCTCGGACACAGCTACGGCCCTCAACCAGAACGCGGCGTGTTCCGCACCACCGATGGCGGGAAGACATGGCAGCGCGTCCTGTTCGTGGACGAGAACACTGGCGCGGTCGATCTCGTGATGGACCCATCCAACTCACGGACGTTGTTCGCGGCAACCTGGCAGTTCGCCATCTACCCGTGGTGGGCGGAGAGCGGGGGAGCGGGGAGCGGCATCCACGTATCGCGGGACGGCGGAACAACGTGGACGCGCCTGGCGGGAAGCGGTTTGCCCGAGCCTCCCTTGGGCCGCATCGCACTCGCCATGTCGTCAGCCCGCCCGAACCGGATCTACGCAACCATCGAGACGAACAACCAGGGGAGTCTCTGGACCTCCGACGACGGCGGTCAGAAGTGGGCGATGACCAGCCGTGAGCCGGCAATCAATCGGCGGGCGCGGTACTTCTCGCGGTTCGCGGTCGCGCCGGACAATGCCGACGAGCTCTTCTTTCTCACTCAGGATTTGAACCGCTCGCGCGATGGCGGCAAGACGCTCGAGCCGATTCCCGAGGTGTACCCGGATCAGCACGACATCTGGATCGATCCAAAGGATCCCAACCGCGTGATCGTCGCCAATGATCGATACGTGAACATTTCCAGGAACCGTGGCCAGTCGTGGTTCCGGGCCGGACTTCCCAACGCCCAGATTTATCGTGTCGGCGTCGATCGCCAGGTGCCGTACAACGTCTACGGCGCGCGGCAGGACGGTCCGACCTATCGCGGTCCGAGCAACAGTCTCGTGCCCAATGGGTTGATTCCCAACGATCTCTGGGAGTATGTCGGTTACAGCGAAAGCGGCTACGCCATCCCCGATGCGGGCGATGACAGCATCGTCTGGGTCAGCGACAACCGCCACGTCGAACGCTACAACACCCGTGTGCGTTCGACGCGAGATGCCAATCCGTGGCCACGCGCGCCCCGCCAGTCCGGCGCGCCGACAAGCGAACCACGCTTCCGTATCAACTGGACGGCGCCGTTCGCGCTGTCCCCACATGATCCACAGACGGCGTACGCGGGTAGCCAGTTCGTGCATCGCACAACCGATCGTGGAAAGACGTGGACCATCATCAGCCCTGACCTGACGACCAATGATGCGAGCCGGGCCGGTCCCTCACCGGGGCTCGGACCCGATACGCAGGACGTCTATTGCTCCCTCTTCGCGCTCGCCGAATCTCCCAAGGAGCGCGGCGTGATCTGGGCGGGCAGTACCGACGGACTCGTGCACGTGACGCGAGACGGCGGAGAGGCCTGGTCGAACGTGACCCCGCCGGCCGCCTTGGTGCCCCCGACCGGCACGATCAGCAGCATCGAGGCGTCGGCTCACGCCGCCGGCACCGCATACATCACCGTTGATCGTCACCGCGCCAACGACAGCCGTCCCTACATTTTCAGGACGCGCGACTATGGCCGCACGTGGACACCGATCTCCCAGGGCATAGATCAGAGTCCGTTCGGCTATGTCCGTGTTGTCAGAGAAGATCCGAAGCGGCAGGGCCTCCTTTACGCCGGAACCGAGAACGGCCTCTGGGTGTCATTCGACGACGGCGCGAGATGGCTGGCGTTGCAGAACAATCTGCCGAAGGCGCCAGTGAGCTGGATGGTGGTGCAGCCGGATTTCGACGACCTGGTCATCTCGACTTTTGGACGGGGCTTCTGGATCCTCGACGATCTCACTCCTCTCCGCCAACTCACGAATTCTGTTGTGGACTCTCCGCACTTCCTGTTCACACCGCGACCGGGATACCTGCTTCGGCCCGGCGCAGCTCTGGTAGGGAGCAACCTCGCCGCCGACTTCGACGCACCGTCGGACGCCGGCCACAATCCGCCGCGCGGGACGCCAATCAACTACTTCTTGAAGACAGCCTCCGCCGGAGAGGTACAGCTGCAGGTGCTTGACAGTGCGGGGGCCGTCATCCGGACGCTATCCGGGCCGCGAGCGGCCGGCATCAACCGGGTCTGGTGGGACCTGTACGCCGAAGCTCCCGCCGGAGGATCGCGGGGTTTGCCATTCGGCGCGATGAACAGACCGACGCCTCTGGTCCCCGCCGGCACGTACACGGTCAAGTTGCTGGTTGACGGGCACGACTACACGACGAAGCTGACATTGAAGAACGACCCAAACTCTGATTGGCGCTGAAGCCTGTTTCCACAGGAGAACGAGACGTGGCAACTACATTCGAGGTCTTCAAGGACGAGCCGCTGGAAGAAGCGGCGCGACACGCAATCCGGCTCGACGAGCCCCGTGCGCTGCTCGAGCGGTTCGCCAGGCTTGTCCGGGAGTCGGGCACACCCGCCGAAGAGACTGCCGGTCACTACATAGTGGAGCGTCTGCAGGCGATGGGGATCCCGGTGACCCTGCACACGCCCGACCTGTTCATCAGCCTGCCCGAGCGTGCGGAACTTACGGTTCAATCGAGTGCCGCGCAGTCGCGCAGCCTTCGCGCGCGGCCGCCGGCATTCGCGAAATCCACAGACGGCGAGGCGCTCACCGGCGACATCGTCTACGTGCCGTCGCGCTACGCGGCGGGAACCTCCTCGCTCTTCGACACGCCGGACGCGGCGGGACGCCGCGGCGAAGGTCCCGATCCGGTTGCCGGAAAGATCGTGCTGACCGAAGGATTCTCAATGCCCGGACCGGTGCAGGCATTCGAGCGTCGCGGCGCGATCGGCCAGATCTATATCCATCCCGGCAAGAACATCCACGAGGGCATTTGCACGTCGATCTGGGGAGCGCCAACGGCCGAATCGATCGGTCGCAAGCCGACCACGCCGGTCGTCTGCATCAACCGGGAGGAGGGCGACGCACTGATCGCCGAGGTCGAGCGTGGGGCGGTGCGAGCGACGATCCGCACCTGGCTGCGCGAGGGTTGGATGAAATGCCTGCTGCCCGTGGCGGAGATCCGCGGCGCCGTCGATCCCGACGAGTTCCTGCTGGTGCACGGTCACTATGACTCGTGGTACGAGGGAATCGGCGATAACGCGACCGGCGATGCGGCCCTGCTCGAACTGGCGCGGCTGCTGTGGCAGATGCGCGACCGGCTGCACCGCAGTGTACGCATTGCCTGGTGGCCGGGGCACTCGACTGGCCGCTATGCAGGATCGACGTGGTTCGCCGACGCGTTCGCCGATGATATCGACGAGTACTGCATCGCGCAGCTCGACATCGATTCCCCCGGCTGTGCCGACGCCACCGCCTACGAGGAGGTCATGTGGATGGCCGAGGCGGAGCAGTTGTGCCGATCGTCGATCCGCGATGCGCTCGACCTGCCGTCGCAGCGCATGCGCCCGATCCGCGCCGGTGATTACTCGTTCAACCAGATCGGTCCGACCGGCTTCTACATGTTGCTCTCGAACATCCCGCTTGAAGAACGACAGCGTCGCGGCTACTACGCGGTGGGTGGTTGTGGTGGCAACATCGCCTGGCATACGCCGGACGACCTGATGCCGGTCGCCGACCTCGAAATCTTGAGGCGGGATCTTGCCGTCTACGTAACGACCATCTTGCGGGTTCTGAACGCGCCGCTGTATCCATTCGACTATGCGGCAACCGTCGACGAAATCCGCGACGTGATCGCCGGGTACAACGACGGCGTTGAACGGCGAGGTCGATTTCCTGCCGGCTGCTCGCCGATCTCTCTGCGCTCGCTGACGAGATCCGCACCTGGCGAGCCGAGGCGGAGCGACAGGTGCGCGAGCGAGCAGTCGGAGCCGGCTGAGAGGCGCCGTCTCAACGCCGCGATGCGGCAGCTGGCCCGGGTTCTCGTCCCGCTCAACTACGCGCGCGGCGAACGGTTCGATCACGACCCGGCAATGAAGTTCGGTGCAGTGCCGCGGCTGGAAGCCGCGACGACACTGGCCTCAGCGCCGGAGGAGATGAAGCCGTTCATCAAGGTTGGCCTGATCCGCGAGCGCAACAAGGTCCGGGCTCTGCTCAGGGCGGCGCGGCGCGAGTTGAAGGTGCAGGCTGCGGACTAACGTGCTGCTCTGACCGATATGCGCGCCGCCGTGCAGATCGGGTACGGGAACTTCAAGGAGTGCGTGACGCTTCGGGAGATCGCGACTCCAGTACCCAGGGCTCGGGGAGGTATTGCTTCGGTGCGAAGGCGCAACCGTCAACCGAAAGGACCTGTTCGCCATGGCGAACCTCACAGGCCCGGGGATTCGGCCGCGCCGCCGCCTTACCGCACGTGAACGGCACCGATGGGTGGGGCACCGTTGCCGCTGTCGGTCCAGAGGTGAACGGGTGGCTGTCGGCGACCATGCCCTGGTCTACCCGGGATTGTTCTGCGGTGGCTGCGAGTGGTGCGTGTCGGGGGAGACGTCGGCGTGCACCACGTATGGCGTCATCGGCGAACAGTGCTGGGGAACGCACGCGGAGTTCGTGCGCGTGCCGGCGCGGAACCTCGAGCCCATCCCGGAAGGGATGACGCTGGACGCGCTCGCCTGCGCCAACGGCAGCTGGTTGACAGCGTGGCGGGCGCTGGTCACGGCCGCGCACTGCGCCCCGGCGAAACGGTCCTCGTTGTCGGCGCCTCCGGCGGTGTCGGCAGCGCTGCGATCCGCATCGCGACGACTGGCGGGGGCACGGGTCCTGGCGGTGGTCGGATCGGCATGGAAGGCCCGGCACGCGGAAGCGGCCGGCGCCGACTCGGTGCTCCTCGCCGGTGAAGCCACCCGCCGAACAGATCCGCGACCGCACCGGCGGGCGCGGCGTGGACGTCGCGCTCGACAGCGTCGGCGGACTGCAGTGGCGGCAGACCATCAATGCACTGGCGCCGTTCGGACGAATGGCGATTTGCGGCGCAACGGCAGGGGACTCACCAGTAATCAGCATTCGCGAGATTTACCAGCAGCATCGGCGCATCATCGGCGCGCCGCTCGGCTCGCGCGCTGAGTTCCGCGCCTGATCCAGGTGCTCGCATCGGGACGGCTCCGACCGCTCGTACACGAAACGATCCCGCTGGAACGGATCCACGACGCGCTTGATCTTCTCGAGCGCCGGGCGTTCTTCGGGAAGATCGTCCTCAGCATGAGGGAGAGCTGATTGATGCAGGTGCTCTACCAGATCCCGGGCGATCTCGCTTCGGGGCCGCTCGGCCGGGGTGAGCTCGAGCGCCGTCGCGAACTGCTCCAGGGCTGGGCGCCGCCGGATGTCCGCGTCGAAGTTGCAGACGCACCCGGCGGTCCGCTGTCTATTGAGAGCCATGTCGAAGAAGCCCTCTGCGTCCCGGCCATGCTCCAGGCCCTGAAGACACGCACCCGGCCCGCCGACGCAGTCATCATCGGGTGTTTTGGCGATCCAGGGCTGGCCGCGCTGCGTGAGACGCTCGACTGCCCCGTCGTCGGCCCCTTTGAGGCCTCGCTGTGCGTCGGCACGCAGCTCGGAGGACGGGTCGGTGTCGTGACGATCCTCGACAGCGTCATACCGATCCTGGATCACCTCGTTCGCGGTATGGGTTTGTCGCTCCGCTATGCGGGTGCGGCGGCAATCGCTGTCCCGGTCCTCGAGTTGCGCACCAATGTCGAGGACGTAGCCGCTCGCGTCGTGAAAGTTGCGGTCGACCTCGTACGCGAGCGCGATGCCGACGTCCTCATCCTCGGCTGCATGAGCCTCTCATTTCTTGGGATCGCTGAGCGCGTCGCCGGTGCGGCTGGGGTTCCCGTGATCAACCCGGCCCGTGCTTCGCTCGCGACTGCCTGTTCGCTCGCGGCGCAGGGGCTTTCACACAGCCGGCGCACCTACGCCAGGGTGCGCAAGCCCGTTGACTTCTCAGGTGGCCGTAAGGAGCGTGCGAGGTCGATTCTCAGTTCGGAGTGCGGAGATCAGCGCCTGACGGGCGCCGGAGGCAACACATGAAGAGCAGATCGGGAATGCGAGCAGGGATTTTAGCGGTGGTGCTGAGTGCGTCGGCGCTGGCGGCCAGCACGCCGGGCCAGGGGACGCCTCCCCAGGCAGCGAAGAAGGCGCTCACCCTCGAGAACATCATCGGCCGGCAGAGTGGCGCGCGTCAGGCGGACATCTCGCCCGACGGGCCGCTACGTGGCGATCTCCGGTGATAGTCGCCAGGGAAGCGGGATCTTTCTCGTCGCCACAGCCGGCGACTCCACCCCCAAACTCTGGCTGCAGGGTAATAACCCGGTGTGGTTCCCCGATTCGAAGCGCATCGTCTTCTCGCGCGAGAACGATTTGTGGACGGCGGCTGTCGGATCGACCGCAGCGACGCAAGTGACGAAGGACGCTGACAACGAACGCGCGCCGGCCGTATCACCCGACGGCCGGACCATCGCGTTCTATTCCAGCCGCAGTGGACACCAGGACATCTGGCTCGTCCCGTCAGACGGCAGCGCTCCATCGAAGGCGCTCACCAAAGCCGCGATGGCCGAGGACGATCCGCGTTTCGCGCCAGCGTGGTCGCCCGACAGCCGGCAGGTCGCGTACATCTCGAACAAGGCTGATTACTGGAGTGACGATGTCTGGGTGGTGGATGTGGCGTCGGGCAATCCCCGGCAGCTGTCGAAGGCGCTGATGGCGGCCTCCACCCCGGCGTGGTCTCCCGACGGACGGCAGATCGCACTGCTGGGGAATGCGAAGAAGGGCTATTGGTACGAGGATCTGCAGGACATCTGGGTGATCGACGCGGCGAAGGGCACGGAGCGTACGGTGAAGATGCAGGTCACCGCCACCGACTCCCTACACAATCTGCCGGTGTTGTGGAGCGGCGACGGGTCTCACTTCTACTTCGTGTATCACGAGCGCGGCGACTTCAACATCTGGACCGTTCCGGCAGCCGGCGGCGTGGCCACCCGGATGACCAACGGCCTCGGCTCGCTGCGTTCACTGGCCAGCACTGCGAAGGGGGATGCGCTGGTCTACGTCCGGTCCGGGCCGGTTGATGGACCCGAGGTCGAATACGTGGCGCAGCCTGGAGGGCCGCCGCGACGTCTCACCCATTTTTCTGAGACCTGGGACAACGTCCGTGCGCCGCAGGAGGTCTCGTATCGTTCGTTCGACGGCCTCTACATCCAGGGCTTCCTCTATCTTCCGCCGAACATGCAGGCGGGCAGAAGTATCCCGCGCTCGTCCAGGTGCACGGCGGCGGCACCAACTCTTATCTCCGCACGCAGAACCTGCTCGAGCACTACCTCGCGTCAAAAGGCTACGTCGTCATGGCGATCAACTATCGCGGCGGATCCGGATTCGGTCGGGAGTTCCAGGACCTCAGCGTGAACGACTGGGCTAGCGGTCAGGCGCACGACGCCGCGATCGCGGCGGACTTCATGCGTTCGCTGTCTTACGTCAACGGCAAGGTCGGCATCTATGGATACAGCTACGGCGGGATCATGACGATGGCGACAATCGCTCGCTATCCCGACAAGTACGACGCTGCGGTGCCGATGGCGGGCATCTACGATTTCGGTGATGCGCTGACAAATGCCGACCGGCTCGGCAAGATCTTCACGCAGACGGGACATGGCGGACCGCCGGACAAACGCCCCGAGGTTTACGCGAAGAGCAACACGCTTGCGAGAGTCAAGGATGTCAAGACACCGCTGTTGATCATGCATGGTGAAGCTGACGTCCGTGCCCCGTTCAAGCAGTACCAGCTGGCCGTCGACATCCTGAAGAAGAATAACAAGACGTTCGAGAGCAAGAGCTACCCCGGGGAGCCACATGGTTTCCGGAACCCGGCCAATCGGCTCGATATGTACCAGCGGCTCGAAGCGTTCCTGGACAAGTACCTCAAGACGCAGAGTTGAAGCAGGGGATTGGAGGCTCAACGGCCAAGGTCGATCACCGCGATGTCTGAATTCTGCCGGAGGCGGTCGAACACGATCTGCTTGCCGTCCGGCATGACGTCAAAAGTCCGCATCTGCACATTGGTCTTGAGATCTGTCAGCTGCCGTTCCTGTCCGGTCTGCAGGTTGACAGCGTAGAAGTTTCGTCCACCGCCGATGAAAAGTCCCTCTTTCACGAACACGAGCTCGGTGCCGTTTGGAGCGAATCGATATGGAGTCCCCATGACATAGTCGACGCGGATGTCGGGCAGGGCAACCGGCACCTTGTCGGGGGTAATTCCCTTGGCGAGGAACGTCGATCCTTGAAGTGGTTCTGAATAGACGATCATCTGTCCCGTCGGGGACCACACCGGGTTGTACGACGCCGTCTCGGTCAGGCGCACTGCTGCTCCATCGTCGACCGACACCTTGAACACGTACGTGCCCTGCCCGTCGTTGCCGGCGACCACGACCCACTTGCCATCGGGAGACCACGATGCGGGGCTCCGCACATCGAAGGCACCGGTGAGAAGGCGTACGTTCAGCCCATCGGAGTTCATCAGGTAGAGATGTGACCGTCCCTGCGGTACGAGTACGAGAAGCAGATGCGCGTCCCGTCCGGGGATACGGCGGGTGCCGCGATCACCCCTCCGTCGGTTCCCTTCCATAGCTCGACGACCTCGTTGTTCTGCATTTTCCAGAGGCCGTCTCCACCGCCTCGTGACGACAGAAACAACAGAGAGTCGGCGGCCGCATGCGGACTGAGCGCACGGGCATTCGGAATTGCCAGGCGAACCACGTCCGCTTCACTCTGGATTCGGTCCGAGATCGGCACCGTCCACAGGCTGGAAGTGGGTACGGAGATGGAGGCGACCAGCCGGCGAGGCTGGGCGCTGCTGACCGCAACCGACAGATACCGCTCGGTGATGCCTGAGCTCACCCTGTGCGGGACACCACGTTCGACATCCATTGCGTACAGCCATTGCCCCGAGCCGTCTTGCGACGTGCCGGCATAGATCAGGGTCCGCTGGTCGATCCAGCCAAGGTAAGACACCATGGCATTGTGCGATGTGACCCGCTCGGGTTGGGCTGACCCGGGCGAGGTGGTCGGGATTCGCCAGATGTCCATCTCCTCGCTGGTCGGGAACCCCTTCACGAAGTAGATGAAGCGCCCGTCCGGCGACCAGGTCAGATGATGGCAATGGCCTCGTGGACCGGCGGTGAAAATCTGTTTGGGATTCCGGCCGCTCCGATCCGCCATGAACATGGGATCCCCCGGTGCGGCGGTGTGATACACCATCATGGTTCCATCGGGCGACCACGCCGGCTCCATGGCGTCGGCCAGAACCGGACGCGGAGCGCCCCCCAGCACCGAGGCGAGCAGGATTCGATATGGTCCGGAACCCTGACCGTCTGAGATCCAGACTTGGCTGCCGTCGCCGGTGAAACCCAGCTTGCGAATCACCGCGGGCGCAATCGGAACCTTCCCCTCTGTGATGTTGACGAACTGGTTGGTGCCGATCGGGTTCAGCCACACATCAAACGATCCGGCGCGATCGGACAAGAACGCCATGAGCTTTCCGTCGGGTGAGATCGCCGCGTCCATTTCCTCCCCAGCGAAGTCAGTCAGCCGTTCGGTTCGCGTCGCGCCGGCCAGCGGGTTTCGCCAGAAATAATCGCGCTGCGCCAGCGACCACGTCGTCAATGCCGCCAGGGCCGCGAGGGCCGCAGCGATGGCCGCGACTCTCCATGTCCGCCGGCTGTGCGCGCCGCTTGTCGTCGAGGACGGACCGGCTCCTTGTGCAGCCGAGATCTGCCGGCGGACCTCTTTCAGCTGCACGACAACGTCGCGCATCGATTGGAAGCGCTTCGCGACGTCTTTCTCCAGACCCCTCTGCACGACCGCGCGCAGGGACGCTGGAATGTGTTCCGCTAAAGGTACTGGCGTCGCGACGGCGATGCTTTGCATCACCTCGAAGTCTGTCTGCCCCGGAAAGGCTTGCCTCTGGGTCAGCACTTCGTACAGAACAGCGGCGAAGGAGAAGATGTCGCTCCGCGCGTCGAGTGGTCTTCCCGACGCTTGTTCCGGCGACATGTAGGCAAGGGTGCCCATCACCATTCCCGACCGTGTCAGATCCTCTTGCGACCGGGGAGATCCGACCGGCACTGGTTCGTCGATCCTGGCTAATCCGAAGTCGGCGAGTTTCGCGTAGCCGTTCTTCGCGACCAGGATGTTGGTCGGCTTGACGTCGCGGTGCAGTATCCCGGCCGCATGCGCGGTGGCCAGACCGTCGGCCACTCCGATCAGCAGTTCGACGACCTCCTCCCACGTCCGGGTTGCCGCACGCGCCCAGTCCTTGAGCGTGCCGCCGTCGATGAACTCGGTGACCAGGTACTGCCATTCATCGAACTCGCCGATATCGTGAACGGTCAGGATGTGCGGATGGTTGAGCGAGGATGCCGCCTCGGCTTCGCGCCGGAATCGCCGTAGAGTGGTGGGGTCGGTGCCACGGCCGGACACGAACTTGATCGCGACGCGGCGATTGAGCTTCGTGTCGATGGCGCTGTAGACGATGCCCATCCCGCCGGCACCGAGTGGCGCTTCGATTCTGTAGGCTCCGACCTGGACGCCGGCCGACAGCCGGCGAATCTCTGAAGCGTTTGCCAGCCGGGCATCGTGGACCCACACCGGAGCGTCAATCGGGCTACCCGAATTCGATTCCCCCTGCGCCATCAGCGACTCGACTTCGCGTCGCAGGTCCTGATCACCGCCGCAAGCGCTTTCCAGGAAAGCGCCGCGGGCCTCCGGCTCGAACTCCAGCGCCGAGTGGTAGAGCTCTTCGACCTGCTGCCAGCGCTCGGGATCCATCGAGGAGGCCTATCATGACGCGTTCGGCCTGCATCTCCAAAAGCGCTGGCGGGTGAACGGTCGAGTTGTTCGCGTGGCGCAGCGGCAACGTGTCGCGGTGTATTGCGAGGAGGAACCATGTCGCCGACGCGCTCATCGGCAGGAGATCCGATTCCAACGGGATGCCGGGTCATCGAAGTCCGCGTGGCCGAACTGCGTCAGCTTTTCAACGCCATCGATCCCTCACCATTCCGCGACCGTGACCTCGACCCTCGTGCCGACGAATTCATCGTCGAATGGGCTCGTGATCTGCCGCGCGACGCACCGCTGGCCTTGCTGGTCCACCTGGAACGGAGCGCCGGGCCGGAAGAGGAAGCACTGCTGCTGGCTGAGTCGGTTCACCAGTACTTCAATCAACGCGCTCTGCAGTCACGCCGGCGGCTTCGCGAGTTGTTTCGTCGCGGCCGCATCAGCCTGGTGATCGCTCTCGCGTTCCTCGGCGCGTCGATCGCCGCTGGCGACACCGTGGCCAGCTTCCTTCACGAGACTCACCTTGAAGAGATCGTCCGCGAGGGGTTTCTCATCGGCGGGTGGGTGGCGATGTGGCGTCCGCTGGAGGTGTTCCTGTACGACTGGTGGCCGATTCGCGCGGAGGCTCGGCTCTTCGATCGGCTGGGTACGATGCCCGTGCGGATCGAGTACAACGAGACGACAACGAGCGACGCCTGGCGGAACGATTGGCCGGTAGTGCCGGCCGTACCGCGTAGTAAGGATCCCCGGGCTGAAAACTGATCGGCGGAGAGCGGTCCGGCTCTCAGTTGTGCCGGAGAACGATCACCGGATCGACGCGAATCGCCCGGCGAGCCGGCACGGCGCAGCCAAGCAGTCCCGCGACGACCAGCATGGCGGACGCTGCAACAAAGGTCACGGGATCCGCGGGATCGACCCCCACCAGCATCGCCTTCAACACGCGCGTCGCGGCAAAGGCGCCGGGCAAGCCGATGACCAGACCGAGCGCGAGCTCAGAGATACCTCGCCGGAAGACCAGGCCCATGATGTTCGTCCCCGACGCACCCAGGGTCATGCGGACGCCGAACTCGCGCGTTCGCAGGCTGACGGAATGCGCGATGACCGCGTAGAGTCCGACCGAGGCGAGCACCAGCGCGATCGCTGCGAAGATCGCGAACATCGATCCGAACACGCGGTACCGCCAGTTGCGCAGCCACAGCGATTCCGCGAGCGGACGCAGCGTTCGTACCGCGAGGTCGGGGTCGAGCTGCTGGACTTCCCGCCTGATCGTCTCGCCGAGCGTGGCCGGCGGCGACCGTCGTGCGAACGACCACCTCCATGCCGCGCTGCGGTTGCTGGCGATACGGCAGATAGATGACTGGTGAGAGCTCAAAACTCTCATCGTCCTGGAGAATGTCGGTGGTCACCCCGACGACGGTGAGCCACGGCGCGGGGCCACCCTCACCGGCGGGGGAATCTTCCGAGGAGAGAATCCGCAGGCGTTTACCGACTGCGGGTTGCCCGGGCCAGGCCTGTCTTGCCAGCATGTCGTTCACGATGACGGCAGCGTTCCCGCCGAAGTCATCTGTGGCGTCGAACTCGCGGCCTTCGCGTGGGGTGACGCCCAGCACGCGAAAATATCCTTCGCCGACTATCAGTCCCGCGGCGCGCGGCCGGCTGGTTGACGGCACGCTCGGCGCGCCTTCGACCTCGAACGTCATGACATCAGGGCTCTCGGCAGGCAGATCCGAAGCGATCGCCACCGCTTCGACACCGGGCAGCGCCTGCAGACGCTCCTTCAGCCGGTCATAGAACAGCGCCGCACTCTCGACGCCCGGGTATTTTGCCGGCACGCAGGTTCAGGTTCAGCGACAGGATCCGGTCCGGTTCGATGCCGATGTCCGCGCGGCTCGTGTTCAGCAGGCTCCTGACCATCACGCCGGCGCCGGCGAGCAGGACGACGGCGAGCGACACCTCGGTGATGACGAGGACACTCGAAAGCAATCGTGCGGTGCGGCCCTGTCCGGCGGCGTTGCCGCCGTCCTTCAGAGTCGAGTTGATGTCGAGCGCCGACAATTGGAGCGCCGGCATCAGCCCAAACGCCAGCATCGTCGTCATGGTGATCGCGACCAGGTAGACGATGACGTGGTAGTCGATCGAGAAGTCGATGTGCGGCGGCTTGACGGCGGGCACCAGCGCGGCATCGAACACCTGCACGCCCCAGACCCCAGCAGCCATCCCAGCGCCGCACTGGTCACCGCCAGGACCGCACTTTCGACCAGGAGTTGCTGAATCACGCGACCGCGGCTGGCACCGAGACTCGCGCGGATCGACATTTCCCGCGAGCGGCCGACAGCCCGCGCGAGCAGCAGGTTGGCGACGTTCGCACACGCGATCACGAGCACGAACGCAACCGCCCAGAGCAGCCACACGAGGACGCGTGTCGTCTGGCCGCCATTGAAGCGGTCGTTGAAGTTCTGGACGAGAACGCCGACGTCCTTGTTGGTCTCCGGATAGGCGCTCGCGAGCCGTGGCGCGATGACGTTCATTTCGGAACGGACCGCCGAGAGCGGCGTGTCCGGAAGCGTCCGCCCGAACATGGTCAGCGTCCGCGCACCGCGCCGCTGCATGGCGTCGGTCTGCACCAGCGGCAGCCACAGATCGCTGGCGCCTGGAAACGTCATTCCCTTCGGCATGACGCCGATGATCGTTGTCGGCACATCGTTGACGCGGATCGTCTTGCCTACGATCGAGACGTCCGCCCCGTATCGCGTCTGCCAGACTCCGTCGCTGATGATGACCACGGGCGGCGCCCCACGCGCGGCGTCGTCGTCGCGAAAGTCGCGGCCCTGCACCGGCCGCTGGCCGATGACAGAGAAGGCATTCGGCGTCATCTGTGCACAGCGGTATCGCTCGGCAAACCCACGTCCATCGCTGACGTCAACTGAACAGGTGGTCATCGCCGCCATGTCGACGAGAGACTTCGCCTGGCCGCGGTAGTCGACGAAGTCCGGATACGAGACGCCGCGTGCGACGTCCGGACGCGAGGTAGTGGCGGACGATATGTAAAGGATCCGGTCGCTGTCGTCGAACGGAAGGTTCTTGAACAGGAAGGCGTTCGTCAGCGTAAAGACGGTGACGTTGGCGCCGATCGCGAGCGCGAGTGCGGCGACCGACGCAACGGTGAAACCGGGGTGTCGCAGCAGCAGCCGCAAGGCGTGTCGCAGGTCGGTGCTGAATGTCTCGAGCGCCAGGCGGCCCACGCCACAGATTGTAGAGGCAAGTCACATAGAATGCGGATGCGCTTCGAGTGCACGGCCGCGATGACGGCCTTTGACCGGATCTCACGGAGGACTACGCGCCATGGCTGAGTGGGTGTACGCGCAGAACGACCCCGCCGAGGAGCTGGGCCAGCTTCATTACTTCTCGTTCAAGAAGCGGCTGCCGGACGGCGAGGTCGAGTTCGTGATCACGGTGAAGGAATTCGCGGTCCGGAATCGGCTGCACATGCAGTTCTACGCACAGGCCGACAAAGAGGTCAACCAGAAGACCGCGCCATTCCGTCCGTTCGGATGGGGCGATTCGCTGCTGAGGGCGCTCGGCGAATGCCTGCGCATCATCCGCGAGCACCCTTACGAGCCCGGATAGTGGCCCCCGCGCAGAACATTCTGTTCGCGCTATTCGAATCGCACGGACACGGCGGTCGAGCAGCCGGTTCGATAGACGGTGCCGTCAGCCTTGTAAAACGCGTTGGTCCCCGATGACGTGGCGTGGTTGGCGTCGATGAGCTCGACGGTGTGAGAAACGACCGACCAGCCTGCGAAGAACCCTGGCGACCTGGGGAAATTGGGTGCGGTATCGAAGTTGATCAAGTTCACGATCCGTTGGGTGTAAGTATTGCGGCCTTCGAAGCTCCACGTACCGTGTCCGTCGCTTCGCTGGCCAGCAGCGAACGCCGGACTGCCCGTCGTCTCGCTGAGCGTTCCACCACGATGGAACGTCACCAGCGAGCTGAATGGCGGGCCGATCGGTGCGTCGGTCGAACAGTCCCGCAGCGTGACTTGTACGAACCAGGTGCCTTCGAGGCCTGTCTTGGACGCGGACTCGTTCGACTGCGCCAGCCCGGCGCTTCCCGTCGAGATGAGTAACGCGCCCGCCAGACCTATGGCCGCTGCGACGCGACTCGTACCGAATGCTTTCGTTGGATTCAAGTTCATGGTCGGTCTCCCGCCGGTGCGCCGCGTCGACATGACGTCGCCCGCATCCGGCAGGCACATCCTGCATTCGCACGAGGAGAGCTGCCCATGGACAGAGCCTTACAAAAACATGGAATTTTGCTGGACCCGTAAGTAGCACCAGAGGCTCGACTTATGACAATGTAGGCTCTCCCGGACACCCTGATGCAACCCGCGGCGCCGCACGAGACATTTCGATTTGGTGATTTCGAGCTCAATGTGGCGGCGTACGAGCTCCGCCGCCTGGGTCGTCCGGTCAAGCTCGGGCGCCAGCCCCTGGACCTGCTGATCCTGCTGGTCGAAGGTCGCGGTCATCTCGTATCCCGCAGCGAGATCGTCGATCGTCTTTGGGGCAAAGACGTCTTCGTCGACGTCGACACCGGCGTCAACACCGCGATCAGCAAGATCAGACAGGCGCTCCGCGACGCGTCCGAGGCGCCGGCGTTCGTGGAGACCGTTCCGGGTAAGGGCTATCGCTTCATCGCCGATGTGGAGATCGTCGGGCAGGCTGCGCCACGTTCGGCCGATCACCATACACCCGAGCCCTTACCGGCGACAGCCCAGGAACTGCCCACAGCCCAACCGTCAATTCGATGGCGGATCGCTGCAGTTGCCCTGATCCTGGCCATTGGAGTCGGGATTGCCGCTTTCACCAAACTGAAGGGCGGAACGGTCAACAGCAGCGTAACGCTGGCCGTGCTGCCGTTCGTGAATCTCGGCAGCGATCCGGAGCGCGAGTACCTGGCTGCTGGACTCACCGACGACACCAGCGCCTCGCTCGCGCAGATCGATCCGGCGCATCTGAGCGTCAAGGGACGGACACTTCGTTACAAGGGCACGACCAAGAGCGCCGCCGAGATCGGCCAGGAGCTCTCGGTCGACTACCTGGTGGAGAGCTCGCTTCGCGCGGAAGGGGCCAAGCTGCGAGTCACCGTCACCTTGATTCGCGTCAGAGACCAGGAGCACGTGTGGTCGCAGTTCTACGAACGTGAGCCGACCAGCCTGCTCGGATTGCAGCAGGAGCTGAGCACTGCGATCGCCGAGCAGATCCGCCTTCGCCTCACACCGGATCGGATCAGCGGTCTTGGCCGCCGCCAGACGCAGAGCGCCGAGGCCTATGACGCCTACCTGCGGGGACGATACCAGGTGCAACTTCGCACGCCGGACGGGAACGGGCGCGCGATCGAGTTGTTCAACCGTGCACTGGCAATCGATCCGAACTATGCGCTCGCCTGGTCCGACCTGGTATTCGCTTATGCAGGCGGCGCCATCAATAGCGATGCGCGGCCAGCCGATGTCGGTCCGCGGGCCAGATCCGCCGCGCTGAACGCCGTCCGTGCCAACCCCGATCTGTCGGAATCGCAGACGGCACGCGCATACGTATCGTGGATGCTCGACTGGGATTGGAAGGCGGCGGAGGCCGGATTCAGGCTGGCCGTGGACCTCGATCCCAGCAACGTGAACGCGCGGCGGCTGCTGGCTCACACGCTCTCGCAATCGGGACATCACGATGAAGCGGAGAGCGTCATGCGACGGGCGCGCGAGCTCGATCCCACGGACCCGCTGACGGAGGGGTTATCGTCCGTCATCGCGTCTCAACGGCGCGACGCTGCGGCCGCCCTGGACCACGCGCGACGCGCGATTTCGCTCGAACCCCGCTTCTGGATCGGCTCCGTCACCCTGGCATTCGCGTATCAGCTCGCCGGTGACAACGAGCTCGCGCTCGAAGCTCTCGCCGATACCGTTCGACTTCCCGGCGGCGGGAACAGCAAGGCCATTTCTCTCAAGGGGTACACTCTTGCGCGAATGGGACGAGCGGACGCAGCACGCGAGGTGCTGGCGACGCTGGATGCCATCTCCCGTGAGCGGTACATGCCGCCCTACGCTTCAGCGTTGGTGTACGCGGGCCTCGGCGAGCGCGAGCCGATGTTCGAGGCGCTCGAGCGAGCCTACGCGGAACGCGACGTCCATCTGATTTACCTGCCGGTGATGTGGCAGTGGGATCCTTACCGGACGGATCCTCGATTCATCGATCTACTGGCACGCTGCGGCTTTAAATCTGCGCACTGAGACCACTCTCGACGTGGACGGCAGCATCCCTGGCCGCATCGTCAAGATTCCTGCCGCGCTCGCGCGCGACGATGAAGGCACTGTACCAGTCAGACCAATGGTGCGCCGGTGCTGTCGGTTCGTAATCGCCGTGGCGCTTTTCTGCCTCGCGCAATAACTCCGTCAACGTCGACACGTCGAGGCCGAGCCCTCGTCCGGCAAGCCGTGTCTTCACCTCCTGAAGTACCCACTTGTTTCCGTCCGGATCGGCGAATGAGGCGTAGGAGCCGTAAGACTGACGGGACGGGTTCAATCCCGGCACCGGGTGATGCTCACCGTCGAAATGAAAAATATCACTCACCTTGACGCCGTGGGCGATGAGGTCGCCGCGTGCCGACTCTATATCGGAGACCACGAGCAGCATTTTGTGCGCAGATCCGGGGACACCCGTTGCATCGAGATGGACCGAGCACGGCGATCCGGGAGGTGTCAGCTGCACCGCGCGGAAGTTCTTGCCGACCATGAAATCGGCGTCGAGAGTCCAGCCCAATCCCTGGTAAAAGGCCTTGGCGCGATCGATGTCGGAGACCGGGATGCCGATGACTTCGAGCTTCAGATCGAGGGCGGTGCTCATGTGACCTCCGTTACTTGTTACAGCATAATGCGTCCGTGAACAGACGGCATTTCCTGAGCGCGCTCGCCGCTGGATTGACTCTTCCTGCCGTGCTCACGGCCCGGCAGCGCGTGCCCGCCCGCAAGAACTGGGCGTGGCTGCGCGGCGACACGAGCGACGTGGACGCCTGGAAGCGAATGCTGTCCGGACTGAAAACAGCGGGTTTCGACGCCGTCCTGATCGCCGGCGACGCAGCGTTCTATCGGACGCACGTGCCGATCGCCCGCGACGCCGGGCTCGAGCTGCACGCGTGGATGTTCACGATGATGCGTGGCGAGAACGTGACGGCACACCCAGAGTGGTACGCGGTCAGCCGCAGCGGCGTGTCGACGGCCGTCAAACCGCCGTACGTCGATTACTACAAGTTCATGTGTCCATCGCGTCCGGAGGTCCGGGAGTACCTGCGTGGCGTGGTGCGCGAGATCGCAGCGGTCGACGGACTGGCGAGCGTCCACCTCGATTACATCCGCTATCCGGATGTGATCCTGCCAGTGGCACTGTGGGCCAAGTACAAGCTGGTGCAGGACCGTGAGCATCCGGAATTCGACTTCTGCTACTGCGACGTGTGCCGCGGCAATTTCACGAAACAGTCAGGGTTGGACCCGCGCGCGCTGCCGGACCCGCCCGCGAATAGCGCGTGGCTGCAGTACCGGTACGACACGATCACGCGCGTGGTCGGGGAGCTCTACGACGTGGCGCATGCGGCCGGAAAGCCGCTCACCGCCGCTGTCTTTCCAACGCCGGCGATCGCCCGGAAACTGGTCCGGCAGGACTGGACGAAATGGAAGATCGATGCGCTGCTGCCGATGATCTACAACGGGTTTTACCAGGAGAACGTCGACTGGATCGAGCGCGCGACGCGCGAAGGCGTGCAGGCGCTTGGCAGCAGGATCCCTCTCTACAGCGGCCTCTATGTTCCGGATCTTCCACCAGCGGATCTCGCGAGGGCGGTCGAACGCGCAATGGCCGGCGGTGCAAGCGGCATCAGTGTCTTCGAAGGCAGCATGCTCACGCCTGACTATCTGAAGGCGCTTGCTCCGGTCCTGCGGAGATGACCCGCGCCGGTGCCGCCGCAGCCGTCACCGTTCTAGCTCTCTCCGGGTTCCATCTTCACGCGGAAGTACGGCTTCAGCCGGAAGAACCGTTCGCGCCGCGGCGGACCGTGTGCTATCGAAGCGCGTCGCCACTGAAGATCGACGGACGTCTGGACGAGGCAGCATGGGCCGCCGCAGCATGGTCGGAGCCGTTCGTCGACATCGAAGGGAGCATCCGTCCGGCGCCGCGCCTTCGCACCCGCGTCAAGATGCTCTGGGACGACGAGTTCTTTTACGTGGCGGCCGACATGGAGGAGCCGGACGTGTGGGCGACCTTGACCGAGCGCGATTCGGTCATCTATCACGAGAATGATTTCGAGCTCTTCATCGATCCCGACGGCGATACGCACGACTACTACGAGCTGGAGATCAACGCGCTCAACACGGTGTGGGACCTGTTGCTGCTGCGGCCGTATCGCGACGGCGGTCCGGCCGTGCACGCCTGGGACATCGCCGGATTGAAGACCGCCGTCCACGTGCGCGGCACGATCAATACGCCGGGCGACAGCGACGATGGGTGGTCGGTCGAGATCGCGCTGCCCTGGAAGATCCTGAAAGAGGCGGCGCCCGGCCGGAGAGCACCGGTCGCCGGCGAACGATGGCGCGTGAACTTCTCGCGCGTCGAGTGGCAGCTCGAAACCAGGCACGGCCGATACGATCCGCGCCGCGACGACAAGGGGGAGCTGCTGAGCGAGAACAACTGGGTCTGGTCGCCCCAGGGAAGTGTTGCCATGCACATGCCGGAGCGTTGGGGTTATGTGCAGTTCTCTGGCGCCATCGCCGGCACTCGCGTCGACCCATTCGTCGCGGATCCCGACGAAGCGATCAAATGGACGCTGCGACGTCTCTATTACAAGCAGGTGGAGTTCCTCGAGAAGAACCGCCGCTATGCGCGGACGCTCGACGAGCTGAATGCTGCCGGCATTCCGATCGCCGGTGTTCAGCTGCACGCCACCGGCGATCTCTACGTTCTGAGCGCTCCCGCTGCGAATGCCGGAGTCGTTTACATCCGCCAGGATGGACGGGTGTGGGTCACACCACGGCAACACTGAGCGGCCCGCCGCGTAAGCACGCACTCCCACCATGAAGCCGGCGGCGACGTGGGTCTGCGTGAACGGCGGCTGGTGCCGAAAGGGCACGTGCTCGCAGGCGGAGGAGGCGTGTAGGCGCGACAGCTTCCTCTCGATTTCGCGAGCTAGCGCGACTTCAGGTAGGCGATCACGAACAGAATCCCGAGCAGGCCGTCGGGGACGGCGGCCTGCGCGTCGGCGGCCGGAATGCGCCCCTCGCCGTACAACACCATCAAGGTCGTCACGTAAGCGAACTTCTCGATCATCGCCGGGATCATCAGCGGGCGGAAGCGTTTCGGATCGGATCCAATCACGAGAAACGCGAGCTGCCACGCGAGCGCGACGCCAAAGAAGCCGTAGAAGAAATGCGGGTAGTCAACCGGCGGAGCGTAATGGCGTCCGGTGATGTCGACCAGCCAGTAGAGAGGAGTCAACACGAGCACCCCCCAGATGCCGGCGCCGATGAACACGATCCTCGCGAATTTCATAGTGTCTCCGGTGAGTGGAAACCAGGGCTTCCCTCTGAATTATTTCCGGTATCGGATTCCCCGTCGGCGTGATGTAGCATGCCGATTCCTGCCGATTCACCAGGGAGTAACCAGTTGACAGCCCCAGATCTGCTCGAACGGCTCGTCCGGCACAAAACGCTCGGCGCGGCGCCGCCGCAGGAGCTCGCGTGGCTGGTATCGCACGGTTCTCTGCGGCAGCTCGACGAAGGGGACGTGCTGAGCGCGAAAGGCGCGCCGGTCGCCGGTCTCTTCGTCGTGCTGACGGGCCACATCGCGATTTTCATCGATCGTGGCGCCGGGCGCCACAAACTCGTGGAGTGGTCGGCAGGCGACGTCGCCGGCATGCTGCCGTACTCCCGCCTGGTCAGCCCTCCGGCCGATTCGGTCGCGCAGGAACCCTCGGAGATCCTGGCGATCCCCCGCGCCGACCTGACCTCGATGATCCGTGAGTGTCCGGAGATCACCGCCATCCTCGTCCACAAGATGGTCGATCGCAGCCGCGAGTTCACATCGAGCGGCTTGCACGACGAGAAGATGGTCTCACTGGGAAAGCTCTCCGCCGGACTCGCTCATGAACTGAACAATCCCGCGTCGGCGATCGAACGAGGCGCGGCGCAGCTGGAGGCCCGTCTCGACGAAGCCGATCAGTCGTCCCGCGCGCTCGGCGCATCGAGACTGACGGACGCTCAACTCGCCGCCATCGACGCTCTGCGTGATTGTTGCGCCGGGACCCGCACGGCAGGCGTGCTGTCTCCGATCCAGCAGTCCGATCGCGAGGACGCGATCAACGACTGGCTCGCCGATCACCACGTGGATGCGGCCGTCGCGGGACCGCTTGCCGAAACCGCGGTGACGCTCGACGCACTCGACCGGATTGCTGCGGTTGTCGACGGGCCTCCTCTCGCCGCCGCCCTGCGGTGGGCGGCCGCCGGATGCGGCGTTCGCGGGATCGCGTCGGACATTCAGGATGCGGCGAAACGCATCTCGGGCCTGGTCGCCAGCGTCAAGGGGTTCACGCACATGGACCAGTCCACGGTCGCCGGACCCGTGGAACTGGCCTCGAGTCTTGGCACCACGGTCGCGGTTCTCAAAGCGAAGGCGCGCTCGAAATCCGTGGAAGTGACGGTCAACCTCGAACCGGATCTTCCGCACGTTCGCGGCTTTGCCGGCGAGCTGAATCAGATCTGGGCGAATCTGATCGATAACGCGATCGATGCAGTCGCTGAATCGGGCCGCGTCGACATAACCGCACGCTGCGAGCGGCAGCGTGTCGTGGTGCGCGTCGTCGACAACGGGCCGGGCATGTCGGTCGAGACCCGCGACCACATCTTCGAACCGTTCTTCACCACCAAGCCGGTCGGAAAGGGCACCGGCCTGGGCCTCGACATCGTGCGCCGTCTCGTCAGCCACAACGACGGGGAGATCGATGTCGAGACCGCGCCGGGCCGAACCGAGTTTCGCGTCTCCCTTCCGCTCGCCCAGGTTGATTCGGGTGGAGAGCGTCCATGAGCAACCCCGTACTGCTCGCTGTTGACGACGATGCGCAGGTGCTCGCGGCGGTGCGTCGCGACCTGCGCTCGCGGTACCGCGAAACGTACAAGGTTATGAGCGCGGCGTCAGGCGAAGAAGCGCTGGCCACCATCCGCGAGCTCAAGGCGCGCGGCGACGCGCTCGCAATTGTGATGAGCGATCAGCGCATGCCCGGATTGCAGGGGACCGACGTGCTCGCGCAGTCGCGCGAGCTCTATCCGCTGGCGCGTCGAGTGCTGCTCACCGCGTACTCGGATATCGACGCCGCGATCAGCGCCATCAACGTGGCCCATCTCGATCACTATCTCTCGAAGCCGTGGGATCCTCCGGAGGAATGCCTGTTCCCGGTGATCGACGATCTGCTCGACGGCTGGCAGGCTGATTACCTTCCCGAGGCAAAAGGCCTTCGGCTCGTAGGCCATCAGTGGTCGCCTCGCTCGCACGCGATCAAGGACTTTCTGGCCGGCAACCTGATTCCGTATCGCTGGCTCGACGTCGCGCGCGATGCGGATACGGGTAGCCTGCTGGAGGCGGCGGCGATCAGCAGTAGCGACCTTCCCGTGCTGTTCTTCGAGGATGGCTCGGTGCTGCGAAATCCGGAGCCGCGTCAAGTCGCGGAGCGACTGGGACGATCGCTCTCGGCGGCCCTCGATCTCTACGATCTCGTCATTGTTGGCGCGGGTCCCTCCGGCCTGGCCGCGGCGGTGTATGGCGCATCGGAGGGGCTGCGAACGCTGCTCCTCGACCGGCACGCGCCCGGCGGTCAGGCGGGCAGCAGTTCCAGGATTGAAAACTATCTCGGATTTCCAGCCGGTGTCAGCGGCAGCGAACTGACCCGGCGTGCCGTCGCGCAGGCGCAGCGCCTGGGCGCGGAGTTGATCGTGCCGCTCGAAGTGACTGGGGTGTCGATCGATGCGGGCTACAAGCACCTCACGCTCAGCGATGGCAGGGAAGTCGTGACGCGGACGATGCTGATCGCAACCGGAATGGAATACCGTGAGCACCCCGCCTCGGGTGTCATATCCCATGCAGGGGCCGGCGTGTATTACGGCGCAGCGATGACGGAAGCGCCGGCGTTCCGGGACCGGCGTGTTCTCGTCGTCGGCGGCGGCAACTCGGCGGGCCAGGCAGCGATGTACCTGGCGCGCTACGCGAAAGAGGTGCAGATCGTCGTGCGGCGCGAGTCGTTGCGCGACACGATGTCGCAGTACCTGATCGAGCAAATCGAAAAAACGCCGAACATACGGATCCGCACGGGAGCGGAGCTGGAGAGCGTTGAGGGGACCGGCCAGGTGGAACGCGTAACGCTCAAGCTGAACGACGCCACGCGTCAGATCCAAGAAATGGATGCGGTGTTCGTGTTCATCGGGACCAGGCCTCGCAGCGACTGGCTCCTCGCCGGGGTGCTGCGCGACGCCAGGGGCTTTGTCATCACGGGCCGTGATCTGACGTCGGACGCCGGGTTTGCGCGTCTCTGGAAGGAGCGGCGCGAGCCGATGGCGCTCGAGACCAGCGTTCCTGGTGTGTTCGCCGCGGGCGACATCCGCGCCGGCGCCATGAACCGGGTGGCATCTGCCGTGGGCGAAGGATCAATGGCGGTGCGGTTTGTTCACGAGTACCTCGCGCTGACGTGACTGGCTCACGAAGGTCCGCCGCTCGCGTTCCGCGGGTGCGTCCCACAAGCGCAGGCCACCGAGAACCGCGTCGTGGTTATCACCGAGACGAACGCCACGCGGCATCGACTTGAGTTTTTTCGTCTGACCGCCGCCGAGCACGACGTAGTCGGCCTGCATCGCCGTCTTCAGCAAGTCGATCACCAGGTGGACGTGATGCGTCCACTTGCGGGCGCCCAGACGTTTCAAGCCACGCAACCCGACGTAATCCTCGTAGGTTCGTCCGCGCCGATACGGCAGATGCGCGAGCTCGAGCGGTGCAAGCACGCCGTCGGCAACGAGCGCGGAGCCCAGGCCAGTGCCGAGGCCGAGAAACAACATGCGTCCGCCTGCATACGCCCCGAGCGCCTGCATCGCCGCGTCGTTGACGATCTTGACCGGCGCGCCGAAAGCCTTCCCGAAATCGAACCGCATCCAGCCGCCACTCAGGTTGTGCGGTTCGTGCGCCGGACGGCCGTGTCTGACGACACCGGGGTAGCCGATCGACACCGCGTCGTACTTCCAGCCGACGATCACTTTGCGGACGGCTGCGGCCATGCGCGCCGGCGGTCATCTCCGCGCCCGACGGAATCTTCACCGGTACCTTGCGTCCCGAGGTGCCAACCTTGACGTTGGTGCCGCCGACATCGATGACGAGGATGCGGTTCATTGTGGTGTGTTCCATCCTCCGACGTCGGCGACAAGACGGTCCGCCTGTGGCGGGCCCCATGACCCGGGCTCGTATTCGTAGAGCTCGCCCGGGTCGGCGAGCAGCGGATTCACGATCGCCCATGCGGCTTCGACCACGTCCTGGCGCGCAAAGAGGGTGGCGTCGCCGTCCATCGCGTCGCCCAGCAGCCGTTCGTAATCACCCAGGCGCAACTCGGCTGGTTGCTCAACCACGGAGAGCTCGACGGGGTGACCCGCCATCGCTTCACCCGGCCGCTTGGCTCGCGCCCCGATCGCGATCGCGACCTGCGGACTCAGACGGAGGCGCACGTAGTTGCCGGACGCCGGCGTCGGTTCGGAGAATACGACCTGCGGCGGTACCTTGAGCTCCACGAGTACTTCGGTGGCCGTCATCTTGAGGGATTTTCCAGCGCGCACGTAGAACGGCACGCCCGCCCACCGCCATGAATCGATATCGAGCCGCAGGGCTGCGTAGGTGGAGACCGGTCGAATCCCTCGCGACCCCGGGTTCGTCGCGATATCCGCGGAACTGACCGCGCGTGATCTTCTTCGCATTCATCGGTCGAATCGTTCGCAGCACCTTGGCCTGTTCGTCGCGAATCGCCTCCGGGTACGTCGAGGAGGGAGGTTCCATCGCGAGATAGCTCACGATCTGAAAGCAGGTGGTTCTGGATGACGTCGCGGATGACGCCGGTCTCATCGTAGAACTTACCTCGGCCCTTCACGCCGAAGCTCTCGGCCATCGTGATCTGCACGTTCTCGACGTAGTGTCGGTTCCAGATCGGCTCCAGGAACGCATTCGCAAAACGGAAGTAGAGGATGTTCTGGACCGCCTCTTTGCCGAGATAGTGGTCGATGCGGAAGATCGCGGACTCGGGGAAGAACTCGTGAAGCATCACGATTGAGCTCACGCGCCGACGCCAGGTCGCGGCCGAACGGTTTCTCGACGATGACCCGCGCGTTGGCGGTGCAGCCCGCGCCTGGCGAGCTGCCCGACCACCTTTGGGAACAGGCTCGGCGGAATCGCCAGGTAGTGCGCCGGGCAGGTGCGATCACCGAGCTCCGCTCTCAGCCTGGTGAACGTCTCGGGATCGTTGTAGTCACCGTCGATGTACGTGAGCTGCGCAACGAGCTTCGCGAACGCGTCAGGGTCGAGGCCGCCGTACTCGGTCGACAGCACGCGCGAGCGCGCTCGACGAGCTGATCGATCGTCCATCCCGACTTCGCCACCCCGATGACGATGAAGTCCAGCCGGCCACGGCGCGCCATGGCCTGCAGCGCCGGGAAAGATCTTCTTGTAGGCGAGGTCGCCGGTGGCGCCGAAGAACACGAGCGCATCCGACCGCTGCTTGTCCATGGCTACTTCTTCTCGACGTGGCCGCCGAAACCGAAGCGCATGGCGGAGAGCACCTTGTTCTGGAAGAGATCCAGATCGCGTGACGCGAACCGCTCGAAGAGCGCCGCGGTCAGCACGAATGCGCGGCACGCCTTCGTCGTTGGCCGCCGCCACGGTCCAGCGTCCTTCGCCGGAATCGGCAACGCGTGCCGCCGAATTTGTCGAGGCCCGGATCGGATGCCAGCGCCTGCGCGGTGAGGTCGAGCAGCCACGAACTGACGACGCTGCCGCGACGCCACACCTCGGTGATGTCGGCAAGGTTGAAGTCGTACTGGTAGTGCTCGGGATTGCGCAGCGGCGTGGTTTCGGCATCCTTTTCGTGCGATCGCCTGCCGATGTCGGCGTTCTTCAGGATGTTCAGACCTTCACCGTAGGCGGCCATCAATCCGTACTCGATCCCGTTGTGAATCATCTTGACGAAGTGCCCGGCACCCGACGGGCCGCAGTGCAGGTAGCCGTGCTCGGCCGTGCCGCCCAGCTTCTCGCGGCCGGGTGTCCGCGGGATGTCGCCAGCGCCGGGCGAGAGCGTCTTGAAGATCGGATCCAGCCGCTTCACGACGTCCGTTTCGCCGCCGATCATCAGGCAGTAGCCGCGCTCCAGGCCCCAGACGCCGCCGCTCGTGCCCATGTCGACGTAGTGGATGCCCTTCGGCTGCAGCCGCTTCGCCCGCGCGATGTCGTCGTGATAATGCGAATTGCCGCCGTCGATGATCACATCGTCTCGATCCATGTGCGGCAGGAGCTTGTCGATGATCGTGTCGACGATGGCCGCCGGCACCATCAGGCAGACCGTGCGAGGCTTCGACAGCTTGTCGAGAAAGTCCTCGAGCGACGAGGAGCCGGTCGCCCCTTCCCTGGCGAGCCCGGCGACGGCATCGGCCGATACGTCCTGGACAACGCACGTGTGCCCGGCGCGCATCAGCCGCCGCACCATGTTCGAACCCATCCGGCCGAGACCGATCATTCCGAGCTGCATGTTCGCTAGTCCTCTCGCTACAGGTTAGGCGAGCGCCCACTCGATTGCTGCGTCCAGCGTGCGCAGGCCGGCGGCGACATCGGCACCGATGTGAATCCGGAGTGCGCGGCGGTCGCGGTCGGCGAGGACCTGGAAATCCCCGCGCGCCTGCGCCGCCTTCACCAGGCCGAAGGTGTACTTCTGCCCGGGCACCGGCAGATCCTGCGCGTCGTCGCAGGTTACCTGGAGGAACACGCCGGAGTTCGGGCCACCCTTGTAGCCCTGTCCGGTCGAGTGCAGGAACCTCGGACCAAAACCAAGACAGGTTGCTACGTTCCGCCGGTCTCTCACCCGGCGCCGTGTCTTCTGCAGCGCTGCTTCGTGAGTGCTGTTCATCTCGACGTAGGCGAGCAATGCGAAGTAATCGCCGGGACCCAACCGTGAAAGATGAGCCGCGAGGTAATCGTTCATGGACGGCGACGGACCCGCGGCTCTTGTCAGCGCTTCCACGTTCTTCGCGTCGGCGAAGAGCTTCACGCCGTCACCCTCGAAGAATGGGGACTCCTCCGGCAGCTTCCCGGTCTTTTCGTATTCGCTGGTGAGCGACTTCGTCGCAATCTTGCTCGCCTCGACGTCGGGCTGGTTGAACGGGTTGATCCCCATCACCGCGCCGGCGATCGCGGTCGCGATCTCCCAGCGGACGAACTCTTCGCTGAGATCGTACCTGGTCGCGACGCGGATGGTCACCACCGGCTTGCCGGCTTTTTCGAGCGCCGCGACGGCGGCGTCCTGCGCTGCGTCAGGTTCGTCTTCGAGCCTGAGGTAGGCGAACAGGCGATCGTCGCCGTAAACCGCCGGCGGACCGACCGCTTCGCGGTCGACGGGGATGATGCCCTTACCCTCCTTGCCGGTCGATTCGGCGATGAGTTGTTCGAGCCAGGCACCGAGATCGTAGATGCCCGGCGATGCGATGAGTGTCAGTTTGTCGATGCCGTGCGTGGCCGCGACGCCGAGGATCGTGCCGAGCACCAGGCCGGGATTGTCTTCGGCGGCGACGCCCGGCGCGCACGCGTGCAGCATGCGTTCGGCTTCATCGAGCAGTTTCTCGACGTCGAGTCCCATGATCGCCGCCGGAACCATCCCGAAATTGGAGAGTGCCGAGTACCGTCCACCGATGGTCGGGACGCCCGGCGAAGATGTGGCGGAAGCCGTTCGCGCGCGCTTCCTTCTCGAGGTGCGATCCGGGATCGGTGACGGCGATGAAACGGTTCCCGGCTTTGTCCGCGCCAAGCGCTCGTTTCACCTGGTCGAAGAAATACGCGTAGAAGATGTTCGGCTCGAGCGTCGATCCCGATTTACTCGAGACGATGAAGATGGTTCGTTCGAGATCGAGCTTCGACTGGATCGACCGGATCTGCGCCGGATCGGTTGAATCAAGGACGAGGAGCTCAGGCGCGCCGGAGATCCGGCCGAAGGTTTCCTTCCACACTTCGGGGGACAGGCTCGATCCTCCCATGCCGAGCAGCACGGCGTGCGTGAAACGCTCGGCGCGCACCTCCTGCTGCAGATCGAGCAGCGTCTTCACCGTCGCGATCTGCTGATCGATGATCCCGATCCAGCCGATCCAGCTCGCTTCGTCGGTGCCCGTCCACAAGGAGGCATCGCCTGCGAACAGGCGTCGCGTGCCGCCGTCAGCGTCCCAGGCCTTCAACCGCTCGGACACGTTCGCCTGGAGCGATGCCGGGAGTGCGTGCGACTGGGTGTTGATGCGCGCCCGATTCGCTTCACGCGAACGGCGTTCCACGGCGGCGAGCAGCTTCGTGAACGGCTCGACGAACTTGCTGACACCATCGCTCAACAGATCGTCGGTGACGGTGCGCAGCGAGATCCCCGCCTTCTCGAGATCGTCGAGCACGCGTGCGGCCTCGTCGACGTGTTCCTCCAGGCTCGCGCGCGGCCGGCCGTGATCGCGAAAGGCCGCGAGCGTCGCCGGCGGGATGGTGTTGACCGTGTCGGGGCCGATCAGCTCGTCGACGTACAGCACGTCGCTGTAGCGCGGATTCTTGCTGCCGGTGCTCGCCCACAGCACACGTTGCGACTGCGCGCCCTTCGCTCGCAGCGCCTCCCAGCGCGGGCCGGCGAAGATGCGCTTGTAGCTTTGATAGGCGAGCTTCGCATTGGCGATCGCCACCTTTCCGGCGAGGCCTTCGAGGCGCTGGCGGTCTGCACCCGCGGCCGTTTTCAGTCGCGCTTCGATCTGCGCGTCGACCACGGTATCGATCCGGCTCACGAAGAAGCTCGCCACGCTGGCGATGTGACCGAGTGGCTGACCGGCGGCAGCCCGGGCTTCGAGGCCCTCGATGTAGGCCTGGGCGACGGCTTCGTACGCGTCGCGCGCAAAGAGCAATGTCACGTTGACGTTGATGCCTTCGCTGATCAGCGTGCGGATCGCCGGCAGCCCTGCCGGCGTGGCCGGCACCTTGATCATGACGTTCGGTCGCGACACGGCTTTCCACAGCTGACGCGCTTCGGTCAGGGTGCCGTTGGTGTCGTTAGCCAGATCCGGCGACACTTCGAGACTGACGTAACCATCACGAGATGCGGTCCTGTCGTACACGGGACGGAGCACGTCCGCGGCAGCCTGGATATCTGCGATCGCCAGCTTTTCGTAGATGGCCTTGGCGGCCAGGCCCGGCTGCCGATCGGAGATGTCCTGGATCGCCGATGCGTAGTCGTCGCTTCCGTCGATCGCCTTCTCGAAGATCGCCGGGTTCGATGTCACACCGCCGAGGCCGTCATCGTCCACGAGACGCTTCAGCTCTCCGCTCGCAATCAGGCTGCGGCGGATGAAGTCCAGCCACACCGACTGGCCGAATCGCTCGAGCGCAGCCAGCGGATTGACGGCGGCCGAAGATCCCGACGCCGGATTGTTCATGATGACCCTCTCTATCGACCGAGCTGTTGTTTTGCCGCGTCAACGACGCGTGCGGGTTCGAAGCCGAACTTCCGCTGCAGTTCTTTCAATGGCGCCGAAGCGCCGAACGTCTTCATGCCGATGACCTGTCCGCGCAGCCCCACGTATCGTTCCCACCCGAGGGTCGACGCCTGCTCGACCGCGACCCGCGCGGTGATCGACGGGGGCAGCACCGCGTCGCGGTACTCGGCCGGCTGATCGTCGAACAGTTCCCACGATGGCATGCTGACAACGCGGCTTCGGATCCCTTCCTTCGTCAGCGATTCGTGTGCCGCAACACACAACGATACTTCGCTGCCGGTGCCGATCAGGAGCACCTCAGGATTTCCGCCGGCCGCATCGGCGAGGACGTAGGCGCCCCTGGCCAGGCCGGATGCGGCCGCGTACCTGGTGCGGTCGAGTGTGGGCAGCGCCTGCCGCGAGAGCACGAGCGCAACCGGCTCGTGACGCAGGCCGAGCGTGTACCGCCACGCTTCGGCGACCTCGTTCGCGTCACACGGCCGAATCGTCACGAGTCCTGGGATGGCGCGCAGCGACAGGATCTGTTCGACCGGCTGGTGCGTTGGACCATCTTCGCCGACACCGATCGAATCGTGCGTGAACACGTAGATGACCGGGATCTCCATGATCGCGGCGAGCCGGATCGGCGCGCGGCCGTAATCGCTGAAGATCAGGAACCCCGATCCGTACGGACGGATCTTCGACAGCGACAGGCCGTTCATCACCGCACCCATCGCGTGCTCGCGGATGCCGAAATGGAAGTTGCGTCCGGTGTACGAGCCGGCCTCGAAGTCGCCGGCACCATCGAAGGTCAGGCGCGTCTTGGTCGACGGCGCGAGATCGGCGGCTCCGCCGATCAGCCACGGAATCCGCTGCGCCACCGCGTTGAGGACCTTTGCCGACGCGTCACGGCCGGCGACGCCTTTCGAATCCGCGGCGAAGGTGGGGATCGTCTGATCCCATCCGTCGGGCAACTGGCGATGCTGCATGCGGAACAGCTGGTCGGCTTCGGCCGGATATTTGGCCTTGTAGGCGTCGAACCGTGCGAGCCACTCCTTGCGCAGCTTCGCACCGCGGGCGCCCATGCCGGCGGCGAAGTGGTCGTAGACGCCGTCAGGCACGAGAAATCGAGCGTCCTCCGGCCAGCCGTAGAACCGCTTGGCCGCGCGGATCTCGTCTTCGCCGAGCGGTTCGCCGTGCGCGGCGTGGGTATCCTGTTTCGTCGGCGCACCGTAACCGATATGGCTGTCGACGATGATCAGCGTCGGACGTCCGGTCGTCTTCTTGAAGGTCGTGAACGCGCGCTCGAGCATCTCGAGATCGTTGGCGTCGCCGACGCGGGTCACGTTCCACCCGTACGAAATGAATCGCGTCGCCACGTCCTCGCTGAATGCCAGCGCCGTCCGCCCCTCGATCGTGATTCGGTTGTTGTCGTAGATCCAGGCGAGGTTATCGAGCTGCAGGTGACCTGCGAGCGATGCCGCTTCGGACGAGATGCCTTCCATCAGACATCCGTCGCCGGCCAGCGCGTAGACGTCGTAGCCGAACATCGGAAAGTCCGGACGGTTGAAGTGCGCCGCCATCCATTTTCCGGCGATCGCCATCCCGACGCTGGTCGCGACACCCTGGCCGAGTGGACCCGTGGTCGTTTCGATCCCCGACGTCCAGCGATATTCGGGATGACCAGGACACTTGCTTTCGAGCTGCCGGAAACTCCTGATGTCGTCGAGGCTGACCGAGAGCGTGCCGAGCGTCTCGTACTTCGGGTTGACGGCTTTGACACCCGCCAGGTGCAGCAACGAATACAGGAGCATAGACGCATGCCCCATCGAGAGCACGAACCGGTCGCGATCAGGCCAGATCGGATCGTCGGGATCGAAGCGGAGGTGGCGCTGCCAGAGCGTGTACGCGACCGGGGCCATCGCCATCGGTGTTCCGGGATGGCCGGAGTTCGCCTGCTGGACCGCGTCCATCGCGAGCGTACGAATGGTATTGATGCTGAGGGTGTCGAGGTCTTTTGTCGGCATGGCAAGACGCTGGGAAAATGTCGGTGCCCTTCCCGGTAGCATAAAGCCGGCCACGTATAATCCACGCCTTGGGCCTTACACCCGGCACCCGTCTCGGCACCTTTGAGATCGTCGCCAAGATCGGCGAAGGCGGAATGGGCGAGGTCTACCGCGCGCGGGACAGCAAGCTGGACCGGGACGTGGCGATCAAGGTGCTCCCGCAGTCCGTTGCCGCCGATCCGGACACACTGGCCCGCTTCGAGCGCGAGGCGAAAGCGGTCGCGGCGCTCTCTCATCAGAACATCCTGGCGATCCACGATTTCGGCAACCACGACGGCATCGCCTACGCCGTGATGGAGTTCCTCGAAGGGGAGACGCTGCGCGGCAAGCTCGACGCCGGTCCGATCGCCGAGAAGCAGGCCGTGGACTATGCGATCCAGGTGGCGCGGGGTCTCTCCGCCGCGCACGGGAAGGGCATCGTTCATCGGGACCTGAAGCCCGAGAACCTCTTCGTTACCCACGACGGCCACTTGAAGATCCTCGACTTCGGCCTGGCGAAGCGAGTCGAGACGGTGGCGACGGAGATGACCGCGCCAACGCGCTCCGGCCACACGGAGCCCGGAACGATCCTGGGGACCGCCGGCTACATGTCGCCGGAGCAGGTGAAGGGATTTCCGGTCGACCACCGCTCCGACATCTTCTCGTTCGGAACGATCCTCTACGAGCTGCTCTCGGGCACAGCGGGCGTTCAAGCGCGAGACGAACGTCGAGACGATGGCGGCGATCATGCGAGACGAGCCGCCGGAGCTGTCGGAGTCGGGGCGGATCATTTCCCCGGCACTCGATCGCATCGTCAGGCATTGCCTCGAGAAGGACCGGGATCATCGGTTCCAGTCGGCGCGGGACATCGCGTTCAACCTCCAGGAGCAGTCCTCGTCAAGCGTCAGCAGCGGTGCGCACGAACCTCGGTCCGCTCAGTCAGCGCGGGGGGTTCCGGGTCGCGGTGCTGCCTTTCAAGTACCGCGGGACCAATGCAGATCTCACGGCATTGACGGACGGACTGTCCGAGGAAATCGTCACCGGCCTCTCCCGCTTTTCCTACCTGAGAGTCATCGCGCGCAGCGCGACGTCGCGTTATGCGAATGAGGCGGTTGACGTCCGCGTCGCCGGCAAGGAACTCGGCGCGCGCTACGTGATGGACGGCACGCTGCGGCAGGCGGGCACAAAGTTGCGCCTCGCGGTGCAGCTGGTGGACGCAGCCTCCGGTGCACACCTCTGGGCTGAGAACTACGAGCGCACTTTCAGCCCCGAAGCGGCGTTCGAGCTGCAGGACGATCTCGTTCCGCGCATCGTCTCCACGTGCGCCGACCGTTTCGGCGTGCTGGCGCGGAGCATCAGCGACGCCGTCCGGGGAGCGGCACCCGGCCAGGTCGGTCCGTACGAGGCACTCATGCGCGGCTTCGGATATCACCAGCGCCTGACCCCTGCCGATCATGCGGAGGCGCGCGAGGCGCTGGAACGGGCGGTCGAACGTGCGCCGTCGAATGCGGACTGCTGGGCCATGCTCTCGTGGATCTACTCCCACGAGTATGCCCATGGCTTCAACGTCCGGCCGGGTTCACTCGAGCGGGCGTTAGCGGCGGCGCGACGCGCCGTTGACATCGCTCCTTCGAATCCGCTCGCACAGCAGGCCCTCGCCGTCGTCTCGTTCTTCCGCAAGGAGATTGCAGGGTGTCTGAGCGCCGCCGAGCGCGCGCTGGCGCTCAATCCCCTCGACACCAGCAACGAGGCGATGTTCCTGATCGCGTTCGCTGGCGATTGGGATCGTGGCTGCGCACTGATCCGTCGCGCGATGGAGCTCAACCCTCATCATCCACGCTGGTACGGGATGGTTCTGAGCTTCAACGAGTACCGCCTGGCGAACTATCGCGCTGTGATCGACGAGGTCGTGAAAGCCAACGCGCCCGATGTCTTCTGGACGAACATCATGCTCGCTGCCGCGTACGGCGAACTCGGCGAGCTCGCTGCCGCACGGAGGGCGCTGCGCGACCTGCTCGCCCAGAAGGAAGACTTCGCCCAGTCCGGCGCTGAACTGCTCGACAAGTGGTTGGAGCCGGGAGTGGTCGGTTCCCTGATGAAGGGGCTTCACAAGGCAGGCCTCGAGCGTGCGGGCGAGAAGGGCACCAGGCGCGCGGCGGTCGCGATCGCCGTGCTGCCGTTTTCCGACATGAGCCCGGCGAAGGACCAGGAGTACCTCTGCGAGGGGATGGCCGAGGAGATCATGAATGCGCTCGTCCCGATCGAAGGGATGCGTGTCGCGTCGCGGACCTCGGCGTTCCGCGCCCGGAAGGACGGCGGCGACCTGGCTGCAATTGCCGCCGCCCTGTCGGTCACTCACATCCTCGAGGGCAGCGTGCGGACGTCAGGGACGCGGCTGCGGGTGACGGCGCAGCTCACCGATGTCGCGAGCGGCTACCAGCTCTGGTCGGAGCGATACGACCGCGAGGCCGTCGACATCTTTGCCGTGCAGGACGAGATCAGCGCGGGGGTCGTGCAGGCGGTGAAGGCTCGGCTCGCTCACGGGGAGCCCAAACTTCGGACGCGCGCGCAGGTCGGTGATCTCGATGCGTATCGGCTTTACTTGAAGGGCCGATACCTGCGCTACACGAAGAACGATCACGGCGCCGCGCTGCTCTGCTTCGAGCAGGCGACGGCGCTCGATCCCGCGCACGGTCCGTCGTGGATCGGCCTCGCTGACGCGCGCATGCTGTCGGCCGCCTACGGCTTGACGCCGTCCCGCACTGCCTATGCGGATGCGAAAGCTGCACTGAGAACCGCCGCCAGTCTGCAGGACGAGTCCGCGGAGGCGCTGTACGTCGAAGGCCTTGTCGCTTTCGGCGAACGACGATGGACGGATGCGGGGCGTCTGCTGGAGCAGGCGACGCAGGCAGACGGCGGCTACGTCCAGGCGCACTGCTGGACCGGTATTCTCCACTGCATGCACGGACGAATCGACGAAGCGCTCGAAGCGCTCGAGCGTGCCAGGCAGATCGATCCGCTCGGCCCCTACCCATACGGCATGACCGGTATGTGCCTGCTGCAGGCGCAGCGGCCCGAGCAGGCGGACGCGTTCGTCGACCAGGCGCTCGCCTTCGACAGCGACAACATCCTCGCGCTGTGGGTATCTGGAGCGGCGCTGACGGCGCGGCGACTCTATGCTCCGGGAATCGCGCGGCTCGAACGAGCGGTGGCTCTCTCGAAAGGCGGTGCGTTTCTCCAGGCCATGCTCGGGTGGGCGTTCGCAGAAGCAGGGAAGATCGATGACGCGAAAGCCGTGCTCGCAGGCCTGCGCGCCAGACCCGCACCGGCGCCGACCGCGCTCCCGGAGGCGTGGCTGCTGGCCTCGCTCGGGGATCGCGAAGGGGCGTGGCAGGTGCTCGATCGTGCCTGCGAGGAGAAGCAGCTGCTCGTGTCATTCACGGGCATGCCGGGCCTCGATCTGCTGCGAGCCGATCCGAGGTTCGAGGCGTTCAGGTCGAGGATGGGATTACCGGCGGGTGCGTCGGCGGGAAATCATCCCCGCGCCTGAACGGGGCCGCCGGTCTTCAATCAGCATGGCCAGGGAGTCGGGTACGTTTCGAAGGTCTGGGCGGGAGTTTCAGATCGCGAAGTCGCCGGGTGGCTTTCCGAATCTCGAGCGCTGGCGCGGCGTACGGGACGATTCGAGCAACCGGCGTGTCGCGGTCGAGCACCGTCAACGTGCCGCCATTTCGCACCGACCGCAAATGTTCGCTGAGGCGGGCTTTCAAATCGGCGATGCGGGTACGTCACTCATGACTGATTATGGTCACCAAAAGGTCTTGATAACTCAAGTCGCGCGTCACGGTCCATCACTGCAGACGACGATTGAGGTCCGCCTTCGCGCCGGCGGCGCTACGGCGCGACAGCCTTCGTCTGGCTTGCCGAGCCGATAGCCCGTAGCTCGGCGAAGCGCGGGTGGAGCGAAGGCGGTGGCGGAGAGAGTGGGATTCGAACCCACGGTAGAGTTTCCCCTACACACGCTTTCCAAGCGTGCTCCTTCAACCACTCGGACATCTCTCCGTTTAGAATCAACGATTTGCGGGCGGTCTGGAACAGTGTAACGCAAAACCCTCCTTCAAATCCCCGTCTTGCGCGATGCGATTTAGAATTCACCGGTTTACGGGGCGCATTCAGATCGATCTTCGTTTTTGGAAATTGTGTCAACCTTCTCATCTCCTGCGATCACTTGCGGCGATTTAGTCGACGTTGGCGGATCTCTACGCGTTCCAAGAGTCCGATGCAGCTAGTCGCCGTCAGCCAAAGGTAAAGGCGAACGCCTCCACACCAGAATCGAGGAACTCGATCTCGAACTGGCGATCGCCGATCGGTCCCAATTGTCGAACCAGCTGATACAGGCGTTGCTCGATGAGCGTGCCCTTGCCTTCGCCGTCTACGTCGCTTCCTTGGTTCGCGCCCGGCGGCTGTCCATTGATTAACACTCGAAAACCAACGGTTCCTCGGCGGTCGGATGGCCCCATGATGACGTGGAGATCGCGCGCATGGAACCGAAAGGCGATCCGGCCTCCGGCGGCGTTCAGCACGGCTGCTTCGGTCTTCACCGTCCACTCGCCGGAAAGCGCCCATTGATTGAGGCGCAGACGAGACGGAACCGAGTAGGCGCGGCGCCTGTTCACCGTGACACCGCCGGGAGACATGAAATTCTCCGCCTTCTGATGGCCAACGTAGGTTTCGGGCGACTTCAAGCTGCGCCAGTCTGCGCCCACTTCTGGACCACGCGCCTCGATGGAAACGGACTCGCGATTGGTCACGCCGTCGCGTCCGGCGGCGGCCAGCAATTGTCGGATTCTCGACTCTGATTCTTCGTAGTTGCCTTCGCCGAAGTGGTGATCGCGCACCCGCCCCGTCGCATCGATGAAGTACAGCGCTGGCCAGTAGTGATTGCCGAACCCATTCCAGATTGCGCGGTTGTTGTCTATGGCGATCGGATACGTAATGCCTCTCGCCTGTACGGCCATTCGAACGTTGTCGATATCCTCCTCGAACGTGAATTCCGGAGTGTGCACGCCAACGACGACCAGCCCGCGCTCACGGTACGCGGCAGCCCACGCGCGAACGTACGGCAATGTGCGAAGCCAGTTGATGCAGGTATACGTCCAGAAGTCGACCAGCACGACCTTGCCCTGCAGGTCCTTCGCTGTCAGTGGCGGTGAATTGAGCCAGGCGGTCGCCCCACCGAGCGAGGCCAAGTCGCTGGCGCTGGAAGGTTCTGAACGGTCTCGGCCGTGAGCATATGCATCACCGGCCTCTCTGTGCCGATCCACGCCGCACCCCAGAGAGAGCGCAGTCATCCCCAAGAAGCGGCGGCGATCGGGTCGTCCGTTGCGTGGAACATCGTCTATGCCTTTGCGATGAAGCCGACTCAGTATTCATTGATCCAGACGGGAACGATCTTTCCGCGCTTGTGCGGCGTGCCGGTAGACGATTCGTGCGCGATTCTGGCGTCGGCAAGCGACAGCACATCGACGATGATCCGATCACTTCTTAGTGCTATCCCTGACTTCGGAGAGGAGCGGTTCCCCTTTTGAGACGATATACGTGGCCAGCTCCGGCGCCCTTCATTCTGCCGACGTTTCTCGCTGCGTGAGCCGTGCGAGCCGGAATGAAGAGGACGTCGCCGGGCTTCAGCGTCACTGTTGGCTTGCCCTCTACCTCGTATCCTCGCCGGCGCGCGCGTACGTAGACGATCTCTTCGCCCGGGTGCGTGTGTCTGGAGGACCGGACCCCGGAATCCAGTTCGACGATCGTCTGGACGACCTCTCGCCCCGGAGTGCTGAGATCGTGTCGCTGCAGATCAATGCGCCTGATTCCTTGCTGCGCGTGCGCGACGTGCAACACGAGACCACAGCCGACGACAACCGCCACCGCCCCCAACACAACCACGCGCGTCGTTTTCATGTGAACCTCCCCGCCGCCGGCAGCGGCGTCTCTACTGCGCAGCCGTTTCGAGCAGGGCTGCAATTTTGGTGTCGAGGTCGCTGGCGGCGGCAAGAGCCGTCGGGCTGCCGTCCGGAGAAAGAAGGCTCGCATCGAGTCGTACGACAGGTGCACTCTCGTGTTCCCCATGCAGATTGTCTGGCAGCGGCCGACGCGCCCGCTCACCGATCGCGTCGGCCGCCGCCACTTTATTACCGCAGCGGCTTGAACGCAGCACGAAGCTCCGCCGCGAAGAGCGCCGGTTCTTCCCATGCCGCGAAGTGGCCACCGCGGTCGGCCGCGTTGAAGTAGGCGAGGCCCGGGTAGGCAACCTCCACCCAGCTACGCGGGGCCGAGAAGATCTCGCCAGGAAACGCGGTGAAGCCGACGGGAACCTTGACCGGCGGAGGAGCCTGGCCGGCCGCCCGGGCCCCGGCCCGTCCGGTCTCCCAATACCAACGGGCCGCCGAGGCGCCGGTGCCGGTCAGCCAGGGTCCAGCGTGATGTTGTCGAGGATGCTGTCCCGGGTGAAATTGCCCACACGCTGGCCATCGACGAACACGCGAGAGATCTTGTTGTAGCTGTCCGTGTCATGGTCCAGCATCCAAGCTGCGAGGCCCACCGGTGAATCCAGCAGGGAGTAGCCGATCGTTTGTGGCGCGGGTGGACTGCTCGAGGAGGTCGCCGAAGCCATTCGCCCTGAACGTCGCGAGCGCCTGGTGCGCTGCCCGTTCCTGATCGGACTTGGACGGCAGTCGATCGGCGATGGCCGGCGCCCCGGCGAGCAGGTTGAGGTGGACGCCGATGAGCCCCTTGGCCCCCTGGCGTCCCATGGCGTCCGTTACCGCGGCGCCCACGTCGCCTCCCTGGGCGACATAGCGCGGGTAGCCGAGAGCATCCCATCAGCACAGCCCACGCGCGGGCGATGCGGCTGGAGTCCCAACCGAGGTCGGCCGGCTCACCCGAGAAGCCGTATCCAGGCAAGGACGGCACCACCACGTCGAATGCATCCCCGGCCGATCCGCCGAGTGGGCGGTCGGATTGGTGAGCGGATCGATGACATCGAGCCGCCCTTCGATAGGATCCCGGCCAGCCGTGCGTGATGATCATCGGCATGGCGTTCGCGTGACGCGATTTGACGTGGATGAAATGGATGTCGACGCCGTCGATCTTGGTCACGAACTGCGGGTAGGCATTCAATCTGGCCTCGGCCTTCCGCCAGTCGTAGTGCGTCGCCCAGTAGTGAGCGAGCGCCTTGAGTGGCGCGAGCTGAACGCCTTGCGACCGATCCTCGACGAGCTCCTTCGTCGGCCAACGCGTCGCCGCGATCCTGCGGCGAAGCTCGACGAGCTCTTTCTCCGGGATGTTCACCCGAAACGGCCGGATCGCCGTGTCGTTATCCTCGGCGCCGGCGGGTGTTGACGGGAGCGTGACGGACGAGATCGTGGCCATGGCAGTGACTCCAGTTCTGATAGCGCGAGTCAGTTGTGCGAATCGCTTCATGCGACCCCCTTTCTCGAGGGCATCAGACCAGACGTGAGGAGTCGGATCCATCAGACGAAGGTCTCGGCGATACCTTTGTATGGCCCGCGGGCCATGACCAGGCAGGTTGGCTATACCAAAGTGCAATAGACGTCGCCGTTACACCGGCGCCTGCTGTGGCCGGGAACTACCGTTCGCGCCCGGGTCCTCGACGCGGAGGCCAGGGGCCCATGGGGGGATTCGCGATGACTGAGCGTCCACTCGTGGCAGTCGTCGATGACAGCGAATCTGTGCGCGAGTCGCTGCCCGACCTGCTGCATCAGGTCGGCGTCGCGGTTCGGACGTTTGCGACGGCGGAAGAGTTCCTCGCTGCTGACGCCGCCGATGCGACCAGGTGCCTGGTTCTCGACGTCGCGCTGCCGGGACTGAGTGGGCCAGATCTCCAACACGAATTGAGACGCCGCGGCAAAGCTATTCCGGTCGTTTTCATCACCGGGCATAGCGACAGATCGATTCAGCCGCGCCTCATCGCGGCCGGCGCGGTGGCATGTTTGTTCAAGCCATTCAGCGACACCGCGTTGATCGAAGCCGTCGAATCCGCGCTCGGGAGGAGGTAAGCCGTATACTATGAGCCCGTCGACCGCATCCCGTGGGGCGGAGGTCATCTCCATGGCGGATGTTACAGGAACCGTCTTCGTCGTCGACGACGACCTGTCGGTGCGCCAATCGCTGGAACTGCTCATCACGAGCGCAGGCTGGCAGTCTCGCCTGTTCGAATCTGCACAGGAGTTTCTCGCCTTTACCCTCGGGCCGCGGTTCCGAGCTGTCTGGTGCTCGACGTCACGCTGCCTGGCCTCAACGGTCTTGAGCTGCAGAAGCAGCTCGCCGACCGGGACCTGAAATGCCGATCATCTTCCTCAGCGCGTACGGCGATGTGCCGATGACGGTGCGGGCCATGAAGGCTGGAGCCGTCGAGTTTCTGACGAAGCCGGTGGCGGAGCTGACGTGTTGGTGGGCGCCATCCAGCAGCGCCATCGAGCGGAGAGATCAGAAGCGCGCTCGATCGCGAGGCGGCGATGCGCGGAGCTCCCAGGATCGGCACGCATCACTCAGCCCGCGCGAGCGGCCAGGTCCTGTCACTGGTCGTGTCAGGCCTTCTCAACAAGCAGGTCGGAGGCGAGCTCGGTATCAGCGAGATCACCCTCCAGGCTCACGGGGGAGGTCATGCACAAGATGAGTGCCGGCTCGCTTCCTGACCTGGTGACGATGGCTGGCGACGCTCCTGAACTGCGGTCTGCGCTCGAGGCCCTGACGAGGGTGATGATCGACTCACGCGTCGGTGGGCACTGTGAGGTCGACGCTCAGGGTAAATTGAAATACCGCGCCGTCGGCGCATGGGAGTCACCCACAACCGGCCATCGTGGGCCTCGATAATCGACCGGCAGATCGCCAGCCCCATCCCCATGCCATCCGATTTCGTGGTGAACCAGCGGATTGAATATGCGATTGATGTCGTGCGGATCGATGCCCCGCCCAGTGTCAGCGATCGATACCAGTACTCCGCCCTCGTCGTATGCCTCGGATTTGACGCGTGAGGACTCGTGGCTCCATCCTTCGCCGCCATCGCGTGAATCGCGTTCGTGATCAAGTTCAGCAGCACCTGCTGTAGCTGGACGCGATCGCCGTGAACGTCGGCAGTTGGACTGTCGGTGCCGTCTGCACCGACTATCCCGTGCTTGCGAAGATCGTCATGCTCGAACGCGAGCGTCTCCTGAATGATCTGATTGACGTCGAGCGGCAGTCTTTCACGGACACTATTCTTGAATGTCGCACGAACGCTTTCAATCACTTGTCCGCACGATGGCCATCGGCGGCAATCCGCCGTAATGACACGATGGCCTTGTCAAGGCGGGCAGTGGAGCGTTCGAGAAAACGCAGGCCGGCACCTGCGCTCGTCACGATGGCAGTTAAAGGTTGCCTGACCTCATGAGCAATGGCTGCCGCGATGGTATCCCCGGTGAGCAGGCGCGCTTCGCGCTCGCGACGCTGGGCGTTGATGGCGCGAAACAATCGGACGTAGAGAGTCGTGATCTCGTAGCAGCAGAACCGCCAGAATCAGACTGCTGGCGAACGATGCCGATGCCACGGAACGTATACCAAGCTGATACTGAAGCGTGTGGGATTTGGGCCAGAAGCTCAGTGGCACTTCCATCGCGAACAGGGACATCACGACCATCAGCCACAGATCAAGGATCGAGTTCGCCGAAACCAGAGCACCATGATGGCGAGGCTGCTCATCGCCAGAACAGGGCCGCCGACGTAGTAGGGATACAGGCGTGGCTGGAGCCGAGCGTCTCGAAGAACGTCGGCTGGCAGAGAACGACTCGCCAGAACATTGAGGGCGTATCGCGGCAACGACAAGGCCAGCCGCCACACTGACACTCCGAGCCGACAATCGCAGCCCACGTACCCGGCGGGTAAGACGCCTTCCGGCTTCGCATCTTTCAACAACGCGTAGCCGATGACGAAGACGGAGAACCCGTACGCCACAGAATGAAGAACCATGCCGTGCCCAACGGACCGTCGATCACGCGTGTGGAACCAAACAGGCCTGGAAACGTCAACAGGTACGGAATCAGAATCAGCGCCGCGTAGGCATATCCAATCGCGATGACGAGGATGGCACGCGACCGCAGAATGGCGAATTGGGTGAATAGAAGAATCGCCGTTATGCATCGGTCGCGATCATCGTCGTCACGTAAATCGGCAGAACGCCGGACAGGTGACGTCCGCAGGTGCGAGAGCGGTCCGGTGACGATGCACGACGACAACCAGATATGCCGAGCAAGACGACGAGAGCCAGCTGTTTCTGTGCTCTGCTAGGCGGCAGGCTCGAGAGGATGAATTGCTGTACTTCGGGGACGACGGCATCCGTGTTGGCATTGGAGCGACCCCTAGTGCGGTTGCAAGGCGCTGCCCGAGAGGTGGCGGATCGCCACCATTCGACCGGGTTACTTAGCGGCCTATTATCAACTGAATGCCGCCCTTGCGAGACGGACCGGGCCGACCACAACGCCACCGGCGATGCGCCGAACGCTCCGGTGATGTAGTCCGTGTTCGTGATGTTCCGCGCATAGACGTTGACGGCCCACCGGCGATGGCTCGGACCGAGTTCGGCGCGGGTTCCCAGCAGGCCGTACGGGAGGTTCCGCTGGGTCATGTCATTGAAGGGTGTGTAAAAGACGGTCGACTGCGCCGTCGCGTCCGCGGTCGGCGTCGTTGACGTACTGGAGCGGCCAGACGTTGCCGGTCCATTCGAGCCACACGCGGCCGGACCACTCCGGCGCGTTGTTCAACCGCCTGCCGGCAACGTCGCTGGTGATCCCCCCATTCCCGACGGCGACGTAGCGATCGTAGGTGGCGTCCGACCGCCAGGTGCCCTCCCGCCTCGAGGCCGCCGGCAATGCGGCTGCTCGGCTCGACCTCCACACCCCGAATCGTTGCCGCCGCGGCGTTGGTGATGTCGAACACCCCGATACCAATGGCCGTCTGCACCTGAAGA
>CAVULC010000013.1:0-82943 GCA_963742265.1 uncultured Acidobacteriota bacterium
GAACAGTGCGTTTTCACCAGGCGGTCTGGCGGCCGGCGGCCCGACTCTTCCCATCCTCCAGGCGGCTCATAGTTCAAGTGGGGACCATACGTATGGGCGATGACGTCGAGCGGCAGCGGAGGCTTAGCCACGGGCGTGTTCCTTCATCCTGAGCTGCGCGGATGCGAGTGAGGTTCGTTTGCACGCCGGGCAGAGGCCCTGCCAGGTTTCTGCGGGACCGTCGATGCGGTAGTCGAAGCCAAGCTCCGGCAGCACGCGTCGAAGGTCGTCGATCTGCATCTGCGATGCGTAGCGCCGCTGACACCTGGCGCAGCGCGAGCCCGGTGATCGAGATGGCGAACAGCATGATCAAGGGAAGAAAGTCGGAGGTGAAATCCTGTAGTGCCAGCGCTCCACGGTCTCGAAGCCGGCGCCACAACGCCAGGCTGATGCCCGCCAGCACCATCGTCGCGGCAACGTCGAGCCCATGAAACAGGAGCCAGGAGATGACGGTGCGGATGGGGAACGATCCAACCGCAAAGCCGAAGACGTACGTGACATAGGTCATCTGGTCATCGGGCGCCGAGCCGAAATGGATCCAGCCGAACACGAGGGGAAACGTAATCGCGACGGCGAGCAGGCAACCCCAGAACAGCAACTGGTGCATCCACCAGCGAAGATGCGATCGCTTCCGGATGAAGGTCTGTCCGAGCATGTGGGTCGCGAACGTTCGCGACAACACACCGACGCTACGCATCGGACCCTCGGCCCGGATCAACTCGAAGGTACGTTCGAAAAAGCGCCGCGTCGGCGGTTTGTTGAGCCAGATCGCGTAGTGATAGACGATGCCCCAGGTCGCCATGACGACGGCGAAGGTGTAGATCACCAGCGCGGGATCGAAGTTCTGCAGGTTTCGTGATCCAACGACGATGGCGGCGACCAGGAACGCGGTAGCCATCGTGGCCCAGGCGCCGGCCCGGACCTGCTCGGATTGTCTCGACGTCAGCAGCGTTCCGCCGGAGCGCTCCACGGCCCGCTGACGTGTCAGGAACAGGCGCGCGTTGAGGACCCACAGTGCAGCGGCAACCATCGCCAGCAATCCGAATCCGGGCCAGACCACGCCGAGGCGATCGCGAAAGAATCCGAGAAGCAGCGGCGGGAAAAATCCGCCGAGACCGCCGATCGCTCCGACGAGGCCGGTAACTGTCGCGATGCTGTTCGGGAAGAACTGCGGCACCAGTTTGAAGACGGCGCCATTGCCTGCTCCGAGCAGCGCGGCGCATCCCAGCGCGCCGACGGTGAACGGCAGCATCGACGGCCACATCAGCAGGAGGGCGAATGGAACCACGCCGGCGAGCACACCCGACAGCACGCGGGCGCCACCGATGCGATCCGACAGAACTCCGCCGATCGGCCGCATCAATGTCGCGAGGACGACGAAGCCTGCCGTCCGCAGGCCGGCGTCTGCCATCGTCAGCCGGAACTCATCGCGCAAGAGGGTGGGCAGGTAGACGGAGAATGCGACGAAGCCGCCGAAGGTGAGGAAATAGAACGCGGCGAGCGCCCAGGAGAGTCGCTCCTTCGCGAGGACCGCGACCATTGCGCCGATCGAGGCCGGCCTCACAGTCCCGGGAGCATTGCGTGCGAGCGTGAAGAACACGATTGCCCACACGGCCGACAGGCCGGCGACCGTGTAGAAGACGGTATCGCGTCCGTAGTAAGAAGCGATGACCGGACCGAGGAACACGGCCGCCGAGTGTCCCATGTTGCCGAGTCCGTAGATGCCGAGCGCGGTGCCCTGCTGATCCGGTGGAAACCATCGGGACGAGAAGCCCACGCCGACGGCGAACGAAGCGCCCGCGATCCCGAGGAGGAAGCCATAGACGAGCAACCGCTCGTATGTGGCGGCGCTCGGAACGAGCCATGCCGCGACCGCGACGAACAGGAAAAGAAGGCTGAACACCAGGCGTCCGCCGAACCGGTCCGTCAGCATGCCGATCGGCAGACGCGCCAACGATCCGAGTAGAACCGGAACGGCAACGAGAAACGCGGTTGCCTGTGCGCTCAGATGAAACTGCGTCCGGAAGGTTGAGGCAAACGCGCTGATCAGGCCCCAGGCAGCGAAGCCGAGGGCCATCGACAAGGTCGCGTAGGCGAGGTTGCGCCAGGAGGCAGCGGACGGTTTTGGCACGAGTCTGTCGTCAGCGTTTCAACGGCGAGGTCGGACTACTCTAGTGCGCGCGTGCCCGCCGGTAAAGCTCTGGAGTTGCTGGCCACGAGGAACAGGGCTGCGATCAGCAGCAACGGACCAGCGATGATGGCGTATGTCGTCCGGGGAAAGCGCCCCCTGGTCATGACGATATAGCCGATGGCCAGCGTAGCGAATGCGAAGGCTGCTGTGAGTTCATGGCGCCAGGCGATTGCGAGCAGGCCGAGCACCAGTAGCGCGGGCAGCAGATGAATCGCGGCTGCGGTCAGCATTCTGACCGGGTCACCGCCTTCGGCGAACACGTCAAGCGCAAAAGAACTCAGCAGCACTGCGAAGAGGATCGTGAGCGCACGCGGCGCCCAGCGAACCATCCTTTGAGTCGATGTGCTCACGATCACGCCACCTGTTCTCGTTGCCGCTCGGCGGCAGCTCGCTCGCGGCCGGCCGCAGTTCGGACCAGACCACCGAACCTCGCCGCGAATGCGCGGAGGTCGTTCCAGTCCGTGTATTCGTAATTCCGGCTGGTGTCTACGTCACCACCGGCCTTCGCCACGATCCGCTTCATCATCCAGCGCTTGATCCAGTTGTAGTTCCTGTACAGCAGCGCCCCTGCGACCAGTTTGCGCATGGTCGGCTTCCATTTGGTCGTGTCCACGAATTGCTGGACTATTTCGGCGAGGTGTCCCTGGACATTCGGATCCTTCTGCAGCACGCCGAGGCAGACCGACACAAACGCCGTCGGCCGCTCGTTGAGGGCGGTGGCGTTGTCCTGCACCCACTTGTGGACGTATGACTGATAACCGCCCGCGTGGACCGAGGCGGCGACGATGACCGCGTCGTAGTTGGTGGCGTGCGGCTGACTGAGGGCGGCGTTGACCACGTCAGTGTCTCCGACTTGCGCGCGCAAGGTGTCCGCGAGCGCGGTGGCGACTTTGAAAGTGTGTCCGTCCGTCGTTCCGGTACAACACGAGGATGCGAGTCATGCTCCTGTCGAGGGCAACGCATATGCCACTCGAAGGCCTAGAGAAATCGCTGGAAAGTGTTCAATCGGCGGGGATTAGTTCGCAGCTCTGAGGAAATTTTCAGACCGGGGTGTCGGGACGGGGTCAGGCCCCTTAAGGGGCCTGACCCCGATTCTGTATCCCATTCCACCGACAAGGGTTACGCGGATGGATCTGCGGTGGTGCAGCGTCAACGCGTGAGACGAAACGTCGCGACGGCCCCCACCGCGGCGCCGATCGGCGCGCCGACGACAAAGCCGGCGAAACCCGGTGAGTCGCACGCGCAGTTTGCATCCAGCGCGGCGCCCACGAGCCCACCCGCAACCAGGCCGAGCACCGTTCCGATGACGACCGCAGTCGTACGCGTCGCTCGAACGCCACGAAACGAACTCTGAGGGCCGGAGCGTATCGAACGGGCCACCCGGCGGACGTCGTGGGTGTCGGGACGACCGTCCGGATCCGTCCGTCCAGCGGACCACGGTGCGGTCGACCGCGCGCTGAGCGAAACCGCCGCGCTTGGATGATCAGGCGCGGCGCCCAGCACCAGGGCCATCAGCAAAACAGGTGCAACAGGCATCAGCAACTCCTCCGCACGCTAATGCGCGGAAGACCTCCAAACAGGCTCAACGCCCCACGCCTGCGCGTCGTCACACCTGCGCCCGCACCGCCCAGCGCAACTTCGCCGACGACGCCCGCCGGTTCGCCCGCGTCTCCTCCATCGACGAGCGGATCACCTCGCGCGCGACGGCGGAATACACGCCCTCGCGCAGACCGGCCTGGAACGCCTTCTTCACCCGCCGATCCTCGCCCGAATGGAACGTCAGCACCGCGGCCCGTCCGCCAGGCGAGAGACACGTCGGCAGCACTTTCAGAAGCCAGTCGAGCGACGCGAACTCGTCATTGACGACGATGCGCAGCGCCTGGAACGTGCGGCGCACGGACATTTTCACGTCCGGCTTCCCCAGGTTCAGCGGCGGGGACGAGAGGACGGCGCGCACCTCGCGCTCCAGTTCGTGCGTGGTCGTGCACGGATGCTGCTTCAATCGCCGCGCAATCAGGACGGCGTGCGGTTCGTCGGAATTCTCCTCGAGCGCCCGCACCAGCTCCGCTTCGGTCAGGCGCGCGATTGCCTGCGCGGCGCTTTCGCCCCGCGCCGGATTCATCCGCATGTCGAGCGGACCCTGCTCCTTGTAGTTGAATCCGCGATCCGGATTGTCGAGCTGCATCGATGACACTCCGAGATCGGCCAGGACGATCTCCACAGAGGTCAGGCCTTCACGGCCGAGCACCTTCGCCAACCCGGCAAAGTTGACGTGGTGCGCGGTGAACACGTCCGGACCGTAACCCGCCTCCCGCAGCTGCGCTTCGGTGCGCGGCAGCTCCAGCGGATCCAGGTCGAGCCCGATCAACCGTCCGCCCGGTGCGACTCGCGCAAGGATGGCCCGCGCATGACCGCCGCCACCGAGCGTGCAGTCAACCGCCACGTCACCGGGTTGCGGGCGCAGACACTCGAGAACCTCGTCGACCATGATCGGCCGATGCGTGCCGGCAGGCGTCTTTCCCGACGCGAGGACCTTCTCCACGTCTGCCGCGTACCGCGCCGGATCGAGCTCCTTGTACTTTTCGTGGAAGGCGCGCGGGTTTTTCCCGGGATACCGCGGCCGCCGCTTATGCGTCACGGCGACGCGGCCGCTGCTTCGCCGATACCGAGCGAATCGTGAGCACACCGCGGCTGCCGGCTGGCATCGGCTTTCCCTCTGCGACAGCGGCTGCGATCAAGGCCTCGACCTCTGGATCCGAAAGGCGGGCCGCCGAATCAAGGTGGATCGAGCGCGTTTGATTGCCGGCGCCTTTCAGAATCCCGGCTGGATCGGCAAGCTTGGCCCCCTGGGTAAAGCACAGACCGACACTGCCAGCTCGCGCCGTAATCGAGAGGATCGCATCCGAGGGACGGTCGGTTGGTGAGTAGCCGATGACGAAGAAATTGTAGTTGTCGTAGACCATTTCCTGCGCGGACGGCAGCCGCTTGCGCATCGCGGATCTCACGGCCCGAATCAGCCGCTGGTCACTGGGCGCGAACTTCGCGATGAAACCGCGCAACTGGAATTCGGCGTCGGTGGTTCGACGCCCGGGAGTTGCGACACGCTTCATCGGCCGCGCTCCGTGACGTCCGCCCGCGGAATACTCAGGGATCGAAACGCTGCTCCGGCCAACGACTTCGCGACATAGACGATCTGACCGACGTGGTAGGACGTGTGTGCCAGCGACCTCAGGAGTGCCTGGTACACGCGCATCTCCTCACCGCGGATCGCCACCACGCGCTCGAGATCTGCGTCGTCGAGCTCGGACAACGCCGTGAGCAGCACGGCCCACCCGGCATTCCACCGCTCCATGAGCTCGCTGCGGGTCACTGCCCTCTCGACGAACTCTTCGTCCCGCTTGCGCCATGGCTTCTCGCCGTCGGTGGTGAGGAATTCGGTGAACCGGGACCGGAGATTGCCCGCGAGATGCCAGCAGATGACCGGGATCGAATTGTCCGTATCGAGCGCCCGGTGCGCGAGGCGATCATCCGGCACCTGGGCGATCGCGCGCTCACCCAGTTCTTTGTATCGCAGGAACTCTGCCTGGACCGAGTCAATCAATGCGCGCATGTTCAGGTGAGATCGCCAGCACCCGCACGGGGCTGCCACTGCCACCTACGATCTTCAATGGTGCGGCAATGACGATGGCGCCGACGGGAGGCAGTTTATCGAGGTTGGTAAGGCTCGCGAGGCCGAACTTCCCGGCCCCGTGCATGGTTGCGTGATTCGGAAATGGCGGATCGAAGGTTCCCGCCTGCCCGGCGTCCGTACCGACGGTCTCCACACCCACGCCAAGAACGTCGCGGTCGCGCGCCAGCAACTCGGACGTGCTCTTGTGGAAGCCCGGGCGTATGCGGGCCGTCACCGCCGACGTTCAGGAACGCCTTCGCATCCGTGCGCCGGCTCCAGCCCGTCCGAAGCAGCACCCACGCGCCTGCCGGAATCCTGCCGTGCGTCTTCTCCCACGTGAGTAACGTGCTCCGGCAGCAGCAGGAAATCGGGGTCGGCTTCACATTCCCTGGTGACGTCGATGACACACGCGGGACCGACAAAGCGCTTCGCGGGAATGGTGTCGCACGCGTTCTCGGGCAAGTCCTTGCCGGTGATCCAGTGCACCGGCGCGTCGAAGTGCGTGCCGGTGTGCTCGCCCATCGTGATGGTGTTCCAGTACCACGCCGGGGCCCTTGTCGTCGAACCGCGAGATCACTTCGAGCGACACGCCTGGTGACGAGGCGAAGATCGGTGGCAGGCCGATGACCGGCGTATCCGGACCGAGCGGTTGCGTCAGGTCGACGATCGTAAGCGTACCGGCGTTCAGCTCGGCGACGAGTTGCGTGAGCAGTGACATGACTATGTCCTAACCGTGACGATCCTTGAGATGCCGCGCGAACTGATATCGATTCTCGAGCAGCGAGAGATCGGTGACATATCCCGCGGGGCCGATCGCTTCCACCTTCGCAACGATCGTCGTCAGCACACCGCCTCCGTGCGCCGCACGAAAGGCCGAGCCGAACTCGTCGAGTGTACGAACGGTGCTGGTCCGCGGCACGCCCGCCGCCTGCGCGATTGCCGCGAGATCGGTTCCGGTTGATGTCGCCGTCGGGAAGCCACCAACCGACAGCAGGCTCTCGTTGTCGAACACGACGTGCACCAGGTTCTTCGGACGATACCGCGCGAGCGTGGTGAGCCCGCCGAGGTTCATCAGCAGCGATCCGTCGCCGTCGAGTACGACGACCGGGAGCTCGGGTCGCGCGAGTGCGATGCCGAGGCCGACCGACGAGGCGAGGCCCATCGCGTGCTGCAGGTAGAAGAAGTTCGGACGATGACCGATCGACTGGAGCTCGGCGGCCACGGCACCCATGATCGTGACGACAACGTGATTCTTCCAGAGCGCGGGTAGACCGCCTGGATCGCATCGAGCCTGCGCATCAGTCCTCCCACATCAGGTCTCGGCAGAGAAGCAGCGCGACTGGACGGCTCGCGGAATACGCGAGCGTCTGCGCCTTGGCGATGCGCCTGCCGACATGATCCGGTGCGTCGAGACGATCGAACGGAATCCGCAGCGCTTCGAGCACGTGTTCGGTGACGCCGCCACCCTCGCATTGCCAGGGATCGCGTTCGCCGAAGGAACCACGCTGGCTGATCAGCATCAGCAGCGGAATCCGGTACAGCTGTCCGCACGAAACGATCCCGTTGATCGCCGCGAGGAAGCCGTGGTTCTGCATCAGCATCGCCGACTTCACACCGGCCAGATGCGCGCCGGTGCTGATGCCGACGCCCTCCTCTTCCTTTGCCAGCCGCACGAGCGTCATCGCCTCGTCCTCTTCGGCCATGCGAATCAGGTGCACGAGCCACGTCTCCGGCAGCGCGGAGACGATGCGCACGCCGGAATCCTTGAGAGCGTCGTAGATGAGCGTCGAGCTGCTGACCGAGACAGGCACGGTGAGTAACTATACGGCCTGAACCGCCCCGATGACGCTGGTGAGCAGCCACCACGTCCCTACCGTCAGAATCCCGGCCGGGATGCCAATGCGAATCCAGTGATACAGCCAGTCGGGCACGGGCGGATGCCCTTCCGCCGAGAGAGCTTTCAGCGCGGCCGCACGCTGCATGCACCAGCCAACCGTCAGCACCGCGAGCAACGCACCGAGCGTCTGCATGCCAGAGCCGAACGTCAGATCCCAGGGTACGAAGATCGCGTTGTTGATGGTCGGCGGAATGGCGATCAGGAATGACGCGACGGCCATCAGCCAGACTGCCGATGTGCGCGTCAGCCGCGTGTTGTCGGTCAGGCCTGCCACCAGCACTTCGAGCGCGGCAATGTCGGACAGGTAACCAGCGCCGAACAGTCCGGCAAAGAACAGCAGGCCAAACAGCCAGCCGGCCGGAATGGCGGCGAAGACCTGCGGCAGGGTCGAAAACAGCAGTCCCGGCCCCTGGCGCAGGCTCATGTGCAGCGCGAACACCGCGGGGATGATGGCGAAGCCCGCGAGCAGCGATGATCCCGGTGTCACCGATCACGGTCCAGATCGCTGGACGCGCGACGTTCTCACGATCCGACAGGTACGAGCCGTACGACCACCATGAACGTGCCGCCGAGCGACAGCGAGAACACCATGTGCCCGATCGCAGCGACCATCACCGCCGGCGTGAGATCGGCCCAACGGAACTTGAGGATGAACCATCGCACGCCTTCAGCGGCACCCGGCAGCGTCAGCGATCGAATCGCGAGCACCACGAGAATCACGAACAGCGACGGCATGATGATCGTGCTCGCGCGTTCGATGCCGGCACGCAGTCCTTTCACCATCACGAGCGCACAGGCGGCGATCACGATCGCCGGTGCAGACCAGCTGCAAGCCGAATGACGTAGCGGCGAAGCCGTGGTCCGGCGGCAGAATCGCGGACGCGTTCACTGCGAATGCCGAACGCCGCGGCGGCCTGCGCCACGGCGTAGTACAGCACCCAGCCGATCACCGCCGTGTAGTATCCAGTCGCTGCCATCACCACGCAGAAGAAGAACCAACCCAGCTGGCGGCCGAACGGCAGCCCGCCGCCGGCGAATGCCCCGACCGTGCCCGCGCCGCGTGTGGCGGCCGAGCGCGTACTCCGCCATCAGCGCCGGCACACCGATCACGACCGCTACGACGACGTAGAAGAGTACGAATGCGGCGCCCCCGAACGTCCCCACCATGTACGGAAAGCGCCACACGTTCCCGAGCCCCACCGCCACGCCGATCATCGTCATGATCGTGCCGAAGCGCGACCCGAACGTCTCTCTTGGCGCGGGGACGCTCATCACGTCCACGACAAACCCTCGGACGTCAACGGTCCATTACCGGCAGGTAGGCGCGCCACGGGCCGATCGCGTCACGGTACTGTTTGGCCATCACGCGCGCGATCTGGGCGATGTGTCCGAGGTCGTGTGCGACCCACGTCGCAAGCAGCTGGCGAAGCGTGACGTTACCGAACGCCGGATGCTCCCCTTCGAGTGCAAGCTGCGCGTCTGTGAGATGCCACGCCTTGAGCATGATCAGGTTCTCGATGCGCAGTTCGGTGAACTGATCGAGCAGCCGGGTCAGTGACTTTCCCTCGCTCTCCCGAAATTGGGCGAAGCGGTCGTAAGCAGCGAAGCGCCGCTCCGCACCCTGGTCGAGGATGATCCGCGCGCGCGCCATCCAGTCGGTCCGTTCGCCGTGAATCAGGTGACCGACGATGACATAAGGGCTCCAGGTGTCGGGGCCTTCATCAGCGTCCGTCCATGCAGCGGGAAGATTGTCGAGCATCGCGCGGAGCGTTGCCGGTGTCCGCTCGAGCACCGCTATCCCGGTTGTCAGTTCGAACTCCATTCAGCAGTCCTTCGCAGTGAGTGCTGCCGAGTATAGCGAACCGCGGCACGGGCCCGCCGCGAGTCGAGTACGATTAGGCTCTACACATTGATGACCAAGAACAAGCCCGGCGGCTGGAGACTGCCGCGAGACAGCCGCAGCCTGCCCGAAGTCCACGGCACGATCGCCGTTCCGGAGACGGCTGGATTCTTCCGCAAGTTGCTGGCCTTCGCCGGGCCCGGTTACCTCGTGGCGGTCGGGTACATGGATCCCGGCAACTGGGCGACGGACCTTGCCGGAGGCGCGAGATTCGGTTACACGCTGCTCAGCGTGATCATGATCTCGAACCTGATGGCGATCCTCCTGCAGATGCTGGCGCGCGCGACTGGGCATCGCCAGCGGCCGCGACCTGGCGCAGGCGTGCCGCGATTCGTATTCCTGGGGCACGACCCTGGCGCTCTGGGTGCTCTGCGAGATCGCGATTGCGGCATGCGACCTGGCGGAAGTCGTCGGCGCCGCGATCGCGCTGAACCTGCTGTTTGGACTGCCGCTGATCTGGGGCGTCTGCCTGACCGCGTTCGACGTGTTGATCGTGCTGTATCTCCAGCATCGCGGTTTCAGGTATGTCGAGATCCTGGTGGTGCTGCTCATCATTGCCATCGCCGGATGTTTCGCCATCGAGATGTTACTGGCCAAGCCGGCAATGGGTGAGCTGGTCGCGCGGTTTCGTGCCCACGACCGAGATCGTGCGCAACCGGGAGATGCTCTACATCGCCGTCGGCATCCTCGGGGCCACGGTGATGCCGCACAACCTTTACCTGCACTCGTCCATCGTCCAGACGCGGAAGTATCGCGACACCAGCGCGGGCAAGCGTGAAGCGATGCGGTTTGCGACGATCGACTCGACGGTGGCATTGATGTCGGCGCTCTTCATCAACGCCGCCATCCTGGTGATGGCCGCCGCGACATTCCATGGAACGCCTCACGAGGGAGTCGCCGACATCGGTGATGCCTACCAGCTGCTGTCGCCGCTGCTCGGATCATCGGCCGCGAGCGCCCTGTTTGCGGTCGCACTGCTCTGTTCCGGACAGAATGCCACGCTCACGGGAACGCTCGCCGGCCAGATCGTCATGGAAGGCTTTCTCAACATCAGGCTCCGTCCCTGGCTGCGGCGCCTGATCACCCGGCTGATCGCGATCGTTCCCGCGATCATCGTCGTGTTGATCTACGGCGAGGCCGGAACGGGACCGCTGCTCATTCTGAGCCAGGTGGTTCTCAGCCTGCAGTTGTCGTTCGCCGTCTTTCCGCTCGTCATGTTCACCGGTGACCGCAGCAAGATGGGAGAGTTTGCCAATCCGCTATGGGTGAGCCTGCTCGCCTGGCCGATCGCGGTGATCATCGCCGGGCTGAATATCTGGCTGCTGTACCAGTTCGCGGTGGGGTTGTAGCGCCATGTACAAGCACATCCTGGTGGCGGTCGAGAATTCGGCCGCCGACCGCACGATCCTCGATCATGTTCGCCAGCTCGCCGGCTTGACCGGGGCGAAGCTGCTGCTGGTCCACGTCGCGGACGGCTGGGCGGCGCGCTACTACGATGACTTACAGCTGCGCGAGTCGGAGGAAATGACCACCGATCGCCAATATCTCGAGAAGGTCGCCGCGGAGCTGATGGCTTCAGGTTTCGAGACGCGGTGGACGCTGGCGAAGGGCGACCCGGCGCGCGAGATCATGCGGGTTGCCGGCGAGGAGAAGGTGGACCTGATAGCCATGTCAACGCATGGCCATCGCTGGTTGAACGATCTGGTCAGGGGCGCGACCGCCGACCGTGTGCGTCACGGCGTCATGGTGCCGGTCCTGCTGCTGCGGGTGCAGCACCAGGAGGCCGTCAAGATCTGAGTCCGTCCGCCACGGCGACGAACAGCAACACTCCCATGACGATCGGTGCGAAGTGGTGCGGATTGTGGCTGCGCGAAAATACCATCACACCAGTGATCGTGTAGATCACCGCGGCGACGACAAGCGGGAGTACGCGCGGGGCTGATGCCTCTCGCGGATTGCAGAGCGGCGGCCGACACGATGATGGCGAATCCGAAATTCGCCAGCGCAGCGAAGTAGAGCCCATCGACCGTCCCGTTGAGAACTGTCCGGCGCACGCCTATCTCGATCAGGTCGCCGTGAAGATCAGGCACGACGACGAGCGCATTACCCAACGCGCCGATGATCATCAGCACGGCGGCGATGGCCAACGCGCCCGTTCGTATCGGCCGCGAATCTTTCATGACGGGTTGGTCATCTCGCATCGGCATACACCCATGCCTCTTTCCTGGACCCAAGCGTGACCGGGATGCGCGTGTAGCCGGCAGGCTCGTATTCGTCCGCCTGCGCCAATTCAGAGTCCGTCAGTTCCAGGACCGTCCCGCTCACGCGGCTGTCGTCTCTGCCGTTGAACCTCACGATCGAGTGGTGGCTCTTGCCACTGGCCTTCACAAACTCGGGATCGTCGATTTCCAGCAGCGACCGCTCGAACCCCACGAGTTCGTCAGGCTCTCCTTTCAGCAGCCGGCCGAAGGTCGACAGCTGGACGGCCGGGTCCTGGAGTGTGCCATACGAAAAGAGGAGCGGCATTCAGGCGATCACATCCTACGGTTCGTCACCACTGGGTCCATAGATCTGCGGCACGGTCGATCCCATGGGACGCAGATACGTCGTGATCTGGCCGCGGTGATGGACGATATCGAACAGAAAGCTCCAGGCCATCGGCGAGGCGGGCCGCTGTTTGCCGAAGAAATCGAGCGCGCCGCTCCATCGTTCCGGCGCCAGTGCATTCCATCGCTGTTCCATGCCCGCACTCTGCTTCTCGTACGCTTCGAGCACTTCCTTCATCGTCGCCGGCATCGGTGGCGGCGCCCACTCCACCTTGCCGCTCTCGAGCGCCTCGATGATCATCTTCTCTTCGCAGAGGATCTGCCACGCGATCTGCTGGGCCGTCCGGGACTTCGGATCCGGCCTGTAATCGGAGCCCTCGGGAATTCGCGCCAGCACGCTGCGCGTGGTCTTCGATTCCTTCGTCCAGAATTCCGAGAAGAGGGATTTTTCGTCCATGGGTCTCCTTTGCGAGGCTAGGTGCCTGTCCGAGTAATCATTCTCACTTTCGAGAAGCTCTCTCCGCCGGCACCGCCCAAGCGCGGGCGGAGGCGAGGTCGAACGTCAGGATCCAGTTCTGCATAAACCCCGCACCAAGCACGCCATCATAAATGATCGGCTTCGAGCGAATAGGCAGCTGGACTGGCCCGATGCCATCGATCTGAATAACCACGTCCCCCTCAGTCCCCTTCAGGCCCGCCATCGCGGCGACGTGCGGAGCGACGAGCGCCGGGTCGCCATTGCCGGAGTCGAGCAGCAACCACACGCGCCGCCCGCCGACACGAGCGGCCACGTACACCGTCGGCACGCGGGAGTCCTGCAGGCAGAATCGACTTCAGATCGTAGACGCCAACCGGCTCCCGAGCGAGAGCCACCTGGCCGAGTCGCGGCGCCACGTTGTCGCGGTACTCGAACTCGACGCGCTCGCCGTTCATCCTGAACCCGATGTTCCGCCCGTACGGTGTGCACCGGACCGACGCGGCCGCCTCGGGCGTGATCATTGTTGTGCCGCCGCCGGTATCGAAGATGAACGGGTGCGCCGTTCCATCGACCGTCACCGTGACGGAACGCAGCAAGCCGGCCCACGGCGACAGCGGCACCACGACCGGCATGGCCACGCGCCCGCCGGTGGCCAACGCCACCAGACGACGAGGATCGGAGTCATTTTGGCTGTCTTCATCTTGACACTTCGAGTCGGAGAACAGCCTGCGCGGTGCCCGTCGGCTCCTAGGTGGGTTGCTGGAGAAAGACGTCGGTGTGATCTGCGGCCCACTGCCGAAATGTCCGCGCCGGAGAACCCAGTAGGTCCAGGACGGTTGAGGTCATGAACGCGGGCGTGCCCATCGACGCGTGCCACGCGGCGAGCAGCATCTCGACGGCGGCAGCGGGCCAGCGACCCGCGGTTGCCTGACGAAACTGGTCGGGCGAGAGCTCATCGAAACGAATCGGACATCCGATCGCGTCTCCAATGATCCTCACCTGCTCCGCCTGGGTCAGCCTCTCCGGGCCAGTCAGTACGTAATCGCCGCCTATGTGCACATCGTCCAGCAGCCGCGCGCGCCGCGACGGCGGCGATGTCGCGCTCGTCGATAGGCGCCGTCTCCGCTTCGGCATAGGGCCACTTCACGACGCCGTGCTCCCTGATCATGGACGACCACCACATGGCGGTGTTCGAAGCAAACATTCCGGGACGGATGATCGTCGATGCGGCACCTGAGTCAGCGATCAGCTTCTCGATATGCGCGTGAAGGTCCGCGAGCCGATTCGGTTGTTGGAAGAAAGGATGCGGCGTCTGGTGCGGCGATGAGAGCAGGACGACACGTCCGGTGCGTGCCGCAAGGCGCTCGATCACCGCTGGAGCGCTTGCCGCCGGAGCCGTCCAGACGAGGAACACTGCGCGCGCACCACTCAGCGGCGCGTCCAGTGTCTCCGGCGCAGTGAGATCTCCTGCAAACACTGCAACAGGCAACGGCAGGTTCGCCGCTTCGGGACGCCGGGTCAGCGCGCGAACCGGAACACCAGCAGCGAGCAGTTCATCTACGACCAGGCGTCCGATCCGGCCGGTCGCTCCCGTCACGAGCACGGGCCGAGGTGAAAGGAGTGGCTCTGACATGATCATCGGAGGTTCTGCGAGCGCGATTATGCCTGTTTCTGCCGCCCCGCCGCCGCAAGGCTTCGCTTCTCCGAGCGTGTTTCATATTTTGGTCGCACTGTAATAGAGTCGCGAAGCATTTCACGGCCGCCGCGCGATTTTGTTTATGCCGTTACCGCCTCACACTCGTCTCGGCCGGTATGAAATCCTGTCGCAGGTTGGCGCTGGTGGAATGGGCGAGGTCTATCGAGCTCGGGATAGTCGCCTCGGGCGTGACGTCGCTGTCAAGGTGCTGCCGGAGGCCATCGCGGCGGATCCTGTAGCCGCGTCTCGGTTCGCGCACGAAGCGCAAGCCGTCGCGGCGCTGTCGCATCCAAACGTCCTGGCCATTTTTGACGTCGGCGAGCAGGACGGAACCTCTTTCGTCGTCACCGAGCTGCTGTACGGCGAGACGCTCCGTCACCGGATCACGGACGGCTCCGTCCCGGTTCGTACTGCTATCGATTGGGCGATCCAAATCGCGCACGGCCTGGCCGCCGCTCACGACAAGGGGATCATCCACCGTGACCTCAAGCCGGAAAATCTCTTCGTCACCCGCGACGGTGGGTTGAAGGTACTGGACTTCGGTCTGGCGCGGCAAGTAGTCGTGCCGCAAGGCTCGCCAGACGTGACGCGGCTCGATGACGAGCACACCAGTCCAGGCACGGTGCTCGGGTCCTGTCGGCTACATGTCCCCTGAGCAGGCGCGTGGCGAGGTGGTCGATCATCGCGCCGACATCTTCGCCTTGGGCGCGATCATCTTCGAGATGCTCAGCGGGCGGCGCGCCTTCCAGGGCAGAACGAGCGCTGACACGATCGTGGCAACGGTCCGCGACGATCCGCCCGAGCTGCAGGGCCTCAATCCGGCCGTGCCTCCGGGCCTGGTCCGGATCGTCACAGCGCTGCCTGGCGAAGGATCCCGCCGGCCGGTTCCATTCTTCGCACGATCTAGCGCTCGCGCTGGATGCGCTCTCCCAGCACGAGGGTGCGCCTCTGGTGTCCCCCAGCACGCCAGTTCCGGGGAGAGTGGCCGCGGCGGAGAAAGCGCTGGTCGTGTTGCCGTTTCAGAACATGAGTTCGGACCGCGACAACGAATACTTCGCCGACGGGCTCACCGAGGAGATCATCTCCGATTTGTCAATAATCCATGGCCTGCGTGTGATTTCGCGGACGTCGGCAATGCAGCTGAAGGGCCGTCCCGGGAGCCTGCGGGAAATCGTCCGCGAGCTGGACGTGCGCTACGTTCTCGAAGGCAGTGTGCGGCGCGCCGGAAATCGCCTGCGGATCAGCGCGCAGCTGATTGATGTGGCCACGGATACCAACCTCTGGTCCGAGAAATACAACGGGATGGTCGAGGACGTTTTTGACATCCAGGAGCGCGTCGCGCGGTCCATTGCCGCGGAACTGCGGATCAAGCTCACGCCGGAAGAAAGCGGCGCGATTGCACTGCGCCCGATTACTGATCCGGTGGTGTACGAGTGTTATCTTCGCGCCCGCGCGGGTGTGACGATGTTCACGCGCGAGGGGCTGCGGGCGGCGATGCGGGAGATCGACCACGGGCTCGCGGTTGCGGGTGAGAACGTGCTGCTGCTCTCGGTGAAAGGCGAGGCGGCCTGGCAGCTGTTCAACATCGGGATCGCGACGGATCGAGCCCAGCTTGACGAAGTGCTTGCGATTGCGCGGCGCATCGACGACCTGCAGCCGGGATCGCCGCACGGTGACCGGCTGCGCGGACTCGTGTGCGGGCATACCGGCGACCTCGCGCGCGCGGCGCAGCACCTTCGGCGTGCGTTCGAGGCCGACCCAGGAGACACCCTCGCGATGGGGATCTACGTCATGGCCGTCCTCTACCTCGGACGCGTGGACCTGGCCCGACCGGTGGCAGCGCGGCTTGTGCAAATTAATCCGTTGGGCGTGTTGTCGGCGGCCTTCCATGGCTGGTCAGAGTTCATGGCTGGGGAATTCGAAACCGCCGCCCGCGTCCTGAGCCGCGGGTACGAAGCCGATCCGCTCAATGCCTCGGCGTGGATGTACGCCTGGTCGCTCGCCGCCGCAGGCCGCGTGGCGGAAGCGCAGACGGTCGCCACCGTTGTCGCCACCTCCGACGATCAAATGGCCTGGTTCGTTCAGATGCTCGCCTGGGCGCTGAGCGGCGAAGGCGGCAAGATGCGGGCTTCGCTCACAAACGAGCGCCGCGCATGGGCCAGCACCGACCCGATGTACGCGTTGCTGCTGGCGGAGTGCCATGCGCTGGCCGGCCTGCCTGATGCCGCCTTCGAGTGGCTCGAACAGGTGCTGCGGCTGAACGGCCTGCCGCTGGCGTTCGTCAGCACCGTCGATCCGTTTCTCGCGAACGCTCGCGTCGACCCGCGATGGGACCCGTTCATCACTCGAATGCGCGCGGAGTGGGAGAGGGTCCAGCTCTAAGGCCAGGGCGGACGACCATCGAGCGGGCGTTTCAGCCGCGCACTGTAACGCGGCCATCGGTGCTCGCGGGTGTGGTCCTGAGCGAGTCGTGGAGCGGACTTGCGCTGCTCATCCTTGTGATTCCCGCTCTCGCCACCGTTCCCGTCGCCCTTGCGGAAAGCAGCCCCACTAAGACCCAACAAAACCGGCGTGCGGTTGTGGACCGATTCCCCCCTCAATCGGTCCAGAGCCGCACTCAGGTGGGCTTCGGCGATCATGTTCTTGACGGCTTTGGCTCGCGGAGCCGCTGCAAATAAAAGAAGGCCAGTGCGCTCAAGTCGCCTGCGCGACGGTGGTGCTGACCAGCGCGAGGACAATGAAGGCGGAAAGGAGGGGAGGAAGATGCATGTCGGGCCTTTCGGGTCGGGGAGTGGTCAGAGGGGCGCCTACGTCAACGACCAATACGGTCTATCCCCAGACCATCGGTGTGAATTCGGGCATGACGTAAACCTACGCTATGGTGTAACTTCAAAGGTTGGAGGATTTGTGGCAGATCAAGACATGCGCGGTTGGGCGCTGAAAGGTGCGGAGCAGCGACTTGTGGAGATGGCACAGGAAGCCAAGGCTATCTACGCGGCATTCCCAGAGTTGCGTGAGGGCGGACTCGTTGGCAACGGCCGACGGCCTGGTCGCCCGCGCAATTCTGGGAATGCCGCGTAGATAGCCTTGGCTTCCTGTGCCATCTCCACAAGTCGCTGCTCCCCGCCCCTTTCAGCACCCAACCGCGCATGTCTTGATCTGCCACAAATCCTCCAACCTTTGAAATTGTTACCATAGCGTTAGGTTTACGTCATGCCCAAATTCACACCGATGGTCTGGGGATAGACCGTATTGGTCGTTAGCGGCGTAGGCGCCCGCCTTCATTGTCCTTGCGCTAGTCGCGCACCGGTCGCGCCACGACACGCCTAGTCTCATCTCCAAAACGCCTTATCGAAAAAATGCAATGCACGTGGAACCGCCGCGGCCGTCTGAGAGTGCGGCTGTGCACCGATTTGAGGGGGGAATCGGTCCACGACCCGCCGCGCCGGTTTTGTTGGGTCCTAGTGAGGCTGCTTCCACAAGGGCAACGGGAACAGTGAGAGAGCGGGAATCACAAGGATGAGCAGCGCAAGTCCGCTCCACAACTCACTCGGCCCACACCCGCGAGCACCGATGACCGCGTTACAGTGCGGGGCAAAAACGCGCGCTCGATGGTCGTCCCCGCCTGGACTAAGAAGCTGGACCCTCTCCCAGCTCCGCGCGCATTCGAGTGATGAACGGGTCCCATCGCGGGTCTACCCGAGCGTTCGCGAGAAACGGATCGACGGTGCTGACGAACGCCAAGCGGCAGGCCGTTCAGCCGCAGCACCTGTTCGAGCCACTCGAAGCAGGCAGGCCGGCCGCGCATGGCACTCCGCCAGCGGCGACGCGTACATCGGGTGGTTATGCCCATGCGCGGCGCCACTGGTTGAGCGAAGCCCGCATCTTGTCGCCTTCGCCGCTCAGCGCCCAGGCGAGCATCTGAACGAACCAGGCCATTTGATCGTCGGAGGTGGCGACAAGCATCGACGAAGAGCTCGTTCTGTGCGCCACGCCGCCCTGCGGCGGCGAGCGACCAGGCGTACATCCACACCGAGGCATTGAGCCGGATCGGCTACGTACCCGCGGCTCAGGACGCGGGCGGCGGTTTTCGAATTCCCCAGCCATGAACTCTGACCAGCCATGGAAGGCCACCGACAACACGCCCAACGGATTAATTTGCACAAGCCGCGCTGCGCCCGGTCAGGGCCAGGTCCACGCCGTTCGAGGTAGAGGACGGCCATGACGTGCCCATCACCGAGGTGTTCTCCTGGTCGGCCTCGAACGCACGCCGAAGGTGCTGCGCCGCGCGCGAGGTCGCCGTGTCCGCACACGAGTCCGCGCCACCGGTCACCGTGCGGCGATCCCGGCTGGTCGTCGATGCGCCGCGCAATCGCAAGCACTTCGTCAAGCTGGGCTCGATCCGTCGCGATCCCGATGTTGAACAGCTGCCTGGCCTCGCCTTTCACAGCGGCACACGTTCTCACCCGCAACCGCGAGCCCATCATCGATCTCCCGCATCGCCGCCCGCAGCCCCTCGCGCGTGAACATCGTCACACCCGCGCGGGCGCGAAGATAACACTCGTACACCACCGGATCAGTGATCGGGCGCAGTGCAATCGCGCCACTTTCTTCGGCGTGAGCTTGATCCCGCAGTTCCGCGGCAATGGACCGCGCGACGCGCTCCTGGATGTCGTAAAAACGTCCTCGACCATCCCGTTCTTCGGACCAGAGGTTGGTATCCGTGGCCACATCAATCAGCTGCGCGCTGATCCGCAGGCGATTTCCGGCGCGCCGCACACTGCCTTCGAGGAACAGTAGCGCACGTCCAGCTCGCGGACGATTTCCCGCAGGGCCCCGCCCTTCAGCTGCATTGCCGACGTCCGCGAAATCACACGCAGGCCATGGATTATTGACAAATCGGAGATGATCTCCTCCGCCGGTGAGCCCGTCGGCGAAGGTGTTCGAGTTTTGTGCGCGGTCAACTCATGTTTGAAACGGCAACACGACCACGCTTTCTCCGCCGCGGCCACTCTCCCGGAACTGGCGTGCTGGGGGACACCGAGAGCCCTAGGTGTGGGAGAGCGCATCCAGCGCGAGCGTCAGATCGTGCGAAGATGGAACCGGCGGGCGGGATCCTTCGCCAGGCAGCGCTGTACAATCCCGGACCAGGCCCGGAGGCACGGCCGGACCGTGCAGCGGCAGTCAGTCGCGGAGCCGCTGCCCCACGCTGTCAGCGCTGGTTCTCCTGGAAGGCGCGCCGCCCGCTGAGCATCTCGAAGATGATCGCGCCCAAGGCGAAGATGTCGGCGCGATGGATCGACCACGCGCCTGCTGGGGACATGTAGCCGACGGTACCGAGCACCGTGCCTGGACTGGTGTGCTCGTCATCGAGCCACGTCACGTCTGGCGAGCCTTGCGGCACCTTGCCGCGCCAGACCGAAGTCCACTACTTCAACCCACCGTCACAGGTGACGAAGAGATTTCCGGCTTGAGGTCACGGTGGATGATCCCCTTGTCGTCAGCGGCGGCCAGGCCGTGCGCGATTTGGATCACCCCAATCGATAGCGGGTCTTACAAACCGGACGGAGCCGTCCGTGATCCGGTGACGGAGCGTCTCGCCGTACAGCAGCTCGGTGACGACGAAAGAGGTTCGTCCTGCTCGCCGACGTCCAAAAATGGCCAGGACGTTTGGATGCGACAGCGCCGCGACGGCTTGCGCTTCGTGTCGCGAACCGAGACGCGGCTACAGGATCCGCCGCGCGCCTCCCGGCAGCCTTGACAGCGACGTCACGCCCGAGGCGACTATCCGAGCTCGATGAGCACCGCCCATTCCACCAGCGCCAACCTGCGACAGATTCATACCGGCCGAGACGAGTGTGAGGCGGTAACGGCATAAACAAAATCGCGCCAGCGGCCGTGAAACTCTTCGCGACTCTATTACAGTGCGACCAAAATATGAAACACGCTCGGAGAAGCGAAGCCCTGCGGCGGCGGGGCGGCAGAAACAGGCATAATCGCGCTCGCAGAACCTCCGATGATCATGTCAGAGCCGCTCACTCGGCCCGTGCTCGTGACGGGAGCAACCGGGGTTCGGACGCCTGGTCGTGGTGGAAGCTGCTCGCTGCTGGTGTTCCGGTTCGCGCTGAGCCCGGCGTCCCGAAGCGGCGAACCTCCAGTTGCCTGTTGCAGTGTTTGCAGGAGATCTCACTGCGCGGAACACTGGACGCGCCGCTGAGTGGTGCGCGCGCAGTGTTCCTCGTCTGGACGGCTCCGGCGGCAAGCATCCGCGGTGATCGAGCGCCTTGCGGCACGCGCCGGGACGTGTCGTTCCTGCTCTCATCGCCCCGCCAGACGCCGCATCCTTTCTTCCAACAACCGAATCGGCTCGCTGGACCTTCCACGCGCATATCGAGAAGCTGATGGTGGCGGTGAGCTCCGGTGCACGTGAATGTTTGCTTCGAACACCGCCATGTGGTGGTCGTCCATGATCAGGGAGCACGGCGTCGTGAAGTGGCCCTATGCCGAAGCGGAGACGGCGCCTATCGACGAGCGCGACATCGCCGCCGTCGCGGCGCGCGGGCTGCTGGACGATGTGCACATAGGCGGCGATTGGTGCTGACTGGCCCGGAGAGGCTGACCCAGGCGGAGCAGGTGAAGATCATTGGAGACGCGATCGGATGTCCGATTGGTTTCGATGAGCTCTCGCCCGACCAGTTTCCGTCAGGCAACCGCGGGTCGCCGCTCGCCGCCGTCGAGATGCTGCTCGCCGCGTGGCACGCGTTCGATGGGCACGCCCGCATTCATGACCTCAACCCCAGCCTCCTGGACCTACTGGTTCTCCGGCGCGGACATTTCGGCAGTGGGCCGCAGATCACACCGAACATCTTCTCCGGCGACCCACCTGGGCCGACGGGCCCGCGCAGGCTGCTCTCCGACTCGAAGTGTGGAGGTCGACGAGCCAAAATGACTGGATCCTCGTCGTCTCGTCGCATTGGCCGCCGGCGGCGGGCGTCGCCGTGCCGGTGGTGGTGCGGCTGTTCGCCGTGGCCAGCTGCTCGTTCCGTCACGGTGACGGTCGATGGAACGGCGCACCCGTTCATGCTCGATCCGCGGCGGCACAACAATGTCACGCCGAGGCGGCCGCGTCGGTCCAGTGCGCCGTACAGGCGGGACATTAGGTCAGGATGAACGGCGAGCGCGTCGGTTCGTAGTGCGACCAACGTGCGCGCCAGCGACTCGGCCAGGTGGCTCTCGCTCGGGAGCCGGTTGGCGTCTACGTCTGAAGTCGTTTCCTGTAGGACTCCTCGCGTTGCCGACGGTCTACGTCGGCCGCTGCGTGTCTGGCGGGCGGCGCGTGTGGTGCTGCTCGACTCCGGCGATGGCGAGTTCGCGGCGCTGATTCACTCCGCACGTGCGCCACGATGGCGGGCCTGAAGGGACTGAGGGGGACGTGGTTACTCGGATCGATGGCGTCGGGCCAGTCCGGCTACCTATCGTCGAGCTTCCGATCATTTATGATGGCGTGCTGGTCGGGCTTGTCCGGAACGGATCCTGACTTCGACCTCGCGCCCCGCCCGCGCTTCGGGCAGTTGCCGGCGGAGAGAGCTTCTCGAAGGTGGAATGATTACTCGGACAGGCACTCACCTCGCGAAGGGGGCCATCGAAACGCCCTCTCGGAATTCGTTCGACAGAGAAGGATCGAAGACCACGCGCAGCGTGCTGGCGCGAATTTGCCGAGGGCTCCGATTGCAGGCCGGATCCGAAGTCCCGACGGCCAGCACGATCACGTCGCAGATCCTCTCGAAGAGAAGATGATGATCGAGCGCTCGAGAGCGGCAGGGTCGATCGGCATCACCACCGATGCCGGCGTCGATGAAGGAGTGCTCGAACCGTACGAGAAGCGAGTACGGGCATCGAACAGCGATCGATGCACTGGCGCCGGAACGATGGAGCGACGGCTCATTTCTTCGGCAACAGCGCCCGCCTCGCCGATGGCCTGAGCTTTCTGTTCGATCTCGTCCATCACCACGGCCAGATCACGACGTATCTGTCGTCCCATCGGATCGCAGCCGTACCGCAGATCTATCGAACCGTCGTGACAAACCGTAGGATGTGATCGCCTGGATGCCGCTCCTGGTCTGGCACGCTCCAGGACCCGCGGTCCAGCTGTCGACCTTCGGCGCCGCTGCTGAAGGAGAGCCTGACGAACTACGTCGGGTTCGAGCAGTCGCTGTCGAAATCGACGATCCCGAGATTGTGGAGAGGCCAGTGGCAGGAGCCACACTCGATCAGTGAGGTTCAACGGCAGAGACTGGAACGACCGCGTTGAGCGGGCGGTCCTGGAACTGACGGTTCTGGATCGGCGCAGGCGAAGACGATGCGGCTACCGGCTGACGCGCATCCGGGTCACGCTGGGTTCCAGGAAGGAGGCATCGGTGTATGCCGATGCGAGATGACCGACCCGTCATGAAGAGTTCGCGCCCGGTGCGACGGGCACATTCGGCCATCGCCGCCGTTGCGATGATCATCGGCGCGTTCGGTCATGCGCTCGTCGTCGTGCTGATCTTCACCGCGGCGGACCTGTCCGATCGAGATACGCGTGCGCCGGACAGTTGCATGGTTGACGGTCGAGATCGGCTCCTCTTCGCTGCGCTGGCGAATTTCGGTTCGGCCATCATGGTGTCCGGCCGGCCGGCTTCTGCAATCCCGCGAGGCGTCAGCCGCCGCACGTCTCCGCTCCTCGTCGCCGCGGTGTCTACACGATCACTGGTGGATGGTATTTTTCGCGGCCGACGATCCCGCACCAGCTTCGCACCGATCGTCATGGGAGTGTTGCTGTTCGGCGGTCGCCGTGGCGGACGGACTGCAGGATCGTGACGGCCTTCGTCTGCGCCCGCAGCAGCAGGACCGGCACCATGAGCGCCGTATGACGACGCGGTCGGCTCGCGCCCTGACCAGATGGTCGACGGCCATGGCCATGTGTTGACATCGCTATCAGGTCCCCACCTTCTCCTCGCGGCCACCGCATGATCTCGCGCGCCGGGTCGCCCTTCGCCAGCGTCCACCGCGTCTCGAAACCTGAGCCATCAGCTCCACGGCGACCTTCTCGGTGTCGGCGATGTCGTCTTCCTTCGACTCGCGCAGCTGTAGTCATCGTAGTAGCATGCCGCCCGCCCGTCCGCGACGTGGACCAGCGGCAGCTTCGCCCCGGTCAATCCCGACGAGCTGGCGAAGGCGTCGATCAGGATCGTGCGGTCGGCGGCCGAATTCTCGACCGCCACCAGGGATGTGCTTGTCCAGTGGCGCTACAACCCCCACCGCGACTCGGTCCAGCGACCAGATCTTCGGCCCGGCCATGATCACCGCGATCAGCCAGGCGGACAGGCTCACCCATAGCGGTTGGCGAACTCTCCCATCTTGCTGCGGTCACCGTGACGTGGCAGCAAAGCGGCGACGACAACTGCAGGCTCCGGACCACCTGGCTCGAATGGCAGCGGTCCCGTTCCGCGGCCTCGCCGTAGATCGACGCGACGATGATCGCGGGATCGATCGCGGTCGGCGGGGTGGTCGGCGCCGCAGCCAGGGACGGAGCCTGATGTTGAGAAAGCCTTCCATGACGATCTGGCACAGTCCCCGCGGCGTCTCGGTCTCCGGAACAAGCAGTGCAACCGCGAACAGGGCGCTGCGGCCGATGGATCCGCAGCAGCAGCAGCTGGTAGGCGTCGCCGATGTCGGCGTTCCCTCGTGCCACGTTCCATCGAATGTCGCTCGGCCATGCGCCAGGATGACGGCGTTGATGAGAGCACCGACGTCGGATGCCACGGTCGAGTCGATCGTCGCAACCGCATCGCTTCACGCTTGCCCGCGCTCGGTGTCGCGATCTTTCCGCGTCTGGACGATGGACGAGTGCAGGTCAAGGTTGTACGGCGTCACCGTGGCCCCTACGATGCCGACGGCGATGTAGAGTTCTTCCCGGTTGCGCACGATCGGTCGTCGGCACGAACCGCGGACCAGCTCACCGATTGCAGGCTTCGCCAGCGGACGTCTCGATGGCGAAACGTCGGCGATGGCGATGATGGCGGCACGACCAGGATCTCGGCATACCTGAAACCGCGATCTTCGAGGATCGGCACGATCGACGCGTCGAACGCGGCGGCAGACGCCCCGGATCAGCGGCAGTCCAAACAGCAGGTTCAGCGCGATCACGGCGCCGACGACTTCGCGCCAGGTCGCATGCCGGCGATCGCGATCTCGCAGAGCACCCAGAGCGCCGGGTACGTGCCCCAGGATGCGAATCGCGGCACGCCCTGCGCAGGCGCGGCCGCTGGCGATACCCAGCCGCGCACGCCGCATCTGGAGGAGGATCGCCATCAGGTTCGAGATCGATGGTCACGCTGAGCAGCGTGTAACCGAGATCTCGGCGCCTCCGCGGCAAGGTTCGTCGCCCGGTTGCCGGGATCCCATGTACCGACCGCCGCGGGTCACCCGGCCCGGCGAAGGCCAGCAACTTGCGGAAGAATACCGGCGGTCTCCCGGAACAGCGATCGGCCGTGACTTCAGGCCGGCTCGGCTGTCTCGCGGCCGATCTCCAGCCGCCGGGCTTGTTCTTGGTCGTCGATGTCGTAGACCTAATCGTACTCGACTCGCAGCGGGCCGTGCCACGGTTCGCTGTACTCGGCGACACTCGCTGCGGGAAGGAGTTGCTGATGGAGTTCGGACTGACAACCGGGGTCGCGGTCTGGCGGCACCGGCGACGCTCCGCGCGATGCTCAACAATCTTCCCGTTCGTCGACGGACACTGATGAAGGGCCCCGACACCTCGAGCCCCTATGTCATGGTCGGTCACCTGATTCACGGTGAACGGTACCGACTGGATGGCGCGCGCGCGGATCATCCTCAGCAGGGTGCGGGCGGCGCTCGCTGCTTACGACCGCTTCGCCCAATTTCGGGAGGACGAGGGAAGAGTCACTGACCCGGCTGCTCGATCAGTCCGCGACCTGCGCATCGGAACCTGGTAGTGCTCGAGGCGTGGCATCTCACGCAGACGCCGCGGCTCGCACTCGAAGGGAGTGAGTAGGCGTCGGTAGCGTAGCTTCGCCACTGCTTTCGACAGTGGGTCGCACACGACCTCGACACATGGCCCGAGTGCGCGCGTGGGATCGCCGACGTCCTTGACACGATCGGCCGGTGGCACGCCTACCTCGGTGATCGGACCGTTGACGTCCGGGAGAGGGGTTGTCGTGGACGTGATGCGTCCCCGCGCCAGGAGCGTTTCGGGTCGCGCTTCGGAACGATCATGACGATGATGGCGTGGCGGTCAGGTTCGGAACGTGTGGCTTCCGGTGTACATGGTGGGGACGTCGGGGGCGCTCATTCGTTCTTCTATGTCGTCGTACGGTCGTGATGGTGCCGCGCTGATGGCGGGTACGCGCTCGGCTCGCCGCACGCGGCGGGGCACGGTTGGGGGCATTCACCGGCGGAGGGCTACCGATTCGGCCGCCAACTGGGTTGGTTTTCGTCTCGTGGTGGTGGCAGCGACTCGATACTACTCGCGGTGGGATCGGCTGGGTCCTGTTTTACGCTGTGGCGCAGCCGCCGCGGCATCGGATCGGCGGTGAACACATCCGCGATTCTCCGCCGGACCCACGCTCGCCGTACTTCATCGGCTTGCCGCTGGTCTCACGGCGATCGTGATCACCGCCTGTGCGCTCGTCACGATGGTGGAAGGGTTGGTGCCCGGCGTCGAACACACGAGCACGTCGTAGTGCCGTCGCTGCTCGTGATTCTGGCGGTGCGTGCTCGCGATTCGATCGCTACGCTGCCGGGTACCGCTGAAGGCGTGCGATGGCTTCATCCTCGAGTTCCGTTGGGCCGATCGACCATCGCCGGCGGTGATACGTCTCGCTGCGATCGGCGGCCGTGGTGTTTCTGCGCTGGCCTCGGCGGCACGTTCATGGTGGTCTACGGCTCCGTACCCTGCTCGGATCGTCGAGAACGTCACGCGTCCAGCGATCTGGACCGTGATCGGTGACACCGGTCAGTCGCGTTACCGCGGGCTTCGCCATCGTGCACTGCACACTGCGCATGAAGCCTGGCCAGGGCCGGGACTATCTTTTCGCCCCTGCCGCAGGTTTTCGCCACCATTCCGGCAGGCTGGCTGTTTCATGCTGCCCTTTGCCGGACTGTTCGGCGCTGGTCCTTTCCGACGTTTCTGCGCTCGACATTGCTGGGCTAGCTTAACCGACAACACGCCGCTGACGCGCACATGGCGGTCTCGCTGATCGCCGTCACGTCATCCTGATCGCCATTCCGCCGACCGTCGACGACGCGATCTTCGTTACCTCGGGATCTCACGTTTCGGCTCTGGCGTGTAGACGCTGGGTCCGTTGCTGGCGGTGCTTATGACGGTTGGCTGGTGCGTGCAGCGTCCAGCCACGCTGAAAGTCTCTGGCGAGAAGGGCATCCGCCCGTGCCACTCGCTGTATCACTGGATTCGCATCGGCATCCCGGTCGGGATTTTGACGGTAGGGACGTGGTGGCTGCTCCGCCAGCGTCATGGGGCGGTTCAGGCCGTATCGTTCTCACCGTGCCTGTCTCGGTTCAGCTCGACGCTCTCATCTAACGCTCTCAAGGATTCCAGCGTGCGCATCGTCTCCGCTCTGCCCCCGGAGATCGTGGCTGGTCCACCTGATTCGCATGGCCGAGGAGGACGAGGCGATTGACCCCCTCCGTTCGGCTCGGCGAAGGAAGAAGAGGGTGTACGGCATCGGCACCCGCGCACACCTGCGCACGGTGTGAAGTCGTCGATGTCGATGCAGGACCACGGCTACCTCGCGCGGATGCGACAGACGGGATCGGTTCTAGGACACTGTACCGGTCCCGCTGCTGATGCTGATCAGCCAGCTCGTTCCTTCGGTGAACGCGAGTCCCTGGCGATGCGAGGGTGGCGGCGTGACGGAACACGTACCTGGAAGACGCTGCGGATCCGTTCGATCGTCTCGACGCCCCGGACATGTCGGCAGGCGCATCGCAGAAGCGCCGACGCTGGCGTTCCGCGAGCCGTCCAGTCGCGCTCCTTCTCTGCCGAACCTGATGTGGGAGGACTGATGCGCAGGCTGGATGAGATCCAGTGCGATCTGCCCTGCTCTGGAAGAATCAGTCGTCGTGACGATCATGGGCGCGGTGGCCGCCGAGCTGCAGTCGACTCGGTCACCGCGAACTTCTTCTATCTGCAGCACGCGATGGTCTTGCGTCGTCGGTCGGACTGGGGATCGCGCTCTGCGCGACCCGAGCTCCAGTGATCGTGCTCGACGGCGATGGATCGCTCCTGATGAACCTCGGCGGCCTCACGCACGCTCGCTCGTTATCGTCCGCGCAACCTGGTCCACGTCGTGTTCGACAACGAGAGCCTGTTGTCGGTTGGTGGCTTCCCCACCGCTACGTCCACGGGCACCGATCTGGCCGCGATGGCGCAGGGCGCGGCGATCCCGCGGACCAGCACCGTTCGCTACGACTCGACGAGTTCACGCTCGGCCGTTCGTGCAGGCGCACGGAGGCGATCGTGCCTGACGACGATCGTTGCGAAGGTGGAAGCGATCGGCCCCGCGGATGTGTCACGGATCTTTCGCTGCTCGAGAATCGATATCAGTTCGCGCGGCATCTCAAGGATCGTCACGGCTAGGACATAGTCATGTCGCTGCTCACGCAACTCGTCGCCGAGCTGAACGCTGGTACGCTTACGATCGTTGACCTGACGCGACCGCTCGGTGCCGGATACGCCGGTCATCGGCTTACCGCCGATCTTCGCCTCGTCACCGGGCGTGTCGCTGGAAGTCATCTCGAAGTTCGACGACAACGGGCCCGGGTGGTATTGGAACACCATCACGATGGGCGAGCACACCGGTACGCACTTCGACGCGCCGGTGCATTGGATCACCGGCAAAGACTTGCCCGAGAACGCGTGCGACACCATTCCCGCGAAGCGCTTTGTCGGTCCCGCGTGTGTCATCGACGTCACCAGGGAATGTGAAGCCGACCCCGATTTCCTGCTGCTGCCGGAGCACGTTCTCGGCTGAGAAGGCGCACGGCAGGACCGGCACGCGTGAGGTACTGCTTCGGACGGGCTGGAGCCGTCGCACGGACGCGAAGGCGTTTCTGAACGTCGGTGATGACAGCCCGCAACCCCGGGCTTCCACAAGACTACGTCCGAGTTGCTGGCGCGCGACCGCGACGTTCTTGGCGTGGGAGTGGAGACCGTCGGTCCAGGACACCGGCCAGGCGGGAACCTTCGATCCGCCATTTCCGAATCACGCAACCATGCACGGGGCCGGGAAGTTCGGCCTCGCGGCCTACCAACCTCGATAAACTGCCTCCCGTCGGCGCCATCGTCATTGCCGCACCATTGAAGATCGTAGGTGGCAGTGGCAGCCCCGTGCGGGTGCTCGCGATGTCACCTGAACATGCGCGCATTGATTGACTCGGTCCAGGCAGAGTTCCTGCGATACAAAGAACTGGGTAGAGCGCGCGATCGCCCGGTGCCCCGGATGATCGCCTCGCGCACCGGGCGCTCGATACGGACAATTCGATCCCGGTCATCTGCTGGCATCTCGCGGGCGATCTCCGGTCCCGGTTCACCGAATTCCTCACCACCGACGGCGAGCCATGGCGCAAGCGGGACGAAGAGTTGGTCGAGAGGGCAGTGACCCGCAGCGAGCTCATGGAGCGGTGGAATCCCGGGTGGGCCGTGCTGCTCACGGCGTTGTCGAGCTCGACGACGCAGATCTCGAGCGCGTGGTGGCGATCCGCGGTGAGGAGATGCGCGTGTACCAGGCACTCCTGAGGTCGCTGGCGCACGCGTCCTACCACGTCGGTCAGATCGTCTATGTCGCGAAGTCGTTCGCGGAGCCAGCGTTTCGATCCCTGGTTTCCGCGGGCGGACATCACGGAGCGCGGCCGATGAAGCGTGTCGCAGCTCCCGGGCGTCGAACCACCGACGCCGAATTCCCAGTTGCGCGGTTTCATCGCGAAGTTCGCGCCCAGTGACCAGCGGCTGATTCGGGCCGTGAGATCCGCGATGCGCAAGCGGCTGCCGTCCGCGCAGGAAATGGTCTACGACAACTACAATTTCTTCGTCATCGGCTACTCACCAACCGACCGTCCCTCGGATGCGATCCTCTCGATTACGGCGCGAGCTGGCGGTGTCGGTCTGTGTTCGCAGGGGGCCAAGCTTGCCGATCCAGCCGGAGTCTGAAGGGCGCCGGCAATCAAACGCGCTCGATCCACCTTGATTCGGCGGCCCGCCTTTCGGATCCAGAGGTCGAGGCGTTGATCGCAGCCGCTGTCGCAGAGGGAAAGCCGATGCCAGCCGGCAGCCGCGGTGTGCTCACGATTCGCTCGGTATCGGCGAAGCAGCGGCCGCGTCGCCGTGACGCATAAGCGGCGGCCGCGGTCTCCGGGAAAAACCCGCGCGCCTTCCACGAAAAGTACAAGGAGCTCGATCCGGCGCGGTACGCGGCAGACGTGGAGAAGGTCCTCGCGTCGGGAAAGACGCCTGCCGGCACGCATCGGCCGATCATGGTCGACGAGGTTCTCGAGTGTCTGCGCCCGCAACCCGGTGACGTGGCGGTTGACTGCACGCTCGGCGGCGGCGGTCATGCGCGGGCCATCCTTGCGCGAGTCGCAGCCGGGCGGACGGTTGATCGGGCTCGACCTGGATCCGCTCGAGCTGCCGCGCACCGAAGCGCAGCTGCGGGAGGCGGGTTACGGTCCGGACGTGTTCACCGCGCACCACGTCAACTTTGCCGGGTTGCGCGAAGGTGCTCGGCCGTGAAGGCCTGACCTCTGTGGACATCGTCCTGGCCGATCTCGGCGTGTCATCGATGCAGCTCGACAATCCGGATCGCGGATTCAACTACAAGGAGCAGGGTCCGCTCGACATGCGGATGAATCCGGCGCGCGGCGAGAGCGGCGGCGCAGGCGATCGCGCGCCTGACCGAAGCGGAGCTGGTGCGGCGCGCTCGAGGAGAATTCCGACGAACCGCACGCCGTCCTGATTGCGCGGCGATTGAAGCAGCATCCGTGCACGACCACGCACGAACTGGAGCGCGAGGTGCGCGCCGTCCTCTCGTCCCCGCCGCTGAACCTGGGGAAGCCGGACGTGAAAATGTCCGTGCGCCGCACGTTCCAGGCGCTGCGCATCGTCGTCAATGACGAGTTCGCGTCGCTCGACTGGCTTCTGCAAGTGCTGCCGACGTGTCTCTCGCCTGGCGGACGGGCCGCGGTGCTGACGTTCCATTCGGGCGAGGATCGGCGGGTGAAGAAGGCGTTCCAGGCCGGTCTGCGCGAGGGCGTGTATTCCGCCGTCGCGCGCGAGGTGATCCGCTCGTCGATGGAGGAGACGCGGGCGAACCGGCGGGCGTCGTCGGCGAAGTTGCGCTGGGCGGTGCGGGCGCAGGTGTGACGACGCGCAGGCGTGGGGCGTTGAGCCTGTTTGGAGGTCTTCCGCGCATTAGCGTGCGGAGGAGTTGCTGATGCCTGTTGCACCTGTTTTGCTGATGGCCCTGGTGCTGGGCGCCGCGCCTGATCATCCAAGCGCGGCGGTTTCGCTCAGCGCGCGGTCGACCGCACCGTGGTCCGCTGGACGGACGGATCCGGACGGTCGTCCCGACACCCACGACGTCCGCCGGGTGGCAGGTTCGATACGCTCCGGCCCTCAGAGTTCGTTTCGTGGCGTTCGTGCGACGCGTACGACTGCGGTCGTCATCGGAACGGTGCTCGGCCTGGTTGCGGGTGGGCTCGTGGGAGCCGCTCTGGATGCGAACTGCGCGTGCGACTCACCGGGTTTCGCCGGCTTTGTCGTCGGCGCGCCGATCGGCGCCGCGGTGGGGGCCGTCGCGACGTTTCGTCTCACGCGTTGACGCTGCACCACCGCAGATCCATCCGCGTAACCCTTGTCGGTGGAATGGGATACAGAATCGGGGTCAGGCCCCTTAAGGGGCCTGACCCCGTCCCGACACCCCGGTCTGAAAATTTCCTCAGAGCTGCGAACTAATCCCCGCCGATTGAACACTTTCCAGCGATTTCTCTAGGCCTTCGAGTGGCATATGGGTTGCCCTCGACAGGCGCATGACTCGCATCCTCGTGCTCTACGGAACGACGGACGGACACACTTTCAAAGTCGCCACCGCGCTCGCGGACACCTTGCGCGCGCAAGTCGGAGACACTGACGTGGTCAACGCCGCCCTCAGTCAGCCGCACGCCACCAACTACGACGCGGTCATCGTCGCCGCCTCGGTCCACGCGGGCGGTTATCAGTCATACGTCCACAAGTGGGTGCAGGACAACGCCACCGCCCTCAACGAGCGGCCGACGGCGTTTGTGTCGGTCTGCCTCGGCGTGCTGCAGAAGGATCCGAATGTCCAGGGACACCTCGCCGAAATAGTCCAGCAATTCGTGGACACGACCAAATGGAAGCCGACCATGCGCAAACTGGTCGCAGGGGCGCTGCTGTACAGGAACTACAACTGGATCAAGCGCTGGATGATGAAGCGGATCGTGGCGAAGGCCGGTGGTGACGTAGACACCAGCCGGAATTACGAATACACGGACTGGAACGACCTCCGCGCATTCGCGGCGAGGTTCGGTGGTCTGGTCCGAACTGCGGCCGGCCGCGAGCGAGCTGCCGCCGAGCGGCAACGAGAACAGGTGGCGTGATCGTGAGCACATCGACTCAAAGGATGGTTCGCTGGGCGCCGCGTGCGCTCGCGGTCCTCTTCGCAGTGCTGCTGAGTTCGTTTGCGCTTGACGTGTTCGCCGAAGGCGGTGACCCGGTCAGAATGCTGACCGCAGCCGCGATTCATCTGCTGCCCGCGCTACTGGTGCTCGGCCTGCTCGCAATCGCCTGGCGCCATGAACTCACAGCAGCCTTCGCATTCGCTACGCTGGCCATCGGCTATATCGTCATGACCCGGGGGCGCTTTCCCCGGACGACATACGCCATCATCGCTGGTCCGTTGCTGCTGATCGCAGCCCTGTTCCTCGTGGCCAGCAACTCCAGAGCTTTACCGGCGGGCACGCGCGCACTAGAGTAGTCCGACCTCGCCGTTGAAACGCTGACGACAGACTCGTGCCAAAACCGTCCGCTGCCTCCTGGCGCAACCTCGCCTACGCGACCTTGTCGATGGCCCTCGGCTTCGCTGCCTGGGGGCTGATCAGCGCGTTTGCCTCGACCTTCCGGACGCAGTTTCATCTGAGCGCACAGGCAACCGCGTTTCTCGTTGCCGTGCCGGTTCTACTCGGATCGCTGGCGCGCCTGCCGATCGGCATGCTGACGGACCGGTTCGGCGGACGCGCTGGTGTTCAGCCTTCTGTTCCTGTTCGTCGCGGTCGCGGCATGCGCTCGTTCCGCAGCGCCGCCACATACGAGCGGCTTGCTCGTCTATGGCTTCCTCCTCGGGATCGCGGGCGCTTCGTTCGCCGTCGGCGTGGGCTTCTCGTCCCGATGGTTTCCACCGGATCAGCAGGGCACCGCGCTCGGCATCTACGGACTCGGCAACATGGGACACTCGGCGGCCGTGTTCCTCGGTCCGGTCATCGCTGCTTACTACGGACGCGATACCGTCTTCTACACGGTCGCCGGCCTGTCGGCCGTGTGGGCAATCGTGTTCTTCACGCTCGCACGCAATGCTCCCGGGACTGTGAGGCCGGCGTCGATCGGCGCGATGGTCGCGGTCCTCGCGAAGGAGCGACTCTCCTGGGCGCTCTCCGCGTTCTATTTCCTCACCTTCGGCGGCTTCGTCGCATTCTCCGTCTACCTGCCCACCCTCTTGCGCGATGAGTTCGGGCTGACGATGGCAGACGCCGGGCTTGCGGACGGCAGGCTTCGTCGTCCTCGCGACATTGATGCGGCCGGTCGGCGGAGTTCTCTCGGATCGGATCGGTGGCGCCCGCGTGCTGTCGGGCGTGCTCGCCGGCGTGGTTCCGTTCGCGCTCCTGCTGATGTGGCCGTCGATGCTGCCGTTCACCGTCGGCGCGCTCGGATGCGCCGCGCTGCTCGGAGCAGGCAATGGCGCCGTCTTCAAACTGGTGCCGCAGTTCTTCCCGAACAGCATCGCGACCGTCACCGGCCTGGTCGGAGCGATCGGCGGTCTCGGCGGATTCTTTCCGCCGCTGCTGCTCGGATTCTTTCGCGATCGCCTCGGCGTGGTCTGGCCCGGATTCGGACTGCTGGCGATGGTTGCCGCTGCACTGTGGGTCCTCAACGCGCGCCTGTTCCTGCCTCGTCAGCGGGCCGTCGAGCGCTCCGGCGGAACGCTGCTGACGTCGCGACAATCCGAGCAGGTCCGCGCCGGCGCCTGGGCCACGATGGCGACCGCGCTTCTGGTCGCCGCCATCGTCGTCGGATCGCGAAACCTGCAGAACTTCGATCCCGCGCTCGTGATCTACACCTTCGCCGTCGTCATCGCGACCTGGGGCATCGTCTATCACTACGCGATCTGGCTCAACAAGCCGCCGACGCGGCGCTTCTTCGAGCGTACGTTCGAGTTGATCCGGGCCGAAGGTCCGATGCGCAGCGTCGGGTGTTGTCGCGAACGTTCGCGACGCACATGCTCGGGCAGACCTTCATCCGGAAGCGATCGCATCTGCGCTGGTGGATGCACCAGTTGCTGTTCTGGGGTTGCCTGCTCGCGGTCGCGATTACGTTCCCCCTCGTGTTCGGCTGGATCCATTTCGGCTCGGCGCCCGACGACCAGATGACCTACGTCACGTACTTGTTCGGATTTCCGGTAGGCTCGTTCCGCATCCGCACCGTCGTCTCCTGGCTGCTGTTTCACGGGCTCGACGTTGCCGCGGCGATGGTGCTGGCCGGCATCGGCCTGGCGTTCTGGCGCCGGCTTCGAGATCGCGGAGCGCTGGCACTGCAGGACTTCACCGCCGACTTTCTTCCCGTTGATCATGCTGTTCGCCATCTCGATCACCGGGCTCGCGCTCACGGCGTCGACGATGTGGCTTGGCGGCGCGTTCTACGGATTTCTCTCGATCCTCCACGCGATTACGGTGATCGGCGCGCTGTTGTATCTGCCGTTCGGCAAGTTCTTCCACATCTTTCAGCGTCCGGCGCAGCTCGGCGTGAAGCTGTATCAGGATCACGGGCGAGCGGGACGAGGGGGCGCATCTGCGCGCAGGTGCGGCGGCGTTACGCGTCGCAGATGCAGATCGACGATCTTCGACGCGTCCTGCCGGAGCTTGGTTTCGACTACCGCATCGAAGGTCCCGCGGGAACCTGGCAGGGCCTCTGTCCCGGCGTGCAAGCGAACCTCACTCGCGACCGCGCAGCTGCAGGATGAAGGAAGCACGCCCGTGGCTAAGCCTCCGCTGCCGATCGACGTCATCTGGCCCACACGTATGGTCCGCACCTGAACTATGAGCCGCCTGGCGGGTGGGAAGAGGCGGGCCGCCGGCCGCCGGACCGTCTCGTGAAGACGCACTGTTCGTTCTGCGGAATGCAGTGCGGCATCCAGCTGAAGGTCCGCGACGAGCAGGTGGTCGGCTTCGAGCCGTGGGAGGAGTTCCCGTTCAACCACGGCATGCTCTGTCCGAAGGGCGTGAAGCGCTATCTGCAGGGAGCTCACCCGGATCGGCTGCTGACGTCGCTGGTCCGCACCGACTCGGGATTCGCGCCGATTTCATATGACGACGCGCTCGATCTGGCGGCGCGCCGCTTGACCGAGATCAAGGACGAAATACGGCCCCGACGCGGTCGCCATCTACGGCGGCGCCTCGATGATCACCGAGAAGGCGTACGTGCTCGGGAAGTTCGCCCGCGTCGCGCTCGGCACGAAGAACATCGACTACAACGGACGGCTCTGCATGGTCTCGGCCGGCACCGCGTACAAGCTGACGTTCGGCATCGATCGCGCCACCAACCCGTGGACCGACCTGGCCGCCGCCGATGTCGTCATGATCGCCGGATCGAACACCGCGGAGTGTGCGCCGATCACGACGCACTATCTGTGGCAGTGCCGCGAGCGCGGCGGACGGCTGATCGTGGTCGATCCGCGCATGACGCCGATCACTCGCAATGCGGATCTCTATCCTGCCGGTGCGACCCGGCACCGACCTCGCGCTGTTCCTCGGCATGCTTCACGTGATCGTCCGCGACGGCCTCGTCAAACGAGGACTATGTCTCGCGCGCACACGACCGGTTTCGAGGCGGTGCGGGCCTCGGTCGAGACTGGACGCCGGAACGCGCCGCGAAGATTACCGGCGTTCCCGCGGCGCAATATCGAGAAGGCCGCGCATTGGATCGGCGAGACCGATCGCGCGATGGGCATCCATGCGCGCGGCATCGAGCATCATTCCAAAGGCGTCGAGAACTGCCTGGCGATGCTCAACCTGTATCTCGCGACCGGCAACTTCGGACGCGAGGGTGCGGGCTGCATGATGATCACCGGCCAGGGCAATGGGCAGGGTGGCCGCGAGCACGGTCAGAAGTGCGATCAGCTGCCCGGCATGCGGTCGATCACCGATCCCGAGCATCGCAGGTACATCGCCGGCGTCTGGGGATCGAACCGAGACAGTCTGCCGGGCGCCGGGCTCTCAGTGCGCAGGAGATCATGGACGCCATCCATCGCGGAGAGATCAAGGCGCTCTTCTCGATGTGCTTCAACCCGCTCGTGTCGCTGCCCGACGCGAACTTCACGCGCGAAGCGCTGGTCGAAGCTGGAGTTCTTCGGCGGTGATCGACTTCTTCATGTCGGAGACGGCGCATCACGCCGACCTGGTGTTCGCCGGCAGCATGCACGAGGAAGACGAAGGGGTCGTCTGCAGCGCCGAGGGTCGCGTTCAGAAGATCAACAAGGCGGTCGATCCTCCGGGCGATGCGAAGTCGGACGCGCTGATCATCTGCGATCTGGCGAAGAAGCTCGGCAAAGGACAGTACTTCGGCTATCCGTCGACCCGCGAGATCTACGAGGAGCTGCGGATCGCGTCGAAGGGGGGCATTGCCGACTATTACGGCATCACGTGGCAACGGATCGAGGACGAACTCGGCGTGTTCTGGCCGTGCCCGGAGATCGGTCATCCGGGCACGCCGCGCCTGTTCGAGGACGGCCGCTTCTACCACGCCGACGGCAAGGCTCACCTGCAGGTCACCGAATGGCGCGAGTCGGGCGACCGCGCGATGCCGACTTCCCGCTGTTCCTGACGACGGGCCGCGTGGTCAGTCACTATCTCTCGGGAACACAGACTCGCCGGATCGGTCCGCTCGTCGAGCAGTATCCCGAGCCGAAGATCGAGCTCCACCCCGCGCTCGCTGAGAAGCACGGGATCGTATCCGGTGACTGGGTCCGGATCACGACGCGGCGTGCGGAGGTGGTCGTCGCAGGCCAGCGTGGTCAGCACGATCCGGCCCGACACGGTGTTCATCCCGTATCACTGGCCAGGCCGCCGCTCAGCGAACCTGCTCACGCACCGGACGCTGGACCCGCGCAGCAAGATCCCGGAGTACAAGGTCTCTGCCTGCCGGATCGAGAAGACGCACACGCCCGTCCGGACATCGATGCCCAGCGGATGGAGGAAACGGGCTGGCGTGCCGGGAGTCAGGCCGGACACGGGAGGGGAGCCTGATGAACGGCTACGAGTTCTTCGTCGATCCGTCGCGCTGCATCGGCTGCCGCGCCTGCGTGGCCGCGTGCGCCGAGTGCGACACCCATCGCGGCGTGTCGATGATCCACGTGGATTACATCGACCGGCCGAACACGATCGCGACGACGCCGATGGTCTGCATGCACTGCGACGAGCCCACGTGCGCGCTGGTGTGCCCGGCCGACGCGATCAAGCAGGGGGAGGACGGGATCGTGCGCAGCGCGCTGAAGCCGCGCTGCATCGCCTGCTCGAACTGCGTGCTGGCGTGTCCGTTCGGGATCCCCACCGTCCACATCGGACCCGAGCTGATGATGAAGTGCGACATGTGCTACGACCGCACGTCGGTCGGGACTGCGGCCGATGTGCGCGACCGTGTGCCCGAGCCAGGCGCTGACGTTCGGTCCGCCGGACGTGATCGCGCGGCAGCGCGCGTCACGGCCCGACCAGCGATTTCCGTTTCGGCAACGAACACGTCAAGACGAAGGTGTTCATGATGATGCCGGCCTCGCGAACCGGTCATCGACGTCGACGTCGAGGACTACATGGAGAGAGGATCCGATGGACCCGAAGGATGGCTCGTCGACGACACCAGTCTGGGCTGAGGAGTTTTCCGTTCACGCCGCCGAGGACGCGTACGTGCAGCGCCGGCAGTTCACGAAGTTCCTCGTGCTCACCAGCTTCGGCATGGTCGCGGGCAATGGCTGGATCTGGCTCAAGGCGCTGACGGCGAAGGCGCGCACCGCAGTGGCCGCAGGCGGTCGTCGGGCGCGCGTCGGAGATCGCGCCCGGCACGCGTGCGGTTCTTCACTATCCCGGACCGACACGGATCCGTGCATCCTGGTGCGCCGGACCAACGGCGAGTTCACCGCCTTCAGTCAGAAGTGCACCCACCTGTCGTGCGCGGTGTACTACGCGGCAGATCGCGACCGGCTCGAGTGCCCGTGTCACGAGGGCTACTTCTCCGCTGACAACGGCCGCGTGCTGCAGGGGCCTCCGCCGCGGCCGCTGCCGCAGGTGACGCTCGAACAGCGCGGTGACGAGCTCGTTGCCATCGGCATGTCGGCACGGAGGGCGAGTGAGAACGGCCTGGAGTCGCGCGCGCCGCCGCCGGCGGGTGGCAATCGACGCCGTGATGCTCCTGGTGGTATCTCGTGCTTGCCGTGCAGATGTGGCTGCTGACGGCGACGCTGGAGTCCTACCTGGCCGGCCACCACCGGGTGGCGCTCCCCGCGCTCCTGGCGTCGCTCGCGCTTTTCGGTGTGTGCGGGTTCCTGTATCGCCTCGTCCTGCGCATTGACGCGATGAAGGATTTGTCGCCGGAGTCCCAGGCGTCCCGTGAGGGTCCGTGGCGGATCGGGGGGTAGCCGCCTTCGGCTGGCTGCACCACCGCAGATTCGCGCCGCTAACCGAGTCCGCTGGAATGAGTTGCAGAATCGGGGTCAGGCCCCTTAAGGGGCCTGACCCCGATTCCGATCGGCTCTGCCCCGGTCGGCCGGAGCATCTACGGGCGTGCGGACAGGTCTTGCCGCCGACCGCGCCTATTCACGAACAAACTGCACGATGTCGCGTGGCACATGCATTGCGCCTCCATGGACGTTTCGCACTGCCGGTCGAGTTGCGAAACACGGATGTGTGCACGACAGTTGCGGGCGGCGGCACTGAAAGGTATTGTGTGGGCACACATCCGATTAACGGGAGGGACGAGTATGCGTGTTGTTCTGGTGGTCATGGCGTTGGCGATGGTCCCGGCGGGGCTGCTCGCGGCGCAGGACGCGAAGATGATCGAAAAGGGGCAGCAGGTCTACACCGCCCAGAAGTGCTCCGTCTGTCATTCAGTGGCGGACAAGGGGAACAAGAAGGGTGCGCTCGATGACGTCGGGACCAAGCTGACCGCCGCCGAGATTCACGAGTGGCTGGTGAACCCTGTCGAAATGACGGCAAAAGCGAAGTCGACCCGCAAGCCGCCGATGAAGGCTTACGACAAGCTGCCGAAGGAAGATCTCGATGCGCTGGTCGCGTTACTTGTCCAGTCTGAAAAAATAGCCACCCATGCGTCGTTTGAGGATTCCTGACCTCGCGCGCAACCCGATCTCCTGGCCGGGGGGATAGTCGCCACTACGGCGGCTATCCTCTTCATCATTCTCTACATTCTCGAATTCCTCGGCTCCCTCACCAATCCGTACATCGGCATCGTCGTTTTTGTCGCGGTTCCCGCCGCGTTCGCGTTCGGGCTGCTCCTCATCCCGGCAGGGATGTGGTGGGCGAATCGACGCAACCAGCTGCATCCCGGCGAAAGCCACTGGCCCGTCATCGACTTCGGCAACGGCCATCATCGGCGAATTGCGGGCGTCGTATTCGCGCTCACCGTTGTCAATGCACTGATCGTCTCACTGGCCGCATACGGTGGCGTTCACTACATGGAGTCGCGTGAGTTCTGCGGCGAGGTCTGCCACACGCCGATGGAGCCGCAATACGTCGCGTACAAGGACGCGCCCCACTCCCGGGTCGAATGTGTGGACTGTCACGTCGGGAGCGGCGCCGGCAATTTCATTCGCGCCAAGGCGAACGGCACCCGGCAGCTCTGGGGAGTGATCACCGGTGATTACGGAAAGCCGATTCCAACGCCCGTCCACAACATGCGTCCCGCTCGAGAGACCTGCGAGCAGTGTCACTGGCCGGAGAAGTTCCACGGCGACAAGCCGCGCACGATAAAAGAGTACGCGGACGATGAAACCAATTCCGAGACCGTCACCACTTTCCAGATGCATGTGGGTGGAGGCAGCGCGAAGCTCGGGATCGGCACCGGTATTCACTGGCACATGAACGTCTCCAATCGGATCGAATACGTGGCCGCGGATCCGGAACGTGGGGCGATCCCCTTCGTCAGGCTGACCGCGAAGGACGGCACGGTCACCGATTACACCGCACCGAACGCCGGCGCCGCACCTCCCGGGGAGGATGCATGGCGGCGCATGGACTGCATCGATTGCCACAATCAGCCGGCGCACAGGTTCGAAGTGACCCCGCAGCGCGCCGTCGATAAGGTCATGGCCGCAGGGCTATTGCCCCGGGACCTGCCATTCGCCCGGCGCGAGGCCGTCGCCGCGGTCTCGGCGGAGTACCCGAGCCAGGAGGCCGCGATGAGCGGCATCGACAAACGGCTGCGGGACTTTTTCGCCGAGGGTGGGAAGACCCCCGATCAGAAGCTCGTCGAGCAGGCGGTCCGCGCAACCCAGGCCGTGTACCGGCGCAACGTGTTCCCTTCGATGGCGGTGAAATGGGGGACATATCCGAACAATATCGGACACGTGGAGAACCCCGGCTGCTTCCGCTGTCACGATGACGAGCACAAGTCGAAGGACGGGCGCGTGATCAAGCAGGATTGCGAGCTCTGTCACACTTCTCCGGAGACCAAATAGCGCTGAATTTTCCCCGGACGATGGGAATTTCCCACCGTCCAGCGCTGCACGCCGGGTGCGTTTCGTTCGACCTTCCCTTGTTTTTTCCGGATATTTCTCGTTCTCTCGGGGCACGGCGCTTGCCTCCGCTGTGGCCGTGACGCTTACAACCACTCTCAAGACGCAGGCGCACGGCCTGCACCGCCTCGTCGGCAACACACCCCTGCTGGGCATCGATTACCTGTGGGCCGGCGAGCCGAGGACCGTGTACGCAAAATGCGAGACGGTCAACCTGACCGGCAGCATCAAGGACCGGATGGCGTTGCACATTCTGGAGCGTGCTTACGCGGAGGGACGTCTCGGGCCCGGGGACCCCATCGCCGAAGCGACGAGCGGCAACACGGGGATTTCGTTTGCGGCGATCGGGCGGGCGCTCGGGCATCCGGTTACGATCTTCATGCCCGACTGGATGAGTAGAGAGCGCCGGGAGCTGATTGCCAGTTTCGGCGCGACGATCGTCCCCGTCAGCCGCGGGGATGGTGGCTTTCTAGGATGCATCCGGCTCGCGCAGGAGCTTGCCGCGTCCAACCCGCGCGTGTTCCTGCCGGCGCAATTTTCTAACGATGCGAACCCTGCTGCGCATGAAGGAACCACGGGTCCAGAGATCCTGGAGCAGCTCTCGGGCATCGCGCGTTCTCCTGACGCCTTCGTCGCCGGAGTGGGCACGGGAGGAACGGTGATGGGCGTGGGGAGGTACCTGAAACGCTGGAAGGCTTCCACCCGGGTTCATCCGTTGGAGCCGGCGGAGTCACCCACGTTGTCAACCGGCCGTAAGAATGGGCAGCATCGGATCCAGGGGATCTCGGACGAATTCATTCCGGCCGTGGTCGATCTGTCATCGCTCGACGGTGTGGTGGCGATCCATGATGGGGACGCGATCCTGATGGCGCAGAAGCTGGCCCGTGAAGTGGGCCTCGGCGTCGGCATCTCGTCAGGCGCGAACCTCGCGGGTGCGATAGAGCTGCAGTCACGGATGGGGAGTGATGCGGTGGTGGTGACCGTGTTGCCCGACTCGAACAAGAAGTACTTGAGCACGGACCTGTTACGTGACGAGCCGATGCGTGACGGCTACGTCGCTGCCGATGTGGTGTTGCGGGGATTTCACGTCCTCCCGCGGGTGTGTTCAGGCTGTATCGACTACTGACTGCACCAGCGCAGATTCGTCCCGCTAAATCCTAGCGGTAGAGCAAGATCCAGAATCGGGGTCAGGCCCCTTAAGGGGCCTGACCCCAAGACGTCGGCGGAACAGGGGGCGGGCGGCGTACCGGAGAGAGCGGCGCCACAGTTCATATCGGTAGAACCCGGCGTCGCGCGGGGCGAGCAGCGCCGCGTCATCGGGGTTCACCACCAAGCTCACCTCGATATTCGGCGCCATCCCGATCGGGATCCGGTTCCGGCGGCACGCGTCGTACATCGCCGCCATCACTGTCCGCATGTCCTCATACGACGGCGGCGCACAGTCCGCCATGTCCGACCCGATCGTCGGACGAAAGACACACACCGTCGGAAACGCGCCCGCCGCGGTGATCTCCTCGATTCCTGCGATCGTGTTCTCGATCGGCTCGATCCCCGCGATCAACTCTCCCGACACCGCACCGCGCGGCATCCGGCTCGCACAGTACTCGATCAGGTCGAAGAACATGTGCTGCCCGATCGATCGCGCCTTGCCCGGGCAAATGCGCGCAAACCACTCCGGATCCATCAACTCGACACAGAACGAGAAATGATCGACGCCGAGTTTGATCAGGCGATCGTATCGCGCCAGCTTCCGCTCCGGCGTGAGCTGGACGCCGACGAGCAACCCGACGCGCTCCTTGATCGCCCGCACGAACGGCTCGACGAACTCGAGCGAATGTCCACCCTGGAAGCCTCCATTGAGATGCACGAATGTCACGCCGGACTCTTCTTTCGCCGCCCGGCACGTCTCCACCACGTCGTCGATTGACTTGGCCGCCGATTCTCCGCCGCCGACGTTCTGCCCGGTGGTGCAGAACCGGCAGTTGAGTGCGTTCTTCCAGAACTCGCACACCGGGTTCACGTAGATCCCGAGATACGTTCCCTGCAGGACGCCGATCTCCGACATGCGCGTGCCCCGGGATGTTTCCCACCCGTACCACACCGGCTGCTGAGGAATCCGCACCGGATAGCGAAATTGTCCGCGCTCGTCGTGCACCTCGAACGCCGTCGGTCCGCCGCGCAGCACGTAAGGCGACTTCTGCGCGAACGGTTCGAGGACCGGCGCGTTCATCCAGATCTCACGCTTCAGCCACGAGTCGGTCGGAATGACCAGTTCCAGGCCGGATCCGAGGCCCGCGCGCGTTCTGCGAACGCTCCGCCCCTCGCCCAACGCGACGTCCCCGGGGACGCGCAGCCCGCGGCAGAACAGATCGATCTCGAGCTCACAGGCATTCAGCATGACGCTTCCTTGGTGGAGAACCGGCGTGCGCATGAGGAGCAAGGTGCGCTCCAAGCGCGGCGTTCCTGCGATCAATTCCGCGGAATGAAGCGGAAGGTGCCTTCGAAGATGACCGGTCCCGGAGAACGGAGTAAGCTCTGGCGCGGATTCAGGCAGTGGAGTGGCACGGCAGGATCCGGAACGAACCCGGCGGACGCGAGTTCAGCGACGAGCTGTTCGGCGGTCAGGAAGCACTGAGGCTCACCCGAGAACTGCGTGAAGACGAACGGCTCGCCGGGTACGGGCGAGGCAGTGGACGGCAGGGTATCGCGCGAGAACGTAAACAGGAACAACGCCGCGCCAGGCTTGGCAGCGCGCGCGGCCTCGCGCATGCTGCTGCGGAATTCGCGGGAACTGCGGGCAAGATTCCAGATGCCGTGCGCAATCAGGAAGTCGAAACTGCCGTCCAGTACGGGTAGATGATCCATCGGCGCCTGCGCGAGTTGGAGCCGGGTATCGAGTCCTTCAACGCGCGCGCGCTGGTTTGCGGCTTCCAGCATCGGCCACGACATATCCGTGCCAAAAACATCGCAGCCTGCGCGGATGAGTGGCACTGCGTTGCGGCCGGCGCCACAGCCGACGTCCAGCACGCGAAGGCTGGATCGGCGGCACCGTTCCGCTTCCGCGAATCGGACCAGCGCGGGATTCGGCGGTGACTGCGCAAAGCCGGCGACCATCTCCGGCGAGCGCCACTGATTCATGATCTGCGCGGCTCTCTCAGCATCGTCAGCAGCATCCGCGATGGCTCGGGGGCGTCGAGCGCATGCGGAATGTTCGCCGGCATGCGGACGACAGTGCCGGGGAGGGCTACCACGTCATTGCCGCCGATGGTCAGCGTCAGGCGTCCTTCGAGCACCATGACGATGGCGTCGAAAGGGGCGGTGTGCTCGGCGAGTCCCTGTCCCTTGTCCAATGCGAAGAGGGTAAGGCTGCCGCCGTCATTCTTCGAGAGGATGCGACTCGCAATGCCCTGGGTGGTGGGGGTGATCAGCTCGTTCAACAGTAAGACTTCGCCCGGTGCAATCGTGCTGGTGGTCATGACTCCATTGTCAAGGATGGAGCCATGCCCTGCAATGACCCGGAGATCCAGAGAAGTGCGCGCCCTGACAGCGTCGAGAGTAGCATCCAGCGACCCGGCCGCCGATCGGACTGCACCAGCGCAGATTCGTCCTCCCAAGTCCTGTTAATGGATGGAGATACAGAATCGGGGTCAGGCCCCTTAAGGGGCCTGACCCCGATTCCCCCGTCTGCCCGATCACTCCACCCGCTCCAGACGGGGATTTGGACGGTAGGCGCGGCCCTTCTTCGCGAGGGGGGAGCGGTCGACCATGACGATGTCGGCGGTGAAATCGTACCGGCCGGCGAACAGCGACGATCCGACGCCATACGAGTCCACCGGGACGCCTTCGCTCTCGAATCGGCGGATCTTGACAGGATCGAATCCTCCCGAGACCGTGATCTGGACGTGCTGGAACCCGGCCGCATCGAGCGCGCTGCGGACGTTGCGCACCAGCTGCGCGTTCACGCCGCGCGGATCGAATCCCCCCATCTGCGGCACGATCGACCTGTCCACCATCGACTCGGACGTATCGAGCCGGACGCCCGCCAGCCGCGGGCCAAGCGCCCGCGCCACCGCCAGCGACGTCGCGACGCAGTCATTGTCGAAGTCGACGAGGGTAATGATCCTGACCGCTTCGGGCATCTGCCGCGCGAGCGCCCGCGTGGCCTCGACGGTGTCTCCGCTGAAGGCCGCGATCAGCGCGTGCGGCACGGTGCCCAGCCCTTCGGATCCCCACCACGACGCCTGCGCGTCGGTCGACACGCCGATCGCCCCGGCGATGTGCGCCGCGTAGCCATCTCCCGTCTGCACCAACCAGTGATCGAAACGCGCGGGAAAGAACATCACCGGCTTCGGCCACGCCGCTTCGACGACCAGCCGCGTGTTGGTGGCCACCCGGGTCCGCCGAGCAAGCACCCCCAGATACACCGTTTCGAGATGTGCGAACGCGAGGTAGGGACCGGAGATCAGCATCGCGCTCTCATGCGGTGCGATCTCGTCGCCATCGCGCAGCGCCAGCACCTCCAGATCCGACCAGTGGCATCCTTCGGTCAGACACAGCTTCAGTACGGCGATCGCCTCGTCGACACCGCCCAGCCACGCGGCCTGCTTCTGAAACACCTGGACGGTGACATGCGGATTGCGTCCCGTGGCGGCGAGCACGTCGCGGGTCCGGACGAAATACTTGTCCGAGTAGTAGCCTTGCCTGATGCGATCGACCGGCAGTCGAAACTGTTCGGGCTCGACGCGCGAGCGCGGACGAAGCGGCAGCGGGAGTGGCGATCGTGCCATGCCGACAGCTTACCGGATGCAGCATGACCGTGATGCACGATGACCGGGCGCCACATCATCGACCGGGGAACTCGACCGCGGAACCGACCCCCAACCGATGCGCTAGAATCCGGGTGATTGATTACGATCTACCGCAATCAGGGCGGGATGACCCGGAGCGTGGACGAGGTCGATCCCGCATGGCTGCAGCCCGGAAGCGGCGTCTGGGTTTGGGTCGATCTGAGCAGCCCGACCAACGACGAAGCCAAATCCATCCTGGTTGACACCTTCAAGTTCCACGAACTCGCGGTGGAAGACGCGCTGGCCGAAAGCCATCACCCCAAGCTCGAATCCTACGGCAGTTATCTCTATCTGATTCTGCACGGGATCGATTTTCGCGCGAGCGAACATTGTTTTCGCACGCAGGACGTCGACTTCTTTCTCGGCGAGCAGTTCCTGGTCACCGTGCACCCCGGTCACACGCAAACGCTCGGCGAGATCCGCAACGTCTGCTCGCGCAACGACCGTGCGCTCGGCGAAGGCCCCGCCGCGCTCCTGCACCGCATCGTCGATGCGATGGTCGATCACTATCGGCCCGAGATCGATGCGCTCAACGAGCGGCTCGACGCGCTCGAGACCGAGATTTTCGAAAGCGCCGATACGCGCCTGGCCAAGCGGATTCTCGACTTCAAGGCGGACATCTCTTCGCTCCGCCGCGTCGTGCTGCCGCAGCGGGACGCGGTGGCCCGGCTCGCGCGCCGCGAGTTTCCGCTGATCAACGAGCAGCTGGCCTACCGTTTCCGTGACGTCCAGGATCATCTCGTCAGGCTGACGGACGAGGCCATGTTCTTCGCCGACCGGGTGACGAGCCTGCTCGACGCCCACCTCTCGATGGTCTCGAACCAGCTGAACGGCGTGATGAAAGTGCTGACCATCATCGCGACGATCTTCATGCCGCTCACGTTGCTGACCGGGATCTGGGGAATGAACGTGTCCTTGCCGCACATGCCAGGCGGCGAGCACGCGCAGTTCTGGTGGGTCGTCGCATTGATGCTGCTGCTCGGCGGCGTGATGCTCGGCTACTTCCGCAAGCAGCGCTGGATCTGACTGGCCGGATGGCGACACTGCACCTGATTTCGGGGTTGCCATGCTCAGGGAAAACCACCTATTCCCGCCGGCTTCACGAGAGCCGCGACAGCGTCCTGTTCACCCTCGACCAATGGTTGATCACGCTCTTTGGCAGGTACTCGATCGTCGACGTCGGACACGACGAACACGTCCGGCGCGTGCTCGCCTGCCGCGAACTGATCTGGACGAGCGGATCAGAACTGCTGCGCCGGGGAGTGGACGTGATTCTCGACGACGGCTTCTTCTGGCGTGAGAACCGGATCCAGTTCATCGAGCGCGCTCGAGCGTTCGGTGCCGCGACGACGACACACGTCGTCAGCGCGCCCCTGGGCATCGTCCGCGATCGCCTCCGGGTGAGGAACGCCCACCTGCCGGAATTCAACTTCTGGATCGACGAGACGACGCTGGATCAATTCGTCGGCTTGTATGAGGCGCCAGGCATCGATGAAGGCGCTGAGCTCGTGTCGGTGCACAACACGAAGGGAGATGTCGAACAATGACAAGAAACGAAAACCGCATGGGCCGGCGCGAATTCGTCTACGGTCTCGGCATCGCCGCCTTTGTTGGAGCGCCCCGTCGGGTTGTCGGGCAGCAAGCAGGAAACAGCCCGCCTCTGTGGGGCGGCACCATCCTCCATGCCGCTGACGGTCTCCAGATTCCCCCCACGCCCGACGGCCGCCGCGTGACGATCAAGATCGATTCCGAAGTGAACGCACAGGTGAGAATGTCGATGATCACGGAGGATCTGCCGCCGAAGTCCGAGATCCGCGTGCACCTCCATCAACGCGAAGATGAAATGATCTTCATCCGGATGGGAACCGGCGTCGCGACTCTCGCCGACCGAGAGATCCCGGTAGCCGCCGGGGCGACTGTCTACGTCCCGCGCGGCGTGTGGCATGGCCTGCGCAATACGGGCGCAGAGATGCTCGGGATGACGGCTGTGTACGCGCCGCCCGGGTTCGAGCAGAGCTTCAAGGACCGCCTGCTGCATCCCAACCGAACCCAGGCGGAGATCGAAGCGAATCGGAAGAAACACGGCATCGTCTATCGCGAGAAGTAGCCCTCCTGGCGCTCTTAAGCGAGCACGACCTCTCGTGGGACCTTGACGACCAGCGTTCCCGCAACCTTGTCGTGCCACATCTGCCGCTCGGGATCCTGCAGCATCCACAGGCAGCCAATGCCGAGCGCCGCGATCGAGAAGATGCCCGTCAGGCCGCGGACCAGCGCATCGACGAAGCGCAATTCTCCGCCGTGCGTGCCGACCACCCGCAGGTTGCAGATGATCCCGCCCAGCGTCGTGCCTTTCCACGCCCAGAACGCCACGTGATACGCGAGCAGCATGACCGGGAAGTACCCGTCGTGCCGCATCAGATCCAGCACTCCTCCGGCAATGGCCACGAGGATGCAATCGAGCGCGAACGCGGCGGCGCGATCGAGGATGGTGGCGCGTGGGTAGTGGGCAAGGCCTGACGTAAAACGCGCCGGCGGAGGAGGCAGAGGCAGTGGCAGCGGTGCGCTCACCGGCGGTTCGGGTGCGAATGATTGTGCCGCCATCGAACTGCCGGGTAGATCGTCGGTCAGCATCGACGGTGACGCGGCGACGCCTGGCGCCGGCGTCGATGCAACGGGGGCCACGGTAGGCTCCGCGGGTGGCGGAGCGATGCTGCGCTCGCGCCGCAGATAGCCGCGGAACGTGCTTGCGGCGGCACCGAGGCCGAGCACGCTCGTGAGCGCCCAGGTCACGAACCCGAGGACTGGAACCATGTAGGCGAGCGTCAGCAGCACCGACCCGATGACGAATGCCACGAGCGCAGGGAAGCGGTTGTCAGGCGACTCGGAGCGGACAACGCTGCGGCCCATCGCCCGCGCGACGGCGGTCTTGCCGACGAGTGCCACTACCACCAGCGCACACAACACGAAGGGCACGAGAGCGAGGCCGATGACCGACGCGGCAATGAGCGCGAGTGCCGGCAAGGTGAGCACCAGGACGAGTAGTCCGATCACGAACGTGCTGACCGGCCGATGGACCATGAGATCCGCTGCCGCCGCGACCGGCCGATCGAATACCGTGTTCAGCGCCAGGTAAATCAGGAAGAAAATGAGCACGACCGCCCAGAGCCACGCGAGATCCGGGACGATCAGCCGGCCCCAGAGCAATCCGCGCGTGATCCAGGGAAGCAGATCGCGCAGGCTGTCCCCGATCCACGGACTACCGACGACCACGTGCTCGCCCTCGGGGGAGAAACCTGGAGGGGCGGTGAGAGTACCGCCGACCACCACCAGGTCGTGCCGCACGCTGGCGCCCTCCTCGATCGTCGCGCTTCCGCCCGCCACGACCAGTGTGCCCTCGATCACCGCGGTCGGGGCAAGCCGTGCGGATCCCATCACCACCACGACGTCCTGCTCGACCCGGCCCTCGATCGTCACGTCGCCGAAGACCGACCGGATCTCCCGCACCGAGTCGCCGGCGCGAAGCGTGTAGTCCTGCGCCACGCGGATGATCGGCCGGAAGCGCACGTGCTCAAATCGGGACTCGAGCTGATCCTGCGACGTGGTGCTCTCCGCGCTCGGGCGTTCGATCGGCGGATTGACCGGCGGCGCGGGCTTCGTCCGCTCCGGCTGACCGCCTGCCGCGGCGGTGAGCGCGGATCCCGCCACGATCGTCAGAGTCAGGCACGCAAATGCGGCGCGCAGTGTTCGACTTGTCATCGGTGTGATGCCCCTCCCAGGGCTACCTCGAATGCGGCCCAGGCGGCGGCGCACGCCAGCGTCAGCGCCACGCCGAGGACGGCGATGTAAACAGCGATCGGCCCGAACAGGACCTGCCAGAACACCCGGACGAGCGTCGCGGTTTCGACGGCGGTGCGCGTCGCGTCGCTGATCTCCCGCGGCGCCGCCGGAAGCAGCAGCCAGGCGACGCCGATCACTGCCATCAACGCTGCGACCGAACCGAGCTGCCACCCGCGCGACCAGGTCGACCAGCCGGTCGCCGCGCTGGCGTCGCCGACGGGATCGAGCGTCGCGGCGATCACGCGCGGCAGCAGGGTGCGCGGCGCTGCCGGCCGGGGCAGCGCCTTCAATTCGCGATCGAGCAGCCGGTCGAGATCAGCGGGGTCCATGCGGAATCGACAGTTCCTTTTTGAGAGCCTCACGGCCGCGATGCATGTCCGACTTCACCTTGGCGAGCGACACACGGAGCAGGTCCGCGATCGCCTGGTAATCCATCTCTTCGAAATGGAACAGGACCAGCGGAACGCGCTGGTGATCCGGCAGCCGCCTCAACGTGCGTTCGAGCCGGTCCTGCTGTTCCGCGTGTTCAATGTCGGCCGGCGGAGCCGCCATGAGCGCCAGCCGGTCGGCCAGCACCGTGCCCTGCCCATCGCGATCCAGCTCGCTGAACAGCTGCCACCGGCCTCGATACCGTGACAAATGGTTCAGCGCGAGGTTGGTTGTCACTGTCTTCAGCCATCCTGCCGCCGCCGGGCTCGACCCGATCTCGGCGAAGCGTTCGAACGCGCGAAGAAATACCGTCTGCGCGACGTCTTCGGCATCGGCTTCCCGCCCGAGCAGGCGGACGGCAGTCGCAAACACCATGTCCTGGTATTCGCGCACGAACGCCTCGAACCGGGCAGCGTCGGTCATGCTGATTTCAGAGAGCCGCCGGCCGTCACTACCTCACTAACCCGCGAGCAGGCGGAAAGTTGCAGGCTCCGGCGGAATAATGACAGGCTTGTCCATGGAGATCGGTTCGGCGCGAAGGAAGTCACAAATCGTGAGTACAGGCCTGTTGCTGGCCGGATTGCTGTCGGGCCGGGGGCCCGTGATGGCTGCCCATGGTGAAAACCAGCAATCCGCGATCACCGCGACGCCGCTCGCAATCGGCGAGACCTTCACCATGGAGTCCAAGGCCGGTTGGCGAAACCCGCCGCATCAATGTTTACCTGCCCGCAGGGTACGCCCAGGACCAGAAGACCCGCTTTCCCGTGCTCTACATGCCGGACGGGGGCATGGCGGAGGACTTCCTTCACATCGCTGGCCTGCTGCAGGTACTCAACGGTAATGGAACGATGAAACCCTTCGTGCTGATCGGCATCGAGAACACTGAGCGGCGCAGGGATATGACCGGGCCGACGACCAATCCCGGAGGATCGCAAGATTGCGCCGCGCGTCGGTGGCTCGGCGGCCTTTCGCACGTTCATCCGGACGGAACTGATGCCGCTGGTGAAATCGCGCTACCGCACCACGGATGAAACGGCGATCGTCGGTGAGTCGCTCGCCGGGCTGTTCGTGATCGAGACGTTTTTTCTCGAGCCAAATCTGTTCAATACATACATTGCCTTCGATCCCAGTCTCTGGTGGAACAACCAGGAACTGGTGAAGGAAGCATCGGGCCGGCTGCGTAAAGTGAACGGGACCGACCGGACGCTGTATTTCGCCAGCAGCAACGAACCCGGCATCATCAAGGATGCCGACGAGCTCGCCGCCGTTCTGCAGAAAGATGCCACTCCCGGACTGACCTGGCGATACGACAAGATGCCGGGCGAGACGCACGGCACGATCTACCATCCTGCGGCATTGCGGGCCTTCCGCGCGCTCTTCAAGCCACCAGCGACGCCGGCGAAGTAGCGCCGCTAGGTTTCCTGTTGGTGGACCGTCGATTCGATCCTGCGATCGGGGACGAGCCAGATCAGCGCCACCGTCACATACAGCGCATCGGAGATCCACTGATTCATGAACGCGATCGGGATGGCGCACACGTAGAGGGCCAGCGACATCCAGCCTTTACGATCGTTGCCGACGGCGCGCGCGAGCTTCGAATCACTGCCTTGTTCGGCAACGATGGCGTTCTGAAGGATCGTGTAGGCGATCGCGCAGCACAGCATCACCGCTCCATACGCGGCATTGGGCAGCGCCGCCGAGTGATTCTCACCCATCCAGCCGGTCACGAATGGCACCAGCGAGAGCCAGAAGAGCAGGTGCAGGTTCGCCCACAGGATCGCTCCATTGATTCGGGTCGTCGCCTGCAGCATGTGGTGATGATTGTTCCAGTAGATCCCGATGTAGATGAAGCTCAGGATGTAGGTCAGGAACACTGGCAGCAGCGGCCGCAGCGCGTGAAGGTCGTGCCCTTCGGGCTGGCGAAGTTCCAGCACCATGATCGTGATCAGGATGGCAATGACGCCATCGCTGAACGCTTCGAGCCGTCCTTTATGCATCGTGTGTCGCGAAAGAATACCGCGTAACATAACCGCCTATGGACGATCTCGACCGTCGGGAATTCCTGAAGATCGGCGGGGCGGCGCTGACCGCGGGAACGCTTGCCGCCGCTACGCCGAGCTCGGCCGCAGCCGATCAGGCGGCCGTGCCGTTCGCGGCACCCCCGATCGACCAGGTGCGGATCGGATTTGTCGGCATCGGTGGACAAGGGGGCGGGCACGTCAGCAATCTGCTGCAGATCCCCGGGTGCCGCATCGCGGCCGTCTGCGACATCCGTCCGGAGCGCACCGAGTGGGCCTCGTCGAAGATAACCGCGGCCGGTCATCCGGCGCCGACGGCTTATACGCGCGGGCCGCGTGACTTCGAGCGACTGTGCGAGACCGAGCAGCTCGATCTCGTGTTCAACGCGGCACCATGGGAGTGGCACGCGCCGATCATGCTGGCCGCGATGAAGAACGGCAAACACACGGCGACAGAAGTTCCGGCGGTCATGACCCTCGACGATTGCTGGGCCATTGTCGAGGCCTCCGAGAAGCACCAGCGTCACTGCGTGATGATGGAGAACTGCAATTACGACCGGATGGAGATGATGGTCTTCAACATGGTCCGGCAGGGCGTGTTCGGCGAGGTTCTGCACGCCGGCGGCGGCTACCTCCACGATCTGCGCGCGATCAAATTTGCGGATGAAGGTGAGGGCCTCTGGCGTCGCGCGTGGGCAACGAAGCTGGACGGCAATCTCTATCCGACCCACGGCCTCGGGCCCGTGGCCAACTGCCTGGACATCAACCGCGGCGACAGATTCGACTATCTCGTGTCCATGAGTGGACCCTCACGCGGGCTGCAGGCATGGGCCGCCGAACACGAGCCGCCGGATTCGCCCAAGCGCAACGAACGGTACGTGCTCGGCGACGTCAACGTCAGCCTGATCAAGACCGCGCGCGGCCGCACCATCTACGTCGAGCACTGCACCAACTTGCCGCGTCCCTACAGCCGCATTCACCTGGTGCAGGGTTCCAAGGGCCTCTTCCAGGGTTATCCAAACCGCGTCTACATCGAAGGACGCGGACGCGCCGACCAATGGCAGGACGCGTCGGCCGTGCTTGCCGAATTCGACCACCCCCTCTGGAAAGAACTGGCGGAAAAAGCGAAGGGCGCCGGTCACGGCGGCATGGACTTCATCGAGGACTACCGGCTGATCAAGTGCCTGCGTGAAGGGACGCCCACCGACATGGACGTCTACGACGCAGCCGCCTTGAGCGCCGTCGTCGAGCTGAGCGTGCGATCGGTCAAGCACCGCGCCGCATCCGTCGACGTGCCCGACTTCACGAAGGGGCGGTGGAAGACGCGAGCGCCTCTTCCCATCGTTCACATGTAACCGGATGCATTCCTTGACGACGCGTGCGATCGTGCTCGCTGGCGGCCTGGGCACGCGCATGCGCCAGCGCGACGACGCTGCGGTGTTGACCGAAGAGCAACGCCGTGCTGCCGACACTGGTGTGAAGTCGCTGTTGCCGATGGGTGGCCGGCCGTTCCTCGATTACGTGTTGTGGTCACTGGCGGATGCGGGCGTGACCGACGTCGGACTGGTCGTGGCTCCAGATCACGAACGGCTCCGCGAGTACTACGGTGTCACCGCGCCGCCAGAACGGCTTCGCCTGGACTTCGTCGTCCAGCAGCGTGCGCTCGGCACCGCCGACGCCGTGCTCGCCGCCGAAGCATGGACTTCGACGCAGCCGTTCCTCGTGATGAATGCCGACAATCTTTATCCGACCGCCGTTCTGCGGCGCCTCTCGGCGCTCGACGAGCCAGGCCTCCCGGTCTTCACCCGCCGGAACCTGGTGCGCACCAGCAACATCTCCGAAGAGCGCGTCCACTCCTTCGCGCTCGTGAGCGTTGACAAGGAAGGCTACCTCGAGGGCATCTTCGAGAAGCCCGGGGCGAAGGCATTCCACGAAGCGGGCGAGACGGCAGGCGTCAGCATGAACTGCTGGAGATTCGACCAGCGGATCTTTGCGTTCTGCCGCGACGTGCCGATCTCGGCGCGCGGCGAGTTCGAGTTGCCCGAAGCGGTTGCGGGCGCGGTGGTCGCGGGGATGAAGTTCAAGGCCGTCCCGGCGCGCGGACCGGTCCTGGATCTGTCGACCCGCGCCGACGCGAGCGAGGTTCAGCGCCGCCTGGCCGGCGTCACCCCGGCACCATGACTGGCGCTCGCCTCGCGGCGCGGTTGGTCGCCGCTGGTTTGCCTGTTACGGAGCTCCACGGCAAGACCCTTCTCTGCGAAACCACGCTGGACGGTTTTCGTGCGGCGCACGGCGCAGATCCCGAGCATGCCTGGTGGATCCCCGGACGCGTGGAGCTGTTCGGCAAGCACACCGACTACGCCGGAGGCCGCACCATCGTCGCACCGGCCCCACGCGGATTCGTCGTGATCGCCGCGCGGCGGCAGGACGCGACGATTCACCTGGTCGATGCACGCAATGGCGAGAGCGTCACTGTCTCGGCAGCAGGGGAATCCTTCACGGGCTGGCGCAACTACGTGTCGGTCGCGGTGTCACGGCTCATGCGCAATTTTCCGGGCCCGAGATCCGGCGCGACCATCGCGTTTGCCAGCGATCTGCCGCGCGCGTCGGGAATGAGCAGTTCCAGTGCGCTGGTCGTCGGCGTGGCTACCGCGCTGAGCGCACTGTGGGACCTTCGCTCGCGTGACGATTGGAACCGCAGCATTCGCACCCCCGCCGACGTCGCCACCTACTTCGCGTCGCTCGAAAACGGAGCCACCTTCCGCGAGCTTGGCGGAGACGACGGGGTTGGAACGCACGGCGGCAGCGAGGATCATGCGGCGATGCTGCTCGGGCAGGCTGGTTCGTTTTCCGCGTTCTCGTTCGTGCCGATGTGTCTGCTCGATGTCGTTCCGGTGCCTGACTCGTGGAGGGTTGTGATTGCCACCAGTGGCGTGAAGGCCGAGAAGACGGGCGCGGCGCGAGATTCTTACAATCGGCTGTCTGCTGGCGCTCAGCATCTGCTCGCCACGTGGAACCGCCATCACCCGCCGGCCCGATCGCTCGCCTCGGCGCTCGGCTGCAGTCCTTCGGCGCTGAAGCAACTGAAGGATTCGATCCAGCACAGCGACATCGATGGATGGCCGGCCGATGCGCTCGAGCGGCGGCTAGATCACTTCGTGCGAGAGGATGCCCGGATCCTCGCGGCGGAGGAAGCACTGCGCGCTGCAGATCACGAGACGCTTTCGCGATTGAGTGATGAGTCGCAGCGCGATGCCACCGAGCTGCTGGGCAATCAGATTCCGGAAACGATCATCCTGGCCGCAGCCGCTCGCGAGGCCGGCGCATTCGCCGCCTGCAGCTTCGGCGCAGGGTTCGGCGGAAGCGTCTGGGCCCTGGTCGGGACCGTGAACGTCCACGAATTCATGGAGCAGTGGTTGAAGCGCTACCGAGCTCGCCATCCGGATCGAGAGGGCATCGCGTTTATCGCCGCCCCCGGTCCGCCAGTCACTCACCTGTCATCGGAGCCCACCTGACCGTCTGAGCCAGGAGCCCGACGGCACGCTGGCACCCGGCACGCCGGTACCACGGCACTCTGGCACCCAGGCACCGCGGCACCCCGGCACCCAGTTAGATGTAACGCGTCCATGTCGATGCGCTGCGTTTCTTGAAATCCGCGTACCAGCGGCACGGGAAATACAGGATCGTGACGGACACGACGAAGACCAGGTAGAGCAGAGCCAATCCCCAGCGCTGCTCGGGCGGGACGTCGACGTATGGAGCCGTCGCGAACCACGCCTCGTGTGCGCTGCCGTCACGTAGCCACCACGCGAGCAGCGATAGCGCATGGATGAGGGGAATGTGGAGCAGGTAATAGAACATCGGGACGCGCCCGAAGACGGCAAGGATCCGGGCGATCGGACCGTTTGCGCGCTCGGCGACCGGCAGCAGCGCGATGGTTGGCCCGAGCGTCATCAACAGGAACAGCTGTGACGCTGGATACTTCTGCTGGTTCAGCAGCCGGAAGAGGGCGGGTGGGGCGTTCTCCGGCGCAGGTCCGGCGAGTACCTGGATCGTGCCGAGTACCAGAAACGCCGCTGTGGCGGACAGGCCGATCCGGAGACACAGCCGGCGACGACTCGGCGGCTCGCGGGTCAGGACGGAGCCGAACGCGTATCCGGTCGCCATCACGCCGATCCAGGGGACGATCGTATAAAGCACTGAGATCGACGGCCCGTTCGCTCCGAGCTTGACCTCGTCGCCCAGGTAAATGAACTGCGAGACAGCCGATGGCGGAAGCAGGCCGAAGGCCCCCTGTCCGATGATGATCGCCAACCCGATCGCTGCTGTCGCCCACGCCGGGAGGAAGATCAGTCCGGCGAGCAGCACCATGCACCATCCCAGCATCCAGATGACACCGGCAAGGATGAACTGGGAGTAGTCGAACCCGAACGTCCAGCACGCGCGGATCACCGTTGGTTCGAGCAGCACGAGCAACAATCCACGCGTGACCAGGTAGCGCGCCATCTCACCGCGGTCACCGGTCTTACGCAGGTGCAGGTACGCGCCGGTTCCGGCGAGAAAGACAAACGCAGGTGCGCAGAAGTGTGTGACCCAGCGGGTGAAAAAGACGCCCGCACTTGGGCCGCCGGCCGGCACGCCAGAGTAGACCCGGACGTGGTCGATGGCCATCAGCACCATCACGGCGCCACGGACGATATCGATGGACTCGAGACGCGGGAGCCGGGAAACCGGAGCGGTGGCGGTGATCATGGTCGCCCTCCGGCGTGAATCATCTCCATCTCAGTGATCCTGCGCAACTCGTCGCCCGGCACCCCGGCACCTTGCTAGAATCGGTGGATGAGCGAGAAGGTCATCGTCGTCACCGGTGCGAGCTCTGGTATCGGGGAAGCACTTGGAGTACTGCTCGCGGAGCGGAAGCACACGGTCGTGCTCACGGCTCGCCGGCGCGATGCGCTGAACGCCGTCGCCGCCCGCTGTCAAGGGCGCGCGCTCGCGATCGCCGCCGACATGACGGTTCGTGACGAGGTCAAGCGGACCGTGACGGAATCACTGGCGGCGTTCCGGCACATCGATGTCTGGATCAACAACGTCGGCCAGGGCATTACCTGCCCGCCCTCCATGCTCACCGACAAGGACATCGACGACGTGATGCAGGTGAACGTGAAGTCGGCGCTCTACGGGATGCAGGAGGTGCTGCCGCACTTCAAGGAACGCGGCGAAGGGCACGTGATCAATGTGTCCTCCATGCTGGGACGGATTCCCTACGCGATGATCCGCTCCGCGTACTGCGGGGCCAAGCATTTCCTCAATGCGCTGACGGCAACGATCCGCGAGGAAGTGCAGGCCACGCATCCCGGTATTCAGTTCTCGCTGGTCTCCCCCGGCGTCGTTCGAACCGAGTTCGGAAACAACGCGCTGCACGGCGGACCAGACTCGCGCTCCTTCCCCCAGTCGCAAAGTGCCGAGGAGGTGGCGCTCGTGATGGCAGACATGATCGAGACACGCGTACCCGACGTCTACACGCGCCAGGGTGCGCACCAGGTGGTCATTGACTACTATGCGAAGACGGGAGCGGACCCGCGCGATCCCGGCCGGCCGTCGTGAGGCGCATGATGAATGCGTCCGGTTTCCGGCGCATCGCCCTGGGTATGAAAGACGCGACCGAAGGCGCGCATATGGGCCACCCCGACTTCAGAGTGCACGGAAAGATCTTCGCCACGCTGCATCCCGACAACGCGACCGCCATGGTCAAGCTCTCGCCGGAGCAGCAGCACGAGTTCGTTGCCCGTGCCGGTCAGGCGTTCGCGCCAGAGAATGGCGCGTGGGGCCGCCAGGGCTGCACGGCCGTGCGGCTCGATGCAGTGGATGCTGAAATCCTCGGGGAAGCCATCACCCTTGCCTGGCAGAACATCGCCCGCAGTAAGCCAGCGGCCGCAGCCAGGAGAAAGCGAAGCACATAAGTGGCGTGCATGCCCGATGATCACGTCGCGCCGCGTGCGTGTCCCGACACGGATGCGGCTTCGGTGCTGCAGACACCACGCCTCTCGCTCCGGCGCCTCACGGAAGCAGATGCGCCATTCATTCTTCGCCTGCTGAACGAGCCGTCGTTCATCGAATTCATCGGCGATCGTGGCGTCCGGACGATCGCTGATGCGCGCCGGTATGTGCTCTCGGGCCCGGTGGCCAGTTACGAGCAGCACGGCTTCGGTTTGTATCTGGTTGAGCTGCGCGACGGCGCTGTTCCAATCGGCATCTGCGGACTGCTGAAACGCAGCCAGCTCGAACATCCGGACATTGGCTTCTCGCTCCTGCCGGAGTACTGGTCGCAGGGTTATGCGAGGGAAGCGGCGTCGGCGGTCATGGCCTACGCGCGCGACTCGCTCGGCCTGGGTCGCCTCCTCGCGATCACCTCGCCGCACAATGAACGATCAGGCCGGCTGCTCTCGAAGCTGGGCTTCACGTTCGAGCGGAACACTCGCCTGTCTCCCGACGGCGAGGAGCTGAAGCTGTTCGGCGCAGGGTAGAATCCACGGTGCCCCGAATTCACCGCCTTCCGCTCAACCTCGCCAACCAGATCGCCGCCGGGGAAGTCGTCGAGCGTCCCGCATCCGTCGTCAAGGAATTGCTCGAGAACGCACTCGACGCGAACGCGCGCCGGATCGTCATTACGATCGAGCTGGGCGGAAAGAAGCTGCTGCGCGTCGAGGATGACGGCGACGGCATGGAACCCGAGGACGCGCAGCTCTCGATCGAGCGCCACGCAACCAGCAAGATCACGACGTCGGAGGATCTCGGCGCAATCCGCACGCTTGGATTTCGCGGCGAGGCATTGCCGAGTATCGCCTCGGTGTCTCACTTTACCCTGCGTACTCGCGCGCGAGGTCATGCAACCGGTACCGAGGTGCGCGTGAACGGCGGCGTGGTCGCATCCGTCCGCGAGGTGGGCGCGCCCGAGGGGACGCTGATCGAAGTCGCGGACCTGTTCTACAACCTGCCGGCCCGGCGCAAGTTTCTGAAATCGGACACCGCGGAGTCGGCACAGATATCCCGCCTCGTGACACAGATGACCCTCGGGTACCCGACTGTCGGATTCACATTGACGAGCGGATCGAGAAAGTTGCTGGAGTGTCCACCCGCAGCGGGGCTCGGTGAGCGCTTCTTCCAGCTGTTCGGCGAACGGCCGGATCTCATCGAGCTGCGCAAGGAAGCAGGCGGCCTGAGGATCCATGGGTACATCGCCGCTCTCGGCGACCAGGGGCCGGTCCGCGGTGCGCAGAACGTCTTCGTCAACCGTCGCATCGTCAAGGACCGCACCATTGCGCACGCAATCTCGGAGGCTTACAGCGTTGCGACGATCAAGGAACGAAGCCCCGAAGTGCATCTGTTCATCGAGATCGCTCCCGACCGCGTCGACGTGAACGTGCATCCCACCAAGGCGGAAGTCCGCTTCCTCGAGGGATCGCTCGTGCACGAGGTCCTGCGCCGCGGGCTCGGTGATGCACTCGGGCAGGGGCGGCCGCCGGAATTGCAGCTCGCCTCATTCGCACCCCGCCCGGGGGAGCCGACGCCGATGTCCATTCCTGGAATGTTTGCGGGCGCGCAGGTGGGGAATCGCTGGACGCCGGATACGCTGCCACCACGAATCGAGACTGGCAGCGCGCCAACCGCCACGGCGACGCTGCCCGAGATCCGGCCGATGATCCCGCTCGGCCAGTTCCGCGACACGTTCATCCTGGCCGTGGACGACGAAGGGATTGCGATCATCGACCAGCACGTCGCGCACGAGCGCGTGCTGTTCGAGCAGGTGATGGAGAAGTTGACCGCGGGCCGTCTCGAGAGCCAGCGGCTGCTCACGCCGATCATGATCGAGATGTCACCAGCGCAGCGGCAGTCGCTGGCGCAGCATCGCGAAACGCTGGACCGGTTCGGGATGGAGATCGAAGAGTTTGGTGGTGGCACGCTGCACCTCTCCGCGGTTCCAGCGATACTCGATCCGGCTGAATGCGAGGCGGCGGTGCGGGCGCTCGCGGAAGACCTGGAAGGCCTCGACAAGGGATCCCGCGTGGAAGACGGCCTTCGCAAGATCGCGGCGACGATGGCCTGTCACGCGGCGGTGAAGGCGAACTATCCGCTGACGCTGGAGAAGATGCGGTACATCCTCGAAGAGTTGCGGCGCACCGCCTATTCGTCCGTCTGTCCGCACGGCCGTCCGGTCGTTCTGCGCATCACCCGGCGCGAGGTCGAGAAGAATTTCCAGCGGATCTAGCGGGCTCAGTCGCCGCTGCCGCCCTTGAACTGATCCTCTTCTTCTGCGAACAGCACGTTGAAGCTGGTGAGCGATCCATAGCATCCGCTGATGTAGCCCTGGAGCTTCACTTTGACCGCTTCCGGCATGTCGGTCGCGTTGACTTGCTGCTCGAGCGTCCGCAGCCGGTTCCGCAGCATCACGACCTTGTGGAAGAACGTCTCGATCGGCCAGGTCTTTTCCTGCAGCTCGGGATTGCCGGGGCGTAATGCCAGCGTTCCACCACGCCATTTGTCCGCCGGGGTCGCTGGCGTGATCCCCGTCTCCTCGCGGATGACCCGCCGTAGCAGCATCTCGAGATCAGTACCGGCAAGGTCACTCATGGGAGGCGCAATCCTTTCGCGTTCGCTGACGATGGGGAAGGGTTCACGCACGGGACGGGACGCTTTTCGAGACGTCTCGTCATCGGCCGCGCGCTGGTAACGGTCGCCGAACGGGTCGATGCGCGGACCGCCCCGGTAGTTGTGTTCACTGCGGCAGAAGCCGCACACCACCCGGATCGGCTGACCCTCGCCGTCCGCGGCGATCACGGTGTGCATGCGGTCGGTCTTGCACGCGCGGCAGAAGTCCTCGACCGAGTCGCCGGCGCGGTAGGTGCGCGTTGCCATGCACTAATCTCATCACGCGCGAGCAGCCGGGGCAATGTGACGCCGAGCAACAGTGGATTGACGCTATGATCCGCTCCGCCCCATGACGCATCGATACGTCGCCTTCCTCCGCGCCATCAACGTCGGCGGCCACACCGTCACGATGGACCGGCTGCGCCAGATTTTCGAGTTGCTGCCGATCAAGAATGTGTCGACCTTCATCGCCAGCGGCAACGTGCTTTTCGAGTCTGCGGCCGCAGCGATTCACCTCGAAGCCTCGATCGAGCTGCAGCTGCGCAAGCACCTTGATTACCCGGTGGCGACCTTCATCCGCACGATCCCGGAACTGCAGAAAGTGGCCGCGCACGACCCGTTTCAGGGTGAGGAGGGAACTCTTTACATAGGCTTTCTCAAAAGACAGCCGCCGGCGGCCGCCGTGCGCACGCTCACCGCGGGGTCGAACGAGGTCGATCGCTTCCAGGTGACCGGGCGAGAGGTGTACTGGCTCGGGAAAGCCGGTTTCAGCGGCAGCACCTTCAGCGGAGCGAAGCTTGAAAAGATCGTCGGGCCCGCGACGCTACGCAACATCACGACGGTGCGGAAACTGGCCGGAAAGTGAAAAGCTGTGTATTGATGAGCTCAAACCCGGTTTGGCATGTTCTTCGTGCTTGACTCACTCTGCTGGCGGCCTTACCCTTTTTATATCCCAGTAAGTCTCGTCCAAGCGAAAAAGGCGGCGCCCCGCGGCGCGCGCAAAGCCGGGTGTCTCCGCCAGGGGAGCGGGTCCGGTTGCCGAACTTGGAGTATGTATGTCCACCCGTCGCACGCTGCCCACTGTCATCGCGTTTTCCGTCGCGCTGTTCTTCTTTGGTCTAGGTAACTACCTTGGAGCGCGACAAAGCGCCGATACCGACGCCCGCTTCGCCGCGGTTCGGGCCGAGCTCGCGCAGTTACGTCTTCGGCCGCCGATCGGCACCGCCGGCACAGCGATCACCCACACACCCACCGACGCCGATGCCGGGCGCGCCTCCATCGTCGATGATGTGAAGCGGCAACTGCAGGACGAGATGGGCCTGCTGCCGTTGAACCTGTTGCGGGCGCGGCGAGACAGCTTCGTCGAACTCTATTCGTACGACGACCGGGGCGCGAGCAGCTACGGCACGGCCGGTTACCTTGGGAAGGGCTACTTCATCACCGTCAAACACGGCGTCGTGGCGCTTGGGCAGGATGGGCTAGCGGATCCGCGCAAGGTGACGTCGGTCAAGCTGTCATACAAAGGCAAGATGCTGAACGCGAAGGTGGTCGACGTGGGCGATGCCACGATCGAGGTCGATCCGGGCGACTGGGCCATCCTGCATGTCAAAGAGCCGATCGATCTTCCGCCCCTCAAACGCAATCTGGAATTCGGCTTTGAGTTCGCGGACCCGATCTTCCGTCTCGGCAATGACTACTCGAAGGGGATCATCCTGTCGACCGGCTACGTCGGGCAGAAGACGCCGAACGACCTGGTCACCTGCCTGACCGACGGTCACCCGGGCGTGTCGGGCGGCGGCGTCCTGAACCGCGAAGGGGAACTGGTCGGCATCCCGATCGGACGTATGCAGGGAGACTATCGCTTCTCGTTCATCCTGCCGCTCCGGCAGGAGATGTTCAGGAAGGTTTCTTTCTGATCTCCTCGAGTCGCTGCTTGATGCGCGACTCGAGCCCTCGATCGGCCGGTTCATAGAAGCGGCGGCCGGCGTGCGCGGGTGGCAGGCACTCCATCCCGCGCGCGATTCCATCGGCCTCGTCGTGCGCGTAGCGGTAGTCCTTCCCGTACTCGAGTTCCTTCATCAACTTCGTCGGCGCATTCCGCAAGTGCAGCGGCACCGGTTCGGCCACGTCGTGCTGCGCCGCGTCGGCGGCCTGCAGGTACGCTCGGTAGACCGCATTGCTCTTCGAGGCCACCGCCATGTAGATCGCGGCTTGCGCCAGGGCGGTGTTGCCTTCCGGCATGCCCATGAAGTGGACCGCTTCCTTCGCCGCGATGGCAATCGTCAGTGCCTGCGGATCGGCGTTGCCGATGTCCTCGGAGGCAAACCGCACGAGCCGGCGCGCCACGTACAAAGGATCCTCACCAGCTTCGAGCATGCGCGCCAGCCAGTAGACGGCGGCATCCGGATCACTGTTGCGCATCGACTTGTGCAGCGCCGAGATCAGGTTGTAGTGCTCCTCGCCTGACTTGTCGTAGAGGAGCGCGCGGTTCTGCGCCAGGTCCGCCACGAACGCGGTGCTGATGACCGGTTGTTGCGAACCCGGATCAGTATCGGGCGCTTGCCTGGTGACTGCCGTGGCCGCACTCTCCAGAAAGTTGAGGGCCACCCGGGCGTCGCCGTTTGCGTACTTCGCGATCGCGGTGAGCGCCTCGTCATCGACCTGGAGACCGAGATGGCCGAGGCCGCGCTCGGCATCCTCCACCGCCCGGCGGAGGATCGTGGTGATCTGCGGAAGGCCCAGCGCCTTCAGCACATGAACTTTCGAACGCGACAACAACGCCGAGTTCACCTCGAATGACGGGTTCTCAGTGGTTGCGCCGATGAGAACGATGTCACCCGCTTCCACACGGGGGAGGAAGGCGTCCTGTTGCGCCTTGTTGAAGCGGTGGATCTCGTCGATGAAGAGCAGCGTGCGCCGTCCGCTGCGCCGGCGCGCTTCCTCCGCCTCGGTCATGACCGCGCGGATCTCCTTGATCCCGGACAGCACGGCACTGAAGGCGATGAAGTGTGCACGCGTCGCTGTCGCGATCAGGCGCGCCAGCGTCGTCTTGCCGGTTCCCGGCGGACCCCAGAGGATGATCGACTGGAGACGGTCCTGGTCGATGGCATTGCGCAGCGGCCGTCCGGGCGCGATCAGCGATTCCTGGCCGACGAACTCATCGAGCGTGCGCGGGCGCATGCGCTCGGCGAGCGGAGCCGATGGATCGACCGATGCAGCAGGAGCGGGACGAATCGGATCGTCAAACAGCGACATCTGCCCTCTGGCGGGAGGCTTCGTAGAGTACCAGCGCTGCGGCGACGGCGACGTTCAAGGATTCGACCGGAGGCTGCATCGGGATAGTGACGCGCTCGTCGGCTGCAGCCAGCAACGTATCCGGAATGCCTGGACCCTCGCCACCGAGGATGATCGCAGCCGGCTGCCGCAGGTCGCAGTCCGGCAGCGGCGTTCCGCCGCGTGGCGCGGTGGCGATCACGCGCAACGCCGCCTGTCTCGATGATCCGATCGCCTCAGTCAGCGAAAGCCCGGTCGCTACCGGTACGCGCAGCGTGCTGCCCATCGATCCACGCAGCGCCTTCCACCCGAACGGATCCGCCGAGCCGCTGGTGACGATCACCCCGGATGCTCGGCATGCTTCAGCCGTGCGAATGATCGCGCCGAGGTTTCCCGGATCCTGCACGGCGTCGACGATCAGTACCAATTGCGGCGGGTGCGCGAGTACTGCGGCCAGGTTCGATGCGGCGAGCCGGGCGATGGCGACGACGCCGGCCGGCTGCCGAACCGGACTGACGGCGTCGAAGACGGCGTCACTGATGATCGCCACGCGGCCGCCGGATCTTTCGACGCGGTGAAGAAGCTCCGCGAGCGGCCCTGCGGCTGCGGTCTCTGAAAACGCAACCGTGTCGACCGACAATCGGGACCGGAGCGCTTCCTCGACGAGGTGCGCACCTTCGAGCAGCACGTCGTCGTTGTCGGCGTCGGCGCGCGAGCGCGCAAGCGCGCGGAACCGCTTCACGGTTGGATTCTGCCGGCTCGAGATCCGTTCCACCTCGCGATTCTAGAATTGCTCACCCGTAATTGCGAATTGGCGTGGAGCAATCCGGTCGTTCCCTGCTACCATCTCGTCAATGAAGGCCCGTATTCTCAAGAAGTTCGAAGAAGAAATTCACCAGCTCGAAAAGGAGCTGAAAACCGAGTTGCCGCGCGAAATCCAGCGCGCCCGCGAGCTCGGTGACCTGCGCGAGAACGCGGAGTATTCGGCTGCGAAGGAACGCCAGCGGCTGGTCGAAGCGCGCCTCAGCATGTTGAAGAAGCGCGTCAGCGAGATTTCGCTGATGAACCTCGACCGCATCCCACACGACAAGGTCGGCTTCGGGTCCACCGTCCATCTCAAGGACGGCCAGGGGCAGACGATCATCTATCAGCTCGTGATGCCGGAAGACGCGGATCCGGAGCACGGGATGATTTCCACCGCCTCACCGATCGGCCGCGCACTGGTGAACAAGGAGGAGGGTGATGAAGTGAACGTCACCGCACCGAACGGCAGCCGCCGCTTCGAAGTCGTCAAGCTCATTACCCTTCACGACGAGGACGGCGCCCGCGCGTGATCACCTCGGACGCGCCTGAGCGGTCCTACTCGACACGGCTCCGCACGGCGCTGTTGTTGACCGGGACGGGCACGGCGGGTGCGTATCATGCCGGCGTCCTCAAGGCGCTGCACGAAGCCGGGATCAAGATCGATCTCGTCGGCGGCCGCGGCATCGGCGCCGCCAGCGCGCTGCTCGCCGCCATCGATGGCGGCCCGCGGCTCTGGGAAGCGTCCGGCATCTGGAAGACAGCCTCACCGCATCGCTTCTACAACTGGCGCGCTCCGCTCGTGTATGCCGCCGGAGCGGCGGCGGTCGCCGGTGTCGTCTTCCTCGTGCCGATCACCCTGCTCGTGCTCGCGGTGGTCGTCGCGCTCGCCGGAACGCTGGCGACGCTGCTGGGGTTCGGCAATGCCGGCGCGTGGCTGACGACGACCTACACCGGGTGGATCAATGCGTTGTTCGCGCCGACGGCGCTCCCGACCAGCATTCCGCGCCTGGTGCTGTTCGCGCTGCTCGTCGCTGTCGGTATCCTCGCGGTCTCCGCCGTGGCCACGCGGCTGCGGGAACGGGGGCGCCGCCGCTCGCGCAGCGCTGCCTTCTGGCGGTTGTTCAGCGCGCCGCTGACAGCCGATTCGCTGGTGGCCAGGTATTCGTCCGAGATCTGGAATCTCATACGGGGCGCGGCGCCGCTCGCCGCACCGACGCCGACCCAGTTGTCGCGAAAGTACGTGGAACTGCTGGCGGATAACCTGGGACAGCCGGGATTTCGCGAGGTATTGCTGGTCGTGCACGACGTCGATGCCAGGCGTGATCTCGTGCTCTCGCTGCTGGCACCCGAATATCGTTCCCGCTTCTTTTCACGTCCGTCCTCCGAGCCGGGGTGGCGCCAGGCCGAAGCCTTCGATCTGACCGGCGTGTCGCGCGACCACGCGATGGACGCGCTCGCCGCGGCGCTGTCGATACCGCTCGCGACCGATCCACACCTGCTGGCGTTCGCCGCCGACGGCCCCTGGCGGGGCGAAACGCATCGCGTCTGCGATCGCCCCGAATCACTCGGCCGCCTGGTCGAGGAAGCGGCCAACGCCGGCGCCGAGCAGATCATTCTCGTCGCACCCTCGCCGCCGGCAGCCAAAGCGCATGAACTCAGTGCGGGGCGCGCCGACCTGCGAGGCCGCGCGGGGGAGCACCTGGCGGCGTTCGAAGCGGCGTCGCTGCGGGACGTCCAGGAGCTATTCGCCGGACGGTTCGCTGCGTTCTTCGTCGTTCGTCCCGACCATCATCCCCTCGGTGCATTCGACTTCAAGGGTGTCTACGACCAGCGCTCGGACCGGGTGCAGACCGTCAGCGAACTGGTGGATCGCGGCTACGAGGATGCGTACCGGCAGTTCATCGAACCAGTGGTTGGCGCCGGCGCCGAGCCGGCCGATGCGGTCCACCACCTGAATGGCAGCAGTCGCGCACCGATCGAGTTGTAACCTCCAGCCATGAAGACATCCACCGAAGTAGTCCAGCGTGCTCACGGCCTGACCGGGGTCGAACCACTGACGACGCCGATCTTCGAGACCACGACGTTCGTCTTCGACAACGCGCAGCAGGTCTGCGACTACAACGAGGGGAAGTCGGAGAAGTACCTGTATACGCGGTACGGCAATCCGACGATCACCGCCGTCGAGGAGAAGGTGGCCAGGCTCGAAGGGGCGGAAGCGGCGATGGTGTTATCGAGTGGACAGGCCGCGACCACCACCGCTTTACTCGGATTGCTGAAGTCAGGCGACGAGATCCTCTGCAGTTCGGCCGTGTATGGTGGAACCCTGCACCTGATTGCCGACCTCCTGACCAAGTTTGGGATCGCGGCCCGGTTCGCGTCGATCGAGGAGCTGCGGTATCCGGACCGGCTCTTCTCGTCCGCGACGAAGCTGCTGTGGTTCGAGTCGCCGATCAATCCCACGCTGCGCTGCGTCGACATCGCCGCGGTTGCGTCCGCGTGCCGCGCACACGGTGTGACATCGATGATCGACAACACGTTCGCCAGTCCGGTCAACCAGCAGCCGATCTCGCTGGGCGTCGACGTGGTGATGCACAGTGCGACGAAGTATCTGAACGGTCACAGCGACGTCACCGCCGGCGTTCTCGCCGGCTCCGCCGAACTGCTCGCACCTGTGCAGAAGGCGCGCCGCCTGCTCGGAACGATCCTGGACCCGTATGCGGCCTACGCCCTCGGCCGCGGGCTCAAAACGCTGGTCGTGCGAATGGACCGTCACAACAACAACGCGATGAAGGTGGCCACCTGGCTCGCGTCCGACAAGCGCGTCGAGGCGGTCTATTATCCCGGACTCCCACAGCATCCCGATCACGACATCGCGCGCAAGCAGATGAGCGGCTTCGGCGGAATGGTGTGCGTCGATCTCGGTGGTGGTTATGAAGGAGCGGCCCGCTTCTTCGACAGCCTGAAACTCTTCAACCGGGCGGCGTCGCTCGGTGGCGTGGAGAGTCTCTGCAGTTTGCCGATCATCACCTCGCAGTGGGGGCATAGCGAGGAGGAGTTGCGGCGCGCCGGTGTGACGCACAGCATGGCGCGGCTCTCGGTGGGGCTCGAAGACGCTGACGACCTGATCGCCGATCTGGACCAGGCGCTCGGGAATCCTTAGCGCGCGACCGGCTCTTTCTTCGTCTTGTCCGCTGCCGGCTCGTGCAGGAACTGGTCGGCCATTTCGGCGATCCTGGCCGTGATCGCCGGACCTTCGAGATCGCCGAACTTGCCGCGGAACCGGTCCATCGGCACGACCGCCTTCGCCATGGCGCGATGGCCGCCGGCATTGCCGACGTCAGAAAACCAGCGCTTCACGAACTCGCCGGCGTTCCGCGAGTAGCCGAGATTCCGGACGCTGACGATCAGCGACCCGCCGACGACCCCGGCGATGATCGTCCATTTCGCGTCTTCCAGCTGCAGGAAAAAGTCGGCGGTGTAGGGGATGAAGTCTTCGCGCGGCGCCTCGCCGATGAAGGCGCTGAAGACCTGGTCGCGCATGATCCCACCCTGGCTCGCGCGCGTCACGTAATTGAGCCGCTCCAGCGTGATTTCCGCGCCTTCCATCTTCCGGATCAGCGCAGCGTCCGCCAGCGGATAGAGGAAGGTGAACGCCTCGAGGTCGACCCGGTTGGTGTGACGCGCGAAGAACAGCGTGTCAGACTTGATCGCGTAGAGCATCGCCGTGGCGGTGCGTTCCGAGATGTTCACGTCGACCGCCCGCAGATGCTCGGTCAGGATGGTCGAGGTCGAGCCGTAATCAGCGCGAATGTCCTTGAACACGGCACTGTACGTGCTCTGCTCAGGATGATGGTCGACGACGAGATCCACCCGCGGCAGCAGGCCGCCGAAATAATGCGGCTGAACGTCCACGGTCGCGATCCGCTGGTACTCCTGGAAGGACGCCGGCGTGATCGGCTCGACGTGGATGTCGAGCATGTTGGCCATCCGCAGGTTCTCAGGACGGGTCACGCCCTGCATCGCGCCGATGATGGCGGTCGTCTTGGTGCGGCGGAGAAGGTTGCGCAGGGCCAGCCCGCTCGCGAGCGCATCGGGATCGGGATCGTTGTGCAGCAGGATCAGCACCCGATCCGCGTCGGCGAAGTACCGCTGATATTGCTGCACCCGTGCGCGCGTCATCGAGCGGCTCAGCTCGGTCACCAGGGTCGGCCGGATCAACTCCGACAAATCCATGTCGGCGACGTCCGGGAACTCCGCCTTGAGCGCGTCGGAGTTGTGCGCGCGCACGGCGTGACCGGTGTGGACGACGTAGGTCAGCGTTCCGCCGGCATCGCGAATCGCGATCAGGACTTTTTTCGCACTGCGCTTTCCGTTGTCTTCGACGATGAAGGAGGTGGTGGGGGAGATGTCGGCCTTGAGGTAGGTGTCGACCCTGCGGGGATCGCCGACCGTAATCGGGAGCCCCGCGTCGTGCAGCCGGCGTGCAAGCGGTCCCGCTTCCAGCAGGAACTCCAGCTCGAAACTGGGCTGCAGCACATCGTTCAACGTTCGAATGACGAGCTCGTCCTGGCAGATGGCAACGACGCGCACGTCAGACGATCCTCGGGTGGGCAGTGCCCACAAACCGCCGGGTGGTCATGACCAAACGTTCATTATACGCCCAGCTCGCACGCGGCCTCGTGTGGCTGGCATTCCCGGCGCTTGCGACCGCTTCCCAGCCACCCGTCGGTCCGCCTCCCTGCGCGACCTGCGTGGTCATCGCCATCGTGCCCGGCCAGGTCGTCCTGCTGCCGGCCGATCTTCACGGGATTACCGTGTTGGTGGTCACTGCGCAGGCGGACGTGACTGCCTCGGTGATGGACTCGATTCGTGAGCGGCACGGGTTACCGGGGATTCTGCTGGTGCCGGCGCTCGCGCAAGGGACCGTCGCCGAGAACACCTTCGTGCTGAAGTCCACGCTCGCCGACGTGCGAGCTCACGCCGCCAACGAAGGTGTCGTGGCGCTGCAGATCACCGGCAGTGATGAGGCTGCGCGTCTGATCGCGCGGGACGTTGCCGCGTATGCCGATGTTCTCGTCACGGTGCAAGGTGCGCCGGGTCCAGCGGGGGCGAGGGTCTGGCCTCTGCTGGCGGCTGCCGACGGCGCGACGGCGCTCGACGCCACGCGCAACGGCAGCGCGGAACGGTGGGTCGTGACTGCGCCGGCTGACGCACTCGACGCGCGGGCGCTGATCGAGTCGATCGCAGATGCCGCAGGTCGACCGGCCGAAGGCTTCCTGGAGGAAGTCGAGGTCACCGCATCGCACCGGCTGTCGATCGAAGAGATCGTGGCCCGTCACCAGGCGGCGGCGCGACGGCAGGCGGCACGCGTGCCACGCTCGATATCGACGGGCGTGCTGACGCTGACGTTCGAGGCGCCCGGGTTTGCGGCGCCTGTGACGATCACCTCCGACACGGTGATCTATGCCGATCGCGAACGAACGGAACTGGAACAACGACGGATCCGGATCAACGGGATGGATTTTCGCGGCAGCCAGGTGCCGAAGCTGCCGATCCTCGAACCCGAACGCGCCGCCGCCCCGCCGCTTGCGATCACGCTGTCCGACCTGTATCGCTACGGGCTGAGCGGCGAAGAAACCATCGACGGCGTCCGATGTTATGTCGTTGCGTTCGCACCCGCGCACACCGGCGAGAGGTTGTTCAGCGGCCGCGCGTGGATCGCGATGGACAGCTTCGCCATGCTGAAGGTCGCCGCGACCCAGACCGGCCTGCGCGGCGCCATCGTGTCGTCGGAGCAGGTGGATGAGTTCCGTCCTGTCGGCGACGGGATCTGGATGCTGGCGGTATCCGATGTTCGTCAGATCTACGAAGGAGCGGGATATCGCACGCCGATTCACCGGCGGCTGACGATCAGTCATCACCAGGTGGACCCCGCCGACTTCTCGGCGCGCCGCCAGGCCGCCTATGCATCCGATGCCGTGATGCTGCGCGACACTGCCGAGGGCTATCGCTACTTGACGCGCGCGCGCAACACGGCGACGCCCGGCGGCACGCCGCATGTCGTTCCCGAAATCGCCGGCCGGTCCGATCGCGTGCGCACGCTGGCGGGCGGCGTGATCATCGATCCAAATATCAGCCGTCCTCTCCCGTTCGCCGGGATCAGCTACGTCGACTTCAATTTGTTCGGTACCGGAACCCAGTTCAACCTGTTCTTCGGCGGCGCGTACGCCCAGCTCGCATTTGCGGTGCCTTCGCTGAAGGGGAGCCGGTGGCAACTGGCCGGGCGTGCCTTCGGCATCGCCACCTCGTACAACGATCGGTCCTTCAGCGAAGGACGCGAGTTGTACGAGGAAGGCATACGACAGCAGCCGGCGTTCGTCTCGGCATGGCTGCTCCGTTCGTTGACGCCGCGGATCACGTTCCGGGCCGCCTACGAACTGGAATACACTCGGCTTCGACGCGCTCCGGAAACGTCGCCGGCGTTCGTCGTTCCCGCCGACCAGGTCTCGCACGGGGCCCGGCTCGCGATCGAGGGGCAGCGGGGCGGGTGGGCCGCGTCCGTGTGGTGGAACCCGGCCCGCCGGACGGGATGGCGGGCATGGGGTCGCGGGGACGAAGCACGGGACGAGTACTCGGAGGCGCACCGCGACTACCAGCGGTTCGGTGCCACGGTGGCCCGAGCAACCGCCATCACACCTCGTCTGGTCACACGCGTCGAGGGGCAGGTCGTCAGCGGAAGCGATCTCGACCGCTTCAGCCGGTACTCGTTTGGATCGTTCGACAACCGGCTTCATGGCTATCCATCGGCACTCGTTCGCTACGATCGTGGTACCGTCGCCAGGGCGTCAGCTGCCTGGTCGGCAGCGAGACTCGTGAGGATCGACGGTTTCTTCGACACGGCGGCCGTCCACGATCCCGGCTTCGGCAAGGGACTTCGGAACTACACCGGGCTCGGGCTCGGGGTCGAAGCCCCCGCCCCGTTCGGCTTGCTCACCGCGATGGAGTGGGGGTATGGCTTTCGTGGCGTCAATGCCAATGGCCGGCTCGGGACTCATGTGATCCGCGTGAGCGTTTACAAGGTGTTCTAGACGTGCACATCCTGAACCGGAGAATCGCGATCTTCGCTGCTGCCGCGCTGGTGATCGCGGCGGCTATGGCTTCGGCACAGCAGGTGTTCCGCGCCGGGGTCGACCTCGTGCATTTTGCAGTGGTCGTCACTGACAAGGCCGGGCAGCAGATCGACGGCCTGAAGATGGAGGACTTCGAGATCATCGAACAGGGCAAGCCGCAGACGGTGAAGTTCTTCGCCGCCGGTCAGGCGGAGGACGCGCCGCCGCTGCACCTTGGCTTCATGATCGACCTCAGCGGCAGCATGGCCGAAGACATCAAGGACGTCCGGGCCGCCGCGATCAAGTTCCTGGACACGATCAAGAAGGTCGAAGACATCACCGTTGTCGATTTCGACACCGAGGTGCGAACGGCGCGATTCGCGTCTGACGATCCCCGCCTGATCGAACGGATCCGCTCGCGCAAACCTGACGGGTACACCGCCCTGTACGATGCGCTGGGGACGTATTTGAACGGCGCGGCGTCACAGACAGGCGAGAAGATCCTGGTGATGTATACCGACGGCGGCGATACGAAGAGCGCGATCAACCAGGGAGAACTGATCGATCTTCTCAAAGCGTCGGACGTCACCGTCTATGCGATCGGCTACCTCGAACACCAGGGCAGCGCGCGGTCCGAGCAGCAGCAGGTGCTGCAACGATTCGCGAACGCTACCGGCGGCCAGGCGTTCTTCCCCAGCAGGCTGAAGGACCTGGACAAGATGTACGAAAAGATCCTTCGCGACATCTCGTCCCGCTACAGCTTCGGCTACGTCTCGAGCGACACCCGCACCGACGGCAAATGGCGCGACGTGAAGATCCGCGTGCTCCGGGCGGACCTGAAAGACGCAAAAGTGCGTACCCGGTCGGGCTACTTCGCTCCCTATAAGCCGGCTGCCCGGTAAACAACCAGCCGCGTGGTACGATCGCTATTTCCTCGAGATGTCCTCCAAGTACGACCGGTTCAAGCTGGTCACTGACTTCGAACTTCGCGGCGACCAGGCCCGCGCGATCGACGAGCTCGTCGAGGGGCTGAACCGTGGCGACAAGGCGCAGGTGCTGCTCGGCGTCACCGGCTCCGGCAAGACCTTCACCATGGCCCAGTGCATTGCGCAGGTGAACCGGCCGACGTTGGTGATGGCGCACAACAAGACGCTGGCCGCGCAGCTCTACCAGGAGTTCCGCCGCTTTTTCCCGGAGAACGCGGTCGAGTACTTCGTCAGCTACTACGACTACTACCAGCCCGAAGCCTACGTGCCGACGACCGACTCTTACATCGAGAAGGAGGCGACGATCAACGACGAGATCGACCGGATGCGCCTGTCGGCGACCCGCTCGCTGTTCGAACGTCGAGACGTCATCATCGTGTCGAGCGTCTCATGCATTTACGGCCTGGGATCTCCCGAAGCCTATTACGGGATGATGCTGCCGCTCGACCGTGGCCAGCAGATCGACCGCGATCAGATTCTGCGCAAGCTGGTGGAGATCCAGTACGAACGCAATGACTACGAATTCAACCGCGGCACCTTCCGCGTCCGTGGTGACATCGTCGAAGTGTACCCATCGTACGAAGATATTGCGGTCAGGATCGAACTGTTCGGCGACGAGGTCGACGAGCTCGTCTCGTTCGATCCGCTGACGGGGAAGACGCTCAAGCGGCACGACAAGGTTGCGATCTATCCCAAGACGCACTTCGTCACGTCGCGCGACAGAACGAAGCAGGCGGTCGAAACGATCAAGGAAGAATTGAGCTGGTACCGGGGCCGGCTGGAGGCAGAAGGCAAAGTGCTCGAAGCGCACCGGCTCCACCAGCGGACCATGTTCGACATCGAGATGATCAAGGAGATCGGCTACTGCCACGGCATCGAGAACTATGCCCGCCACCTGACCGGACGCGAGCCGGGGATGCCGCCGCCGACTCTGCTCGACTACCTGCCGTCGGACTCGCTGACGATCGTCGACGAGAGCCACCAGACAGTGCCCCAGATCCGCGGCATGTATCACGGTGACCGCTCGCGCAAGGAGGTGCTCGTTGCCTATGGATTCCGTCTGCCCTCCGCGCTCGACAACCGTCCGCTCAATTTCGAGGAGTGGGAGACCCGCGTCGGACAGCTGATGTTCGTGTCAGCGACTCCCGGCCCTTACGAGCTCCGCCAATCCGTGGGCGCGGTTGTGGAACAGATCATTCGCCCGACCGGTCTGGTCGATCCGCCGATCGACATCCGCCCCGTCCGAGGGCAGGTCGACGATCTGCTCGGTGAGATCCGCGATCGCGCCGGTCGCGGAGAACGCGTGCTGGTGACGACGCTGACCAAACGGATGGCGGAGGACCTGACGCAGTATTACCAGGAGCTCGGCGTGAAGGTCCGGTATCTTCACTCGGATATCGACACGCTCGAGCGGATCCAGATCCTGCGGGACCTTCGTCGCGGCGAATTCGACGTCCTGGTGGGAATCAACCTGCTGCGTGAGGGGTTGGATCTGCCCGAGGTGTCACTGGTCGCCATCCTGGACGCGGACAAGGAAGGGTTTCTGCGGTCGAGCGGCTCGCTCATCCAGACTGTGGGACGGGCGGCCCGAAACGTGAACGGCCGGGCGATCATGTATGCCGACAGGATGACCGACTCGATGAAGCTCGCCATCAGCGAAACCGATCGCCGCCGCGCCATCCAGGAGGCGTACAACCTCGAGCACGGCATCACGCCGGCCTCGATCGTGAAAAGCATCGACGAGGTGATGTCGAGCGTCTACGAGCGTGACTACGTGACCGTGCCGGCCGAAGGGGATACCTTCCGCACCCATGGCGAGCTCGAAGCCCATGTGGCCACCCTCCAAACCCAGATGAAAGCGGCCGCCGCCAATCTCGAATTCGAAAAAGCCGCAAAGCTGCGCGACCGGATCAAACAATTGAAGTCACGCGATCTCGGACTGCTCGCAGGGACGCGTAATTAACGTGGCGGGACTGGAGAACTGGGCCAAGGCCGCCCTCCTCGAAGTCCAGGAGTACGTGAGCATGATCGGCAAGGTCATGCGCGCCCTGGTCACGCGCCCGTTCTACGCGCGCGATGTGGTCGAGCAGTTCGATGCGATCGGCGTCGGATCGCTGACCGTCGTCCTGCTGACCGGCACCTTCACCGGCATGGTGCTCGCGCTGCAGTCCGGCATCACGCTGGACCAGTTCGGCGCCCGTTCAATGGTGGGCCGCCTCGTCAGCGCCTCGATGGTCAAGGAACTCGGGCCGGTGCTGACGGCGCTGATGGTGGCCGGGCGCGTCGGATCGGGTATCGCTGCCGAGCTCGGATCCATGGTCGTGACCGAGCAGATCGCGGCGCTTCGCGCGCTCGGTACGGATCCGATCCGCAAGCTGGTGACGCCGCGAATCCTGGCCGGCGTGATCATGGTGCCGGTGCTGACCTGTATTTCGGTGGCCGTCGGGCTGCTCGGCGGCTGGATCATCACCGTCACCCAGTTGAAGGTGGCTTCAGGCGTGTATTGGAATTCGGTGGTGCTCGGTCTCTACATCCAGGACGTCTGGATGGGTTTGATCAAGCCGTTCTTCCTGGGCTTCTCTATCGTGAGTATCGGGTGCCACGTCGGCTTGAGAACGAGCGGAGGCACCCAGGGAGTCGGGCGCGCGACGACCAACTCGGTCGTCGCCGGCTCGGTTGCGGTGCTCGCCGTCGACTTCCTCGTGACGAAGGTTCTCATCTTCCTGATGTATTGATGGCACTCGAGCACGCTCCCCGTTCGCCGCTCCTCGACGAGGCTCTCGCGTTCGGAGGTCCGATTGTCGTATTCGACGGCGTTCACCTGGCCTTCGACGACAAGGTGATCCTTCGCGACGTCAGCTTCACATTGAAGACCGGCCATACGAAGATATTCCTTGGCGCGAGCGGCGCAGGGAAATCGACCATCCTCCGTCTCATTCTTGGTCTGTTGAAACCTGACAAGGGGCGCATCTTCGTCAATGGCCAGCAGGTCGACAACATGAACGAAGACCAGTTGATGGCCGTGCGCGCTGACCTCGGCATGGTGTTCCAGGAAGGCGCCCTGTTCGACTCGCTCACGGTGCGCGAGAACGTCGGTTACAAGCTGTACGAAGAGACCAGGCTCCCGCTGAAGGAAGTGGACGCCCGGGTCGAGGAAGTTCTCGGGTTCGTCGGGCTGGCCGAGTTCATCGAGCGAATGCCGTCGGAACTCTCGGGCGGCCAGCGCCGCCGTGTCGCGATTGCCCGCGCCATGACGGCGAAGCCGCGGATCCTGTTGTACGACGAGCCGACGACCGGGCTGGACCCGATTACGTCGATCACGATCGACGAAGAGATCATCAAGCTGCGCGATATCGAAGGGGTCAGCTCGATTGTCGTCACCCACCAGCTGCGCGACGCGTTCTTCGTTGCCGAACACACCGCGGTCCGTGATGCACAGAAAAAGATCCACCTCGAACGCGCTTCCGATGACAAGGCGGAGGAAGCGGAATTCATCATGCTCAAGGAAGGGCGTATCGCTTTTGAGGGGACCGCGACTGAGCTGCGGACGGCGGTGGAAACCGACCCGTACATTCACGCGTTCCTGTCGTGATTTGGAAGACTGACTATGCCTAGAACAAGATCGCTCGCGTGGTCGCAGCTGAAGATTGGCATCATCGCTGTGGCCGGTATCATCCTCGCCATCATGCTCATCCTGGCCGTGGGTGGGCAGGGGGGATTCGCCTGGGAGCGGTATGCGCTCAAGACGAAGTTCTCCAACATCAAGGGGCTCAAGACCGGCGCCGTCGTGCGGATCGCCGGTGTGGACGTCGGCAAGGTCACCGCGATCGATTTCGTCGAATCCGACGTCCAGGTGACGCTCGAAGTGAACGACGAAAACCAGTCCCGGATCACCGAGCAGTCGCGGGCCACCATCGGATCGCTCAGCCTTCTCGGCGAGCCGATCATCGAGATCTCGCCATCGACGCAGGGGCGCAAGCTCCAGGACGGCGACTTCATTCCGAGCACCGCGGCTCCCGCGGACTTCGCCGCGATGTCGGCGTCGGCAACCGATACGCTGGAGCAGGCGAACCTGATCATGCAGGGCATTCGCAAAGGCGACGGCACGGTCGGCAAGCTGTTCACCGATCAGCAGATGTACAGCGAGTTCACCGCCCTGCTGCAGTCAGCCGAGGGGGTGGTCAACGGCGTCAACCGTGGCCAGGGCACGCTCGGCAAGCTGGCCAAGGACGACGCGGCGTACCGGCAGCTGAATGCGTCACTCGCGGATCTCAATGAGATCACCCGGCGGATCAAGGCAGGTGAGGGGAGCCTGGGCCAGCTGCTGAACGACGAAAAGCTCGCCCGGTCGATGTCGGCCGCGTCCAGTAACGTCGATGAAATCACGGCGAAAGTGAATCGTGGAGAGGGAACGGTTGGAAAGCTCGTGAACGACAAGCAGCTGTACGAGCAGATCAACTCACTGACCGGCCGCATGGACAAGCTGATTGCCGCGATCGAGCAGGGGGTGAACTCCCGGGAAGGGACGGCCGGGCTGCTGCTGAAAGACAAAGAGTTGTATGACAATATGAACGGCGCCGCGAGCGAGGTGAGAAGCCTGATCGCGGAGATCAAGAAGGACCCCAGGAAATACCTGAATGTCCGGGTCAGCATTTTCTAGGTGAGTAATCGAGGACGCAGAATGGCTAGAGACGACAGCGGCGCAGGACTCGTGATGATGGCGTTTGCACTCGGCGCATTGGCAGGTGCGGCGGCGGCGCTGCTGATGGCTCCCGCGGCCGGAGAAGAAACACGGCGCGTCCTCGGCGAGAAGGCGCGCGAAGGCAGGAGCACCCTCAACACCGCTCTCGAACGCGGCCGGCAGGCTTACCAGCAGGCGCGCGGCGGAGTTGAGGCAGGTCCGGGCGAGGCGCTGTGATCGATTGGTCGGTTGTCTTCCTCGGCGTGATCGCCATCTCCAGCCTGGTGATGGCGCTGATCCAGGTCGGCGCCATCGTTGCGGCGCTGAAGGCCGTGGGTGAAGCGCAGAAGATGATCGCCACCGTCCAGCAGGACGTCCGGCCCCTGATTGCCAAGGTCAGCGCCCTCGCCGACGAGGCCGGTCGCACCGCGAAACTGGCGACCTTGCAGGCGGAGAAGGTCGACAAGCTGGTGACGGAACTGACGCGCCGCGCCGACGAAACCGCCGGCGTGGTGCAGCACGCCATCATCACCCCGGCCCGCGAAGGCATGGCGATCGTTGCCGCGATCAAGGCAGCGCTCGGCGCGTTCCGCGGGTTCCGTGACTATCGCGGACGTCCTGCCGGGACCGACGACGAAGATCCCCTCTTCATCGGGTAGCCGTTGACGGGCCGCGGCCCTCATGGTACAAACCGGACCTCACAGTACTCCTGAGGTCCAAACATGCGTTCCAACAGACTCGCTCCCGCCCTCGCTTTGGCTGCCGTCCTCGGTTCTGTTCCCACGTCGGCGCTGCAGGAGTCGAAGTCAGCCCCGCTCGCCAAGCAACTCTCGCAGGTGCTGGACGCCGCGAAGATGGACACGATTGCGTGCGCGGACCCGGAGACCGGGAACTACATCGCCGCGCTCTACATCCCGGGCACTCAGATGCTGGTGATCTCGGGCAAGTTTGGCGATGCCTTTCTCGGTCCGCATCGCATGAGCAAGAAGGAATACCGCGAGCTCTACATGGACCTGCAAGGGGCGTCGGTGGCAGGTTCCAGGCTGTTCGCGCAGGACGCCGGCGCCAACGGCTTCGTGTTGAAACCGGCCGTCGGCGGTGCAGCCGATACCTACGAGAAGGACAGCAAGACGACGGTGTTCGACGGCGCCTGGAAGAAAGCGAAGATCCCCGAGCTCGATTACGTGAAGTCGTTCACCGAGGCGGACGAGCAATATGCGCGAGTGCTCGCGTTGCTCATTGCCCAGGCGAAGCCAAAGATCTGAGCGCCGCAGGTGCCAGGACCGGCATCGCGAACGGTGCGACCACGTGAAAGTCGAACGCGGTCATCTCGGCGAGCGCGCGCTCGACTGCCGCGACGGGAGATGCCTCTACGCTGACGACGAACGGGCGCCGGTCCGCCGGGTACCCCGGTTCCTGTAGAACCGCATCGATATTGACCTCGTGCCGGGCGAATGCCGACGCGATTGCCGCGATGATCCCCGGCCGATCGCTGACGGTGAACCGCACGTAAAACGGCGCCGAGAAATCGGGCGATGCGGTGATGGAAGGTAACGGTCCCACAAATGCCGCCGGGGTCGCACCCCGCGCGATCGCGAGCACATCCGAGACAACCGCGACAGCGGTCGGTCCGCCGCCTGCACCACGCCCGCCGAATGTCGTCTCGCCCCCGGACTGGCCGGTCACGATCACCAGGTTTTCGCTGCCTTGCGCCCGCGCGAGCGCCGACGACATCGGCACGAGAGCCGGTCCGACTCGTGCCGATACGCCGCCTCCCTGGTCAGCCGTGACCCACGCGACTTGCCGGATGGTGCAATCGAGATGGCGCGCGTAAGGGAAGTCGACCGTGGCCACTGGACTGATCGACCTGCACACGATCGACGCTGGCGTGACGGCCGCCCCGAGCGCCACCATCGCAAGGATCGCAATTTTCGCCCGCGCATCGAAACCGTCGACGTCGTCGCTCGGGTCCGCTTCTGCGAATCCAAGCGACTGCGCCTCACGTACCGCATCGTCGAAGGGAATACCTGCGGCCTCCATGCGCGTGAGAATGTAGTTGCAGGTCCCATTCAGTATTCCCGAGACCCCGGTGAGATGATCTGCGACCAGCCCGCTTTCGATCCCGCGGATCACCGGTACGCCGCCGGCGACCGCTGCCTCGAAGCGCAGCTGGCACCCCGTTGTCGCGGCGAGACTCAGTAGTGACGGCCCGCGCTCGGCAATGACCTGCTTGTTCGCCGTCACGACCGAGATGCCGGCCTGCAGGGCCTGGGTTATCCAGTCATGGGCTGTCGACCGGCCGCCAATCAGCTCGATGAAGACATCCGGGCGCTCGGCCAGTACGTCAGCCATCGATTCCGTCCAGCAGATGTCCGGGCCGTCCCACACTGCCTGCTTGCGCGCCACGTCGCGATTGCAGACCACGATGAGCTCTACTTCGCCGGAATGTTCCCGCAACAGGCGCACCACGGCCTGTCCGACGGTTCCGACTCCGGCAAGTGCCACTCTGCACGCAGGTCGTGCCTCCGCGACAGCAGGTCGACGGGGGTCAGTCACGACCTTGTCCTCGTTCTCGTTCTCATTCTCGTGCTCGTATCCGGGCGCCCCGCCGGGCGGTCGCAGCGGACGCAAAAAGACCCGCCGGTTGGTCGTCCTGCGGGTCGTGGTCCGGTGGCGTGAGTATAGATGGTCCAGTCGCGTCGAGCCACGCGCCCGGCCGCGCGACGCTCTACGACACGCCCGCGGGTTGCCGCGCAGCGACCGGTTTCAGGAAAGGCATCATCTCGCGCAGCCTGGCGCCGACCTGTTCGATCTGGTGCTGCTGTTCCTGGGCCCTCGTCCGGTTGAACCAGGGGCGCCCCTGCTGGTCCTCCGAGATCCACCGCCGCGCGTAGGTCCCGTCCTGGATTTCTCCCAGCATCCGCCGCATCTCGGCACGGGTGTCGGCGGTCACCAGGCGTGGTCCCCCGGTGTAGTCACCGTGCTCGGCGGTGTCGCTGACCGAGTAGCGCATGTAGTTGAGCCCACCCTGATACATCAGATCGACGATCAGTTTCAGTTCGTGAAGGCATTCGAAGTAGGCGACCTCCGGTTGGTAGCCCGCATCGACGAGCGTCTCGAAGCCGGCCTTTACGAGAGCGGAGACGCCGCCGCACAGGACCGCTTGTTCGCCGAACAGGTCCGTTTCCGTTTCTTCGGCGAAGGTGGTCTCGATCACCCCGGCGCGGGTCACGCCGATGCCTTTTGCATAGGACAGTGCGACTGCCCGTGCGTGCCCGCTGGCATCCTGATGAACGGCCAGGAGAGCAGGTGTGCCGGCTCCCTCCTGATACAGTTCCCGCACACGATGACCGGGGGACTTGGGCGCGATCATCGAGACATCGACATCCTCCGGCAGATCGAGCGTACCGAAGCGCACATTGAATCCATGGGCGAACATCAACGTCTTGCCATGGGTGAGATGCGGCTTGATGGCGTCTCTGTAGAGTGCCGCCTGCGCGGTGTCAGGCACCAGCACCATGATCAGGGTGGCCCACTCGCACGCCGCCCCGGGCTCCATCACTTCGAGGCCGGCCGCGGCCGCCTTCCCTCGCGAGACGCTGGAGGATGACGGCAAGCCGACGCGGACGTCGACACCGCTGTCGCGCAGGTTCAACGCGTGCGCGTGTCCCTGGGAACCGTAACCGAGCACCGCCACTTTGCGGCTGCGAACCAGTGCGAGGTCCGCGTCCTGGTCGTAATACATCTTTGCCATGAGTCCTCCGGAAGAACTGGTTGCGTATCGCTTCAGACTGAGTACGAGACACCGGCTTCGAGCTCGCGCTCGAAGGCTGCCCCGGTCGCCGCAGGATCGGACGTGGTGCCGCGGGTCATTGCAATCCGTCCCGTGCGCGCCATTTCAATGACGCCGTAGGGTCGCAGTACCTCGAGCAGCGCATCGATCCGCGATGGGGACGCGGTCATTTCGAGCACCAGCGAATCGGCGGCGACGTCGACGACCCGGGCTTCGAATACCTGGGCGAGCTGCATCAACGACGATCGGTTGGCATGGTCTGCGCTCACCTTGATCAGGGCCAGATCTCTGACCAGCGAGGCTCGATTGGTGATGTCCTCCACTCGAAGGACGTGCACCAGCTTGTAGAGGTGCGCGCGGATGCGGAGCGCGCCTCCCGCATCCGTCTGGACGACGGTTGTCATGCGCGATACGCCAGGAGTTTCGCTGTGGCCGACGGCCAGCGAGTGGATGTTGAAATTGCGACGCCTGAAGAGCGAGGCGACGCGATTGAGGACGCCGGGTCGATCCTCGACATAGATGGCGAACGTATGCATGCTGGTCATATCTGCTCCGTTAGTCGTCCGCGGTCTCGACGATAGGGTTGGGGTCGCCCGATGACGGTGCAGGTCCGCTCCGGCGGGGACCATCGGGTAGACCGTGTCTTCCTGTTCGACTCGGAAATCCAGGACGACCGGGTCGGTGTCTGCGCCCGCGCCAGCACGCCCTGCACCTCTGATCGATGCGACGCAGCCATTCCGAGAATGCCGAATGCATCGGCAAGCTTGACGAAATCCGGTCCCGACAACGGAGTGGCGGCATAACGGCGTTCATAGAAGAACTCCTGCCATTGCCGGACCATCCCGAGGAAGCCGTTGTTGATGATCGCGACCTTGATGCGCACGTCGTCCTGCACTGCCGTCGCCAGCTCGCACATCGTCATCTGGAAACCACCGTCACCGACCACCGCCCAGACTTCCGCCTCGGGCCGCGCCCGCTTCACGCCGATCGCGGCAGGGACGGCGAACCCCATCGTGCCGAGACCTCCGGAGGTGATCAGCGAGCGCGGGGAGTCGTGGTGGTAGTACCGTGCCTCCCACATCTGGTGCTGACCGACGTCGGTGACGATCACCGCATCGGTCTCACGAGTCGAACGCCAGAGGTCGTTGATGACGTGGGCGGCATAGAGGTGACCGTCGTCGGGGAGGAACTGGATGTCGCGAACCGCGGCGTCTCCCTTGTTGGCCGCAATCCTGGCCTTCCATGCGGCCCGCTCGTGACGGGCGATGGCTGGCAGGAGCTGCTGCAGCGAGGCCCGCAGGTCACCGACGAGGGCGACGTCCACCGGCACGTTCTTGTTGATTTCCGACGAATCGATGTCGAGGTGGATCTTGCGCGCATGCGGCGCGTAGGTCCGCAGGTTGCCGGTGACGCGGTCGTCGAATCGCATCCCGCACGCGACCAGGAGGTCCGCTTCCTGGATCGCCGTGTTCACCCACGCCTCGCCGTGCATGCCCATCATCCCGAGGTTGAGGCCATGTGATGCCGGGAAGCCGCCGATCCCGAGCAGCGTGACCGCCACCGGTATGTCGGCACGCTCGGCGAGGGTGCGCAGTTCGTCCATAGCCCCCGAGATCAGCACGCCGTTTCCAGCAAGGATCACCGGACGCTCGGCGCCGTTGACCAGTGCAGCCGCGGCGGCGAGCAGATCATGAGAGAGGCTGCCGGCATGCCTCCAGCCTGGCATCGAGGGTGCGGCGCCCTCCCAGTCGAACTCACACGATGCCTGTTGCGCGTCTTTCGTGATGTCAATGAGCACCGGGCCCGGCCGGCCGGATCGTGCGATCAGGAATGCCTCACGCACGCTTCGCGCGACCTCGTCGGCGCGGGTGACCAGATAGTTGTGCTTGGTCACCGGCAGGGTGATGCCGGTGATATCTATCTCCTGGAACGCGTCACTGCCGATCAGACGACTGCCGACCTGGCCGGTGATGCAGACGATCGGCGGGAACCAACTGG
>CAVULC010000014.1:0-126919 GCA_963742265.1 uncultured Acidobacteriota bacterium
GCCTCGGACAGGCGAGCGGGACCGGCTGTTCCGGCTCGTCCACGCCATCGGGCACGCGCTCGGGGCAGCGCGGGTGATCGCCGCAATGGCACTGGGCGCGCTGGCAAGGACCACACGGCCTGGCTCGTGACGTCCTCACTCGATCCATCAGATTTGATAGCGGTAGCCGACAGCTGCGCGGACCCACCCGGCTCAATCGACTCCGGGGCGGTGATGGCGATCCGGACGAGCGTCGGCGTCACCGGAACGTTCCCGCCCGGTGTCGGGAGGGGCGCAGGACTGGCTGGATTCTTGTCGCAGGAGGTGACCGCAATCGCCAGGGCAGCTGCAGTCAGGATGACAACGAGGCTCGAGACGAAGCGAAGATTGCTGCGCATTCGACTCTCCCGGTCGGCAATGTTTGCCGAGGGCTGCCGACGGCCCGGGGAGCGGAGTATGCGGCCGGCGCGCATGAATGTCCATGCGTTTGTGAGAGTCAGCGCCGATAGTGAAGAACAGCCGGGGTGCCGTTCATACCCTTTATACGCAACCCAACCATTGACCCTGCCCGCCGTGTCGCTTCAGGCAGGCACTGCGCGCCCGGCGCCGATCGCGGGCAATCTGTGCAATCGGTTCGCGACCAACGACAGTGCGCGCGGGGCAGTCCAGGTGAGCCTCGTCTTTCAAGAGATTACGTGGGTAGTCCGCGTGTTCGAGCTCCGCGACGCGAGCGTCCCAGAGCTCGCGCCACCCCGTCAGTGCGTCGACCAGCTTTCTGCATGAAGGGACGCCCGGCTTCTAGTCGCAGCGCTCGTTGGGTGGCGACCACCCGTCCCAGCGTCTACCCGGCCTTACGCCGCCAACCTGGGCCACGATGGCAGGGTGGGAGATCGACCACGAACCGGGTTCTTCTACCGCCGTCTGATCGAGGGGGTGATCGACACCGGCAAACTCGCGCAGGCACCAAGGTGCGTGGTGATAGCGCCGGCTCTTGATGAGCGCATCATCACCGGAGGCGCAGGATCCCGCGCCCGTCCTCGCCAGCCTGGCGGAACGGCCGACCGTCGATGAAATCGCTCAGGGATTTCCCGACGCTTACCGAGGTCTGCGCGCCACCTCGCGTTTGCCGCGGGTCGCCGCATGGATACCGCTGCTTCTGACTCTGATCGGAATCGAGAGCATCCTTCAGCGGGTCATTCGAAATGCCGCCTTGCGAACGCGCGACCGGAGCCGGACTTCAGGTAGCGCTCGAAGCGAAGGGCAGTCGCTTCGTCGGCGAACTGGATAAGCACGTGTATCTGCCAGGGGCGTTTTGAAGCCGTGTGCGAGCAGCGGCCTGCATTGTGGTCCGACAATCGCGATTGCACGTCGGACGTGATCCCTATGTAGAAAACGGGGCAGTCACTCGAGTTCTTCAGCACATACACAAACCGCTTGGCGGAGGGCATGCACTATGCCGAGGCAAAATAGCGGCCTTCGAGAACGGTTAGGAAAGCCGCATTAAAACACTTTGATAAGCGTAGTCTCTACAGCAACTAATTTTGAAGGGATAGCCGTTTCTGCATCCTGCACTCATGAGCGAAGCATGGATGGCCTGCCGACCGTAGCTCGCTACGACGCAAGCAGCCCCGCCTCCGCCGCTTCGCGCGCTACGGCGCGGCATCCTTCGCCTTCATCATGGAGCGAAGGAAAGATGGCTTGCCGAGCCGAAGCTCGTTCATGGACACGACAGGCCCGCCTCCGCGTCGCTTTGCGACGCTTCGGCGCGGCATCCTTCGCCTGCATTCATGAGCGAAGGATGGTGGACCTGACCGGGATCGAACCGGTGACCTCCTGAATGCCATTCAGGCGCGCTCCCAACTGCGCTACAGGCCCGTTCTGATGTGGGCGAACGAACATTGTAACGGACTCTGACCAACCGGGTCAAAGCTCCACGCGTCAGAAGCTCACGAGCGAGTAGGGCTCTGCTGGCGGCCGTTCGAAATAGTGAGCCAGCGGCTCAATTGACCCGCCGCTTCATCCGGCGTCGCCCCGTAAAACGGCATCATCGCGCAGCAGCCGCCCGGCGTTCGCCGGATCTGCGCCCGCCATTTATCGACGCCGACATTCGAGACCTCGATCGAGGTACTCACGCCCGTTGATGATTTCTTTGAGACGATGAACATTCACGGTTGCTATGTCCCGGCGGCGGAGTTTGTGTGTGACGACGGGCAATTCTAACGGTCCCGGCGTGCGGAACAAGCGAAAGGACCGTCGAAGCCGCATCAACAGGGTGCGGCGAACCCTTAATCCGTGGAAACCGTGTTAAAAAAAACGATAATCAGCGGGTCGTCCACAGGACATCAACGTTTCTTCCACATGTTTTCCACAAGCGGCTGGCGCCGCCGTGCAATCGCCTCTTTATGGGCCGTGATCAGCCTGTGCCTGGCTGCGCCGCTCGCGACTCTGCATGCGGAGACCGCGCCGCTCTTCCGCATCTTTCTCACCGACGGCCAGTCTCTCGTCAGCTACGGCGAGTACGCCCGTGTCTCGGATCGGGTCGTCTTTTCGGTTCCGTTGAACGACAAGACCGACAACCCCAAGCTCCAGTTGATCAGCATTCCGGAAAAATCGGTCGACTGGCCGCAAACGGAAGCGTACGCCACAGCGGTTCGCGCGAAACGTTACGCGGACGCGCGCGGTGAAGAGGACTTCGCGCTGCTCGCCGGCCGTGTGACCGAAGCGCTCAACGACATCGCCATGGCGACGGATCCGAAACGCCGGGTCGAAATGGCGGAGGAAGCGCGCCGCAACCTGGCGGCCTGGCCCGCGGCGAACTACGGGTATCGCGCCGGCGACGTCGCACAACTGGTCGGGACGCTGGACGATGTGGTCGCGGAGATGCGGGTGGCGGCCGGCATGAACCAGTTCGATCTGAGCCTGGTGGCGACCGCGACACCCCCGGCCCCCATGCCGCTGCTCCCGCCGCCGGACCTGCAGCAGTCGCTCGACGCGGCGTATCGAGCCGCGCTCCTGACCACCGATCCCGCAGAGCGCATCAGCGTCCTGCGCAGCCTGCAGGAAGAGGTGTCGAAGCCCGAGGCGAAATCGGTCTGGGCCACGGCTTTATCGACCAAGGTCGCGACGTCGCTTGCGGCCGAACTGCGCGTCGAAACCGCTTATGCCTCGCTGGTGCGGCGCACGCTCAACGATGCCAAGCAGCGGGCTGCACGTGCCGACGTGCGAGGGCTGCAACAGGTGATCGCGGCCGCGCTCAGTGCCGACACCAGGCTCGGCGCCAGGCGTCCCGGGGAGATGGCGGGGCTGCTCGCGACACTCGATCTTCGCCTCGATGAAGCGCGCCGCCTGCGGCTCGCGCGCGACTCGTGGATCGTACGGCTCGACCAGATGAAGAACTATCGGACGGCGATTGCCGGTCCCCGAGAGCAAATCGCCGCCTTCGCGCGATGGCTGAATCCGATTCGGGAGCTGTCGGGTCCCGATCCGAAGTACCTGCGTCCGCTCGATGAACGCGCGGCAGAAGCGTTGCGGGATCTGAACGCCGTCACGCCGCCGGCCGAGCTTCAGACGGCGCACGGCTTGTTCGCGGCCTCGCTGCAAATGACGCGGCAGGCAGCGTCGATGCGCCTCACCGCGTTATCATCGAACAACCTCAAGCTGGCGTGGGACGCATCTGCCGCGGCGGCAGGCGCACTCATGCTCGCCGAACGTGCGGCCGACGAATTGAACAAGACGATTTCTTCAGGACCCCAGACCACATCCTCACGGTGATCACTCCTCGTGCCACCCGCCTCGTGCGGGTGCCGGACCTCAAGACACTGCACGCCGCGATCGCGCGGATCGCGTGCACCGGGCTGCCGTCAGTCCGTCGCACCGCCGTCCTGGTGCCCACGCGGGGCGCCGCCGAAGAACTGCGCCGTACGCTCGAGAATCTCCAGCTCGTGGATGCAGATGCGGTCCTGCTCCCGGATCTCCTGACCCGGGCGGACTTCTACGAGCGGCTTCACGCGTCCATGGCCTCCGCCCCCACGCTGCTGACGGCGCCGGAGAGGGAAGTGCTGCTTCGACGCGCGGCGCGCGAGGCGGTGGCGTCGGGCCACGCGCCGCCATTCGGCCTGCGCGCAGGCCTGATCCTGCAGATGCTCGCGTTTTACGACGAACTGCGGCGCCGCGAACAGGACCTGGACGATTTTCATCGGCTGACGACCGAGCGGCTCGCGCCCAGCGCGGACACCGATCGCGGTGCCGAGCGCCTGTTGCGACAGACCGAGTTTCTCGCCGCCGCCTTCGCAGAGTTCGAGCGCCTGACGCACCAGACCGGCGCGATCGACGAACATGGCCTGCGGACGTTATTGCTGGACGCCTCGGCGCCGCCGCAGCGCGCGTACGAACAGGTGATCGTGACCGTCGCGGATCAGGCCGCCGATGCGCGCGGTCTCTACGCGTCCGACTTCGACTTGCTGACGCGGCTGAACGGTGTCACGCGGATCGACGTCATCGCCACCGAGAGTCTGCTTGCCTCTGGCTGGCACGAGCGGATCCACGATTTGCTCCCCGGCATTGAGGAGGACCATTTCAAAGGCGGGCCTTCGGCTTCGCCGGTGCTGGTCGCCCCCGAAACAACCGAGCCGGATCAGCGCTGGTTCGTTGCCCGCGACCGGGAAGAAGAGCTCTCGCACTTCGTCCGGGAGCTGAAACACCGCGCCGCGTCACCTCACGCGCTGGTACGTCCGCCTTCACTCGACCGCTGCGCCGTCGTGTTTCAGCGGCCGCTGCCATATCTCTACCTGGCGAAGCAGGTGTTCGACGATGGAGGTGTTCCGTACCAGGCGGCCGACGCCTTGCCCCTGTCCGCAGAGCCATCGGCCTCCGCGCTGGATCTCGTGTTGTCGTTCCTGCTGGCCGAGGCGAACCGCGATTCAACCGTCGCCCTCCTGTCGTCACCACATTTCAGGATGGTGAACGAGGCCGGCGACTCGTCGATCGACGCGATGGACGAACTCCTGCGCGATGTGAAGTTCTCAGGTGGATTCGATCGGCTTGCCTCGATCGCCTCCGAGAGCAGCGACGAACATGGCACCACGAGACAAAGGAAGCGCCGGTCCGCACTGTGGAAACGTGCCGCTCCCGCTCTGGCTTCAGCACACGGTGTTGCGACGGCTCTCGCGCCGCTTCGTGAAGAGGCGGCCGCGTCGGTCCAGCTCGCCGCGCTCCTCGCGTTTCTGCATGCGCACGAAAGCCTGCCCGAACCGGCGGCAGCCTGGACGAGTCGCCACATGCGCGCCCGCGCCGCCGTCCTGTCGGCCATTGCCGCGCTGCGCGACGCCCACGCGAGACACGATGATCAGCCGCTCACGATCGCTGAGCTCGCCGGCAGCCTGCGCCGATGGATCGACGCGCAGACCTTCGCGCCGCGGACGGGTCGCACTGGCGTTCGACTCCTCGACGCGTCCTCCGCGCCGTACGCGGACGTCGACGAACTGCGGATCGTCGGACTGGTGGAGAGTGACTGGCCCGAGCCAGCCCGGCGAAGCATCTTCTATCCGGCGTCGATCCTGTCGCAGCTTGGCTGGCCCGCTGACGCGGCACGGACTACGGCCGCGCGCGCGCGCTTTCACGACCTGTTGATTCTTCCCGCCAAACGAATCTCGACCTCCACCTTCACGCTCGAAGAGGACGCCATCGTCGCCGGATCACCGTTCCTGGAGGAGCTCGAATCTGCCGGGCCTCTCGATCGAGCGTCAGCCCCCGTTTCCCGACGCGCGCGTCTTTGAACACGAAGCGGTGATGGAGGGAGTCTCGCCACAGGGTGTCGAGAGCGAGGATTCGGCTGCGGCGGGAGCATGGCTGGCGCTGCGTCTTTCAAGAACTGCAGCTGATGATGCGCGCTATCACGGTGCGGCGGGCGCGCGCCAGGCGCGCGCGTACGCGGTCAGCGCGGTTGAACGCTATCTCGAATGTCCGTTCAAGTATTACGCGTCGCATGTACTCAAGCTTCCCGAGGAACGGGACGAAGAATCAGGATTGTCGCCGCTCGAACGCGGCCACTTCGTTCACGATGTCTTCGAACAATTCTTCATTCAGTGGCGCGACAGCGGCGCGCGGACGATCACGACGTCGAACGTGGCGGACGCGATCGCGCTGTTCGAGCAGGTCGTCGACTCCCGGCTTCACACCTTGCCGGAGGCGGACCGTGCGCTGGAACGGACGCATCTGCTTGGCTCGGCCGCTGCATCCGGTCTCGCGGAGCGCGCCTTCGCATTCGAGATCGAGCAGGGTGGGGAAGTGATCGAGCGCCTGCTCGAACACGAGCTGGAGGGCACGTTTGCGTTCAGAGGTGCGGATGGTCCGCGACACGTAGAGCTGCGAGCCAAGGCGGATCGAATCGACCTGATGGCGGACGGCACGCTTCGGATCGTCGACTACAAGTTGACCAGGGCGCCGAAAGCCGCACGCGCGCTGCAGCTGCCGATCTACGGCGTCTGTGCCGAACAGGCTCTCGACGGACGTCATGGGCGCTCGTGGAAAGTCGCTCGTGCCGGCTACGTGGCCTTCAAGGAAAAAGATCCGTTCGTGCCGCTCGGTGGGCGCATGACGCTGACCGAAGCGATCGCCGATGGAGAACAACGCTTCCTCGCCGCCATCGACCGCATCGAACGCGGCGAGTTTCCGGTGACCCCCGACGAACCGTTCCGCTGCCGCTGGTGTGCGTATGCCGGCGTCTGCCGCAAGGATTATGTCGGCGATGAATAGCCGCCTCACCGTCGACGTCGACAGCGCCGCGCGTGAGTTCGCGGTCAACCCCGCCAACAACGTCGTGCTGGAGGCATCCGCCGGCACCGGAAAGACCACGGTTCTCGTCCATCGCTACGTGAACCTGCTGAAGGCCGGCGTCGAGCCCGCGAACATCCTGGCGATCACGTTCACCCGCAAGGCCGCCACTGAAATGCGCGAGCGGATCGTTCGCGAGTTGCGCGCCTCGGCCACGCTCTCGGAGTTCGACCGGGCCCGATGGCTGGCTCTGCGTGACCGGCTCTCGGAAATATCGATCAGCACGATCGATGCGTTCTGCCTGTCGCTGCTGCACGAGTTCCCGCTCGAGGCCGATCTGGATCCGGGATTCGACCTGGCCGATGAGACCGAGGTTCCCCGATTCGTGGAGGAGTCGCTCGACAAGTCGATGCGGATCTTCGCGCGGCTGGCGAAGCAGGACGAGGATGTCTCGCTGGTCATCGCGCAGCTTGGCAGCTCCAGAACGAGGGCGGGGCTCGCGTCCCTGTTGCAGCGGAGACTCGTCGCCCGGGACGCCCTGAACCGGTTTCTCGAGACCGGTCCGAAAGACCTCACCGCAGACATCGTGTGCAGGCGCGCGGCCGCGGCGCTGAAGGACGTTCTTCGCAACGCACCCGGCGGGTGGCAGCAGATGCTCGCCGATGGACCCTCGGGGCATCCGCGCTACCAGTTGCTCCTGCGCGAGGCGCGCCGGCTCGAGCGCGTGGAGGATGCCGGTCCGGCTGAAATCCGTGCGCTGCTGGACCGCATGGCCCTTCACTTCCTGACCCAGGAGGGCAAGGCCCGCAAGGGTGGGTCGATCCCGCCGTATAACGCGGCTCACGCGCGGACGGCAGATGCGGCGCGGCGCCATCGTGAGGCCGTCTTCTCGCTCGCGCCGCAGATCGAGCGGATCGTCCGCCAGTTCTCGCGCGATCTGAATGCCGTCCTCGCCCGCGGCGTCAGGAAGATGTTCACGATTGCGCTCAAGGAATACCGCCGGACCCTCGAGGAACGCGCCGTCCTGGATTTTTCCGACGTGCTCGAAAGGGCGCTGGAGCTTCTGCGCCGGATGGACGAATTCTCCCAGAGCCGTTTTCGTCTCGAATCTCGGTATCACCATGTGCTGGTCGACGAGTTCCAGGACACGAGCCGCGCGCAATGGGAGCTGGTCTCGCTGCTGGTGCAGTCGTGGGGTGAAGGCCTGGGGCTGGCCGCCAATCCGTCGATCTTCATCGTCGGCGACCGTAAGCAGTCGATCTACCGCTTTCGTGATGCGGAGGTGGCGGTTCTTCATGAAGCGGGCCGTTACATCGATGCCCTCCGTGCCGGCGGCACGGCCCGGCGGTCGATCGCGCGCAGCTTCCGGGCGGTGCCGGAACTGCTCGAGTTCGTCAACGAGCTCTGTGCGGAGATGGCGCAGCCCGGCGGGCGTCCCGAGGATTTCACTTACAGCGATACCGATCGTTTTCCTCCACCGCCCGAGGAAGCCGCGTCTGCATTGCCGCACTCCTCCAGGTTGAGGCCTGTGCTGGGGATCGCGGCCGCGGCGGATCCGGAGCAGGCTGCCGCCGCAGTCGCTGTAGAGATCCAGCGGATCATTTCTCAAGAAGTGGTCCGCGACCGGAAGACCGGCGTGGCACGGGCCGCGACCCCCGGTGATATCGCGATCCTGTTCCGCTCACGAACGAGCCACCGCGAGTTCGAGCAGGCGCTCGCGGATCGCGCGATTCCTACTTACGTTTACAAGGGTCTTGGGTTTTTCGACACCGACGAGATCAAGGACGCTTCGGCGCTGCTGCGCTTTCTCGCGCAGCCACGGTCGGATTTGCGCGCCGGTGCGTTCATGCGCTCGCGGTTCGCGCGGATGTCCGATGCGGGGCTCGCGCTGCTGGCGCCACAGCTCGCGTCGGCGATCACCGGACCACTGCCGGATGCGGCAGCGTTACTCGAGAGCGAAGACCGAAGGGTCCTGGAGCAACTCCGTGGCTCGGTTCCAGGGTGGCTCGCACTCGTCGATCGCGTTCCACCGGCAGATCTCCTGGAGCAGATCATTCCTGCAAGTGCCTACGTGTTTGAAATGCGTGGACGGCGCAGCCTGCAGGCGTGGGAGAACCTGAAGAAATTGCGTGGCCTGGTTCGTCGCGTGCAGAATCGCGGCTACGCGACGCTCGGTCGGATCGCGGACCACATCGATTCGCTGACCACCGGGGACGAATCGAACGCCGTTCTCGAGGCGATCGATGCGGTCAACCTGATGACCGTGCACGCGTCGAAGGGCCTGGAGTTTCCGGTCGTGTTTGTCGTCAACATGGCGCGCGGCGCGGGTGGCATTCCGAATCCGGTCCGGGTGACGGTAGATGGCGAGGATGGCGAGCCGTCCGTTTCCGTCAGCCCGTTCGTGTCGGAGACCGATGAACTCGAACGGCAGCGCGAAGCGCACGAAACGCGGCGGCTCCTCTACGTCGCCACCACGCGCGCTCGCGATCGACTTTATCTCTCCAGTTCGCTCAAGGACGGAGAGATGACCGCTGGACGTGGCGGTCTCGCTGATGTGCTGCCAGCGTCGTTGAAAAACCTCTTCGCGTCTGCCGCCGCGACTGGCGAGGATACCGTCACCTGGACGGCTGCCTCGGGTCGCGCGTTCACGTGGCGCGTGTGCCGGCCTCCGGCGATCGAGAGCGATCGTCAGACGGTCGCGAGTGAGCCCGCCTCATCCCGGATCGACCTCGTCGCGCCGGCCGGCGGCGAGCCGCGAGAACCGCGCATTTCCGCGAGCGAGTGGCGACGCCGATTGCAACCTGGATTGCCGAACCGTTCCAGCCGCTCGCAGGATGGCGCCCTCATTGGAATTCTCGTCCATCGATTGTTTCAGTCAGGGGCTGAGCCGGACGCGGCAACAGCAATGCGGGCGCACGCGCTCGTACGGGCGGAAGAGCGGGCCGCCGTAGAGGATATCGACTCGGTCGTCAGTAAGGCCGTGGCGATCTGGACTTCGATGCGGCAACGGCCGGATGTCGTTGACCTGCTGCGCGGCGCGACCGTCTTCAACGAGGTGCCTTTTTCCCTCAGGGTCGTATCGGATGCGCGTGTGGAGATCGTACGAGGCACGATCGACAGCATCGTCCAGGCGCCGGACGGAAGGCTGACGGTGGTCGAGTTCAAGACCGGCACGCCGCGTCCGGCCGACCGGGCGCAACTGGATCTTTATCTTCGTGCGGCTCGGGCGTTGTTTCCGGCGGCGGAGGTTGCAGGGCGTCTCCTTTACCACTCGAACGCACCTGATGAGGAACCCGGGTAACGGTTTTCGCAACTGGCATTTCGTCTCTCGGCGGGCGTCATCTCCTCCGGTCGCTATGTCTGGGTTGGGTATCACTGACCCGCTTTTTGCGCATAGCTCGTCCAGCGCTCCGATCTTCTCTCTTTTTCAGTCATTTCGCGGCAGTGAGGAACCAAATCCACCTCGGTGCGGTCTAACTAATCAACTGGCGTTCGGATTGCAAGGACGCCAGCGACGGGAGGTGCGGTATGGCTGTTCCTGCAAGTGCTCAGAGTTACGCAAGGCCGCTGAATACGACGGCAACGGTGTTCGAGCTTGAAGCTCTCGAAGGGCTCCCGTGTGGATGCGTGGCCGCCGCGTATCGCGCCCGTCCCTGGGATGTCGCGGTGGTGTCACTTGAAGCGAAGGGCCCCCACTGCATTCTCGCCGGCCACGCGAGCGGGCAGGTGTTGCGGCTTGGCGATCCGGCGGAGTTCGATGAGGACGATGAAGAGGAGTCGGACGAATAGGAGTGTTATCGCGTTTTCAGCCTCCCGCCTCCCGCCCGATCCACCTCACCAGAAGTCCTCATAAGATCTTGATTGCGTATGGGAAAGCCGTTCCCGTACAATTCGATGTTTGGAGCAGCCGCCGGTTGGCTGCGTAGGAGATCAGTCGAATGGCCTTGACTTGTCCGAACTGCGGGAACGACCAGAACTTCCTGGTCAAGACCCTGCAGATGCATATCGTGCAGCTGCGCGAATCACGCGTGGACGCCAATGAAGAGGGGCGCCCGGCGGTGATCGAAGTGCTCTGCGACGAGTGCGAAACGGCGCTGAATTTCAGTGATTTCGATGAAGAAGTCCGGAACGAAGTGCTGTTGACGCTCGGCGCCCGCTGAGCGTTCTATCCTTCTCCAGCCTCTGCCTCTTCGAAATAATCGCATTCCGGACACACCCATTCGCGGGAGACTCGAACCTGCATCTGGCTTCCGCCCGGAATGCGGTCGCTGACCTCGCGTACGTTCAGGCGCATCAGTTCTCCGCACATCGGACATTCCTTCATCGTCACCGATTAACACGAATCCGGCTGGATTTCCACGCGTTTTGTTTACGCCGGCAGTCTTGACTTCCGCGAATGCGGCTCCTATCGTACGAATCACGCAGGCACCCGTCCTGCAGGGGTGACCACGGGACTATGCGGGACTACTACGACGTGCTCGGCGTCACGGCGGACGCGGGAGCGGAAGAAATCAAGCGAGCCTATCGCCAGCTCGCGCGGCGGTATCACCCGGATATCTCCGGTGATGACCGTACGGCGGCGTTCCTGGAAGTGGCGCGCGCCTACGAAGTCCTGCGTCAGCCGGACCGGCGGCGCTCGTACGACGCCGCCCTGCGCGACAGCGCCTCGCGCGTGGACTGGCTGGCCGACGAAGTCGCCATCGACTTCCCGTCAGTTTCGAGTGTTCTCGACGGGATGCGCCATTCCTTCTTCGGGGAGCTCCCGTACTCCAACCTGTCGGCGGAAGTCGAGCTCACCCCGCAGGAGGCTTTCTGGGGCACCGTCGTCCCGTTCCACATTCCGCTGCGCGCGACGTGCCCCAAGTGCGGTGGACGAGGGGAGGCCTGGGAAGAATGGTGCAGCACCTGCCGTGGCACCGGCGAGATCCTGTCCGAGCACGCACTGCGGCTGCGCGTTCCCGCCGGTGTTCGCGAGGGCGCACGCTTCAGGTTCAGGGTCATGCCGCCCGGCACCGCACCGACGATGGTGGAAGTGCGCGTCAGCGTGCGGTAATCTCCGGTCATCCATGCGCGCTCATCTGCGCTTGCTCGGCGTGCTCCAGCTCACCTGGGGTGCGATCGGATTGCTGCTCGGCGCAGCCACCCTGGCGCTCGCGGCCGGCGCGCTTGCAATCAGTCTCATGAATTCCGGCGACCGCGTCGCCGCAAGCGTGACGGCGGTTACGTTCGGCATATTTGCACTTGCCCTCCTCCTCGGAGGAGCGGCGAATGCGTGGGCCGGCCGGTCGCTTCGCCGGCAGGAGGCTGCCGGACGGACGGCCGTGCTGTGGCTGGCAGTCCCCAATCTGTTCCTTCTCCCATTCGGCACAGCCCTCGGTATCTACGCCTGGTGGGTGCTCCTGCACAATGAGGCGAGAAACATGTTCGTCGGCGTGCGGAGCGCTTAGCTGTGGAGAAAACGGCCAGCGGCCTCGATGAGAACGTCGCGGCGGCGCTCACCTACGCGTTCGGCTGGATTACCGGGGCGGCATTCCTCCTTCTCGAGCCGGCGAACAAGTTCGTCCGTTTTCACGCGTGGCAATCGGTCATCGTGTTCGGGGCGTTATCGATCGCGTGGTTCGTGTCGCTTTCCCTTGGGCTCATCTTCTGGTTCTTCGCCTTCGTCGTGATTCCGCCGCTCTCGGCCATCCTCTGGCTCATCCTCATGTTCAAGGCGTACCGTGGCGAGCGCTACAAGCTGCCTTTCGCCGGTGAAATCGCCGACCAACGCGAACACTGATCTCTTCCGCTCCGCGGCGAGGGCACGGATCAGCGGGTACAGTTACGGAATCCTTATGGCAACAGTTACCGAGGCCGCCGTTCTCGAGGCCCTCAAGGGCGTCACCGATCCTGATCTCGGCCGAGACATCGTCACTCTCAAGTTGGTCAAGAACCTTCGCGTCGAGAACGGCCGCGTGTCCCTGACGATCGAGCGGGCCACGCATGGCGGTCCCGCGCGCGACCAGGTCCGCGATGACGCGCACGGCAGGATTGCGGCCATTCCCGGCGTCGGCGCGATCGAGATCCTGATGACGGCTCACGTGCGGTCGACGGTGTCGTCGGACATGAACCGCCAGCCGGTCGTGGGCGTGAAGAACATCATTGCGGTCGGCGCCGGCAAGGGCGGTGTCGGCAAGACCACGCTTTCGGTGAACCTGGCTATTTCGCTGGCGCAGCGAGGCGCTCGCGTGGCGCTGATCGACGGCGATGTCTACGGCCCGAACGTGCCGATCATGCTCGGCATCAACACGCAGCTCGAAACCGACGGCAAGAAAATCGTCCCGGCCGAACAGTACGGGATTCAGCTCGTCTCGATGGCGTTCCTGACGACGGACGATTCGCCGGTGATCTGGCGAGGCCCGATGCTCCACGGCGTGATCAACCAGTTCTTCCGCGAGGTTCGCTGGGACGACATCGACTACCTCATTGTCGACATGCCTCCTGGCACTGGCGACATCGCGCTGAGTCTCAGTCAGTCGGTTCCGGTTGCGGGCGCAGTGGTGGTGACGACCCCTCAGACGGTTTCGGTTTCGGATACGCGTCGTGCGGTGCGGATGTACGAGAAGCTGAATGTCGTGCCGCTCGGCCTTGTCGAAAACATGAGCCACTTCGTCTGTCCGTCGTGCACGCACGAGACCGACATCTTCGGCAAAGGCGGCGGCGAGGCCCTGGCGCAGGAGCTTTCAATTCCATTCCTGGGAAGAATCCCGATCTATGAGCCGATCCGCATCGGGGGCGACACCGGCGTGCCGATCACGATCGGCGATCCGGAATCCGTCGCGTCGAAATCAATCCGTGCGGCGGCCGACCAGCTCGCGGTGCAGCTGGCGATTCTGAATCTCGCCTCGTCGGCCAAGCGCGCCATCCCTCTGACTCAAGTCAGGTAGCGACGCCCCGCCGTGAGTCGTGAGCGCTCGACTCCGGCATTTCGGAGCGCCGCGCCGCGGCATTTGGCCGTTTACGATGGACGAGATTGCCGGTAGGATTCAGCTGTGAATTTGGGGTCTCCAGTGCCACGCTGTGCCGTCGTGCTCGCCGCGTTCGTGTGCGTGCAGGGTTCGATGGCGGCGCAGCGCCCCAACCCGCCCCTTCGCAGTGAAGTCCGCGCCGAGCGTGGCCTGGTTGCCGCGGGCCGGACGTTTTCGGCGGAAGCAGGCGCACGGATCCTCACCGCAGGCGGGAACGCGATCGATGCCGGTGTTGCCACCATCTTCGCCGCCGCGGTAGTCGAGATCTCGCATTTCGGTCTTGGCGGTGAAGCGCCAATCATCATCTACTCGGCGCGGGACAAGCGCGTGATCGTCGTCAACGGGCAGGGATCCGCTCCAAAGGGAGCATCGCCCGCCTTGTTTGCCGGGAAGACCGTGATCCCCGGCAACGGCCCGCTTGGCGCGACCATCCCTGCCGCAGTGGATGCGGCGGCGCTCGCGCTTGCGAAGTACGGAACCAAGTCGCTGAGTGAAGTGCTCGCCCCCGCGATTGCGTTGGCCGACGGCTTCCCGATGTACGAGTTCCTGCATCACTATCTCGAAACGGAACGCAAAGCGACCGAACCGTACGACTGGGCGATGCGCACCTATTATCCGGATGGGCGAATCACCCCGACAGGGGAGACGTTCCGGCAGCCCAATCTCGCGGCGACGTTACGCGCACTCGCGACAGCGGAACAGGACGCCAGGAGCAAAGGCGCGTCGCGCGAGCAGGCGATCGAAGCAGGCCGGGATGCTTTTTATAAAGGACCCGTGGCACAGCGGATGACCGCGGCCGTGCGGGCCGCCGGCGGTGTCATGACCGACGACGACCTGGCGCAGTATCACGGGAAGATCGAGGAACCTGCGTCCGTTCCGTATCGCGGCTACACGGTCTACAAGGCTGGTTTCTGGAACCAGGGCCCGGCGCTGCTCCAGGCGCTTCGCATTCTCGAAGGATTCGATCTCGCTCGTATGGGCAGCGGATCCGCCGACGCCGTGCACACGATCGTCGAATCCATCAAGCTCGCCTACGCCGATCGCGACAAGTACTACGGCGATCCTGATTTCGTGAAGGTTCCATCAGCGCCCCTGCTGTCGGCCGAGTACGCAACGCTCAGAAGGAAACTGATCGATCCCGCGCACGCGAGCCTGGACGACCGTCCGGGCGACCCCGAGCGGGGCGCATCCCTGCTTCCGTCCGGCGCTGTCGAGCGTCTGACCGGCGCACCGGCACACGAACCTGGTGATACCACCAGCCTCCAGGTGGTGGACGCCGAAGGCAACCTCTTTTCGGCAACGCCGAGTTCAGGCTGGCTGCTAGGAGGGGCGTTCGTTGCCGGCGATACCGGCGTTCCGATGAGTAATCGCATGCAGGCGTTCCGCCTCGATGCCGGCAGCCCGAACGTGCTGGTTGGCGGGAAGCGTCCGCGTACGACGCTCACACCCACCGTCGTTCTGAAGGACGGCAAGCCATTCCTCGCGATCGGTACGCCTGGCGGCGACAGCCAGGACCAGCAGATCCTGCTCGTGCTGTTGAACATCATCGACTTCGGAATGGACGTGCAGGCCGCGATCGAAGCCCCGCGGGTGAATTCGCTGCACCCGCAAAGCTCTTTCGACGATCACCGCGCCCAGCCCGGCGTCCTCGAAGTGGAACGCACGCTGGCGCCGCAAGTGATCGAGGAGCTTCGATCCCGCGGGCACGTGCTTCGGCTCCGCGGCGCTTACGGCATCTCTACCGGCATCGTGGCTGCCGGAATCGATCCCTCGACTGGACGGTTGCGCGGTGGAGCCGATCCCCGGCGCGAACGGGCCCTGATCGCGTACTGATCCCCGGCATCATTGATGGACATTCCTTTCGTACGCCGTACCCTCGACAACGGTCTGGAGGTGCTGGTCCACCAGGACCGCAACTGTCCGATCGTCGCGGTCAATGTCTGGTACCACGTCGGCTCGAAGAACGAAAAACCCGGACGCACGGGTTTCGCGCACCTGTTCGAACACCTGATGTTCGAAGGGTCGCAGCATTACGACCATGGCTACTTCCAGCCGCTGCAGGACGCAGGCGCTTCGCTGAATGGATCGACCAATGCCGACCGCACCAACTACTGGGAGGTGGTGCCCTCGAACGCGCTCGATCTCGCGATGTGGATGGAGTCCGATCGAATGGGCTACCTCCTTCCGGCATTGACCGAGGCCAAGTTCAACAATCAGCGCGAGGTGGTTCTCAACGAGCGCCGGCAGAACTACGAAAACCGTCCCTATGGACTCGCCGGAATGGCGCTCGTCGCGGAACTCTATCCGGACGAACATCCGTACCACTGGCTCACCATCGGCGACGCCGCCGATCTGCGGGCTGCGCACCTGGACGATGTGCGCGCGTTCTTTCAGACGTACTACCATCCGTCGAACGCGTCGCTCGCGATTGCCGGGGACGTTGACGTGGACGTGGCCTTGCGAATGGCCGAGGAGTATTTCGGGCCGCTCCCGGCAGGGATCAAACCCGGGCCTGTCGATCCGGTGGCGCCGCCGCCACGGCTCGCCGAGAAACGGCTGGTTCACGAGGATCGGATCGAATTGCCGCGTCTCTACCTGGCGTGGCACTCGCCGACCTTGTTCGGTGCCGACGATGCCGAGCTCGATCTCGTTGCGGACGTTCTCGCAGGGGGGAAGACCTCGCGCCTTTACCGAACCCTGGTGTACGAACAGCGCATCGCAACCGAGGTGTCTGCCGCACAGAACTCGCGCGAGCTGTCCGGCTTCTTCCAGGTGGTTGCGACCGCCGCCCCGGGGCACACACTGGCCGAGCTCGATGCGGCGATCACGTCGGAAATCCAGAGACTCTGTGCCGAAGGACCGACGACCGCGGAGATGGAGCGCGGCATCGCCCAGGCCGAGGCACACTTCATTTCTCGTCTGCAGACCGTGGGCGGATTCGGCGGGAAGTCGGACCAGTTGAACGCCTACAACGTGTTCCTTGGGGATGCCGGCTATTTCGACAAGGATCTTGCCCGTTACCGCAACGCGCGCGCGGCAGGGCTCACCCGCGTGGCCGGGCAGTGGCTGCCTCACGCCTCCCGTGTCGCACTGAGCGTCGTCCCGCGCGGACGTGCTGACCTTGCCTTGACCGATTCGTCACCCGTGTCGGTGTCCTGATGGCGGTCGACCGATCTGCGCTGCCGGCGCCCGGTCCGCTTGCGGATTTCCAGTTTCCGGAGATCCGGCGCTCCTCCATGCCGAACGGGCTGCGTGTCTGGACGATCGAACAACGGGCTGTGCCGCTGCTGACGGCCCTTTTGCTCGTGCGGCGAGGATCGGCAGCCGATCCCGTTGACCGGGCGGGTCTCGCGGCGATCACCGGCGATCTGCTGGACGAGGGCTGCGGCGATCTCGACGCGCTCGCTCTCCACGAAGCGCTCGGACGGATCGGCGGTCAGATCGACACCGAGGTTGGGTCCGACGCAAGCATGCTCGGCCTGAGCGTGTTGAAACGTTTTTCCGCGCGCGGCTTCTCGCTGCTCGCCGACATGGTTCAGCGTCCACGGTTCGAGACCGCGGACTTCGAGCGGGTGCGCGACCTCCGGCTCAATCGCCTCGTGCAGATCCGGGACATGCCACCTGCGCTCGCGGATCGCGCCTTCACGGAGCTGCTCTACCGCGGCCATCCGTATGGGCACCTGTCCATCGGCACGGAAGACTCGCTGCGTCAACTGACATTGGCCGAAGTGCAGGCGTTCCACCGGCAGGTATACGTGCCTGACGGCGCCACGGTCATTGCCGCTGGGGATGCGTCGCACGACGAGCTCCGCGATCTCGCATCCACGGCGTTCGCCAACTGGAGCGGACGCGACTCGCTGGTGGTGCCGCGCGCGGTCGAGGCCAGGCCCCCCGAGCCGTCTTCCCGTCTGGCGATCCTGCACCGGCCCGGCGCGGGCCAGTCCGAGTTGCGTATCGGGCACGTGTCGGTTGCGCGAAGCGCGGTTGACTATCCCCACTTACTGGTGCTCAACATGGTCCTCGGCGGCCAGTTCGTCAGCCGCATCAACATGAACCTGCGAGAGGACAAGGGCTATACCTACGGCGCGAGGACGTCATTCGACGCGCGTCGCGGTCCGGGTCCGTTCGTGTTGCAGGCGAGCGTGCAGTCCGACGCCACCGCCGATGCGATCCAGGAAGGCCTCCGCGAGATCGATGAGATCCGCGGCGCCAGGGCCGTCTCGCGCGCCGAACTCGAAACCGGGCGAGCCGCCCTGACGCGAGGATTCGCGCGCAACTTCGAGACAGCCGAGCAGGTGGCCCGCGCCGCGGCGCAGATGGCGCTGCACGATCTGCCCGACGACTACTACAGCACCTTCGTGCCGCGCATTCTCGGGATCGATGAGACCGAGGTCACCTCCGCGGCGCACCGGCATCTGCATCCAGACCGCATGCTCACGGTTGTCGTCGGAGACAGGGACAAGGTCGGCGCATCACTCGAGTCACTGGGACTGGGTACTCCGCAGATCCTGGAACCCTGAGCGTCACGCGGAGTGAGCCGGCAGGCACGAGGATGAAGGCAGCCCGATTCCATCACCACGGCGGCCCCGAGGTTCTGCGCTACGAGGACGCACCCGACCCACAACCTGCACCTGGGCGGGCGATCGTCCGCGTCCGCGCATGCGCGCTCAATCACCTCGATCTCTGGCAACGTCGCGGGCTCGAGCGTGTCACGATCCCGCTCCCGCATATCTCCGGCGCCGATGTCGCGGGTGAGGTCGTGGACGGCGGCGGCGCGGATGTTCCACCGGCACTCGCGTGATGCTCCAGCCTGGCCTGAGTTGCGGTGAATGCGCGATGTGCACGGCGGGACGTGATAACTACTGCGCGAAGTACGACGTCCTTGGCTACATGTCTGACGGTGGTTATGCCGAGTTCGTGTCGATTCCGATCGCCAACCTGATCCCGATTCCGGATCACGTCGACTTCGCCCTGGCGGCTGCGTTCCCACTCACGTTCCTGACGGCCTGGCACATGCTGATGACGCGCGCGGCGTTGCAGCGCGGCGAAACCGTTCTCGTGCTGGCGGCGGGAAGTGGTGTGGGTCAGGCAGCCGTCCAGGTCGCGAAGGTCCATGGGGCGCGGGTGTTTGCCACGGCGGGTCCGTCCAAACTCGATCAGGCGAGGGCACTCGGTGCGGAACAGGTGATCGATCACTACAACGAGAACTTCGCCCAGCGTGTCCGCGAACTGACCGGCAATGCGGGCGTCGACGTGGTGATCGAACATGTCGGCGAAGCGACTTGGGAGCGCAGTGTTCGCGCGCTAGCCCGCGGAGGAAGGCTGGTGACCTGCGGCGCGACCACCGGCCACCGCGGTGCGCTCGATCTCCGGCACCTGTTTGCGCGGCAGCTCTCACTGCTCGGCAGCTACATGGGCGGGAAACCTGAGCTGCGGCGCGCAGCGGAGCTGTTCTTCGACAGGAGTGCTCGCGCCGGTCGTCGACTCCGTGATGCCGCTTTCGGCCGCGCGCGTCGCACACGAACGCCTCGAAGCAGGGCAGCAGTTCGGCAAGATCGTGCTCGAACCATGAAGGCCGCAGGAACCGCTCGTCACCACTTTCCGTAACTCACAGTTAACCTTCGCCCGTCGCGGCGCGTTATAGACTGTACGAATCCTCCATGAGCTTTGCCAGGCTGAGCCTCAGTCTCGCGGCGGTGATCGGGGTCATTGCGACGGCGCTGGCCGGGGCGACGATCTGGTTGCTGATCACGCAGCCGGTGACGGTGGCTGACGCAGTTGCCTCAGGCGAGGTCTCGCCCGTCATGCGCGCGCTCGCCGGCGCCCTCTACAACGCACTCCAGGGCATCGTCAAGTACCTCTAAGCCGTCAGCCGTAGCCTCGGAAGCTCGATCCAAAGTCATGGTCAGGTTCATGGCCTCAGAGCAAGCCGCGGTCCAGAAACCGGCAGAGCGTGATCCCGTCGAGCAAGTTGAACGGAATCCGGCCGGAGCTGTAATGGCCGCAGGGTAGCACGCGTGACTCGTGCGGGATCTGGCGCGCTTTGAACTCGTTGAGGAGCTTGCGCGAAAGGTCGACCGGGAACGTCAGGTCGTAGAGCGCGTACACCAGCAGTACGGCCTTGTCGCGAACGCCCTCGAGATACGGCGACGGGGAGATCGGCATCCACATCTCACGCAGGGAATCGAGCGTCACGTTGTTCTCGAGCGATGCTCGCACGTGTTCGGTCGAGAGCCCGCGCCAGGTGACGTCGGCGAAGTACGGCGAGACGTGATTGAGTGCCGCCGCCTCGAGCAGCGGTTCGTGAGCGGCAGTGAGCATCGCCAGGCAGGACCCGAGACTGGTGCCGAGAATTCCAATGGACTCGTAGCCCTGCATGTGCAGCCAGGCGATTGCCTGTCGGGTGTCGATCACCGCTTGCCGGCACACCGCGATCGTCCGGCCGATGTTGGCGCTGACGATGTAGTCGGCGCGCAGCAGCTCCGGCGGCATGCGTGCGTCGTGATAGGGCATGCTGAGACGCAGGGCGGTGATGCCGAAGCGGTTCAGGAGCCGGCACAGTCCGACGTGCCCTCCTTCATCGGCGTTCCACTGCGGCAGAACGACCACAGCGCGCTTGCGCCCCCTTGGGGTCGGATCCGGAAAGTACCGTGCGTGAACGGTGTTGTTCTTCTCATGCGGCGTCTCGACCGCGCTGCGCCAGGTCACGAGATCGCCGTGAACCGAATACACCGCTTTGGGTGCCGCGTAGAACTCCGCGCTGTGCGCCAGCGCCTCCGCGGACCACTTGCCGTACGGCCGCCGTTTCCGGAAGCGATTGGTCGATCGGCGAGGCGCCGGGGATGCCGTCGAGCCATTCGAGGCCCCAGTCAAAGGGGCGAACGGTGCGATTTTCTGCCGCGGCTGCCAGTCGCCGCTCCCAATTGTGAAACACGCGGGTGATCACGTCGCCGGTACCTCGATTGCACGTATGAGGGCATGATCGAGCAGCCGCAGACTCCGGATCTGCCGAAGCAGCCGGACGTCATCAAACCGCCGCGCCCCGTGACCGATCCGATCACTCCGTCGGAGCCCCCGCCCGAGCAGCGTCCCGATGTTCATCCGGCGCCGCCCCCAACGGATCCCGAACCCGACAGTGATCTGACGCTCGACTGCGGCCGCAACTGCGAGCAGCTGGTCCGTGCGATTCCGTTCCGCAACCAGTTGCATGCTGATCGGCAATCCGGCCGCGTTTCGTCCAGCCGGGAGCGCGATCGCGGGATGGCCGGTCAGATTGAACATTTGCGTCAATCGTAGCGTCGCCGCCCGCACAGGTTCCAACCGGCCGTCGACGTCGACGGTGGATGAGCCGAGGATCGGCGCAACGACCGGCAGCGTCGGAAGCAGGAGCGCGTCACATCCTGCCAGCGCGGCGTCCACACCTGCCGTCAACACGGCCCGCAAGCGCATCGCGCGAACATAGTCCTCGGCCAGCAGGTAGCGACCCATCTCGAGACGGAGGCGCACTCCTGGAGAGTATCCGGAAGGATCCGACTCCAGAGTGGCGGCGTGGTAGTGCGACGCCTCGGGCAGAACGATGTGCAGATAGATGTCCGGTGTCGCGTGCGCATGTGGGATCGCGACATCGACGACGGCGTGGCCGGCGCTGGAGAGCTGCGAGCGCACCGATGCCAGCGTGGTGCGGATCTCAGGGTCGAGTTTCTCGAGCAGGTAGCCGGTCGGCACGCCGAATGTAAACGGTCCGTCGACCCGGGACTTCGGCTCGGCTCCCGGCCGCGCAGGGCTTCGAACACGATCCGCGCGTCTTCGACCGACAACGTCATGGGCCCGACGTGATCGCACGTGGTGCTCAGCGGAACGACGCCGGTCGCACGGCAGCTCGCCGTATGGTTGGCTTCAGTCCAACGATGCCGCATGCAGCCGCCGGGATCCGGATCGATCCGCCCGTGTCGGTGCCGATCGACGCGAGGCACATCCCCTCGACGAGTGCGACGGCGGCGCCTCCGCTCGATCCACCGGCAGATCGCGCGTAGTCGAGCGGGTGATGCACGGCACCGAACGCCGTCTCATCGCTGGTCGTGCCGAACGCGAACTCGTGCAGGTTGGTCTTGCCGATCAGGATCGCGCCGGCCTCGCGCAAACGGCGCACGACGACTGCGTCGAGCGTCGGCTGCAGTGGTGGTACCGCCGATCCGGACGTCGTCGGAACACCTGCGACATCGATCAGGTCCTTGATCGAGATCGGGATACCATGAAGCGGACCCTTACACCGGCCGGACGCAATCTCGCGTGCTGCCGTTCGCGCGTCCTCGATGGCGCTGATCTGCCAGCACGGAGATGAACGCGTTCAGCTCACGGCGGCTCTCGATTCGCTCGAGGCACGGCCGAACGACGTCGAGCGGTGACAGTTCACCCGTCGGCGATCCGCGGCGCGACTTCGGCGATCGTCGTCATTCGGGACCGTTGCCCTCCGCCGTCGCCGGCCCGGGTCGATTCGACGTGCGAGCCTCGCCGTCCAGCAATCGCTCCGCGTCGCGCAGGGCAGCCGTGGATTTCGCCAGCCCCTGGAGCAGCGGTTCGAGAGCCGGCAAGTCACGATGCCGTGCATCCTCGATCGTGGTGCGCAGCCAGTCCGATCGTCATCAGAAGCTCAGCGTCCCACGGACGGTGATCGGGACGGTGAGGAAGCGGTGCGTGACGGGTTCGTCGAGTGTGTTCCACGCGAACTTGACCGCGATCTGGACGCCGAGCGGGCCCGACGAGCAGGCCGCCGCCGCCTTCAGCGAAGATGCGATTGCCGTCCTGCCCATCCGCGGTGATCCGTCCGACACCACCGATGATGAATGCCTGGCCGCCGAGTCCCCAGCCGGCAGAACGGTCCACCACGAAGAGACCGATGCCCGCATCGTACGCGCGCGCGCCGGTGAGCGAGTACGGCGGCGGTGCGCCCGCGCCAGCGAAGTTGACCTGGATCACCGGCAATTCTTCGATGCTGCCGCGCAAACCGAACGTCGTCCCGGTGCGTGAGGCCGAGCGGATAGATCGTTCCGCTCACGCCGCGGTTGCGCTTCCTGAATCGTATGACGTCGATCTGAATCTGCTCGTCGCGGGTGCGGTATTCGTAGCTCTCGTTCTGGGTCGACGCGACCGGCCGCCCGACCAGGTCTTCGAGCGGATGATCGGCGAAATGCAGCGGCTCGCGTCGCCATCCAGTCGTAGCTGATCGTGACGAACTGGCGCCGCGGCCTCGGAGCGGAATAGGTCTGCGCGTCGGCGGGTGCGCCGAGTGCGAGCACGGCGGTTGCGAGAATCAGTGACTGGTAGATTCGTCTCATCGGTGATGGTGCAGACGGTCGGATTAAGGTTAACGTACGAACGTGAGCGATCCCATCCTCGCCGCCGTCATGACGGCGCCGCGTCAGCCCATCGTCATTCGCGAGTTTGCGCGTCCGGAGCTTGCCACCGGGAGCAGCCTTGCTGCGCACCGCCCGTTCGGAAGTCTGCGGCACCGACGTGCATCTCTGGCATGGCCGGCTCTCGGGCGTGCCGTATCCGATTATTCCCGGACACGTTTCGGCTGGAACACTGGACCAGGTTCGCGGCTCGCTCACCGGCATCGACGGCTCGACGCTCCGCGAGGGAGACCGCGTGGCGTTTTTCGACGTGCACCGCACCTGCGGTCGCTGCCGTGCGTGCACGGTCCATCGGACGCCGACGCGTTGTTCCGCGCGCCGCGTCTACGGCATCACCGACCCTGCCAGCGAAGGACTGTTCGGCGGGTGGTCCCAGGCGGTTTATCTCGAGCCCGGTGTCGGCGTGGCGCGCTTGCCTGACGCGGTGCATTTCGACGACTACATCGGCGGCGGCTGCGGTCTGTTGACCGCTGTTCACATCCTCGAACGCGCCGCGCTCCGGCCGGCGGACAGCGTTGTCGTCCAGGGTACGGGCGCAGTCGGTTTGAGCGCGATTGCGCTGGCGCGGCTGGGCGGTGCCTCGACCATCGTTGCGATCGGCGCACCGTCCGCTCGTCTCGATCTCGCTCGCCGCATGGGTGCTGACCATGTGCTCGACGTGACCGCGACCAGCGCCAGTGAGCGGCTCGACGCCGTCCGCGCGCTCACGCACGGTGAAGGCGCGGACGTCGTGCTCGAGGCGGCCGGTGCCGCGGCAGCGGTTCCCGAGGGGCTCGACCTGGCGCGCGATGGTGGCCGTTACGTCATCGCCGGCCACTACACCGACGCCGGCCCGGCATCGATCAACGCTCACCACCAGATCAATCGCAAACACCTCGAGATCCGGGGTTGCTGGGGGAGCGAGGCCGGGCACTTTCTTCGCGCGCTCTCGTTTCTCGACCGCTACGCACGGCAGGTACCGTGGCATGAGATCGGCGGGCGTACTTATCCCTTATCTGGGCTCAACGAGGCGCTCGCGGACGCAGAAGCGATGCGCATCACCAAGGCGCTCGTCGATCCGTGGGCAGCAGCATGAGACATACGAAGATCATCGCGACGGTCGGTCCCGCCAGTAACTCACCGCAGGTACTGGATGCGATGATCGCGGCCGGCGTCGACATTTTCCGTTTGAATTTTTCGCACGGTACGCACGCGTCCCACGAGAGCGTCTATCTGGCGATCCGCGAGGCGGCAGCGCGTTCGGGACGCGTGATCGCTGTCATGCAGGATCTGAGCGGCCCGAAAATCCGGACCGGCGCGATCGAAGGCGGCGGGCCCTTGCACTTGAGCGACGGTGACGAACTGAGAATCGCCGCCGGTGAAGGCACCGGACGCCCAGGCCTCGTCTACACGCCGTACGGCGAGCTGGTCCGCTCGGCGACGCCTGGCGATCGGCTGCTGCTCGACGATGGCCGGATCGAGTTGCGGGTGACGCGCGCCGGTGACGAGTTGACCACCGTCGTGGTGAACGGCGGCATGCTCGGCGAGCACAAGGGAATCAACGCACCGGGCGTGGCCCTGCCAGCCTCCTCGGTGACCGCCAAGGACGCCGACGATCTACGCTTCGGTCTCGAGCTCGGCGTCGATTACATCGCCCTCAGCTTCGTTCAAACCGGCGCGGACATCACGCGCGCTCGCGAGGTGATGGCAGAAGCGGGGCGGCCGGTGCCGATCATCGCGAAGATCGAACGTCCCGCAGCCGTTGAGAACCTCGCCGCGATCCTGGACCTGGCGCAGGGCGTGATGGTGGCGCGAGGGGATCTCGGGCTGGAGATGCCGCTCGAGCAGGTGCCGCGCGTTCAGAAGGAGATCACCAGGCGAGCGCGCGCCGCTGGACGCCCGGTGATCGTGGCCACGCAGGTGCTCGAGTCGATGCGCGTCGACCCCCGCCCGACACGAGCCGAGGTCAGCGATGCCGCAAACGCGGTGGCCGAAGGGGCCGACGCGATCATGCTGGCCGGAGAGACCGCCGTCGGGGCGTGGCCCGCGCGCACGGTCCAGACGCTGGCTTCGATCATCACCGAAGCGGAGCACGTGCCGTCCACCGAGGTGATCCCCCCGATCGTCGATGCAACGCGCACGGTCCACGGGCGTGCCTTGTGTGAAGCCGCCGTGACCCTGGCTACGGTCGCGCAGGCGCAGGCGATCATCGCCGTGACGCGTGAAGGCAAGACCGCGCGCATGCTGGCCGCCTTGCGCCCGCCCACGCCGATACTCGCCGCGACAGCGAGTGCCGAAATCGCCGGTACGCTCACGTTGCTCAGGGGCGTCACCCCGATGATTACACCGGAGCGCGACATCGAACAGCTCGAGCGTCTCGTGTGCACGCATCGATTCGTCAGCGCAGGGGACCTCGTCGTGTTCATCAGCGTGAGCCCCGATCTCACGCGCACGGACGCGAACTACCTGAACGTGCAGAGAGTGTCATGACTGACGCGGGAAAGCCGGTTGCCACGGAGAGCTGGGACGACCATTATCGCGACGAATGCGACGCGGCATTCCTGTATCGCGAGATGGCCCGCTACGAACCGGCGGCCGACAAACGCGAACTGTTCGAGAAGCTCGCGGCGGTTGAAGACCGGCACGTGAGCCGGTGGGAGGAGCTGTTCCAGGAAGCTGGCCGTCCGCTGCCTGCCCATACCCCGGCCCTTCGAACGCGCGCGCTCGCGTGGATGTCGAAAACGTTCGGCTCCGCGCTCGTGCTGCCGCTGATGCTCGCTGAAGAAGGACGCGAAGTGCAGGCCTATCTCGGCCTCGCGCGGTCTTCATCCCACCAGCTCACGCACCAGGCGGCCGTGGATATCGCCTCCGACTCCGCCGTCCATGCGCGGGAACTCTCCGAGGCGATGGGGCGTGAAGGCGAGCCCTGGCATACCGGCGGCGCCGGCGGCATGCTGCGCAGCGTCGTCTACGGATTCAACGACGGTCTCACCGCGAACTTCGGCCTGGTTGCCGGTGTGATCGGAGCCAACGTGGCTCCCCATATCGTCATCATCAGCGGGCTGTCCGGCGCGATCGCCGATGCGCTCTCGATGGGATCGAGCGGGTACCTCGCGGCAAAGAGCGAGGCCGAAGTGCAGGCGCACCAGATCGACATGGAGCGGCACGAGATGCGCCTCATGCCCGATCTCGAGGAGGAGGAGCTCGCGCTGATCTATGAGGCCAAGGGCTTACCGGCCGACCGTGCCCGCGAGACCGCGCACGCGATGATGCAGGATCCGAAGCAGGCACTCGACGCGATGGTGCGGGAGGAACTGAATATTCACCCAGCGGAACTGGCGCCGCTCAAGGACGGCCTGATTACGGGAAGCGCGACAGCCGTGGGTGCGGTCATCCCGATCGTACCGTTCCTGTTCATGGCCCACGGTGAGGCGATCTGGGTGTCACTCGCGGTCAGCATGCTTGCGCACTTCGCCATCGGCGCCGCCCGCAGCCTGTTCACGGGCCGCAGCGTCTGGGCCAGCGGCCGCGACATGTTCATCGTGGGATTCGGTGTCGCGGCCGTCGGTTACCTGATCGGCGAGCTGATTACCCGCTACCTCTGACGCGTCGCTATTGCTTCTGGCGCAGCGTCTGCACGTAAGTCACGACCGCCCAGATCTGCTCTTCCGAAAGTTCATCTTTGAACGCGGGCATCTTCGGCTTCTTACGTCCGTTCGCCACCTTGTAGTAAACCGTCCCGTCGGTGTTGCGAGCGGCCCGTTTCGGATTGGTCAGATCCATGTCTCCGCGCGCGTCCGGATCCCCATCAGGGCCATCGCCGAGACCGCCCGGGCCGTGGCACTTCTGACACTTCTCCTTGAAGACGCCCTTACCCTTTGCCAGTGTCGCCTCGTCGGCGGTCAGCGGATTTTTCTTCGTGGCCGCATCTTCACCGAGCACCCATCCGTTCCCACCCTGGGGCGGAGTCGACGGGGCCTGCTGAAAAGCGGTGATGACGACAGAGGAACCGAGCAGAGCTGCGGCGGCGGCCGCCACGCACAAGACACGAATACGCATGAATCCCAACCTCCGGTCCGGAACGATGGCCAGATTTGGATGATACAGTTTTTTCAATGACCGACTTCGATGACTTCGATGACGCTGCCGAAACCGGGACGCAACCGCTCGCGTATCACGACCTCGAGTTCCTCGAAAGCACCGATGCGCGTCCGATCCGGCTGCTCGCCGAATACCTCGAGCCGCTGCGGCGGTTCAGGATGCACAACATCCAGGACACGGTCGTGTTTTTCGGATCCGCTCGAACCCTGAGCCGTGAGCTCGCCGAGCGGGAGCTGGCCAGGCTCAATACCGATGAAGGGAAGAAAGTCGCGGAGTACGAAGCAGCGCTGAAGAGAAGTCAGAAGGCGCTCGAATGGTCGCACTACTACGAAGATGCCAGGAAGCTGGCGCACATGCTCACCGAGTGGAGTTTGTCGCTCGAAGAGCCGCGGCGTCGGTTCGTCGTCTGTTCAGGAGGCGGGCCCGGCATCATGGAGGCCGCCAACCGCGGTGCGCACGAAGCCGGCGGCAAGACCGTCGGTCTGAATATCCGCCTGCCGTTCGAGCAGGGTCCCAATCAATACATCAGCGAGGGCCTTCATCTCGAGTTCCACTACTTCTTCATGCGCAAGTTCTGGTTTGCATACCTCGCGAAAGCGCTGGTGGTGTTTCCGGGCGGCTTCGGCACGATGGATGAAATGTTCGAAATCCTCACGCTGGCGCAGACACGCAAGCTCTCGAAAAAGCTCTGCGTCGTGCTCTACGGCAGTCACTACTGGGACGCGGTGTTCAATCTGAAGCCGCTGGTTGAATGGGGCGCGATCAGCGAAGCGGACCTGAATCTGCTGTGCCGGGTGGACACGCCCGAACAGGCGTTCGACAAACTCAAAGACCATTTGACGACGCATCACATGGTGCCGCAGACCGCGCAGGAGAATAAGGCGCCCGGCATTGCGAAGACCAAGGGCTGAGGAGACAGACGATGGACGTGAAGGAACGCGAACGGCTGATTACCCTGTATCGGGACGGCTATCGCGCGGTCGTCGATGCGCTGCACAACATCGAAGAGGAGGAACTCGACGCGAGAAGGGCGCCCGGCAAGTGGAGTGCCCGCGAGATCGTCCATCACCTTGCCGACAGCGAAATGACCGCCGCCGTGCGACTGCGCCTGCTGCTCGCGACCGATCGTCCGACCATCCATGGCTACGATCAGGACGAGTTCTCGCGCCGCCTTCACTACGATCGCCCCCATGAAGCGTCGCTCGAAGCGTTCCGGTACGCGAGGGAGTCCACCGCGCAATTGCTCGAGCGGCTGAGTGAAGCCGACTGGTTGCGCGAGGGCACCCACACCGAAGCTGGAAGCTTTGGCGTAGAGAAATGGCTGCTGATCTACTCGGAGCACGCGCACCGGCACGCTCGCCAGATCGTCGAAGCACGATCGGGCGCCGCGAAGAAGTCCGGCGGCTAGTAGAGCAGAAACGGCTTCCGCGTCTCGAGGAACCGTTCTTCGTCCTCGCGCGCAGTGTCCATCAGCGTCTTCGCCGTGCCGCCGTTATCGATGTGGGTCCGCAGGCGCGACGAGCCGTAGAGGATGTCGATCGGCATCTTCTCGCGTTCGTACTCGGTACGGTGGCTCACGCCAGCCGAACTTCGCCGGTTCCTCCGCGCGGAACTCCTCGAGCATTTCGATGGCCGTTCGGACCGGCTTGAATGCATTCCGATCCGTCACGTGCAGCTGGCACCCGCCGCAGGTCTGCTTCGCGTGCTTCTGAAACGTCGGTTCGAAGAACACCGGCCTGAAGTACACGCCAGGCAGCCCGCGCGCGTTCATCGCCGCCGCGTAGCGATCCCCATCGATCCACGGCGCGCCGATCAGTTCGAACGGACGCGTGGTGCCTCGTCCTTCCGAAAACTTCGTGCCTTCGAACAGCACCGCGCCCGGGTAGACGATCGCGCTGTCGAGGGTGGGGATGTTCGGCGACGGCATGACCCACGGAAGCGCCGTGTCGTCGTAGAACATGCTTCGCCGCCAGCCCTCCATCGGGATCACGTGCAGGTCCGCATTGATGTTGAAAACCGAGTTGAAGAGCCGGGCGAGCTCACCGATCGTCAGCCCATGTCTCAGCGGGATTGCGTACTGACCGACGAATGACGCATACGCGTCGTCGAGCAGGTGGCCTTCGACGTCATTGCCATTGACCGGATTGGGGCGGTCGCAGACGACCACGGGGATGCCGGCGCGAGCCGCCGCCTTCATCGTGTTCGCCATCGTGTAGATGAACGTGTAGACGCGGGTGCCGACGTCCTGGAGATCGACGACGAAGAGGTCGAGGCCGTCGAGCATCTCGCGCGAGGGCTCGCGGACTTCGCTATACAGCGAATACACCGGCACCCGCCGGCGTGCGTCGCTCGCATGCGGTGTTTCGATCATGTTGTCCTGCAGATCGGCGCGGAAGCCGTGCTGCGGACCGAAGATCGCTGCCAGCTTCGCCGCGGGATCTTCGAAGATCAGGTCGGCACTGTGCCGGAAGTTGCTGTTGATCGACGCCGGGTTACAGACAATCCCTACTCGGCGCCCCTCGACCAGGCGCCGGTCAGTGGAAAGGAGCCGGTCGATTCCGAGCGTAACGGTTGGAGCGACGACGGTAGAGGACATCGAGGCGGATTATAGCGTGGCGGTCGCGCGTCTTCCCTTGAGCCGGCGCGCGAGGAACGCAGCGGTTGCGGCATCCGCGAACGAATTGAACCGGAAGTGCGCACCAGCGGATCCGTCGCCGCGGACGAGCAGCACGTCACGCTCGATCCTGATGACGTCGCGTACGGCATGCCATGCGACGCTGGCGCCACCGGTCCCGCCGAGGAACAGGCTCCGCGTGTTCGTGAGTAGAACGCGACCGGACGGTTGCGACGGGTCGGCGGGCAGGGACGCCGGCGCGCTGAAATGACACCTGTCGGATCCAACGATCCGGTGATGGGTTTCGATCTCCGGGAGCTCTCCGCTGGGAGTCGCCGCCTGGAGCTCCGCGATCCGCTGCAGGGAGTCCAGCATCTCCTCCTCCAGTTCCACGTCGTCGACCACGGAATTCAGTGCCTGCAGCTCTTCCCGGAGCGCTGGCAGTTGTGACGCATCCTCCGCGTCCATCGCCCGCGTCCACGCCTCACGCCAGTGTGCCTGTTGCTTGTCGACCTTCCCCGCATTGCCCTTGAACCAGCCAAACAGCGCCATCGGACGGACCAATCAGGATTTGTGCTTGTTTCGAAACATCACTCGGAGGTTACGGCCGAGTTGTGAACTGCGCCGCATCCTATTGCTGCTAGCTGCCTCGCCCGTGCGCACGTGTGATAAGTCGTTGGCGCTCACGTTGCAGACTCGCCGTGAATTCACGACAAATTACATCACGCTCGCCTCACTCGGTACGCGAAACGTTAGGGATAGAATGACGGATTCAACAGCGTGGTACTTGCGGTTCTGAACAACAAGGGGGGCGTGGGGAAGACGACCACGTCGGTCAACCTGGCGGCCGCGCTCGCCGCTCCCAGGCGACGCGTGCTGCTGGTCGACCTCGATAGCCAGGCGTCGGCTTCGCTGTGGTGCGGCGTTGCGCGTCCGCACTTTCGCCCGTCGTCGGCCGATGTGCTGCTCGACGGACTGCCGATGCTGAAAACCGTTCGGCCGACATCGACGCCACATCTGGATCTCGTTCCCGCCTCACCGGAACTCGCCAACGCCGATCTCAAATTGTGCGATGTGGTCGGTCGCGAACTGACCCTGCATCATGCCCTGCAGCCGGTGCGCCAGCGATACGATTTCACGGTCCTGGACTGCCCACCCAGTCTGTCGCTCGTCGGCGTGAACGCGTTGATGGCGGCAGACGCGTTGCTCATACCGGTGACCGCCCAGTTCCTGGCGATCGAAGGGCTGATCAACCTGCTCGCCGCCATCGAGCAGGTGAAGACGCGTCTCGGTTCGAAGTCGCGGTTGATCGGTGTGCTGCTGACGATGGTGGTCGCGGGCCGTAGCGCGACCGAAGCGCGAGAGCGGTTGCGATCGCAGTACCGGGAGCGCGTGTTCCACACCGAAATTGCGGCGACCCGTGCGCTCGAGGACGCACCGTCGGCAGGCAAAACGATCTTCCAGTTCGCCCCGCGCACTCGCAGCGCCGACGCGTTCAGCCGTCTGGCCGGCGAGGTGCTCGAACGGCTCCGAACGCGCAAGTAGCCCGCGCGTTTCCGCACGTGTTGAGGGTGGCACAATCGCACGCGGCGGTCTTCGTCAGTACCGTCCAGCTTGAAGAAAAACGCATCTTTGTTGTTGAATAACGCCACTCGACCCCTTTAGCGCGAACGCATCATTAAGGGTAGAAGTAATTGTTCACCACGAAGACGGAGACCCTCGATGGCGCGTCGCCCGAAGTCGATCCCCAAACCTCCAACAGACATTTTTGCTCCCACCAGGCCGAGTCTTGCAGTGGCGAAGCGCGGGCCAGGCCGTCCGCCCATGCACGATGAAGCGTGGACGAAGGTCACGGTGGTGCTGTTCAACCGGCAGATCGTCTTTCTCGATCGCCTGGCCTCGAACATCCGCGCGCAGAGTGGTGCGGCGATCAGCCGCGCGCAGCTGATTCGCGCGCTGGTCGATGCGGCCGGGGATGCCGACATCGATCTCACCGCGGCGCGCTCGGAGCAGGACTTGAAGGCAACGATCCTGGCGCGCCTGGGTCGCTACCGCCTCGACGCGTGAGGCTGCGGATCTGCTGTCGTGCTACTCAGGCAGCGGGCCGGTCAGGACAGCGACATCTCCGTAGACACGTACCTTCAGATCCTCGAGAGCGACGGACAGAACCTTAGTACGTCCGCTCGCCAGACTCGCCATCATCCGCGCCTTGTCGGCGATGCTCCCGGTGCGACTGATCGTGGTGTAGTCGTCTCCGGTCTCAGCCTCGATCCGTGCAAGGTCGCCCCGAATGAATGCGTCCTGCCGGCTGCGTTCCAGGTGCTTGATCTGCTCTTCGAGAGGGCTGCCTGACTGCGGGATGACTGTCGTGGCGAGCAGCACTGCGGCGGTCGTCGATCGAACGATATTCAGAAGCATGATGAAGCAGCCTACGCGTCCTGCGCGCGACGGCGACAGTGCCATCGGTCACGTTGAGGTCACGCCTGACGTCAGAGCAGTCCTTCTTTGAAGGCGAGTAGCGCGAGCATGCAGGCGGCTGCGATCAATGTTCCGCGTTCGCTGAAGAAGACGCGCCCCCACGAGTGCTTCGGATGGCTGGCGAAGGACCGGAGCGTCCGCCAAGAAGGAATCCAGCGCGGGGTCGATGCGACGTACGCCTCATAGGCGCTGCCGAAGCGCTCGCGCATCAGGTGCTCTTCCCACGCGACGATCGCGGAGTACCTGCAGCGCGAAGATCCCCCACGCGACGACCAGCATCCAGTCGAGTTCCGAATCCAGCGTAAAGCCGGTCCAGAGCAGCCAGTTGGCGACGTAGAGGGGATTGCGCACGAGCGCATACGGCCCGTCGACCTGGAGTGCGCCGCTGCGGTTTGCGCGCGTTCGGGAGATATCACCGATGTGGCGCACGGCCCATAACCGCAATGCGAGCCCGCAGCCGACGAGGATGATGCCGAAGACCATCGGCCATTCCGCCTCGTACTCGCCGACGCGAACCAACACGAGGATCAGCGCCAGTGGCACCGGGAGCCAGGATCGCTGCCGGAAGGCCCACGCACCAACGCGCGCCCAGGTGTCCGGCTCCGTGGAGCGGCCGTTAAATTCTACTTTCAAGGATGAGGTGAGAATATCTTGTCAGGGACGGTCAGCGCAACTCCATCGCCCGATCGCGGAGAGTCCCTGTCATGCGCTCACCGCAGCCGGCGCCGCTGGCAAACGCACGCAGAACCTCGCGCCCTTGCCGAGTCCGTCGCTCTCCGCTCGAACGGATCCGCCGTGCAGAGACGCGAGTTCATGAACGATCGCCAGGCCGATGCCCAGACCTCCGTGCTCGCGAGTCATCGAGGCATCAGCCTGCCGGAACCGGTCGAACACGTGCGGAAGAAAATCGGGGGCGATGCCAATGCCGGTGTCGCGCACTCTCAACTCGATGCTGTCGCCCGCTCGTTCGAGCGCGACATCGATCGAGCCGCCCTGGGGCGTGAACTTCGTCGCGTTCGAGACGAGGTTCCAGACGATCTGCCGAATGCGTCCTGCGTCGCCGATGACCAGAAGATCCTGCGCCACTTTCACGGACAGCTCGATCTGCTTTTCGGCGGCGGCAGCCCGTATTGACTCGACAGCGTCTTCGACCACCGCAGAGACGGCCACCGCTTCCTGCTTCACGCTCAGGACTCCGGCAGTGATCCGTGACATGTCGAGCACGTCCTCGACGATGTGCGCCTGGGCCAGGGCGCTGCGCTCTATCGCTTCGACTGCTTTCCGCATGATGCCGGGATCCAGATCCCCTCTGCTCAGAATACGGGACCATCCAAGCAGCGCGTTCAACGGCGTGCGCAGTTCGTGCGAGATGGTCGCCAGGAATTCGTCCTTGAATCGGTTCGCCTTCTGCGCATCCTCCCGTGCCGTTCGTTCGCGCGCCAGGCTCGCCGCAAGGACCTTCTGCTGCTGACGCAGACGGTCCTCGGCCCCGCGCCTCGCGCTGGCGAACAGGACGATGCCGGCGAACAGCAGGAACCGGTTGAAGCCGATGATCAAGGCCCGTGGCCAATTCACTGGCACGCCGGCGAAGTAGTCGAGTGTGGCTTCGAACAGGATCGCGAGGAGGAGACCTGGACCACGCCCCAGATACCACGCGGTGCCGACCATCGTCAGGATCATCAACGAGGTGATGTCGATGCCGAACCCGAGCAGACGGCGAAGGGGGCCCGTGCTCCAGACCAGGAATGCGAACAGGGCCGTGCCGGGCAGGTAGCGGCCGACCACCCGGAGAGCGCGGGTCATGCTCTCGCGTGGCGATAGGACGGGAGAAGGAGCCAGCTCACCCGCCGAATTCTCTCACGGCTGAGCCGACGAGCTGTGCTGGTGTCGCCGTCGAGGTCCAAGAGCAGCTGAAGAAGATTCGGCGCCGATCTAACCGACAGGGGCGAGTGCTCCCACACGGTCTTCTGTCGCAAGCGGCACCTCGATAGTGAACACGCAACCCTGACCAGGGATGTTCCGAACAGTGACGTCGCCCTTCTGTGCTCGAACCGCCTTACGGGCGATGGAAAGACCGAGCCCCAATCCAGTTCGATCCTTGCCGCGCCTATCTCCGAACGGTCTGAACGGGTCGCCTTTCGTGTCGGGGATGCCACCGCACTGATCCTCAACTTCGATGCGGACCTTGCCGTCTTGCTCGCGTGCTCGAAGGGTCACCGTGCCCCCCTCGCGTGTGTATTTGAATCCATTCGTCAAGAGGTTCATCAGCGCGGATTCAAGGAGCTGCGGGTCTACGTGGGCCGTCAGAGTCGGCTCAATCGGCTCGATGACCAGCGTCAAGCCGCTGTAATCTGCATGAAGACGTGCGGCGATCTCGACTTCGCTGAGGAAGGTCAAGACGGAGACGTTCTCCGGGCGATGGTGACTTGCTGAAGTTCGGATATCGGCCAGTGTGCTGTCAACGAATGTCCGCATGGTGACGAGGCTTCTGCCCAGCACGGCACCCGTGCTCCCGCCGACACCGACCGTGCCCCGCTTCAGCACGTCGAACGCAATCAGCGAGGTGTTCAGGTTGTTCCGAACCTCGTGCATCAACCGCCCAATGCGTTCGAGTTCGTCGGTGAGTTGAGACGCCGCTGTGATGCGGGCGTGCTCGGTGACCGCGTCCGCGATGGCTGTGTCGAGGCAACGGTTGAGAATGTGAAACTCGTTGGCGGTAATCGGGGCATTCTGCTCCGTTGCCAGTTCGGTAATCGCTTGGCAAATGTCCCCGTAATCATGCACGACTTGCGACACGGTGAACCCGAGAGCGAGTAACTCACTCCCGTGGCGGGTCGCGGCGGTGCCGATAGCTGTCGCGGAAAACGGGGACGGAGTGGACTCCAGCCTGAGCGTGTCGGAAAGCTGCGTCAGGAACAGCGGCACGCCGTTCTCCAGTTCGACAGTCGAAGCGGGGGGCCAAGGCCTCGTGCTGACCTTTGCTCGGGTTTTCGCAATGATCGCGTCGCGGTTTAGAGTGACAAACTCATAAAACATTCGAGCTCCCCGCGATTGGCACACCTGTGCCGCGTATGATTTCGATACAAGCACTATGTGCCTCGAAGGAGGGATTTGCAAATGAGCGATTCATAGTTTCAAAACGGATTCAGTGGCCAGGTGTAGGCACGCATGAACCCCAGCGCGATGAGAAGTCCGCCGATCATGACGACCAGCGCCAGCAGCATTGCCACTACGACATTCACCAGGGTTGATTGATGTGAGGCCCACCACATCACGTAGCCCGCCATTGCCGCGCCCAGAGTCACCGTCGCAAGGATCACCAGCACGGTGAGCATGGGAGTCAGAGTATAGGCGTCGGGGGGACCAACAGCGCCCACGCGAACAGATCGAGCCGGAGCGATTCGCTTACACCAGAATCGCGGCCAGCCCCTCAAGCTGCAAGAAGACAGGGCAGATCGAAGCCGACCTCGGAAAACGGGGGTCGGCTTTCTCACGCGATGGCGATTCGTGGCCGACCCGCGTGCGCATGTGTTTTGCTTCCCTTGCAGTGACGATTCGAGGGAGGGTCGCCTTGAGAGTTTTGACGGATGCCACGGGCTGGATTATCGACGCAACGCCGAAGGCCGGAAAGTTACTAAACGTATCGGCGGGGTCGTGCCGAGGGCGAACGATGCACAGCTTCTTCCCGGGCTTCCGCGAAACGGTGCTCCGTGCTGTCGAAATCGCGTCCCGAGGACACATCGAGGAGCTTGAGGTGGTCGTCAGGCCACGAGAGAGGGCACCCAAGAAAGTCCACATACGCCTTGAACCTGCGGACGACCTGTGTGTGCTGTGGACGGTTAGAGAAACGCCGCTCTCGACTGCGGAGTGAAATGTTTGGCGATGGTGCGGGGTTTCGATCTCAGTCCAACGAGCTAAACGCCAGCGCCATCCCCGAGCAGTCGCACGATCTCTGCGACGAGCCGTGTAGGGGCGAGTGGTTTTTCGAGGATCACGTCGGCCCCCTTGATGACCCGCTCGTCATTCTTCAGGGCCGTTGTCACGATCACCGGAATCTCGCGCAAATCCTTGTCTCCCTGCAGATGTTTAAGGACGGCGAAGCCGTCCACTCTCGGAAGAACCAAGTCCAGCACGATCAACCGGGGATGGATGCCCCTGCTGAGTAAGTCCACGGCTTGAGCACCATCGTCGGCGGTGAGGACTGAGAAGCCCGCTTGGGTGAGCGTGAGGAAGATGGCGGTCAGCGCGTCATGGTCATCTTCGATCACGAGCACGCGGGAACGATTGGGCACGGCGTCGGGACCTTAGCAAACCCGTTGAGCGATGTCTTACAACTGAATGTCGGAGCCGGGTGGAGCGCAACGCTCCAGAGGAATCCCCGGAGGTTTGGTCGCGGCATTCGCCCTTGAGAGTTCAGCGCGGAGAGCGACTACGCAATCCGCGTCAGACCCATGCGCGAACAGCGTCCACAGTCCGCAGGACTTACACAATCGCTTCTCCACTTGAGCACCACGGGCGAGCTGAGCCATATCCGTGCATGAGGATCTCACGAACCGATCACTCGCGCAATCTGGGGCAGGCACGAATTGCGATTGAAACGCTTGCGTTAGACCCGCCGCCGTCGCCGCCCGTCCCGGAATGCGGGCACGATCTCCCGAGACGCATCGCGGGATCGGCGTGCGTTAGTCAGTAACCGGCGAGCGATAGCCGGCGTGCGGCGAGATTGGAAAACGAGTTGACGGGCCCGCGAGACTCATCCGGCTCGATTGGCAGGACGATCATGACCGGGAGTCTACTCTCCTGAAGAACTAGTGGATGGCTTTCCGTTGACGAGGCCGAAGATCGGCTTGTGCTCGTAAGGTCCGTGTCCGTTGCAGTGTCGCTTTGACTGCGGCGGCACGTTCGGTCGCGTTGAGGGTGCCAGCCGTGCGTCGCGCCTGCATGACCATTACTTTCAAACGGAGACGCGCAGCGCGAACTGCCTCGATCAGCCCTTCGATGTCGTCTTCGTCTGAAGCCATTCCTCGCTCCGAGCAAGGACTCTGCCTCTCAGTTCCAACGACGCCATCGACACGGTCTTCGACCCTCTGTGGAATCTGGTCCGGTCGCAGCAGTGTGCCATCGAGGATGGTGGTCCAAGTCGTCCACTCTCCGCGCTCGAACACTTGCTTGGCGATGCAACAGTTGGAGGAGAGCAGGCCGGATGAAAGGACACACCAGCCTCTGGGCCTCAGCAGGAAGCACGGCCAGCCGACAAAGCCCGTACGATTCAGTAACTTAGGTGTTGGTGCGAAAGGGGGGACTCGAACCCCCACGACCTTGCGGCCGCCAGCCCCTCAAGCTGGTGCGTCTGCCAATTCCGCCACTTTCGCGAGGAGGGAAGCAGCCCTGAAGGGCTGCACTACTTCTTCTTACGGCAGCCCTGAAGGGCTGCACTAGACTACTTCTTTGGCTGCTGTGGCGCCGGCTGCTGGATCGGGGCCGGCCCGTTCACGCCGCGGATGAGCGACGACGGGCCACGCTGGCCCATGATCCCGAGCACGATTGCGCCGATCATGAACAGTGCACCGAGACTGCTGCTCGCGCGCGTCAGGACGCTCGCACCGGCCCGGGCGCCGAACGCCGTCTGGCTGCCACCGCCGCCGAACGCGCTGGCCATGTCGCCCCCCTTACCCTGCTGGAGCAGAACCGAGAGCAGGAGCAGGAGACACGACAGGACGTACAGCGTTGCGGCCAGGTAGTAGAGCATAACCGGCGGATTATACCGCGCTCTGACGGCTGCGCGCCACTATGTCGGTGAACGCGCGGATCTCCAGGCTGGCGCCGCCAACCAGTGCGCCGTCGACGTCCGGCAGCAGCGATCAACTCGTGGATGTTGTCGGGCTTCACGCTGCCGCCGTAGATGACGTGGCACAGGTCACCGCGGCGCCGCCGAACCAGCGAACGCAGGCGCGACCGGATGTGCGCATGCGCGTCGCCGGCCTGCTGCGGGGTCGCTTGCGGCCGGTGCCGATCGCCCACACCGGCTCGTAGGCGACGACCAGTGCCGACGACCTGGTCCCCGTCAGCCCGTCGAGGCCTTTCTTGATCTGCCGGTCGAGGACGTCGAAGGTCGTGTTCGCTCTCGCGCTCTTCGAGCGTTTCACCGACGCAGACGATCGGAATGAGTCCGGCGCCGAGCAGCCGCGACAGCCTTCCGGTTGACGGTCTCATCGGTGTCGCCGAACAGCCGTCGCCGCTCGCTGTGACCGACGATCACGAACTCGCGCCCCGGCCTCTTTGACCATCGCGGCACTCACTTCGCCGGTGAACGCGCCGTCACGCTCCCAGTAGGACGTCCTGCACCGCGATGGCGATCGGGGAGTTGCGCGCCGCTTCCGCGGCGGCGTGCAGCGCGGTGAACGGCGGCGCGACCACGATCTCGACGTCGGCCACGTCTTTGACGAGCGCTGCGCAACTCCTTGACGAACGCGACCGTCTCGTGGACGGTCTTGTTCATCTTCCAGTTCGCCGCAATGAAGGGGATTCGCATCATAGGGTGCCAGGGTGCCAGGGTGCCAGGGTGCCGGTGCCAGAGTGCCGGGGTGCCAGAGTGCCAGAGTGCCGGGGTCCCAAAGTGCTTCTGTTGCTCGTTTCAGCGCTGGCTACTGACACCTGAGCACCTGGGCACCCCGGCACCCAGGCACCCGGCACCCAGGCACCCGGCAGCCGGCACCCCCTCAGGTGAGCGCCTGCACCCCCGGCAGTTTACGTCCGCCGAGGAATTCGAGCGACGCGCCGCCGCCGGTCGAGATGTGCGTGATGCGGTCGGTCACGCCGGCCTTGGCCACTGCGGCCATCGAATCACCGCCGCCGATGACGGTGATGCCCTTGACGTCCGCAACGGCGCGGGCGATGTCGATGGTGCCACGGGCGAAGGCGTCGATCTCGAAAACACCCATCGGTCCGTTCCAGGTCACCGTCTTTGCCGTCGCGAGGATCGCACGGTACTCGCTCAATCGTCCTCGGACCAATGTCGAGGCCCATGCGGTCGCCGATCGCGGGATCGTCGACGTACAGTATTTCGGACGCGGCGCCGGCTTCGAGTTTCGGCGCAACGACGTGGTCGACGCGGCAGCTCGAAGCGGAGGTTCCGGACTTTCGCGCCATGCTCCTCGACTTCGCGGGCCGCATCGAGCAGATCGTCTTCGACCAGCGACCTGCCGACGTTCAGCCCCCGCGCCTTGAAGAACGTGTAGGCCATCGCGCCACCGATCAGCAGCGCGTCGACTCGCGGGATCAGGTTCTGAATCACTTCCAGCTTGTCGGACACCTTGGCGCCGCCGAGGATCGCGACGAATGGACGGTCCGGATGCTCGAGCACTCGCCCCAGGTATTCGACTTCCGCCGCCATCAGCAGGCCGGCCCCTGATTCCTTGACGTGTCGGACGATCCCTTCGGTCGACGCGTGGGCGCGATGAGCGGAGCCGAACGCGTCATTGATATAGACGTCCGCCATCGCGGCGAGTTGCGACGCAAAGGCCGGATCGTTCTTCTCTTCGCCAGGGTTGAAGCGCAGATTCTCGAGCAGGTCGACGCCGTCGGCCGTGCTGGACGGATTCGGCGCGTCGACAAACGTCACCGGGACGCCCAAGCAACTCCGACAGGCGCGTCGGCGACCGGCTTCAGGGAGAACTGCGGATTCGGCTTTCCCTTCGGACGGCCGAGGTGCGACGCCAGGATCACCGACTTCGCGCCGTGATCCAGCGCGTACTGGATGGTCGGCAGCGACGCGCGGATCCGCGTGTCGTCGGTGATCTTGCCGTCCTTGATCGGCACGTTGAAATCGACGCGGATGAAGACGCGCTTGCCGCGAGATCGATGTCCTTGACGCTGCGCGCACGACTACAGTCCCCTTCTCGACGAGGAAGCGCAGCAGGTCGACGCAGCGGCTCGAGTAGCCCCACTCGTTGTCGTACCAGGCCAGGACCTTGACGAAGTCGCCGTCCATGACGCGGTGTATGGCGCGTCGACGATCGACGAATGCGGGTTGCCGCGGAAGTCGATCGAGACCAGCGGCACCTCGGTGTATTCGCAGGATGCCCTTCAGCGGTCCGTCCGCCGCTGCCTTGAACGCCGCATTCACCTCTTCGTTCGACGTCTTTCTTGTCGACGAGGACGGCGAGGTCGATGCAGGACACGTTCGGCGTCGGTACGCGCATCGAGATGCCGTCGAGCTTGCCCTTCAGCTCGCGGCAGCACTTCGCCGACCGCGATCGCCGCGCCGGTCGTCGTCGGGATGATCGACAGCGCCGCCGCGCGCGCGCGCCGCAGGTCCTTGTGCGGCAGGTCGAGCAGCTGCTGATCGTTGGTGTAGGAGTGGACGTCGTCATCCAGCCTTTGCGGATGCCGAAGCGCTCGTGCAGGACCTTGGCGACCGGCGCGAGACAGTTGGTCGTGCAGGAGGCGTTCGAGATGATGTGGTGCTTGCCAGGCGTCGTAGGCGTCGGCGTTGACGCCGAGCACGAGCGTGACGTCCGGACTTCTTCGCCGGCGCCGTGATGATGACCTTCTTCGCGCCGGCGGCGATATGCTTGGCGGCGTCGTCCCGCTCGGTGAAGAGGCCCGTCGATTCGAAGACGACGTCGACGCCGAGGTCCTTCCACGGCAGCTGCGCCGGATCCTTGATCGACAGCACCTGGAACTCGTCCTTGTTCACCGAGATCCGGTCGCCGGATGGCGGAGATATCGGCCTTCAGGTTGCCGAGAATCGAGTCGTACTTCAGCAGGTGCGCCAGCGTCTCGGCGTTCGTGAGGTCGTTCACCGCAACGAAATCGAGGTTCGCGTCGCCCATCGCCGCGCGCATGATGTTGCGCCCGATGCGACCGAACCCGTTGATCCCGACTTTGATTGCCATCTCTCGAATCCTCCAGCAGCCCGAAACGGCTGATTTTAATGAACGGCTTGCGCGGTGGTCAAACAGGCGGGTACAGTCACCGGAACCCAGTCCATGTACGCGGTTTACAGCGTTCTCATCGTTCTGTTCTTCGTCGTGATGTCGCCGTACCTGCTGTACCAGGCGGTGCGTTATCGCAAGTACGTGGCGAGCCTGCCGCAGCGGCTCGGCATCCTGCCGGTTTCCTTCAACCTCGACGCCGACGAGTCGATCTGGATCCACGCAGTGTCGGTCGGTGAAGTGCTGACCGCACGCGCGCTGCTGCAGGAACTGCGCGAACGCTATCCGACGCTGCGCATCTTTCTGTCGACCACGACGATCACCGGACAGCAGGTCGCGCGCAACAACCTCCAGTACGTCGACGAGGTGTTCTTCTTTCCTTTCGACTTCGGCTTCATCGTCGAAGCGAACGCTGCGGCTGGTGAAGCCGAAGCTGTTCATCATGATGGAGACGGAGACTCTGGCCGAACCTTCTGCGCGCCTGCCATGCGGCGGGGGTGAAGACAATGCTGGTGAACGGACGGATTTCGTCGCGCTCGTATCCGCGATACCGGATGGCGCGATGGTTCTTCCGGCCGGTCCTCGCGCACGTCGACCGGTTCTGCATGCAGAGCGACGAGTCGGCACGTCGCATCATCGACATCGGCGCCGATCCCGCACGCGTGTCGGTGACCGGTTCGCTCAAGTTCGACTCGCTCGAGATTCCCGGAGCGCAGGGGTCCACAGGTGCCGACCGCGGTCAGAACCGCGTGCTCCGCTACTTCCGGATCAGTCCCGACCGTCCGGTGGTGATCGCCGCGAGCACGCTCAAGGGCGAAGAAGAGCCGATCTTCGAAGCCTTTCAGCGGATTCGCGCAACCCGCACCAGCGCGTTGCTGATCATCGCGCCACGCAAGCCCGAACGCTTCGAGGAGGTCGAACGGATCGCCAGGCGCGGCGGCTGGAACGTCGCCAGGCGGAGCGAGCTCCGGGTCGACGCGGAGCCGCGCAACGACATCGTCGTTCTCGATTCGATCGGCGAGCTGGCGCAGTTGTTTCAAGTGGCCACCGTGGTGTTCGTCGGAGGAAGTCTCGTCGACGCCGGTGGCCACAATATCCTCGAACCGGCGGTGTTCGGAAAGCCAATCCTCTTTGGTCCGTACATGCAGAACTTCACCGAGATTGCCGCCGCGTTCATCGACAACGGCGCGGCGTTGCAGGTGAAGAACGGACGCGAGCTCGAAGAGTCGCTGCTCGCCCTGCTCGACGACCCGGTGCGGCGCGCCAGTCTCGGTGCGGCGGCGCGCGCGCTGGTCGAGGCAAATCGCGGCGCCCGGGCGAAGAGCCTCGCGGTGGTCGCGCAGCTGCTGCGCCGGCGAGAATACCGGGCAACGTCCGGCCGTTCCGGCTGGTGCAGTGATCTCGTCGATCTACGCGGCGCTGCCGGCGCCGCGCGCGAGTGGTATGCACACCGGCCGGAGGCGCGCCGGCGCCTGCGCCATCCCGTCATCAGCATCGGCAACCTCGCCGTCGGCGGCCGCGGCAAGACGCCGTTCACGGCGCCGGTCGCCGCATCCTGCTCGAACTGGGGGAGCGCCCCGCGGTTCTCAGCCGCGGGTATCGGCCGCACGCCGCCGACGACGGGGTCAGTGGTCGTCCGCGACCGGACCGGCATGCGCGCCGACGTCGCGCGCGCCGGCGACGAACCGTTCATGCTGGCTCGCGAGCCTCGCCGGTGCCATCGTCATGTCGTCGTCGGATCGGTACCTTGCTGGACGGCTGGCCGAACATCATCTCGGCGCCACGGTCCATGTCCTCGATGACGGGTTCCAGCACTTTCAGCTCGATCGCGATGTGGACATCGTTCTGGTCGCCGAATCAGACCTGCGGACAGGACGTTTCCGTGCGGACGGTTGCGCGAGCCGGCCGACGTGCTGGTGGCCGCCGACGCGATGGTTGCGGTCGACGACGACTGTGGGAGCGACGCCCTTCACGTGCGGTGTTCGGCGCGCGCCGCAGCATCGCGCGCCGGGATTCGACGGCGACTGCGTTTTCCGTTGCCCAGCGGAGCGCGTCTTCGCCATCGCCGGCATCGCGCGCCCTGCAGCCGTTCTTCTCGGCGCTCGCAAGCCGCGGGCTGAACGTGTCGCCGGACGCGCGGTGTTCCGCGATCACCATCCGTATTCGGAGCGGGACGTGCGGCGGATCTTCACGGCTGCCCCGCGCGGGTGCCGCAGCCGTCGTGACGACCGAGAAGGACTATGTCGGCTGCTGCCGTTATCGTCCGTTCGCGATGCCTGTCGGGTGGCTGCCGCTTACAATGGAGCCAGAGCCGCCGACGAATTCCGCCGCTGGCTTGCCGTCATCCATCGCCTCGACCCGCGACACGTCATTGGCCTGATCAGCCGCCATCGTTTCGTCACCGCCTCGAGCACGCCGCCGTCGCTGCGGTTATCGGCGTCGTTCGACTGTTGCCGATGCGCGCCGTGCTCGGTGCCGGGTCCGCTGCTCGGGCGCGTCCGTTTCACGCCGTCGACCGCGGGCATCGCCGGCTGGCGATCGAGAATCTGCAGGTTGCGTTTCCGCTCCGGTCGCGGCGCCGAGTGCCGGGCGATCGCCCGGCAGATGTTCGAGCACTTCGGGCAGCCTGCTGATGGTCCTGCTGAAGTTCAGCACGTTCTCCCGCGAGGAAGATGCTGACCGTCACGTCGAGTTCGACGGCGAGGAGCGGATGCGCGAGGCGAACGCGAACGGACGTGGCGTGCTGCGTCTTCACCGGACATTTCGGCTTCTGGGAAATCAAGGCACTGGTGCACGCACTGCAGCTCGAGCCGATGTCGGTGCTGGCGCGGCCGCTCGACAATCGCCTGCTGCACGATCTGCTCGAACGCGTGCGCAGTCGACCGGCAACAGCGTGATCTACCGGCGCGGTGCGATCCGTCGGGTGCTGCGCGCGCTCGGCGTCGAACCACACGGTCGGCATCTTCATCGACCAGCACCTGCTCAGTGCGGACGCGGTCTACGTCGACTTCTTCAACCGTCCGGCCGCGACCACTTCGGCACTCGCGGCACTGGCGTTGAAGACAGGCGCACCGGTGGTCCCGATGTTTGCGCTGCCACTCCCGGGCGGACGGTTCCGCATGGTCTACGAGCACCCGGTGGAGCCGCCGCTGCGAAGTGACGAGGCCGCGATTCGCGAGTTCACACAGCGCTGCACCGACGTGCTCGAGATGTACGTGCGGCGCTACCCGGAACTGTGGCTGTGGATGCATCGGCGCTGGCGCGACGTTCCCAGGGAGAGCACGTCGGCGGGCATGTTCCCGAAGGCGACCCGCGACGAGGCTGGGCGCGGGTGATCGACGTCTCCCACATTCCCCACGACTCGTCGTCCGGATGCCGAACTGGCTCGGTGATGCGGTCATGGCGTTACCGCGCTGCCGCGGCCATCCGCACGGCGTATCCCTCCATGCACATCGCCATTGCGGCGATTCCGTCGGTCGCACCGATGTTCGAGGAACGCACCGCGATTGCGCCACAGGAAGTGCTGTCGGTCGAGAAGCACAACGAGGCCGAACGCCTGCACCCTGGACGCTACGACACCGCGATCCTGCTGCCGAATTCGTTTCGATCCGCCTGGCTGGCGCGGCGCGGCAACATCCCGCATCGATGGGGCTATGCGGCGGGCGCACGCCGGCTGTTGCTCACACGCGCCATTCCACGTCCGAGACGCGAGCTCCACCAGTCGGAGTACCGACTCGACGCTGGTGACGCGCCCTCGAGGTGCCCGTCAACGAAACACAGCCGGTCATGCCGCCACTGGACGAGAACCCGCACGCGAGCGGCCCGGCTTCTTGGCGACAGGCAGTCCCCGATCGTCGGTTTCGCGCCCGGGGCCGCATACGGGCACGCCAAGAGATGGCCGCCCGACCGGGTGGCGGAAGTGGTGACCCGCCTCGTTCGCGAGCGCGGTGCGTCGTGCGTAATGGTCGGCGCAGTGGCGGATCGGGAGACGGGGCGTGCGGTAGAATCCTCATTGCCTGCCGGTGTGCCGCTCGTCAACCTGGTCGGGCGGACCGATCTTCGGTTGTTGATCGGCGTCCTGGCACTGTGCGACGCCTTCGTTTCGAATGACTCGGGTGCGATGCACCTGGCGGCGGCGCCGGGGTGCCCGTCACTGCCATTTTCGGCCCAACCAAGGAGCGCGTCACGGCCCCGATCGGCACTCATGATGTGCTTCTCCACCAGGTGTTCTGCCGCCCCTGCATGTTGCGCGAGTGCCCGATCGATCATCGCTGCATGACCCGGATCACCTCTGAGGAGGTAGTTCGTTCGGTCGAGCGACGCCTTCAATCCAGCGGCTCGCGGTCTGACGCATGAACGGCGGTATTTCTCGACCGGGATGGCACGTTGCTCGAAGAAGGGAACTATGTTTCCGACATCAGGAATGTCGTGTTCTTCCCGTACACGGTCGATGCGGTGCGGCTGCTGAACCAGGCGGGATTCGCGGTGGTCGTGATCACCAATCAGTCCGGCATCGCTCGCGGCATCGTGCAGGAAGGTTTCCTCGTGGAGGCGCATGCCTTCATCGACAGTAAGCTGGCGGAAGGCGGCGCGCGGATCGACGGCTATTACTACTGCCCGCACCATCCGGAGGGCTCCATCGCCAAGTTCACGCGCGAGTGTGACTGTCGCAAACCGAAACCGGGGCAATTGCGGCAGGCGGCAGCGGATCTCGACCTCGATCTGGCAGGATCGTTTGTCGTCGGCGATCGATGGAGCGACGTGGAGGCGGCCACTGCAGTAGGTGGACGCGGCGTGCTGGTCCGAACCGGTTACGGGATGCAGGCGCCGCGCAGGAGAGCCGGCCGTCCGCGTGCGATCGTCGACAACCTTATTGGGGCGGTGGCCTGGATTCTTCGACAGCCATGAGAAAAGCTTCCGCTCAGCCCAGCGTCGAATCAGGACGCCTCCTCGAGCTGGTCGACGCCTTCCGCGGCGTCCGTGTCGCCGTGTTCGGCGACCTGATCGTCGACGAGTTCATCTACGGCGAGATCGCGCGTGTATCGCGTGAAGCTCCGGTGCTGATCCTCAATTACGACTCGACCGAGCTCCTTCCCGGTGGCGCCGGAAACGCCGCGAACAACGTCGCGGCGCTCGGTGGTCAGCCGGTCGTTGTCGGCATTGCCGGTCGCGACGAACCCGGCAGACGATTGCTGGACGCGCTGAAGACACGCGCCGACGTGCGCGGTGTCGTGCGTCCGTCCGGGCACATCACCCCGACCAAGACTCGCATCCTCGCAGGAGGCATTCACTCCGCGAAGCAGCAGGTGGTTCGCATCGACCGGGCGGCCGGTACCACGCGAAGCGACGATGAACGTCGTGCGATCGAATCGCGCGTGCTGCGATGCGGCAAAGCGCTGTGACGCGATGCTGGTCTCCGACTACGGTACCGGACTCGTCGCTCCGCCGCCGTGTCCGCCGCTGCGGCACTCCTGCGTGAACGCCGTGCGCCTCTGCTCGTCGACTCCCGGTACGTCCTTGCTGCGCTTTCGCGGCATGACCACCTGCACGCCGAACGAGTCAGAGGTGGAACAGCTGTTCGGGATTCGCATCGGCGAAAACGCCCGCGTGCTCGAGCGCGCCGGGCGTGAGCTGCTGAAGCGGACGCGTGCGCAGGCGGTGCTCATCACGCGCGGCAGCCGCGGCATGGCATTGTTCGAGCGCGACCGGCAGACTGTTCATATCCCGATCCACGGGTCCGATCAGATCGCCGATGTCACCGGCGCGGGGGACACCGTCATCGCCACAATGACCCTCGCACTGGCCGCAGGCGCCAGCTTTGAAGAGGCCTCGCGACTGGCGAACTACGCCGGCGGACTCGTCGTCATGAAGCGCGGCACCGCAACCGTCTCGAGCGACGAGTTGCGCACGGCCGATTCTGACCCATGCCGGCTGAAATCCTGTCACGTGACCGCCTGCTGCAGGCGGTGCAGCAGGATCGGGCCGAGGGCCGGACGATCGCGTTCGCCAACGGCTGCTTCGATCTCCTGCACGTTGGTCACGTTCGCTACCTGCAGGCGGCCGCGGCCGAAGCCGACCGGCTCGTCGTCGCGGTCAACGACGATGTGATGGCGGCGTTGAAGGGACCGGGACGTCCGATCCTGCCGGCCGGGGTGCGCGCCGAGCTCGTGGCGCGCTATGCGCGGCGTCGACTACGTGACGATCTTTCCCGAGCCGACCGTGACGCCGCTGCTGCTGCTGCTGAAGCCGGACGTGCACTGCAAGGGCACCGATTACACCGTCGACACCGTCCCGGAGCGCGAGACGGTCCGCTCCTACGGCGGCCGCATCGCCATCGTCGGAGACCCCAAGGATCATTCCACCCGCGATCTGCTCGCTCGTATCCGCGCATGAACGTCCTGATCGTCCGGCTTGGCGCGCTCGGCGACATCGTGCATACCATTCCGGCGGCCGCGGCGTTGCGCCGGCGCCTATCCGGCGGCGCGCATCGACTGGCTCGTCGATGCGCGGCATCGCGGAGCTGCTCGACACTCGTTCCGGTGATCGACAGGATCGTGACGCTCGAGAAGTCTTCTCTTGGTGGGTGGCTCGACGTCGCGCGTCATCTGCGACCCGCTCGTTACGACGTGGCGCTCGACTTCCAGGGATTGCTCAAGTCGGCGGTTCTCGCCCGTGCCTCCGGTGCGCGGCGGATCGTCGGCTTTTCGATCTGGCACCTGCGCGAGAAGACGGCGACGCGCGTTCTACTCGGACGCGATCGACACCACAACAACTGGTGCGCTGAGCGCGCATGTGATTCGCAAGAATCTGCGACTCCTGACTGCCGTGGGTCTCGAGGACGAGCGCATCGAGTTCCCATTGTCGGCCGTCCATTCAGATGCCGCGCTCGCGGTGCGTGAGCACGCTGCGGGGGGGCCGATCGCCTTGCTCAATCCCGGCGCCGCGTGGCCGAACAAACGCTGGACGCCTGAACGCTTCGGCGAAGTCGCCGCCTTCCTGCGCGAGGTCAGAGGATATGTCCCGTTCGTCTTGTGGGGACCCGGTGAGGAAGCAGTGGCGAGCGCAGTCGTGGACGCGTCAGCCGGCTCGGCGCGGCTGGCTCCGCCGACACGCCTTGCGGACCTCGTCGAACTGTGCCGCGCTGCATCGCTGATGGTGTCCGGCGACACTGGCCCCTTGCACATCGCCGCCGCCGTGGGCACGCCGATCGTGTCGCTGTTTGGCCCGACCGATCCCGAGCGGAATGGACCGTGGTCCGCGACTGACGTGAACATCTCGCGGTTCCACTCGTGTTCGTGTCATTACGAACGCCGATGCCACCGCAGCGACTGGTGTCTCGCGTCGATCACCGCCGCGGAAGTCACCGCCGCCATCCAGGTGAGGACGCAGAGCGCGCGATGCGACAACTCCTGAAGCGGATTGCGCGGCTGAGCAGTACCCCTCGGCTTTGCCTTCGGTCTCGTCGTTCTGTGGCTGGCGCATCCGACGCGGAAGACGCTAATGATCGGCGGGATCATTGCCGTCGCCGGCGAGGCGCTGCGCATCTGGGCCGCGGGACACCTGGAGAAGGGGCGCGAGGTGACGATCTCCGGCCCGTACCGCGTCACCCGCCATCCACTCTACGCGGGGTCGACCCTGATCGGTGTCGGACTCGCGATCGCCGCAGCGAATTTCGCCGTCGCCGCGATCGTGATCGGCTACCTGGTGGTCACGTTGACCGCAGCGATCCGCACGGAAGAAGCGCACCTGACGGAGAAGTTCGGATCCGCGTATCCAGAGTATCGAGCCGGCCGCACCGCCGGCGCGACGCGGTCGTTCTCAGTGGAGCGCGCCATCCGGAACCGGGAATATCGCGCCGCCATCGGCGTACTGCTCGTTCTCCTCGCTCTGTATTTGAAAGCGGGTTGAGAAGATGAGCCGATGCCCGATGAGCCGATGTTCGATGAGGGGATGTCCGATGAGCGGATATCGATGATCGATGGTCCGACGGAAGATGAGCCGATGAAATGGGCGGTAAGGGACTCGAACCCCTGACAGCCGGCGTGTAAAGCCGGTGCTCTACCAACTGAGCTAACCGCCCGCGTCTCCATTGTACGGCGGCATGGGCCCTGAAATCCTTGCGCCCCGCCGCACGATGCCGATATAATCACCTCTTCGTCACCGGCCCGCTGCAACGGCAGTGCGCATGTGAAAAAGAATGGGGTCGTAGTTCAGTTGGTTAGAACGCCGGCCTGTCACGCCGGAGGCCGCGGGTTCGAGTCCCGTCGACCCCGCCACTCTCCTGGAAGTTCAGCTCCGGTTCATGCGAAGTGACAGTCGCATGAACGCACCTCCTCCGCTAGCTCCCCGCAGTCCTTGCGCGGCTACGTCTGTCGTAGTGCAGCCCTTCAGGGCTGCGTGTTGCAGGCCTGAAGGCCTGCACCACGACCTCGCAGGCCTGAAGGCCCTGCACTACGAACTGCGCTGAAAGAAAACTGCGGTCAGAGTCCTAACCGTTGTTGAAGTCCGACGTGCTCTCCGACGTGCTCCGCGCGGTCCGGTTGACCGGAGCGGTGTTCTTTGATTTCGAGCTCAGTTCGCCGTGGGTTGCCGAAGCGCCACCGTCCAGAGAGATCGCCGCGAAGGTGATGCCGGGCGCGCAGCGCGTGATCGAGTACCACCTCATTGCCCGCGGCAACTGCTGGGGACACGCCATCGGCGACGAGCCGGAGCGGTTGCTGGAAGGAGACCTGATCGTGTTTCCGCAAGGCGATGCTCACGTCCTCTCGAGCGCTCCTGGAATGCGGGCGCAGCCGCACATGGAAATCTATGCGCGGACGTCCACGCCGCTGCCAGTGTTCTACCAGGTCGGCGGCGGCGGCGTCGAGCGCGCTCGCATCGTCTGCTGTTTTCTCGGCCTCGACGAACGCCCGTACAACCCGCTGCTCACGTCGCTCCCTTCGGTCATTCACCTGTCCGCTTCCAGTCCGCGTACCAATGCGGGATGGCTCGGCACGATGATGACGATCGCGGTGAAGGAGTCGGGTAGCGCGCGCCCTGGCGGGGAGAACGTGCTCGCGCGAATGTCCGAGTTGATGTTCGTCGAGACCATCCGTCAATACATCGAGACGCTGCCACCGGCCCAGACCGGCTGGCTCGCGGGTTTGCGCGACCCGGTCGTGGGCCAGGCCCTGGCAGCGTTGCACTCGGCTCCCGGCCAGCAGTGGACGGTCGAGAGCCTGGCCCACATGGTCGGTCTTTCGCGATCCGTCCTCGCTGAACGGTTCATGGAGATGGTCGGTCACCCGCCGATGCACTACCTCGCCCTGTGGCGGATGCAGCTTGCCTCACGGCTGCTGATCGACGGGGGAAACGTCGCGGCTGTTGCGGCTGCTGTTGGATACGAGTCCGAAGCAGCCTTCAGCCGCGCGTTCAAAAAGCTCGTGGGCGAGGCGCCCGCAACCTGGCGGCGAAACTCACTCGCTACCTCTTGAGCGCCGCCCGGACGCCGGCGAGGTGGTGATAACTGTGCCGAACGGCATGGTCCTCCAGCACGAACTGGCACGTCAGCGGCGCATCGTCATACAGCGATACGGTCGCGGCCCGGTCCAGTTCTTCATCGCTCAACGCGCGGATCGCCGCGGCCGCGGCCGCACTGTTCCGTCGCAGCAGATCGATCGCAATCGATTTCGTGACCGACTCGAATTCGATCGCGTGTTGTGCGTTCATGGTATCGATGTCGCTCGGCTGGACGCCGGCGATCGGTGATCCACCCCCAACCGTCTGGGCCAGCTGGATCTCGATCGGGTAAACGGTGGCGACGTGATGGATGACGACACCAACCTTGCGTCCGTCGTGGGGGAGTCGCGTCTGCCACTCGGATTCGTTCAGACTCTGCGCGAGCGCGAGCAGCGCGTTCGCTCCCTGTTCCAGTCTCTCGGCGAGTAACTCGGCGCGCAGGCTGATTTGTACGTTCTTTGAGGCGACGCTCTTGCCGACCTCGGGATCACATGACACAACGGTCTCCATACCTGCCCTTTCGATGGCGCCGTAACTCAATTGTCCGGCGTCTTCGTCAAGTTACGGTAGGAAGGGTTGACAGGATATGCGCACGCGTCCGATCCGCATAGCCGCTTGTCTGAAAGTGACAGGGATCTGCCCGGGAGTCCGGACCGGATGCTTCGCCGTCCGCCGGTGGGTTACTGCTTCTTGTAGGTGAACACTTCCGGCTTCTGAGTCGCGTCTCCGCTGACCGTCGCTTCCAGCGTGCCGTCCGCCTTCAGCGCATAGCGAATCATCTTCGGAAAATCGTGCGCCGGATTCTCGAAGGTGACCGAGCTGCCCTCGATCTTCGTCATGATGAAGTCGGTCGCGGGCTGCTGTCCGTTGGGCATCGCCGTATACACCAACCCTCCGCGACGCTCGACGATGCACACGAACTCGAAGGCTGTGAGCGCACCGTTGCGCAAGGTGCGTCCGACCGAGATCATCGAACCGCCGGCCGGAGGTGTCCACCGCTCCTCGACCGTCGTCGTTCCCACGGTGCCGATCCAGGTTCCGGACAGCCAGGCCACCTGCGAAATAGTTGCGGGCGCTGGCGCTTTGGGCCCCTCCGCGAGCGCTCCGGCAGCGGCGGGGGAGTCACCCATGCACAATCGGCGCTTCCCTGAATCCTCGGGAGCTTGCTGGGCGTGTGCGATGCCCGCTGATGAGGTGATGAACAGCGCCAGGAGAAGAGATGTGCGCATGGTGAACCTGCTGGATGCTGGTAACCTAAACAGTGGCCTGCTTCTTGCGACTCATCTGATTTGCAATGCGCCTGTTCGCCTCGCTCCGCGCGTATATTCACGAAAAACTTTCCGGCCATCCTCGCCTGCTGACGGCGCTCGTCTGCATGATGGCCGTGGTGCTGTTCCTTACGACTGGCTACGCCTCGTGGTTCGCCTATGACATCACCGGCGGTCTCCCCAGCCGCGAAAGCGTACGCGCGATGGGAGACATGGCCCAAGCCACAACCATCCTCGACGCGAACGACAAGCCGGTGTTCACGATCTTCAAGGAACAGCGTATCGAGGTTCCGCTCGAGCGCATGTCCCCGAATTTGATCAAGGCGGTCGTCTCGGTGGAAGACCAGCGCTTCTTTGACCATAGCGGGGTGGATGCGATCCGGGTTGCCGCGGCGGTCGTTCGTAATTTCCAGCAGGGCCGGCGCGCTGAAGGTGGCAGCACCATCACCCAGCAGCTCGCCCGGCAGAGCTTCCTCAGCCGGGACAAAACATACCGCCGCAAGCTCAAAGAGGTCATTCTCGCGGCCTATATCGAGAGCATGTACCAGAAGAAGGAGATCCTCGAGCTCTACCTCAACAAGGTGTATTTCGGGGAAGGCTTGTACGGCGTTGAGGCGGCGTCACGAGGCTACTTCGCCAAGCCCTCGGCAGACCTGACCGTCGAAGAGGCGGCGCTGCTCGCCGGACTTATACAGTCGCCATCCAGTTATGCGCCCACCGTGAACATGGATCGTGCGATTGCGCGGCGTAACATCGTGCTCCAGACGATGGTCTCGTCGGGCGCCATCGATGCCGCCACTGCGGATGCGGCAAAACGGACGCGGGTGAAGCTGACCAACGGCCTCGAAATTCACGAGACCTTCGGTCTCTATTTCAAGGAGCAGGTTCGGCGTGAGCTCGTCGACAAATTCGGCTGGCAGCGCGTCTATCAGGGAGGCCTGAAGGTTTACACGACGCTGGATCCGACGCTTCAGCAGGCCGCAGAATCGCTCGTCGAGAAGGGTCTCGTCGACATCGAGAAGCGTCCGGGGTTCGCGCATGACAAGCGCGGCAAGACGGAGTTGAAAGAAGGGCAGGCCCCGTCTTACCTTCAGGGTGCGCTGGTGTCGATGGATCCTTCGAACGGTTACGTCCGCGCGCTGGTCGGCGGACGCGATTTCGACGAAAGTCGTTTCAACCGTGCGACCCAGGCGAAACGCCAGTCCGGCTCTGCGTTCAAGCCGTTCGTCTATGCGGCAGCACTCGAGGCCGGCTACTCGCCCGGCCACCGTGATCACCGGGTTGAACGATCCCATCGAGACACTGCAGGGCGCGTGGGTCCCGGAGGACGAGCACAGCACGGCCAGCTCGATGACGCTCCGGCAGGCACTGAAGGTCTCCAGTAATCGCGCCGCGGTGCAGCTGCTCCAGGGCGTTGGCATCCCGGCTGCCGTGGCCTCCGCGCAGAAGCTCAACGTCGGGACGCCGCCGAGCGTGCCATCCCTCGCGCTCGGTACCGAGCGAGGTCACCTTGTTGTCATTGACGGCCGCCTATGGAGCCTTCGCCAGTGCCGGCATCGTCCGTCAGCCGGTCCTGATCCGAAAGGTGGAGGACGGCGAGGGAAAGAACATCTACACCGACCAGCAGAAAGCTCAACGCGCGGTGAGTCCAGCGACGGCGTTCATGATGGCCAGCATGCTCGCGGACGTGATCAACCAGGGCACTGCGTATCGCGCCCGGCAGGCGGGTTTCACCATCCCGGCCGCAGGCAAGACCGGAACGACCAACGATTACGTCGACGCCTGGTTCGTCGGCTTCACTCCACACGTGGTGACCGGGGTGTGGATTGGATTCGACCAGCCGCAGACGATCATCGCGAACGGCTACGGCGGCGAGCTCGCCGTCCCGATCTGGGCCGGCTTCATGAAGACGGCAACGAAGGGCCAGGGGTCCGACTGGTTCACCCCGCCGCCAGAAGTGACCGCGGTCAATGTGTGCCGGCTGTCCGGGAAGCTTCCGAACGACGGCTGTTCGAGCGTGCAGGTCGCGACCAGTGAGGGGCTGGTCGAGACGCGCTCGATGGTCTATACCGAGTACTTCCTGAAAGGCACACAGCCTCGAACGGTGTGTCCGCTGCATCCGTCGCCGTCCTTCTTGGACAAGTTGGCCGGAGTATTCGGCGCCGGCGACGATCAGAAGCCGGTGCCGGCTGACCAGGCGGGGCTGCCACCGCCGCCGGCGATGAGCACGAGCGGTGCCACGGCACCGTCTGCCAACTCGCCCGCGCGCGCCGAAGACCCACGCGCACGCGCCGAGGAGACGCCGGACAAAGAGAAGAAGCGGGGCTTCTGGTCGAAGGTCTTCGGCCGCGGTAAAGACGACGACAAGAACAAGAAGAAAGACGAGCAGAAGCCGCCCGAAAAGAAAAAGCCCGGTGGGGGTTAGGTGATACGATCCGGCCTCGATGCCCTTTCGTGACATCACCGGCCACGAGCGTATTCTCGGCCTGATCGCCAACGCGGCGATGCGCGGATCGCTGCCGCCGAGCCTCATATTTGCCGGACCTGAAGGTGTCGGCAAGCGCATGGCAGCGGTGGCGCTGGCGCAACTGGTCAACTGCGCGTCACCGGTTGTCGCCCCCGGATCAAACGCCGATCACCATGACGCATGCGGCGTCTGTTCCTCGTGCAAGCGGATCGCGCGCGGAACACATCCCGATGTCAACGTCATCGTTCCGGAGGCTTCCGGGTCGATCAAGGTCGAGCAGATTCGTGACGCGATTGCCTCGGCAGGATATCGGCCTTTCGAAGGACGCCGTCGCGTAACGATCATCGACAACGCGGATCAGATCTACGGCCAGAGCCAGGACTCCCTCCTCAAAACGCTCGAAGAGCCGCCGCCGGCTGCCATCTTCATCCTTGTCACATCGATGCCGGAGCTGCTGGTTCCGACGGTTCGTTCCCGGTGTCAGCGGCTGCGGTTTGGGCGGCTGGCCCCGGGAGACGTCGCCGCGGTTCTGATGAACCAGCACACATACACCGAGGAAGACGCGCACGCGGCGGCCGCACTTTCCGACGGCAGCCCTGGCCGCGCGCTTGGAAGGAGCCACCGAGGCGTTCGCTGAAGCTCGCCACGCTGCGTTGCAGCTGCTGGAGTCCGTGGCGAGGACGCACGCGCCAGGGGCGCGAATGCAGAGCGCGCTTGCGCTGCCGGGGGCCGGGCGCGGCAAGGCGGATCGTGTGGCACTCGGGCAGTCGCTGCTGGCGCTCTCGTCGATCCTTCGCGACCTGGGTGCCTTGATGTCGCGGGCGGACGAAAGATCCCTGGCCAATGCCGACCTAAAGAAGTCACTCGAAGGGCTGCTGCGCTCGTATGATGGAGATCGGGTGGTCAGCGCGTTCGCGCACGTCGACCGCGCGCTGGACGCCCTCGATCGCAACGCAAGTCCGAAGATCGTCGCCGACTGGCTGGCGCTCCAGATTTAAGAGTATCGCCGCGCTGACGGAAACATCAGCCGGCGTTTAGATAAAGAAGGCGTTCATGACTGCGGGGCCGGCGCGTCCATTCGTCAGCGTCAAGTTCACCCAGGTCGGACGCACGTACTCCTTCCTGATCCCCGAGCTCGCACTCGACGAGCCTGTCGCTGAAAACCCCACCTTTGAACCTGGCGCGCAAGTGGTCGTCCAGACGGAAGCGGGGCCGGCGTTCGGCACGGTGACGCGCACGATCACCCCGCTCGCGGCGCACCGGTCGCCCGCGACCGACGACGCCAGGGTCATCCGGCGCGCGACGAAAGACGACGTCGTCGCACGGCTGAAGCATCAGCATCGCGAGCAGGAAGCGCAGCGGATCTGTCTCTTGAAGATCCGCGAGCGTGGCCTGGATATGAAGCTCGCGCGGGTTGAGCAGCTGTTCGACGGCTCGCGGCTGATCTTCTACTACACGTCCGAGGGACGGGTCGATTTCCGCGAGCTGGTGCGCGATCTCGCCACGCACTTCCGGGCGCGCATCGAAATGCGACAGATCGGCGTACGCGACGAAGCCCGCATGCTCGGCGGCTACGGTTCATGCGGCCGTCCACTCTGCTGCACCACCTGGCTGCAATCGTTCGAGCCGATCTCGATCAAGATGGCCAAGCAGCAGAACCTGAGCCTCAATCCCTCGAAGCTGTCGGGCATGTGCGGACGCCTGAAGTGCTGCCTTCGTTACGAAATCCCCAACGGCAAGGGCGTGAAGCACGGCGGCTGCGCGGAAGAGGGTGGATGCGACAACCCGACCGGATGCGGCACGTGTGGATCCGGCGGCGGGTGCGGATCCGGGGACAGCTGCGGATCCGGCGGCTGCGGTTCCTGCTCGAAATGAAGCCGGTCATCGCGATCACCGCGGGCGACCCCGCCGGCATCGGTCCCGAGATCGCCGCTGAAGGCGGCGTCCGATCCCGCCGGTTCGCGACGATTTGCGACCCGATCATCTATGGACCTCACGATCGCGCGGAGCTCGCAATGTTTTCGACCGGCCGGGTGTCGGCATCGGCCGGGCGGCGCGGCCTATGACGCGATCGTGAAGGCCGTGGCCGACGCACTCGACGGCCGCGTCCACGGGATCGCCACCGCGCCGATCAACAAGGAAGCGTTTTCCCGCGCAGGTCTTCCGTGGCGGGGCCACACCGACCTGCTCGCGCATCTCACTGGCGCCGCGAGCGGCGTCATGATGTTCTATTCGGACGCGCTTCGGGTGGTGCTCGCGACGGTTCATATTCCGCTTGCCGACGTCCCGCGAGCGGTGACGCGCGAACTGATTGAAGAAGTGATACGGCTGACTGCCCGCGAACTGCCGCGATTCGGCCACGCCGCGCCCAGGATCGCGGTCGCGGGTTTGAATCCCCACGCTGGAGAGAACGGTCTGCTCGGGCCTGAAGATGACGCGATCCTCCGGCCGGCGATTGATGCCTGCACAGCCGGTGGCATCGACGTGCGCGGCCCGTTTCCTGGCTGACACGATCTTTCTGAGGGCCATGCGCGGAGAGTTCGATGCCGTGATTGCCTGCTATCACGACCAGGGGCTCATTCCAGTGAAGATGGCCGCCTTCGGCAAGGCAGTGAACGTGACGCTCGGTTTGCCGATTATCCGGACGTCGGTCGACCACGGAACCGCCTTCGACATCGCCGGGAAGGGTATTGCAGACGCGGGCAGCATGATCGAGGCCGTGAAACTTGCCGCGCTCCTGGCGGCAACCGGATACGCCGGTTGATCTGCGGGGGCGCCTGCCGGTGAAGACGATTGCGGCAATCGTCGCTGGGTATGCGCTCTTCGGCCTCTTCATCATCGTTCCGCAGGCGGTCTACAGCGGCGACATCGGCGTGAAGTTCGTGCAGGCACGCGCGCTGTTCTCGAGTGACTTCCGATCGCTCGACATCCCTTACCCGGGCGGTTTCCTCGATCCGGACCGGGAGTTCTTCCCGATCCGCACGCCTTTCGTGATGAATGTCGGTGGGACCACTCAGACGATCTTTTCGCCGATGTCGGCGTTGCTCCAGGCAGGCGCGGCGGGTGTCGGCGGTTTGCGTGGAATGGTGCTCGCCTCCATCCTGGGGGCTGCGGTTGTCCTGATCGCGGCGAGGCGCATGGCTCCGCCGGACCTGCAACTCCCGGTGGTGCTCGCCCTGGGCCTGGGCAGCCCGTTATGGTTTTACGCAGTGACCGGTTGGGAGCACGCACCCGCCATTGCGCTGTCGACCGCCGGCTTCGCGCTGGCGATGTGCAGCGAGCGGCGCGGCTGGCCTGTGATGGCGGCGATGCTCGTCGCTGCGGCGGCGACACTGCGCGACGAAGTCATATTGCTGCTGCCGGGGCTGGCCTATGTCGTGTGGCATCGGACGCGTGAGCTGCGCCCGGTCCTGTTGGCGATTGCGGCGGCGGCGGTGCCGCTGGCTGCCGGCGCATTGATCGAGGTGTTCTGGTTCGGCCGTCCCCTGGCGGCTCACCTGCGCCATGCTGTTCACCTGCTGCAGAGTGCCGCGCACATGACGGCGGATCCCAATCCAGAGGTGCCGTCGCTGGCGCCGCTGACGATCCGCGAGCGTTACGAGACGGTCGTCTGGTACTGGGTCCTGGGTTACGGCCGCGACGGCTGGATTTTGATCTATCTCGCCGGACTTGTGGCCGCGCTGTTCGCGCGCTGGCGGCTCCGGACTTCCATTCCTCTCTTGCTGTGGATCGCGAGCATTGTCGTGCTCGCCGCCGCCGACACCTGGGAAGTCGTGACCGCGCCGAAATTCCTGGCCGGATTGCTGCGCGTGTCGCCTTACGTGGTGTTCGCCTTCCTGCCGGCACCGCTCGGAGCCGCCCGCCTCACCTGGCTTCAGCGGGCTGCTGCGCTGACGACCGTCGCGTACCTCGTGCTGGCCTTCGCCGGCGTCGATACGACCGGCGGAAAATCTCTCGGGCCCCGCCTGCTGCTGCCGCTGCTTCCACTGCTCACCGTCGCGGCGGTGACCGCCATTGCCGCCTACGTGCGGTCAGATAGAGGCGTGGAGCGACGCATCGGCTGGGCGGGGATTACCCTCGTGCTGCTCGCGATGGTCTCGCATGTCTTTGGGACCGTTCGCGCGTACGAGGAGCGAAACCGGATCGATGCCGGGCCGATCCTGGCGGCCACGGATGCGAACATCCGCGTGCTGGTCGCAGATGACGAATTTACAGCGCAATTGCTGTTGCCCTTGTACTATCGGAGGATTGTTTTTCTCGCGGACAAGCCCGAGCAAGGCCGCCGGCTGGCCGCGAAACTCATCGACGGGAAAATTACCGACGTGCTTCTGATCAGCCGCAGTCTGACGCCATCGATCCAACTCTCGCCACTGCAGCTGCAGCGCGTGACGCGATCCGGGCGATACAACGTCCAGCACTGGTCGAGATGAAAACCGAGCGCGAACAGGCGCAGAAGAACATCGCCGAAAATCGCAAGGCGTTTCACGACTACCACATCATCGAGTCGTTCGAGGCCGGCGTGGTCCTGGTCGGCACGGAAGTCAAGGCCATCCGCGAAGGGAACGCCAACCTCCGCGACAGCTTTGCGCGTGTCGAGGAGGGGCAGGTGTGGGTCTACAACATCCACATCAACCCGTACAGCCATCGCGGCTATTCGGACCATGAGCCAACCCGGCGCCGCAAGCTGCTCCTGCACCGGACCGAGATCAAGAAGTTGATCGGCAAGACGGTCGAGAAGGGGATGACCCTGGTGCCGACCCGCCTGTATTTCAAAAACGGTCACGTCAAGTTGTCGCTCGCGCTCGCCAAGGGCAAGCAGGCGCATGACAAGCGCGAGACGGTGAAGCGCCGCGAGGCCGAGCGCGAAACGCGCGCGGCGGTCAAGGAACGCCGGGGCTGATGATAGATTGGCTTTTTTCAAGTGAGGTTTCATGAAAGGGAATCGCGCCGCGCTGGCGGCGGTCGTCGTGGTCGTGCTGGTGCTGACCGGGTGGTGGTTGTTCAAACGCGGCAATGGCGCGACCGCCGTCGACCTGATCGAGCAGTTTCCGACCGCGGAGAAACGTCCGGCCACCGGTACTTTCCAGGTCGTCGAGGCCGAGCTCGCGGGCGTGAAACAGAAGGCCATCTTCACGCTCCCTGAGACCAGGATCATCTGGAAGGTCCGAGTGCCCGATGATGCCTGGCTCCGCTTGAAGGTCGGCATGAAACCCGAGAGCTGGACGGCTGAAGGTGACGGCGTGCTGTTCCACGTCGGCGTCTCCGATGGGCGCAGCTTCGAGGAACTCTTCATCCAGCATGTCAACCCGTACGCGAACGCCGGGGATCGCAAGTGGATCGATGTTGTCGTCGATCTCGCTCCCTACGCCGGCGAGGAGGTCAGCCTGATCTTCAATACCAACAACAGCCAGCCTGGTAAGGGTGATGACGATCGCAACGATCTGGCGTTGTGGGGCGCCCCGGTCATCACAACCAAATGAGCAACCGCGTTTCGGTACCTCTCCTCGACCTGCAGGCGCAGTACAGCCCGCTGCGCGACCAGATTCTCCAGGCCATCACCCGGGTCTGCGACAGCCAGCGCTTCATCCTCGGGCCGGAAGTCGAAGCGCTCGAGCAGGAGCTCGCTGCTCATCTCGGCGTCGCACACGCGGTGACGATGTCGTCGGGGACTGATGCCATCCTGGCGACGTTGATGGCGCTCGGCATCGGACCTGGTGATGAAGTGATTACCCCGACGTTCTCGTTCTTCGCCACGGCCGGATGCGTGGTGCGCGTCGGTGCGAGACCGAAGCTCGTGGACATCGATCCGGTCACCTACAACATGGATCCCGCATCGATTGGCGCCGCGATCACCTCGCGGACCAGGGCGATCATGCCGGTCCATCTCTATGGGCAGACCGCGGACATGGATCCGATCCTCGATGCCGCGAAGCAGCACGGGATCCCGGTCATCGAGGACGCCTGCCAGGCGATCGGCGCCGAGTACAAGGGCAGGCAGGCGGGGACCATCGGCGCTGCCGGCTGCTTCTCATTCTTTCCAAGCAAGAACCTCGGCGCGTTCGGCGACGCCGGTCTCGTGACCACCAATGATCCCGCGCTGGCGAAGGAGCTGGTGCTGCTCCGGAACCACGGCGCCGAGCCGAAGTACTACCATCGCCGGATCGGCGGCAATTTCCGGCTCGATGCACTCCAGGCGGCAATTCTCCGCGTGAAGCTGCCGCACCTTCAGGGCTGGTCATCCGACCGTGTCGCTAATGCGCAGCGGTATGACCGGTTGTTCGCGGCCTCGAGCCTCAAAGAAAGAATCACGCTTCCCCGCGCCATGCCGGATCGAAGCCATATCTTCAATCAGTACGTCATTCGCGTGCCGGAGCGCGATCGCGTTCGCGCCGCGCTCGCCGAGATGGGAATCGGCACCGAGGTGTACTACCCGGTTCCGTTCCATCTGCAGGAGTGCTTCGCCTCTCTCGGGCACCGCCGCGGCGATTTTCCCGAAGCGGAACTCGCGGCCGACACGTGCCTCGCTTTGCCGATCTATGGCGAGCTGTCCATCGAGCAGCAGCAGGCGGTTGTGAGGGCGCTCGAAGCGGCGATCCCCGGCTGATGCGCGTTCTCGTCAGCGGCGCGCGCGGGCTTCTCGGAGCGGCCGTGGTCCGGGAGTTCTCGCGCGATCATGACGTGCTCGCGCTGGATCGTTCCAGCCTGGATGTCACCGACGAGGCGGCGGTTGCCCGGATCGTTGCCGACACGCTGCCGCAGGCCATCATCAATTGCGCTGCCTACAACCACGTCGATCAAGCGGAAGATGAACCGGAGAAGGCGTTCGCGGTCAACGCCTTCGGCAGCCTGGCGCTGGCGCGAGCGGCCGAGCGCGCGGGCGCAGTGTTCGTCCACTACAGCTCGGATTTCGTGTTCGACGGCGAGACCGAACGTCCTTATACAGAGACCGATACAGCCAATCCGCGTGGTGTTTACGCCTCGTCCAAGCTGCTCGGGGACATGTTCGCGCTCGAGTACCAGCGGACGTACGTATTGCGCGTCGAGAGTCTTTTTGGCCCTCCCAGCCCTGACGCGGCCCGCCGCGGCAGCCTTGGCTCCATCGTCGATCAGATCCGCTCCGGCTTGCAGGTGAAGGTGTTCACCGACCGCGTCGTGTCACCGGCTTATACGCCGGACGTTGCGCGCGCGACGCGCACGCTGATCGAGCGCGACCTGCCTCGCGGGCTGTATCACTGCGTCAACACGGGGATGGCGACCTGGGAACAGATCGCGCAGAGGGCAGCCGAGATCCTGGGAAAGCCGCTCTGCGCACAGCCGATCACGCTGGCGACGGCAAATCTGAAGGCGCGACGTCCGCGATTCTGTGCGATGGCGAACGCCAAGATCGTCTCGGCCGGGATTCCTATGCCTGCCTGGCAGGACGCACTCGTCGAATTCATCGAGAGCGCACCCCGGACCTGAGGTCCAGGGCGCCTCAGTCGCAGCCTACGGTGCTTGCGTCTCGATCGAGAGAATCGTGACCGTTGCCGGCACACCTGCGGACGCCGGCGTGAGCACCACTCCGACGAAGGTGACACGGACCCCGTCCACCAGCATTTGCGCAGGGACGGGCGACCGGGAGGTGTAAATCACCTTGTTGTCACCTTCGATCTGCCAGCCGGCGTTCGCGCCGCTCAGGATGTGAAGAGTTCCACTGACGGTGACCTGGCCGGTCGCGCCATTCATGCCCGGCGGGAGCCAGCCGCCATTCGAGCAGGTTCCGCCGCCCATAGCGACGAACGGATCCGGTGTCGAGCATCCCGCCGAACCTCCTGAAGTTGGCGTCGGCGGCGGCGCTGTTGGCGGAGGAGTGGTCGGCGGAGGAGTGGTGCTACCTCCAGATGACGTCATGTTGGCTGGCCGCCAGCCCCCATTGGAGCAGATGCCGCCCCCCATCGCGACGAACGGATCCGGTGTCGTGCATCCCGCCGAACCTCCTGAAGGTGGCGTCGTTGGTGGAGGAGTGGTTGGCGGAGGCGTCGTCGGCGGAGGCGTGGTGCTACCTCCAGATGACGTCATGTTCGGTGGCCGCCAGCCCCCGTTCGAGCAGATGCCGCCGCCCATCGCGACAAAGGGGTCGGGTGTCGAGCACCCGGTCACACTCGTCGGCGGTGGAGGCACGGGTGACGTTGGCGGCGGCGGCGGAGTGGTGCTTCCGCTCGGTGGCGTCGTGCTTGGCGGACGCCAGCCGCCGTTGGAGCAAATGCCTCCTCCCATGGCAGCGAATGGGTCTGGAGTCGTGCATCCTCCGGGGAAGACGGTGGGTGCAGGAGGTGGCGACGTCACGGTCGGCGCGCTGCCGCCGCTCGGCGGAAGCCACCCGCCGTTGACACAGGTGCCGCCTCCCATCGCCACGAAGGGATCCGATGTCGTGCAGCCGCCCAGCACGACGATGCCTGAATTCCCGACGGCGGCGACGACCTCATTGGACGGCATGCTGAGCGTTCCGTCGGATGTGTAAGCCTGGACGGCGAAGTAATAGATGCCGTCGGGCAGAGACGTGATCGTGTAGTCGGTAGCCTTGGCCACGTCGATGCGACCGGTGTAAAAGCGCGACTGATTCCCGTATAAAATTTTGAAACCCGCCACGTCCGGTTCAGAGCCTGGATCCCACGCAAGCCGCACCGTCCCCGCTTCCGCGCCGGCCGCGCCGAGCAGGCACAGGAGGCACAGACTCCAATATCGGAGTGACCGAACCGTAACCTTGAGCATGCCGCGCGGAAGGGCAAGCGCCATGCCCCGGTGCGCCGAAAAACGATTTGCGGAAAACCGAACGTTTCCGTCAGCCCGTCCGTCGAACCGCCGGGCACTGCGATGATCCAATTACAAAAAAAGCGCGTCGATTTCCGATCTGTTTTGACCGCCTGTGGATGGTCCTACGCGCGGTTGGCAACCAGGCCGGCGACGCGTGCGCCGATCGCCAGACATGCGGTCAATCCCGGAGAATCAATGCCGGCTGCGTGAATGAGCGCAGGTTGAATGCGATCCGCGCGGATCATGAAGTCAGCGAACCGTTCGTGAGGAGGATGCAACTTCGCACGTATCCCCGATCCCCCCTGCCGCAAGTCGTCCAGCGTCACCTCCGGCAGCAGTCTTGTCGTTTCTTCGAGAAACGATTCGAGGGGCTCGCGGCCGTTCTCGTAATCGGACTTGCTGTCCTGGTAGCGAATCGTCGGTCCGAGCATGACCGTGCCCTCGATCGTCCGGGTGAGGTGAACACCCAGGCCATGTCCTGACGGATGTGGAACCGGGTAGACCAGACCGCGTACGAGCTCGCGGCGCGACGCCGTCAGTTCCGCATACTCTCCACGGCATGGATAGATCGTGAAGGGTTCGCCGCCGAGCCCTGCTGACACATTGTCCGCGTACAGACCGGCCGCGTTCACCACCGTCGTTGCCGTAATGGTCTCGCGCTGCAGGCGAAGCGTGAGCTGATCGCCGCTCACGTCGCCGCCGAGTACCTCGCTGTGCCGCAACAGGATCCCTCCGGCTCGCTCGAATCGCTGTTGAAGGATGCGCACCAGGCCATGCGCGTCGATCCGTCCTGAATTCGGCGACCAGAGTGCCGCGACTGCACGAACGTGGGGCTCACGCTTTCGAACAGTCGCCGCATCGACGATCTCGAGGCCTCGTGCTCCGTTCTCGGTGCCGACTCGAAGCAGTCGCTCGAGTTCGGGCAGCTCAGACGGCGCTTGCGCGACGACGAATTTTCCGCAGCGCTCGGCCTGGACGCCGTTCTCTTCGCTGAATGAGTACAGGCGCGCTGCACCTTCGACACAGAGCTGTGCCTTCAGCGTTCGCGGTGGGTAGTACAGCCCCGCGTGGATGACACCGCTGTTGTGCGTGCTCGTCTCCATGCCCGCGCGCGGGTGGCGCTCGATCAGAACGACTGAACGCCCAGCAGCAGCCAGCGCTTCTGCCGTGGCGAGCCCGATCACCCCGCCGCCGATTACCGCGACGTCTACGCTCTCACTGGTCATAGCGCCGGAAGAGCGTGAAGTCTTCGATCTGCGTCTCGAGCCGGTAGCGGCTCAACAGCTGGTGGAGGGCCGGGTTGCCGGGCAGCGTGTCGGCGATCTTTCCCATCTCGCGACCGCCCGGCGAGCGGATGTGCAGCTGCTCAAAAATCAGGTAGAGCGGCCGGCGCGTTTCGAGCTCCGCGGCAACCGACGACAGCCGGAATCGCGTGTCCGGAAACCTGGTGATTTCGGGATCGACATAAAAGTTCACCCGAAGAAATCGGTGCGCAGTGAGCCGGTCAGACTCGAAGTAGACGCCGGCGCCGTTGATCCCAAAAAGATAAATGCTGTCGTCGGGCCTGGTGTGCTGACGAATGTAATCCGCCAGCTCGGTATTTGCCCGTGCGGAGTAGCCGCGGTCGTTCGCGTAGCCACCAAACCGCTCGAGGTACGACACGCGATCCAGGTGCCCGCGCAGAACGCTGAAGTCTGCGCCGGCCCACTCGGCGATGCGCTCTGCCGATCCGCGCTGGACGAAGAGGAAGGCCATCGCCAGCAGCGTAGCAGCCGCGACTGCGCGCCGGACGCGGGACGGCTGCGACAGTCCATCCCCGACAAACCATGCAGCCATCAGCGCGAGGGGCGCGAAGGCATTGGTGAAGTAGCTGTTGAACAGCCGCGCGCCGTTCACCACGATCACCAGAACGGCGGCGGTGCCCCAGCACATCGCCATCGCCGGCAGCGGCTCCAGCCGGCGCCGCCGCGCGAGCTCGATCGCCGCGGCGAACGACCCGACCGCTCCTCCGCACCAGAGCGGGTCGGTCTTGATCCGCAGCCACACTGCCCTGGAGAATTCCAGTGCGTACGCGGTGACCTCGAACCCCTGTCCAACATAGAACCGGTTGAAGTCCAGGACGGCGATCTTCGCTTCGCCGACGAGCCCGAGGTGCCACAGCCAGGCGAGGACGAGGATCGGGATGATGGCGCCGGCCGCGATGGCCACACTGGCTGCGGGCGCCGCTTTCCACAGCGGCCGCGGCAGATACATCGCGGTCCACAGCAGCAGTGCAGGGAAATAGAGTCCCGCATTCGGCTTCAGGACGATTGCCGCACCGCCCGCAAGCCCCGCGACGAACGCCAGGCTGGTGGACGGCCGCTGAAGAAACCCCGCACAGGCCCACGCGCAAAGTGAAACGCACACGACGATGAACGTTTCGCAGATGCTGCGTTCGAGAAACCCTCCCTGTCCAAACAGCGCCGCTGGCATCGTCAAGGTCACATACAGAGCGGATGTGAGGATGGCGATTTCGCGCGACGCAAGCTTGCGCACGGTGAGGAAGAGAAGCCCGGTGGTTGCAGCTGCCGCGAGGATGTCGAGCCATGCGACAGTCGCCGCCGTCCATCCGAACAGGCGGAAGCCGGTGAGATAGATCCAGTAGATCCCGGGTGGCCGCTGTTCCCACACGTCGCGATAGAGAAGCTGACCTCGAGACATGCCCCTGACGGCAGACGCCCACAGGCTCTGGTCGATTCCGAGCGGCTCCGCGATGGCGACGGTCCTGAGAGCGAGGGCGGCGAGGGTGAGAACGCCAAGTCCAATGGTCAGCGCGTTGCGGGATCGACTGCGTGACGCAGTTCCTGCGGAATCGATCATTGGAAGGATCGGCTATTATCGCACGTCGATGTCCTCTGAAAATCCCTCTCCGGCCGGTGTGTTCGTCCACGCACGCGCGCTCTGCGAAAGCGCGCATGTCGGTGAGAAGACGCGCGTCTGGGCCTTCGCACACGTCCTGCCTGGCGCACGCATCGGAGCCGACTGCAACATCTGCGATCACGTCTTCATCGAGAACGACGTCGTCATCGGCGACCGCGTCACGGTCAAGTGCGGCGTCCAGCTGTGGGACGGCCTTCGCGTCGCGGACGATGTGTTCATCGGCCCGAACGTCACGTTTTCGAACGACAAATACCCCCGCAGCAAGCAGTACCAGCGCGAGGTGTTGCAGACGCATGTCGGCCGTGGCGCCTCGATCGGTGGCGGTGCGACCATTCTCCCGGGATTGAAGATCGGCGCGCGGGCAATGATCGGTGCCGGATCCGTGGTCACCCACGACGTGCCCGGCGCGGGCAATCGTGTCAGGCAATCCAGCGCGTATCGTCGGCTACATCGACACGGCCAGCGCGGAGCAGCAGGCGAAGCCGGCGGAGCAGACGCCAGGCGAGCGGCGGGAACAGACGTCCGTTCGTGGCGTGACGCTCCATCGCCTCACGCACGTGCTCGATCTACGAGGAAGCCTGACGGCCGGCGAGTTCCCGGTCGACGTTCCGTTCGTGCCGCAGCGTTACTTCTGCGTATTCGACGTCCCTGGGAAGGAAGTGCGGGGCGAGCACGCCCACAAGGAGTGCGAGCAGTTCCTGTTCTGCGCGCGCGGATCGGTCAGTGTCGTCGTGGATGACGGAAGGCGCAGCGAGGAGATCGTGCTGGACCGCGCCGATATGGGTTTGTACGTACCGCCGATGACGTGGGCGGTGCAGTACAAATATTCCGCCGACGCGTTGCTCGTCGTCTTTGCCTCGCACCACTACGATCCGGCGGACTACATCCGCGATTACGACCAGTTCCAGGCAGCGGTTCAGCGCTGATTGTCGAACCGGACGGACGACTTGACGATGAAGTTCGGGCGCCGCCTGGAGTTCTGAAGCGCGAGCCAGAGATACTGCCCGACGATGCCGAGGCCCAGCGCGGTGAGACCGCCGAAGAACATGATGACGAGCATCAGTGGTGTGTAGCCGAGCACGGGGATGCGTCCAAGCGCCCACATCGCGAACACCACCCCAGCCGCCGCGATCGCGAACAGCGTGCCGATCGCGCCGAGCAGCAGCAGCGCCCTGATCGGGAGGTCCGTGAAGCTGAAGATGCTGTCGATCGCGTAGCGAAGCTTGCGCCCGAGCGTCCAGCCCGTACGCCCTTCCAGGCGCGGCCGCCGTTCGTACGGGATGAAGCGCCGCCTGAAGCCGAGCCAGAACAGCAAGGCGATCAGATTCGTGTTGCTTTCCTGCAGCTGCAGCAGTCGATCGCGAACCTCGCTGGTGCACGCGAACACGTCGACGCCGCCGCGCGGCATGTCCCGTACGACGAATCGCCTGTAGACCCGCCAGAACGATTCGGACAGCCAGCGCGACAGCAGCGGATCAGCGCGGCCGGTGCGAGTCCCGAGCACGACATCCGCTTCGCCAGACTTCAGCACGCGGTGAAACTCGAGGACGAGCGCGGGTGGCTCCTGGAGATCGGCGGCAATCACCGCGAGCTGCTCGCCGCGGGCTGCGGCGAGCCCGGCGGCAATCGCCGCGAACGATCCGAAGTTGCGACTGAGCTCGAGCAGCTGCGTCGGGATCGGCCATGTGGCGAGTCGCTCCTGCAGCTTGCGAAGCGAGCCGTCGGTGGCACCGTCGACGACGAACACGATCTCGAGCTGGTCTTCGAGCCGCTGAGCGAATGCACCCAGTTCATCGAACAGGCGCGGCAGATTTTCCTCGTTGTTGTAAACGGGAATGACCAGCGAGAGCATTGATCGGCTGGGGGATTATAGCCGGTCGGTGTGCTAACCTTATCAACCTCAATCAATGGCTAAACGTGCACTGATCACCGGCATCACCGGACAGGACGGCTCCTATCTCGCGGAGCTGCTGCTCGACGAAGGGTACGAAGTCTACGGCGTCACGAGACGGGCGAGCACGCCGAACCTGGGACGCATTCAACACCTGCTGGACCGGATCGAGCTTCGTCCCGCTGACCTGCTGGATCAGTTGTCACTGATCCGGGTGCTGGCCGACGTCAGACCAAGCGAGGTCTACAACCTGGCGGCGATGTCCTTCGTGCCGGCGTCATGGGATCAACCCATGCTGACGGGGGAGTTCAACGCGCAGGGTGTCACGCGCGTGCTCGAGGCGGTCCGACACGTCGATCCGAAGATCCGTTTGTACCAGGCGTCCTCGAGCGAGATGTACGGCAAGGTCCGCGAGGTGCCGCAGACCGAGGCGACCCCGTTCTATCCGCGCAGTCCGTACGGCGTGTCGAAGGTGTTTGCGCACTACATCACGGTCAACTACCGCGAGAGCTACAACCTCTTCGCGGTTTCCGGGATTCTCTTCAATCACGAGTCTCCGCGTCGCGGACTCGAGTTCGTCACGCGGAAGGTCACCGACGGCGTGGCTCGCATCAAGGCCGGGCTGAGCGACACGCTGGCACTCGGCAACCTCGATGCACGCCGCGACTGGGGTTTCTCCGGAGATTACGTGCGTGCGATGTGGCTGATGCTGCAGCAGGACGTTCCCGACGATTACGTGATCGCGACCGGCCACACGCACTCGGTTGGCCAGCTGGTCGAGGTCGCGTTCGCGCACGCCGGGCTGGACTGGCGTAAGCACGTGAAGATCGATCCGGCGTTCCTGCGTCCGGCCGAAGTCGATCTGCTGATCGGCGACGCGAGCAAGGCGAAGGCGGAACTCGGGTGGACGCCGAAGGTGGACTTCGAAGGATTGATCAGGATGATGGTCGACGCGGACGTCGAGCGGACGGCAGGTGTGCCACGTTCTCGCGCGACCCTCGGAGCCGAATGAATTTTCCTTGAGTCCCGCGGGCCTTTCTTCGCGCGGGTCTTCCCAAGTCATGATGCGGTTCGCTCCAGTGGCCATGCTGGTGGCCATGGTGGTTGTTCGAACGGCGGCGCTGTTGGTGCTGATGAAGTTCCTGGCGGTGCAGTTCGGCACCGACGGCTTCGGCCAACTCAGCCAGATCCTCGCGGTAGGGGCGCTCTTCTCCGTGCTCGCCGGCGGCGGTCTCACCAATGGCATCGTCCGCAATCTTGCGGCCTCCAATAGCCCGTCCGATCACCTCGGCTGGATCAAGGCAGCGCTGCCCATCGCTGGCGCGTCCGCGGTTCTGTTGGCGTTGGTGGCCTGGTTCGTGTACCGAGACAGCTGGCGCCACGCTATTTCCCGGCCAGGACCTCGGCTTCGTTCTGCTGATCATCGCAGTGTCCCAGGCCGTCGTTGGATTCGGCAACGTCGCTCAGGCGTATCTGAGCGGCACTCATGACATCCGCGCATTCACGATTTCGAATGCAGTCGGTTCCATCGCCGCGGCCGGCATGGTCGCGTTGCTCTCCTATGCGTGGGGGCTCCGAGGTGCCGCGGCGGGCTGTGCGGCGATCGCGTTGATGCCGGCCGTCGCGGGGATGATCGCCGCGGCTCGCCGGATCGATTATCGTGCGCTGCGGACGACAGCCCTCGAGCGGGACCGCGTTTTTGCGCTGCTGCGCTTCGGTGGAAGCATCTATCTCGCCGCGGCTGCCGTGCCTCTCGCCTGGGTTTACATTCGCAGCGACCTGGCATTTCGCGAGGGCTGGGCGGCCGTTGGGTTGTGGCAATCCGTCACACGGATATCGGACGCTTACATGCAGGTCTTCGGGGTCATCTTCATGAACTACGCGCTGCCGCAGCTCGCCGCGGCGCCATCCTCCGATCGGCGCCGACGACTGCGTCAGATTGCTGCGCTGATTTTTTCGCTGTTCGCCTCCGGATCCAGCATCCTCTACATTTTTCGCGGGCCTATCCTCAGGCTGGGCTTTTCCCCGGCGTTCGAAAATGCTTCGGTCTTCCTGGCGCCACAGATTTTCGGCGATGCATTCAAGCTCGGCTCGCTCCTCCTCGTGTATTACCTTCTGTCGCGTAACCGCGCCTGGGTACAGGCATCAATGGAGGTGCTTCAGGCTGTCCTCATGGTCGCTCTTTACCTCGGATTGGTGGAATCGCTCGGTCGCAGATCGGCGGTAATCAGCTACGCAATCGCCACTCCCATCGTGGCGGTTGCAACGCTCGTTCTGGCCAGCCGCAAAAACCCAACAACGAGCGCTCCTGGTGAATCCGGTCAGTGGCGCTCTTCCGTTTTGCAGAAGCTGTGATCCCAGCCTCGATCGCGACGCCGCACCACGTGACCGGTCGGTGGTCGGTTATCACCGTTATCCTCATAGCCCTGACCGTACCGGTGGCCGTGTTTTCGTTTGCCCATTTCGAAGTGAGTCTCACGCTCCTGCTTGCGCCGCTGGCGGCCCTCTGCCTCACACGCGCGACAGCATCGCTGAGAAACCTCTTCCTGGTCTGCGTCGGTGCGGGGTTGATTTCGGTTGGTCTTGCCTCGCTCGTGCTGCGGGACCAGTTCAGCTCCAGGTACTTCTTTCACTGGCGCTGATCTTGACGTCTCCGCTGTACCTTCTTTCTCGGATCCTATCTCTCCGGGCGGGAGTTGGACTTCCGTCGGCTGCTCTCACTCGCGGCGCTCGTCTCTCGCCACATTCGTCGTGATCCTTGTCGTGCAAGTCATAGCCTCGGATGCCCAGGTGCGCTGGTACATCGGTCCCCTCGGATCGACGGTGCTCAATGTCACGCTGTTCGGCCTGCCTCTCTATGGCAGTTTCGGAGCGTTGAGTCTGGCCAGCCTCATTGTCCTGCACATGTTCGTGATCGGCGCTGCGTTCCTCGAGACGACGCGAGGATGGCAACAGTATGTGCTCGCGGTCGGATTCGGTGCGGCGGTCTTTCTCGTTCTCGGCAGCAATGCCCGGAGCGTGCAGCTCGTGTTTCCTTATCTGCTGCTGGCGCTGGGCCTCGCTGCGGCATTGGGAGGTCGCCAGGTCAGGATCAAGCTAGGCGTACTGTTGGCGGTAGCAGCCTTGGCCGCAGGCTATTCTTCCTCGAGGATGGTCGAGCAGCTACGTCTCGTCAGCACCATCCGCCAGATGCTGGGCTTATCTGTGCCCCCGGATCGCTTTCACGCGGAAATAGCCCGCCGAGGCAAGTCAGCAAAAGTCGTGTATCCAGACATCGAGAAGCTCTCGACCGGCCGCAAGAGCTTACTCGAAGACGCATTCCGGGAGGTCGCGCTGAGTCCGGTGTTCGGTACCGGGCTTCGCTTCGTTCAATCGGATTGATCCCAGCGTCGGGCTCCGGTCCAGATTGTCGGGAAACCGCACGACGCACATCCACTACCTGACGATCCTGTGGAAGGGTGGAATCCTGTTCTTCGTTCCGTACATGGCGCTGATCGGAGCCTTCTGGCTGCACGCGGTCCGAGGTGCACGCCCGGGCATGACCAGTAGCGCAGTTTTCGTGCTGGCCGGATTGGTGTTCTTGTTTACCGTTGTCTCGCTGACCTGGGACATCCTGTTGGTACCGAGTGCAGGTGCGTACGCCTTTTTCCTTCTCGGGGCCATGAGTCAGTCGCGCAGGCGGAGTTGGGTCGCCGGTGCGCAGTAGACCTGTCGGTACGTCGCCAGTCCCACGGTTTCTCTTCTTAGGTTTTCTGGTACCTGCTGCAGACATCGATCGCACGTTCACAGGGGAGACGCATCCGCAGATATCGGCGGTTCGTTTTCAGCCGAGGCTGCTGCGCGCTCTTGCATCCACCGGCGCCACGATTGACGCTGTGACGACGCCACCGATAGCCGCGTACCCACGAAACCATCGGTGGTGGGTACCTCGAGCCACGTCCACAGTGCCCGGTGTGCCCGGGGAGGCAACGCAGGTGGCCGGACCCAACCTGCCGGGGCTCCGCCCGTTCGTGCGGATCTTTCAATTCGTCCGCCACGGGCTCGCCGCCCTGCAGTCACCGTGCGATGGCATCGTCATCTATTCGGTCCACACACCACTCGTGATCGCGTCGCTTCTGCTCAAGTGGCGCCGCGCGGTTCCGGTGTTCGTCTTCATTCCCGACCTGCCGATTTTCATGGGCGGACCAACGAACCCGTTGAAGCGGTTCCTGAAACGGATCGACAACGTGATCGTCCGACGCCTGGTTGCAAACCTCGACGGTGCGTTCCCAATCACCGAGCGGATCGGTCTGGACTGGCTGGAGCGTGGTCCCAGATATTTCGCGGTTGAGGGAGTGTCTGACGAGGTGGCGGGCACGCTGTCGCAGGCGCGCGCACATGGCGCGTTTGTCTTCCGCGGGCGGCCTCGGCCTCGACTGCTCTACACGGGCGCGCTGGCCCAGGTGACGAGATTCGCACGTGCGTTTCACGCCTCATCGATCGGCGCGTGCGTGGTATTCATGGGAGGTGGGGAAGAACTGGATGAACTGCAGAGGCTGTCTGCGGCAGACGAGCGCATCATCGTGAAACCCTTCGCGACGGGGGAGGCGTTCAGCCGCGAGATGGATGCCGCGGACTTCCTGCTGAACCCGCGAGATCCTGAGTGGCCGGGTTCGGCCTACTCGTTTCCCTCGAAACTCTTTGAGTACCTGCGAACTGGCAAGCCGATCATCTCGACACGACTCGGTGGGATCCCGGCCGAATACTTTGCAGTGTTTCGACCCATTGATCTTGGTAACCAGCAGGTGTTCGAGTCGACCCTCAGGCACGCGCTCCGGGCAGATGATGACCCGGAATCTATCTGGACCGGGGCTGAGCGACTGGCGTCCCGGCTGACAACGGCTTCCGTTGGGGCTCAACTTCTAGCGCAGATGCGAGCATGGACGGCGTAGTGCAACGGGATCCGGTGCGACTCTGGATCTCGAGAAATTTACATGTCACCGCATTCCTCACGGCCTATCTTGCGACGACCGTAGCTGGCAACCTGCTGTTCACATCGGCGTTTGGCCGGGACTCACTGATCGCTTCTCGCTTCCCTGTCGCGTTTCTCGCGTTTCCGAACACGTTCACCGTGGGGTACTGGGTGCTCTTGCTGTGTCCCTTTCTCGCGAGCCCGGTTCTCGTCTCGATGACAAAAAGGCGCGTTGCAACCTGGGTCGGCCGAGTCGTCGACGTCGTGCCGGAGTTCAGCCGTCTCGATTACGCGATCATCTGCGTCGTCTTTTTTGGATTCGTCATTCGGCAATTGTGGCTCGCAGACGCTCCGGCCCTTTTCTCGAGCGGGGTCAACGACGTCACCTCGGTCGAGGCGCGATTTACGATCCGTGAGCGGATCGGGTACTTCACCCTGGTGCCGCTGCAGGCCCTGCTTCCCTATCTGACTGTCTATGCCGTGGTCCGTTCGATCGGCTCGCGCGAGTGGTTCTGGATCTTCTTCAGCGTTGTGAACACGTTGCTGCTGTCCATCCTCCTGCTCCTGGTGAACATGAAATGGCCGCTGCTTCTGTTCTACATCAGCATCGTGTTGACCGTTTTCGTATATGCGAAACGGCCGCCATATGCCGGGACCGCAATCGGCGCGATCTTCGTATTCGGGGCGTTCCTGGTTGTCTCGGCGTTCGTTTTTCGTTTCGCGCCGGGTCGCGAGATGTCGCCGTCGGACCGGCCAGCATTCCGTCAAACGGTGGAGCAGATGATCGCGGCTGGCAAAGCGGCTCCTGCCTTTGCGCCCTCGCTGATCGTGAGTGCGCTGAACCGAACGGCGATCGCCTATCCCTACTACTACCAGGTTTTCACCGAACAGGGGCCGGTCTGCCGGTGGGATCCTGGCGCAGGCCCGCCGTCATCCATCGTGCCGGCCGAGTGAATTGGTCTACGCCACGATCTTCGGCCGCCGCACCTTCGGCACCGATGATTTCGAGAGCCAGGGCACGTCTCCCATCGCGGTCCATGTCTCGGGTTACGCGCTCGGGGGGTGGCCCGTTGCCGTGCTCGCGCTGGTGGCGGGCTCCGTCATTCTCGGCCTGTTCGCCGCGGTGCCGCTCGATCGGAGCCCGGCCGCCGGCACGCTGACGATACTCGGTGCAGTTACCGCCTATCACCTGTCACAGATCCCGGGTGAAGGAGTGATTTTCTACGAGCATGGCCTGATCTGGCCCGCACTGTTGATGTTGCTGTATTCACTGTGGCGAAAGGCAGCCACCGCTTTGGCTCCCTCATTCTTTGGCAGATACCAGAGCCGCCGGTAGAATCAACTGTCATCGTCGATTTGTTTCTATGCGTAACCGCTACCTTCTCCTGTGCGACGTACCGATTGTCGCGATGGCAGCCTATGCCGCCTTCGCGCTCCGGTTCGACTGGTTCTTTCCACTCCATCGTCCCGAATTCCTTCCGTTCCTTTTTGCCGTTCTGCTCGTAAAGCCATTCGTGTTCGTGCTGCTCGGCATGTACCTCGCGCCTGTGGCGCTATGCCAGCGTGCGGGACCTCGACGCGGTACTGATCGCCGTCAGCGCGGCCTCGGCCGCGGTCGCGGTGCTGGTAGCGGCGGGCACGCTGTCCGGCTGGCTTTACGAATTCTCGCGCGCGGTCATCGTCATCGACTGGCTGCTCACGCTGTGCGGCACTGGCGGGGTGCGCATGGCCGTCCGTATGGCGGCAGAGAATACGGACGTGTTCGGCACCGCTGTCTCGCGCCCGCCTTCGAAACGCGTGCTCGTGATCGGTGCCGGTGATGCGGGCGCAATGGTCGTCCGTGAAGTCAGGCGAAATCCTCAACTCGGAATGGAAACCGTTGCCTTTCTTGACGATGCGGCGAACAAGCGCGGCAAGCACGTCCAGGGGGTGTCGGTGATCGGACCGATCAGCGGCCTGAGCGAGGCCGTCGAACGTTATGGGATCGCGGAGGTCATCATCGCCATGCCGACGGCCCCTGGCGCCGTCGTACGAACCGTGACGGAAGCCTGCAGGGAGAGCGGTATCCCTTCACGCATCGTTCCAGGAGTATTCGAACTCCTCGGCGGCCAGCTCAATGTTTCCCGGCTGCGCAAGGTTGAGATCGCCGATCTGCTTCGGCGCGAGCAGGTCGAGGCGCGCCCGGGCACGGGCATCTACCTGGTGCAAAAGCGCGTACTCGTCACCGGCGCCGGTGGATCGATCGGATCGGAGCTGTGCCGCCAGATCGCCATTGCCAACCCCGCTCTGCTCGTGATCGTCGGTCACGGCGAGAACAGCATCTTCGACGCGCAGATGCAGCTGCGGGAACGCTTCCCGGCAATCCACGTGCAGGCAGTGATCGCCGATATTCGCGATCCCGAACGGCTGGCGGCCTGTTTCCGGCAGGCGCGCCCGCAGATTGTCTTCCACGCGGCCGCTCACAAACACGTGCCGCTGATGGAAGAGAATCCGGAAGAGGCGATCACCAACAACGTCATCGGCACGAGCAACATCGTCGATGCTTGTATGGCTGCCTCGGTCGAGCGGCTGGTCATGATCTCGACCGACAAGGCCGTATCACCGACCAGCATGATGGGTGCATCGAAGCGGCTGGCCGAGATGATCGTTCGTGAAGGCGCCAGGCGGTCGGGCCGCGCCTTCTCGGTCGTGCGGTTCGGAAACGTGCTGGGCAGTCGTGGAAGCGTCGTGCCGGTGTTCAACCGGCAGATAGAGGCCGGTGGGCCGATCACGATTACCCACCCGGACGTCCGCCGTTTTTTCATGACGATTCCCGAGGCGGTTCACCTCGTGTTACAGGCCGGGGGGCAGTCAACGGGAGGAGAGCTGTTCGTGCTGAACATGGGGGAGCCGGTCCGGATCGTGCAGCTCGCTGAAGATCTCGTCAGGCTCACCGGTTTGAGCGCGGCAGAAATCCCGATCGTGTTCACCGGCTTGCGACCGGGTGAGAAACTCGAAGAGCACCTCTGGGAGAAAGACGCGCTGGTGGAGCCGACCAGTCATCCTGAAGTACTGCGAGTCAAGGAGCACGATCCGATCGATGGATCCGAACTGACGCGCTCGCTCGAATCGCTTGCGGCTGCCGCCCGGTCGGGTGAACGGATGCGGCTCGAGGCGTCGCTCGCCCAATGGATCCCGTCGTACGTGCCATCGTCCGTGCAGAAACACCTTTCCCTTTGATCAACCGATAGAAGTAGACGACATGAAAGCACTGGTCACAGGCGGAGCCGGGTTCATCGGCTCGAATCTGGTGGAACTGCTGATCGCGGACGGGCACGAGGTGGTAGTGCTCGACAACTACTCCTCGGGGTACACGTGACAACCTTGCGAGCTTTCCCGCAGCGCGGGTGGTCGAAGGCGACGTCCGTGACGAGCGCGCGCTGAATGACGCGATCGCCGGGTCCGAAGTCGTGTTCCACCTGGCAGCGTCGGTCGGCAACACGCGTTCGATCGAGCATCCGATCCTCGATTCCGAAATCAACGTGATCGGCACGTTGCGCGTGCTGGAGGCGGCGCGACGGCATGGTCTCCGCAAGCTCGTGTTCTCTTCGTCAGCCGGCATTTTTGGCGAGCTCAAGACAGTGCCCATACGGGAGGATCATCCAGCCGAACCGGATACTCCGTACGGCGCGAGCAAGCTGGGCGCCGAGAAGCTGTGCCTGGCCTACGCCAAGCTTTATCCGCTGGAGTGCATCTGTCTTCGATACTTCAACGTCTACGGCGTTCGTCAGCGCTACGACGCGTACGGCAACGTCATTCCGATCTTCGCTCACCGGGCGCTGCGTGGGCAGCCCCTGGTGATTCATGGTGACGGTGAACAGACGAGGGACTTCATCAACGTGCGTGATGTCGCGGCGGCAAATTATCGTGCGGCGATGTCAGCTGGCGTGTCCGGAGCGTTCAACGTCGCCAGCGGCACGCGCGTGACGATCAACCAGCTGGCGTCGATGCTGGCGGCTGCAGGCGAGCTGGATCTTTCGGTTCAGCATGGGCCACCACGCCCGGGAGATGTCAGGCACAGCCTGGCCGATGTCTCCGCGGCCCGCGAGGCATTCGGCTTCGATCCGGTCGTGACGCTCGAGCGCGGCCTGCCGGAGTACATGGCCTGGGCTCGCGGAGCGATGGTGTGATGGTCGCATGCCGCGCCGTGCAGTTTGAGGGTGATAGTCTGATGACCGTCGATCTCATTTGAACATGCGCATTTTGATTCTCGGCGGCGCCGGTATGCTCGGACACCGGCTGGTTGCCGACCTGAAGAACGATTTCGAAGTCTGGGCGACGCTCCGTGGCTCGCTCGGTGCGTACGAACGGTACGGGGTGTTCGACCCTGCCCGCACGCTCAGCGGCGTAGACGTGTTGAATGTCGATGCGGTCACCGAAGCCATGGCCCGGGTTCGCCCGGACGCGGTGATCAATTGCGTCGGCATCATCAAGCAGCTGGCCTCGGCGAAGGATCCGTTGCTGAGCGTCTCGATCAACTCTCTTTTACCGCACCGCCTGCATCGCCTCTGCCAGGCCGGCGGCGCCAGGTTGATTCACTTCAGCACCGACTGTGTCTTCAGCGGGCGAACCGGCAACTACACCGAGGACGATCCATCGGATGCCCTCGATCTGTACGGCCGGAGCAAGTTTCTTGGCGAGACCGCGGGTGATGGCGCTCTGACCATCCGAAGTTCGATCATCGGGCACGAGCTGCAGAGCGCCACCGGCCTGGTCGAGTGGTTCCTGTCGCAGCGCGGAGGCAGGATCCAGGGCTACCGGCAGGCCATCTACTCCGGTTTCACCACGATCGAAATGGCACGGATCGTCCGGATGGTGCTGACCGCGCAGCCGCAGCTCTCCGGCACCGTGCAGGTGTCGTCAGACAGGATCAACAAGTACGATCTTCTGATGCTCGTGCGACGAGCCTTCGGCGTCGAGGTTGAGATCGTGCCGGACGACACGGTGCGCATCGACCGAAGCCTCGACTCGACTCGTTTCCGCGGGTTGACCGGCTACATGCCCCCCTCGTGGCCGCAGATGATCGAAGAAATGGCCGAATCACGATGTTCAACAACAAGACCCTCCTGATCACCGGCGGGACCGGCACGTTCGGCAACGCCGTGCTGCGGCGGTTCCTGACGACCGATATCGGCGAGATCCGCGTCTTCAGCCGCGACGAGAAGAAGCAGGAGGACATGCGGCTCGCCTACGGCAACCCGAAGCTGAAGTTCTACATCGGCGACGTTCGCGACTACGACAGCATCGCCGCGGCGCTGCATGGCGTGGACTACGTCTTCCACGCGGCCGCGCTGAAGCAGGTGCCCTCCTGCGAGTTCTACCCGCTCGAGGCGGTGCGCACCAACATCGCTCGGCGCCGAACAACGTGCATGAACGCCGCGATCGGCCAACCGGCGTCGAGCGCGTCATCGTGCTCTCGCACGGACAAGGCGGTCTATCCGATCAACGCCATGGGCCTGTCCAAGGCGATGATGGAGAAGCTGATGGTCGCCAAGTCGCGGCTGTCGGCGCCGCGGCGGCACCGATCCTGTGCGGCACGCGCTACGGCAACGTGATGGCCTCGCGCGGGTCGGTCATTCCGCTCTTCGTCCAGCAGATCAAGGACGGGCAGCCGCTCACGGTGACCGATCCGAACATGACGCGCTTCATGATGTCGATCGACGATGCCGTCGACCTGGTGTTGTTCGCCTACCAGAACGGCAAGCCCGGTGACATCTTCGTGCAGAAGGCGCCGGCGGCGACGATCGAAACCCTGGCCCAGCGCGCTCAAGAAGCTGTTCGACGCGCCGAACCCGGTTCGAGTCATCGGTACCCGCCATGGCGAGAAACTGTTCGAGACGCTGCTCACCCGCGAAGAACGCGTGAAGGCGGAGGACCTCGGCAACTATTTTCGCGTTCCGGCCGACAATCGCGATCTCAATTACAACGCGTATTTCGGCGAAGGCCAGGAGGTCCTCTCGAATGAAGAGGACTATCACTCGCACAACACCGACCGGCTCGATGTCGAGGGAATGAAGGCGATGCTGTTGAAGCTGGACCTGGTCCAGGCGGAGCTCGAGAACTGGCGCCGAACCAATCGCACCGCGGGCGCGCGCGCATGAAAATCATGACGGTACTCGGGACTCGCCCCGAGATCATCCGCCTGAGCCGCGTCATCGAACTGCTCGACCGGCATGCCTCGCATGTGGTCGTTCACACGGGACAGAATTACGACGACCGGCTGAACGGTCTGTTCTTCCGCGAGCTCGGCGTACGCGCTCCGGACGTGGTGATGAACGTTCGCGGCGCAGGCTTCGGTGCGCAGGTCGGGGAGATCATTGCCGGGATCGAGCCGATTTTGCTCGAGCACCGGCCCGATCGACTGCTGATTCTCGGTGACACCAACAGCGGATTGACCGCAATCGTGGCGAGACGTCTCGGCATCCCGGTGTACCACATGGAAGCGGGCAACCGCTGCTACGACGATCGCGTACCCGAAGAGGTGAACCGCCGCATCATCGATCACTGCAGCACCGTGCTGATGCCTTACACCGAGCGGAGCCGGGAGAATCTCCTCAGGGAAGGGTTCGAAGGCCGGCGCGTCCACGTGATCGGCAATCCGATCTTCCAGGTGATCAAGCAATACGAAACCGCCATCGAGGCGAGTGGATGCCTTGACACGCTGGGCCTGCAGGTGAGGCGCTACTTCCTGGTCACGATGCACCGCGCCGAGAACGTCGATCGCGAAGACACGCTGCGCAACCTGGTCGAAGCACTGGCGCGCCTGTACGAGGAATATCAGTTCCCGGTGATCTGCTCATTCCATCCACGCACCCGCGCGAAGGTGGAGAAGTTCGGCGTCGACATCGATCGCGTCGGCGTTCGCTTTCTCGACCCACTCGGGTTCCTGGATTTCATCAAGCTGGAGCGCTCGGCATTCTGCATCCTGTCCGACAGCGGGACCGTGCAGGAGGAAGCCTGTATCTTCGGCGTGCCGAACGTCACCCTTCGCGAGGTGACCGAGAGACCCGAGACGATCGACTGCGGCTCGAACCTGTTGTCCGGATCGAGCCCCGAGGACATCCTGCGACACGTGCGGCTGGCCACCTCCGAGTCGACATCCTGGCAGCCGCCGCCGGAGTACACGGCACCGCTGGTGGCCGAAACAGTGCTTCGCATCGTGACTGGGTTCCGCGCCTCCGACGCGGCGGAGCGTGAATGGCAAGCGGGCGCTCGCGGGTGAGCCGCCCGTCAGCGCACATGCACCAGTTAAATTGGCGAACGTTCTGATCCTGAGCCTCGTCTTCCCGCCCGACAGCGTGTCGACCGGGGAAATCATGGCGGATCTGGCTGTTGACCTGCGCGCACGGGGGCACTCGGTCACGGTGCTCACCACCGCGCCGCACTACAACCGCGATCCCGACGCCGAGGCGCGTCAACCGATGCGGCCGTTCTGGGGATCTCTCCTCCGGCGCAGCGACTTTCACGGCATCTGCGTGTATCACGCGGCGATGCCCGGCAAGACTCCCAGCGTCATCAAGCGCCTCCTGGGATGGGTCGGATTTCATGCGGTGAGTACCGTTGCCGGAATTGTGGCCGTGCCGCGCCCCGACGTCCTGCTCGTACCCTCGCCGCCGCTCTCGATTGGAGTGAGCGCGTGGATCATCAGCGCGCTGCGCCGCTCGCGGTTCGTCTATAACGTCCAGGAGATCTATCCCGACATCGCGGTGAACCTGGGTGCGCTGAAGAACGCGTCGGCGATCAGGGCATTGGAGGCACTGGAGAGATTCGTCTACCGGAAGGCTGCGATTGTCACGGTCATCGCCGAGCGTATGCGGCAGCGATTGCTGACCAAAGGGGTCGACACGGGTAAGGTGCGCGTGATCCCAAACTTCGTGGATCTCGACCGCCTCACACCCGTGTCGCGCGACAACCAGTTCTCACGGCGACATCGATTGGGCGAGATCTTCTCGGTGACCTACGCGGGAAACATGGGTCCGGCGCAAGGGCTGGATACGGTGATCGAAGCCGCCAGGCTGCTCAGCGCAGACGACGGACCGATTGAATTTCTGCTGATCGGAAACGGCATGCTGAAGGATTCACTGTCATCCGCCGCTGCCGCGCTGCCACTCGAGAACGTCAAGGTGCTGCCATACCAGCCGAATGCGATGATGCCAGAGATCTATGGCGCGTCTGATGTGTGTCTGGTGGCCCAGGCGGCCGCAACGGGATCGGACGCGATTCCCTCGAAGGTGTACCGGATCATGGCAAGCGCGCGTCCCTTGATCGCCATCACCGATCCACAATCGGACCTCGCGATGCTCGTTCGCGAGGCCGAATGCGGAGCCGTGATCGCGCCAGGCGATGCTCGAGCATTGGCCGACATGGTGCTGCAGGCGCAGCGAAACCGTGGCGCATGGCAGGCCATGGGCCTTCGCGGGCGTGCACATGTGGCGGTCCACTATTCCCGTCCCGCGATAGTGGAGAAGTACGACTCGCTTCTCCAGGAGATAGCCGTCACCCGGCCCGCGTGAGCGAACGTGCGACCTAGCGATCAGAACCAGCACGGTGCGTACACACCGCGAAGCGGTCGTCCTCTCTGCCTGATCACCGGCGCGACCGGCGCGCTCGGCCCGTCCGTTGTGGCCGTGATGGCGCGGACCCACGACGTTCGCGTCCTCAGCCGACGTCCGCCACCTGCTGGACTTTTCGACCAGCCGGTCACCGTCTTCACCGGCGACATCACCGACCGTGCCGCAGTTCGAAGCGCCACCGCCGGAACGGACGTGACCGTCCACATGGCGGCGCTGCTGCACAAGGTGAATCCCGGCGCGCGCCTCCGTGCGGATTACGAGCGAGTCAATGTCGAGGGAACGGCTGTGGTGGCAGAGGCAGCCAGATCGGAAGGGGTGCGGCGGTTTGTCTTCTTGAGCACCATCGCCGTCTACGGACCGCACACGGGCGAACTGGACGAGACGTCGACTCCGTCGCCGAACACGATGTACGGCGAGACGAAGCTGGCAGCCGAGCGGATCGCGCTGGCCGAGCGTGCCCACGACGGCGCACCGCTGACGACCGTGCTTCGATCCGCGGCCGTCTACGGCCCACGCGTCAAAGGCAATTACCGTTCACTCGTCGAAGCGATCGCCAGGCATCGTTTTGCGCCGATCGGGCGCGGCGAAAATCGGAGAACCCTGGTATTCGAAGCGGATCTCGCCTCCGCGATCGCGCTCGCGGCGGCCCATCCCGGTGCGCCGGGGCGGGTCTACAACGTGTCCGATGGAACGTACCATCGCATGCACACGATCCTCGGCGAGATAGCGGCCGCTCTGGATCGCAGCCTGCCGGCCTGGCACCTGCCCGTGCCATTGGTGCGCAGCGCAGCTCGATGCATCGGGATCGTCGATGGACGCGTGCCGCGCATGGTCGAGACGTATCTCGAAGACGTCGCGGTCCAGGGATTGCTCATACAGCGCGAACTCGGGTTCCTTCCGCAGTTCGACCTTCGGCGTGGCTGGACGTCGACAATCGAGCAGATGCGGCGAGCCGGCGCTCTTCGTGGGCGCTAGGTTGCGCCCCGGTATAATCGCAATCCTTTGAATGCTGGTCCCAGTCATCGCAGCGTTCGTGATCGCCGTTACGCTTACACCGGTGATCGCCGCCTGGGCGCGACGGCGTAACCTTCTCGACATCCCAAACCATCGCAGCTCCCACACGGTCGCGACCCCGCGAACCGGCGGCCTGGCGTTGCTTCTTGCGGTGCTCGCCGGCCTTACGCTGTCCCGCGTCATCGGCGGACTGGCCCCGGACGCGCTGCTGCTGGCTGGCGGCGCACTGTGCATCGCGGTGGCGGGCTTTGTCGACGATATCCGCTCCCTGCCCGCCGCGGGACGGCTGTTGTTTCAACTCGTTGTTGCCGCGGCGGTGGTGGTTGCGCTCGGTCGCCTCGCGATTCCGGTGAGAGTCGACGATCGGGTCATCGTGGGGCTGACAGTGATCTGGATCACCGCCCTGATCAACGCCTACAACTTCATGGACGGGATCGATGGACTCGCCGGAGGCCATGCGGTCGTCGATGGTCTGGGATGGGCGATCATCGGCACGATCGTTGGCTCGAACGGCCTGATTGTGATTGGCTCGCTGGTCGCGGCTGCTGCGGCTGGCTTTCTCGTGCACAACTGGCCGCCTGCGAAAGTCTTCATGGGTGACGCAGGAAGTTCGTTCCTCGGCTTCATCTTCGGCGCGATGCCGTTACTGGTTGGAGGCGCGGATACCCGCGCCGTGCACTGGGCCGTGCTGCTCACCTGGCCGCTGCTCTTCGATACCGGATTCACGCTGGTGCGACGCATACGCAGAAGGGAGAACATCCTGCTGGCGCACCGGTCGCATCTCTATCAGCGGCTGACCGCAACCGGCGTGTCGCACGCGCGCGTCTCCCTGCTCTACTCAGGTCTTGCCGCGATCGGAGCCTCCGGCGCAATCGCGATCGCAATGAGATGGCCGGGTGCGACGGCGGTGTCTTACATCGCAATAACTGTGTCGGCGTGCGGATTGTGGCTGTACGTCGGCGCCCGTGAGTCGACTGCCGTGCGTCCACGCAGTACCGCCTGAACAGTCGTTAGGCTCCGCTCACCAGTGGGGACGGATTTTCCCCACCATCAGCAGCTCCGACTCATCGTCGAGAGGCGAGTTGCGGACTCGCAGTTCGACTGCGCGGAACCGCCGTCCGTCATCGCGATTCGGGAGCTGCAGATTGAATATCCGCCAGCTACCGGACGGAACGACGATGGCGTCAGCAGAGCGTCCGTCGACGTAGATCTCAACCTGCAGATCGACGTTTGCCGAGGCCGAGCGCAGCGGTAATTCGATCGCTCGCGCCGCCGACGGAGCGAACACCGTACTCTTCACGCCGGCGGAGCGGTATCTAAATTGGTCGCTGCTCGTCTGCCAATTGGAGAGGCCGATACCCGTGTTTTCCAGGTTGGCGATGCTGAGTGCCTGTTGCGCCCTGATCGGCACGGATCCCGCTGCACACAAGATGACTGCCGCGGCTGCCCAGCGAGCTGCTCTCGGCAGGAATTTCCAGCGGCTGGATGAAGCGTGTTCGCCGGCTGGATCCGCCGCGAGACGCGCTCTGGCCTGACCCACTGTCACGCCAAGCAGCAACCAGAAACTCGCTGACGGCGCGTCGATCAGCAACGGATGGCCGCCCAACCATGTCAGTACGAAAGCGAGGACGCCCGAGATGACGCCGGTGTTCATCTCGTTCTGTGGCATCCGACGGAGCACCTTCACGATCGGCGCGGCGGCCGCAATCAGCACGCAGCTGAATGCGGCGAGGCCGACCAGCCCCAGCTCAGCGAGGATCTGCAGGAAGTTATTGTGCGCGTTCTCCTGCGCCTTCGGGTAGACGGCCATGAGCCCGGGGGAGGCAAACTCCTCGAGTCGCGCCGGATACTGACCGACGCCTATGCCGAACGCCGGCCGTGTTGCGAGCATGCGAAAGCTGATGCTCGCGAACTCCGCTCGTATCCGAAGCGCAAGTGTAGACGGCGTGATGTTGCGAACAAGCAAAAGACCAAGGCCGGCAGCCGAGGCGAGGACGAGGACGGCAGCGGTAATCTTGACGCTCGCTCTCCACGCTACCCGCACCCGGCTGTGTCGACCCGCGTCGACCCACCACACCAGCGCGACGGCCGTTGCCGCCGCCACTACCGCTGTTCGGGATCCAGACAGGATCAAGGACAGCGAGATCAGGACCGATGCCACTCCCCAAGGCCATCCTCGACCCTGGCGAGCGAGACCCAGGGACGCGAGAAGAGTCATCGCGTAGGACGACCCCGCGGCATTCACGTCCGCGTAATGCGTGTTGAACCGGATCGTGGTGAGGTAATGAAAAAAGGTCCTCACCGGGGACTCCAGGCGCAGCGCGCCGAGCCACACGCGCCAGAGACTCAACGAACTCGCAATCGCGGCGGCCGCGACCGTTATCTTGAAAACCAGGGCCGCGAACGTCGAGTCTGCACGTGCGAGCGATTGGCCGGCGTGAGCGAGCAGAAGTCCCTCGATCAGTCGCATCCCCGCATGCGTGCCCTCGAATCCGACTTGCCCGAGGAAGTACTCGATCGTCACCATCTCGGCAACCCGGCTCTCCAGCGCCGAGATCCCGACGGTCGAAGCGAGGAACAGGAGCTGGACAGCAATGGACGTGATGACAACCGCAAGCATGGTGTGGATTGCGATGACCAGGCCGCCCGCCGGGGACTCGCCTCGAGCGACGTAAGCCTGGCTGGCGGCGTATCCGGCGAGGAACGTGATGACGACAACCTCCGGCCAGGCGACGGACCCGTTCCACGAACGTCCTGTCCAGGCGGCGATCGGCACGATCAGGGCAACGATCGCCAGAGCAGCCGCAGGTTTCCAGACGGTGAGGACGGCGAACAGGAAGAAAACAGTCCACACGAACACCGGAACGTTCGGGATTCGCGTTATTGAGAACAACAGGAGGGCGAAGATCGACGCGGCTGCAGCCCACAACAGTCGCCGGCCGGCATCGAGAAGAGTAGAGCTGATCGCGGCAGCTGGCGGGCGCATGCGTCGACTGATTCTGACACGCGCACTCCGATAGAACGCAGGCACAAAAAAAGGGCTGCCGGTGTCGGGCAGCCCTTTCCGAAGTTGAAAACCGGGTTTCTACTAAGGCAGCAGCGCGCTCTTCGGCTTCCACCCGCCGTTGACGCAGACGCCGCCTCCCATCGCTGTGAAGGGATCCGGCGTCGTGCATCCACCAGTGTCTGCCGCGATCCCTGTGCTGCCGGGTGGGAGCCAGCCGCCGTTCACGCAGACCCAGCCGGTGCCGGGCGAAGTTGTGCCGCACGTCGAGATGCTGCCGCTGCCCGGGGGCAGCCATCCACCATTGGAACAGATCCACCCGGCGCCAGGAGACACCGACGTACAGCTGCTCGTGGAGCCGCTCGTCGGCGGTGTCCAGCCACCGTTCGAGCACACCCAGCCCGCCCCGGGAGACGGTGTCGTGCAGCTGCTGGTAGCAGTTGAAGTGCGGCCGGGAGTCCAGCCGCCATTCACACACGTGCCGCCTCCGATTGCGGCAAACGGATCGGGAGTCGTACAGCCGCCAGAGGCCGCCGTTGAACCGGTTCCAGGTACCCACCCGCCATTGACGCAGACGGCTCCGGCAAATGGCGCAGTCCCTGGACAGCCACCGGTCGATGTGCCGCCGGTGCCAGGCACCCATCCGCCATTCACACAGACGGCTCCGGCAAACGGCGCGGTGCCGGGGCAACCGCCCGTCGATGTCGAACCCGAGCCGCCCGTGCCGGGCACCCATCCGCCGTTGACGCACACGGCCCCTGCGAAGGGCGCGGTGCCGGGGCAACCACCGGTTGATGTTCCGCCCGTCCCGCCGGTCCCCGCAACCCATCCGCCCTTGACACACACTGCACCAGCGAACGGCGCGGTGCCCGGGCACCCGCCCGTCGATGTGTCACCCGCCGTCGTGCCAGGGACCCAACCACCGTTGACGCAGACGGCTCCGGGAAACGGCGCGGTTCCGGGGCATCCAGTCGGCGTCGAGGTCCCGCCACCGCTCGGCGGCGGTGGCGCGACCACGTCGCCCAGGCTGCCCGCAGGTCCGCCATTGGCCGACGAAGTTGCCACAACCTGTCCGCGCATCGCCGTGAAGGAATGCCCGAACGTTAGGTTCCAGTGCGGTGCATCGGTGCGCGCGGACGGACGCGGATAGAACGCTCCGCTTCCACCGGCGGCGGTGATCGGCTGGTCGGCGGATGTCCGTGCGCCGCGCGCGTTCAATTCGGCACCCCAGACATCGGCGCTCGGTCCCTGGCCTGCCAGCAGGAAGGTGCCACTCACCGGGTTGTAGGCGAGCCCAAGGCCATCGTACGTGCCCGTCGTCGTGGACACGAGTCCGGCTGCGATCACGTCACCGGCGGCCGAGAGTTCAGCGCCATACGTCCCACCCTGGAACCACACCGCGACGTAGCGGTTGGTGGCAGCGTTGTAACGAAGATCGCTGATGTATGTGGCCTTGGTGAAATTGAAGATGTTGTGACGGAGGACGTTGCCGGCGGGGTCCACGATGCTGATGCCCGCGGTGGCGCCCGCGTTCTGGAAGCCGGTATAGAGAACACCGAATTGATTCCAGCTGGAGTTCCAGGCGACGTTTGGATCGCGCGCGCCGATGCCCGACTGGCTGATCTGGAAAGGAGCGCCGACCATCTCACCGCTGGTGCCGATGCGCGCGCCCCAGATCAGGTAGTCGACCGTTCGGAATGCAACCAGGAACACCTGGCTGGTAGGCGAGTACGCCATCGACGCACCCGACTCCCACCACGTGGCCCCGCTCGGAATCACTCGCTGTGCTGTGACCAGGCGATCGGGATAAGCAACGATCCGGAAGTTGACGAAATTGCTGGACCCGAGATTCTCGTGCCAGCTGACCAGGAAGCCGCCAAAGCCTCCGGCTCCGTTACGGACATGGGGGCTGTAGACGACGCGGGGATAATGCGCAAAACCAGTGGTCGAATTGATCAGGAGGGATGAGACCGGGTCGCCGTTGGTATTCGAGAAGACGCCGTAGACGCTGCCGTATGCACTGACGTTGAGATACACACGGTTGACCGGGTCGTACGCGCTGTCGGTGCCACGCGTGGTCGCTCCAAACAGCAGAGGGTTGTTCCCGACGCGGGAGAGTTGTGCGAACGCCGGCGTCGAGATGGACGCAAGGGCGACGAGCCCGACAACGACGCGGGCGATCCGCCGAGCGTGTGAATGGGGAAGGATGCGAGCGAAAGCTGTATTCATGCGTTCTTCTCTCCGAGGGCGCCTGAAGCAGGCAACTCGTTTCTTTGCTGTATCGGCACTGGGGTCGTGGGACATTAACATCGCCGGCGGATTTTGCTGCCGGTAATCGTGCTCACCGGGTCAACTCGATGATTCTCGCCGCTGCGCGTACCGCGGCGAGGGGGTCTGAACTTCGAAGGTAACGGCGTAACTCCGGAAAGTCGCCGGCCACACGCTGGACGAACACTCGTGCGGCTTCCTCCCGGATGGCCGGGTTATCCGATCCCGAGAGGCGCTCGAGGACACTGGCGGCCAGCTGCGGATCGGTACGGCGCAATCAGGCGGGCCGCCCCGAGCTGGACGCTGGGATCACTCTCAGACGTGAGCGCCCGGACGACGCTGAGCCACGAGGCGGGCGGACGCACCGCCATTGTCTCCGCGGCGCTGAGCCGGACGGCCGCGTGCGGCGATGACATCAGTTCATCCAGCAGGTTGACGCCGCTGTAGTCCTCCAACTGGTAGAGCGCGGCGGCGGCGGACATGCGGACCGGGAATACCGGATCATCGAGCAGCGCTTTGAGCTGCGGAATGGCCTGTGAGGCGCCGAGCCGTCCGAGCGCGTCCGCAGCGGCCGCGCGGTGATCCTCCCGAATGTCGGTCAAGAGTTTCATGAGCGGCGGGATCGCGAGCTTGCTGCCGCTCTGGGCCAGGGCGTTGATCGTTCCGAGCTTGCCGGGGCCTGGCGCCTGCAACTGGCCGATCAGGATCTCGACGCCCTGCGGGTCGCCGAGCGAGGCGAGTGTCCGCGCCTCCATCTCCCCGCCAGCTGCAGCACCGTGCAGCAGGTCGGCCGAGGCCTGCGGATCACCATCAGCGGTGAGCGCCTGCGCTGCTTCGATCCGGCCGGCGTGAGTGCGCTGCCGGGCCACCGAACGCAGGAGCTCGTGGGCAATTCGGCGAAGAACGTACAGGATCCTCCACCCTCCGTCCGGCCAGCCAGCGCTCGTAGGTGTTCAAGCCGGCCAGCGGACCACTTCGCGCGAGATCCACTTCGACCGCGAGCGCCACCGCCGCCGCGCTCCCGGGTCGCTCACCCATTGCGGATTCAGCGTACTTCGCCGCTTTTGGGAGATCACCAGCCGCAAGGGCCGACCAGCCCTGTGCGAGTGCGGTTGCGAACGTCGTATCCGCAGGTGCCGAGGGACGGGCCTGCGCGTGCACACTACCGGCAAAGAGCGCCGCCAGCAGCAGCGCCATGACCGGAGGCACACCGACGTTCGTTCTGCGAATGCAAAGCATCCGGGATGAATTAGACAAAAACGATCTTGAGCGCTGGGGAGGCGGACGCGTGATGGCGTCCGTAAGTAACTGAGTCTAAACGCCCATAGAGATTACACGCGAGGCGCCAAATTGTAAAGCGTTGGGCGCCAGGCGGCCTGGCAGCTTATCCCTTGGTCGCGACGATGGCGTAGTCCATGTGCGTGAACATGCGGGCGTTGAGTTTGGCGACGTTGCCGTTGAAGGCGTCGACCAGATCGATCAATTCACCGGCGGGGCGGCTCGGAACCGCGACTTGCTGCAGCCGGTCCTGGGCCGGCACCGGAGAGCGGAATTCGATGGTGGCGCGGGTGAATCCGCTGGCGGTGACCAGGTACTTCAGCGTTTCCGGGTGCAGCGGCCAGCGGTGGGTGATGTCCCGGATGTAACTTTCGAAGAACGCCGTCCAGCAGGCAGGGTTCAGGGTCTCGAGAACCAGCGTGCCGCGGGGCTGCAGCTTCTCGAACGCCAGATCCAGGAAGCGAAGCAGGTACGACGGCTCCAGATGTTCGACCACCTGCGCGGCGAAGATGCCGCCGAGGGACTGGTCCGGCTGCGAGGCCAGGTAGCCAACCGCATCGGCTTCCACGACGTTGAGGCCACGGGCGCGGCAACCTTCGGCCATCTCGTGATTGAGATCGATCCCGCGCGCGGAAAGCCTGTGTGCGCAAGAAGGTCGAGGAATTCTCCGCGTCCGCAGCCGACGTCGAGGACGTCGCCTCCCGGACCCGTCTGGAAGTACGGAACGTAGACTCTCGAGTCGTTCGCGGATCACCTCACGCGAGCCCCGGAACTGGTCTTCGAAGCCGACGTACTTGTAGGAGTCAGGTGCCAGGGTGCGAAGGTGCCAGGTGCCGGGGTGCTCGGGTGCCGGGGTGCTCGGATGCCGGGGTGCTCACGGGCTCTGATGCCTGCGTGCCGGCGTGCTCAGGTGCTCCGCGTCCGAATTCGCGCTTCAGAGCGACGATCGCTTGCTGCGCGACGCCGAGCATTCCGCGCAATTCTTCGTGGGCGACGGTCAGCGCGGCCGTTCGAGCCTCGTACCGATGCTCACGCGCCGCCATCGACTCCTTGTACTTCGCTTGCACTTCCGCCAGCCCGCTCAGCGCTGCGTTCAGGACCAGCGCCCCGCCCGCGGCATCCCGATCCTTGGTGTCGACGTAGGCGGTGACCTGCTGGAGCAGCAGCATGAGCCGGGTCTGGAACGCGGAGAGCTGATCGATCTGGGCGCGGAGCGCGGCAGTGAGCTCCTGTTGCGCGGTCGTGCGCGGCACGCTGTGCGGCCGCGGTCCGGTTGACATGATCGACGAGGATCGAGTTGAACGTCAGCTGACGCTGGAAGTAGGGAGCGACCACGCTCCAGATGCGATCGACGATCTTGCGCGTGACCACGACGGTGACGCCGGCGGCGCCGGGAACGATGTTCCAGTTGTCGTTCAGTCGAGCGATCTGATGGTCGTCGAGCGCAGGCAGGGCGTCCGGCAGACCGACTGGCGGAACGATGGCGCGGTCGAGCTCGGTGAGCGCCGTCGTTGTACCGGCGATCGGCTTCGTCGCGCTCCTCCTTGAGACCGTCGCAGCGTCGCTTCGAGCGAACCGTCGCTCATTTGCCGGCCGCAGCCCCGATGAGTCCTTCCGTCGGGACTGCTCGCCGACGCGAAATCCTTGCCGCGGAATGCGCCCCGACAGACACGCCAGCCGTCCGGCCTCGACCGCCGAGTTTCATCGCCGCGCGCCATCGCGACGGGATCCTGCGCCAGCGCGATGGCGGTGTTCATCAGCACGCCGTCGGCGCCGAGCTCCATGGCGATCGCCGCGTCCGACGCGGTGCCGACACCGGCATCGACGATGACCGGTACGCGCGCCTGGTGCCTTGATGATCCGGATGTTGTTCGGGTTCTGAATGCCGAGGCCCGAGCCGATCGGCGCGCCGAGCGGCATCACCGCCGCGGCGCCCGGCTTCTTCCAGCTTACGGCAGACGACCGGATCGTCATTGGTGTAGGGCAGCACGACGAAGCCTTCGTCGACCAGCACGCGGGTCGCTTCGAGCAGCGCGACGTTGTCGGGGAAGAGCGTCTGTTCGTCGCCGATCACTTCGAGCTTCACCCAGTTCGACAGGCCGACTTCGCGCCCGAGCCTCGCCGTGCGGATCGCTTCGTCGGCGGTATAGCACCCGGCGGTGTTCGGCAGGATGAAGATGCTGCTCGCGATCGATGTAGTCGAGCAGCGATTCCTTCGACCGGTCGTTCAGGTTCACCCGCCGCACCGCGACCGTGACCATGTCGGCGCCCGGAGGCGCGGTGCGCATCCGCCATGACGGCGTGCGACGGGTACTTGCCCGTGCCGACGATCAGGCGGGAGCGGAAGGTCTTGCCGGCGATAACAAGGTATCGGTCATTCCCGATCTCCATCGGATCGCATCGCGATCTGCAATCGATACATGCCGACTGCAATCCGCACTTCACTCTGCAATCTTCCCCGCATCAGCCGCCTCCGACGAAGTTCACGATCTCGATTTCGTCACGCTCGTGGAGCGTCGTCGATGGAGTAGCCTCGCCGCGCTTGACGACGAGCGAGGTTGTGCTCGACGGCGACGCGCCGCGCGTCGAGTTCCAGCTGTTCGAGCAGGGCGCTCGATGGTGACGGGGCCGGCGAGCTCGAACGGCTCGCCGTTCAGACGTATGGTCAAGTTTACTCCTTCGAATCAGTGCCCCAGACACGCGCGCGTCGCCGAGCTGAGTCAAACGGCGCGAGCAGCGCGTCCAGCGTTGCGGTCGGCAGCGTCGTTCAGATGCGCGGCAGACGCCGCGGCCGCGCAGCGTCGCGCTGCCGGCCGGCTGTTCGAGGCGCGCGCGCGATCACGCGCCGGTAGTCGTCGATCATCCGCTCCTGGCGAGTGTTCGCGCTCCCAGTAGCGCCGCGCCGGCCGACGCCGAGCGTCGCGCGCAGCTCCGCGTCGCTGCCGAGCCGCCGCATCGCGAGCCGCAGCGAATGATCCTCGTCGAGGATGTCGATCGCGATCGTGACCGGCTCGGCAGCGTCGACAGGCGGCCGAGCGGAGCGCCATGCGGCGTCCAGGTCCGCGGATCGAGCGACGGCACGTCGGCCAGGTGCGCGAGATCGATGGTAATCGTCGGCACTGCCGGCGGCAAGGGCGCGGAGCCACGGTCCGGAGACCTCGCGCGCCGTCGGCCAGCGCAGATTGAGCGAGACGTCGCACGCGGCGAGCATGTCGGTGAAGCTCGTCGTCGTCGTCGATGTAGCCGGTGACGCGTCACGACGTCCTCCAGCCCCGGTGCCGCGATGTCGCCGGCCAGGTCGTAGTGAGACGGCTGGCGGCCCCGGCGAGCAGCAGACGCACGCCGCGGAGATACGAGCGGATCGTGCCGTCAGCGCGCGAGGACCTGCGGCACCCGCTTCTCCGGCGTGAGTCCGCCGAACACACCGAACAGGACGACATCGTCAGCGAGATGCCGAACGCCCGCCGAACCCGCGCTCGCGCAGCCGCGCGACTCGGCCGCCGATGAGCATCTCGCCCGTGCCAAGCCGGATCGCTCTCGAGGCTGGCCCCGGCGATTCGGCTCGCGCAGCGCTCGGCGAGCAGTCGCGCGTGAACCGCCGTGATTCGCGAGGCTTCGACGACGAGCTCGGGTCATCGGCCAGTCGTAATAGAGGTGCGTGTCGAAGCCGGCGACGGCCAGTTCGGCGACATCGCGGCGAGCGTCCGGATGACTCGCGGCGAACTCGGCCCGGTAATCGCCCGGCCCGTCCTCGCCGCAGCAGTGCGGCGGCGCGTGCGTGGTGCAGGTGCCCGTCGTGCAGGACGGTGAGCCCCGGGATAGCGGAAGAGGTACGGCCAGAGAAAGTCGTGATGCGACGAGTTGCCGAGCTGGTAGACGATCAGGTCGTACGGTTCTCTGTGGTGCTGCCAGACAAAGTCATGGGCCGAACGCGGGCTGTCTCGCTGGCGTGGATCGATCTGCAGGCGGGCGGCGTCGGAGGATGCATCGACGTAGACATCCAGCTGGTATTCACGCAGCGCGTCGACCACCTCGGCGCTGTAGCGGCGACACCGGTGCGAGACCGGGGGCATCGGACTGAACCACGCGAGCCGGGGCATCTGTCGAATTCTACTGGTCGATCCAGCCAGCGGCTCGCCATGTATGCACGTGATAGCATTCGGTGGTTGGGATGGCGGCCGTGATGGCCGTCTGTTCGACACGCGTCCGGCCGGTGCCCGACGCGTTTTTCGCTGTCCGCTTGAGAAACCATTCACAAGCGGCAGGCGCCGGCAGGACGCATGCACGGCTGGGTACCCATCCTGATCATGATCGGGCTCGGCGCCGGGTTCGGGGCATTCAACATCGTCCTCTCGCACCTGGTCGGCACCGAAGAAACCCGACGCCCGAAAAGCTGGCGCCGTACGAGTGCGGCATGCCGCCCGTCGGCGACGCCCGCGAACGCCATCCCGTGAAGTTCTACCTCGTGGCGATGATCTTCCTGCTGTTCGACATCGAGGTGGCGTTCCTCTATCCGTTCGCCATGGCGCTGCGCGAACTGCGATGGTTCGGCTTCGTCCAGCTCGTCGTGTTTTTCGCGATTCTGATGACCGGCTACATCTACGTGTGGCGCAAGGGCGTCCTCGACTGGGGCCACGAAGAGACTAGACGATGCAGACTAGCCGATTCAACGATTGAAGACTGATATACTGACTGAGCGACATTCGAAATTCCTGTTCTGACGACGACGGTCGAGAAGATGGTCAACTGGGCGCGCCGGTCGTCGATCTGGCCGGTGACGTTCGGCCTGGCGTGCTGCGCGATCGAGATGATGGCGATGAGCGCGGGGCGCTACGACGTCGCCCGGTTCGGCGCCGAGGTCTTCCGCGGCTCGCCGCGGCAGTCGGACCTGATGATCGTGGCCGGCCGCCTGTCGCGGAAGATGGCGCCGGTGCTGCGCCGCATCTACGACCAGATGCCGGAACCGAAATACGTCATCTCGATGGGCGCCTGCGCCTCGGTCGGCGGCGTGTTCGACAACTACGCGATCGTGCAGGGTGTCGACCAGGTCGTGCCGGTGGACGTGTTCGTGCCCGGCTGCCCGCCGCGTCCCGAGTCGCTGATCTACGGGATCGTCCAGCTGCAGCGCAAGATCGACCAGATGAAGCTGTACGCCGTGGATCGATGTCGGAACTTCTCGAACAACACCTGCCGCGCCGGATCGTTCGAGCGCGGTCGCACGTCGGCCGACGGGATGCCGACGATCTACGTGCCGCGCGAGCAGCTCGTCGAGACGATGCGGGCGCTGCGCGATACGCCGGCGCTGCGCTACGCGTTCCTCGCCGACATCACCGCGGTGGATTTCCTCCCGCGCGAGCCGCGCTTCGAAGTGGTTTACCTGCTCGCGTGTCTCGGCGCCGGCGGGTACGGGGAGACGCCGAAGCGGCTGCGCGTGAAAGTCCGTGTCCCGGGCAGCGATCCGAGCGTGCCGTCGATCATCGAACCTGTGGGCGGCGGCGAACTGGGCCGAACGCGAGCTGTGGGACATGCTCGGCATCCGCGTCGACGGTCACCCGGATCTGCGCCGGATTCTGATGCCCGAGGACTGGGAAGGGTTCCCGGGACGGCGCGACTACCCGGTGCAGATCAAGGACGCCGGTGAAGACCTACGAGCCGCTGCAGGTCTCGGAAGAGGAGTTCGTCGCCAACATCGAAGCGTCGCGCGATCGTTCGCGCCGGCATTGATGACGGATGAGCGACGCAGCCGACGCCGCGCGGGTCCGCGGGATTCTCGACGCGCGCGATCGCGGCCGCACCAGCGGGTACGCGAACGTCGACTACGGCAGCGTGGTGCGCGCGGCGGACGGCGATCCGCGCGGCGCTGGCATCGGGCGGGAAGCTGCTGATCTTCGGCAACGGTGGAAGCGCGGCCGACGCGCAGCACATGGCGGCGGAGCTGGTGGGCCGGTTCCAGACGCGAACGGCCAGGCGCTTGCGGCGGTGGCGCTGACGACCGACACGCAGCATCCTGACGGCGATCGGCAACGACTACGGGTTCGACGCGGGTGTTCGCGCGGCAGGTCGAAGCGCTCGGACGTCCGGGCGATGTGGCGCTCGGGATTTCGACCAGCGGCGGTTCCGCCAACGTGGTCGCGGCGCTCGAAGCGGCGCGCGAGGCGCGGCATCGTCACGATCGCGCTGACCGGACGCGACGGTGGCGCTGCCGGACGGCATCGCGGATATTCACGTGAACGTCGCCGAACGAGTCGACCCCGCGGGTCCAGGAAGTCCACACGACCCTGATCCACGCGATCTGCGAATTGATCGAAGACTGATAACTCGCGCGACCGCGTACGGCGAGCTGCGAAGCGATGCTAAGCACCTAATGCCTGAACTTCGCACCGAAACGATGACCGTGAACATGGGGCCGCAGCACCCCAGCACGCACGGCGTTCTGCGCCTGGTGCTGGAGCTGGCGGGCGAGACCGTCGTCGGCGCCGACACGACGATCGGCTATCTCCACACCGGCATCGAGAAGACGGCCGAGCAGAAGAAGTGGCAGCAGGTCATCCCGCTCGTCGAGCGCATGGACTACCTCGGCGCGCAGTCCAACAGCCTGGCCTTCTGTCTCGCGGTCGAGCGGCTGCTCGGCGTCGAAGACAAGATGCCGACGCGCGTGAAGGACATCCGCGTCCTGATCGCGGAGCTGCAGCGGATTGCCAGCCACCTCGTGTGGCTGGCCACGCACGCACTCGAGATCGGCGCGGTCTCGGTGATGATGTATTGCTTCCGCGAGCGCGAGCTGCTGCTCAACATCAACGAGATGCTCGCCGGCTTCCGCATGTTCCCGAGCTACATCCGGATCGGCGGACTCGCGCGAGGACCTCCCGGTCGGATTTCATGACGCGGTGAATGCGTTTCTCGACGCGCTTCCCCGGCAAGCTCGAGGAGTACGCCGGGCTGCTGACGAAGAACCAGATCTGGCTGAAGCGGACCAAGGGCGTCGGCGTGCTCTCGCAGGAAGACACGATCGGCTACGGCCTGGTCGGTCCGCTGGCGCGCGCGGTCGGCGTGAACTACGACGTCCGCCGCGCCTTCCCGTACTCGGGATACGACACCTACGAGTTCGACGTCCCGGTCGCAGACGGCCGGCGACGTTTACGACCGCTACATGGTCCGCGTCGAGGAGATGCGCCAGAGCGTCCGGATCTGCAAGCAGGCGCTCGCAGCGCATCACGCCGCGAGGTGATGTTCGACATCCAGGACTACCGCATCGTCCCGCCGCCGAAGGACAAGGTCTACACCGAGATGGAAGCGCTGATTCAGCACTTCCTGATCTACTCGCAGGGCTTCACGGTTCCGCCGGCGAATGCTACGTGCCGATCGAAGGCCCGCGCGGCGAGCACGGCTTCAGCATCGTGTCGGACGGGACCAATCGTCCCTTCCGGGTGAAGCTGCGCGCGCCCGTCGTTCTACGCCTGCCAGTCGGTGCCGCAGATGATCACGGGCGGCATGATCGCCGACGTCATCGCGGTCATCGGCTCCACCGATGTCGTCATGGGAGACGTGGATCGATGAGCTTCCATCCGTTGATGGTGTACGACCCGGCGAAGTTCCAGAAGTCGGAGCGCCGGATCGGTCGAGGAAGGCCCGCCGTTCGCGCTGACGCCGGATCGCCGCGCGCAGCTCGACGAGATCCTGACGAAATATCCGCCGGAGCGGAAGCGCTCGGCGGTGCTGGCGGCGCTGTACCTCGTCCAGGAGCAGCAGGGCTACCTGACCGGCAACGCGCATGCGCCACATCGCGCCGCTGCTCGATCTCACGCCGGCGGAAGTCGACGACGTCGCGACCTACTACGTGATGTTCTACAAGGAGCCGGTCGGCAAGTACGTGCTGCAGGTGTGCCGCACGCTGTCGTGCGCCCTGAACGGCGCCGAACGCGTGACCGAAGCGCTCTCGGAGAAGCTCGGGATCGGCGTTGGCGAGACCGACGCGTCGGGCATGTTCACGCTGCTCGAATTCGAGTGCCTCGGTGCCTGCGACCGCGCGCCGGTGGTGATGGTCAACAACGAGCTGTGGCACGAGCGGCGACAGCCGGAGGACGCCGGCCAGCTGGTGGATGCGATCAAAGCGCGCGGCGACGCCGCGCTGAGCGGCTGTCACTTGAAGGTGGAACGGATGACGGACGATTCGCATAACGACACGACGTCACAGAGAGCACAACGAGCGCGATTGTTCTGCAGATGTTTTCTCGTGATAACGGATGCTCGTCAGCGAGCGTCGTGCCTCGTCGGTGAGCGCCGTCGGCTCGTCCAGCGCGACGTGTAGACGATGGAACCAGTTCTCACGAAATACATCGAAAGAGCCAAACAGCTACACGCTCGACTTCTCGGTGAAGCACGGCGCGTACGAGGGGCTGAAGAAGGCGCTCGCGATGACGCCGAATGACGTCATCGAGCTCGTCAAGGCGTCGGGCCTGCGCGGCCGCGGCGGCGCGGGATTTCCCACCGGCATGAAGTGGCAGTTCGTGCTGCAAGGACACGCCGCTGCCGAAGTACATCGCGTGCAACGCGGACGAGAGCGAGCCGGGGACGTTCAAGGACCACGTCCTCATGGAGCGCAATCCGCACTCGCTCTTCGAAGGATGCCTGATCGGCTGCTGGGCCATCGCGCGCGAAGGTCGCCTACATCTATATCCGCGGCGAGTTCTACCACGTCCAGAAATTGATGGAAGCGGAGCTGGCGAAGGCCTACGCCGCAGGGCTACGTCGGCAAGAACATCATGGGCTCCGGCTTCGACTGCGACATCGTGCATGCATCGCGGCGCGGGCGCGTACGAAGCCGGTGAAGAAACCGCGCTGATCGAATCGCTGGAAGGCAAGCGCGCGCAGCCGCGCATCAAGCCGCCGTTTCCGGCGGTCTCCGGGCTCTACAACTGCCCGACGGCGGTCAACAACGTCGAGACGCTGTGCAACCTGCCGCCGATCGTGCTCAACGGCGCCGAGTGGTTTGCCAGCCTCGGCCCGGAAAAGAACGGCGGCCCGAAGTTGTTCTGCGTCAGCGGCCACGTCAAGAAGTCCGGGCGACGTACGAAGCGTCGATGCACACCACGCTGCGCGCAGTTGATTTACGACCACGCCGGCGGCATCCGCGACGGGCACCAGCTGAAAGCGGTCATCCCGGGTGGATCGTCGGTCCCGATCCTGCTGCCGGATCAACTCGACATCCCGGCGAGCTTCGACGACGTGGCGAAGGCGGGGTCGATGCTCGGCTCCGCCGGCATCATCGTGATGGACGAGACGACCTGCATGGTCTGGGTCGCGCGGAACCTGCTCTACTTCTACAAGCACGAGTCCTGCGGCAAGTGCACGCCGTGCCGCGAGGGCGGCGACTGGCTGTACAAGATCCTGACCCGGATCGAAGCGGGCGAAGGCGTGATGCGCGACATCGACCTGCTGGTCAGCGTCGGCGGCAACATCGTCGGCAAGACGCTGTGCGCGTTCGGCGATGCCGCCGCGACGCCGGCGTTGACGACGGTGAAACACTTCCGCGCACGAGTTCGAGGCGCACGTCCGCGAAGGACGCTGCACCCTGCCCGCCGACTGGCGGGCCGCGAAGATGCCGGTGGCGCATGCCCACTGAGCCATCGCTTCCAGCTCGCAGCTGCACAGCTTCCAGCCGATGACCAGCGATGAGTTTCAACCCACAGATCGCGGCGCAGCTCGGGCTGATCTTCGTCATCTTCAACATGCTGGTGCTGTCGGCCGCCTTCATGGTGTGGATGGAGCGCAAGGTCTGCGCCTACATCCAGGACCGCGTCGGGCCGAACCGGGTCGGCTTCGAAGGCGCGCTGCAGCCGTTCGCCGACGTCATCAAGCTGATGTTCAAGGAGCAGCTGCGCCCGAAGGCGGCCGACACGCTGCTCTTCGTCATCGCGCCGGTGATCTCCACGTGCGCCGCGTTCGCGGCGTTCTCCGTCGTGCCGTTCGGCACCGAGACGACGCTCTTCGGTCTGCTCGATCAGCCGATTCCGCTGCAGGTCACCGACGTCAACGTCGCCGTGCTGGTGGTCTTCGCGATCGCCTCGATGGGCGTCTACGGCATCGTCCTCGCCGGCTGGTCGTCCAACAGCAAGTACTCGCTGCTCGGCGCGCTGCGGTCGTCGGCGCAGATGATCAGCTACGAGCTGTCGTACGGTCTGGCGCTGGCGGCGGTGATCATGCTGGCCGGTTCGCTGTCGCTGCGCGAGATCGTGCTGAACCAGTCGGGCACGTGGTGGGGATTCATCCCGAAGTGGTACATCTTCCTGCAGCCGATCGGGTTCCTCGTCTACATGACCGCCGGAGTCGCCGAGACCAATCGCGCGCCGTTCGACTTCCCCGAAGCGGAACAGGAGCTGGTGGCCGGTTACCACACCGAGTACAGCTCGATGAGTTTCGCGCTGTTCTTCCTCGCCGAATACGTCAACATGGTGACGGTCGCGGCGGTTGCGACCAGCCTCTATCTCGGTGGCTGGCTCGGGCCGATCCTGCCCGACTGGCTCGCCTGGATCTGGTTCCTCGTCAAGGTGTTCCTCATCCTCTTCTTCTACGTGTGGATGCGCTGGACGCTGCCGCGCTATCGCTACGACCAGCTGATGGAATTCGGCTGGAAGTGGCTGCTGCCGGTGGCGGTGTTGAACCTGCTGGCGACGGCTGCGCTCGTGCTGTGGATAGGCTGACCATGGATATGAGCGTCATCAGCTTCTACGTCTTCGCCCTGGTGGCGGTGGCTGCCTCGATTGGAGTCGTCGGGCAGCGCAACCCGATGCACAGCGTCATGCTGCTGATCACGTCGTTCGGAGCGCTGGCCGGCCTCTACGTGCTGCTCGATGCGCCGTTCACCGCGGTGACGCAGATCATCATCTACGCCGGCGCAATCATGGTGCTCTTCCTCTTCGTCGTCATGCTGCTCAACGCCGGCCGTGAGGAGCCGGCCTTCGGGCTGACGGCGACGCTTGGTCCCGGCGGGCTCAAGATCGGCGCGGTGCTGTCGGTTCTGCTCGGCGATCGAGATCGTCTGGGCGTTGTCGCGGGTCAGTCTGAGCTGGTTCTCGCAGGACGCCGCGGCCGCATCGGTGAGCTCGGTTGCGGTGATCGGCAAAGACGCTCTTCACCCGGCACGCGTTCGCCTTCGAAGCGACGTCGATCCTGATTCTGGTCGCGATGGTCGGCGCTGTCGTTCTCGCGCGCAAGGAGCATTGATCGTGGTTCCGCTGAACTATTACCTCGTTCTCTCCGGCCTGCTCTTCGCGATCGGCACCTCCGGCGTGTTCCTCCGCCGCAACCTGATCACGATGCTGCTGTCGATCGAGATCATGCTGAACGCCGTCAATCTCACGTTCGTCGCGGTCGGCCGTTACTGGGGCACGGTGGACGGCCAGATCATCACCTTCTTCGTCATGACGGTCGCGGCGGCCGAGGCGGCGGTCGGCCTGGCGCTGGTGATCTCGCTGTTCCGGCACCGCGAAACGCTCAGCCCTGACGCGTTCACCGCGTTGAAGTGGTAACCCGAACCGCATGCTTGCACTGATTCCGCTTCTTCCGTTCGCCGGGTTCCTGATCAACGCCTCCTTCGGGCGGCGGCTGTCGAAGTCCATCTCCGGCGTGCGTCGCGTGCGCCGCGATGGTGGCGGCGTTCGGTGTCTCGCTCACGTCAGCCTGGTCGGTGATCAGCCACCACACGGCGATCGATCAGACGGTCTTCACCTGGTTCACGTCGGGCGACCTCAATGTGCCGCTGGCGTTCCGGCTCGACAACCTGTCGTCGCTGATGATCCTGGTCATCACCGGTATCGGCTCGCTGATCCACATCTACTCGACCGCCTACATGCACGAGGAGAGCGACAGCGAGTACGCGCGCTACTTCTCGTACCTGAACCTGTTTGCGTCGTTCATGCTGATCCTCGTGCTCGGCGCCAGCTTCCCGGTGATGTTCGTTGGCTGGGAGGGCGTCGGGCTCTGCTCGTACCTGCTGATCGGTTTCTGGTTCCGCAAGAAGTCCGCTGCCGACGCCGGCAAGAAGGCGTTCATCGTCAATCGGATCGGTGACTTCGGCTTCATCCTCGGGATGCTGCTGGTGTTCGTGACGTTCGGGACGCTGAACTTCCAGGAAGTTGCCGCAGCCGTATCGATGTACGCGCCGGAAGCCGGCATGGGCGTCGTGACCGTCGCGACACTGCTGCTGTTCCTCGGCGCGACCGGCAAGTCGGCGCAGATCCCTCTCTTCGTCTGGCTGCCGGACGCGATGGAAGGTCCGACGCCGGTCTCCGCGCTGATCCACGCGGCGACGATGGTGACGGCCGGTGTCTACATGATCGGACGCAACGCCGAGTTGTTCGGTCACGCGCCGATCACGTTGGCGGTCGTCGCGGCGATCGGAACCGCGACGGCGCTGATGGCCGGCACGATCGGGCTGGTGCAGAACGACATCAAGCGCGTGCTCGCGTACTCGACTGTCTCGCAGCTCGGATACATGTTCCTGGCGATGGGGGTCGGCGCCTACGCGGCCGGCATCTTCCATCTCTTCACGCACGCGTTCTTCAAGGCGCTGCTCTTCCTTGGATCCGGCGCGGTCATCCACGCCCTGGCCGGGGAACAGGACCTTCGCAACATGGGGGGCTTGAGAAAGCATCTGCCGATCACTTACTGGACCTTCATGATCGGTGCGATCGCGATCGCCGGCGTGCCGCCGTTCGCCGGCTTCTTCAGCAAGGACGAGATCCTCTGGAGGACCTACTCCGCACACTGGCCGACCTATCACTTCGTGCTCTACGTGATCGGACTGATGACGGCCTTCCTGACGGCCACCTACATGTTCCGGTTGGTCCACATGGCGTTCCATGGCGAGCGGCGCCACGACGCCCCGCCGAGCATCCTGAAGAAGAAGAGCCGGCGGCGCACGGCGCTCACGCGAGCCCTGCCGGCCACGCATCACACGGACACGGCCACGATCATGGACACAGCCATCTTCACGATGCACCGCCGTCGATGGCCTTTGCCCTGATCGTGCTCGCGTTCGGTTCGATCGGAGCGGGTTGGGTGGGGTGGCCCCACGCGATCGGCGGCAACAATCGGATCGAAAGCTTCCTCCATGAAAGCTTCGTCCCGCCAGGGGGATCCCACGAAGGCGGTTCGCCGGCGGAAGGCGCTCATGATGCTGACACGTCAACGGAGTTGATGTTGATGGGGATCTCCACCGGCCTTGCGTTCGCGGGCATCGGCCTCGCCGGGTATTTCTGGCAGCGCAACCGGCACGCGGCCGACGCGATGGCGCGCCGCTTCAGTGGCATCCACCGGCTGCTGCTCAACAAGTACTACGTGGACGAGATCTACGACGCGGCGATCGTGCAGCCGATTCGGATCGTCTCGACTGGTGCGCTCTGGAAGGGGATCGACGCCGGCGGCATCGACGTCGCGGTGAACGGCGTCGGCCTCGGCGTCCGCGGCGGCAGCTCGCTGCTGCGGCGGCTGCAGACCGGGTCCATCCGCGCCTACGCCGCCTCGCTGTTCCTCGGGGTGGTTCTCGTTCTCGGCTACTACCTGTGGAGATGATGCTCTCATTCATTGTTTTCTTCCCACTCGCCGGCGCGCTGCTCGTGCTCCTCGCCGGCGGGAGCGGCGATCGTCACGATCGCGAGCCGCTGGTGCGGAATCTCGCGCTGCTGGTCTCGCTCGTCACCTTCGCGGCGACGCTCTGGCTCTGGTCGCGATTCGATCCCGCGAGTGCTGACTACCAGTTCGTCGAGCAGCATGCCTGGATCCCTGCGTTCGGCATCCAGTACTTCATCGGGGTCGACGGCATCAGCCTGTTCCTGATCGTGCTCACCGGATTTCTGACGCCGCTCGCGCTGCTGTCGTCATGGGAAGGGGTGCACAAGAACGTCAAGAGCTTTTCCTTCTTCGTGCTCGCGCTCGAGACGGCGATGCTCGGAGTGTTCGTCTCGATCGACCTGTTCCTGTTCTACATCTTCTGGGACGCCGTGCTGATCCCGATGTACTTCCTGATCGGGATCTGGGGATACGAGCGCCGCATCTACGCCGCGGTGAAGTTCATCCTGTACACCATGGCCGCCAGCGTCCTGATGCTGATCGCCATCATCGGCCTGGCGTGGGCCCATGCGGCGGCGACCGGGACGCCAAGCTTCAGCCTGATCGATCTCTACAACGTCGATCTGCCGCGCAGGACCGAGTTCTGGTTCTTCCTCGCCTTTGCCGTCGCGTTCTGCGTCAAGGTGCCGCTCTTCCCGTTCCATACCTGGCTGCCTGACGCCCACGTCGAGGCGCCCACCGCAGGATCGGTCATCCTCGCCGGCGTGATGCTGAAGATGGGCACCTACGGACTGCTGCGCTTTGCGTTTCCACTGTTTCCGACGGCCGCGCTCTACTTCGCGCCCTGGCTCGCACTGCTGGCGGTGATCGGGATCATCTACGGCGCGCTGGTCGCGATGGTCCAGCCGGACATGAAGAAGCTCGTCGCCTATTCGAGCGTCAGCCACCTTGGCTTCGTCGTGCTCGGTCTGGCGGCGATGAACATGAACGGCGTGCAGGGCTCGGTCTACCAGATGCTCAATCACGGCGTCAGCACCGGCGGGCTGTTCATGATCGTCGGCATGCTCTCAGACCGACGGCACACGCGCATGATCTCGGAGTTCGGTGGATTGAAGGCAGTAATGCCGCGACTGGTCACCGGCTTCCTGCTGATCACGCTCTCGTCGATCGCCCTGCCCGGCATGAACGGCTTCATCGGCGAATTCCTGATCCTGATGGGTGGCTTCCGCTGGGATCACGTGCTGGCTGCATTTGCCACGAGCGGCGTCATTCTCTCGGCGGTCTACATGCTCTGGATGTTTCAGCGTGTGAACTACGGTCCGCTGACCAATCCGAAGAACGCGACGCTGCCGGATCTCTCGACGCGCGAGTGGGCGCTGATCGTGCCGACCGTGGCGATGGCGATCCTCATGGGCGTCGCGCCGAACATCTTCCTCAACCCGATGAAACCTTCGATCGACCGGATCCTCGAGCGCGTCCACAGCCGGGAACGGCCACAGGTCGCCGGCGTCGTCACGCCCGGCATCAGCAGGACGGAGGCGGCCCGATGACCGCATACGCAGCCATCATCCCGATGATGATCGTGGCGCTGTCGGCGATCGCCGCCATGCTCGCCGAAGCGATCCGTCGTCCCGGTGAGAGGATGCCGATTGCCGGCTTCGGCCTGATCGGCTGCGCCGGAGCCGCGCTTGCCTCCTACTTCCTGTGGAACAGCGACGCGCAGAGCTTCGGCGTGATTCGTTCCGACAATTTCGCTCTGTTCATCAACATTACGCTCGCGATCATCGGTATTCTGACGATGCTGTTTTCGAGCGATGTCGTCGAACGGCAGCAGATCCCGCCCGGTGAGTATTACGCCCTGACCCTGTTCGCGCTGTGCGGCATGATGATGATGGCCGCGGCAACCGATCTGCTCGTCATCTTCGTGGCCCTCGAAATCCTGTCGCTCTCGGTCTACGTGCTGACAGGCATCCGGCGCGCAAGTGCGGTCGGCGCCGAAGCAGCGTTCAAATACTTCCTGCTCGGTGCGTTCTCCAGCGCATTCTTCCTCTATGGCATCGCCTTCGCGTTTGCGCTGTCGGGATCGACCCGGCTGGAGCAGATCGGCGTGGCGCTTTCATCGCAGCCGGCCGGCGCGCCGCCGACCCTTGCGTTGCTCGCGGTCGGCCTTCTCGCGATCGGGTTCGCCTTCAAGATTTCGGCTGTGCCGTTTCACATGTGGACGCCGGACGCCTACGAAGGGGCGCCGACGATCGTGACGGCGTTCATGTCGACCGGCGTGAAGGCCGCCGCTTTCGCCGCGTTCGTCCGCGTGTTTCTCTCCCCGCTCGAGCCGCTGCAGGGGCACTGGATCCCGGTGCTTTCGGTGATTGCTGCCGCCACCATGATCCTCGGCACTGTCGTCGGTGTCGTCCAGAGCAACATCAAACGGATGCTGGCGTACTCGAGCATCGCGCACGCGGGATATCTGCTGCTCGGGATCATCGCTGCCAACGGCACCGGCAAGGCTGCCGTGCTCTTCTACCTCCTCACCTACGCGGTATCGAATCTCGGCGCGCTCGGCATCGTCGCGCTCCTCGGCACGGCCGACAGCGAGCACGACGAGCTGCGTGATTTCGCCGGCTTGTGGCGAACGCGGCCAGGACTCGCCGGACTGATGACCGTGTTCCTGCTGTCGCTCGGCGGCTTCCCGCCGATGGCCGGTTTCATCGGCAAGTGGTACATCTTCAGCGCGGCCGTCCAGGAAGGGCATTACGCGCTGGCCATCATCGGCGTGCTCTCGAGCGTGGTGTCGGTGTTCTTCTACCTGCGGATCGTCGTGATGATGTACATGACGGAAGGATCCGAGGTCGTGCGTCCCAGGGTTCCCGCCACCGCCATGGCCGGCCTCGCGCTGGCAACCGCCGCTGTGTTCTACCTCGGCGTTCTTCCAACCAGGGTCCTCGACCTTGCGATGGAATCCATCAGCACAATTTTTTGAGGATCACGGTCGTAGTGCAGCCCTTCAGGGCTGCCGTAGCCGTAGTGCAGCCCTTTAGGGCTGCTTGGTGAGGCGGTCGCGCGACTAGGTGAGGCAGCCAAGGGCTGCACTACGAGGACTGCTGGATCAATGCGCGGCCGGGCAGGACGAGGTTTCCCTGGCCATGCTCCCCAGCTGGTTGGTGAGCAGACCGAACCCTCCGCCGAATCCGCCACCGCCGAACCCGCCAGGATTCCCGCCGCGCACGGAGCGAATGAACGTACTCGACTCATCGAGCGGCAGAGACGCGACGTTGGCGCAGAACGCGGGCCAGAGGCCCTGCCGGTCCAGGTACTGTTCGACGTTCGACAGGTAGAACGCCTGCACGACTCCGCTGTGGTCCTTCAGATAGCGGCCGACCGAACGGATCGCCTTGGGGCCACCGAAATTTCCGACCACCGGCACGAACAGGTTCTTCATGTGCAGATCCTTCAGCACTTTGAAGTTCTCCTCATTGGCCAGGTAGCCGCGGTTGCGTCCGTCGCTGTCAGTCGCAACCATCAGGTCGAAGTAGGTCGGCATGCTCCGACCGCCGCGTCCGCCATTGGCGTTGCTCGAGTTGTAGGTAATCCCCGGGCCCCACCAGTAGAACTGGCCGGCGACGTACTGGATGCCGTCGAGGTCTTCTTTCTCGAGCGGCAGCCCGCGTTTTTTCGTGAGATATTCCTGCACGGCCTTGAGATTCGCGTTGTATATCGTCTCGCTGGTCGGCACTTCCGAGTAGGCCGTGAAGATCTCCAGGGCTGTGGACGACGCCGTCAGCTTGGCCGGCCGCGCTTTCGAGAACAGCCTCGAAACAAAGTCGGCTCTGTCGGTCGACATCTCGAACAACGCTTTGTACCAGAGGTGCAGCTGTAAATTGCCGCGGCGGACGTCGACGATGAACACCATCGCGGGTTTGAGCGCGGCGATGTACGTGAAATTCTGCTCGGGCCCGACACCCATGTAAACGCGTCCGGGTTTGGCGGTCTTGAGCAGGTCGGGGATGACGTATTGCAGGGTCAGCTCATTCGACAACAGGTTGTCGGACTGAAAGGATCCATTCGGTTCCGACATCTCGGTGCTGAGTTTCCACAACTCGCTGGACGTCAACTGCTCCGGGATCGGTGCGCTGCGCGCCGAAACGAGGCCAGCGAGTGACCACGCGCACAGCACGGTAGCGAGGGTGGCGGAGGCGGCAGTGACACGGCGGAGGAGCATGGCAGGCTTCGCAAAGATAGCAGAAAACCAATTTTTGGACCTGCGGTAAGCTGCGGCAGTGCGCGCGATTGTCCGACCGCCGTCCGCCGCTTTGCGCAACTGCGCGCTCTCGTTTCTCGAACGCCAGCCGATCGATCTTTCTATAGCGGAGGCGCAGCACGGTGCCTACGTCAGGGCGTTGCAGCGGCTCGGCGTCGACGTCCAGTTGCTGCCGCCGGAAGACGATCTGCCTGATGCGGTGTTCGTTGAAGATACCGCGATCGTCCTCGATGAGGTCGCTGTGATCACGCGCCCGGGGATCCTCAGCCGCCAGGCCGAGACGGCCACGGTCGCATCGGCTGTCCGCGCCGTGCGCCCCATTATCAGCATCGAGGCCCCCGGCACTCTCGAAGGCGGCGACGTTCTTCGCATCGGCCGGACGCTGTTTGTCGGTCAGACGGCGCGCACGAACGCCGATGGCACACGACAGCTGGAGGCGGCGATCGTGCCGCACGGATATGACGTCGTTCCGGTGGTGCCTGCCGGATGCCTGCACCTCAAGTCCGCCGTGACCTACGCCGGGCGGGAGACGGTGGTGCTCAATCCCGAGTGGATCGACGTGGACCTGTTCGCCAGGTGGCAATGTGTGCCCGTCCCGGTAAACGAGCCGTCGGGCGCAAACGTCCTTCTCGTTGGTGACATCGTCCACGTCGCAGCGTCCGCTCCCGCAACCCGCCGCAAGCTTGCCGCTCTCGGCTTCGAGACCGCCGTCCTCGACACCAGTGAGTTCGAAAAAGCAGAGGCAGCGCTCACGTGTCTCAGCCTGCTGTTCGAATAGCTCACAGCTCACAGCTATCAGCTCTCAGGAAGAACATATAATTCGCGCGGAGAAACCGAACTTATGAAACGTCAGACATCCTTTCTGCTTGCCGCTGTTCTCATGGCGGCAGCCGCGGCACTCCCGTCAGGGCAGGCGTCCGGTTCCCTCAGCGAAGAAACGCTCAAGGGGATTCCGCTCCGCAGCATCGGGCCTGGCCTGGCAACAGGCCGCGTGCAGGACATCGAGATCGATCCAAAGAATCCGAGCGTCTGGTACGTCGCCAGCGCCTTCGGCGGGCTCTGGAAAACGGAGAACCGCGGCATCACCTTCGCGCCGATCTTCGATGACGGCGGATCGTTCACCCTGTGCTGCGTCGCGATCGATCCGAAGGATTCGAACGTGCTCTGGCTTGGCACGGGTGAGAACACGAGCCAGCGTGCCGCCCATTTCGGTGACGGCGTCTACAAGTCGACGGACGCCGGCAAGAGCTGGAAGCGGATGGGGCTGGAGAAGTCCGAACACATTGGCGAGATCATCATCGATCCCCGCAATTCGAACGTCGTCTACGTGTCATCGCAGGGGCCGCTCTGGTCGGCGGGGGGCGATCGCGGCCTCTACAAGACGACCGATGGTGGTGCGACCTGGACGCGCGTGCTGCACGTCAGCGACGACACCGGCATCAGCGACATCGTGTTCCAGCCTGGAAAGCCGGACGTCATCTATGCGTCGGCCTACCAGCGTCGCCGCGCCGTCGGCCAGATGATCGGCGGCGGACCCGAGGGCGGTATCTACAAGATCCGTTGACGGCGGCAGGAAATGGACGAAGCTGACCAAGGGCCTTCCGACCGATGACACCGGGCGCTCCGGCCTCGCGGTCGATCCCAAGAACCCCAACCGCGTCTATGCACTGGTCGACGCGAAGCGTCACGAATCCGGATTCTTCCGGTCCGACGATGCCGGGTGCGACGTGGACGCGTATCGGACGACAGACTCCCGCAGCCCGGTGGACGTGGGGGTGGCCGAGGCGGAGCAGAAGCCGCACCGCCGGCGGCCTGTCAGCCACTCGGTGTGAAGACGACCGGCACGGCGACGGGCGCGCCCGAGGCCTTCGAACCGCCGCTCGATCACGATGAACTCGAGAAGCTTGCCCTGGCAGAGGATCAGGATCCGCAGGCGCCCCCGGCGGCACCGCCGCAGGGCGGACGTGGCAACCAGCCCCAGGACGACTGTTACCGCGGCGGCGGCGCGCAGTACTACCACGAGATCTACGTCGATCCTTATCGTGCCGACTGGATCTGGTCGGTGGACACGAACCTGGCTATCAGCAAGGACGGCGGCAAGACCTGGAGCGGCACCGAGATCGAGAACTACGGCGTGCACGTCGACCATCACGCGATCGAGTTCGACCCGGTCGATGCGAAGCACATCCTGCTCGGCAACGATGGCGGCGTCTACGAGACCTACGACGAAGGGAAGACGTGGCGGTTCTTCACGAACCTGCCGGTGACGCAGTTCTACCGGGTATCGGTCGACAACGCGAAGCCCTTCTACAACGTGTGCGGCGGCACGCAGGACAACTGGTCCTTCTGCGGTCCATCGCGATCGATGACGCCATGGGGCGTTCGCACCAGTGACTGGTTCGTGGTGGCGGGCGGTGACGGGTTCCAGACCCGCAACGATCCCGAGGATCCGACGATCGTTTACGCCCAGTCGCAGGACGGCAACGTCTCGCGCTACAACACGAAGACGGGTGCGCGCCGCAATATCCGTCCGCCGCAGTCGCAGGGCGGACGTGGCGGCTTCGGTGGCGGTGGTGGCGACGCTACCGCGACGCCTCCGCCTCCCCAGGGTCCGCCGCAGGGTGCGATCCAGGCGGGCGCGCCGCAGGGTGCCGCCGGAGCACAGGCCGCCGCCGGGGCGCAAGGCGCGGCCGCTGCGCCGCAACGAGGCGCAGGCGCTCCCCAAGGCGGAGCACCGCAGGGTGCTCCCCAGGGTGGCCGCGGTGGCGGCGGTGGAGGCCGTGGTGGTGGACAGGGCGATCGGGCGAACTGGGATACGCCGTACATCATCAGTCCGCACTCGGCCTCGAGACTCTATTGGGCCAGTCAGTGACGTCTACCGGTCCGACGACCGCGGCGACACCTGGACGCGCATCAGTCCCGACCTGTCGCGTCAGCTCGATCCGTTCGCCATTCCGATCATGGGCAAGGTCTGGCCGCGTGATTCAGTTGCGTTGAATACGTCGACAACGGCACTCAGCAACGTGGTCTCGCTCGACGAATCACCTCTCCTCGAAGGGCTGATCTACGCCGGGACTGACGATGGGTTGTTGCAGATCACCGAGGATGGCGGCAAGAACTGGAGGAAGGTCGAAGACTTCCCGGGTGTGCCGAAGTGGACGTATGTCTCGGACGTGTTCGCCTCGCCGCGCGACGCCAACACCGTCTTCGTCACGCTCAACAACTGGCAGCGCGGCGACTACAAGCCATACATCGTGAAGAGCACGGACCGCGGCAAGAGCTTCACGAACATCACCAGCAACCTGCCCGATCGTCATGATGTGTGGTCGATCATCCAGGACCACCAGAATGGCAACCTCCTGTTCGCCGGAACCGAGTTTGGATTGTTCATCAGCGTGGACGGCGGCACCCAGTGGGTGAAGATGCGTGGCGGCATGCCGACTATCCAGGTTCGGGACATGACGGTCCAGAAGCGCGAGAACGACCTGGTGCTCGCGACGTTCGGCCGGGGCTTCTACGTGCTCGATGATTACAGCGCGTTGCGGGATCTGACCCCGCAGGCGCTCGGGGACGAAGGACGTCTCTATCCACTCCGTGACGCGTATCTCTACACGCCGCTCGGCATGGCACCTGATGGCACCGCTGGCATCGCCTCGTTGTCGGGCAACACCACCATGCCGAATCCGCCGACCGGTGCGACATTCACCTACAGCGTCGGCCAGGCACTGCCGGCGGATGCGAAGCTGGTGCTGACGATCGTCGACGAAACGAATCGCCAGGTCCGGAGGATGGATCTGGACAAGGCACCGGGCCTCCGCCGCGTGACGTGGAACCTGCGCGGCGATGCGCCGGCCGGGAACCAGGGCGGCGGCCGCGGCGCCGCGCCCGCTGCCATTCCGCCGGGCTTCGGCGGCCGGGGCGGCAACCAGGGTCCGCTCGCGACGCCCGGACGCTACACCGCCACGCTCGGCAAGCAGGTGGGAGAAACCGTCACCGCCATCGGGGCCCCGCAAACGTTCCGGGTTGCCGCGGTCCAGCAATAGGGATAACTCCAAATTTCAAACTCCAAACTCCAAATTCGAGGTGCTACAGGCTGCTTTGGAGTTTGCAGTTTGGAGTTTGAGGTTTGGAGTTTTGGAATTGGAGTTGAAGGATGCGAAGCATCGTTACGGGCCTCGTGCTCGCTTGCGCCTTGGCGTTGTCCCCGTTTGCGACTTTCAGCCAGTCGCGCCGGCCGCTCCAGATCGAGGACTACTACAGGGTGAAGTCCGTCGGTGCGACCCAGATCTCGCCGGATGGGCGATCGGTGCTCTTCACTGTTTCGCAGCGCATCGAAGACGATCCGTCAGCGAAGCGTGAGAACCAGTCCACCACCGAAACCTACGTGGTTGGTACCGAAGCCGGTGGATCCCCCCGCCTGGTGCAGCATGACGGCAGGAACGTCACCAACGCTCGGTGGACCGACGATGGCAGCATCCAGTACGCGGTTGACCGGAGCCAGTGGAAAGTTGCGGTGGCGGCGGGAAGTACGCCTGTCTCGGTCGAGAGTCCGGTCGTGGGACGCGGCGGCGGACGAGGTGGTCGCGGCGGGGGCGGCAGCGCAGCCGTACCGAGCGCCGACGGCAAGTGGATCGCCGAGACACGCGAGAAGGAACAACCGAAGAAAGATCCTCCTTCTCAGACTGATTTCGAAAAGCGCCACCAGGCGCGGTTCAAGGGTGTGACGTTCGACTGGAAAGACTTCCAGCGCGATGGCGCCCCGTTCCCCGCGCCGGATCCAACAGCGGGAAATCCGTCGCAGCTGCTCGTGCGTCCGGCCGGTGGTGGTGATGCGCGGGTGCTGGTCGATCTCGACATCCGGCCGGGCAACGTCGCCTGGCATCCAGATGGACAAACGATCGCGTTCACTGCTGATGCGACCTGGCGTGACGATCTGAAGTACTCGAAGACCGATCTCTGGACGGTGACGCTCGACGGCAAGGTCACGCAACTGACGAAGGACGGCTACGTCTATAGCGACGTCGGGTACTCGCCCGACGGCAAGTTCCTTTGTACGCGCGCACATTCGGCACCGACATGATCATTCAGCAGAAACTGAACCATGGCGGACCACGGGATCTCTACGTTCGTCCGCTCGCCGGCGGCGAGCCGATCAACCTGACCGCGAACTGGGATCTCGAACCGGGCGACAGCCGCTGGAGTCCCGACAGCAAGTACCTGTATTTCACCGCCGCCATCGGCGGCGAGAATCACCTGTTCCGGGTGAGTGTCCCCGCGTCAGCCGGTGTAGTGCAGCCCTTTAGGGCTGCCGGCGGACCAGCCGAAGCCTTGGCGAAGGCTGGTAGGGCTGCCGTCGAACAACTCACAAAAGGTCCGCGGCGAATCAACGGCCTGACCTTCGACAAGGCGATGACGAAGATCGCTTACACGGTCGGCGTCCATGACGCGCCGGGTGACGTGTACGTAGCGAATATCGATGGGACGGGCGAACGACGGCTGTCTGACGTGCACAAGGACACCGTCGCAGAGATCGCATTCAGCAAGGCCGAGCGGCTGCAGTGGGCGAGCAACGACGGAACGAAGATCGAAGGATGGTTGATGTTCCCGTACGGTTACGACCCGAAGCGGGGTCCGTATCCGATGATCGTCACCAGTCACGGCGGTCCGCACGCCGCGACCGGATACACGTTCGACTTCAAGGACCAGTACTTCGCGGCGAACGGATACTTCGTGTTCGATACCAACTTCCGGAGCTCTACCGGCTACGGTGACGCATTCAAGTGGGCGACCTGGGGCGCATGGGGAGACAAGGACGGGCAGGACGTCGTCTCCGGGATCGACTACGTGCTGAAACACTACCCGGTCGACGGGAAGCGCATCGGCCACACGGGTCACTCCTACGGGGGCTTCATGACCAACTGGCTGATTACGCAGTACCCGGACCGGTTCGCCGCGGCAATCACCGGGGCCGGCATCAGCAACTGGATCAGCGACTACGGCACGGCCGACATCTACCGCACCAAGGAAACGGAATTTTTCGGCACGCCGTGGGACAAGGAAGCGCGTGACCGGATGATTCGCCAGTCGCCGATCACCTACGCGGGCCGCGTCAAGAACGCCAACGCTCTTCGTGCACGGCGAGGCCGACCAGCGGGTGCCGTACGAGGAAGGCGAGCAGATGTATTTCGCGTTGAGGCGTCGTGGCGTACCCGCGAAGATGATCCGCTACGCCGACCAGCCGCACGGTATTGCCGGCCACACCAATAACGTCCACCGCATGTTGAACGAGCTCGCCTGGTGGCAGCTTTACCTGAAGCCGTCGGGAACGTCGTCGACCGACGCACCGCGCAGGTAGTGACGCAATTCGCGATCAGAGTTCGGCAAGAGGCATTGGTAAAAGGCATTTGGCAGGAGGTTTAAGAGATCACGAGGAAGACGAGCGGGTTGGGCGCCGGCCAGTGGCCGGCGTTCGCGGTAACAACGCCACCGGCAGATGCAAGCAGCTATCTGTTCTCCGGCTGTTTGCATCTGCCGGTGGCGTTATTACCGCCCGCGCGTAGCGCGGCCCAACCCTCAGCTCCTGAACTTCCGCGTCTCCTGTTGCAGGTTTCTTCGGGTGTAAGAAGTCGAATACGATTCTGTCTCGTTCAACGTTCTCGGAAAGGTGCCTATGACGTCTCACAGATTCCTGCGCGCCGCACTTCCAGTGCTGGCGCTGCCATTTGTATTTGCATCCGTGTCTACCCAGGGTGGCGGCCAGCAGGAGCAGCGGCCGCCGATGATCAACGCGTCGACCGATCCGATGCTCACGCCGTTTCGCTTCAGATCGATCGGCCCGGCGAGCATGGGCGGCCGCATCGACGACATCGAGGTGTCGCTCACCGAGCCGAGCACGATCTACGTCGGCTACGCCGTCGGCGGCGTGTGGAAGTCGGAGAACAACGGCACGACCTGGAATCCGGTGTTCGATACGAACACGGTGGCGTCGATTGGCGACATCGCCATCCACCCGACCAACGCCAACATCGTTTATGTCGGCACCGGCGAGGCGAACAATCGCCAGACCACGACCTTCGGTGACGGCATCTACAAGACGATCGACGGCGGCAAGACTTTCCAGAACATCGGTCTCAAAGACACCCAGTCAATCGCTCGCATCGTCATCGATCCGAAAAATCCCGAGACGGTTTACGTTGCGTCGCCGGGTCACCTGTTCGGACCAAATCCCGAGCGCGGCGTCTTCAAGACGACGGACGGCGGCAAGACGTGGAACAAGGTGAAGTTCATCGACGACGACACCGGCTTCACGGATATCGCCATCGATCCATCGAACAGCAATACGTTGTATGCCGCGAGCTATCAGCGGCGCCGGTCGGGATGCTGTTTCAATGGCGGTGGCCCGGGCAGCGCCCTGTGGAAGACGACGGATGCGGGGAAGACCTGGACGAAGATCGCGAGCAAGGGATTGCCCCCCGGCACCTACGGCCGCATCGCGCTCGACGTGTCGCGTTCAAATCCGAACGTTGTGTACGTGCAGATCGAAGCCGGACAGGTGGGGGAGTTGCAGAACACCCAGCGCAACGATCCGGGAGCGGCGACCGAAAGCACGCCGACACCCCCTGGTGTTCCGCAACCTCCGCCGGCGACGCCCCAGGCAGCAGCGGCTGCCCAGCGAGGAGCAGGCGCAGGTGCGGCAGGCGCAGGCGGCGCAGCGCAGCCGCCCGGCGGGGGTGGTGGTGGCGGGGGACGTGGCGGCTACGACTGGTGCAACAACGGTGGGCCGAACAAGGGTTTCGGTGGAGGCCGCGGTGGTCAGGCGCCGAACCTCAATCAGACTGCGCCGCCACTCGATCCCTCGCGCGGCGGCCTGTATCGCTCCGACGACAAGGGAGCGACCTGGACGCTACTCACCAACTGCAATTCGCGTCCGATGTATTTCAGCCAGGTGCGCATCGATCCGAGCACTGACAAGACGGTGTACGTGTCAGGGCTTCCGTGGGCGAAATCGGTCGACGGTGGACACACGTTCGCGACGCTCGACTCGGCCGGTGGAAACGATGATCCCGGCCACGTCGACCAGCACGCGATGTGGATCGACCCGAAGAATCCGAAGCACATCATGATTGGCAACGATGGCGGTCTCGATGTCACCTGGGACCAGGGCAAGACCTGGGACTTCGTGAACACGATGGCGACCGCGCTGTCGTATTGGGTGAGCGCTGACATGCGGCGGCCGTACTTCGTCTACACCGGGCTGCAGGACAACGGCAGCTGGGGCGGGCCGAGCGCGACACGCACGGGCAGCGGCATCCTGAACTCTGACTGGTTCGGCATCGGCGGTGGCGATGGCTTCCAGACCGCAGTCGATCCGACCGACTACAACATCGTGTACACCGAGTCGCAGGACGGCAACACCTCCCGCTACGACCTGCGTACCAATCGTCAGCAGAGCATTCGTCCGCGCGGGATCGCGCAGGGCGGTCGCGGCGCCGGCGGCGGTGCGGCCGGAGGTGGCGGGCGAGGCGGCGCACCACAGCCTCCAACGGTGTTGAACGCCGGACCGACCGACGTCTACCGCTTCAACTGGAACACGCCGTTCCAGCTCTCCCCGCACAATCCCAGCATCGTCTGGCTCGGTGGAAACCGGTTGTTCAAGAGCTACAACCGCGGCGACACCTGGATCGCGAGCGCCGATCTCACCAAGCAGATCGATCGCAACACGGTAGCGATGATGGGAGTCCCGGGCGATCGCACGCAGCTGTCGAAGAACGATGGCGTGGTGTCGTACAGCACGATCATCTCGGTATCCGAATCGCCGGTTCTTCCCGGAGTTGTCTGGGCGGGAACCGATGACGGCAACGTGCAGGTGAGCCGCGACGGAGGTGTGACGTTCGCCGAGGTCGGCAAAGCCATGCCCGGCTTGCCGGCCGATCATCTCTACTGGATCTCGCGAATCGAAACGTCGCATTTCGACGCCGGCACTGCATACGTCTCCGTGGACGGACACCGCAGCGACGACCTGAAGCCGTATCTCTTCGTCACTCGCGACTACGGAAAGAGCTGGACCAGCATCACCGGTAACCTGCCGGCGTCTGGGAACATCCAGGTGGTTCGTGAGGATCCGAAGAACAAGGACCTGCTCTACGTCGGCACCGAGTTCGGTCTGTATGTGTCGTTCGATGGCGGCAAGGCCTGGCAGAAGTTCATGAACAACCTGCCGACCGTGCGCGTGGACGACATCCTGGTCCACCCGCGCGACAACGACTTGATCGTGGGCACTCACGGCCGCAGCGTGTGGATCGCGGACGACATCTCGCCGCTCCAGCAGTTGACCGCCGAGGCGCGGCAGCAGGATGCGGTGTTGTTCGACATTCGTCCCGACCGTGGCCTGGGTCAACGACCGTCAGAAGGGGCAGCAGGTCGGCGGCCAGCGCCACTTCATCGGCGAGAACCCCGCTCGCGGCGCTGCGATTTCGTTCTACCTGAAAGCTCCGGGTGAAGTGAAGCTGGCGATTGCCGACGTGAACGGTCGAACCATCCGCGACATCACCGCGCAAGGCACTGCCGGTATCAATCGCGTAATGTGGAATCTCGCCCCCAATCCGCCGCAGGGTCAGGGTGGTGGTCAGGGCGGATTTGGTGGGGGTGGTGGCGGTCGCGGCGGCGGTGGTGCCGGCGTTCCCGTCGGAACCTACATCGTGACGATGACTGCCGGCGGTAAAACCATCACGAAGCCGCTCACGGTTTTAGAAGACCGCTGGCTCGGCGAGCGCTAAGAGGGTAGCAGGTTGTAGTGCAGCCCTTCAGGGCTGCCGGGTTGTTAAACGTGCGACGTGCCGGGTGTCTCCCGGCACTTCGCACGTACAGCGGCACGTCAGCACACCGCACGTCAGCACGGCACATCGCACGTCGGCCGCAGCACGTGCGGACGCCGCACGTTGAGCACGTCGCACCGTCGCACATCGCACGTGGCTGAGCCGCGTGCGATCCAATTTCCCGTCGAGCGCGAATCCAATTTCCCGTCCGCGCACTCGTCCCATCTCCTTTAAATCCAGCCGGTTAAACCCCTTGACCAACTGTGGGACCACGGCATATCGTTTGCGCAACCCAAAATCCTCCGACATGTGCGAGTCGGAGGAGCCGTGGATCGACTGTGCGAATCGATTTGCGGATCTTTGTTGAATTCGTCAGAAGCATTTTTCGGGGGGATAGATGAGGTACAGCTTGCTGCGTGCAGGACTGGCAGCGGTGTGCATGCTCGCCGTTGTCAGCGGATCGGCCTTCGCCCAGGGGGGCACCACGGCGACTCTCTCGGGTGTCGTCGTCGACGGATCGGGCGCGTTGATTCCGGGCGCGACCGTTGAAGCAAAGAACGAGGCGACGAGTGCCGTCTCGTCCGCAGTGTCGTCGGCAGAGGGAACGTTCGCGATTCCGGCTCTGAACTCCGGCCTCTACACCGTGACGGTGACTCTCCAGGGGTTCAAGACCTACCGCGTCCAGAAAGTGGAGCTTTCCCCCGGCGTCGGCGCCGCGATCCGCGCCGTGCTCGAAGTCGGCGGCCTCGAAGAGGTGATCACCGTCACCGGCGGCACCGAGTTGATGCAGACCGCATCCCCGACGGTTTCGAAGACCCTGAACTCGAACCAGATCGGCAAGCTGCCGCTGCTGAGCCGAAACGCGCTCGACGCGGTTGTGTTTCTTCCCGGGTTCAATACCCCGGCCGGTAATCGCGATACGACGGTCAATGGCCTGCCCCAGGGGGCGATCAACATCACCCTCGACGGTATGAGCATCCAGGACAACTACCTGAAGACCGATGACGGCTTTTTCGCGCGTCTCAGCCCACGGCTCGACGCGGTCGAGGCGGTGACGGTCACGACCGCGGCACAGGGTGCCGACTCCGCCGGCCAGGGCGCGGTGCAGATCAAGTTCGTCACCCGCTCGGGCACGAACAACTACACCGGCAGCGGCTACATGTATTACAAGAACGACGCGCTCAACGCGAACACCTGGTTCAACAATCGCGATCTGGCGCCGGTCGACGGCAAGGCACCGAAGGCTGAACTGAAGCAGTACCAGCCCGGGCGCGCGGTTCGGCGGTCCCGTCGTCATTCCGGGTCTGTACGATGGCCGGAACAAGGCGTTCTTCTTCGCCAACTACGAGCAGTTCCGGCAGCCGAGCAACATCACGGTGAACCGCACCATTCTGTCGCCGCAGGCGCAGCAGGGCATCTTCCAGTACGCAGGCGGCCCCGCGGGCGGCGTGAATATGTTCGCCCTGCGTTCGACCGATCCGGTCGACCCAACGATCGCTGGCGTCTTGTCCGCAATCCGCACGGCCAGCGCACAGGGCAGCGTTGCGGCCCTCACCGATCCCAACCTGCAGCGCGCGACGTTCCAGTTGACCAGCCAGTCGATCAATCACTTCCCGACCACGCGCGTCGACTACAACCTCTCGGACAAGCACCGGATCACCGCGTCGTTCAACTATCAGCACATCAACTCGAACCCGGATACGACCAACGGACGCCAGTCTTCGTTCCCCGGATTCACGAACTCGAGCAGCCAGCAGTCCACCCGCTGGACCACGTCCGAGTCGCTGCGGTCGACGTTGACCAACACCCTGGTCAACGAGTTCCGCATCGGCAAGACCGGCGGCGCCACGTTCTTCTCGCCGGAAGTCGGTGTGGACATGTGGGGCCCCAACGCGACACCCAACCAGGGTGGCTACAGGCTGGCGATCAGCGCTGCGGGCATCACGAACCCGGATCCGAGCTCGGCGGTCAGCTCGCGCGAGGCGTCGACGATCAACGCCGAGAACACGTTGAACTGGGTCAAGGGATCGCACAGCCTGAACTTCGGCGGAGCGTGGACGCAGGTCGACCTCTGGCTCCAGAACCAGACCTATGTTCCGACCGTGAACTTCGGCATCGCGACCGGTGATCCGGCCGAGTCGATCTTCACGACCGGCAATTTTCCTGGAGCGTCGACGACGGTTCTGAACAGTGCGCGGGCGATTTACGCGACGCTGACCGGACGCATCACGTCGATCACGGGCAACGCGCGTCTGAACGAGGACACCAACCAGTACCAGGACCTCGGATCCGGGATGCAGCGCGCGCGCATGCGCGAGCTCGGGTTCTGGGCGCAGGACCAGTGGCGCTGGAAGCCGAACTTCACGGTCAACTACGGCGTGCGCTATGAACTGCAGCTGCCGTTCTACCCGCTGAACAACAGCTACCTGACGGCGACGGTCGCCGATGTCTGCGGTGTCTCGGGTCTCAACAGCGACGGAGGGTGCAACCTCTTCAAGCCCGGTACGCTGACCGGGCAGAAGCCGGTGTTCCAGCAGTTCAGCGCCAACACACGCGCGTTCAACGTCGACTACAACAACTTCGCGCCCAACCTCGGGGTCGCCTACACGCCGCACGCGGACAGCGGTTTCCTGCGTCCGATGCTCGGATCGGCCGAAGGAGACACGGTGCTGAAGGCGGGCTACTCGATCGCCTACAACCGCGGTGGCATGTCCGACTTCTCAGACGTGTTTGCGGCGAACCCTGGCGTATCGATCACCACCGATCGCAGCCAGGCGCTCGGCAATCTCGGCACCGTGCCGGTGCTCTACAGCCAGAAGGACCGCCTCGGCGCGCCAGTGGTCCCCCCCACGCTGAACCTGCCGTTCACTGAAGTCGTGACCGGCGACGTCAACATCTTCGATCCCGATCTGGAGGTTCCCTACGCCCAGACCTGGACGGCCGGCGTGCAGCGCAAGCTGACGCGCGACACCGCCATCGAAGTGCGTTACGTCGGCACCCGGCATCTGCAGGGCTGGACGACTTACAACTACAACGAAGCGAACATTGTCGAGAACGGTTTCCTCGACGAGTTCCGTCGTGCGCAGGGGAACCTGCAGGCCAACATCGCGGCCGGCCGCGGCAACACGTTCGCCTACACCGGCGTCGCCGGCACGTCACCGCTGCCGATCTACCTGGCCTACTTCCAGGGACTGAATGCGGCGGCGGCCAACATCGCGGCGAACTATACGTCGGCGTCCTTCAGCAGCACCAACTTCACCAACGCGCTTTCAACCCGCGCGCCCAATCCCTACACGCCGGCCGGCACCAACGCCAACACCGGTCTGGATGGCGATGCGACGCGGCGTGCGAATGCGATTACCGCCGGTCTCCCCGCGAACCTGTTCCGCGCCAATCCGGACCTGATCGGTGGCGCAAACATCACCGGCAACGGTGGCTACACCAGGTACGACTCGATGCAGGTGGACTTCAGGAAGCGCCTCTCGGGCGGCCTCCAGCTCGATGCGAACTACACCTACGGCAACGCCTACGTCTCGTCGCGTCTGTCGTTCCGTCAGGAACGCGTCAAGCGTCTCGACACCGGCACGCCCGGCGGTCTCACCCATGCCTTCAAGACCAACTGGGTGTGGGAGCTGCCGTTCGGCCGCGGCCGTCACTGGATGAACAACAGCAACGGCTTCTTCGAACGGATCATCGGCGGCTGGGAGCTCGATGGCACCGGCCGCATCCAGAGCGGCCGCCTCGTCGACATGGGCAACGTCCGGCTGGTCGGAATGTGGTCGACGAACTGAAGGATTCGTTCCAGCTGCGGTTCGATGATGCCGGCAAGGTGATCTACATGCTGCCGCAGGACATCATCGACAACACCGTCCGCGCCTACAACGTGAGCGCGACCTCGGCAACCGGCTACAGCACGTCGCTCGGCGTGCCGACCGGCCGCTACATGGCCCCGGCCAACAACGGCAGCTGTATCGAGGTCGTCGTCGGCAACGGCGAATGCGGAACCGGTGCACTGGTCGTGACCGGTCCGCGCCTGGTGCGCTTCGACATCAGCGCGGTGAAGCGCTTCGATATCCACGGCCGCCTGAACGCCGAGTTCCGGGCCGAGATGCTGAACGCCTTCAACCACCCGTACTTCACGCCGTCGGGCAACGGCGGTGCAACGGCCGACGACTTCCGCGTCACGGCCGCTGACTCGGGCCGGCAGATCCAGCTGGTCTGGCGCGTGAACTGGTAACACCCACAGCGTTTTTGCAGAGGCCGGGACCTTCGGGGTGCCGGCCTTTTTTTGGACCGGGAGAACTCCCAATTCCAAACTTCAAACTCCAAGCTTCAAACTCCAAACTCCAAACTCCAAATTCCAAATTCCAAATTCCAATGCTCACTCGCAGACCCAGCCGGGCTCTCCTTTTCAGGTTCGGCGTTCTGCTTTGAGGTTTGGAGTTTGGAGTTTGGCGTTTGGCGTTTGGAATTTGAAGTTGGAGGTTTTGGCGTCGGGGTGTGGTGGCGACGGTTGTGCTATGGCATGGAGCTCGATGATTGGACCGTCCGTGAAAAGCCCTATGATCTGCGCGAGAGATTGTTTCTCTTCGCCTGTCTCGTCGTCCGTCTAGTGCGATATCTGCACACTTGTGGTCCGATCGGGATTGCACTTTCTTACCAGGTGCTGAAGAGCGCCACGTCCGCCGGCGCAAACTACGAAGAGGCGGACGGCGGCTCCAGCTCGCGCGACACGTTGGCCAAGAGGCGGATCGTGCTTCGCGAGTTGAAGGAGACACGGTTCCGCCTGCGGGTCTTGCGACACTCCGGCTTCCTCGCCGCCGCCCACGACCCCGTCATTGCCGAAGCGACCGAAGTGATGAGCATCGTCGCCGCCATCATCCGCAACTCCAGCGCGTCCGCTCAATGAGGCACCGCTTTGGAATTTGGAATTTGAATGGAGTTTGGAGTTTGGAGTTTGAAGTTTGGAGCCGTAGGCCTTATCGCCCTCGCGATCCGATTGATCTACCTGGCGCAGCTGCGTCATTCGCTCTTCTTCTCGCTGCTGATCGGTGACAGCCTGGAGTACGACGCGTGGGCGATGCGCATCGCCGGCGGTGAGTGGCTGGGGCACGACGTGTTCTATCAGTCGCCGCTTATCCATATCTACTCGGCTTGTTTTACTCGGTAGCCGGGCACCACGTGTTCGCCGTCCGAATCGTGCAGTCCATCCTCGGAGCCGCGTCATGCGTGCTGCTCGCATTAGCGGGGCGGCAGTTTTTTACTGAGCGGACCGGCCTCATCGCCGGTGGCCTGCTGGCCGATCTACCCGCTCGGCGATTTTCTTCGACGGATTGATCCAGAAGTCCTCGGTGTCCACGCTCTCCTGGTCACCGTGCTGCTGGTGACGCTCGGTGCCTGCCTGGAAAGGCCGCGGGCGAAATGGGTCGTCGCCGCCGGGCTCGCTTTCAGCGCGCTGTCGTTGAACCGTGAGAATGCCAGCCTGTTGTACCCGGTGATCGCCGGATGGCTCCTCTGCACAACCGGCTCGACCTGTTCAAGCAGCGGCTCGGTCGCGCTGTCCTCTTTACCGCGGCGGCGGCACTGCTGCTGGTTCCGGTCGCGGTGCGGAACAAACTCGTCGGGGCGGCTTCCTCATCTCCACTTCCCAGTTCGGTCCAAACTTCTATATCGGCAACCACACCGGGGCGACCGGCGGCGACGAGCCGCTCGCTCCGGGACGGGGAACGCCGCGTTCGAGCGGGCAGACGCGACGACGCTGGCGGAAACGGCGACCGGCCGCCGGCTCACGTCCCGCCAGGTGTCGGAGGACGGTGGCGCCGTGCGGTGAGCGACATCGTGAGATCCCGGCTCCTGGGTTCAGCTGCTGGCGTGGAAGATGCGACTGGCGTTGGCCTCGACCTGAACCGGTTGACAACGGCAGTCGATCGACGCATATGCGGGCGAGTCATCGGTGCTCGTCGCACTGCAGTGGTTCTCCTTCGGCGCGCTGATGCCGCTGGCGCTCCTCGGGGCGTGGATGACGCGGGCGGCCTGGCGGCGCCTGTGGATCCTCTACGCGTCGTTCGTCACCTTGATGTTATCGGTGGTGATCTTCTACGTGCTCGCGCGCTACCGGCTTTCCGGCTGTCCCTATTGCGGCGCTGTTTGCTGCAGCGGCGCTGGGGCATTGGAAGCGGTGGCGTGACGAGCGGCGGAGCCTCACGCCGGCCCTGTTGGCGTGCGCAATCGTCGCCGTGCTTCTTCATTTACCGGTGGCCACGTCGACCGACCCCGACTGTACATCAACTACGGGCTGGTGCTGCTCCAGGCTGGCCGGGCTTCCGGGGCGCTTCCACTCTTGCGGAAGGCAGTCGCGATCGATCCCTCGCACGCGGATGCGAGACTCGAGCTTCGCCTCCGCGCTCGAGCAGACGAATCAGCCCGAAGCGGCCATGGATCAATTCCGCGCCGCCATCGGCATTGACCCGCTTCGAGCCGAGTCACACTTCGGTCTGGCGGTTGGCCTGCACAAGCAGGGAAGACGCGGGGAGGCGATCGCCGAGTACCGCGAGACCATCCGGCTGCAACCGGCATCGGTCGAAGCGAGGAGCAATCTCGCGCTGGCGCTGAACGAGCAGGGGAACGCAGAGGACGCGATCGCGGAATTCAACCAGGCGCTGTCACTCGAACCGGACAATGTGCCGCTCCGCCTCAACCTCGGACGCGTGCAGTCGGCGATCGGACGCATGGACGATGCGGTTGCGACGTTCGGTGCAGCGGCCGCTGCCGCGCGGCGGCCGCAAGACGTCCTGCAGTCGGAATATGCCATCGCCGAAGTGCTCGCGCTCCAGGCGAAAACCTCTGAGGCGCTCAGCCACCTCGAACGCGCGCAAGCTGCGGCGCGCAGCACCGGCGATGCGGCTGCGCTCTCATCGATCGACGCGGCAATGGCCGTGCTCCGCGGAAGACGTTGAAAGACGTCATCCGATAAATCCTGCGACCTCTGCTCGATCCGGTCCTTCCATTCGCTCCAAGCCCTTGGATCACACTGATCCGGATTGTTGAATCACGCCAGATACGCATTTCGTCACGTTTTTTACGCAGCTCGTCACGCTTTTCTCGTTGACGAAACCATCCCTCCAAGGCTACTTTCCCCGCGCAGGCTGTCAGCACCAGCGACGCGTAAACCTTCACGCGACGACCCGTATGTGCGTTACGGGGGTGTTCGGCGGCTTCTTCCCAGAACAACTTGTACTTCGAGGATGGGGGTTCAATGAATCGCAGTGTATTCAGGCTGGGGCTGGTAGCGGCCCTGGTGCTGGCGATGTGTGCCAGCAGCTCGCTCGCATTTGCGCAAGGCGGTACGACTTCGACGTTGAATGGCACTGTGGTGGACACATCGGGCGCCGTGCTCCCGGGTGCGGACATCAGCGCCAAGCACCTGACGAGCGGCGTTATCACCACAACGGTGACGAACACGGAAGGCGCATTCTCGACTGCCCGCCCTCCCGATCGGCAATTACGTCGTCACCGTCACCCTCCAGGGGTTCAAGACGTCGATTGTCAACAACGTCGTGCTCACGTCCACGCAGGGCGCGAACATCAAGGCGACACTCGAAGTTGGCGGCGTCACCGAGCAGGTGACCGTGTCGTCGACCTCGGAAATCATTCAGACCCAGTCGACCACCGTGTCGAGCACGATCAACACGAACCAGATCACCAAGCTGCCGCTGACCAGCCGCAGCGCGATGGACTTCGTCAACTTCCTGCCGGGTGTGTCGACGCCTGGTGGCAATCGTGACGCGACGATCAACGGGCTGCCGCAGGGAGTCATCAACATCACGCTCGACGGCATCAACATCCAGGACAACACCAACCGTTCGTCCGACGGATTCTTCGCGATCGTCAGCCCGCGTCTCGATGCGATCGAAGAAGTGTCGGTCACCACCGCCGGCCAGGGCGCAGACGCCGGTCAGGGAGCGGTGCAGATCAAGTTCGTCACTCGTTCGGGCGGCAACAGCTACACCGGCAGCGCGTACCACTACTTCCGCAGCGACAAGCTCAATGCGAACACCTGGTTCAACAATCGCGCGGGCACGCCGATCGCAAAGTTGAAGCAGAACCAGATGGGCGCGCGGTTTCGGCGGTCCGCTGGTGATTCCCGGACTCGTCTCCGCAGGGGAAGATGTTCTTCTTCGGTAACTACGAAGAACTGCGGCAGCCCTCCGACACGACGCGCAACCGCAACCTGATGAAGCCGGGGGTGCAGAGCGGCAATTTCGTGCTCGGATCGTCGAACTTCAACGTGCTCGCGTTCGGCGCGGCCAACGCCGGCACGGCCGGGACGCTCATCGGTCGACCCAACGATCTCGGCGCTGCTCGCCGACATCCGCTCGGCGGCCAATTCCGTGGGCACGATCGAATCGGTTGATGCGAATGTCGACCGCCTCGGTCTACAACGTGAGGGTGACGTCCAAGCGCATCTTCCCGACCGCGCGTATCGACTACAACATCACCGACAACCACCGCTTCACGAGCGCCTTCGGCAAACTACAACTGGTTCACCGATACGCACCGGTACGCTGAACAATATGATCCATTCTGGCCGGGGTTTCCTGGAGCAGAGTTGGACTGACGTCGGTCCGCTTGAGTTGGAGGGCAACAGCCTGCGCCGACCTTGGGCCGCAACTTCGTCAACGAGGCTCGCGTCGGGTACAGTGGCGCACCGGTCAAGTTTTCGACGAGATGAACGCGGGCATGTTCACTGGAACGCTCGCCAATCAGAAGGGGCATTGATCTGGCTTCCCGAACATCGGCTCGCGCTGACGGCCGCCGGGCACACGCCGTCACCGCAGTCACGCAATGCTACCGATCTGGCGCTCGAGAGACACCGTGACCTGGCTGAAGGGGAATCACAACCTGACGGGCGGCGCGTCGTGGACGAATTACAACGTCTGGCTCAAGAACTCCGGCTCGTTCCGGGCGTTCCTTTGGTTGCTCGCGAACGATCCGGCGTCTCGCCGTCTTCTCGACCGCGAACATCGCGGCCGCGACAGGCGTGACGCCGTCGCCGACGCAGCTGACGCAAATCCAGAATCTGTATGCGTTCCTGACGGGCGTATGTCGCAGATCACGTCGGACGCACGTCTGAACGAGAGACACGGGTGAGGACGCATGTACGTCGGCACCGGCATGCAGCGCTCCTCGATGAAGGAGAGCGGCCCTTGCGTCCAGGTGCCCGGCGGCTTCGGCCCAACCTGACGATCAATCTCGGCGTCCGCTACGACGTCCAGTTCCCGTTCACCGCGTCCAACAACAGCTATTCGACGCCGACGCTCGAAGACGTCTGCGGTCGGTCGGGCGTCAACGCCGGCGGCGGGCGGACCGGAGGGCGTGCCGCGCTCTGCAACCTGTTTCAGCCGGGGAAAATGCCGGGGGAGACGAATCCCGGGTTCCTCAATCTTGAGAAGGGGGCAGGACGCCTACAACACGGACTGGGACAACTTGCGCCGAACTTTGGGGTGGCCTGGACGCCGGCGAAGCGGACGGGTTCCTCGGCGCACTGATGACCGACGAGTTCGTGCTGCGGGCGGCGTAGCCCGGGCCTTCAGCCGTAACGGCATGGGCGACTTCACTGGTGTTTACAATTCCAACCCCGGCGTGTCGATTACGGCCTCCCGGTCCGAGGGGCTGACCGGCGGCAACGCATCACCGGCGACGACCGGTGGCGCAGGACCCGTGTTGTTTCGGAACGACGCGAACCTTTCGCCTGCCGCGTTTGCCGTCAAACCGGTTTATCCACTACGGACGTCGTGACGCAGGACATTTCGATGTTCGATCCGAACATCCAGATCCCTTACGCGGATTCGTGGACGGCGGGGTGCAGCGCCCGGGTCTCGACCAACATGGCCCTCGAGAGTCCGGTATGTCGGAAGCTGTTCCCGCGACGCGTGGACCAACCGTGACTTCAACGCCGCGAACGTGCTCGAGAACAACTTCCTCGAACGGAGTTCCGCGCCGCCCAGGCCAACCTCCAGGCAAATATTGCGGCCGG
>CAVULC010000015.1:0-160618 GCA_963742265.1 uncultured Acidobacteriota bacterium
GCGGCCGCCCGCTCCGTGACACTCACGGCTCCACCGGCCGAGGCCGCCGACAAGGCGCTCAAGGCCAATCAGCTCCCGATGGACTGGCTCGCGACGGATGCCACGGGGCGGCCGGTGGGCGCATCGGCGCAGATCGCCGGACCGTCGCGCAAGGATGTCTCTGCGCGACTCTCCGAGGCTTTCAAGACGCAGGGTGTCGCATCGGTCACGGCCATTGACGCAACCCGGGTCGTCCTGTCGCTGCTCAATTCCGGCAGCACGGCGCCCGATGCGATCGAGGTTACGCTCGACAACCCGGCGTCCATCACTGCTGCCCTGGCGCAACTGGACCGGCGAACCAGCCTTGCCGGCACGTCAATCGGCCTTCAGACCATCGATGTCGCCGATCTCGCCGGCGCGCTGATCATCGGTGTCGACCCGGCAGGACCCGCTGCCGCGGCGACGGCACGGGTGGCGGATGTCGTGGTCCAGGCCGACAGCAAGCCGATCGCTGATGCGGGCGCTCTCGCCGGAATCATTGCCGGACACAAGCCTGGTGACGCCGTCATCCTCGATTTGCGCGATGCTGCAGGAGCGCCGAAGCGAGCGGAAGTGAAGGTGGTTCCGTCGCCGCGGGTCATCGGCCTGTTCGAGCACGGACTGCTTGCCAACCGGATTCTCCTCGAGCTTCGCGCGCGCCTCGCCGACACAAAGGATCCGCTGGAACAGTCTGTCATTCGCTTGAACATCGCTGTTGCACTCGCGCGCCTGGGTGACTGGACTGCCGCCCGCGAAGAGCTGCAGAACGTCAAGCTGGCCGAACGGAACGGCGTGGGCGACGGGACGGTGCAATATCTCCTGGGGCTTGCTGCGGAGAATCTCGGTAATCGGTCCGAGGCCGAGGCCGCGTTCAAGGCCGCGGCAGCAAGCGACGGCCTCCTCACCGAGAACGGGCCGCCGGTGAAGGAACTCGCCGCCGCCAGGCTCGCGGACCTGCAGAAAGCCACTCGCTAGGGCAGTTGTTCGCAAGGTGATCGGAATCCTGTTTCTCATCACCGCGGTCGGGTTTTTCGTCACCGCCATTCTGCCGATCCTCTCCTTCGTACGGCTGCAACAGGCCAACCGTCGAGCGGACTCGATGCGCGATCGCATCGCGCAACTCGAGCTCCAGGTGGCCCGGCTCTCAGAGCAGGTCAGACACCTCCCGGACGAGCCCGGCAACGAGCCGTCATCAATCGCCCCTGAGATCCCCGTCGCCACGGCGCCAGCCGCGTCGGTGGCGACGCCTGAACCCCCGGCCCCGGTAATCCCCGTGGCCGTCCCGTCGCTCGCGCAGCCGCGATCGACCGACTCACAGGGTCTCGAGCAGCTGATTGGCAGCCGATGGCTTCTCTACGTCGGGCTCGCCGGCCTCGTGCTGGGCATGAGCTACTTCGTCAAGTACGCATTCGACAACGGCTGGGTGAGTGAAGAGCTGCGGGTGGTTGCCGCGGTCGTGACGGGTCTCGCGCTGATCGGTTCGGGTATCCGTTTCTCGACGCGTGGGCTCGGACTGTTCGGGCAGGCGCTCTCCGGGGCGGGCATCGTCGTGCTCTATGTCGCGATCTACGCGGCGCTGCATTTCTACGGCCTGGTGACCGAGGGCCCGGCGTTCGTGTTGATGGTCCTTGTCACTGCGGGCGCGGCGTTCCTGTCGCACCGTGAAAAGTCGCAGTCGCTGGCCATTCTCGCGCTGTTGGGCGGGTTCATGACGCCGATGCTGGTCGGGGGCGATCGACACGTGCAGGTGGTGCTCTTCACCTACATCGGGGTTCTCCTGCTCGGGACCGTCACCCTGGTGCGGCTCCACCGGTGGCCCTCCCTGACGGTGATCTCCTATGCATGCACGTTCGCCCTGGTCCTGCTCTGGCTGCTCGATTCATATCGGCCGGAGACGTGGCTGCAGCTCGAGCTGTTCCTGACCGGCTACCTCGCGATTTTCCTGTACCTTCTCTGGAGCATTCGGCGCGAGCAACGGCGTGACGAGCCGTCCGGCTACGCGCAGGCGGCGCTGTTCACCGCTCCTGTCGCTTTCCATGGCGCCTCGCTCTATCTGCTTGGCAGACACGACGCAGCGCTCCTCTCGTATTTCCTGCTTTTCACCATCGGCGGACTTGTCGTTGCAGCGCTGAGCCGCGACGCGCGGGTCCGGATCGTCACGCTGGTGCTCGTCGGTATTCCGTTCATGATCTGGATGAACGATCTCCAGTCGCCCCGCTGGTACACGCCGGCAATCCTGACGGTCTGCGTGATCTACCTGCTGCACCTCGCATCACAGTGGCACGCGCTGAGCGGCGAGCCGGGTGGCGAGCTGCCGGTCAGTGAGGCGATTCACGCGCAGGTGAATGGCCTGCTGCTTCCGCTCACACTGTACGTGTTCTTCGACAGCCGGTTCGAATGGTGGAACCCGCGGATGGCGGCAATCCTCTCGGTCATCAACGCGATGATTGCCTGGGGAATGCAAACGAGGCTCCCCGCCCTGCGACGTCGTACGTTGCACTCGCCGCGACACTCGCCGCGGTGGCCGTCGCCCTCGTTTTCGACGGTCCGGTCGTAGCCCTTGGCTGGTCGATTGAAGGGGCCGTCCTCGGCTGGATCGCGCTGAACGAGCGGCGGCGGATGTTCGCCATCGCAAGCGCCGTGATGATCGCGATGGGCGCCGTCCAGCTTGCGATCGTGCTGCAGGACCCATTAGCAGTTGGATCGCTGCCCTTGCTGAACCCACGGGCGCTCGTCGTCATCCTGGTGATCGGGGTGCTCACCTGGCTGATATATCGGATGAAAGACGATCCAGTCACCGAGGTGAATGGATCGTCGAGAAACGCGCTCGTCATCCTCGCCAACCTGCTCGCGCTCGGTCTGCTGTCTGCGGACATCAACGCGTACTTCAGCCAGCGTGCGCTGAACGCGGACGCCGGCGAGGTCCGCACGGTCAGGCGCGAGGCTGGTCTGATGCAGCAGGTCGCGCTGTCCGTCACCTGGGCCGCATACGGCGTCGGCCTCATCGCCGTCGGGATTCGGCGGCGCTACACGCCTGCGCGGTACCTTGCGATGCTGTTGCTGGCGATGACGGTCATGAAGGTCATGACACGCGACATCGCCGAACTGGACCGCTTCTACCGCATGCTCAGCGTCCTCGCTGTCGGTGTGCTGCTCGTACTCGCGTCCTATCTCTATCAACGGATGGGCCGTCAGGACGACGAGGCCCATTTATGATGATCCTGTGCACGAACTGAACTGGTACTGGATCGGGATCGGCGCCTCGGTCCCGCCGGTCGTCGCCGTCATCTTCGCCTTCCTCTTCTGGCGGACCGGTCAGATCATCTTCGGCAACATCGTCGGCACCGGTGTGATCTTCTCTTCCGCGTTCGGCCTGATCTTTCGCGAATACAGCGAGATCGACAAGGTCGTCCAGACATGCCTCGATGCCGGGTATGCCTGCTTCCCCGAGCCGAGTGCGTTCACGCGTTTCGCCATCTACGCGTTTGTCGCACTGATCGAAGTGTTCCTGCTGTTCTATCTCAGTCTCATGTTCGAAGAGCGCCGGCGCCGCCGTGATTACGCGCCGGAGTGGCGTTAACCGCAGAGTAATATCCTTCCCATGCTTTTGCGTTTCCGTCTTGCACTTGCGGCGTTTCTGCTGCTTCCTACGATCCTTGCCGGTCAGTCGCGCGCGATCCCAACGCCTGAGAGTGTGATCGGCTTCAAGCCGGGCGCCGACTACAAGCTCGCCACCTACGATCAATCGGTTGCCTACCTGAAGGCGCTGGCGGCGTCCAGCCCGTACATCAGGCTGGTGGATGCGGGCCTCACGTCGCAGGGACGGACGATGGTGTTTGCGCTGATATCGACTCCGAAGAATCTCGCGAACATCGAGCGGATCAGGGAGATCGCGCAGCGGCTGGCGCATCCCGCCGGGTTGACCGACGCGCAGGCGAGTGCGCTCGCGCGCGAAGGGAAGGCGATCGTTCATATAGACGGTGGGCTGCACTCGACCGAAGTCGCCGGCGGGCAGCACACGCCGCTCGTCGCCTACGACCTGGTGAGCCGCGCCGCCGAGCCTGACGTCAAGGCCATGCTCGACAACGTCGTCGTGATGCTGTGGCCGACGATCAATCCTGACGGACAGCAGATGGTGGCCGAGTGGTACATGAAGAACGTCGGCACCCCGTACGAGCTGTCCTCGACTCCCGGTCTGTATCAGGACTATGTCGGGCACGACAACAACCGCGACGCCTACATGCTCAACATGATCGAGTCGCGGGTGATGGAGCACACGTGGCGGACGTGGGAGCCGAGCATCATCTACGTCCATCACCAGAGCGGACCGTTTCCCACGCGCATCTGGCTGCCGCCATTTTCGGAGCCGGTCGGCATCGATGCACCGTTCGTGACCGCACGTGAAGTGAACATGATCGGGATGGCGATCGCCAAGGGCCTTGAAGAGCACGGCCAGGTCGGGGCCACGCACATGGGAACGGCCTTCGATGCGTGGTACCCGGGGTACGTGGACTACGCGCCGGTCTTCAAGAACATCCCGGCGTTCTGGACCGAGACGGCGCTCTATGCACTGGCGACGCCGCACGAATACACGATCGAGGACTACCCGCAGAACATGCGCGACCTGCGCCCCCGCAGCCTCTATTCGAGCCCGTGGAAGCCTGGGTGGTGGCGCCTCGGCGACGCGGTTGCCTACATGGAGACGGCATCGCTTTCCGTGATCGAGTACGCGTCGAAGTACAAGGACTCGCTGCTGCTGAACCGGTATCGCGCCGGGCGCGATCAGATTGCGCGCGGCAAGACTGAGGCGCCGTACGCCTACGTGATCCCGCAGGACCAGCGGGATCCCGTCGCTGCCGTCGAGATGCTGCGCCGTCTTGCCTTCGGCGGAGTGCGCGTCTCGCAGCTGACGGCGGAAGCCACGATCGAGGGCAAGGCGTACCCGGCCGGCACATGGGTCATTCCGACCGACCAGGAGTTCGCGGCCATCGCCCGCGAAGTGCTCGACATCCAGCAGTATCCGGACCTGCGTCAATATCCCGGTGGACCGCCGGAGCGTCCCTATGATGCCGCCGGCTGGACGCTTCCGCTGCAGATGGGCGTGCAGATCGCGCGGATCGCGACCGCGGTGCCCGATGACGTGCGTGCCAGGCTGAAGGAGGTCGGCACCCATCCCGCACTCCCGAAGGTGACGCCGTATGTGTCGAAGTCACAGGAGGACGCGGCGCTGTTCGACAGCGTTCCTGGTGCGGGGTTCGATACCAGCGCTGCCGCCGCCGCAATCGTTCCGCCGGCGGGGCGCATCAGCGGAACCGGAACGGCTCTCGCGCTCGATCCTGCACAGAACAACACATTTCGCGCGCTCAACCGGGCGTGGAAGTCAGGCGCGACGGTGCAGTTCTCCCCGGGCACTTCCGGAGAGCCCCGCTACATCATCAATGGGCTGCCGGAGGCCGCGCAGGTGGAAATGGTCAAGTCACTGGCGCTGGTCGCAGAGCGCACGACAGCCTCGGGCGCGGCGATGAAGAAACCGCGCATCGGGCTATACGATCCGTGGAGCGGGAACATGGACGCGGGCTGGACCCGCTGGGTACTCGAGCAGGTACCGGCTTCGAATTCGTGACGTTACGTCCAGCTGATTTCCACTCGCCGCTGCGGGAGAAGATCGATGTGGTCGTTCTCGCAGACGGCGCAACCCCGCCGGTCGCAGGCGGCGGAGGAGGTGGACGCGGCGGTGGTGGCGGAGGCGGCGCGCGACAGGTCCGCCCTGAGTACGCGGATCCTGGCATGAGCGAGCAGGACCTGGCGGCGCTCGACGCATTCGTCCGCGGCGGCGGATCTCTCGTCTGCCTGAACAACGCCAGCAATTTCGCGATCCAGCGCCTGAAGCTCCCGGTGAAGAACGTTGTCAGCGGGCTTCGCCCCGAAGAGTTCTTTCTCCGCGGCTCGATCGTCGAGGTGACCGCCGATCGCGCCCACCGGGTGATGGCGGGGACGACCGAACAGCTTCCCGTTTTCGTCGATGGCAGCCCGGCATTCGAGACACTGGACGGCTTCAACGGAACGGTCCTGGCCCGCTACAAGGAGAACGGGTCGCCGCTGTTGTCCGGGTACTTGATCGGCGAGAAGTACGTGCAGGGCAAGGCGGCCGCGCTCGACGTGCGCCTCGACCAGGGACACGTCGTTCTGCTCGGCTTCCGGCCGCAGTGGCGGGGGCAGCCGTTCGCGACCTTCAAGGTGTTGTTCAACGCCGTCATGCTCGGGCAGGCGGATCGGCCAGCCGCCCAGTGATCAGGGATCTGCAGCGATGCTCGAAGTGACGCCAACGGTCGCGATCGAAGAATCCGAGCTCTCGGAACGATTCGTTCGCGCGTCCGGACCCGGCGGACAAAATGTGAACAAGGTTGCCACCGCCGTGGAACTGCGCTTCGACGTCGCGCGATCGTCGGCGATCAACGATGACGCCAAGCAACGGCTGCGCGCCATCGCCGGTACGCGGATGAGTGCCGACGGTGTTCTGACCATCGACGCCCGCAGATACCGGACGCAGCCTCAAAATCGTGCCGACGCGCGCGAGCGGCTGGCTGAACTCGTTCGCCAGGCGCTGGTGAAACCCCGGAGCCGCCGTAAGACCAGACCCACGAAGAATTCGGTCGAACGGCGGATCCAGTCGAAGCAGAAGCGGAGTCAGACCAAGCGCGCCCGCGGCGGTGTCAGCGGCGACGAATAGCTGCGCTATTTGCCGCGTCCGGTTTTTTCCTGCAGCTCGTCGATCTTCTTGGACGCTTCGGCCTTCGTCAGCTCGTCCTCGGGCTTTTCACCCGCTTCGCTCGCGAGAGTCGATAGATAGGAACGCTGCGCGCCTGTCATCGGCTCGTCGCCGGTCTTCCAATCGTCCGGATTCTTGATCGTGTTGGAATTGTTCAGGTCCTGCTCAGCCTTTTTGTTGTTCTGCACTGATACCTCCAAACGGTCGGCCTGCAGAACCTATGCCGAAGATAAAGCGAAACTCATTGAATTCTGGCGCGCACAGTCGCCCTTTTCGATAGCTTCGCGCCGCCGGTCTCGACGGTGACGAGGTAGTCGCCGATCGCAAGCGGACCTGAGTCGGCCGCCGGAGTACCGCCGCGGCCGCCGCCGGCTCCGCCGCCACCGCGGCCTCCGCGTCCGCCACCCGCGAGGCTGACGAGCGCGCGGTTCAACCCTTTCTTCGCGGGCCCGGTCAATTGCCGCACTTGCTTTCCGCTCGGGTCCGTCACCGTAATACGCGCATCGTCCGATCCGTTCGCGGCGAGATAGTAGTTGACTACCAGCGCCTCAGGCTCGTTCTGCACCTCGAGATATTTGTCCCCAAACAAGTGATAGTTCATCCCCTGGGTGCTGAACCCGTAGCGGGCGCGCGGCTCGATATCGAACAGGTGAGCGTCCTGGGAGATCACCTCTTTGGACAATTCCTGCAGCGGCGTGATGTCGCCGGTCCACAGCGCGCGACCGTAGGTCGCAATGACGAGGTCGTTCTCTCGCGGGTGGATGGTGAGGTCGTGCACTGCGACCGTCGGAAGGTTCGCCTTCAATTGCGCCCACCGTCCGCCGCCGTCGATCGTGACGAACACGCCAGCGTCGTTGCCTGCGATGAGGAGGTCGCGATTCTTCCGGTCCTGCACGACGACGTTGATCGGTGCTTTCGGGAGGTTGCCGGCAATCGGCGTCCAGCTCTTGCCGAAGTCGTTGGTGCGATACAAATATGGCGTGAAGTCATCGTTGCGGAAGCCGCTCTTCGAGACGAACGCGACAGCGGGATCGTGCGGAGAGGCAAACACGCGGCTCACCCAGCGATCGGCGGGCGCGCCGGCGGCAACCAAGGCGGGGGTGACATCGATCCACTGCCCGCCATGATTCTGCGTCAGCTGCACCTTGCCGTCGTCGGTTCCTACCCAGATGATGCCCGCCTTCAATGGAGACTCGGAGATCGATGTAATCGTGCAGTAAGGCACGTTGCGCCCGATTTTCTCCGGATCGTTGGTGGTGAGATCCGGGCTGATCTCCTCCCACGTATCGCCGCGATTGAGCGATCGGAAGAGGACCTGGGCACCCGCGTAGAGGATCTGCGGGTTGTGGGGTGACAGCGCGATTGGCGCGATCCAGTTGTAGCGCAGGCGTGGCTGGCCGGCCGCGCGGGTCGGCGCGATGTTCGTGCGCACACCCGTCTTCTGGTCCATCCGCCCCATCTGGTTGAGCTCACGCGTGTTGTAGGCCCACCGGCTGTCAGTGGGATCGACCACGTTGTACATGCCGTCGCCGGGGCCGACCGTGACCCAGTGTTCGAGCGTGATCCGGCCGGTGGGGCTGTTGCTCGGCCCCTTCCACGAGTCATGATCCTGAAAGCCCGCATAGACGTTGTACGGATCCTCCATGTCGACGCCGAGCGCGTAAGCCTCGCCGACGCCCATGTTCGGGAAGTAGTCGCCGGTCTTGCCGCCATCGAGCGAGACGTTCACGCCGCCGTCGCTGCCGAGGATGATCCGGTCACGGTCCTGTGGATCCCACCACATGGAGCGGAAGTCTCCGAACACCCCCCTGAAGAAGTTCGTGTCCCACGTCTTCCCGCCATCGCGCGAGATGTACATCGAATCGCTCGTGACAATCACCGTGCGGTCGTCGTGCGGATTGATCCGGATCTGGTTGAAGGAGTAGGGTGCCTTGCCGCCGGCGACGTTGACGTCGGTCACCTTCTTCCATGTCTTGCCGGCATCATCGGTGCGATAGAGCTCGTTGCCGATGATCCCCGCGGCCAGCGGACTGATCGCACTCACGTCGCGAGCGTCGGCGCCGCTCCTGGGGTTCTGATTCTCGAGCAGCGCGTAGAGGATCGACGGATTGTTCTGATAGAGATCGAGACCGATACGGCCGATTTTTCCCGCCGGCAGGCCTCCGCCGAGACGCTGCCACTTGTCGCCCCCATCGGTCGTCTTGTAGACACCACTCTCCGGGCCGCTCTCGACGATCTGCCACGGCTTGCGATCCTTGTCGTACATCGCCGCGTAGAGGATTTCCGGGCTCTTGCGATTGATGACGAGATCGATCGCACCGACGCCGTCGTTCACGTAGAGGACCTTCTTCCAGGTGCTGCCGCCGTCGGTCGTGCGGAACACGCCGCGTTCTTCGTTGCGCGAAAACAGGTGACCGATCGCAGCGACGTATACGACGTCGGGGTTGCGCGGGTGAATGACGATGCGCGCGATGTGGTGGGAGTCGGGCAGCCCCATCAGCTTCCACGTCGCGCCCGCATCAGTCGACTTGAAGACTCCTTTACCGGAATACGACGAGCGGGCATTGGCCTGGTCTCCCGTACCGATCCAGACGATCTGCGAATTCGAGGGAGCGACCGCGACCGCGCCGACGGCCGCCACTCCAGCCGAATCCGAGACCGGCGTCCAGGTCGTTCCCGCGTTGGTCGTCTTCCAGAGGCCGCCGCTCCGGGTTGCCGGCGTACATCGTGTAGAGATGATCACGCGCGGGTGTGTCGGGAACGGCCACTTCAGTCACCCATGCCGCCGTGCGGAACGGGCCGATGTTCCGGAACGAGAGTCCGGCGAGAACCGCATCGAGCATCGGCGATTCCTGCGCATGCGGCGCGAGCAGAAACGAAAAGAGCAGGACGGCGATTGCGACGGCGCGTGGTTTCATTGACCGGAGATTATCGCTCTAGAATCAGCATCATGCTGCTATTCACATTCGCGCTGGTCCTCGGCCTGGCTCACACGCCGCAAGCGGTTCAGCCGGCGGCGGTCGAAGGCGACTTTCTGATCAAGGGTTTTCAATTCACGTCGGGTGAAACGCTGCCGGAGTTGCGGATCCATTACCGAACCTACGGCTCCCCTCGAAAGAATGCACAGGGCACGGTCGAGAACGCCGTCCTGGTGATGCACGGGACTGGCGGCACCGGCGCGCAATTTGTCGGGCGCAACTTCGCCGGGGAGCTGTTCGGCCCGGGTCAGCCGCTCGATGCGTCGAAGTACTTCATCATCCTGCCTGATGACATCGGCCACGGCGGATCGAGTAAGCCGAGCAACGGAATGCACGCGAAGTTCCCGCGCTATGGCTACGTCGACATGGTGACGGCCGAGTACCGCCTGGTGACCGAAGGGCTCGGCGTGAACCACCTGCGACTGGTGATGGGGACATCGATGGGCGGCATGCATACCTGGATGTGGGGCTCCCGCTATCCCGATTTCATGGATGCGCTGATGCCACTTGCCAGTCTGCCGACACAGATCGCCGGCCGGAACCGGGCGTGGCGCCGCGTGGTGATCGATGCGATCAGGAAGGATCCTGAGTGGAAGGGCGGTGATTACACGACGCAGCCGCAGAGCCTGCGCACCGCGGCGGAGATGCTATGGCTCGTCGGCAGTAATCCGATCCGTCGACAGTCCGAGGCGCCGACGCTCGAGGCCGCGGATCGGGTATTGGATGCCTACGTTGCCGGCTACATCAGGACCGGGGATGCAAACGACATTCTGTATGCGCTCGAATCGTCGCGCGATTACGATCCGGGGCCGGGCCTCGAAAAGATCACCGCACCGCTGCTTGCGGTCAATTCCGCCGACGACATCATCAATCCGCCCGAGCTGCAAATCGTCGAGAAGGAGATCGTTCGAGTAAAGAATGGGCGCGCCGTCGTCCTGCCGCTGAGCGATAAGACAGCCGGTCACGGCACGCACACGCTGGCTGCTCTCTGGAAGTCGTACCTGCTGGAGTTGTTGCAGCAGAAGTAAGACATTCACAGGAGGGCAGGAGTTGAGGAGAAAGACGAGTGGGTTGGACCGCGCTGCGCGCGGTGCGGCAATAACGTGACCGACAGATGCAAGCAGCATCTGACCGTTTGCTGTTTGCATCTGCCGGTCCCGTTATCGCCGCCACGCCGGCCAAAGGCCGGCGTCCAACCCTCAACTCCTGATCTCCTATCCTCCTGTTTGTCTTTCCTTCTGATCTTCTGCCAGCGCTCAATCGAACCGTAGCGCCGCGCGTTTGGCGGCTATCGGATCCTTCGAGGTGCCGACCACGGCGCGCTCCCAGGATCCGTACGTGGGACCGGGAAGCATGATCCAGCGGCGTCCCCACCAGTCCGCGTTCGGGGCGGCATGGGCGCGGCGCTCCTCCGGCGTGCCGGCGGGGTTGACGACGAAGTCGCCGAGATCGTCGCCGATCATCAGCAGGATGCGATAGCTCGCGGCGACGTAGGCCCGTCGCGGACCCTTGCTGGAGGCTGACCACTCCGGCCTCTCGCCACGCGACAACACCGTGTCGACGTTCGGGTCGAGGGGAAAGCCGTCCGCTTCGAGGTTCGCGCGCGTCGGCTGCTCGGCGTCGCTCATGCGATTGCTGATGAAGAAAACGGTAACCCCCTTCTTCGCCGCGTACTGGGTGAATTCGGTTGCGCCGGGGACGGCCCGGGCACGCGCTTCCATCACCCAGCGCTTCCACGCCGCTTCCGAGTATGGTGCGTTGTCACGTACGCCGCGCGCCTGGAACGGGGAGTTGTCGAGGACGGTTTCGTCTATGTCCAGAACCACCGCCGGGGGCAGTTTCGAGGCGTCCCCGGTCTGTTCGATCGCCGCGGTCCACGACGGGTCAGCGAGTGCCGCGTCGAGTTGCAGGGCCGCCAGGCGATAGGCCTGAACCACCGACGCCTGGTACTCCACCGAGGTCTGCACCCAGGCGACGGCGTTGAGGTTTTCGTGCGGCCGCGATCGATCCACGGCGACGGACGGAGTCGACGTCGCTGCCGGAGTCGCTGGTGGCGGCGACGTGTGCGTCGCACAACTGCCAAGGGCAAGCGTCGCGCAAATCACGAGCAGGTATCTCTTCATGCAGGAATTCTCGCACGCGCGAGCTACGGGCCCACCAACCCACTCCTGCGGACCCATACGTTGAGACATAATCGTCGGCGTGAGAGCGAGTTACGTCAGGGTCATCGTCGTCGAAATCGTCACGGTGGCGGCGCTGTGGTGGCTGCAGCAGGTGTTCGCGTAGATGCGGGCATTCGACTGGCTGGTTGTCAGTGCCTACCTTGTATGGATCGTCTGGGACGGTCTCCGGAAGAGCCACCGCACCAACGAACTCGAGGGCTATTTTCTCGCCAACCGCAGCCTGCCCTGGTGGGCGGTCGGCCTGTCCGTGATGGCGACACAATTGAGCGCGATCACCCTCGTCGGCACCACTGGACAGGGCTACGCGGACGGCATGCGCTTCGTGCAGTTCTACCTCGGGCTGCCGGTCGCCATGGTCATCCTGTCGCTCACGCTGGTGCCATTCTTTCACCGCGCGCGCGTCTATACGGCGTACGAATATCTCGAGAAACGGTTCGACCTGAAGACGCGTACGTTCGCCAGTCTCCTGTTTCTGCTGTCGCGAGGCATGTCCTGCGGCGTCATCATCGCGGCGCCGGCGGTAATCCTCTCGATCATCCTCGGCTGGAACCTGACCGGCACCATCCTGGCGATCGGGCTGCCCACTGTTCTTTACACGATGCACGGTGGCGTGCAGGCGGTGACCTGGACGGACGTCAAGCAGATGGGCGTGATCGTTGCCGGCCTGCTCGCCGCCGTTGCCGCGCTCATCGCCGGGCTGCCGCACGAAGTCAGCTTCGCACAGGCGCTGCACGTCGCCGGCGCCGCCGGACGGATGAACGCACTCGACTTCCGATTCGACTGGAACCAGACCTACACGTTCTGGTCCGGCCTGATCGGCGGCCTGTTCCTGATGCTGTCGTATTTCGGCTGCGACCAGAGCCAGGTGCAGCGGTATCTCACCGCCAAGTCAATCGACCAGGCGCGACACTCTCTGCTGATGAGTGCCTACTGGAAGATCCCGCTGCAGGCGCTCGTCCTGCTGACGGGCGTACTCGTGTTCGTGTTCTATCTGTTCAACCAGCCGCCGATGCTCTTCAATCGTGTGCACGCGGAGCAGATCGAGAAGAGCGTCCGCGCGGGGGAGTTCCAGCAGCTCGAGTCGCGGTTCGCGTCCGCCTTTGACACGCGACGGCAGGCGGCGAGCACGCTTGCGGCCGCCGAATCAGACGAACAGCGGGCGTCGGCCCGCGAGGACTTTCTCACCGCCAATGCTTCGCTCAAAGCGGTTCGCAGCGATGCCGCGAAACTCGTGCGCGACGTCACCGGCGATGAAAGCTACGGCCGGCTGCAGGGCGATACCCCGGTCGCCGACGTGAACTACGTGTTCCCGACCTTCGTGACCACCCGGCTGCCGATGGGACTGGTCGGACTGATCATCGCGGCGATCTTCGCCGCGGCGATGTCGAGTATCGCGGCGGAGCTCAATGCACTCGCCACGACGTCGGTGATCGACATCTACCGCCGGCACCTGCGTCCGTCGGAATCTGACGAACACTACCTGCGCGTGTCGAAGGGGGCGACGCTGTTCTGGGGGCTGTTTGCCTGCGTGGTTGCCACCTTTGCGGCCGGCCTTGGCTCGCTGATCGAGGTGGTCAATCGATTCGGTTCGTTCTTCTACGGATCGCTGCTCGGCGTGTTCATCCTCGCGCTTGCCTTCCGCCGCACCACCGGCAATGGCGCATTCTTTGGCCTGATCGGCGGCATGACGGTGGTCGCGATCGTCGCCTTCCACCCAGCGACGAAGGGCATCTCGTTCCTCTGGCACAATCCGATCGGCGCGGTCGTCGTCCTGGTCGTCGGGGTGATCGTGAGCGCCATCGACCCGGCGCGCCAGAAAACGGCGGCCTAGCACCTGGCCGTGCCCAGTCGATTCTTGACGCCTGCCCTGGTCGCGGCTGTGGTGCTCGCGCTGGTCGGGTACTACGGCGTGGCGACCGCCTCCTGGGTGATCGGATCGGTTGACGGCGGCTGGATCTACAAGTACGTCCGTCCATGGACCCTCCGCCCGGTGCTGGTGGCGCTGCTCACGAGCGCCGCGGCGGCGGCGCTTCTTCGCATCGAGGTGACCGGTTCTCGCGTGCGGGCCCTCCTGGTTGCGTGGCTGCTGCTTGCCACCAGTGCGCATGTGGCCATGCAGGCCGGCGCACCCGCCAGGCTGCAGGAGCTGTACGTCAGTTCGGAGGCGAATTCGTTCTACAGCTTGACGCAACAGCAGCGTGCGGCGGATCTTCTCAGCCGCTTCAATCGCGTCCGCTTGAACGCGCCGCACCACGCGCGCAGCAACATGCCGGGCAAGGCGATGCTCACGTATGGCCTCGAGCTGATCGCGACGAACCCCGCGATCTTGCCCTGGCTGGTGGTGATGCTCTCGAATCTCGGCGCTCTGCTGATGTTCGCCTTCGTGCGGGACGTCTTCGGTGACCGGCGGACCGCCTTGTATTCGGCTGTTCTGTATCTGTTTGTCCCCGCTCGAGTGTTCTTCCTGCCCTTGATGAACACCGTCACACCGGTTGTCGTTCTCGTCTGCGCGTGCTTGTTGGTGAAGTGGCTGCGCGGTGGACGCACGATGCTGGCAGTACTGTTCGGCGTCTCCCTGTACGGTCTGGTATTTTTCGAGCCGCTGCCGCTGGTGATCGGCCTGCTGTTCGGTGCGGTCGCTGCGTTCGCGCTCCATCGCAAGTGGCTGCCGGTCGAACGATTCGTCCTGCAATGCTGTCTCGTCGTTGCGACATTCATCGCCACGACCGAGGCGGTTGCACTCGCGACTGGATTTTCACTGCTCTTCGCGTTCCGGCAGATTCACTCGCACGCGGTTGCGTTCAACCTGGCCGAAGCACGTCCTTACGGGGTGTGGATCATCGCGAACCTGGGCGAGTTCCTCTTCGCTACCGGCGTGTCGCAGATGCTGCTGTTCTTCGCGGCGCCACTCGCCGACAGTGTGCGGCCGGGAGCACGCTGGCGGGACTGGCTGGACCGGCCCGTGGCGGTCGTTGCCGCTGGACTGTTCGCCGTGCTGGTCGCGACCGACCTGGCCGGGATAAACCGGGGAGAAGTCACACGGCTGTGGATCTTCCTCGCGTGCTTCTTCCAGATCCCGGCCGCGTATTTCTGTACGCGCAGTCCGGGCCAGGGACCGATCACGATCGTAGTGACGCTGACCACGTTCCATACGGCCACCGCACTCGCGATGGTCCGGTTCGTGGTGCCGTGAAGGCAGCCCTGAAGGGCTGCACTACGACAAGGCAGCCCTGAAGGGCTGCACTACGACAGGGCAGCCCTGAAAGGCTGCACTACGGCAAGCCCTGAAGATGAATCAGTCCGCGCGCAGCGCTTCCATCGGATCGATGCTCGCGGCACGGCGGGCGGGAATCGCACTCGCGATCAGCGCGGCCACGATCAATGCCGCGATGGCCGCGGCGAAGGCGCGCGGGTCGTTGGAATCGAGCCGGAACAGGAACCTGTCGGCCGCTTTGCTCATCGACCACGCACCGATCCCGCCGATGATCAAGCCGATCGCCACCAGCAGACCGGCGTTGCGCATAACCATGGTGACCACGCTCCGGCGCGTCGCACCCAGGGCCATGCGCACGCCGATCTCGCGCGTCCGCTGCGCCACGATGTAAGCCATAACGCCGTAGATGCCGACCGCGGAAATCACCAGGCCCAGGAACCCGAACAGGCCGAGCAGCAGCATGTTCAGACGGCGCTGCGCCACCCGGCGCGAATAGATTTCCTCCATCGATCGGACGTTGCGGAGAGGAACGTCCGGCAGCACCTGGAGGACCGCTGTCTTGACCGCTGGAAGGACGTCGTATGGATTACCGCTGGTGCGGACCGCCAGCTCGCCGCTGAGAACGCGTTGCTGGGTCATCGGCACGAATGCCTCGGACATCGGGTCTGTCTCGAGGCTCGTCTGGTACACGTCGCCGACGACTCCCACCACCGTTCGTTCGCTGTCGTTGAGCTTCACGGTTCGGCCGATCGGGCTCTCGCCCTCGAAGTACTTCCTCGCCGCTGATTCGTTGATGATGACGACCTTTGGCGCGCTGGCGGTGTCGCTCGACTCGAAGTATCGGCCGCTTCTGAGCGGGATCTGCAGCGCCTTGTGGTACTCGGGTGTCACTCGCCGGATGCTGACCCCTCTCGTATCCTTGTCCTCCATCGTCTTCCCCGGCACGCTCATCGACGTCGCTGCTCATGCTGCCGCCGAGCGGCATCCCGCCGGAAATCATCGAGGCCTGGACGACGCCTGGCGACTGGTTGATCAGGTCGACGATCTGGGCGAACGCCGGAGACATGTCGACTGATTCCGGAATCCTGCCCGGCGCAAAGCGCGGACTGACCTGCACCGTGAGAATGTTCTCCGTGGTGAATCCAGGCTTGATTCGCATGAGACTGACGAAGCTGCCGATGAACAGGGCAGCGCCGACGAGCAGGATGACGGCGAGCGCGACTTCGATCGACAACGAGAGCACTGCGCATGCGCTGACGGGCTCCGCCGGTGCTCGCGCCACGGGCCCCGTCCTTGAGCGCGTGCGTGAGATCCGGCTCGCGAGAGCTGCAACGCCGGGAAGATGCCGAAGAGCAGACCGGTGAGGATCGCGAGTCCGGCCGTGGCGGCGAGGACGCGCAGGTCGACGGCAATCGCGGTGACACGGGGCACACCCTCAGGCATGGCCGTGCGCAGGACCTGCACCGCCCACCAGGCGAGAACAGTCGCGATGATTGTTCCGGCCGTGGACAGGACCAGGCTCTCGACCATCAGTTGCCGGATCAACCGCCAGCGTCCCGCGCCAAGCGCCGCGCGGATGCCGACTTCGCGCTCGCGTGCACTCGCACGCGCGAGCAGCAGATTCGCGACGTTGGCACATGCGATGACCAGCACGATCGCCACTGCGCCGAGGAGCATCAGCATCCAGGATTTCGTGCTGGCGCCGACCAGGTGATCGATCAGCGGCCGGACGCCAACCAGTTTGTCCTTGTTCCACTCGGGATTGGCCTGCTGGATCGCCACCGCGATCTGGTCCATCTGCGCCTGCGCCTGGCTGACCGACACGCCGGGCTTCAGCCTGGCGATCGTCTGCAGGTACATGCTGAAGCTGCCTTTATTGCGTATCCGTTCGTCCGGCGGGACCACGTATGGCACCCACAGATCAGTGGGGCGCAGCGACCCGACTGGATACTGGAAGTCCGGCGGCATGACCCCGACCACCTCGTAAGCGCCTCCTTCGAGCGGGATCGTCCGGCCGACGATGTTCGGATCCGCACCGAACCGGCGCCGCCAGAGTCCATCGCTGAGGACGACGATGCGATCTCTGCCTTCGACTTCGTTCTCCCGGGTGAACGCTCGTCCGTAGACGGGCTGGACGCGGAGTACGTCGAAGAATCCTGCGGTTACGCGCTGGACCCTCAGATCCTCGGGTTCGGCGCCGGGTTCGCGAAGCGTAAACGCGCTGCCGGCGATTGCCGCAATCGACTCGAACACCTGCTGCTGCGCCGCCCAGTCCATGTAGTTCTGCGGAGCCGCGCTGCTGAGCGACAGCGGATCCCTGCCGGGCTCGGGCGCGGGCCCGGGCGCCGCGTCGTTCGCCGATCGCCACCAGGCGATCGTGCTCCTCGAACGGCAGCCCTCGCAGGACGACGGCATCGACCACGGAAAAGATCGCCGTGGTCGCGCCGATTCCCAGCGCAAGAACGATCAGCGCAACCGCGGTGAAGGTCTTCGAGGATCGGAGTGATCGGAGGGCCGCCTTGACGTCGTCAATCATGGTGTGTAAGACGGCTCAAGGGATGACGGGGTTGGTCCGTCGGGACTCGTAGTGCAGCCCTTCAGGCGCTGCTGCCCCGATGGCAGCCCTGAAGGGCTGCACTACGCCCGGTCCGATGGCAGCCCTGAAGGGCTGCACTACGACAGTCGTCTAGCGCGGTGTCTGCGACGACGAGGTGGAGGGCTTTTTCGCCAGCTCCGCCTTCAACACCTCCACAGCTTTTTCGATCTGCAGGTCGCGCTTCTGGAGGAAGTCCGCCGGCGAGTTGTCGACATAGACATCCGGCGGCACGCCGTAGTTCTCCATGTTCTCGCCGGTCGACGTCCATACGCCGCTGCCCGGCGTGCGGATCGCGGAGCCATCGAGCAGCGTGTAGGATCCGGTCCCGATCACCGCACCCATCGTCGGAACGCCAACGACTTTGCCGAGCCCGAGCGCCTTGAATCCGGCGGGGAACATTTCGGCATCCGATGCGGACCGTTCGTTCTGCATCACCACCATCGGACCGTAGAAGTTCTGCGGCCGCGGCAACTGGAAGCCGGCGTCGCGGTTGAGCGTGTATTGGTACTGGCGTCCGGCGAGGATGCCGAGCAGCTCCTGGTCGATGCCGCCGCCGCCATTGAAGCGCTGATCGATCACCAGCGCCTTCTTCATCCGGTTGGCCGCAAGATCCAGCTGGAACTGTCGGAGCGAGGGTGCATCCATTGCCCGGATGTGCAGGTAACCGATCTCACCGTTGCTCATCTTCGTCACCATGTCGCGACGGTCGTCCACCCAGCGCGCGTACTGGAGATCGCCGAAGGCGCCGCCGGCCACGGGACTGATCGTCACTTCCCACGCGCCTTCCTTCGCCGGTTTGTCGTTGAGCATGAAGTGGAACTTCGTGCCGGGGGCCAGCGTGAAGTAACGCCAGTAGTTCTCGCTGGTCTTCAGGTCGTGGTCGTCCACCGAGATCAGGAAATACCCTTCCTTGATCCTGAGGAAGTCACGGTCGGCTGGACCATCCTTGTAGATATGACCGACCTTGTAGAAGCCGGAGGGATCCGCGATGACATCGAACCCGGGATGCCGCGTCTGTACAGCTGAACGCGGTGCGTCGGACGGTCCACCGCTGACCCCGGTATGCGAGGCATTCAGCTCGCCGATCATCATCATCATCACGCTGTGCAGCTCCTCCTCGTCGACCAGGTAGTCGAGGAGCGGCTCGTAGACCTGCTTTTCAGCGGTCCAGTTGACGCCGTGCATCTTGGCGTCGTAGAAGCGGTTCTTCATGATCCGCCAGCCTTCGTTGAACACCTGCGCGCGGAGCGCCTTCTTGTCCACTTCGATGTTGGCGGTGAAGCTGACTTGCCGTGCCGTCTGATTCGTCTGTCCGGGTTCGGCAGTCGCGGCCGCCGCGGCTCCGCCCCGCCCACCGCCCCGCCCGCCGCCGGCTGTGGGCGCGCCCTGGCCGCCCGCGGCCTGCGGGTTGATCGTCGCCGCATAGAGCCCGCTGCCCGAACGGAAGTACAACGTGCGGCCATCGCGCGCGAACACCATGTTGCTGCCGCCCGCCGCGCCGCCGCCGGCGCCGCCCCGTCCACGTCCGCCGCCTGCGTCTGCAGATGCCGGAGGCGGCGGAGGAACGCGTGTCTGCTGGCCGGTCTCGACGTTGATGATGTACATCCCGGAGTTGCCGTCCACGGCACCCGCGCCACGCCCGCCGCCGGCACTGCTCGAGACATTCACCGCCACTGAGTGGCCTTCAGGCGTCGGCGTGAGACCGCCGATCGCTGTGCCGGGTACCGTCAGTTGGCGCGCCCGGCGAGCAAGTCCACTCCAGTCGATTCTCACTTCCACTGGAGTTGCGGCGGCGCCGGCACCCGCGCCGCGCCCGGTGTTCTGACGCGCGGCCGCTTCGGCGGCGAGCCCCTGTGCTTCGTTGTCGATGTCGCGATTCATGGGATCGCGCTCCTGGTCGCGCAGCGACGCCACCCACAACGCCATCGTTGGTGCCAGCCCCCCTTGCGAAGCGATCCCGGCGCTGGTGCCTTCGCTCGAGGTGAAGACGATGTAGCGACCGTCGGCCGTCCATGCGGCGCTGTTCTCTGAATACATCATCCGGTCGTCGGAGATGTGGTGTTCTTCGCCTCCGACGATCGGGGCAATGTAGATGTGCGAGCGCGAAGTGCGGTCCTGCTTCGAGAACATCACCCACTTGCTATCCGGGGACACCGACACCGAACCGATGCGCGCGAGATCGCTGGAGGAGATGACGGTCGTCTTGCCGTCGGCCACGGAATAGCCGTACAGCTTCTTGTCCGCCGCAGTGTAAAGGAGGGATTTCGAATCCGGCGTCCAGACGACCGCCCCTTTCTCGTTGTCGAGGTCGGTGATCTTCTTGGGCGTCCGTCCTTCGGGATCCGCTACCCAGACTTCGTCGCGGCCCGACTTGTCCGACACGTACGCGATGTATTTGCCGTCCGGCGACCACTTGGGTTGATCGCTTCGCGATGCCATCTTGTCCGGCGCCACGCGGGTGATGTCGCCACGCTCGGTCGCGATGGTGAGCAGCTGTCCGCGAGTCGAGATGACCGCACGCCGCCCGGACGGCGAGATGTCGAACGCATCGACTTCGTTGGTCACGGTTTCAACGTCGTACTCGTTATCCTTTTCGTCGCTGACGATATCGATCTTGATTTCTGACGTGCGTCCGCTCGCGACGTCGAGCTTCCAGATGCCGAAATTCTCTTCGTAGACGATGACCTTGCCGTCCGACGACATGGACGGCCAGAACAAGCTGCCGGACGTATGTTTTGTGACCTGCGTCGGCTGTCCGCCGCCCTTCGCCGGGATCTTGTAGATGTTGTTGACGCTCTTCCAGACGTCCGGACTCCCAGGCTTGACCGTGTGGTCATTCGGCAGCGGGTCCGCGACGTAATAAATCGCATCGTCGGCTCCCCACATGGGCCAGTAGCGGTTGTAGCGCTCATCGCCGAGGAGCCTGGTGTAGCTGTTGCTCGCGAGATTTGCGACCCAGAGGTCGGCGGCGTAGCTGCCGCGATAGTGCTGGCGCGACCAGACCGCGGGATGGCGATTGAACACCAGCGACTTGCCGTCGGGCGAGTAGTCGCCGTGATATCCCCAGTCGAGTGGAAGCGGCTTCTCCTGCCCGCCCTCGATGCCGACCTGGTAGAGAACCGCCACGCTCGGGAAGGCGCCATCGCCGCGCGCGGCGCGGAAGATCACCTGCTGCGAATCACGCGACCAGCCGACCACGTCGTCCCCACCCGTGTGATACGTGAGACGGCGCGGCATGCCGCCGTTGACCGGGACGATGAAGGCGTCGTAGTTCCCGTATCGATTGGACGAGAACGCGATCCACTTCCCATCAGGCGAGAAGCGCGGGTACACCTCCCTCGCGGTGTTGTCGGTCAGCCGGTGGAGGTTGGTGCCGTCCTCGTTGGCGGTCCAGATATCGCCGAGATAACTGAACACGATTGTGCCGGCGTGGTAATCGGGATGGCGCGCCAGTTTGACCGGTGCGGCGTTGACGGCGCTCGCGGCGCCAATCAGGATGAACGCAGCTGCACAGGCGGTGCGGCCGAGGAAACTCATTCGCATACAGGTCCTCCCGGATAACGCGCAAATCCTACTACAGGGTGCCAGGGTGCCGGGTGCCGGGGTGCCGGGTGCCAGGTGTCGGCTGCCGTGCGCGGGTGCGTTGCGATAGACTCGGCGGCCATGTCGAAGTGGCGAGACGTGCTCGGGATGCTCGTGGGGATCGTGATGATCCTGTCGAGCGGCGCGCATTCGCTACTGGGATGGCCGGCGCTGCGGGGTCAGCTTGCGTCGGCCGGGGTCTCGAGTGACCTGCAGGCGGGCCTCGCCGTCGGATGGCATTTCGGGGGCGCCGCGATGCTGACGTTTGGCTTGATCGTTCTCGGCATCTTCAGGCGCGGTTCCGAGCAGGCGGCTTCGCGGATGCCGGCTGTGCTCATATCCGTGCTCTACATCGTCTTCGGCGCCGGCGCGCTCGCCATCAACCGGGACGTCTTTTTCCTGATCGTCTTCGTCATCCCCGGTGTCCTGCTCGCTTTCGCTGCGACCAATCGGTGAACCCTGGAACCATAGAAATCTTGGCCCTGACCTCCACTCTGTACACCTTCACTATCGACCTCTCCGACTCGGACCGCGGCGTCTACGAGAGCCTGGATCTGCGTGTCGCCCGACATCCCTCGGAATCGGAGGAGTTCCTGGTGGCGCGCGTGCTCGCCTACGCGCTGGAATACCAGCAAGGAATAGATTTCTCGCGCGGCCTGTCGGACCCCGACGAACCGCCCATATCCGTCCGCGATCTCACCGGCAATATGCGCGCGTGGATCGACATTGGCACGCCGTCCGCCGACAGGCTGCACAAGGCTGCGAAGTCCACCGATCGAGTGGCTGTCTATAGCCACAAGGAGTCACAGCAATGGCTCGCTGGCCTTGGCTCCGCGAAGATTCACCGCGCCGGCGACATCGAGCTGTTCGCGCTGGACCGATCGCTCATTGCGGCGGTGACCGCGCGGCTGGATCGTCGCATGTCGTTCGCGATGTCAGTGTCCGACGGCGAAATCTACCTGTCGTTTGTTGACGGTTCGCTGCAGGGCACGGTGACACGACTGCGCATGTAGGTGAAGGCTGGTCTATGATGCGGCCGACATGATCAGCTCTCGTTCCGGGGATGCTGCGGTTTCGTCCGGGATGGCTCGTTGACACTGGTTCGTTACGGGAGGCGCTGATGACTGCTCTGATCACCGTGCTCGTTCTCGCCGTTGCGGGCGTCGCGCAATCGCCCGATCCCGCGGTTGCCGACATCGTCAAGAAGCTTGGAGAGTATGTCGCGGCCTACGGCGAGAAGACGTCGGCCATTGTCGGCATCGAAAAGTACACCCAGTCCGTCTCGCTCGAAGGAAAGCAGCCGCTTCCGCCGCGACAGCTCGTTGCCGAGTATGCGATCGTGCGAGCCGGAAGTGGATGGACTGGCTTCCGCGATGTCGTGGAGGTTGGCCCGAACAAGGTCGAGGATCGCAAGGACCGGCTCGAGAAACTGCTGGCCGAATCCTCCGGATCGGAGGCGGACCTGATGCGGATCGCCTCAGAGAACTCCCGCTTCAACGTCGGTCCCATCAGCCGGAACCTGAATACGCCGACCAGCGCCATGTTCTTTTTTCAACCGGCAAACCTGGCCCGCTTCACGTTCACGAAGAAAGGCACCAAGAAGATCAACGGTGTCGACACCGTCGAGCTCGAGTTCAAGGAAACGCAGCGTCCGACGATGGTGATGCGCCGCAGCGGCGCCGACGTGCCGATGGAAGGCATCCTGTGGGTCATCCCCGCCGACGGGACCGTCGTGCGCACTCGAGTGAGGATGAAGAATTTCGCCGATGCGATGGCACTGCCGGGGCAGCAGGCCCCGACGATGCAGGCGCCGGTCAACGATCGAGTCTCTACCGGTCCGGCACGCGGAGGATCATCGGCTCTCGACTCGATGTCGTCCCGCGACATGGAAACGAATGCCGACATCGAAGTCACCTACAAGAACAATCCGGAGCTGGGGTTGTGGCTTCCATCTGACATGAACGAGCAGTACCAGGGGCCGGTCTACGGCTTCAGCAACGCCCCTACCGAAGGGCGCGCATCGACCAAGGCGTCGTACAGCGCGTACAAGAAGTTCGGCACCGGGGCCGCGATCAAGAAGTAGCGATGCCTCGCGAGGTCTCTAGCCGCCGGAGCCGATCCGGATGTCCTGCGTCTTCTTCTCTCCAGCGGTGATCGTCACGCGCAGGGCAGAGGAGTCCAGCTGCTGGAGGAATTGCGGATCCCCGGCAGCCCCGGGCTCGATTTCCAGCACTGTTCCGATCTTGTAGTCGCCGGGCGGGAGGTTGCGCGACGTGTAGCGTCCGTCGGTTCCGGGGCGGATCGTCTGAATGCGCCGGGTCGTACCGGTCCAATATCGCGAGTCCGCCGGAAAAATCACGATGGTGTAGTTGAGGGCTGGTTGATTCTTGTCGTCGAGAACCGATCCGGAAATCTCGCTCTGGCGATCCGTCATCGTGATTGCAAGACCGCTCAGGTTCTGATTCGGCTTCACTTCGAATGGAAAGTCGAGCGCGTCCTGTCCTCCGATCATGGCCGATTCCACGAACCAGGAGGGTGCACCACCCGCCGTCACTCGGTACTGGCCGGGAGGCACGCTGGCGATCGTGAATCGTCCGTTGGCGTCGAGTCGCGCCGCCGCATTTGCAGACATCGGACCTGGCTCGGTGGACGCAAGCGAGATCCGCATCCGGGTCAGATCGGCCGGCGGTGTCGCCGTACCTTCGAAGGTGAGTTGCCCGGACACCGACATCCCGTTCTGAAGCGCCAGCATCACGTTCGAGACATTCCGCCCGTCGACGACCAGATCGGCGGACCCCCAGACGGTGAGCGGCTCGGCTCTTTGAGTCTGCTGATTCTGAGGTCCGCCGCCGCGGCCGTTGTTCATCTCGAACGCGCCGCGGCCGCCGCCACGCTGCGGCCCGCCGCCGACCTGCGCACGCGCGGTCAGGCGGTACTGTCCGGGAGCAACGCCGTTGATTCGGAAGCGCCCTTCAGCATCGGGCCGCGCGTTCATGTTCTGTCCGATCCCCGGCGTGTTCTGGTTGGGATCGGCCAGCATGACCTGCAGGCCCTGCAACTGCGCTCCGGTCGAATTGATCACTGTGCCTTCGACCCGCGCCATCGGAACCAGTTGCAGTTGAAAGTCGATGCTGACGCGTTCCTCACCGATGCCGACAGGTACCGGGGTCGCACTGGTTGCCTGCGTCGTTCCGGGATAGCACACGGCCGCATAGCCGGCGGTCGCTTCCTGTTCCGGTTGCTGCGCGGCGGCAGCCTGCATCGATGCAAGCCGCGTCTGCAGCGCGCGGACGTCGGCTTCGGTGCTTCGGGCGGCCGCTTCGAGCTCCTGACGCACGGCTTGCATTTCCACCTGCATCCGTTCCCCCTCGCCGATGGCGTTGTTCCGCGGCGTGGCGCAAACCACATACTCACCCGGCTGTAGACCGAACATGCGGTAGACCCCGCGGTCGTCGGTCGATCCACTGCCGGTGGACTGAAGGGTTCGCCGGCCTCCCTGCATCACGTAGCGCAGCGCGCGCACGGGCGTGTTCGGCGTGGCTTCGCCATTTTCGTCGAGCACAGTGCCGGTGATCACGCCGGCACGAGGGATCTGGAGTTGGGCTTCGAACTTCTGGCCGTCGGACAGCTGGATCTGGGTACCCTGCAGCCCGGGCCGGCGCTGGCCGTAACTGACCGACAGATGACCCGGCTTGTTGGCGTTCAAGGTGTAGCGGCCGGCCGGCAGCGCGGTAAACGAAAACCGGCCCTGGTCGTCTGTAGTCGTGGAGCGGCCACCACGGAGCTCCACTCCGGAAAGAGTCACGCGCGTTTTCCGCGCCGGCTGCCCGGCACCCGCCATCACGACCACGCCTGAAACCGAGCCAGTGCCAACCGGCGGCGGGGCACTCAGGTCGCGGACGTCACGAGGCGGGTTCTGGAGTCCGGCCGCTGGACGCGGCGGTTGTGCGACGACCGTTGCGCACAATGCGGCGATGACCAGCGCGGACGAGAGCGGTGTTTTCATGTCGTTGCTTAGACGCCCGGTACGGCCCAGTCGTTTGCTCCACCACAACCCATGAGGTATCTTTTGCTCCATTTCTCTGCTCCGAACAAACAACAGAAGACGGGCCTGCCGCGACGAAGCGCCGCAGGCGCGACGTCGGGAGGAACAATGACGAAACGGTTCGCGCGGTTCGCGCCGGCCCTGGTTCTCGCGGCATGCCAGCTCACACTCTATGCCCAGTCGCCCGCACCGCGACCACCGCAGAACTCGTCATGGGCTGACGACATCATCAAGAAGGAAGGCTACGTCACGCCCCCGCCCGAAGTGGCTGACGCCGTCCTCGCGCCGCGCTACCTGAACGTCAACCTGTCCAGCGCAAGCCCCGACAAGAAATGGTTCATCGATGAAATCGGCGACGGCGCCGTTCCCATGAAGACGTTCTCCAAGCCGTTCCATGAGCTTGGTGGCGTGTTCATCGACTTCAAGGCGAACCGCGCGCGAACACTGACGATCCGCAACAACGTCGGCATCCAGGTGATCTCGGCTGCGGATGGCTCGCGCAAGCCGATTCAGCTGCCCGCCGGTGCACGCGTCTCGAACGCCACCTGGTCGCCGGACGGTACGTCGATCGCCTTCTTCGTCCATGGTGAAGATGCGACGCACATCTACATCGCTGACGTCGCGACCGGCAAGTCACGGCAGCTGACGAAGACGCCGGTGCTGGCGACAATGGTCACGAACTTCGAGTTCACCGATGGCGGCAAGCAGATCGCCTTCGTGACGATCCCGGACGGGCGAGCGGCGATGCCGCCGAATCCGACCGCGCCGACGGGGCCGACGGTGAAGCTTGCCGACTCCGAGAAGAACCGGCTGCGCACGTTCCCCAGCCTGATGAACACGCCGTACGAAAAGGATCTGCTGAAGTGGCACGCCACCGGCCAGCTCGCGCTGATCGACGTCGCCAAGGGAACCGTGAAGAAGGTCGGCCAGCCGGCGATGATCCGGTCGATCGACTTTGCGCCAGAGGGCAAGTACGCGCGCGTGACCCGGATGGTCGAGCCGTTCTCCTACGACGTTCCGGTCAGCAACTTCGGATCGATCGAAGAAGTGTGGGACCTCGACGGCAAGATGCTGGCGAAACTGAACGACCGGCCGATCAATCTTGGCGTGCAGGACGACACGCAGCCACAGACCCCGCCGGATCCCACCGCCGCCCCTGGCGGTGGCGGGCGCGGTGGCAACCAGAACCAGAACGGCAAGCGCGAGCTGGCATGGCGCCTCGATGGTCCGGGCTTCACCTATCTCGAGCAAGAGCCAGGCCCACAGGGGGCCGCCGGCCCCGGCGGACGCGGGAACCGTGGTGGCGGCGCCGCCGCACCCGCAGCTGCTGACGACACCCCCCAGGACGATAGCGCGCGCGGCGGGCGCGGTGCGCAGGCACCGCGCAAGGATCGCCTCTACCAGTGGGCGCCTCCGTTCGACGACGCGAGCAAGAAGGTGATCTACGAGAGCAACACGCGCATCTCCGGACATCGCTTCTCGCCCGACATGCAGGTGCTCTTCTTCTCGGAGCGGCAGGGGCAGAACACGATCGAGACCGCGGTTTATCTGGCGGATCCGACCAAGAAGTACACCCTGGCGCGCTACCGCGCCGATGACATCTACGCGAATCCCGGTTCGATCGTCGCGCTGCGCGGCGGCGGCGGTGGTGGACGCGGAGCCGGCGCTGGCGGCGGACGCGGCGGCGGTGGTGGCGGTGGCGGTCCGGTGATGATCTCGGCCGACTCGCAGCACGTGTTCTTCCAGGGAACGGCCTACTCGAAGACCCCGAACGACGTCGGTCCGAAGACGTTCATCGACAAGGTCGTGATCAAGACCGGCGAAAAGCAGCGGATTTACGAGAGCGACAACACGAACATCTTCGAACGCGTGTCGACGATCATCGATGCCGATGCCGGCAAGTTCATCGTCACCCGCGAAGGTCCGAGTGACGTGCCGCAGCAGTTCCTCGTGCAGAACGGCCAGCGCACGCAGCTGACGCAGAACAAGGATGTGACCCCGGACCTCACGAAGATGAAGGTGGAGCGCTTCGTCGTGGAGCGCCCTGACGGATTCAAGTTCCGGGTGACGGTCAACCTGCCGCAGAACTTCGTCGCCGGCAGCAAGCCGCCCGCGCTCTTCTGGTTCTATCCACGTGAGTTCTCGGACCAGGAGTCGTACGACCGTCCCGACCGGACGTTCAACAAGAACACGTTCCCGAACTTCGGCGCGCGGTCGATGGAGTTCTTCACCCGCCTCGGCTATGCGGTGGTCGAGCCCGACTCACCCATCGTCGGACCGCAGGGTCAGATGAACAACAACTACGTGAACGATCTCCGCAACAACCTGGCGGCGACGATCGATGAGCTCGACCGCCGCGGGCTTGCCGATCGAACCAGGCTCGCGATCGGCGGTCACAGCTACGGCGCCTTCTCGACCGTGAATGCGATGGTGCACACGCCGTTCTTCAAGGCCGGCATCGCCGGCGACGGCGCCTACAACCGCACGCTCACGCCGCTCGGCTTCCAGAGCGAGCGTCGCGATCTGTGGGAAGCGCCCAACGTGTACCTCTCGATGTCGCCGTTCCTCTACGCCAACAACATGACCGGCGCATTGCTGATGTATCACGGGCTCGGCGACCAGAACGTTGGCACGGATCCGGACAACTCCATCCGTCTGTATCACGCGCTCAACGGGCTGGGAAAGACGGCGGCGCTCTACCTGTATCCGCTCGAGGATCACGGTCCAGCGTCGAAGGAGACGCTGCTCGACCTGTGGGCGCGCTGGGCGGCGTGGCTCGACAAGTACGTGAAGAACCCGCAGAAGCCGGAACCGGCGAAGAAGGTCATCACGGACTCGGCGTCGCGGTAACACGCTCAGCCCCGCGGTGCTAACTCCCGACTCTCAACTTCCAATGCCCAATCTCGGTTTGGGCGTTGGGAGTTGGCTGTTGGGAGTTTGTCGTTTATGAGCCCATTCACCCGAGAACTGCGGAATACCGCGCTGATCGTGTGCGGCATTCTGTCGGCCGGTCTCGGCCTGCACGGATTCCTGATCCCCGGCGAGTTGATCGACGGCGGGGTGACCGGCATCTCGATGCTGACCTCGCGGATCACCGGCTGGCCGCTGGCCGCACTGCTCCCCGTGGTGAACCTGCCGTTCATCTTTCTGGGCTACAAGCAGCTCGGCTGGCACTTTGCGCTTCGCAGCATGCTCGCGATCGGCGGGCTCGCGCTGGCGCTGGCGGTCGTTCACTTTCCCAACGTCACCCACGATCTCGTGCTGACCGCGGTGTTCGGCGGCTTTTTCCTCGGCGCGGGTATCGGCCTGGCCGTGCGGGGCGGTGCAGTGCTCGATGGTACCGAGATCGCCGCGCTGCTGATCAGCCGCCACAGCGTGCTGGTGAAGGTTGGCGACGTCATCCTCGCCTTCAACATCGGATTGTTCCTGCTCGCGATGGCCGTGCTCGGTGTCGAGAAAGGGCTGTACTCGATCCTGACCTACATATCCGCGGCGCGCACGCTGGATTTCATCATCCACGGGATCGAGGAATACACCGCGATGACGATCATGTCGGAGGAGAACGACCGCATCCGCCGGCGGATCATGGCGGAACTGGGACGCGGTGTCACTGTCTACCAGGCCCGCGGTGGACTATCCGGTGACGAACGCCAGGTGCTCTACTGCGTCGTCACCCGTCTGGAGATCGGAAGCATCCGGACCATCATCCGTGAAACCGACGAGCGCGCATTCGTGATCACCCAGCCACTCGCCGATGTCCAGGGCGGAACCGTCCGCCACAGGATCATGCATTAGCGGAGTTAATATTTCTCTCCGTCCCGGAGTGGAGGTTTTGTTTTGAGAAAAATGTTGCGCTCGATTCCCTGGCTGGCGCTGCCGGCCGTTGCTATCGCCGTTCTCAATGCGGCGCCGCCGAATGGTGACACGACCAGGCTGCTGCGCTCGCCGACGGTGAGTGCGAGTCACATCGCCTTCGCGTACGCCAACAACCTGTGGATTGTTGAACGCGCGGGCGGCAACGCGCGACGGCTGACCAGCTTCCAGGGGCAGACGACGAATCCGCACTTCTCGCCGGACGGTCAGTCGATCGCCTTCAGTGCCGAGTATGCGGGCAATACCGATGTCTACGTCGTCCCGTCGGAGGGGGGCGAGCCGAAGCGCTTGACCTGGCATCCCGGCGGCGACAGCGTGCAGGGCTGGACGCCGGACGGGAAGAACATCATCTTCGCGAGCACGCGCGCAACCTGGGCGCCGAGCGGCGCGCCGCGCTTCTGGACCGTTCCGGTCGAAGGGGGTGTCGAGTCACCGATGGCGCTGCCCCGCGGCTTCCAGGGAAAAGTGTCTCCAGACGGAACCCGGATGGCCTACCGGATGAACAACTCGTGGGACGAGGAGCGGCGGAACTACCGCGGCGGAAAGACCCGTCCGATCTGGATCGTCGACCTCAAGTCCTACGACCTCACCACGCCACCGTGGACCGATTCGAACGACAAGGATCCCGCCTGGGTCGGTGACACGGTGTATTTCATTTCCGACCGTGACTCGGTCGCCAACGTGTGGTCCTACGACACGAAAGGCAAGAAGCTCACCCAGGTGACGAAGTTCACCGACTTCGATGTGAAGACGCTCGACTCGGGCGCTGGAACGGTGGTGTTCGAACAGGCCGGCCTGGTGCACGAGCTCGATCCGAAGAGCGGACGCGAGAAAGTCGTGAGCATCAAGGCGACGGGAGACTTCCCGTGGATGATGCCGCGCTGGGAAGACGTCACCAGCCGGATGGCGAACATCTCGCTCTCGCCCACCGGCAAGCGGGTCCTCGCCGAGGCTCGTGGCGAGATCTTTACCATTCCGGCGGAGAAGGGTGACGTCCGCAATCTCTCAGCCTCGTCGGCGTCGGCCGAGCGCGATCCGGTGTGGTCGCCGGACGGCAAATACATTTCGTACTTCAGCGACAAATCCGGTGAGTACAAGTTGATCCTCGAAGAGCAGGACGGCCTCAAGCCGCCGCGCGAAATCGCGCTGCCCAAACCCACGCACTACTACACCCCGGCGTGGTCGCCCGATTCGAAAAAACTGCTGTACACGGATACCAACCTGAACGTGTGGGTCATGGACGTGGCCAGCGGCGACACGAAGATCGTCGGCAACGATCCGTGGATGGTGCCGCAGCGCACGCTGAACCCGTCGTGGAGCCCGGACTCGAAGTACGTCGCGTACGCGGCGCGGCTGAATTCGCTGTATCGCGCGATCTTCATCGCCAACGTCGAGACCGGTGAGAAGAAGCAGGTGACCGATGGCCTCGCCGACGTGATGTTCCCCGTATGGGACGCGAGCGGCAAGTACCTGTGGTTCTTCGCGTCGACCGATTTCGGGCTGCGCTCGCAGTGGCTCGACATGACGTCCTACGACCGGGAGGAAAACTTCGGACTCTACTTCGCCGTACTGAAGAAGGGGGAGCCAAGCCCGTTGCTGCCGGAGAGCGACGAGGACGCCGGTGTCAACGCTCCACCTCCAGGAGGTGGTGGTGGACGAGGCGGTCGCGGCAACGCGCCGGCCCCTGATGCACAGGGAGCGGCCGGAGACCAGCAGGCGCCCCCGGCGCCGCGTCCGCGCACGCCGGTCACAGTCCAGATCGATTTCGACGGACTGCAGCAGCGGATCATCTCGGTCCCCGGTGTTCCAGAGCGCCAGTACCTCCGACCTCAAGGCCGGTCCTGCCGGAACGGTCTTCTACCTGGAAGCGGGTGCAGCCGGCGGCCGCGGGGGTGGTGGTGGCGGCAGCACGCTGCAGCGGTATCGCCTGAGCGACCGGCGCGCCGCTCCGTTCGTCACCGGCGCCGCTGAATTCGATGTCAGCGCCGACGGACGCAAGCTGCTCTATCGCACCGGCGGTGCTGGCGGCGGCGGACGCGGTCGCGGCGGCGATCCGGGTGCCGGCGGCGGTGGCGCGGGCCTGTTCATCGTCGATGCCGATCGCAATCCGCCGCAGGCCGGGCAGGGGCGTATCAACGCCACGCTGCGGATGTACCTGCAGCCGAAGGAAGAGTTCCGGCAGATCTTCAACGAGGGCTGGCGCAATCAGCGTGATTACCTCTACGTTCCCAACATGCACGGCTCCGACTGGCCGAAGATGAAGGAGATGTACGGGGCGCTGCTCCCGTCGGTCAACCATCGTGCGGATCTCAACTATCTGCTCGACAACATGGGATCCGAAATCGCCATCGGTCACTCGTACGTGCGCGGCGGCGACATGCCGGACGTGCCGCAGTCTCCGGGCGGGCTGCTCGGCGCTGACTTCGCGATCGAGAGCGGCCGGTACAAGATCACCCGCATCTACGACAACGAAAGCTGGAACCCCGATCTGCGCGCACCGCTCGCAGCACCCGGTGTCGACGTTGCCGTCGGCGACTTCATCGTCGCGATCAACGGGATCGAGCTGAAAGCGCCGGACAACATCTACCGGCTGCTCGACGGTACGGCCAATCGGCAGACCGTGCTCACCGTGAACGCCAAGCCGGCACTCGAAGGCGCGAGGCAAGTGACGGTGCTGCCAACCGGCAACGAGCAGGGCCTGCGCACGCGCGCGTGGGTCGAACACAACCGGCGCCTCGTCGACAAGCTGTCGAACGGACAGCTCGCCTATGTGTACGTGCCCAACACCGGTCAGCCTGGCTACACCTCGTTCAATCGCTACTACTTCTCGCAGCAGGACAAGAAGGGCGCGGTGATCGACGAGCGGTACAACGGCGGTGGCTCCGCGGCCGACTACATCGTCGACGTTCTCGGACGAGACTTCGATGGCTACTTCAATAATGTGGCCGGCGACCGGTATCCGTTTACGAGCCCCGCGGCGGGTATCTGGGGTGCGAAGGTGATGATCATCAACGAGATGGCAGGGTCCGGTGGAGATCTCATGCCCTATATGTTCAAGCGGCGCAAGATCGGGCCGCTGGTCGGCAAGCGTACCTGGGGAGGGCTCGTCCACACGGCCGATACACCGGCGTTCATCGATGGTGGATCGATGATCGCGCCGCGCGGCGGTTTCTTCGCGCGCGATGGCAAATGGGCGGTGGAGAACGAAGGAGTCGCACCGGACGTGGACATCGAGAACTGGCCCAAGGACGTCATTGCCGGACGGGATCCCCAGCTGGAGAAGGCTGTCGAGGAAGCACTCCGGATCCTGAAAGCGAACCCGGTGAACCGGATGACGACCGAGCCGGCGCCGCCCACCTGGGGCAAACGCAAGGGCGGGTCGTAGGGCACCTGTGACTCCACCGATTGCGAGGAAAACTCCGCACGAAACGAGACTCCACGGCGTCACCCTCGTCGACGACTACTTCTGGCTGCGTCAGAAGTCTGATCCCGAAGTGATCGCGCATCTGGAAGCGGAGAACGCGTACGCGGAAGCGGTGATGCAGCCGCTCAAGCAACTCGAGGAACGCCTCTACGAGGAGATGCTGGGCCGGATCAAACAGACGGACCTGAGCGTCCCCTCGCGCCTGGGGGACTTCTGGTACTACTCGCGCACCGAGGAGGGGAAACAGTACCCCTACATGTGCAGGCGCAGAGGAACGATGCAGGGCCGCGAGGAGATCCTGCTCGATCTGAATGCACTCGCTGAGGGGCACGTATTCCTCGGCCTCGGTGCCTACGTGGTCAGCGATGACGGCACGAAGCTGGCGTACTCACTCGACACGAGCGGCTACCGGGTGTTCACCCTGCAAGTGAAGGATCTCGAGACCGGAGAGATGCTGCCCGACAGCGTCGAGCGCGTCGGCTCGGTGGTGTGGGGCAACGACAATGCGACCGTCTTGTTCACCACGGAAGATCCCGTTTCCAAGCGTTCCGACCACTGCTGGCGGCGCGTGGTCGGGAGCGGTGCGCCGAATGATCTTGTCTTCGAGGAAAAGGACGAACTCTACGATCTCGCCGTCGGGCGCTCGCTCGATCGCAAGGTTCTGTTCCTGGGTTCCTATGCCAAGACGTCGCGCGAGATTCGGTACCTCGACGCGCGCACACCGGCGGGCGAGTTCTCGATCGTCGTACCGCGCCGGGAAGCGCACGAGTACGACGTCGACCATTACGAAGGGCAGTTCTACATCACCACGAATCGGGGTGCGAAGAACTTCAAGGTGGTCACCGCACCAATGGACGATCCTTCGGAGCAGAACTGGAACACCTTCATTGCCCACAACCCCGCCGTCAAAATAGACGGCCTGTCGTTCTTCAAAAGACACCTCGTCGTGTCGGAGCGCGAGCGCGGCTTGAGTTATCTCCGCGTCATCGATATGTCGAAGAAGACCTCGCACCGGATCGCGACCGACGAACCGGACTATGCGATGGCGATCAGCATCAATCCCGAGTTCGACACGAAGACGATCCGTTATTCGTACGAGTCGATGGTAACGCCCCCGTCCGTGTACCGAGTACGACATGGACGCGAAGGATCGAACGCTCCTGAAGCGGCAGGACGTACTTGGCGGTTACGATCCCGCGGCCTACGAGGCGAAGCGCGTGTGGGTGCCGGCGCGCGACGGTGCCCAGGTGCCGGTGTCGCTGGTGTATCGCCAGGAAACGAAGATGGACGGCAGCGCGCCGATGCTGCTCTACGCCTACGGTTCGTACGGCATTTCGATGGCGCCGACATTCTCGTCCGCTCGACTCAGCCTGCTCGATCGCGGCGCGATCTACGCCATTGCCTATATCCGCGGCGGTGGAGAGCTTGGCGAGGAGTGGCGCGAGCAGGGGCGAATGCTGCAGAAGATGAACACGTTCCATGACTTCATCGACTGCGCCGAGTACCTGGTCGAGCACAGCTACACCTCGTCGGACCGGCTGGTGATCCAGGGTGGAAGCGCCGGCGGACTGCTGATGGGGGCGGTGGCCAACATGCGTCCCGACCTGTTCAAAGCGGTCGTCGCGCAGGTGCCGTTTCGTCGACGTCGTGAACACGATGCTCGACGCCAGCCTGCCGCTGACGACGAGCGAGTACATCGAGTGGGGCAACCCGAACGAAAAGGCAGCATTCGACTTCATCAGGAGGTATTCGCCGTACGACAACGTCAGCGCGCAGCGTTATCCGGCAATGCTCCTGCAGGCGTCGCTGAACGACAGCCAGGTGCCGTACTGGGAAGCGGCCAAGTTCGCAGCGAAGCTGCGCGAGGTGAAGACCGATACGAATCCGCTGCTGCTGAAGACGAACATGGGCGCCGGGCACGGCGGCGCGTCAGGGCGCTACGACGCGCTGAAAGAGACCGCTTTCAGGTATGCGTTCGTGCTGTGGCAAATGGGGAAAGCCTCCAGCCCCCAGCCTCCAGCTCCCGGCGCAGAGCAGGTGCCGGAAGCTGAAAGCTGAAAGCTGGAAGCTGGAAGCACTTTTTACTTGGGCATCAGGACGGTGTCGATCACGTGGATCACGCCGTTGGTCGCGGCGATGTCCGTCTTCACCACGTTGGCCGAATCGATCTTGACCTTGCCGTTCGCGGCATCGATCTTCACCTCGCCCCCCTGGACGGTTTTCGCGGATGTCAACTTCACGACGTCCGCCGCCATGACGTTGCCCGCCACCACGTGGTAGGTGAGGATTGCCCGCAGCTTGTCCCCGATTCTCCGGCTTCAGCAGGTTCTCCACCGTTCCCTTCGGCAACTTTGCGAATGCCGCATCGGTTGGCGCGAATACCGTGAACGGGCCTGTGCCCTTCAACGTTTCCACCAGGCCGGCTGCCTGCAGCGCGGCCGCGAGGGTCTTGAAGCTGCCTGCCGCGACAGCGGTATCGACGATGTCCTTTTCCGCAGCGCGGGTCGGAATGACGACGGCCGCGGCGAGAGCAACGGCGAGAACTGAGTGACGAATGATCTGACGCATGACTTCTCCTGATGAATGGGCGTTTTCGCTCACGGCTCCGTGAACCCTGTGTTCGCGTCTGCCGTGATTTGAATGTAGTGCAAACCGGAGTTCATGGCAGTAAAATAGCGACACGCAGGCAAAGTCATGTTCACTGCGCGATAGAACGGCGTCCAAATTTGAGCTGGAGGAAAATGTGCTCTCCGAAACGCTGTCGAAGGGGCTCGATCGATACGGCATCGGGCAGAAGCTGCGGGTGCTCAGGCTGAAGAAGAAGATGGGCCTGGTGGAGCTCGGACAACACTCGGGCCTGTCGCCGGCGCTGCTCTCCAAGATCGAGCGCGGCCGGCTGGTGCCGACCTTGCCCACGCTGTTGCGTGTCGCCCTCGTCTTCAGCGTCGGCCTCGAGCACTTCTTCGCTGAGCCGGCGCGCAAACCGGCGCTTGCCGTCGTCCGTCGCGGCGAGCGAAAGCGCTTTCCCGGAGAAACTCGGGGATCCGGAGCCGGGCTATCACTTCGAGTCGCTCGACTATCCGGCCGTCGATCGCCTGATGAACGGGTACTGCGTGGAATTTGAAGCGTTGCCGCGAGAGAGCGCGCGGCGGCATGAGCATCCTGGCGCCGAGTTCCTGTACTTGATCGAGGGAAAGCTCACCGTCACCGTCGGCGAAGCGGATCACCAGCTTGGAGCGGGCGACTCCATGTACTTCGACTCGTCGGTCGCACACTGGTACCGGCGAGAGGGCAGGAAGCCGTGCCGGGCGGTGGTGGTTACGACGCCGTAGAGAAGTGCTGTGCGAGCAGCGCGTTGATCTCGCCGGCCTGCTGAATCGTCACCGCGTGACCGGCGTCGGGGAGCTCGACGTATCTCGCACCTGGAATCGCCTTCGCCAGCGCGCGGCCATAGGCGGGTCGCGCGATGCAGTCCTGCGCGGCACTGACGACCAGCGTGGGAATGCCGTCGAGGGACGCGAGTTGCTCCGACGCGTCGAACCGTCCCATCGCACGGAGCTGCTGCATGATGATCGGCGGGGAGTCAGCGAGGTCGCGTCCGAAGAGCGCCCCGAGTTCCGCGCAGAGTGCATCGCGATTCACGGTGGACGGGTACGCGGCCGGCATCACCAGTTCAACGAATGCGCGGCGCCGCATGTTCTGCGTCCCCACCCGGGACCGGATCGCGGTCAGGAGCATTGACGGCGCGATCATTGTTCCCTGGCGTCCTTTCAGGAAGGTGCACAGCAGGGCGAGGCTGCGGACGCGATTGCGCGCGGAGACTGCCACCTGCTGGGCGATGACGCCCCCCATCGAGTGGCCGACGAGGTGGAAGGTGCCGACATCCTCGGCGTCGGCGACGGCGAGCACGTCAGCCGCCATGGCCTGGATCGTCAGCTGCGCTGCTGCACCGGTGCTCTCACCGATGCCGCGGTTATCGATCGTGATGAGTGAGTAGCGGTCTCGAAGGCCATCGACTTGCGGCTTCCAGCCATTGCCGATAACACCCACGCCTTGCACCATGATTACCGCCGGGCCCTCGCCGGTCCGCCAGTAATTGATCCGAGCCGAGCCGTTATCGAGCGTTGCCATGCAGGACACGATTATGGATCGCACTTTGGCACCTGGCACCTGGCACCTGGCACCTGGCACCTGGCACCTGGCACCTGGCACCTGGCACCCCGGCACCCTGGCACCTGGCACCCGGCACCCCGGCACCCCAATACTGCTGACGCACCGGTTCTTGAACACATGACCTCCCGGAGGAAGAAAATGAACCGTGATGAACTCGACGGCAAAGTAGACCAGGTAAAAGGCAAGGTTAAGCAGGCCACCGGGGACCTGACTGACAACGACCGGCTCCACGACGAAGGGGTCGCGGATGAGGCGGCTGGCGAGGTTCAGGAAGGGTTCGGACGCGGGCGCCGCAAGGTAGGCGAGGCGATCGAAGACATCGGCGACGCCATCAAACGGTAGTTCCTCGCTGGCCTTGACGGGCCTTCAACTACCTTAACTATGGAAGGCACACCTCAGGGTGTGTCTTCCAGTCCACGCGGCCACCAGGCGCTTGCAATCGATCTGGCAGTTCTGATATCTTTGCAAGGTTCTGGTTGGCTTCAGGACACCCTATCTGGAGCCGCACACCAAGAAACGTCCGCACCGCACGAACAGCGAGACGTATCGCCCGCGCCCGAACGGCGCACGATCACTAACTTTATAGGGTAAGTCAGCCCCAGGTGCCGGGCCGCTTCACGCGGCTCCCTAGGCCTGGAGCAACGATCCGTTGACGGCGCCGTGAGGCGTTGTCCTGCGGCGTATTTATGTATTCGCGTGCGGCTTCGCTGCGCGCTTTCCCGCCGGAGCCTTCGCCAAGGCGGGACTGGAGTGGTTCGACTGTGCCGACGATCAGCCAGCTTGTCCGGAAAGGGCGCTCGAAGGTCGTAACGAAGACCAAGAGCCCGGCGTTGCAGGATAGCCCGCAGAAGCGCGGCGTCTGCGTGCGCGTGTTCACCCAGACCCCGAAGAAGCCGAATTCCGCGCTCCGCAAGGTGGCGCGCGTCCGACTCACCAACGGTATCGAAGTGACCACCTATATCCCTGGCGTCGGTCACAACCTGCAGGAGCATTCACTCGTGCTCATCCGTGGCGGCCGCGTCAAGGATCTGCCCGGCGTTCGCTACCACGTCGTCCGCGGCACGCTCGACGCCGTCGGCGTCCAGGGGCGTAAGCAGGGTCGTTCGAAGTACGGCGCGAAGCGCCCGAAGTCCTAAGGAAATAGAAGATGCCTCGTAGACGCGAAGTTCCGAAGCGCGAAGTTCCACCAGATCCGATTTACGCCAGCTCGCTGGTGACCAAGTTCGTCAGCACCCTGATGAGCGACGGCAAGCGCAGCACGGCCGAGAAGATCATGTACGGTTCGCTCTCCTCCATCCAGGAGAAGACAGGCGACGATCCGATCAAGGTGTTCAAGAAGGCGATCGAGAACGTCAAGCCGGCCCTGGAAGTGAAGTCACGCCGCGTCGGCGGGTCGAACTACCAGGTGCCGATCGAAGTCAATCCCAACCGCCGGCTCTCGCTGAGCATCCGGTGGATCGTCAGCTTCGCCCGCTCGCGCGGCGACGGCAAGACCATGGTCGAGAAGCTCGCCAACGAATTGCTCGATGCCGCCAACCTTCGTGGCGGCGCCGTGAAGAAGCGCGAAGACGTTCATCGCATGGCCGAAGCCAACAAGGCGTTCGCCCATTACCGCTGGTAGAGATAGCAATGCCCAGGGAAACACCGCTCAATCGAACGCGCAACATCGGCATCATGGCTCACATCGATGCCGGCAAGACCACCACGACCGAACGCATCCTGTTCTACACGGGCATCACCTACAAGATCGGTGAGGTCCACGAGGGCACGGCGGTCATGGACTGGATGGAGCAGGAACAGGAACGCGGCATCACCATCACGTCCGCCGCGACGACCTGCTTCTGGCGCGATCACCGTATCAACATCATCGACACGCCCGGCCACGTCGACTTCACGGCCGAAGTGGAGCGCTCGCTGCGCGTCCTCGACGGCGCGGTCGCGGTGTTCGATGCCGTGGCCGGTGTCGAGCCCCAGTCGGAAACGGTGTGGCGCCAGGCGGACAAGTACCGCGTACCGCGCATCTGCTTCGTCAACAAGATGGACCGCATCGGTGCGGACTTCAAGCGCACCTTCGAGCAGATCGTCAGCAAGCTTGGCGGCAATCCCGTCGCGATCCAGCTGCCGATCGGCAGCGAAGACCGCTTCCTTGGCGTCGTCGACCTCGTGAAAATGAAGTCGATCACGTACAAGGACGAAACGATGGGCGCGGACTACATCGTCGGCGACATCCCCGCCGACATGATGGAAGACGCGAAGCACTTCCGCGAGCAGCTGATCGAGAAGGTCAGCGAGGCGGACGACAAGATCCTCGAGAAGTACCTGCACGGCGAAGAGATCTCCGAGGCGGAGATCAAGGCCGCGCTGCGCAAGCGCGTCAATACCTCGGTGCACACCACCGGAGACAAGGCGGAGCCCGCGTTTGTGCCGGTGATCTGCGGATCCGCGTTCAAGAACAAGGGTGTGCAGCCGCTGCTCGATGCGGTTGTCGACTACCTGCCGTCGCCGATCGAAGTTCCGGCGATCAAGGGCTTCAATCCGGACAAGGGGCCCGACGCGATCGTCGAGCGCCCGGCAGCCGACGATGCACCGTTTGCGGCGCTCGGGTTCAAGATCATGACCGACCCGTTCGTCGGTCAGTTGACGTTCATTCGCGTCTACTCCGGCGTCATGACATCCGGATCGTCGGTCTACAACGCGACCAAAGGAAAGACCGAGCGACTCGGACGCCTGCTGAAGATGCATGCGAACAAGCGCGAGGAAATCAAGGAAGTCTACGCCGGTGACATTGCCGCGGCGGTCGGTCTGAAGACCGTGTCCACCGGCGACACGATCTGCGACGAGCGGAATCCGGTTGTGCTCGAGTCCATGAGCTTCCCCGAGCCGGTGATTTCGCTCGCGATCGAGCCGAAGACCAAAGCCGACCAGGAAAAGCTTGGACAGGGCCTGGGCAAGCTGATGGCCGAGGATCCCACCTTCCGCGTGAAGACAGACCAGGCCACCGGCGAGGTCGTGATCGCCGGCATGGGCGAGCTGCACCTCGAGATCATCGTCGACCGCCTCAAGCGCGAGTTCGGCGTCGAGGCGACGGTCGGCCGTCCGCAGGTTGCTTATAAGGAAACGTTGACCCGTCCGGCGGACGGCGAGATGAAGTACGCGAAGCAGACCGGCGGCCGCGGTCAGTACGGCCACGCGAAGATCCACTTGTTCCCCGGAGAGCCGGGCACCGGCTACATCTTCGAGAACAAGATCAGCGGCGGCACGATCCCGAAGGAATTCATCAAGCCGATCGACGAAGGCATCAAGGAAGCGCTCACGCGCGGTGTGCTCGCCGGCTACCCGGTCGACGACGTCCGCATCGAGCTCTACGACGGTTCGTACCACGATGTCGACTCGTCGGAAATGGCGTTCAAGATCGCCGGATCGATGGCGTTCCAGGACGCGGCGAAGAAGGCCAAGCCGGTGCTGCTCGAGCCCGTGATGCGCGTCGAAGTGGTGGTTCCGAAGGAACACATGGGCGACGTCATGGGTAACCTGTCGAGCCGCCGTGGCCAGATCCAGTCGCAGGAGGATCGCGGAGGCACGCAGATCATCAATGCGCGCGTGCCGCTGTCGGAGATGTTCGGCTACGCGACCGACTTGCGCTCGCGGACGCAGGGTCGCGCGACCTACTCGATGCATTTCGACCGGTACGAGCCGGCACCGAACCATGTGAGCGAAGAAGTTGTCGCGCGCATGCAGGGGAAGGCCTAAGGACAACTACCAACTCCCAACTCCCAATTCCACACTTTTGGGAGTTGGAAGTTGGAGGTTGGGAGTTAACAAGGATTAGAACGATATGGCAACAGCTTTTAGTGACAAGATCCGCATCCGCCTGAAGGCGTACGACAGCCGCGTGCTGGATCAGTCGACGACGGAAATCGTGGACACGGCGCGCCGGACCGGTGCGCGCCTGGCCGGCCCGATTCCGCTGCCGACCGACAAGAACAAGTGGACCGTGCTGCGGTCGCCACACGTCGACAAGAAGTCGCGCGAGCAGTTCGAGCTGCGCACGCACAAGCGTCTGATCGATATTTTCGAGCCGACGCCGCAGACCGTGGACGCGCTGATGAAGCTGGACCTCCCGGCCGGCGTCGACGTCGAGATCAAGGCGTTCGGGAAAGAGCACAAATAGGAAACGCCAAATCTCAAACGCCAAACGCCAAAGTTTATGTTGGGAGTTTGAGGTTTGGAGTTTGGAGTTAACAAGGATCAGTAATGCTGACAGGAATCATCGGCAAGAAGCTCGGGATGACGCAGGTGTTCGGCACCGACGGCACCGTCTCGCCGGCGACGATCGTCAAGGCGGGTCCGTGCGTGGTCGTGCAGGGCAAGACGGCGCAGAAGGACGGCTACGAGGCGGTGCAGGTCGGCTTTGTCGACGACCGTCCGTCGCGCGAGAACAAGCCGCAGCAGGGCCACTTCAAGAAGGCGGGCGTGCCGCCGACCCGCATCCGGCGCGAGCTGAAGGTCGCCAAGGGTGCTGAAGCGCCGAAGGCGGGCGACCAGATCCTCGTGAACGCCGTGTTCAACGATGGCGATCGCGTCGACGTGATCGGCGTCAGCCGCGGCAAGGGTTTCCAGGGCGTCATGAAACGCCACAACTTCGCCGGCGGCGCCGCGACACACGGCTCGATGTTCCACCGTGCTCCCGGTTCGATCGGCGCGTCGTCGTATCCCTCACGCGTCGTCAAGGGCATGCGCGCGGCGGGACGGATGGGTGGCGACCGGGTCACGGTGCGCAACCTGAAGATCGTCCAGGTCGACGGCGAGAACAACCTGCTCGTGATCCGCGGTGCCGTTCCCGGCGCGCCGGGCGGATACCTGATCGTGCGCAAGGCGATCGCCGGCAAGCCCGAACCGCAGGTGCAGGCCGAGAAGGCCGGCAAGGTGACGGTCGCCAAGAAGCCGGCGGCCGCGAAGAAGGGCAAAAAGTAGCTATCAGCTAAGAGCTGACAGCTGAGAGCGAAGAGCTATGAAAATCGACATCGTCAACGCGAAGAACGAGAAGGTCGGCGCGCTGGAGCTGAACGACGAGCTGTTCGGCGGCCGCGTCAAGACCGACTTGATCTGGGAAGCGGTCGTGCAGGAGAACGCCGGCGAACGTCGCGGCACGCATGCCACGAAGAACCGCGCGCTCGTCAGCGGCGGCGGGATCAAGCCCTACAAGCAGAAGGGCACCGGCCGTCCGCAGGTCGGATCGAGCCGCACCCCGCTGTGGCGCAAGGGCGGCACCGTGTTCGGACCGCAGCCGCGCAGCTACGCGTTCGACCTGCCGAAGAAGGTTCGCCGCGGCGCGCTGCGCGCGGCGCTCGCCGCCAAGGCCCAGGACGGCGCGCTGATCGTCGTCGATCAGCTGACCTCCGAGGACCGGAAGACGAAGTCGTCGGCCGAATTGCTCAAGCGGCTCGGCGCCACCGGCAAGACGCTGCTGATCGACGTGGCGCCGGAAGATGGGTTCTCGATCTCGATGCGCAATCTCGCCGGGGTCAAGGTCGTTCAGAGCTCGCGCGTCACTGCGCGCGACGTCATGGACACCGCACACGTCATCGCGACGAAAGACGCGCTCGAGAAGCTGCAGGAGGCTCTTGGATAACTCCAAATTTCACATTCCAAACTCCACATTTTGGAGTTTGAAGTTTGAAGTCTGGCGTTGACAGAGAACAGTCATGAAATTGACAGACATCATCCGGCGGCCGCTGATCACCGAGAAGACAACCCTGGCGCGCGAGAATGCGCACACGGTGGTGTTCGAGGTGAAGTCGGACGCGACGAAGATCGACATCAAGCGCGCCGTCGAGAAGCTCCTCGGCTCCAAGGTGGCTGACGTGCGCACGTCGATCTCCCACGGCAAGTTCAAGCGCCAGGGGCGTTTCGTCGGCCAGCGTTCCGATTGGAAGAAGGCTTACGTGAAGCTGCGCGAGGGAGAAAAGATCCCCGAATTCCTGGAGGGCGCCTAAGAAAACGCCAAATTGCAAACTCCAAACTCCAGAAGGCTTTGGGATTTGAGGTTTGAAGTTTGGAGTTCTCAGGAACATAAAGATGCCTATTAAAAAGTACAAGCCGACATCGCCGGCACGGCGGTTCCACACCGTCCAGGTCAACGACGACATCACGACGATGGAGCCGTACCGGCCGCTGACGGAGCCGCTGAAGAAGAGCGGCGGACGCAACAACCACGGCGAGCTGACCTCGTGGTGGCGCGGTGGCGGTCACAAGCGCAACTACCGGATCATCGACTTCAAGCGCGACAAGCGCGACATCCCGGCGACGGTGTCGACGATCGAGTACGATCCGAACCGGTCATCGCGGATCGCGCTGCTGACCTATGCGGATGGCGAGAAGCGCTACATCATCCAGCCGCTCGGCATCAAGGTCGGCGACACGATCGTGTCCGGCGAGGCGGTCGACATTCTGCCGGGCAACGCGCTGCCGCTGAAGAACATCCCGCTCGGCACGCAGATCCACAACGTCGAGCTCAAGCCGGGCAAGGGCGGGCAGATCGCGCGCAGCGCCGGATCCTCGGTGCAGCTGGTGGCGAAGGACGCGGACTACGCGTCGGTCAAGATGCCGTCCGGCGAGATCCGCAAGATCAACGTCGACTGCCTGGCGACGATCGGCCAGGTCGGCAACATCGACCACGAGAACGTGTCGATCGGCAAGGCGGGCCGCAGCCGGTGGCTGGGCAAGCGTCCGCACGTGCGAGGTGTCGCGATGAACCCGGTCGATCACCCGCTCGGCGGCGGTGAGGGCAAGACCTCGGGCGGCCGTCACCCGGTGTCGCCGTGGGGCATGCCGACCAAGGGTTACAAGACGCGGAACCGGAAGAACACGGACCGCTTCATCGTTACGCGGAGACAGAAGTAATGACCAGATCACTGAAGAAGGGTCCGTTCGTCGACGTCCCGCTGCTCGAGAAGGTCGAGGGGATGAACCGGGCGAACGAGAAGAAGGTCATCAAGACCTGGTCGCGCCGCTCGACGGTGATCCCCGAAATGGTGGGTCACACGATCGCGGTGCACAACGGGAAGAAGTTCATCCCGGTCTACATCACCGAGAACATGGTCGGCCACAAGCTCGGCGAGTTCGCGCCGACGCGGACGTTCAAGGGGCACACGACCAAGAGCGACAAGGCGGCAGCGGTCGCGCCGGCCGGGGCGAAGGGTTAGTCATGGCAGTCCAGGCACACGCAACAGCGAAGTACATCCGCACCTCCGCGCAGAAGGCGGGGCTGGTGCTCGACCTGATCCGCGGCCGTGACGTCAACGCGGCGCTGTCGACGCTGAAGTTCGCCCGCAAGGGTGTGGCGCGCGACATCGAGAAGGTGCTGCGGTCGGCGATTGCCAATGCGACGCAGAAGGAAGGATTCGGCGGCGACGTCGAGCGGCTGATCGTCACCGCGTGCTACGCGAACCAGGGGCCGTCGCAGAAGCGGATCCGTCCGGCCCCGATGGGCCGCGCGTTCCGCGTGGTGAAGCGCACGGCGCATCTCACGGTGCAGGTGGCCGAGAAGCCATCGAAGGTGAAGGTCGCAGCTCCGGCCGAGGGCGCACCGAAGCGCGCCCGCGGCGCGAAGCCGAAGGCAAAGACGACGGCCGCGGAAGGCCGCGCCAGGAAGACCGCAGCCAAGGCCAAGGCTAGGCGACGCAGTAAAGCAGAACGGAGTAGGCATGGGTCAGAAAGTACATCCGCACGGCTTCCGCCTCGGGTTCAACAAGACGTGGCGCTCGCGCTGGTTCGCCGACAAGGACTACGCGAAGCTGCTCCACGAGGACCTGAAGCTGCGTGACTCGCTGAAGAAGCGCTTCGCGCACGCCGGCGTGTCGAAGATCGAGATCGAGCGCGCCGCCAACAAGCTGAAGATCGACATCCACACGTCGCGTCCGGGGATCATCATCGGCCGCAAGGGGACGGAAGTCGACAAGCTGAAGCAGGAGATCCAGAAGAAGACCAACCGCGAGGTCTTCATCAATATCCAGGAGATCCAGAAGCCGGAGCTCGACGCGCAGTTGATCGGCGAGTCGGTGGCGATGCAGCTCGAGAAGCGCGTCGCGTTCCGCCGCGCGATGCGCAAGGCGGTCGAGTCGGCGCTGCGGTTCGGCGCGCGCGGGATCAAGGTCCGGGTGTCCGGCCGCCTGAATGGCGCCGAGATCGCGCGCTCCGAGTGGTACCTGCACGGCCAGCTGCCGCTGCAGACGCTGCGCGCCGACATCGACTACGGCTTCGCGGAAGCGTTCACGACCTACGGCGCGATCGGTGTGAAGGTGTGGCTCTACAAGGGCGAGCGCCTCGTGCCGCGCATCGGGCGCGAAGAAGACTACCGGACGCCGCGGCGCTCCGGCCCGCCGATGGGTCGATAGGCGATTGCAGATTGATCGATCGCAGATTGATGATTTGGATGATCGATGAAGCGATAGAACGATAGGACGATTTTTATGTTGATGCCGAAGAAGGTCAAGTATCGGAAGCAGCAGCGCGGCCGCATGACGGGCAAGGCGTGGCGCGGCTCCGATGTGACGTTCGGCGATTACGGGTTGAAGGCGCTCGAGCCGTGCTGGATGACGGCGCGGCAGATCGAGGCGGCGCGCGTGGCGATGACCCGTTTCGTCAAGCGCGGCGGCAAGATCTGGATCCGGGTGTTCCCCGACAAGCCGATCACGAAGAAGCCGCAGGAAACCCGAATGGGTAAGGGCAAGGGCGCACCGGAAGAGTGGGTGTGCGTCGTCCGCCCCGGACGGATCCTGTTCGAGATGGAAGGGGTCAACGAGACCGACGCACGCGAGGCGATGCGGCTGGCCGCGGCGAAGCTTCCGATCAAGACCAAGTTTGCGACCCGGTTCGCCGAGGAGAAGGCGTCATGAAGGTGACCGAGTTTCGTGACCTCGCGGTCGACGAGCTGCGTCAGCGCGAGAAGGACATGGACGATCAGCTGTTCCGACTGCGCATCCAGAAATCGATGGGGCAGGGGGAAGCCGCGCAGAAGCTCAAGGGCCTGCGCCGCGACCTGGCGCGGGTGAAGACCGTGCTGCGCGAGAAGGAGACGGCGTAATGGCAACCAAGGCAGCAGTCACTGGCGTCGTCGTCAGCGACAAGATGGACAAGACGGTCAAGGTGGCGATCGAACGGCAGATCCGCGATCCGCTCTACGGCAAGATCCAGCGGCGGACCTCGACGTTCCTGGCGCATGACGAGAAGAACGAAGCCAAGCTCGGTGATCGTGTCTCGATCGCCGAAAGCCGTCCGCTCAGCCGCCGCAAGCGCTGGGTGGTGACGAGCATCGTCGAGAAGGCGAAGGAGATCTAGCCATGGTTCAGATGCGTTCGATCCTCGACGTCGCCGACAATTCCGGCGCGCGCAAGATCGCGGTGATCAATGCCATCGGCGGTTCGACCGGCCGCTACGCCCGCCTCGGTGACCTGGTCACCGCCTCGGTGAAGGAAGCGACGCCGGACGGCACCGTGAAGAAGGGGCAGGTCGTCAAGGCGGTCATCGTCCGCACCCGCAAGGAGCAGCGGCGCAAGGACGGCAGCTACATCCGCTTCGACCGCAACGCGGCGGTGCTGGTGAACGACAACAACGAACCGGTCGGCACCCGCGTGTTCGGGCCGGTCGCCCGCGAGCTCCGCGAGCGCCGGTTCATGAAGATTATTTCGCTCGCCCCGGAGGTTCTCTAGGGCTCGCCTGACAACGCCAAATATCGAAACGCCAAACTTCAAAGTTTTTGGAATTGGGAGTTTGGAGTTTGGAGTTGAGAGCGGCAGGAATCAGATATGTCGAGATTAGCTACACCGATTAGAAAGAACGACAACGTCGTCGTCACCACCGGCAAGGACCGCGGCAAGCGCGGCCGCGTGCTGCGGATGACGCCGGACAAGAATCGCCTGGTCGTCGAGGGCGTGAACATCATCAAGCGCCACACCAAGGCCAACCCGCAGAAGAACATCAAGGGCGGCCTGGTCGAACGCGAGGCGCCGCTTCATGCCTCGAACGTGCAGCTGGTCTGCCCGGAGTGCGGCAAGCCGACCCGGATCGGCAAGAAGATCCTCGAGGACGGCCGCAAGGTCCGGGTGTGCCGCAAGTGCGAGGGAGTGGTGGACAAATGAGCCGCTTGAAGGAACGTTACGAGAAGGAAGTCGCCCCGGCGCTCAAGAAGGAGTTCGGCTACTCCAACGTGATGGCGATCCCCAAGATCGACAAGATCGTCGTCAACATGGGCCTCGGCGAAGCGACGCAGAACGCCAAGATCGTCGACACCGGTGTCGACGAGGTCGGCAAGATCACCGGGCAGAAGGCGGTGGTGACCCGCGCGAAGAAATCGATCGCGCAGTTCAAGGTCCGCCAGGGCATGCCGATCGGCACGATGGTCACGCTGCGGGGCGAGCGCATGTGGGACTTTCTCGACCGGTTGATCTCGGTGGCGCTGCCCCGCGTCCGCGACTTCCGAGGCGTGTCGACCAAGGGCTTCGACGGCCGCGGCAACTACACGCTGGGGCTCAAGGACCAGTTGCTGTTCCCGGAAATCGACTACATGAAGGTCGACAAGGCGCGCGGCATGAACATCTCGGTGGTGACGACGGCCAAGAGCGACGAGGAGTCACGGAAGCTGCTGCAGCTCCTGGGCGTCCCGTTCCGCAATCAGCAGGGATAACGCACGACATATGGCTACTACTGCGAAGATCGCCAAGGAAGCGAAAGACCCGAAGTTCAAGATCCGGCTGCGTAACCGCTGCCAGCGCTGCGGACGTCCGCGCGCCTACATGCGCAAGTTCGCGCTGTGCCGCCTCTGCTTCCGCAAGCTGGCACACGAAGGCGACATCGCCGGCGTCACGAAGAGCAGTTGGTAAGAAACAGCTGTCAGCTTTCAGCCATCAGCTCTCAGTGTTTGCTGAGAGCCGCTGGGGCTGGCAACCAGGAACGTAACAAAGGCTGAGAGCTGAACGCTGAGAGCTGAGAGCTAGAGAAATTATGACTGATCCGATCGCAGACATGCTGACGCGTCTCCGGAATGCGACGCTCGCACGCCACACGCGCGTCGATATGCCGGCATCCCGCCTGAAGGTGGAGATTGCGAAGATTCTCGAGAGCGAGGGCTACATCCAGGGTTTCAAGGTCCTGGAGGCCGCCGCCGGTGAGCGTATCCAGGCGGAACTTCGAGTGCAGCTGAAATACGGTCCGCGCGGCGAGCGCGTGATCACGGGCATCGAGCGCGTCAGCCGTCCGGGCCGCCGCGTCTACTTCGGCCGCGACAGCGTGCCGGAGGTGCTCGCGGGCCTCGGCACCAGCATCCTCACGACCTCGCGCGGCGTGATGACCGGGCGCGAAGCCGTCCGGGTTGGTGTCGGCGGCGAAGTCCTTTGCAATGTTTGGTAAAAGCTGTCAGCTCTCAGCCATCAGCTCTCAGCGTCGAGAGCTCAAGCTGATAGCTAATGGCTGATCGCTGAGAGCTACAAGAGCCATGTCAAGAATTGGTAAAAAGATCATTCCGATACCGAAGGGCGTCAAGATCGACGTCAAGCCGGGTGTTGTCGAAGTGCAGGGCCCGAAGGGCAAGCTGCGGCAGCCGCTGCCGGATGGCATCGGGTTCTCGGTCGACGGTGACAACCTGCAGGCGACGACCCTGCGCGAGGATCCGGAGCTCGGCAAGTTCCACGGACTGGCGCGCAGCCTGGTAGCCAACGCCGTGCTCGGTGTGACTGAAGGGTTCAAGAAGGAACTCGACATCGTCGGCGTCGGCTACCGCGCGGAGCTGAAGGGCAAGCAGGTGCACTTCGCGCTGGGATATTCGCACCCGGTGGTATTCGATATCCCGCAGGGTATCGATGTGGCGGTCGACAAACAGACGCACATCACCGTAACCGGCATCGATCGCCAGGCGGTCGGCCAGGTCGCCGCGAACATCCGCCGCCTGCGCAAGCCCGACCCCTACAAGCAGAAGGGCGTGCGCTACACCGGCGAAGTGTTGAAGAAGAAGGCCGGAAAGACGGGGGCCAAGTAGCTTTGAGCCATCGGCCGTCAGCTGTCAGCTACGTTGCTGAGAGCTGGTGCTGAGAGCTGAAAGCTGAAAGCTGAGAGCTATGAAGATCACAACTACGAAAGACCGTCGCAAGCGGATTGCCCTCCGGCAGCGCAAGCGGATTTCAGGAACGGCCGAGCGGCCGCGGCTGCGGGTGTTCAGGAGCGTCTCGCACATCTACGCGCAGGTGATCGACGACATGACCGGCACGACCATCGCGTCGGCGGCGAGCACTGAACCGGCGCTCAAGGCAGAAGCCGGCAGCGGCGTGAAGGGCGGCAATCGCGCCGGCGCGCAGGCGCTCGGCAAGACGATCGCGGAACGGCTCATCGCCAAGGGCATCAAGCGCGTCGTGTTCGACCGCGGGGGCTATCTCTATCACGGCCGGATCCGCGCAGTGGCAGATGCGGCACGCGAGGCGGGGCTCGAATTCTAAGAAGGCCATCAGCTGTCAGCCGTCAGCTCTCAGGAGAGAGCACGGAGCTGAGAGCTGAAAGCTGAAAGCTGAAAGCTAAAACACATGTTTGACTCTCGAGAAAAGATCGACTCGTCGCAGCTGGACCTGAAAGACACGGTCGTCAACATCAGCCGCGTCACGAAGGTCGTCAAGGGCGGCAAGAACCTGAGCTTCAGCGCGCTGGTCGTCGTCGGTGACGGTCATGGCGTGGTCGGCTTCGGCGTCGGCAAGGCGAAGGAGGTTCCCTCGGCAATCAAGAAGGGAATCGAAGCCGCCAAGAAGATGCTGATCAAGGTTCCGCTCGAAGGCACCACCGTTCCCCACCCGGTGCTGGGACGTTTCGGCGCCGGGCAGGTGCTGTTGAAGCCCGCCCCCGAAGGAACGGGAATCATCGCCGGCGGCGGCGTCCGCGCGGTGGTCGAGTCGTGCGGCATCTCCAACGTGCTGACCAAGTCGATCGGCTCCGCGAATCCGCACAACGTCGTGCGCGCGACCTTCCAGGCGCTGAGCGAGCTGCGCGACCCGCGCGCTGTTCGCCGGATGCGCGGCAAGGAAGAGGAAGAGCCGCGTGAATCGCGCCAGACGGCGGTGACCAATGGCTAAGCGCGTCGCGAAGAAGATCGAAGGACCACGCGTCAAGGTGACGCTGGTGAAGAGCACGATCGGGTTCAACCGTGACCAGGCGAAAGTCGTCCAGGGCATGGGCCTGCGGCGGATCGGCCACAGCGTCGAGCTGCCGGATAACGACGCGACCCGGGGCATGATCCTGAAGGTGCGGCATCTGGTGACTCTGGGATAACTGCAAATTGCAAACTCCAAACTCCAAAAGCCGACAGGGATTTTGGCGTTTGAAGTTTGAAGTTTGGAATTGGTGAGAACGCGAATATGAACCTCTCAGATCTGCGCCCCTCGAAGGGCGCCAAGCATTCGAAGAAGCGCATCGGCCGAGGCCAGGGCTCCGGCCAGGGTGTGCAGGCGGGTCGCGGGCACAAGGGCGCGAAGTCGCGTTCCGGCTTCAAGCACAAGCGCGGGTTCGAAGGCGGCCAGATGCCGCTGCACCGGCGCGTGCCGAAGCGTGGCTTCACCAACATCTTCCGTGAGGAATTCGACGTGGTGAACCTCGACACGCTGGCCGAGCGCTTCGACGCCGGCACCGAGATCACCCCCGACGTGCTGAAGAAGGCCCGGCTGGTCAGCCGCGGTCAGCGGGTCAAGGTGCTCGGCCGCGGTGACATCACCAAGGCGTTCACCATCCGCGCCCACAAGTTCAGCGGCAAGGCCGCCGAGAAGATCGCCGCCGCGGGCGGCACTGTAGAGGTCCTGGCCTAGCCATGATCGAGAGCCTGAAGAACGTCTTCGCCGTATCGGAGCTGCGGAAGCGTGTTCTCTTCACGCTGGGCCTGCTTGCGGTGTACCGCGTCGGCAGCAAGATCCCGACGCCGGGAATCAACCCGGAAGCGCTGCGCGCGCTCATGCAGAGCGCCAGCACCGGGATGTTCGGGCTCTACGACATGTTCTCGGGGCAGAACCTGTCCCAGATGACGATTTTCGCGCTGGGCATCATGCCCTACATCAGCGCGTCGATCATTCTGCAGCTCTTGACCGTCGTATGGCCGTACCTCGAACGGCTGTCGAAGGAGGGTGAGCTCGGACGGCGCAAGATCACCCAGTACACGCGCTACGGAACGATCCTGCTGGCCATTGTCCAGGCACTCGGGATCGCGATCTTTCTCGAACGGAACACGGAGATGGCCGGCGGCCTCCCGCTCGTGTACGAGCCGGGTTGGGGCTTCCGCCTGATGACGATCCTCACCCTGACGACCGGCACGACCTTCGTGATGTGGCTGGGGGAACAGATCACCGAGCGAGGGATCGGCAACGGCATGTCGCTGATCATCTATGCCGGTATCGTCGTGAACCTGCCGCATGCGGTGTTCGTGACGCTCGAGCAGTTGCGCACCGGGCAGATGGGCATCGTTCGTCTGATCGCCATCGTGGTGTTGATGGCGCTCGTGATCGCGGCAATCGTGTTCGTCGAACGCGGTCATCGCCGGGTCACGGTGCAATATGCGAAACGCGTGGTTGGGCGGCGGATGTATGGCGGTTCGAGTACCCACATTCCGCTGAAGGTGAACACCGGCGGCGTCATTCCGGTCATCTTCGCCTCGTCGATTCTGGCGTTCCCGGCGACCTTCGCGTCGATGTTCGACGCAAACAGCTGGCCACGTCGCGCGCTCGAGCAGATCGGCGCCGGCATGCCGCTGCACGACCTGCTCTATGTCGCCGGCATCATCTTCTTCTGCTACTTCTACACGGCGATCATCTTCAATCCCGATGACGTGGCCGAGAACATGCGGAAGTACGGTGGCTTCATCCCCGGGATCCGCCCCGGCAAGCGGACCGCCGAGCACATCGACACGATCCTGACGAGGATCACGCTGGTTGGTGCGATCTATCTCGCGATGATCGCAATCCTGCCGCAGTTCCTGGTCACCGGCTTCAAGGTCCAGCAGATCCCCGGGATCGGCGAACAGCTCTACGCTTCGCTGCCCCGGTTCATCACCGAAGGCATGGGCGTGCAGTTCTACTTCGGCGGCACGTCGCTGCTGATCATCGTCGGTGTGGCGATGGACACGGTGCAGCAGGTTGAATCGCAGCTCATCATGCGGCATTACGACGGGTTCATGAAGAAGACCCGGATCCGCGGGCGGCGAGGCTAGCTGGTGAGTGTGTCTCCGTCCGCGGCGGCGCTGAACGTGATCATGCTCGGCCCTCCGGGGGCGGGTAAGGGTACCCAGGCTGAACGCCTGGCGCGCACGCGCGGGCTGCCGAAGATCTCGACCGGCGACATCCTTCGCGAAGCCGTGAACGCGGGCACGGAACTCGGACGCGTCGCCAAGATCACGATGGACGCGGGCAATCTCGTGCCCGACGACGTCATGATCGGGATCGTCTGCGAGCGGCTGGAGCGCAATGATGCCCGTGGCGGGTTCGTGCTGGACGGCTTCCCCCGGACGGTCGTGCAGGCGACGGCGCTCGATCAGATGGTGAACGGGCGTGGCCCGCTCGTCGTGCTCGATATCGTGGTGCCGGAAGATGTGCTGGTTCGGCGCCTGGCTACGCGCCGCATTTGCGGCCAGTGCGGGGTCAACGCCCTCGTCGAGTGGACCGGCAACTGCCAGAACTGCGGCGGTGCCCTGATTGCGCGGATCGACGACGGAGTGGATATCGTCCGCGAGCGGCTGATGGTGTACCAGCGTCAGACCAAGCCGCTGGTGGACTACTACTCGGCGCGGCCGACGTTCCGTTCGATTGACGGAAACCAGCCGCCCGATGTCGTGACCAGCCAGGTCGATTCGGCGCTGGCTCAAGCGAGCAGGAGCCCGGCGCTGTGATCGTGTGCAAGAGCCCGGCGGAAATCGAGAAGATGCGCGCCGCCAGCGCCCTCGTCGCCGAGGTTCTCGCAGAGCTCGCCGGAATGGTTGCACCTGGTGTGTCGACGCTCGACCTGGACGTCGAGGCGGAGCGGCTGGTGCGTGCCGCCGGGGCCGAGCCGGCGTTCAAGGGGTACCACGGCTATCCGTGCACGCTGTGTGCGTCGGCCAATGACGAAGTGATCCATGGGATCCCGTCCAGGCGGCCGCTCGTCGAAGGAGACATCGTCTCGCTCGACATGGGCGTGAAGCAGCACGGGTTCTTCGGCGATTCGGCGATCACGGTACCGGTGGGCCGCGTGTCCGAGCAGGCAGACCTGCTGCTCCGCGTGACCCGGGAATCCTTGGAGAAGGGAATCGCGCAGGTACGGCTGGGCGGACGGGTGTCGGACATCGGGCACGCCATCCAGCAGCATGTCGAAGCGCACGGTTTCTCGATCGTTCGAGAGTTCGTCGGCCACGGAATCGGCGCGTCGCTGCACGAAGACCCGCAGATCGCGAACTACGGGGAGCCGGGCCGCGGCCCGCGGCTGGCGGAAGGCATGACGCTGGCGATCGAACCAATGGTCAACGTCGGCCGTCCCGGCGTGAAGATGCTGGCGGACGGCTGGACGGCGGTGACTCGCGACGGCAGCTTGTCGGCGCACTTCGAGCACACGGTGGCGGTATCCAAGAACGGGCCGGTGGTGCTCACACGGGCAGCGGCGAGCGTTCGCTAGATCAGGTTCGAGAGCTGGAAGCTGAGAGCTGGAAGCTGGAATGTCTGATCGCAACGGGTTGACGGAAGACGACCCGCGGGAAGAAGGCGCGAGGGCGGTGATCGGCACCGTTACCGAGCTGCTGCCGAGCGGGTTGTATCGGGTAACGATCGAGCGCCAGCGCCAGGTGACGGCGCACGCACCGAGCGGACCGGGGAAGAATTTCATCCGGGTGATCGTCGGCGACAGGGTCCGGCTGGAGTTATCGCCCCGGGATCACGGACGCGGGCGAATTGTGGAGAAGATGGCATGAAGGTACGGGCGTCAGTCAAACGGATTTGCGACAAGTGCAAGGTCGTCCGCCGCCGCGGTGTGGTGCGCGTGATCTGCACGAACCAGAAGCACAAGCAGCGACAGGGATAGGAATAGAGATATGGCACGTATTGCTGGTGTTGATCTTCCGCGCACGAAGCGGATCGAAGTCGGGCTGACCTACATCTACGGGATCGGGCGCAAGCGCTCGAACGACATCCTGGTCGAAGCGGGCGTGAGCCCGGATATCCGGATCAAGGACCTGTCGGAAGACGACGTCCGCAAGATCAGTCGCGTCATCGAAGAGCAGGGCCGCGTCGAAGGAGACCTCCGCAAGGAGATCTCGATGAACATCAAGCGGCTGATGGAAATCGGCAGCTGGCGCGGGCTGCGCCACCGCCGCAACCTGCCGGTCCGCGGGCAGCGGACCAAGACCAACGCGCGCACGCGCAAGGGGCCGCGCAAGGGTGCGGTCGCGAAGAAGAAGACGGTTTAAATAGCTGTGAGCTTTTAGCTGCCAGCTGTCAGCAGGTGCTGAGAGTTGAGATGAGCTGAGAGCTGAGGGCTGAAAGCTGAGAGCTGATAAGTATGGCCAAGAACGACGCGGTTGATCCGACAGCGACTGGAACCGAAGGCGGCGGTAAGAAGGCCGCCGGGCGCCCCGCGAAGAAGAAGACCTTCAAGAAGCGCGGGGAGAAGCGGATCGTGCATCACGGGTTTGCGCACATCCAGGCTTCTTTCAACAACACGATCGTGACGATCACCGACGCCGAGGGCGCGGTGGTGGCGTGGTCGAGCGCCGGCGGCATCGGCTTCAAGGGCTCGCGCAAGGGCACGCCATTCGCAGCCACGCAGGCGGCGATCGCCGCGGGTAACACGGCCAAGGGTGTCGGCATGCGCAGCGTCGAGGTCCGCGTCAAGGGACCAGGCGCCGGCCGCGAATCCGCCATCCGTGCGCTGCAGACGATCGGTATCGAGGTGAAGTCGATTCGCGACGTCACGCCGATTCCGCACAACGGATGCCGGCCGCCAAAAAGACGGCGCGTGTAAGAGTGAGCGCCGCTGCCAGCTCTCAGCTCTCAGCCATCAGCTGGGAGCCGAAAGAGAAATGCTGACAGCTGTTAGCTGAAAACTGAAAGCTACAGAGGAACACAAGAGAATGGCACGTTACATCGGACCGGTTTGCCGGCTTTGCCGGCGTGAAGGCATGAAGCTTTTCCTCAAGGGAGAGCGCTGCTACACGGAGAAGTGCGCAATCGAGAAGCGCAATCTGCCTCCCGGGCAGCACGGCAAGCTGCGCAAGGCGAAGCTGGTGGGCTACGGCCTGCAGCTGCGCGAGAAGCAGAAGGTCAAGCGCATCTACGGCGTGCTCGAGAACCAGTTCCGCCGCTACTTCGAGATGGCCGACCGCACCCGCGGCATCACGGGTGAGACCCTGCTGCAGTTGCTCGAGCGGCGCTTCGACAACGTCATCTATCGCCTCGGTCTCGGGACCTCGCGAGCCCAGGCTCGGCAGCTCATTCGCCACGGGCACTTCCTGATCAACGGACGCAAGGTGGACGTGCCGTCGTACTCGCTCAAGGCCGGCGACGTGATCACGGTGCGGAGCACGAGCGCGCAGGACGCGGCGATCCAGCACGCAATCGAAGAAGTGAAGGGCCGCGGGATTCCCGAGTGGCTCACGTTCGACCCGGCAGCGATGACCGGCAAGATCCAGTCATTGCCCACACGCGCGCAGATCAACCTGCCGGTGCAGGAGCAGCTCATCGTCGAGCTTTACAGCAAATAGGCAATTCCAAACTCCAAACTCCAAAAAGCAAATTTGGAGTTTGAAGTTTGAGGTTTGGGATTGTCAGCGTAAGTCAGCGGCTCTCCGCCCGCAGCCTTCCCGGACCTGCGGTGGGAGGCGGAGAGCACATCGCAGGTCCGGCGGGCGTTCACGTCGAACGTCTGAAGTGAAAGGTACAGAGAAATGCTTTGGAAAGGTTTTCAGCGGCCCAAGCGGCTCGAGTTCGAGCGCGAGACTCTCACGGACCGGTTCGGCCGGTTCCACGCGCAGCCCTTTGAGCGCGGCTTCGGCACGACGGTCGGCAACGCCATGCGGCGAGTGCTTCTGTCGTCGATCGAGGGTGCCGCGGTCACGGCAGTCAAGATCGAGGGCGTGCTCCACGAGTTCTCGCCCATCCCGGGAACGGTCGAAGACGCAACCGACATCATCCTGAACCTGAAGCAGGTTCCGCTGAAGATGCACGTCGACACCACCAAGACGCTTTACCTGAACGTCACCAAGGGGGGTGAGGTTCGCGCGCGCGATATCCAGACCGACGCGGACGTCGAAATCCTGGAACCGGATGCGCATATCGCCACGGTTGCCGAGGGCGGCAGGCTGCAGGTCGAGATGCGGGTGAAGCGCGGCCGCGGCTACGTTTCGGCTGACAAGAACTTCGACGAGGATCTCGGCATCGGCTGGATCCCGATCGACTCCGTGCACACACCGGTGAAGAAGGTCAACTACCTGGTGGAGGCTGCCCGTATCGGACAGAACACCGACTACGACAAGCTCACCGTCGACGTGTGGACCAACGGTTCGGTGACGCCGCGCGATGCCGTCTCGCTGTCAGCCAAGCTGATTCGCGACCACTTGAACATCTTCATCAACCTTGAAGACGCAGGCGACATGCAGCTCGAAGCCGGCGGCGATACGCCGCGGGCCGCGTCAAACGAGAATCTCGACAAGAGCGTCGAGGAGCTGGAATTGTCGGTCCGATCGTACAACTGCCTGAAGAACGCGAACATCAGGACCATCCGTGAGCTCGTGCAGAAGACCGAAGGGGAGATGCTGAAGACGAAGAACTTCGGCCGCAAGTCCCTCAACGAGATCAAGGAAATCCTGACGACGATGGGGCTCAGCCTCGGGATGCGTCTCGACCAGTCAGCGTCGCCGGCGGCAGCGGAGTAAAGGGAGTCCGCCTCCGGGCGGACGCTCTAAAGGACAGAAGATCATGCGTCATAGAACCAGTCACCGAAAACTCGGCCGCGTCACGGAGCACCGCATTTCGATGCTCCGCAACCAGGCTACCGCCCTGATCCGTCACGAGCGGATCGAAACGACCGTTCCCAAGGCGAAAGAACTGCGTCCCTTCGTGGAGCGCATCATCTCGATCGCCAAGCGTGGAATCGCCTCCGGCGATGCAGCGGGCAAGAGCCTTCACGCCCGCCGCCTCGTGCTGCGCGACCTGCAGGACCGCGACGTCGTTGCGAAGCTGTTCGACACGATCGCGCCCCGATTCGAAGCGCGTCCAGGCGGCTACACCAGGATCCTGAAGCTCGGACATCGCCGCGGCGACAGTGCCGCGATCGCGCAGATCGAGCTGGTCGGCAGCGAGTACGATCCGAACGCGGCGTCGGAGAACGAAGGTTCGGCCGAAGCGGCCAAGCCGAAGGGCGTGGGTGGACGGCTGCGCGCGGCCGCCGAACGCCTGCGTGGCAAGAAGGCGGACGCCGGCGAGGACGACGCGGCAGAAGGAGCCGAGAACAAGGCCAAGCCAAAGCGTCAGCTCAAGAGCGACAAGTCGGGCCGGGCCACCACCAAGGGCAAGGCCTCTGCTCCGCGCGCGCCCCGCAAGGCCGGCGGGGCCTAGAAGGCCGAACCGCAATTACAAACTCCAAACGCCAAACTCCAAACGCCAAAAAGGCCCGGGCCGCTGCTGCGACTCGGGCCTTTCTTCTTGACGCTGAGCGTTTTGAAATTTGAAGTTTGGCGTTTGAAGTTTGGCGTTTGGAGTTTGGAATTTGGAGTTGCCTATACCTCTTCGGTCGCCTCGTGTCCGCGCTCGGCTTTCGACGCCGCGATGATCTTGCCGTGAAGGTGCTGCGGCACCTCCTCGTAATGGGAGAATTCCATGTGGTACCAACCGCGGCCGCCGGTCGCGGACGTGAGGTGCTGTTCATAGGTCAGCATCTCGGACATGGGGACCTTCGCGCGAATGATCGTTGACGCACCGCGCGTGTCCATACCGCCGATCCGCCCGCGCCGGCTGTTGAGATCTCCCATCAAGTCGCCGGCGTAGTCGTTGGGCGCGTAGACTTCGACCTCCATCACCGGTTCGAGCAGCGTCGGCCGCGCGCGGGACATGCCGTCCTTGAACGCGAGCGATGCCGCCATCTTGAACGACATTTCGCTCGAGTCGACGGCGTGGTACGAGCCGTCGAACACGGTCGCCCGGAAATCCACCATCGGGTAGCCCGCCAGGAAGCCACGGATCCGCGCTTCCTGCAGCCCCTTCTCGATCGCCGGCACGAACTGCCGCGGGATGGAGCCGCCAAAGATTTCGTCCTTGAATTCGAATTCACTGCCGCGGGGCAGCGGCTCGAACTTGAGTTTGCAGTCTCCGAACTGCCCGTGACCACCGGTCTGCTTCTTGTGGCGGCCGTGCGCTTCGGTCGCGGCCGTGATCGTTTCCCGGTACGCGATCCGCGGTGGTTTGAGAATGACTTCAACGCCGAAACGTCGTTTCAGCTTGGCGACCGTGACTTCGATGTGCAGCTGCCCCTGGCCGGCCAGCAGCAGCTCCTTTGTTTGCGGATCCCGGTTGTAGCCGATCGCCGGATCTTCCTCCTGGAGGCGATGCATCGAGGTGCTGATCTTCTCTTCGTCGCCGCGGCTCTTGGGCTCGATTGCGTATGAGATGACCGGCTCCGGGAACTTGATCGGCGGCAGGCTGATCGACTTGGGTTTGTCGGCGAGCAGGTTGCCGGTGACCGTCTCCTTCAACTTCGCGACCGCACCGATGTCTCCGGCCTTGATCTCCGGGACCGCCGTCTGCCCTTTTCCCTGCAGCAGGATCAGGTGCCCGAGACGCTCCGTCATCTCGCGATCGGTGTTATGGACGGTCGAGTCCGACTTGAGTGATCCGCACATGACGCGGAACATCGTGATCCGGCCGGCGAATGGATCCGCTACCGTCTTCCACACGAAGGCGGCCGCGGGCGCATTGTCAGTGGCCGTCAGGCGTGAGTCGTCGGTCAATTTGATGCCGCGTTCCGCGGGGGAGGGGACGAAGTTGACGATCGCGTCCAGCAGCGGCTGCACGCCGACGTTGGCCGCGCCGGACGCGCACAGCAACGGGAAAATCCGTCCGGCCGCGATGCCGCGCTTCAGGCCCCCGACCAGCTCCTCCTGCGTCAGGGTGCCGGCGTCGAAAAATTTTTCCATCAGCGCGTCGTCGGCTTCTGCGACCATCTCGATGAGCGCGTCGCGGGCTGCCTGTGCGGCCGACTCCAGGTCGGCGGGAATGGCGCCTTCCGACGGCTTGCCGTTTTCGCCGGCGAAGGTCCATGCCTTCTGACTGACCAGGTCGACCACCCCTTTGAACTGCTTCTCGAGGCCGATCGGGAGTTGAATCGGAATCACCGTCCGGCCGAACACTGCCCGGAGCGACTCCAGCGAGCGATCAAGGCTGGCGCGCTCGCGATCGAGCCGGTTCAGCACCACGAGGCGCGGCACGTCGAATTCGTCGGCGGCGTTCCACACCTTCTCGGTGGTGACCTCCGCGCCGGAGACCGCATCGACAACCACGAGCGCGGCGTCAGCGACGCGCAGCGCTGCTCGCGCGTCACTCAGGAAGTTGGCCATCCCCGGCGTGTCGATGATGTTGATCTTGTGCTTGTTCCACTCGGCGTAGGCGAGGCTGCAGGAGAGGGTGTGCTTCCGGGCGATTTCTTCGTCGTCGTAATCAGTCACCGTGGTTCCCTCGTCCACGCGACCGAGTCGGTTGACCGCGCCGGCGTCGAACAGCATCGCGGAGGCGAGCTGTGTCTTCCCGGCGCCGCTATGACCGACCAATGCGACGTTCCTGATGCTTACTGCGTCATAGACCTTCATTGCGGGTCTCCGAAGTAGCTCTCAGCTATGAGCTCTCAGCTCTCAGCTGACACGCCCTAGCCGTTAGATTCGGGTTCTTTGCTGAGGCTGGCAGCCAGGCCGCTCAGCATGCGCTTTACCTCGACGGCCGCCGCAGACAGGCGGTCGTGCCTATGCACCGGGATGAGCCCGAGATCCCGGGCGAGAAGCAAATGATACTCAAGTTCGCTGGCTGACCCCAAGGCGATCCGGACGAACCTGCGGAATTCGCGATCCCCCGTTCTTCCCGCGCCTTCGGCCAGGTTCGCCGGTATGGAAACAGCCGCCCTGACCAGCTGGCTGTGCAGGGCGAAATAGGGTGGTCGCGAAAACGTTGCTGAAACAGCAAACACGTCGAGCGTCAATGCATGCGCTTTCTGCCACACGTTGAGCCGTTTGAAGTCCTGCACGATACCTCTGTCTGAAACGCAGATGCTCGCGCAAGGAAGATGCCGTCCGATGATCGATGTGCGACGAGCGGATAGCTGTCAGCTGAAAGCTGAGAGCTGAAAGCTGTGAGCTATTCGTATCTGAGCGCTTCGATCGGATCGAGCCGAGAGGCTTTGATGGCGGGGAACAGGCCGAAGAAGATGCCGACGGTTGCCGAAAAGCCGATGCCGATGGCGAACGACCACCAGGGCAGCGACACGGGGAACGAGGAGATCCAGTGGACGAGCAGCCCGATGGCGCTGCCGAAGATGATGCCCAGCACTCCTCCGAAGGACGTGAGGAACGCCGCTTCGATCAGGAACTGCCAGAGGATCTCCCGGCGGCGGGCCCCGAGCGCCTTGCGTACACCGATCTCCCGGGTTCGTTCGGTGACCGAGATCATCATGATCGCCATGACGCCGATGCCGCCGACCATCAATGCAATCGACGAGATGACGACCAGTGCCAGGAACGTCGCCTGGCTGAACTGATCCCAGACCTTCATCATCGCGTCCTGGGTGAGCAGGTCGAAGTCGTTGGGCTCATCCAGGTGCACGTTGTGCCGGATGCGCATCAACTCCTCGACTTCGCGAATCATTGTTTCGCGGCCGACGTCCTCGCGCGGCACGACAGCGATCATCGCGCTGCGGTTGAAGATTCCGGTGCGCCCATAGAACTTCTCGTGGGTCGTATACGGGATGACGACGAAGTCGTCCGCCCCGCCGAATCCTCCGGGAGATGGCCGCTTACCGGCGACGCCGACGACGGTGAACTCGCGCTGGCCGATCCGGACCTTCTTGCCGATCGCGTCGACATTCGGAAACAGCGACTGATACGGAGTCTGGCCGAGCACCACGACCTGCCGGCGGTTCTGCACCTCGCCAGGCACGAAGAACCGGCCCTGTTCCAGCTTCACAAAACTTACGGCCGCGAAGTTCTCGGTCGCGCCGAGGATTCCGATCGGTTTGGTCCGCTGGTTTCCGTAGTAAACGCGCGAGCCCGCACCTCCTGTCGCGCCGAGCCACACATCAACCAGGGCGACTGACGGCAGTTCGGCGATCGCGCGCCCGTCAGCAGGCAGCAGATTCGGCCGCTTGATCAACTCCTGGAACGTCTTGCCCGATGAGAAACTGAGCGCGCCCATCTTCTGGACGTAAACCGTATTCGGTCCGAGCTCGCGAATCGAATCCCGCAGGGTCTCGTCGAAGCCGCGGATCAGCGACGTCATTCCGACGATCGACGTGATGCCGATGACCACGCCAAGCACGGTCAGCGCCGATCGCATCTTGTTCGTGCGCAGGGTATCGATCGACATGCCGACGATCTCGCTGAGCAGCCCCGCGCGCATTCCCGCCATGCTATTCGCGCCTCAGCGCTTCGATCGGGTCGAGCGATGCCGCACGCATGGCCGGGTACAGGCCAAAAAACAGGCCCACGACCGCGGTGATGCCAACACCCATCGCGACTGACCAGAATTGAACGGCGGCCGGCAGCGGCGACACCTTGCTGATCGTCAGCGCCAGCAGGAATCCAAGCCCGATCCCCACCATGCCGCCGAAGGTGGAGAGCGTCACCGACTCGGTGAGGATCTGCCAGATGATGTCTCGCTTGCGCGCGCCGAGGGCCTTGCGCAGCCCGATCTCACGAGTACGCTCGCTCACGACCATCAACATGATGTTCATGATGACGATGCCGCCTACCACGAGCGACAGTGCGACGACGCCTACCAGCACCGCGAAAATGCCCTGCGTGGCCGTGTGATACAGCGCGAGCAGCGAGTCGGACGAGAACATGCCGAAGTTATCCGGGTCTTTCGCGTGCAAGCGCCGCTCGATGCGCATCGCCACCGTTGCATCGTCCATTGCGGCTTTCACCGCATCAGGCGAACGGGGTTTGACGAGGATCTGCAGGCTCATGCGCGTGCCGAACATTTTCTGGAACACGCCGAGCGGCACGATCGCAAACTCGTCCTGCGACTGGCCGAACATGGATCCCTTCTTCTCGCTGACTCCGACGACGCGGAAGTGTCCATTCCCGATTTTGATGGTCTTGTCGATTGGGTCCGCCGCACCGAACAGCTGCTCCGCAGTCTGGAACCCGAGGATCGCCACGGGACGGTGCTTCTCGATTTCCACCTGTGAGATCGGCCGGCCGCGTTCGGCATTGAACGTCGAGAAGTAGATGTAGTCCTTCGACACACCCTGGATCTGGACGTTGTTCAGCGTCTGCGCGCGATAGCTGATGCGTGTTCCGGCATTGCCCTGGACGGCGACGGCGAGGATGTTGTCGCCAAATCGCCTGACCGCATCGGCGTCGGCAACCGTGATCCGCGGGTTGTTGCGGACGCGGTCCTCATCGGCCTGCGTCCGGATGACCGGGTTCCGCTGGATGGTGAAGTTGTCGGCGCCGACGTCAGTCACGATCGCGTTCGTCACGTACGCGTTCATGCCCTGGATCAACGAGACCACCGCGATGATCGACGTCACGGCGACGATGTTCCCGAGCACGGTCAGGAACGATCGCAGCTTGTTCGACCAGATCGCCTGGAGAGCGATGGTCGCCGATTCGCGGAACTGGTTCATGATGCTTGCGTTCTACTTACCCGACGTGGCGCCGGATCGCGGCGCCGCTTCCGGCTTGACCGGCGCGCCGTCGCGCAGCTCGCGGACCGAGCTGAAGGGGCCGACGATGACGCTGTCTCCATCCTTCAACCCGGACAGGACCTCGAAGTATTTTTCACCCGCGATACCGGTCTGCACGGCTTCGAACTGCGCTTTACCGTCCTTCACTACGAACACGCCCTCGAGCTCCTTGCGCGTCTGGCCCGGCTTCAAGTCACCGGTTGGGGCGGCCGGCGGCCGTCGCGACTGGCCGGGCACAACCGGATCACGAACAATCTGCCCCTTGTCGTCGAGAACAACTTCCCGCACGGTCGTCGCCTGGATGGGAACCGCCAGTGCACTGTCGCGTGTCGCGGTGGTAATTTCCGCCGTGCAGGTGAAGCCCGGCCGCACCTCGGGAACCTCGCCGTCCAGGGTGAGTGTCACTTTGAAGTTGGTCGCCTGGGCGGTCGACGCCTGGCCCGTTGCCTGAATCGGACTGTTGCCCACCTCGGTGACCTTCGCGCTGAAGGTTTTGCCGGGCATCGCGTCGATCGTGACCTTCGCGATCTGACCGAGCTTGACGTTCGGGATGTCTGTTTCGTCGACCTCGACCTCTGCCTCGATGATCGACAGATCGGCGATCGTCAAGAGCACCGTGCCGGGATTGTTCATCGTGCCGGTGACGGCGGTTTCACCTTCCTCGATGTTGCGCCGGGTGACGATCCCGTTGATCGGCGACTCGAGCCGGACCCGGCTGAGATCGTATTTGGCGCTCGAGAGCGTCGCCCGCTCCTGCTGAATGCGGAGCAACTGCGTTCGGACGTTCTGTTCCTGCGCCCGAAGGTTCGCCTCCTGCGTTTTCAGTTCGGATTCGGCCCGTTCCAGCGCTTCGCGGGTCGTCAAGCCACCCTTGGAGAGCCCCACCTGGCGGTTGTAATTGTCTTGCGCCTGCTTGAGGGACACCTTCGCCGCTTCGATCGAGAGCCGCAACTGCTCGGCCTGGGAGCTCTGTGCCTGCAGCGACGCCTCGCCGCTCTCAACGCGCGTCTTCAGATTCCGCGGGTCGATCTCGAGCAGGAACTGCCCCTTGGTGACGCGGTCGCCTTCATTCACCGCCAGGGCCGTGACCTTGCCCATCGTGTCGGCGCTGATGTTGACGGAGCGCTTCGGCTGGATTTTACCGGAGGCCGAGACGATCGCCTCCAGGCGCCGCTTCTGGATCGCCTCGGTGTTGACGGTGATGCCGTCCTGCTTCTTGAACTTGATGTTGGCAAACGCCACGGCGCCGAGGAGGACGACGACGCCGACACCGATGAGGATCTTTTTATTGCGGCTCATTGACTCTGTGATCTCTACTTTTCTGACACCGACTAGCGGCTCATGAAGGCCGCGATACACACGATGATGATGACGTAGATGCCAAACAGCGTGGTCGCGATCGGCTGGGTCCGCCGGCGGTACAACACGCCGAGGCCGATGGCGAGGACGAGCACGGACCAGATGCTGAAGATGTCGATCATCCCCAGTAACCTGCCGAGGAACGACTTCTCGTCGAGCATCGGCAGCAACGCGCCTATGCTCGTCGGACTCGATACAGCACCGCGAAAGTAGTTGAGCGGCCCGGTGAAGAACTGTTGCAGCGCGCCGATCACGCCGGAATGCACGACCACCGCGTAGATCTGTTTGTAGCGCGCCTCACCACCCATCGCACCATTGAAAACGGCGAACAGGATGCCCGCGAAAATGGCGAACATGATCGGCGAAGCAATCACCACGCTCGCAGCCGTCGTGTAGGGGAGACTGGCCGTGCGCTTCTGAAGCGCCGCGTACACGTCGTCGGTCACCTTCATTCCGAACGACTCCATTGCCTGGACCTGCTTGTCGATCGTCGCCTGCTTACCAGCGTCAGTCGTCATCGGCAAGGCTGCGCCGAATGCCGAGATAGTGGCCGTCAGCAGCAACATTCCGAGGATCCTTGGATGCGCGGCAACACTCTGAAAGGTTGCCCGTGGCGCGGTGATGATGCCGATGAAACGGGCGAAGACATTCATCGGGGCCGGCGTGGCACCGGCCGCTACGGTGGTGTTAGACATATTCAATTTGCCAGGATGTGGACGGGAATGATTGAACCGCACAACACAATACGACCTGCGGGGGCTCGAAGTTTCCGGGCTAAGCTGACCTTTATGAAGCAGATAACGCGAATTTGCCTGCTGTTTGCCACTTGTTTTGGGCTTTTGCCCTCAAGGGTCGCCGGGCAGTCCTTTGACGTGACCGGGACGCGAGCGGCGGGGATGGGAGGCGCCTTCGTCGGCGTGGCCGACGATGCGACGGCGCTCTACTGGAATCCCGCCGGACTTGCCTCGGGATCCTATTTCAGCCTGGCGCTCGATGCCACCGGCAAACCGGCCGTGCCCGACACCGGGAAACAGGGCACGAAGCAATCCTCATTCTTCATCGGGTTGACGACCCCGGCCCTCGGACTGACGTACTACCGCCTGCAGCAGGTCCTCGCGGCGCCTTCGCTCGAGTCTGTTCCTACAGGTGGCGCATCATCCAACCGAAATCTACAGGGTGCGGCTGAGGTTCGGCTCTCATCGCTGACGACCCATCATGCCGGCATCACGCTGGTGCAATCGATCTTTCCGGGCGTCGCGGTCGGCGCGACCCTGAAGATGGTGCGCGGGTTCGCCGCGTCTGAGTTGATCCCGGCCGCAACAGCCAAGGAGGCATTCGACGAGGAGTCGCTCGACGCGAACGGATCGAGCAAGTTCGACCTCGATTTCGGGGTCATGGCAAGTAGTCCGCGGCTGAAGGCCGGGCTGACGCTTCGGAACGCGACCGAACCGGAGTTCACGACGCGGGAACACATCGTCCTGCCGCTGGAACGGCAGCTGAGAGCCGGCGTGTCGTGGGTGTTCGTGCCGAATTGGTTGTTTGCCACCGATTTCGATCTGCTCACAACGCATGACGCATTCGGTGAGCGCCGCGACGCCGCGTTCGGTGTCGAGGGCAAACTCGGGTCGCGAGTGGTCCTTCGGTCGGGATTCAAACTGAATCTCGCCGATGCCGACAACGTACCGGAGGATGGTGCCGCCAGGGGATACAGCGCAGGTGGGAGCTTCGCGATCACACAGGCGGTGTTCATCGATGGGGTAGCGGCCACGGGCGGCGATCGAGCTGGACGTGGATGGGGTGTTTCCGCCCGTTTTGTGTATTAGTCCGCGACGAATTTGACAAAAGTTGTCCATCGGGGGCAAAATTTGAGTCCCCCAGCTAAACCTATTTGATCCCCGGTGCCATCGTCGGCGCCGGCGGCTTCCCGTCAGGGTCTAACGATGGCTGTTCGCTTAGGCGAGCTTCTGCTCAAAGAAAAGCGCATTACGCCTGCCCAGTTGCAGGAGGCGCTGAATTATCAGAAGACCAATGGCGGCAAACTGGGCCTCAACCTGGTCAAGATGGGGTTCCTCAAGGACGAGGACATCACTGCGCTTCTCAGTAAGCAGTACGGCGTTCCGTTCATCAACCTCGCCGAGTTCGAGATCGACGCCAGCATCATCAAGCTGATTCCCTCCGAGACCGCACACAAGTACCAGATCGTTCCGCTCAGTCGCTCCGGCGCCACCCTGACGATCGCGATGACCGATCCGACCAATGTCTTCGCCATGGACGACATCAAGTTCATGACGGGATACAACGTCGAGCCCGTGGTCGCGTCCGAAGCGGGGGTGTTCGACGCGATTGCGCGGTACTACAAGATTGCCGCAGGCGTCCGCGGTGCGCGCGAGGCCGTCGCCGCGCCTACCGGCGATTCGATCTCCAGTGCCGCGTCACTCGAGATGGTGACCAAGGCTCTCGAGGAAACATCGTCGATCGTCGATGACGATGTCGAACTGCTCCAGGAGATGGAGCAGATCGACGTTGCCTCGCTGGAACGTCAGGGTGGGGAAGCGCCGGTCATCAGGCTCGTCAACCTGATGCTGATGTCGGCGATCCAGAAGGGCGCAAGCGACATCCACGTCGAGCCCGTACGAAAAGGAATTTCGTGTCCGCTTCCGCATCGACGGCCTGCTGTACAACGTCATGGCCCCGCCGATGAAGTTCCGGACGCGATCACCTCGCGCATCAAGATCATGGCGAAGCTCGATATCGCCGAGAAGCGCCTCCCGCAGGACGGGCGCATCAAGATCCGGTTCGCCGACAACGGCACGATCAAGGAAATGGACTTCCGCGTCTCCTGCCTGCCGACGTTGTTCGGCGAAAAGATCGTCATGCGTCTGCTCGACAAAGACAAGCTGATGCTCGACATGACCAAGCTTGGCTTCGAGGCGACTGCGCTCACGAAACTCGAGACCGCGATCTCGAGCCGTGGGGGATGGTGCTGGTCACCGGGCCGACCGGCAGCGGCAAGACGAACACGCTGTATTCATCGATCTCGAAGATCAACAAGATCGACACCAACATCATGACCGCGGAGGACCCGGTCGAATTCAACCTGGTCGGGGTCAACCAGGTCCAGGTGCGCGAGAACATCGGGCTCAACTTCGCCGCGGCGCTGCGCTCGTTTCTCCGCCAGGACCCCAACGTGATCCTGGTCGGCGAAATCCGTGACTTCGAGACCGCCGAGATCGCGGTCAAGGCCGCGTTGACCGGGCACCTGGTGCTGTCGACCCTGCATACCAACGACGCGCCGAGCACGGTGAACCGTTTGATGAACATGGGCATCGAACCGTTTCTCGTCGCGAGCTCCCTGAACCTGATTTGCGCTCAGCGCCTCGTGCGGCGGATCTGCTCGGGCTGTGCCGGGGATCACCCGCATGCCGCGCCCGCGCTGGTCGAGGCGGGGTTCACTCCGGAAGAAGCGCAGCGCGTCATGTCCCAAGAAGGGGAACGGCTGTGAGAAGTGCAACAACACCGGCTACAAGCGGGCGCGTCGGTCTCTACGAAGTGATGGAAGTCACCGACGAACTCCGGGAGTTGATCCTCGTCGGCGCGTCGTCGCTGGAGCTGCGCCGCAAGGCGGTCGACGAAGGGATGATCACGTTGCGCCGCAGCGGTCTGCAGAAGGTGATCGACGGCGTCACCACCATCGAAGAAGTCGCACGCGAGACGGTGAAGTGAGGATGAGGACCTAACCCGCCATGGCCACGCTCCCAGAGCTCCTGAAGACGCTCGTCGATCACGACGGATCCGACCTGCACCTGACGACGGGTACGCCGCCGCAGATCAGGGTCCACGGCAAACTTGCAGACGCTCGACCTGCCGCAGCTCGGTCCGGTCGAAACGAAGGCCCTCGCCTACAGCGTGCTGACCGATGCGCAGAAGAAGCGCTTCGAAGAAGACGCTCGAGCTCGATTTCTCGTTCGGGGTGAAGGGCCTGGCGCGCTTCCGCTGCAACGTCTTCAGCCAGCGCGGCGCGGTGGCGGCCGTCTACCGGGTCATCCCGGAGAAGATCCAGGCGTTCGACGAGCTCGGGCTGCCGCCGATCGCTGGCGACGCTGGCCGACCGCCCGCGCGGACTCGTGCTGGTGACCGGGCCGACCGGCAGCGGCAAGAGCACCACGCTGGCGGCGATGATCGACAAGATCAACACCGAGCGCGCGAGCACATCCTGACCATCGAAGATCCGATCGAGTTCATCCACCCGCACAAGATGTGCCTGGTGAACCAGCGCGAGGTCCACGCCGACACGCACGGCTTCAAGGACGCGCTGCGAGCGGCGCTGCGCCAGGATCCCGACATCGTGCTGATCGGCGAGCTGCGCGACCTCGAGACGATCGAGGCGGCCTGACGGATCGCCGAGACGGGTCACCTGGTGTTCGCGACGCTGCACACCAACTCGGCCGCGCAGACGATCAATCGCATCATCGACGTTTTCCCGCCGCACCAGCAGGGGCAGATCCGCGACCCAGCTGTCGTTCGTTCTCGAGGCCGTGGTCGTGCCAGACGCTGCTGCCGCGCGCCGACGGCACCGGTCGCGTGGTCGCGCTGGAGATCATGGTGCCCAACGCCGGCGATCCGGAACCTGATCCGCGAGGACAAGGTCCACCAGATCTACTCGACGATGCAGACCGGCCAGGACAAAGCTCGGCATGCAGACGATGAACCAGTCGCTCGCCACGCTCGTGCAGAAGCGGCAGATCACCAACGAAACCGCAGTCGCGCGCATCGTCGCTGCGGGACGAGCTCGAACAGCATGATCGCGCGCGGAGCCGGCGATCGTTGCCGGTGCAGGGATGGCGAGAAGGTGCATAACTGCAGATTGCGATTGCAGATTGCAGATTGGCAGATCGAGAGCAGGCGCGTCTGAGGAACGCGATGCCGACATGTTGCGGATTCGGGGTCGGACGCGTGCCGGTCAGACGGTGTCGGGGGAACGAGTCGCGACACGAGCCGATGGCTGCCATTGCTGCGACTGCGGCGCGAGCAGATCAAGGTGACGCGCATCGACGCTGCGAAAGCAGCCAAGGCGGAAGCGAAGCCGAAGCCGCCCAAGCAGCACGTCTGTTCCGGTCGAAGAACCTCGTCATCTTCACGCGCCAGTTCGCGACGATGATCGACGCCGGTCTGCCGCTCGTGCAGTGCCTCGACATCCTCTGCAACCAGGGACCGAACAAGCACTTCTCGACCGCGATCCTCAAGGACGTGAAGGCACGTCGAGAGGGCGCGACCTTCGCGACGCGCTGCCGAAGCACCCCAAGGTGTTCGACGCACTCTATCGTCAACCTGGTCGCGGCCGGTGAGGTCGGCGGTATCCTCGACACGATCCTCAACCGCCTCGCGGTCTACATCGAGAAGAACGTGAAGCTGAAGCGCCAGGTGAAGGGCGCGATGATCTACCCGATCGCGGTCATCGACGATCGCCGCGTCGTGTGTGGCGGCGATCCTCTGGCTAGGTCATCCCGACCTTCGAGACCATGTTCAAGGACTTCGGCGCCGAGCTGCCGCTGCCCACGCAGATCGTCATCGGATCTGCGAACGATCTGCTCGTCGCCTACGCTGGCATCCTGATCATCGTCCTCGGGCGTGCTTCGGCTACGCGCTCAAGCGTACATCTACAGGACCCCGAGGGCGCGGCGCTTCTGTCGACGCGTTCCTGCTGAAGCGTTCCGATCATCGGCCCGCGTCCTGCGCAAGATCGCCGTCGCGCGCTTCACGCGCACGCTCGGCACGCTGCTCTCGTCCGGCGTGCCGATCCTCGACGCGCTCGAGATCGTCGCCAAGACGGCCGGCAACGTCGTGATCGAGGAGCGCGCATCCAGGTCACGCGCTCCAGCATCGATCGCGAGGGAAGACCATGGCCGCGCCGCTGCGTGGAGACCAACGTCTTCCCGCCGATGGTCGTGCAGATGATCGGCGTCGGCGAGCAGACCGGCGCGCTCGACGCGATGCTCAACAAGATCGCCGACTTCTACGAGGAAGAAGTCGACGTCGCCGTCGCCGCGACTGACTGACGCTGATCGAGCCGATCATGATGGTCGGCTCGGCGGCATCGTCGGCGTCGTGCTCATCGCGATGTACCTGCCGATCTTCGATCTGATCAGCAAGCTGACCTGACCATCGCGATGCTTTCCACCCTCCGCCGCAAGCTGCTCTGGCTGATTGCGGGCCGCGCGGCCGTGGCGGCGCTGCTGCTCGGACTCGCCCCGCTGATCCGGAGCACGACGCTCGGTCCCTTCGCGGTGGATCCGTTCTATGCGCTGATCGGCCTCTCGTAGCACGCTGACGATCTTCTACGCGGCGACGCTCAAGGTACGTGGAGCGGCATCGCTGGCTGATCGACGTCCAGCTCGCGGCCGATGCGATCGTCGTATCGGGAATCGTTTATCTCACGGGGGGTGTCGCCAGCTATTTTTCGTCGCTGTACACCCTGCCGATCATCGCCGCGACGACCGTCGAGTCGCGGCGCGGCGGCATGCTGGTGGGAATCCTGAGCTGCGTCCTCTACGCCGGGCTGGTGATGACTCAATACACCGCCCCACAGGACCTGGCGTTCAATGCCGGGTTGGTGCTGCCGGCTAAACGGCTGGCGATCTACACGGTGGGTTTGAACCTGTTTGGCTTTGCCGCCGTGGCGGCGTTGAGCGGGTATCTCGCTGAGGGCTTGCGGCAGGCCGACGCCCAGCTGCAGCGCGCGTCGGACCAGATCGAAGACCTGCAGGCGTTCAGCCGGCACGTGATCGACAGTTTGCGGAGCGGTCTGGCGACCACCGACCTGCACGGGCGCATCCTGACGTTCAATCGGGCCGCAACGGTCATCACGGGTGTTCCCGCAGCAGAGGCGATCGGGGCCCTGGCGGTAGAGGTGCTGCGGCTGCCGGAGGCATTTCACGGCATGTTCAGCCACGAGATCGACCGCCCGCACTTGCCGCGAGTGGAGAGCCTGTTCACGCGGCCGGATGGGGCCCGGATCGAACTGGGGTTCAGCACCGCGCCGCTGGTGACTCCGCGAGGCGAAACCGGCTTCCTGCTGACGTTCAAGGATGTCACCGAGGCGCGAAAGCAGGAGCGCGAAGCGCAGGCGCAGCAGCGGCTTGCCGCGGTTGGCGAGATGGCCGCCGGCATCGCCCACGAGATCCGCAATCCGCTGGCGTCGATGGCTGGATCGATTCAGCTCCTCCGCCAGGAGCTGCCGCTGACACCCGACCAGTCGCAATTGATGGATATTGTTCTCCGCGAGTCGGAGCGGCTCAACGAGACGATCCGAAGCTTCCTGGCCTACGCGCGTCCGCAGAAGCAGGAGACCGCCCGGATCGATGTCAGGCGGGTGATTACCGACGCGGCGCGGCTGCTCGAAAACAGCTCTGAACTCGGCGACGATCACGACATCGCCGTCGAAGTTCCGCCGACGCCGGTCCTGTTCGACGCAGACGAGGGGCAACTGCGGCAGATTGTGTGGAACCTTGCCACCAACGGGCTCCGGGCGATGCCGAACGGTGGGCGGTTGACGCTGTCGATTCGACTGCAACCAGGAGAGGACGGCGGCGACGTGGTGCTTGCAGTCCACGACCAGGGCACCGGGATCCCGCCGGAGGATCTCGACGGAATCTTTCAGCCCTTTCGCGCGGGATTCGAGAGGGGAACGGGTCTCGGTCTCTCAATCGTTCAACGCATCGTCGCCGAGTACGGCGGCGAGATCGAAGTCACATCTGAGCGTGGCGCCGGCACCGGGGTGCTGGTGCGATTCCCGGCAGGGCCGCGCTCTCACGAAGAAGCAGTAACGACGGAGCAGGTCCATTGATCACAGATCGCAGTTGGGATACGGCGCTGCAGTCGGCGCCGGCAAGAGCACCGCTCGGGCGGGTTCTGGTTGTCGATGACGAGCTCTCCATTCGCCAGATGCTGTCGTTCGCGCTTCGGCGCGAAGGCTACGACGTGACGACCGCGGAGAACGGGCGGGCCGCGTTGACGATGCTCGAAGATGCGGACGTGGATGTTCTGGTCACCGACGTGAGGATGCCGGAAATGTCGGGGGTGGCGCTGCTCGCGGAAGCGAAGCGCATCGACCCGGCGATCAGCGTGATTGTCATGACCGCCTACGGCTCGAAGGAAACCGTGCTCGACGCACTGCGGCTCGGTGCGACCGATTACGTCGAGAAGACACCGAACCTCAAGGACGAGCTCGCGGTCCGCATCCGCAAGGAACTCGACCGGCGGCGGTTGCAGCAGGAGAACGTGCTGCTGAAGCGGACGCTGAAAAGCTCGCACCAGTTCTCCAACATCATCGGCAGCAGCGAGCCGATGATCGCGATCTTCCAGTTGATCGAAACGATCGCGCCGACGAGCAGCACCGTCCTGATCACCGGCGATTCCGGTACCGGCAAGGAGCTGGTCGCGCGGGCGATTCATTTCAATTCGCAGCGCCGCGACAAGCCGTTCGTCGCGCTGAACTGCGGGGCACTGTCGGAGACGCTGCTCGATTCGGAGCTCTTTGGCCATGTCCGCGGCGCGTTCACCGGCGCCGACAGTAACAAGAAGGGGCTCATCGAGGTCGCGGAGAAGGGAACGATCTTCCTCGACGAGATCGGAGAGATGAGCCAGCTGGTGCAGGTGAAACTGCTGCGCATCCTCCAGGAGCGGAAGTTCCGGCGCCTCGGGGGAACCGAAGAGGTCGACGCGGACATCCGGATCATCGCGGCGACCAACCGCGATCTGACGAAGATGGTTGCCGAGGCGCGCTTCCGCGAGGACCTGTTCTACCGAATCAACGTCATTCCCCTGCGTCTTCCGCCGTTGCGCGAACGCCGCGACGACATTCCGCTGCTTGCGGAACACTTCGCCGCCAGGTTTGCCGCCCAGATGGGGAAGAAGATCGCCGGGATTTCCGGCGGGGCGATGTCGCTGCTGCAGGCGTACCCCTGGCCCGGGAACATCCGGGAACTCGAAAACGCTATGGAACGCGCGGTTGCGCTCGAGCGGACGCCTTCGATCCTGTCGGAGAGCCTGCCGGAGCTGGTTCGAAGCGGCAGCCACGCCGTGGTCGCCGCCGCGACGCAGCAGGCGGGCGGGTTCCCCGACGTCGGTTTCGACCTCGAACAACACGTTCAGCACATCGAACGCGAGTACATTGCCGAGGCATTGCGCCGGGCGGGAGGGGTCAAAGTGAAGGCGGCGGAGCTGCTCGGTATGAGCTTCCGCTCGTTCCGCTACTACACCAAGAAATACGACCTAAAGTGACTGTCGCGGTTGACAAAAATTGGCACAGGGCCAAGAATCGTCATGAAGATTTATTCCATCTCTCGTCCCGAGGACGCCCTCTAACTAACAGGCATATTTGAGCTTAGCCGTTTGGATGCACAGCATTCCGGCTCTGGCATTGCCGTTGCTCAAATGGCGGCTGTTGGCCGCCCGCAATCATGTCGGCCATGACCATCGACCAGGCAGCGGCCATCACAAACTTTTTGAAGGAGTGCAAGAATGAAGGTTCGTAATCAGAAGGGTTTCACGCTCATCGAGTTGCTGATCGTTGTGGCGATCATCGGGATCATCGCGGCGATCGCGGTGCCCGGTCTGCTCCGCGCCCGCATGTCGGGCAACGAGTCTTCGGCGATCGGTTCGCTTCGCGCCATCAACAGCGCTGAAGCGTCCTACATGGCGGCGGCGGGCAACGGCGGCTACTCGATCGCGCTGGCGGTCCTCTCGGATCCTTGCCCCGGTTCTTCGCAGGGATTCATCTCGCCGGACCTGTCGACCGATCCTTCGGTGAAGAGCGGCTACTCGGTGGCGCTGTTGACGGCTGGCGCAGCTGCGGGCCCGAACGACTGCAACGCGATTGCGACCGAGGTCAACTACTACGCGACCAGCACGCCCGTGACGGTCGGCACGACTGGTAACCGTGGCTTCTCGACTGCTGGGGCCGGAACGATCTTCTTCGGTCTCTCCGGTGTTCCGCCGGTTCTTGCGGCGACGCTGGCCGGAACGGCGACCCCGATCCAGTAGACGATTCGCGGCCGGACGGCTTCGAAACCTTGCACTCAATCGAGAGGGATGCCCCACACGGCATCCCTTTCGACGTTTTGGGACGACACGAATGTGAGCTGTTCCGTAATTGCTGGTTCCTGTCACTGATTCACGGTACAAAGGGACGTCGCCTTCGGCGGCCCTCCTCTATGAAACACGCCAGACGTCGCGCGGGCGGGTGCGCCGGATTCACCCTGGTGGAGCTGCTGATCATCATGGCGATCATCGGCGTCCTGTCGGCGGTTGCGGTGGCCGGGTACCGCCACGCACGGGTCACTGCCGGCCAGGCCGTCGCAGTGGCGGCACTCAAGACCATCAACCAGGCGCAGTTCTCGTTTTCCCAGGCGTGTGGCGACCAGCATTTCTCGCCGACGCTGGCAGGGCTGGCGACGCCGGTACCGGTAACCGGTCAGGGGTTCCTCAGTCCCGACCTGGCAGCTGACCCGGTCCTCAAGAGCGGGTATCTCTTCACGATGAGCGGCACGCCGACAACCGATGGGCGTCCGAGCTGCAACGGCCTGGCGCCAGTAACCGCTTACCAGGTGAGCGCCGATCCGACTGCCGGTGGCGTGACCGGGGCGATGTATTACGGCACGAACACCGACCGCGCCGTCTTCGGCGATACCGCGACGTTTGCCGGCAACATGCCGGAGACGGGAGCTCCGGGTCATGGCAGCGAACTGAAGTGAAATGTTGTACAAATGACAGTTCACGGGGAAGAAAAACTGATGTCTTCAAAGAGCCGGACGCTGCTGGTGGCATTCGCCCTTCTCGGGCTTGCTGCCGCGACTGCATCGAGCTATGTGCACTACAAGCTGGTCACGGAACAGCACTACGCCAGTTTCTGTGATGTGAGTTCGACGGTGAGCTGCACGGAGGCTTACCTGAGTCGATACGGCAGCTTCCTGGGTGTTCCCGTCGCGCTGCTCGGCGTGATCTTTTTCGCAACCATCCTGGTGCTCGCCGCAATGGTCGGTCGGCCGACCTCGGCCTCCAGAGAAAACGCCCCCGCCTACATTTTCGCGCTCTCGACGGTCGGTCTCGCTTTCGCGCTGTATCTCGGGTGGTCGTCCTATTTCGTTTTGAAAGTGTTCTGCATCCTGTGTGCGATCACCTACGTGGCGGTCATCGCGATATTCATCATCTCCGGTGGAGCGACTACGTTTCCCATGACTACCTTGCCAGGCCGCGCATCGCGCGATATCCGCACCCTCGTCTCGACGCCGTCCGCACTGCTCGTGCTGCTCGTCCTTCTCGGCGCATCAGCCGGGGCCGTGTCGTTGTTCCCGCGCGATACTCAGACGACGCAGGCAGCTGCCGCGGCGACCCAGGAGCCGTACCCCCAGATCACCGAGGAGCAGCGGCTGAAGCTCGAACAGTGGTGGGACGTTCAGCCCAAGGCGGAACTCCCGATCGACATGAACGGCGCCAAGGTGCAGATCGTGCAGTTCAGCGACTACCAGTGCCCCGGATGCAAAGCCGCGCACGAAACCTTCGCGCGCGTGCTGCCGAACTACGAGGGCAAGGGGGTCGAGTTCGTGTTGAAGCACTATCCGCTCGAAGGGGAGTGCAATCCCAATGTGCCGACCGGGAACCATCTCGCTGCTTGCGAAGCTGCGGCGGCCTACGTGATGGCCCGGGGCAACCCCAATCAGAAGAAGCTCGATGACTGGCTCTTCGCCAACCAGACCTCGCTCACGCGCGAGGTAGTCGAGCGGGCGGCCCGCGACATTGCCGGGATCACGAACTTCGACGAGCGCTATGCGGCGGCGCTGGTCGAAGTGAAGACCGACGCGACGCTTGGCGGGCTGGTCCGGGTTGGTTCCACCCCCACGGTGTACATCAACGGCCGCATGGTCGCGGGACGGATGGGAAATGACAGCCTCGGCCTGCCGCCGGCGCAGTATGTCGACGCACTGATCGGCATTGCATTGAAGCGAGCGCAGTAATCTGCCGATACCCCAAGCTGGATGAGCCCGGCGATACAGATCGACAACCTGGCAAAGGAATATCCGGTCGGCTTCTGGCGCCGCCGGACCTACCGCGCGCTCGACGGACTCACGCTCAGCATCGAGCCCGGCGAGGTATTCGGTTTCCTCGGACCCAACGGCGCGGGAAAGACGACAACCCTGAAGCTGCTCATGCAGCTGATTTACCCGACGTCAGGGCGCGCCCAGATCCTGGGACGGCCGGTGGGGGATGTCGCCATCCGGCACCGCATCGGTTACCTGCCGGAGAATCCTTCCTTTTACGACTACCTCACCGCCGAGGAGCTGCTCACATACTTCGCCCAGCTGTTCGGCTACTCGGCGGCAGACCGCCGCACGCGGGTCGCAACACTCCTCGACCGGGTCGGTATCGGCCGTGAGCGCCGTTTCCAGCTGCGCAAATTTTCGAAAGGCATGGTCCAGCGCGTCGGCATCGCCCAGGCGCTGCTGAACGATCCCGAGGTCGTCTTCCTCGACGAGCCGATGTCGGGCCTGGATCCACTCGGCCGGCGCGACGTGCGCGCGCTCATTCTCGAATTGCGCGACCAGGGGCGGACCGTTTTCTTCAGCTCGCACATCCTGGCTGACGCCGAGGCTCTCTGCAGCCGTGTTGCGGTGGTTGCGTCCGGACGCCTGGCGGCGCAGGGACGGCTTGCGGAGCTCACCGAGTTCACGGTTCGCGGCTGGGAGCTCGTCGTCGCAAATCTCTCAGCCGCCGCGCTCGAGCGTGTCCGGCCGACCGCGACCCGCGTCATCGAGATCAGTCCAGGTCGATACAGCCTGGAGCTCTCACTGGCGCAGCCGCCCGATCGGATCCTGTCCGAGCTGGTGGCGACCGGTGCCTCGGTGGTCTCGTTGAACCCGCTCCGCGAAACGCTCGAGGATTTTTTCGTGCAGCGGGTCAACGCGGTCGGCCAGGGTTCGCGTGCGCAACACGAGGCTCGCGATGCGCGCCGTTAGCTACGTCGCGATCAACGTCTTTCGGGAATCGGTGCGCGATCGCGTGCCCTACAACCTCGTCCTGTTCGCCGTCCTGCTGATCGGCTCGTCGTATCTGCTCGGGCAGCTGACGGCAGGGCAGGATGTCAAGATCATCAAGGATCTCGGCCTCGCCGCCACCTCGGTCTTTGGGTTGTTCATTTCGATCTTCATCGGGATCGGCCTGGTGTCGAAAGAGGTGGAGCGGCGGAGTATCTACGCGCTGCTGTCGAAGCCTGTCAGCCGCTCCCAGTTCATCGCCGGCAAGTACGCCGGGCTGCTGCTGACGCTGGCCGTCAATGTTGCCGTGATGACCGTCGCGCTCTACGCCGTCCTTGCCTACATGTCGTGGACTGAGTCGGCGCAGTTCAAAGCCGGGTGGGAAACGCCGGCGACCGACCCGGCGTTGCTGAAGGCCTTGCTGCTCATCTTCATCGAGCTCGCGCTGGTGACGGCGATCGCGGTGTTCTTCTCGACGTTCTCCAGCCCGATTCTCTCAGCGGCGATGACCTTTGGTTTGTACGTCGCCGGTCATTTCAATGCGGACCTGCGGAACTTCGACAAGGTCGTTCAATCGAAGACAGCGGCGCGACTCGCGCGCGGCGTGTACCACGTGCTTCCTGATTTTGCCGCGTTCGACATCAAGACCCAGGTGGTGCACGGCCTTCCAGTACCGGCAATGTATCTCGTCTCCACGGCCGCCTACGGCGCGGCCTACATCCTCGCGCTTCTCCTGGTAGCCACGTTCGTCTTTTCGCGGCGAGACTTCAAGTGATGCGATCCGCCGACGGCGTTCATCCGGTTGTGGCGCTGGCCGCAGGAGTGTTTCTGGGAGTCGCGATCATGCTGCAGGTCGCGCGCGATCGCGCGTTTCCCGCTGACCCGGTCGTGCAGCAACTGTTGTATGTGCGCTCACCGGCGGCGCTGGACCGGCTCGTGCTCGGGTTCGATGCCCTGGCTGCCGACGTGTACTGGATTCGCGCGATTCAGCACTATGGCGGCGACCGTCTCGATACGTCCGGCCGCGTCCGCAAGTACCAACTCCTCTACCCGCTGCTGGACATCGCCACGTCGCTCGACCCGTACTTCAATATCGCTTACCGATTCGGAGCGATCTTTCTGAGCGAAGCCTATCCAGGCGGGGCAGGACGGCCGGACCTTGCCGTGACCCTGCTTCGCAAGGGGATCGCAGCACAGCCAGGCAAGTGGGAGTATTACCACGACATCGCCTTCGTCAATTACTGGCAGTTGCACGATACCCAGGCGGCTGCCGAATGGTTCCGGCGCGCGGCGCAGCAGCCGAACGCCCCCAACTGGCTCATGCCGGTCGCCGCCGCGATGCTCACCCAGGGGGCGGACCGGACATCAGCGCGATTCATCTGGCGCCAGATGCTCGCGGCGGACCAGGAATGGCTGCGTAACCGGGCGCAGCGCGGCCTGCAGCAGATCGACGCGCTCGATCAGATCGACCAGCTCGAACAGATCGTCAACTCGGTACCCCATCGTGCCGGCGAGCCATACTCCTGGCAGGAGGTGATCCGCGCGGGCCGTTTGCGCGGCATCCCGCTCGATCCCTCCCGAACACCGTACGTGATCGATCCGGGGACCGGTCGCGTCAGCGTCTCCGACCACTCGGCATTGTTTCCAATGCCCTCGACACAGAAGCGGGCGGCCGACGCGGTGCCACGATGATGCCTGCGAACATTGTCGAACTGACGATCGTCAGTTTCCTGGGCCTGGCGATCGGCAGCTTCCTCAACGTCGTCATTCACCGGCTGCCGCGGCAGGAGTCGATCATCAGTCCAGGCTCTCGCTGCCCGACGTGTGGAACGGCACTGCGCTGGTTCGACAACGTGCCCGTGGTCAGTTACGCGGTGCTCGGCGGACGATGTCGCGGGTGCGGCAGCGGCATCAGCATCCGCTATCCGGTGGTCGAGTTGATCACTGCGGGAGTCTTCATCTGGCACTACCTCGTCTTCGGCTGGACGCCGCTGCTCGCCGTGCGGTTGCTCTTTGGCGCGTCGCTCGTCGCACTGTTCGCAATCGATCTCGAGCATCACCTGCTACCCGACGCCATCACCCTGCCGGGGATCATCGCCGGACTAGCCGCCAGCCTCTTCCTGCCGCCGGGCATCGCCGACGCACTGATCGGCATGCTGGTCGGTGGAGGCGTGTTGTGGCTGATCGGCGAGGCATACTTCCGCTACTCGGGTGAGGAGGGGCTGGGCGGCGGAGACGTCAAGATGCTCGGGATGATCGGCGCATTTCTCGGCTGGAAGCTGGTGCTGTTGACGATGATGCTTTCGTCCGTTGCGGGATCGGTGATCGGCATCGCCGTCATTGCCTGGCATCGTGGCGGATTGAAGAGAGCCCTTCCGTTCGGAACGTTCCTGGCGCTCGCGGCGCTGGCCGCGTCCCTCTACGGCGAGCGCATCGTCACCTGGTACGCTGGCCGCTTAGGATGACCAGGGCAGGCATTCTTTTCCTCTCGCTCACCGCCATTGTCGCGGCGCTCGCGGGTGTACTTGCCTTCGCCATTACGAAGCTGATCGCAGCGGCTCGCGCGCGCGGAACGGATCGCAAGGAAGGATCCGAGACGGCGTTCATGGCCGCCGCCATGGAGCAGGCCGTGGAGCGCATGCGCTCGCAGGAGCGCGCGATGAGGGAGCGCGCCGAAGCGTCCGAACGCCTCAGCCAGGAGATCATCGCCAGCATCACATCCGGGCTCCTGGTCGTCGGTGATGATCGAGCGGTGAGAACGCTGAACCCGGCCGGACGACGCATGCTGGGTCTCGGTGCGGAGACTCCCGGAGATGCGATGAGGGTCGTTCTCCGAACCGCGGGTCCGCTGGTCGCCGTCGTCGAAGAATGCCTGGTCTCGTCCAGGCCGGTGGTCCGCCGGACCATCCAGGTCAGAACGCCGGCTGGTGAGACGGCGCATCTCGGCGTCACGGTTTCTCCCATCGGCAGCGGTAACGGAAATGCGCAGGGAGCCATCTGCCTGTTCACCGATCTGAGCGCGGTCGTCGAACTGGAAGAGCAGCTGCGCACGAAAGACAGTCTTGCTCGTCTCGGTGAGCTGACCGCCGGCATCGCTCACGAATTCCGCAACGGCCTTGCGACGATCCATGGGTACAGCCGCTTGCTGGTACTCGAGAAGCTGCCGCCCGACTACCGTCCCTACGTGCAAGGTATCCGCGACGAGACAGAAGCCTTGCGCCAGGTGGTCACCAACTTCCTGAACTTCGCGAAGCCTGCCGAGTTGACGCTGGGAGCGGTTCCGCTGCGGGGGCTTGCGGAACGTGCCGCCGACGAGGTGCGCGCCGAGGCGATGTCGCGTGGGGGCGAGGTCAGTGTCTCCGGCCAGTTCGGCACCGTCCAGGGTGATGAGGTGCTGCTGCGCCAGGCATTCAGCAATCTTTGCCGCAACGCATTGGAAGCGTGCGTCGATGCCGGCGTACCACCACGTATCGCTCTCGAGGGAACGATCGATGCTGCGCAGCGATCGCAGCAGATCGTCGTTCGCGATAACGGCCCCGGCGTGGACGCCAGCGTGACCGCGCGCATGTTCCGTCCGTTCTTCACGACCAAGGCCAGAGGAACCGGCCTGGGGCTTGCTCTCGTCCACAAAATCGTCGTCACGCACAACGGGAGAGTCGCGGTCTCGAACGCGGAGACCGGCGGCGCGCGCATGGCGGTGACCCTGCCGCTGCGATCCGACGCCCTTGCAGAATCGTGATTCCACGTTCAAAAGTGCACATCCCGCAGCCGTTGTCTGCGCAAGACCGCCAGCTCTAAATCACTGATATTGCTGGCCCGCGTGGTCGCCAGCCTGCTTCAAAGTTGCGCCACCCAGGCGTGGCAGTTCCATTGCTCAGCCCATCCATGACAATGCCAGGTACTCGTGTGCATCAGCGGGGATTCTCGCTGATCGAACTCATGCTCGTGGTTGCGGCGGCGGGAACGATCATGGCGATCGCCCTGCCGGTGATGACTGACCTGACGGCGTCGGTCAAGCTCAATGACGCCGCCCGGCTGGTCGAACGCGAGTTCCAGGACGCGCGTCTGCGTGCGGTCGCCGCGAACCGATCCCTGCGCGTCAGGACCAACTGCCCCGCGGCCGGTTACGTGAGAACGGTCGAACTGCTGGGTACTGCTGTCGACGCGGCTGCGAACCGCTGTCTTCAGAGTGCCTACCCGTTTCCCGCAGACGCCGACTTGATGACCCGCCCGAACTACGACGGCCCCGTTCGCACCATTCCGAATGCGGCGACGGTCACGACAACGGTCATCGAGTTCTCTCCGGACGGAGGCGCCCAGCTGGTGGTCGCCGGTGTCGCCCAGCCGATGGTGCCTCAGAACATCACGATCACCCGCCAGGGGAAATCACGAACGGTCACGATCAATGCTGCCGGCAAAGTCCAGCTCCAGTAAGGGCTTCAGCCTCGTCGAAGTGCTCATTTCGATGGGTCTGCTGACCGTCGTGTCGCTTGGCGTCGCGCAGTTGTTTGCAGTGTCGACGCGCGCGAACGTGGTCGCAAAAGGGCAGACCTCCACGACCGCGATGGCAGAGCAGAAGATGGAACAGCTGCGCGGGTTGACGTGGGGATTCGACACCGCGGGGCAGGGCCTGCCGCTAAGCGACACCACCACCAATCTTGCCGTTGATCCGCAGACCGCGACCGGTTCCGGCCTGAATCCCTCGCCCTCGACGACGATCGATCAGAACGTCGCCGGGTACGTCGACTTTCTCGACGCGCACGGCACGTATGTGGGCACGGGAACAGCCGTCCCGGTGGGCGCCAGCTACATCCGCCGGTGGTCGATTCAGCCGCTGCCGACCAATCCGAACAATTCGCTGGTATTTCAGGTACTGGTGACGCCGGTCTCGAACGAGGCGGCCAGGGTTCCCGGCCCTGGTGCGCGGAAAAGGATGGCTGGCGATGCGTTCCTCGTCACGTTGCGAACGAGGAAGGCGCAGTGAGGGCGTCTCGCCGCATCCGCTCGGAGGCCGGATACTCGCTGGTGGAACTGCTGATTTCCACGGCCATCATGTTGACCGTCACCGGCGCGATCTTCTCGCTGATGAACCCGGCACAAGGCACCGCGCAGACGCAGCCGGAAGTCGCCGACATGCAACAGCGCATGCGCGTCAACCAGGAAGTCCTGTTCAAGGAATTGACCATGACGGGCGCCGGCGTTTACCAGGGCGCGACGACGGGATCCCTGCTGAACTGGTTCGCGCCGATTTTGCCCCGACGTACGGGTCGCATCAATCCCGATCCAACGCAGGGCCCGGCCAGTTACAAGACGAACACGATCAGCATCGCCTACGTCCCCAACAGCTATTCGCAGTCGACGATCAGGCAGGCGATGCCGCCGCAGTCCGCCGAACTGAAAGTGAACGACCAGCCGAACTGTCCCAAGAAGGATCCTCTGTGCGGATTCATCACCGGGATGAGCGTCCTGATCATGGACACCAGCGGCAACTTCGACATGTTCTCGATTACGAACACGCAAAGTGACGCGGCCCACCTGCAGCACCGGGGCCAGAACCTCTCGCATACGTACGAGATCGGCGCGCAGGTCACGCAGGTCGTCAGCTACACCTATTACCTCGACACCGCCACCAACAAGTTCATGCGGTACGACGGTGACTCGACGGAGATCGCGCTGGTCGACGATGTGGTCGACCTCCAGTTTCAGTATTTCGGCGATCCCAATCCGCCCAAGCTGCCAAAGCCGCTGGCCGGAAGTGCCAACTGCCTCTACGACGCTGCCGGGAACTACGCGGCCGGCATGACGACGCTCCCGCTACAGGATGGCTCCTTCGCGGAGCTCACCAAGGCGATCCTCACGGATGGCCCGTACTGCGGCAGCGGCAGCAACGAATTCGACGCCGACCTGCTCCGCGTTCGCAAGGTGCGCGTGCAGCTGCGCGTCCAGGCGTCGAAGCCGTCGTTGCGCGGCACCGATCCCATCCTGTTCAAGAACCGGGGAACCGCAGCTGGCGGCGAGCGTTACGTTCCTGATTATCGCGTGGCGTTCGAAGTGACCCCGCGGAACCTGAACCTCGCGCGATGACGGCCAACCATCGGGCCGGCGGCGGCTTTGCGAACGAGAACGGCACGGCGCTGATCATCGCGCTGATGGCGATGATGCTGCTCACCGCACTTGGTGCGGCGGTGGTCATGGTCAGCCGCACGGAGACCGCGATCGCCAACAACTATCGCAACAGCCAGGAAGCGCTCTACGCCGCCGACGCCGCGATCGACCGCGTCGTCCAGGACCTGCTCATGGTTCCGCGCTGGAACGACATGCTGGCGGGGACGACGACATCGAGCTTCATCGACGGGGCGCCCGGTGTGTCGAAGATCCTGCCGGGTGGCGGCACGATCACGCTGACGTCGGCTACCGCCGAACTCCAGGCGATCACCGACGCCGCCGACGAATGGGGTGCGAACGACCCGCAGTGGAAATTGTTCGCGTGGGGACCGCTGAGTGAGATCGGCGGTGACGTCAGTATCGACAGTCCGATGTACGTGGCGGTGTGGGTTGCCGACGATCCGGCTGAAACCGATGACGACCCGCTGTCGGACAGCAACGGGACGCTGACGCTGCACGCGGTGGCCATCGGCCCGTCCGGAACGAGGAAAGTCATCGAGGTCACGGTGGCGAGAACGTCGGGAACGGAAATCGAGCGCGGCCAGATCGCGCAGCGCGGCCAGGAAGAATTGAACCAGCGCGCGCGCAAGGCGGCCGTGCAGACCCCTGGCAAGACGCTCACCAATATGAAAATGAACACAGCCACGGGGAGCTTGCAGTAATGACTCGAACTGCCCCCCGCGTGAATCGCCGTCGACATCGCCTGACCGCCGTTTGCACGCTCGCCCTCGCCTGCTGGTGGACGGCTACCGCATCGGCCCAGCTCGATCCGCTGCTCTTCGTCAAGCGGGTACCGCCGACGATCATCATCGTGATTGATACCAGCACGCGCATGCTCGAGGATGGCGCCGGGTATTACTACGATCCCAACACCTACACCACCTCGAACGACGGCACCGTCTCGACCGCGCTTGGGGTTCCCGGGTCAGCCAACACCTACCGGCGGCGTTACCGTTCGCTGCAGTACGAAACCACGCAGAGCGGGAGCTCGAAGTTTGAAGCAGTCGACATCGTGGCGACACCGAGCTCGTCGTCGTCCTACACGAACTTCTGGAGCCCGACCCGGCTCGAAATCGCCAAGTCCGGCATCGACACCGCCGTCAGCGAGAACGCCGGTGCGCAGTATCGATGGGGGCTGATCAAGCTGCGACAGAGTACGCCTGCCTGGCGTGTGTCTCCGACGTGCGACAAACCGGTCAGGGTCACTGGCAACGCCGCGCTTGCCTTGCTCGGGGACACCAATCCGTGCAACGCGGGCGGCGTCAACAAATTCGCGATCTACGATCCGAGTGTCGCGGCCGCGAACTTCTCGATCGAGACGCTGAGCGGCGGCGGTGCCAAGATCGTCACGCCGGCGGCCAATACGTCGGCGACGATTCTGACCAAGATCCGCCGGCCGGTGAACGATGCCAACGGGCTGATACCGGCCGGCAGGGACGGACGCACGTACAACGACCGTCCCATCGCGCACGCCCTCGATGATGCCCGCGATGCGGCCGTCCAGGCCATGGTCGCCGACAGCGCGGCATTGCGCGCCTGCCGCAACACCGTGGTCGTGCTCATCACCTCGGGAAAGGACGAAGGCGACGCGACCTACACCGCCGCCCACAACGCGGAGAGCGTCGCGTCCACGTTCGTCAACGTCACCGGCGGTACCGTGACCAAGCGGATCCCGATTCATGTGATTTCGATCAGTCCGGAGGCGGCGCACGAAACCCAGCTGAGGAACATCGCGACCAACAGCCGTGGCGTCTACACGAAGGCAACGACCGCGCAGGAAGTTGCGCGTGCGATCAACTATGCGGTCCAGGCGGGATTCTCACGCGCGGCCGACTTCGATTCCGGGAAGATCAGCGAGTACCTGCCCGTGAGTCCGGTGGTCGGCACGGTGAATCTCACGGGTGCCAAGGACATCAACGGTACTTCGCTCGCAAACACCGACATCGTCGCGAGCCCTGGTGGTCAGCCCCTGCCGCAGCGCAGTAACCTGATGCTGACTGCCGGCTTCTCGCTTCCGGGTTTCGACGGCGTCCTGCGCGCGTTCCGTACCTTACGTGCCCGCAGTGGACGGGACGAAACCGACCGGCTGGAAATTCAGCAAAGACGGAACGCAACTCTGGCCCGACCTCGACGGCCGCCCGAGTCTTGCGGGCAAGGCGCGCGTTCCCAGCGATCCCGCCGTCCGGAACATCTACACGTTCATTCCCGATGGGTCCGGCGGTGGCTCGGTTGTGCCGTTCACCACGGCGAATGAGGCAACGCTCCGTCCGCACATGAACGACGGCAGTTCGGTGACCGAGCTGATCACGTTCGTTCGCGCGCAACCCCTCGGCGCGGTGATCGGCTCAACCCCGGCGATCATGGACGTTCCATCGCTCGATCCGCCGCCGGACGAAGACTACGGATACTCGGATGCGGCCGGAACGTTTGCCAACAAGTACAAGGATCGTCGTGCCCTCGTCTTCTTTGGCGCGAATGACGGAATGATCCACGCAGTCGATGCGCGTACCGGTTACGAGGTGTGGGCGTTCATTCCCTACAACCTGTTGCCAAAGCTGCGGACGCTCAAGGACGGTCAGCCGATCGAGCAGTTCGACTACTTCGTCGACAGTTCGCCCAAGCTGGCCGAAGTCAAGGTGAGCGGAGAGTGGCGCAGCCTGCTGCTGATCGGAGAGGGACCTGGTGGGACGTTCTACCAGGGATTCGACGTCAGCGGTGCCGGCATGAACGTGGATCCGGAACTCGATGGGCTGCCCGCCGTCAGCGCCCTGCTTTCGCAATTCGATGCCGTCAACGAGTCGATCCAGTTCAAATGGTCGTTCCCGAATTACTCGAGTTTCGATCCGGCTTATACAGCAACGTTCACCGTCACCGACGGTACGTCCGGCGGGAAGGTGAAGTTCTATGGCGACGTCAAGTCCACGGCGACGGTGGCGGAGAAGACCGTTGGCTTCACGTGGTCTGACCCTGCTGTCGGTCCGGTCAGTAACGACCGTTCCATCAACGCGGTGATCGTCGGGTCTGGTTACTTTCCGGACATCGAAGCATCGATACCCGGGCGAGGCGTCTCGGCGCCCAAGGCCGGCAACGCCATGTACCTCTTGAGTCCTGATACGGGAAAGCTGATCGGGAATCCGACGGGAACATGCACCGCGATCTCGAGTGGATCGGGGAGCGGCAGCGGCTGCGTCTCGATCGGCGATGTCAGCAACGGCCGCAAGAACGCGCTCCAGGCGGACCCGACGGCGTCCGGAGTTTCCGGCAGTCACGTGGTCCAGAGGGCGTACATCGGCGACATCGACGGCAAGTACTGGCGCTTCGACTTCACTTCGGCGGGATCACTTTCGGCGAGCCTGATGGTGGATACCCTCCAGCCGATTTATGCCTCGTCTGCGCTGTTGTTCATCGGCAGCACGGACGTCTACATGTTCTTCGCGACCGGCAGCGATATTCTGCCGAGCTCCGCGCCGGGAGGCACGGGGACGTTCAAGCTGTGGGGACTGAAAGACAACTCACCGGGTGCCGGCGCGACGACCAAGTTTGCACTCAGTCTCGCGCCCGTCACCAACACAGCCGGTCTTGCGACCGGGGAGAGAGCCTCGACCTCTCCGTCGGTCGCCGGAGATATCGTCTTCTATACGACAACGACGGAAGCGGCGGCGACGCCCTGCGCGGACTTCACCGCGAAGCTGTACGCAGTGACGTATGCCGGAGGTGCCGCGTACGACGGGAACGGCAACGGCAAAATCGATAGCAACGAGAGTCCAGTCGCGGCGACGGTCGCCGGGCGCGCGACCTCGCCCTTCATCGTCGACCAGCATCTCTACTTCGGCTCGGCGGGAGCGACGGGCGCCAACGTCGAGGCCTTCGGTGATCCTGCGGACTTCAACAATGGCGTCGGACAAGTGGGCGTTCGGATACTTTCATGGCGAGAAATCAGGTAACCCGGCGCGCGCGTCCGTCGTCGTCGGCTGAGCCACCATCCCAGCCGAAGCGTTCGATCCCGGTCCTGCCGATTCTGCTGGCTCTCGGCGCGGCGCTGGCCATCGGCGTTCCCTTCATGGCGCGTGTGTCGACGCCGCACAAAGTTCTCCCGCCGCATGCGCCCTTACAACTTGCGGTCGCATCACCACTGGAAGTTCAGACTGAAACGCCCGCTGCTCCGTCGGCCGGCACGACCCGTTCGTTCCTGGACGATGGTTCCGCCGGTTCAGCAGCCTACGCCGCTGGTGATCTAGAAGGCGCTCTCGAGAAGTACCAGAACGCGATCGCTCGAAATCCTGAAGACGCCGAAGCCGAGAGCAACATGGGGCAGGTGCTCGTTCGACTCCGCCGTCCTGCAGAGGCTTTGCCGCACTTCGACCGCGCCATTGCCTTGATCCAGGGCCGGTGGGCCTATCACTTCAACCGGGCGCGCGCGCTCAAGCTGCTCGGACGTCTCGACGAGTCGATCGCATCGTACCGGACGGTCCAGCAGCTTCTACCGGACGATTACGCAACCATCTTCAACATCGGCCAGGCCCTGCACCAGAAGGGTGATGAAGGGGCGGCCGTCCAGGAATACCTGAAAGCGATCACGCTCAATCCCGACGACGGCTCCTTCCGGCTCGCGCTCGGGATCAGCCTGGAAAAACTGCAGAAGCGGGCGGAAGCGGCCGCTGCCTACGGTGAATACCTGCGGCTCTCTCCCCAGGCTCCGGATGCGGACAAGGTCAAGGCACGCATCGCGCAGCTGACCACGCCCGCATCGTAACTTCTGCACATCCGCCCTCCCGATCGGCGTGCAGCTGCTGCAACGTCCCGGGTGGCGGCGAAGAGCGAACTATGCGCGAGCGGCCACAAACGTGCATTTTATGTTCGGACGGACGATGGCCTTGCGTGTGCACCGGCGTTCCGCATGCAGGAACGCGGCTTCACTCTGCTCGAGGTCCTCATCGCGATCGCGGTGCTCGGAACATCGGTTCTGATAACCGGGCGCTTCCTGGTTGCGACAACGACTGCGATGACATTGTCGCGCGCTCAAACATCTACGACCGTGCTGGCGGTGACCCGGATGGAGCAGCTCCGCACACTGCGCTGGACCTTCGACAGCACCGGCGTGCCACTGTCGGACACGTCGACCGATTTTTCGACTAATCCGCCGTCGCACGGCGGTAGCGGGTTGTCGCCGTCGCCGTCCACCGCATTGCAGGAGAACACGCCGGGCTTCGTCGATTTTCTCGACGATCGCGGCGAGTGGGTCGGCACCGGCACCCAGCCTCCACGAGGGGCGATGTTCGTTCGGCGATGGTCAATCGACCTGCCAGCCGATGGGACGGCTGACACCCTCGTCCTCCAGGTCGTGGTGCGGCGCCTCGTCGACGACATCGGTGCGGCGCGCGCGGCGCGTGGCGCCCGTGCCGAATCGCGGCTGGTGACGGTCAGAACGAGGATCTCCCGATGAAGAACCAGGCCGGCTACACCCTCGTCGAGCTCGTCGTCGCGGTGGCGCTGATGCTGACCGTCACGAGCGGAATTTTTGCGGTGATCGGCAATGGCCTCGGAAGCAGCGCGCTGTGGAGCGAATCGGCTGATCTTCACCAGCGGGTGCGCGTGGCTACCGAGGTACTGACAGCGGAGATCAACGCTGCCGGCACCGGTTCGCAGGATGGGCCCCTGGTCCGCTGGCTGCCGCCGGTCGAACCGCGACGGCGCGGGTTTGCTGCCGGTATGAATGCGATCGCGATCCGATACGTTCCCGCGAACGGGGCGTTCAGTACGTTGAGTGCAGATCTCTCACCGGGGACGACCGTCGCTGCCCTTGCCGTCGATTCCGGATGCCGGGTCGGGACCACGGCCTGCGGGTTCGTCGCGGGCACTGATGTGATCCTGTTCGATCAATCCGGCAACTTCGACGTCTCGACTGTGCAGAGCATTGCGCCTGCGACGCTCGTACTCACGAACGTGACGGGCGCCAGGTCGGTGACATACCCGGCAGGATCGAAGATAGCCCAACTCGTCGAGACGACACTGTTCTTCGATGCCGCCGAACGGCAGTTGCGACGGGAACAGCCCGGCGGAAGTGCGGTGCCGCTGGTCGATAATGTCGTCGACTTCCAGCTGGCATATTTCGGAGATCCTTTGCCGCCGTCGGAGCCAGTCCCACCGTCGGGAACGGCCAATTGCCTCGTGACATCCACCGGCGCACCGGTGCCTCAGCCGGTGCTGTATGCCGATAGCGGCGCGCTGGCGCAGATGCCTGTGGCGATGCTGACGGATGGACCGTTCTGTGGCACCGGCGCGAATGCGTACGATGTCGACCTGCTGCGGATCCGAAGCGTCCGCGTCACGATGCGCGTGCAGACCGGCGTCGACGTCCTGCGCGGTATCGATTCGCGGTGGTTCGCGCGTCCCGGATCCGCCACGGCCCGCGGCCGGATGATCCCTGACGAGATCGTGTCGCTCGATCTGTCCCCGCGGAACCTGCAGCGATGAGCGCCTTCCGCCGGCTTGCGCGGGAGCGTGGCAGCGCGCTGCTGGTTGCGCTCATCCTCGTCGTCCTGCTCGGGGCCGTTGGGGCCGTTGCGCTGCTGGCCGGGCAATCGGAAACCCTGCTCTCCGCGAATTTCAGACAGGGTCACGAAGCCCTGTACGTGGCCGACGGGGCGCTCAATCGCGCCTTGAAGGATCTCGCAGACCTGCCGGATTGGACTCCGATCCTTTCCGGTATCGCGACGTCTTCGTTTGTCGACGGACCCGCTGCCGGCTCGAAGCCGCTGCCGGCAGGTGGCGCAGCGGTGCTGTGTTGTGACAGTGCATCGCTCACCGGCGAATTGCAGGCACGGGGCTATGGCGGTGGTGATTGGGGAGCCGATACTCCTGAATGGAGGATCTACGGGTGGGGCCCGGCTTCGCTCTGGCTTACAGCCTCCCGGATTTACAGCGTGTTCTATTCGGTTGTCTGGGTGGCCGATGATCCCGCCGACGGGGACGGCAACCCGTCGCGGGACAGCAATGGAACCGTTGCCCTGGTGGCGCTGTCGATTGGTCCCCGCGGGGCACACCGGGCCGTTCACGCGGTGGTGCAGCGGGTTTCGCCTGTGAGCAGCGCGCCGCCCCGTGTGCGTGTGCTCTCCTGGAGCGAGAGCCGGTGGTAAAATGAGGTGTTCATGAATAGCACTGCCAGACGAACGATCGCGGCCCTGGTCGCGTCGGCCTCGCTTTTTGGGTCGTCCATCCCGTTGCGCGCGCAGCAGACGCCCACGCTCGGACAGCTCGCGTTGAAGGAACAGGAACGCCGGAAGGCACTCAAAGCCGGCGGCAAGGTGCTCTCGACCTCTGACCTGCCGAAGGCAACCGCGCCGCCCGTGACCGCGTCGCCCGCGCCGTCCGCCAAGGATGCAGTGGCCGAAGAGAAACCACCGGCGAAGGCGGAAGATCAAAAAGACGAAGCGTGGTGGCGGCAGCGCATGACCCAGGCGCGTGAGGAACTGCGCCGCAGCGAGATGTTCGCCGAGGCTCTCCAGACGCGCATCAACTCTCTCGCCAACGATTTCGCGAGTCGCGACGATCCGTATCAGCGTGCGCGCGTCGCCGAGGACCGGCAGAAAGCGATGGCGGAAATGGACCGCGTCCGAACCGATATCGACGCCCAGAAGAAGAAGATCGCCGACATCGAAGAAGAGGCCCGCCAGGCTGGCGTTCCCCCCGGTTGGGTCCGCTGACATCGAATCGCCGCGTGGCCGCTACCGCTCGCATACTGATCGTCGAAGACAAGGACTCCCTGCGTACGATGCTCCGGCACGCCCTCGAGAGCGAGGGCCACGAAGTCGTCGAGGCGCGGGACCAGGTTGAAGCCGAACGCGCACTGCACGAACAGCAGCCGGTGCTCGTGCTGTCAGATCTTCGGCTTCCGGAAGGCGACGGTCTCGGCGTGCTCCGGGCCACCAAAGACACCGACGGAGCCATCCCGGTGATCGTGATGACGGCCTACGGCAGCATCGAGGACGCCGTGCGCGCGATGAAGGAAGGCGCGCTCGATTTCCTGGCGAAGCCGGTCGATCCGGATCATCTCCTGCTGCTGGTCAGGCGCGCGCTCGAGCAGCGGCGCATCGTCAACGAGAACCTGCTGCTGAAGGAGGAGCTTGCGGTTCGCCGCGGCGCGCCGCAACTCGTCGGAGAAGATCCTTCGCTGCGCAAGGTGTTTTCATCGCTGCAGCGTGCGGCCGCAACCGATACGACCGTTCTGATCGAGGGCGAGAGCGGGACCGGCAAGGAACTGTTCGCCCGGTCGCTGCACGCACTGAGCGAACGCGCGACGATGCCGTTCGTGGCGATCAACTGCGCCGCCATTCCCGAGACGCTGCTCGAGACCGAGCTATTCGGGCACGAGAAGGGGGCTTTCACGGGTGCGGTCGGCCGCAAGCCTGGCAAATTCGAAATGGCCCATCGAGGAACGCTCTTCCTCGATGAAATCGGCGATCTGCCGTTGTCGCTGCAGGCCAAGATTTTGCGCGCGCTCGAGGAGCGGCGTTTCGAGCGCGTCGGCGGAACGGCGTCCGTGCAGGTCGACGTGCGGCTCGTCGCTGCAACCAATCGCGGGTTGCGGGCACAGGTCGCGGCGCGGCGCTTTAGAGAGGACCTCTTTTTCAGGCTCTCCGTATTTCCCATCGTGGTGCCGCCGCTTCGCGATCGCAAAGACGACGTGACCAGGCTGGCGCACTATTTCGTCGATCGATGTTGCCGGGATATGAAAAAGCGCGCGCTCGCGCTTTCGCCAGAATCACTCGCCGCGTTGCGCGAATACCGCTGGCCGGGCAACGTCCGCGAGCTGCAGAACTGCATCGAGCGCGCGGTGATTCTTGCAGACGGTGACACGATCCAGCCGCGCCATCTCAACCTCACGTCGATCCAGCAGCCGCTCGAGATCGAGCCGCCGGATCCCTGGAGCGGATTCGACTTCGATGGCACGCTGACGGACGTGGCCCGGCGAGCCGCCGCGGAGGTCGAGCGGCGGAAGATCGAGCAGGTGTTGCGAGGCGCGGATCAGAATCGCGGCAGGGCGGCCGACATGCTCGGCATCACCTACAAGTCGCTCGCCGCGAAGATGAAGGAATACAGGCTCGAGTAGGCGTCAGCCGCGGAGGCCGATGCTGACCAGTGCATCCTTCAGCTCCGCACTCGTGACATCGGTGGCGATCGAGGTCGAGCCGAGTGGTCCCGGCAGCACGAAATGGAGCGTGCCGGCGACAACCTTCTTGTCACGCCCTGCCGCTTCGACAACCTGGCTGGCTTCGAGGTCGCCGATCGGCGGCAAGGGTCCCATTGCCGTGATCAGTGCGCGGAGTGCCTCGCGATCCCCCGCCGGCATCAGACCCCGTGAGACTCCCAGTTCCGCGGCCGCCAGCATGCCATAACCCACGGCTTCGCCATGCCGGAACCGTCGGTACTTGGTCACCGTTTCCAATGCGTGGGCCGTCGTGTGGCCGAAGTTCAACGTGCGCCGCGGACCTTTTTCGTATTCGTCTGCCTCCACGATCGACGCCTTGATCCGGCAGGAATGCTCGACGGCTGGAATGAGTGCGGAGGACTCGCGTTTGAATAGTCGCGGCAGGTCGGTTGAGAGTCGCCGGAACAGCTCTGGACTGGCAATCACGCCGTACTTGACGACTTCGTAGAGTCCGGCGCGGAACTCACGCCGCGGCAGCGTCTCGAGTAGGGACGGGTCAATCAGCACCGCAACCGGCTGATGGAACGCGCCAATCAGGTTCTTGCCGAGCGTGTGGTTCACGCCCACTTTGCCGCCGATCGAGCTGTCGACCTGCGCGAGCAGGGTGGTTGGGACATGGACCAGCGGAAGCCCGCGAAGGAATGTCGCGGCCGCGAAGCCGGCGACGTCGCCGAGAACGCCTCCGCCGATTGCCACGATGGCGCAGCCGCGGTCTGCCTGTGCTCGGAAGAGCGCATCGTAGATGCGCGCCACCGTCCCGAGATGTTTGAATCGCTCCCCGTCGGGCAGCAGGATCGGCTCCTCCGAGGTGAGATCGCGAAAGCGATCGCCGTGCAGGCGCCACACCGTGGTCCCGGCGACGATGAAGCGCCGGCGCGGAAGCGCCGCGGCTTCGAGTGCTGCGGGCAGCCGCTCGCAGAGGCCAACGGCAATCTCGACCGGATACGCGCGTGACGAAGTGCGGACGGTGAGCCGCACGGGAGGGACGGTGTCAGGGGGCGGCATGCGGCGGATGGTAGGATAACAGGCAACGGCGTGGACCTTCACGCAGACTTCCTCATCATCGGCAGCGGCATCGCCGCGCTTCGAGCAGCGGTGGAGCTGAGCGGCGCCGGCTCCATCCTCATTCTCACCAAGTCGGAACCCCAGGAAGGCAACACCGGCTACGCGCAAGGCGGGATTGCGGCCGCGGTCGGGCCCGGCGATTCGGCCGGACTCCATGCAGCGGACACGATTGCGGCGGGCGATGGTTTGTGTGACGAGCGCGCGGTCCGGGTGCTCTGCGACGAGGGACCGCGCTATGTGCGCGAACTGATGGCGTGGGGTGCGCACTTCGATCGCGACGAGCATGGCGACCCCGCACTCGCGATCGAAGGTGCACACAGCGCGCGACGAGTGCTTCATGCGCACGACGCGACGGGACGCGAGATCGGCCGGCTCCTCTGGCAGCGTGCGTCCTCACTGCCGGATGTTCGGGCACTTGCGCACGCACGGGTGGTCGATCTGCTCGTGGAAGACGGCCGCTGCCGGGGCGCGTGCTACCTCGATGAGACCGGGCGACAGCGTCAGGCGCGGGCATCAGCCGTATTGCTGGCAACGGGTGGCGCAGGGCAGGTCTACCGTGAAACAACCAATCCTGCGGTCGCGACCGGCGACGGGGTGGCGATGGCGTTCCGCGCCGGGGCCATGATCGCCGATCTCGAATTCGTCCAGTTTCATCCGACGGCGCTGAAAGTGGCCGGACAGCCACGATTCCTGTTGTCCGAAGCCCTGCGGGGTGAAGGGGCCCGCCTGGTCAATGCCGACGGTGAAGCGTTCGTCAGCCGCTACGAGCCGGCGGGGGACCTTGCGTCACGCGACCGTGTCTCGCGTGCGATTGCCCGTGAGGAGCATCGCACCGGACGGCCGGTGTTCCTGTCGCTGCAGCAGATGGATCCCGATTACGTGCACGGGCGCTTTCCGTTGATCTCGGACGCGTGCCGGCGTGCCGGGCTGGATCTGGCCCGCGACCCGATTCCTGTCGGTCCGGCCGCGCACTACGTGATGGGTGGCGTTCAGACCGACCTCGATGGGTCGACCACCGTAACGGGGCTCTTTGCCGCGGGAGAGGTGGCATGCACTGGCGTGCACGGCGCCAACCGGCTCGCGAGCAACTCGCTGCTCGAGGGGCTCGTGTTCGGCGCGCGCGCGGCCACGGCGATGAAAGCGAGATCGGTGGTTGGAGCCGCGAGCAGGACTGGCTCCGCCCAGGACGCCGACGTCAGTCAGCGAAGACTGGCGGAAGTGCTTCCGGTCGAGCAGATCAGAGACGTGATGTGGCGTGACGTGGGATTGTTTCGCGAGGCCACCACGCTGCGTCGTGCCGTCGAGACACTCGAGCAGCCGTGGCTCGCGCTCCAGGCACATCTCGCTGCGGGCGGACGACTGGATGCAGCGCACTGGCGAACAGCCAATCTGCTCACCGTCGCCAGGCTCATCGCCCGTGCGGCTTTGAGGCGCGAAGAGAGCCGCGGCGCGCATTACCGCGACGACTACCCGCAACGTGACGATATAAACTGGAAACACAGGGTGGCGGAGAGAATCGACAGTGACAGCTAAGAGCTGTCAGTGATGAGGACGAATGAAGGATCAGGTGGGCGGGAACGCGAAGGACACCGGTAAGGGAAAAAAAGAGGGGCTGGTCACCGAGATCACGCCGCAATCCGAGGACTTCTCTCGCTGGTACCTGGATGTGGTCCTGCGCGCCGAGCTGGCGGATTACACGGAAGTGAAGGGTTGCATGGCTATCCGTCCGTACGGCTATGCCATCTGGGAACTGATCCAGCAGGGGCTCGACCGGCGCTTCAAGGCGACCGGCCACGTGAACGCGTATTTTCCGTTGTTCATTCCTGCGAGCCTTCTCATGAAGGAGAAGGAGCACGTCGAAGGATTTGCGCCGCAGGTCGCGTGGGTCACGCGCGGTGGAGATGAGGAGCTTGCCGAACCTCTCGTCGTGCGTCCGACGTCGGAGGTCATCATCGGCACCTGCTACGCGAAGTGGATCAAGTCGTGGCGTGACCTGCCGGTGCTGATCAATCAATGGGCCAACGTGGTGCGATGGGAAAAGGTCACCCGGCCCTTCCTCCGCACGACCGAATTCCTGTGGCAGGAGGGCCATACGGCGCACGAGACCGAGCCCGAGGCGCAGGAAGAAACGCTGAAGATCCTGGCGCTCTACAAGGAGTTCGCCGAATCGGAGCTGGCGATGCCCGTCGTTGACGGGCAGAAGAGCGAGAGCGAGAAGTTCGCCGGCGCCTCGCGCACGTATTCGATCGAGACCTTGATGGGGGATGGCCGCGCCTTACAGGCCGGTACGTCTCACAACCTCGGACAGAACTTTGCGAAGGCGTTCGACATCCAGTTCCAGGGACGCGAGAAGACGGTCGAGCACGTGTGGACCACATCCTGGGGTGTGTCGACGCGCCTGATCGGCGGATTGATCATGACGCACGGCGACGACAGCGGCTTGATCCTGCCACCTCGCATCGCTCCCTATCAGGTGGTGATCGTGCCGATTCCCCGGGGTAACTGGCAGGAAACCGTGTTGCCGAAGGCGCGCGAGTTGAAGGCCGAACTGGTCAGGGCCGGCGTCCGCGTGATGCTCGACGATCGCGATGCGTACACGCCCGGGTGGAAGTTCGCCGAGTGGGAAATGCGCGGCGTTCCTGTCCGGGTGGAGATTGGTCCGAAGGACATCGAGAAGTCTGCCGTCATGGTCGCGCGCCGCGACACGCGTGAAAAGACATCAATCGCGATCGATGGCATCGCGGAAGCGATGACGCGCCTGCTCGACGAGATCCAGCAGGCGCTCTACGCGCGAGCGCTGAAGTTCCGCGAGGAGCACACCCGGCGTGTGTCTTCATACGAGGAGTTCAAGGCAGCGATGGAGGGGCGGCCAGGCTTCCTGATCGCAGGCTGGTGCGGACGCGGCGAATGCGAAGCGGAGATCAAAACCGAGACCCAGGCGACCGTGCGCAATATCCCGTTCGGCTACGAGCAGAAGCCTGGGACCTGTATCAAGTGCGGGCGCGACTCTTCGGTCGAGGCGTGGTTCGCGAAGTCTTACTGAAAACGCGAGCCGCGTCCGGCCACTTGGTCGCAATCCGGGTGAGTGATGCGGCATTCCGCGCAATTTTCTCCCTCTTGACGATGGCCTGGAAGGCGGCGGTGAGCTGCTGCACCCAACGCGCCCTGTCGTCGCCGGAGCCCTCGTCACTCTGAGCGACGGCTGGTGCCTGCGCCAGCGTAGTGGCCGTGTTGTAGGCGGCGGCAATCGCTTCCAGGCAGGATTCGTCGCCGACGACGTGCAAGGCGGTGAGAAATGTCGTCGGCAGCGGGACTGCCGTCGCGGCGATGGATTCACGGAGGTCGTACACCGCGATTTTGCTGCCGCGAAGGGCAAGCGCCTGGTGCAACGCACCACGTGCCGAGCGCCACTCGTGAGACTCCACCGCGGCCACGGCCCCTTCGCGTTCGTGTAGCGCCTCGATCAGCTGCTGTAACGCACCGAGTGGCGTGGATGCGGCGCGTATTTGCATCGCATCCCGAAGCTGCTCGGCGCGGTCCGGCAACTGTCCGTCGATTGCATCCTGCCAGATCGCATCAGCCGCCGTTCCGCCTGTCGGCGACGAGGCGGCGCGCGCCTTCAGTGCCGGATCCGGATCGCTGGCGATTGCCGCTGCGACCCGTGCGCGCACATCTTCGGGCATGCCTTGGAGCGCGTCGAGCGCAGCCAGCCGTACGCGACGCTCGGCCTGTCGATCGAGAACTGCCGTGACCAGCGCGTCAAGCGCGGCGGCGGCAGCGCCGTCCGCCACCGACTCGAGAAACGCCTGGAGCACCGCGGTCGCCGCGACCGCGACATCCGCACTCTCGGTGAGCGCCTTCCGCGCGATCGGCACCGCTCGAGGGTCTCCCGCCGCTTCGAATACGCGCAGGATCGCGATGCGTTTGGGCCGATCCCCCTCGGCCGCAGCGTACTCGCCGAGCAAGCGCGAGACCGCGCGCGCACCAATGATCGCGAGCCGCGCGATCGCGGCTTCGCGCCGGATCTCATCCTCCTGGCCGAGGGAATCGATCAGCGTGCGGATATCGGAGCCGGCGGTTGATTTGATCGACATGTGCGGGCCTGCTGATTGCGGTCAGCGAGACTCTACCAGACCCGTCGTCCAGGGTTCGAGCGATCAGCGCTGCAGGCGAACGACCAGCGCGGCACGGCGATTGAGGCGTCGCGTTTCTTCGCGCCCGTTGTCGTGCTTCGGCCGCTCCTCGCCGTAGCTGAGCGCGCGCAGCCGGTCGGTGGGGATGCCTCGTCCGACGAGATAGTCGCGCACGGCGTTCGCGCGCCGATCCCCGAGCGCGAGGTTGTACTCCGCGGTGCCAATGTTACAGGTGTGACCTTCGATTTCGATCCGGAGCTGCGGGTTGTCGGTCATCGCCTTGATCGCTTCGTCGAGCGCGCGGGTTGCCTCCGGCCGCAGCGAGTAGCGGTCGAAGTCGAAATGGACGTCTTCGAATACCACTTCACGCACCGCCGGCCGGATCACCTGGATGGTGATCGCGTCGGTGGCGCGGCCTCCCTTCGCCGTCGGTGACTTCCACGGTCAGGGGCACGGCGCCTTCATCCATGGGAGCCGTCCATGGAGTCTGGCGGTCGTTGGCGTTCGTCAGCGCGCCGGCAGCCGCGCTCCACTTGTAGATGAGAGCGTCGCCGTCGGGGTCGCTGGCATCAGCAGTCACCGTTGTGGGCTTGCCCGCTTCTACGGTGCACGGTTCACAGCGCGCACGGACTGAGGGCGGCCGATTCTGCGGTGCGGCCGCTGCGGGAGACGACGAGGGCGGCGGAGCGACCGCCGCGACGTAGGTCCGCACGCCCGGGTGATAACCGATCCGGAATTCAAAACCGAGGTAGTCGCCTGTCTCGTCCTCGAACCCGTAAGTGCTGCGTCCGTCCAGGCCGAGGCCCCAGTTCAATCCGCCTCCGGCGAAGAGGCCGTTGGCACCGAGCCAGGTCAGTCCGAACGATGCATTGACCGGCCCTTTTTGCTCCGAGGCGAGCGGTACCGAGCAGCGTGCCGAGCTGCGCCGCCGCACCGGTGTAGTCCACGCTGTCGCCCAGGTAGTGCTCACCGGTGAGTTCCGCGGTCAGACGGAGGCTCTTGCGCGTCGGCACCGCCACGCCGACTCCCCAGCGGACTCCATTCAAAAGGTCGTACGTATCTGGATCACCGCGCAGGATGAATCCGCCAAACCCGGAGAATTCGAAGCGCTGGTTGAATTCACGGCTGAGGATTCCGTCGAGTGCGAAGTCCGTCCGGCCGGTTCCGGCGCCGTCCTCAGCGCTGGCGGTCGGGAGCTTGATCATCCCGCGGACCGCGACAGCGACGGGCTGTTGCCGATGCTGCGACGTGAGGTTGTACTTCGCGCCGAGCGAGAGGTCGCCGATGTTGTTGCCCGTCCAGCCATCCGGCACGAATGGGTACTCGTTGAGGACGCCGCTGGCTTTCGGGAATGAGGGTGAGTACAGGGGTCTCACGTCGCGGTCGATGCGGTTGAGAAAGGTGAAAGCGCCAAAGAGCTCGGCACGATCCTTCACACCGAACGCGACCGTCGCCGGCCAATTCGAGACGTCGGTAAAACCCTGTTCGAAGTCGACGTTGACTCGGTACGCGCTGGCGGACCACTTGCCGGCGGGGAGGATTTCTCCACCCGGCACAAACCAGAGGCCGGTGTCGCCGGACGTGGTGGTCGTTGCCTTCCGGGTGTCGGTCGGGGGCGCCGCGGTGTTTGTGGATCCCTGCGCTGAGGCCGTGGCGGGCACGATCAATCCAAGCGCCACGAGGCCGGCCAGCATGCGCGTCGTCGTCATGAGCTAACTCATCCGTATTATGGCATGCACCAGCGCAGATTCGTCCGGCTAAGTCTGTTGCGCCCAGCGGTTTGTGGGATCGGGGTCAGGCCCCTTAAGGGGCCTGACCCCCTCACGACGCAGCCGATGGTTTTTTCGCGAAGATCCAGGCGATGAGGATGCTGATGGCATAGAGCCCGAGCATCGGACCCGCCATGAGCGTCTGCGAGACGACGTCTGTGCCCGGACTGATGACTGCCGCAATGATGAAAATGATCAACACCGCGTACTTGGTGTTTCGCGCCAGGAACCCTGCCGTGACCACCCCCATGCGCGCGAGGAAGAACACGACGGTCGGCATCTGGAAGATGAGCGCGAAGCCGAGGAGCATCTTCACGTAGAGCGAGAAGGCCTCGCCGATCGACGGACGGAACTCCATGTAGTCCGTCTCCCACCCGAGAAAAAACATCCACGTCCAGCGGAACGCGACGTAATGCGAGAACGCGCACCCGAGCAGGAAGAAGCAGCTGGAGAAGAACACGAATGGGATCGCGAACTTCTTCTCGTGCGTGTAGAGGCCCGGCGCAATGAACAACCACAGCTGCCAGATGATGAACGGCGACGCGATCAGCAGGCCCGCGAGCGCACCGATCTTCATCGTCAGCATGAACGGCTCGAACCCGGCCGTGAACATGAACTGCTTGCCGTGCAGCGCTTCAAACAGTGGAACGAAGATGAACCGCTGGATCCGGTCCACGAAGATGAAGGCGATCGCGCAGCCGATCACCAGCGCAATGACGGACGCGATCAGCCGTTTGCGCAGCTCGTCGAGATGTTCGAGAAACGACATCCGCGATCCGCTGTCGTCGAGCGGATCACCATCGGTCAGCTGGATGCGGGATTCGTCCTCGTCGCGACGACCCGGCGACGCGCTGGGGAAGGGCACGAGCGCCATGGCGCGCTAGCCCTGGTCGGACGACGAACGCCGGGGCACGGACTCGTCGACGTGCCGGGGCGTAACCGGGCTCTCGACGGGACGCTGTCTTTCGGCGGAGCGCTGGTCTTCGAAACGGATCTCCTCTTCGAGCGTGCTTTTCAGTTCGTTGGACGCGCGCTTGAATTCAGAAAGACTACGGCCAAGCGAACGGCCGAGCTCGGGCAGTTTCCGGGGCCCGAAGATAATCAGTGCGATCACCAGAATGATGATCAGCTCGGGCATCCCGATAGATCCCAACATAGGAGGTCCTTCGAAAACCGCAGTTACAGAAGGCGAAAGCCGAACGGCACGCCCACTCGTCGAATTATGGAACCGCTTGCCTGCGGGGTCAAGCAAAAGCCCCCGGAATCTCCCCCGAAGTCGTTGCGAGCGTGACACTTGGTCTGTTACGATGCTCCATATGCGCAGTCCCCGGTTTTTCCCGGCGGCCATGCTCGCCGTGCTCCTGTCGGCGGTCCTTGGCGGCGTTTTTGGCAGCAGCGTCGTCCAGTCGCAGGACGAGCTGTCGCAGCAGTACCGTGTCTTTACGAAGGCTCTCGACGTGATCGATCGCGAATACATCGAGAAGCTTCCGTCCGACCGGCTGGTATACGGCGCGATCGACGGCATGCTGAAGACGCTCGATCCGCACTCCAGCTTCTTCGACCCGAAGGAGTACGCGCGGATGCGCGAACGGCAGGAAGGCCGCTATTACGGGCTCGGGATCACCATCCAGGCAATCGACGGCGACATCACCGTCATGTCGATCTTCGAAGGATCGCCCGCCTACCGCCGCGGTCTCCGTCGTGGCGACATCATTGCGCGCGTCGAAGGGCAGGACGCAAAGGGCTGGACGAGCGATGACGCCGTCAAGAAGCTGAAGGGGCCCAAGGGAACCAAGGTCAATATCTCGCTGCGACGCCGTGGTTACGAAGGGCTGATCGACATGGACGTGGTCCGCGACGAAGTCAACATCGTCACGGTTCGCGGTGCGTTCATGATCGACAAGGAAACCGGCTATGTGAAGCTCGCCGAGTTCAATGAAACCTCGGATCACGAGCTTGGTGTCGCCCTCGAGCAGCTGACCGCCAAGGGTATGAAGCGCCTCGTGTTCGATCTCCGCGACAATCCCGGCGGTTTGCTCGACCAGGCCATCCGGGTATCGAACCGGTTCCTCCCGCGCGGTGACTTGATCGTGTACCAGCGCGGCCGCATCCCCAATTCCGACCAGGACTACCGCGCGACGGAGCAGAGCGATTACACGCATCTCCCGATCGTCGCCATGGTCAATCGCAACAGCGCGAGTGCGTCGGAGATCGTGTCCGGTGCACTCCAGGATCACGACCGCGCCCTCGTGGTCGGCGAGACCACGTTCGGCAAGGCGCTCGTGCAGTCGGTCTATCGCATCTCCGAGGGCGCCGGTGTCGCCGTCACGACCGGCCGGTACTACACGCCCAGCGGACGCATGATTCAGCGGCCCTGGGACGGCACCTTTGACGAGTACCTGACCTATACGCTCCGCGACCAGAAGCAGGATCGTCCGCGTTCGAGCGCGGATCTGAAATACACCGACGCCGGCCGCAAGGTGTACGGCGGCGGCGGGATCGAACCGGACAAGTTCCTCGCCGGTCCCGTCGAGGGCTTCAATCCCACGCGCTTCGGGCGCCTGCTCTACGCCCGCCAGTCGTTCGCGAGCTTTGCCGACCAGTTCACCGCCGAGGGTGACACCCGGATGCAGGCGGCTAACAAAGGCAAGAAGACGATCGCGAAAGGATTCGTCGTCACCGACGCCATGCTGGCTGAGTTCCGTTCGATGCTCGAAACCCAGAAGGTGCGGATCGACGACACGGCGTTCAAACAGGATGATGCTTTCATCCGCGCGATGATTCATTTCGACATCGACGCCGCGTTGTTCGGCATGGATGAGGCGCGCAGCAATCTGATTGCAAAAGACCCGCAGGCCCAATTCGCGCTAGCCCAGTTCAGTGAGGCCGAGAAGCTGAACGACCTCGCCAGGGCGCGCGCCAAGGGTGCGAAGGGGAACTAGAAAGTAGGGCATCGGCCCCTACATTTGGGGTCCAATTTTGAGCTTGCCCCAAGGTATGGGGCTTGTTAGACTGGCCGCCGCTTTCCTGTGTCAGGGGCCACCCCGTTTTGGTCGGGGTGTGACACGGGGTCACGGTCTTGGTCACGTCACCGGCACCTCCTGAAACTTCATACGTGCGAGAAGCGAACCCAGCCGCTTCAGGACGAGTCATGACTCGACCCTGGAGCGGCTTTCTCTTTTTTAGGCCCTGTTTGCGCGATTCCCGAAGGACGACATCATCATGCGGCTGAACCGAATTGAAATCGCCGGCTTCAAGAGCTTCCCGGATCGATCCGAGCTCACCTTCGATCAAGGCGTTACCGCCATCGTCGGGCCGAATGGCTGCGGGAAGAGCAATGTCGTCGACGCGCTCACCTGGGTGCTGGGTGAGCAGAGCGCCAAGAGCCTCCGCGGCGACCGGATGGAGGACGTGATTTTCGGTGGCAGCGACGCGCGGAAGCCCACCGCCGCGGCGGAAGTGCGGCTGCGGCTCTCGGGTGTCGCGGCGCGAGTGCCTGCTCCAGGCGACGGTGGTGGAACGCGATCGGCCGTTCTGTCAGCGGCGGTATCAGGATCCGGTGAGTTGCTCGAGGCTGTCGGTGTAGCGGTCGAGGAAGAGCCGCCGCTCATCGTCAAGGACGTCGAGCTGATGCGCCGCCTCTACCGCTCCGGCGAGAGTGAATACTTGATCGACGGGGAGAACTGCCGCCTGCGTGACGTGCAGGACCTGTTGATGGACGCGGGCCTCGGTGTGAAGGCGTATGCGGTCATCGAGCAGGGGAAGATCGGCCAGATCCTCAGCGCGCGTCCGACCGACCGCCGGCAGTTGATCGAGGAGGCGGCCGGGGTCACGAAGTACAAGAGCCGTCGCCGCCAGGCCGAGTTGAAGCTGGAGGCGGCGCAGCAGAATCTCACGCGCGTCGACGACATCGTTTTCGAAGTGGAGAAGCAGCGAGGCACGCTGAAGCGGCAGGCCGCCAAGGCGCGCCGATATCGCCGCCTTCGCGATGAATTGCGGCGGTGGGAGAAGGTGCAGTTCGCGAAGCGCTACCGCGTTCTCGGTGAGTCGATCGAGTCGGCGCGAACGAAGCTGACCGACGCACGAGCCCGTGAAACTGCGGCGGCGGCGCATCTGGCCGAAGTAGAAGCTTCGCTCGAGGCGCTCCGGCTCGAACTGACGTCGGCCGATGCCACAACCACCGCCGCGCGGGAAGCCGCGCATGCGAGCGAGCTCGCGATCGGCCGGCTTCAGCAGCAGATCGCGTTTGACAAGCAGCAGGTGGAAACGCTCGCCCGTACCGCGCTCGAGATGGAGCAGGAAGTCGAGGCGCTGGACGCGCGACGCGAACCGGCACGCCTGGAACTCGAGGCACGGCGCGAAGCGCACGCGACGGCGACCGCCGAGCGCGATGCCGCCCGGGGCACGATGCAGGCGGAAGAATCCGCCTACGCCGACCTCCAGCGGAACATACAGGGGCTCGAAGCCGACGTCGAGGCGGCGCGGAGCGAGGTATTCGCCGCGGTGAATGCTGCAACTGCGCTTCGCCATGCGATGGAGCACTCGGCCGCCGCGCGGACGCGGATCGCCGAGCAGATTTCGAAGCTCGAAGTCGAAAGCGCCGATCTGCGGGTCGAAGGGCAGCGCGCCGCACAAGAGCACGCGGCCGCCGAGCAATCGGTGATCCGCGCGCAGGACGAGATCGAGGCGTTGCGAGTCGCCCGTGCAATGCGCGAGTCGGAGCTGGCGGGTGCCAGGACCGAGCGCGAAGACAAGACACGCGAGTTCCGCAGGCGGGAACACGAACTGGCCGGTCTTGCGGCGCGGTTGAAATCCCTCGAGGAGCTCGCGGCAGCGCGCGCCGAGTACGGCGACGCTGCACGGTTCGTTCTGGCGGAGTCGCGCGCTGAGGTCGCGCACATGGGTTCGGTCGCCGATTACCTCGAGGTCGAGGCGGGCTACGAACGCGCCGTCGAAGCGGTTCTCGGCGATCTGCTGCAGCACGTGGTTGTACCAACGCACGCGCAGGCAGCTGCGGGATTGCTGTTCGCGCGCGACAATGCCGCAGGGCGTCTCGGCTTCGTGGTCGCCGAGGGTGCGGGGGCACAGGATGTGGTTCCCCCGGCTGCAGGTCTGATCGCGATCGGGGCGGTCGCGCGTGTAACCGGAGTTGCGGCCGACGCGATCCGGAATGTCATTGCGAACAGCTGGATCGCCGACAGCTATGCGAGCGCTGTCGCCGCGTCCGCGGTCACCTCCGCGCCGGTCGGGACCCCCGACGGCGATGTCTTCCGCGGCGCTCATGTCGTAGAGGGAGGCGCGAGGGCTGAAGCCCGCGGCATCCTCACGACCAAGCGTGAGATCAAGGAATTGCGGGAGCGTGCCGACGCCGATCGCCTGTCGGTCGACCGGCTGCACGAGGAGATTACGCGTCTCGACCTCACGGTGGCCGGCGCGGAGTCGTCGATCGTGTCGATGCAGGGTGAGTTGCACCGCCTGGAAAAAGCCGTGGTGGGTTACGACCTCCAGATGACGGCCGCGCGCGAGGCCGGCGAGCGGGTGTCGCGCAAGCAGGATCAAATTGCGACCGAGCGGCGGTCTGCAGAGGAGGAACTGCGATCCCAGGAGTCGCGCCAGGATGAAGCCCGCGCCTCTATTTCACGGATCGAAGTCGAACAGCGCGGTGCCGACGAACAACTGAACGCCGCGCAGCGCCGCCTGTTCGAGGCACGCGAAGCCATGCAGGCACAGGGGCAGAAGACGGCGGAAGCCAAGGCCACGCACGCCGGCCTGGTGGAACGCGCCAGCGGCCTTGCCATGGACATTCAGCGACTCGAGGATGCCTCTCGCGAGCTGTCGGATCGCCTGGAATCCCGGCGCATCAACCTTCAGCGGACTCACAGCCGGCGCGCAGAACTGGGCGAGGCGATCGTCGCTTCCGAACGGACGCTCGATGCTGATCTTCGCGGGTTCGACGACTTGCGCGAGCAGGTGCGCGTGGCCGATGAACAGTCCCAGGCGCTGCGCACATCGTTCGAGCACCAGGAAGCGCGCATCCGGGAGTCGAGAAAATCCCTGGAAGGCGTCAGGTCGGAAGTTGCCCACCTGGACGTCGAGCGTGCGACCGCGGAGTCTGATCTCACGCACCTCGCTGCGTCCTGCATCGAGTCCGTACAGGTGAGCCTTGACGAAGTCGCAGCGGAGGTGGATCAGCTCGAGCGCGATGGACTGCTCGCGGCACCACGTGCGGTGGATGATGCCCCTGACGCGGCCGAAGTCGAGGACGAAGGATTGGCAGGGGGCGCCGTCGCCGCATCCGACGCCGCGCCGTCAGAGATGCTGGAACCGAGGGCGGTCGAAGGCAAGACCATGACCCCCGACGAGATGGTCACCGATCTGCGCTCGAAGATCGAGCGCATGGGAGCCGTCAACATGATGGCGATCGACCAGTTCGACGACCTCGAATCACGGCACACGTTCCTGACCGTGCAACGCAAGGACCTGGTGGACGCGATCGCGCAGACCGGTGAAGCGATCAAGAAAATCGACAAGACGACGAAGGAGCGCTTCAGAGAGGCGTTCGCCGTGATCAACGAGAACTTCGAGGGCACCTTCACCACCCTGTTCGGCGGTGGCCGCGCCGGCCTGGTTCTGCTCGATGAGAACGATCAACTCGAAAGCGGGATCGACATCATCGCGCAGCCGCCCGGCAAGCGCCTGCAGAGCGTCCAGCTGCTATCCGGCGGGGAGAAGGCGCTCACCGCGATGGCGCTCATGTTCGCCATCTTCAAATATCGCCCGAGCCCGTTCTGCCTGCTCGACGAAATCGACGCACCGCTCGACGACGCGAACATCGGCCGGTTCGTCGAGATGCTCCAGGGCATGCAGGACCGGACGCAGTTCATCCTCATCACCCACAACCGCAAGACGATGGAGATCGCCAACCGGCTGTATGGCGTCACGATGGAAGAGCCGGGCGTCTCGAAGCTGATTTCCGTGCAACTGAACTAGGATCGCGCCGCACCGGCGCGGTTGCGTTCTCGTGAACGAAACGAAGTCATCCCGATATCACCGGTTGAACCGGCGCGCCGCAGCTGCCTCGGTGATCTGCGGCGTGGCAGTGTTGGCTGCGCTGCTGTGGCTGCGCGTCTCTGTGGGGATCCTGGGGCTCTGTCTCCTGCTCGAGATCGGCAGCCTTCCGTTCGCTTATTACAGGACGTTCGTGCTCGACCATCGATACGATCTGTCGCTGCAGACGTTCCGCGGATGGCTGTGGGACCAGGCCAGGGCCTCATTCTTTTCGTTCGGCATCGGCGCGGGCGCCGCATATGTGATGTACCGGCTGATCCGCTGGGACGCCGAATGGTGGTGGGTGCCGCTTGCGTCCATCGCCACGGTCATCATGCTCCTCGTGACGAGGCTCGTGCCGGTTCTCGTCCTGCCGCTCTTCTACAAAGTCACTCCGTTGACCAGGGCTTCTCTTGTCGATCGGTTGGTTTCATTGTCCGAGCGGGCGGGTGTTCCCACCCTCGGGGTGTACGAGTGGGTCCTGGGGAACAGGACACGCGGCGCGAACGCGGCGTTGGTGGGCGCCGGCTCCACCCGCCGCATCCTGCTGTCTGACACGCTGCTGGCCGATTACACCGATGACGAGATCGAGGTGATCCTCGCGCACGAAATGGCGCACCACGTTCACAACGATATCGCCTTCGGGCTCACGCTCGAGGCGGTGTTGCTGTTTGGTGCCTCATTTGCCGCCGCGACCGCCCTTCGGACCCTCTGGCAGCCCCTGGGATTGAGCTCACCGTCGGACGTTACCGGGCTGCCGCTGCTGCTGCTGGCCGGTGGGGCATTCGCGTTGGCGGCGCGGCCGATCGCACACGCCTTCTCTCGACGCAACGAACGTCGTGCGGACCGTTTCGCACTGCAGCTCACCGGTCAACAGCCGGCCTTCGTCAGTGCCATGCGGCGGCTGGCGCTCCAGAACCTCACGGAAGAAAGTCCGTCGCGAGCCACTGTCGTGCTGTTCCACACGCATCCCCCGGTGGAGGAGCGTATTGGAACTGCACGTCTGACGATGGGATAGCTGGAAGCGAACGCCGCGGATTCCTGGCTGGCGATTACCGGACCACCAGTTCGCCGTGCATCTGCTTGCAGCGGTCGTCCTGTGTCAGGTTGCAGACGAACGGGAACGTCCCCGGTACGGTCCGCTCGGAATTCGAAGGTCACCGTCTGGCCCGCGGCGGCCCGCTTGGCGATCCGGTAGCCCTCCATGGTGAAGCTGTGAGGAATGTCGACAGCCGTGAAGGTGATTTTCACGATGTCGTCCTTCTGCACTTCGATGCTCGTCGGCGAGAATGCGAACTGGTCACCGCGGACGGTGACCTCGCGGTTCGGACTTTGGGCGCGAGCGTAATCAGTGTAAACGGCAAAAGCAGCCACGGCGCACGTGAGCCAGACGATCGCGAGGATGCTGTTCTTTCGTGTCACCATGGCTGCCTTTCCGAGCAGCCCTGAAGGGCTGCACTACGTTCCGGGCAGCCCTGAAGGGCTGCACTACGTTCCGGGCAGCCCTGAAGGGCTGCACTACTTTCCGAGCAGCGCTAAGGGCTGCACTACAGTAGAGACGCCTGCCGGCGGGGTTTGGTTGGCCGGGCTTACTCGGCCTTGACCCCTTCCTTCGCTTTGCCCTCTTCAGGGTTCAAAAGAGCTTTTCGGCTCAAGCGGATCTTTCCAGAAGGGTCGATGTTGATCACCTTGACCATGACCTGTTCCCCTTCCTTCAGCTCGTCCCTGACGTCTTTGACCCGGTAGTGGGCGATTTCGGAGACGTGGAGGAGGCCGTCGAGGCCAGGCATGATCTCTACGAACGCGCCGAAATCCGTAATCCGCTGGACCTTACCGAGGTAGGTCTTGTTGAGCTCGGGCGTTGCCGTCAGCTCCTGGATGATGCTGATCGCCTTCTGGGCCGAGGCTTCGTCGGCCGACGCGACGTTGACGCGGCCGTCGTCCTCGACATCGATTTTCACGCCGGTGCGCTCGATGATGCTCCGGATCATCTTTCCGCCTGGCCCGATGACGTCGCGGATCTTGTCCACCGGGATGCGGATCGTGACGATCCGCGGCGCGTGCAGCGACACGTTGCCGCGCGACTGTCCGAGGGTCTCGAACATCTTGTCGAGAATGTGCATGCGCCCCTGGCGCGCCTGCTCGAGTGCCTTGCGCATGATCTCGGTGGTGATCCCCGAGACCTTGATGTCCATCTGCAGCGCGGTGATGCCCTTCGAGGTTCCGGTGACCTTGAAGTCCATATCGCCGTAGTGGTCCTCGGCGCCGGCGATGTCGGACAGGATCGCGTGCTTGCCTGTCTCCTCATCCATCACCAGCCCCATCGCCACGCCCGCGACCGGCGCTTTCATCGGAACGCCCGCGTCCATCATCGCCAGCGATCCACCGCAGACCGACGCCATCGACGAGGAACCGTTCGACTCGAGGATTTCCGACACAACCCGGACGGTGTACGGGAATGTCTCTTCGGTCGGCATCATCGGCAGGAGCGCGCGTTCCGCGAGCGCGCCGTGACCGATCTCGCGCCGGCCGGGCCCGCGCAGGAATTTGACCTCACCAACCGAGAACGGCGGGAAGTTGTAATGCAGCATGAAACGCTTCCAGGTCTCCCCGTCGACCGTTTCGACCTTCTGCTGGTCGTCCGCGGTGCCGAGCGTCGCGGTCACGAGCGCCTGGGTCTCGCCGCGCGTGAAGACGCATGAGCCGTGCGTGCGCGGCAGCACCCCGACCTCGATGGTGATGTTGCGGATCTCGTCGAACCGGCGTCCATCGAGGCGGCGTCCGCGCTCGAGGATCTCGTCCCGCAGCACCTTTTCCTTCAAATCGCCGAGGATCGACTTCGCGTTCGACTTCTGTTCGGCGTCGTCTTCCGGCAGACCGGCGATGTAACCCTTGATCACCTTGTCGACGGTCGCGTAGTTCTCGAGTTTGTCCTTGATCTTCATCGCGTCGGTGAGCGGGCCGCGAACGGCGTCCTCGACCTGCTTGATGAAGTCGGAGGAAATTTCTTTTGCCGCTCCCGGCGCTCGCTTGGTCTTGCCCGCCTGTCCGGCAAGGGTATCGATCCCGGCGCAGATGTCCTTGATTGCCGCGTGGGCTCGTTCGAGCGCCTGGACCATCTGTTCTTCTGGAACTTCCTGCGCGCCCGCTTCGACCATCACGATGCCGTCCTTGCTGCCGGCAACGATCAGATCGAGGGTGCTGCGCTTGCGCTGCTCGAAAGTCGGATTGATGATGAAGTCACCATCGGCGTGGCCGACTCGAACACCCGCGATGGTCCGGGTCTGCGGAACGCTGGACAGAGCCAGTGCGGCCGACGCACCGGTGATCGACAGGACGTCGGAGTCATTGTCCGAGTCGGCCGAGAGCACCAGCGCAATGATCTGCGTCTCGTTCCGCCAGCCGGCCGGGAACAGCGGACGGATCGGGCGGTCGATCAGGCGGCTGGTCAGCACTTCCTTTTCCGGCGGCTTGCCCTCGCGTTTGAAAAATCCGCCAGGAATGCGTCCGGAGGCGTAGGCGCTTTCCTTGTAGTCGCAGGTCAGCGGCAGGAAGTCGACGCCCTCGCGCGCGTTGGCGTCCGCGCAGGCGGTCACCAGGACCATGGTGTCGCCGAGTCGAACGATCACCGCACCATCTGCCTGCTTGGCCAGCCGGCCGGTCTCGAGTGACATAGTCTTGCCGCCGACCGAAATTTCGCGTGTATGCATGTGTGTCTCTGTCTTTATAAGCTGCGCCAGCTTCTGGTTCTTTCGCTTGTCAGGAGCTAGGAGCTGGGAGCTGGATCGTCACCACCGACGCTCTAGCTCCTAACTCCTGACTCCTAGCTTCTGTCGGGTTACTTACGGATACCCAGCCGTTTGATCAACTCGGCGTAGCGCTGGACGTCCTTGCCCTTGACGTAGTCGAGCAGGCGCCGGCGCTGGCCTACGAGCTTGAGCAGCCCGCGGCGCGAGTGATGGTCTTTTGCGTGGGTCTTGAAGTGTTCGGTCAGGTAGTTGATTCGCTCGCTGAGGAGTGCAACCTGAACTTCCGGAGAGCCCGTATCGCTGTCGTGGGTCTTGTAGCTGCCGATGACTTCGGTCTTGCGGTCCTTACTAAATGCCACTCTCGGTACCTCCACGCACGGCCCAGACATCAGCGCGAAATTGCGCTGCACCAGCCCGCCGTTCGTATATAGGGGCAACACCCCTTATTCCAATAGACTCAACATTTTACACCAGAACAATCGCCGGGCGCAAAATGCCGCCGGGGGACAGTTGCGCGATCGCAAGCAGCGCACCTGACGCCGCCACCAGCCGCACGTTCGGCTGATCGCCAGCGCCCAGAACCGCGACGCTCGAGGGCTCGACGTCTTCAAACGATACGCTGTTGCCGTGCGAGACTCGGCGCTCACCTCGCTCGTTGAGGAGGATCAGGGGGAACTGCGGCAACAGGGAATGCATCGGCAGCAGACGCGCCTGACTCGCGGCGCCTTCCCGTTCAACAGTCTCGAGCGTCACCGCATCCGCGAGGGTGAAGCTGCCCGCGCCCGTCCGGCGCAGGTGCTCGAGATGGGCACCGCAGCCCAGCCGGGCGCCGAGGTCGTGCGCCAGCGACCGCACGTAGAATCCCGCGCTCGCCCTCACGGTGACGACCGCGAGCCCGTCCTCGTATGCACCCAGCTGGATCTGCGAAACGGTAACCGGGACCGCCGCCGGCTGTGCGGGCGTATTGCTGCGCGCCAGCCGATACGCGGCGACCCCCCCGATCTTCTTGGCTGAATAGGGTGGAGGGTACTGCAGGAAGGTTCCGCGGAACCCTTCGAGAGCTGCGGCGAGTTGCGCACGGGTGATCGGCGGCGGCGCCGGCGGCGGTTCGCCGGCGGCGAGCCGCTCGGCCGCGTCATAGCTCGCGGTCGCCGAGCCGAGCCGGATCTGTGCCTCGTACGCCTTTTCGCCAGAGGATAGAAAGGACGCAAGCCGCGTCGCCCGACCAACCACCAGTGGAAGGACGCCGGTCGCGAGGGGATCCAGGGTACCGGTGTGCCCAATACGCTTTTCGCGCAGCGCCCGGCGCGCGCGGGCGACGACGTCGTGCGAAGTCGGTCCGGACGGTTTGTCGATGACCAGCACGCCGTCCATGGCAGTCTTGATCAAGCAGGACGGCTCTGCAGGCCCTCGGAGATCGCGCCGATGATTTTCCCGATGATCTCGTCTCGGACCTCGCGCAGCGCTCCGGGGACTGTGAAGCCGGCCGCGTTCTTGTGTCCGCCCCCGCCGAACTCGTTCGCCACGCGCCGCACGTCCACGTCGTACTTCGAGCGCAGGCTGACCCGCAGTTCGCCATTACTGGTCGTCTTGAAGAACACAACCGCCTGGATCTCCCTGGCGGTCAGCGGCAGGTTGATGAGCCCTTCTGTATCGTTGTTGGTGCTGCCCGTGGCGGCCAGCATCTGGTCGTCCAGGTAAAGGACGGCGAGACGCCCATCGTCGACCAGCTCCATCCGGTCGAGCAGCGCTCCAATCAGCTTCAGCTTGCCGAAGCTGTTGCTGTCGAACACCCGGCGCGCCATGACGGCGGGATTCACACCGGCTTCCACACACTGGCGGCAGATATCGAAGGTCCGCGGCGTGATGTTGGAGTGATGGAACGATCCCGTATCCGTGAGCAGCGCGAGGTAGATGTGGGTGGCGATCTCTTCGGTGAACGGCAGGCCCAACCCGCCGATCACGTCGAACACCATCTCGCCGCAGGCTGCAGCCGACTCGTCGTGCCAGTTCAGTGCCCCGTACATGCGATTACCAGCATGGTGGTCGATGTTGATGATGAACTGGTTCTCGAGCCCCTCGACTCCCGTGCGCGTCAGGTCGCTGCATTCCATCACGATGACGGCGTCGACATCGAGGTCGGTCAGCTTCGGCGCGATTTCGATGCGCGTCATGCCTGGAAAATCCTGGTAGTGCTCGGGTGCGGCATCGGCGTTGACGATCCGCACGCTCTTCCCGAGCGCATCGAGCGCGAACGCCATCGCCAGCTGCGACCCGATCGAGTCGCCGTCCGGGCGTGCGTGGGAGGTAATCAGGAATCGCCGGCGCCTGGTAATTTCCTCGCAGATTCGTTCGACGGCATCGGCCCCGCTTTCGGCGCGCACATCGCGGCTACTGGTCTTCGTTGTCTGGGTCATCATCTCCGGTTACAAGATCGTTCAGGTGGGGATTGGCGGCACGTTCGGCCTGGATGTCGAGCATGATCTTCTCGATCCGGTCCTGACGTTCGATGCTTTCGTCGTACGAGAACTCCAGCGTCGGGACGTTCTTCAGCCGCAGCCGCCCGCCGACCTGCCGCCGCAGGAATGGCGTCGCGCGCCCGAGCGCCCGGGCGGTTTCCTTGCGCGCATTTTCATCGCCGAGCGTGGTGTAGAACACGCGCGCCTGTTGCAGGTCCGGGGTGACCTTGACGCGAGTGATCGTGAGAAAGCCGATGCCCGGATCGTGAACCTCGCGGGCGATCAGCACCGAGAGTTCCTGGCGGATCTGATCGCCGACACGTTCCGGACGGGAGCCTTGAGCCATATCAATTCAGGATCGCCCGATGGCCCGACCTGACGCCGGGCCTCAGGCTACCGGCGTGGCGACCCGTTCGTTCACGAACACTTCGATCATGTCGCCCGGTTTCAGATCGTTGTACTTGTCGAAACCGATACCACACTCGAAGCCCGCCTTGACCTCGGACACATCGTCCTTGAACCGGCGGAGCGACCCGATTTTGCCTTCGTAAACCACCTGGCCATCGCGCAAGAGCCGCGCCTGAGAGTCGCCGGACCTGGTGATCCGTCCCTCGGTCACCATGCAGCCGGCAATCGTGCCGAACTTCGGTGTCTTGAAGGTCTCGCGCACCTGGGCGGCGCCGACGCGGACCTCTCTGAACGTCGGATCCAGCAGGCCGGACATCGCCTTCTTCATCTCGTCGACCACGTTGTAGATGACCGAGTGGAGCCGGATGTCCACCTTCTCGCGATCCGCGACGTCGGCCGCGTTGCGATCGGGTCTCACGTTGAATCCGATGATGATGGCGTTCGATGCGGTAGCCAGCAGCACGTCCGATTCGTTGATCGCGCCCACACCGCTGTGAATGATGCGGACCTTGACCTTGTCGTCGCTCAGTTTGGTCAGCGTATCGCCGAGCACTTCGGACGATCCCTGGACGTCAGCCTTGACGATGATCGGGAGTTCCTTCATGCCGCCTTCGGCGATCTGCGCCTGCAGCGACTCGAGCGTCAGGCGGCTGCCGCGGCTGCCCAGCGCCTTTTCCTTGGCTTGCGACTGCCGGAAGTTGGCGATCTGCCGCGCCTTCGCGGCGTCAGTGAGCGCCTGGAATGGATCCCCGGGGACCGGAAGACCGCCCAGCCCGAGAACCTCCACCGGGGTCGCCGGACCGGCCGCCTTGATCGGGCGTCCGCGGTCGTCGATCAACGCGCGCACCTTGCCGACGATCGTGCCGGCGATGAGCGTGTCGCCAACCCGCAGCGTGCCGTCCTGAACCAGGATCGTCGCGACTGGACCGCGCCCCTTATCGAGCTTGGCTTCGAGCACGGTGCCGGATGCATTGCGCTTCGGATTGGCCTTGAGGTCGCTGATTTCCGTGACCAGCAGGATCATCTCCAGCAGCAGATCGAGACCTTCCTTGCGCTTGGCTGAGACCTCGACCATGACGGTCTGGCCGCCCCATGCTTCCGGTGTCAGACCGAGATCCGACAGCTCTTTCTTGACGAGCTCCGGATTGGCATTCGGCTTGTCGATCTTGTTGATCGCGACCAGGATCGGAACGCCCGCTGCCTTCGCGTGATCGATCGCTTCACGCGTCTGCGGCATGACGCCGTCGTCGGCCGCCACCACGAGGATGACCACGTCGGTCACGCGCGCACCGCGGGCGCGCATCATCGTGAACGCTTCGTGGCCGGGCGTGTCGAGGAACACGACGTTGCGATCGTTCACGCGCACCGCGTACGCGCCGATGTGCTGTGTGATGCCGCCAGCTTCGCGTTCGGCAACACGTGCCGAACGGATCGCGTCGAGCAGCGTCGTCTTGCCGTGATCGACGTGGCCCATGACGGTCACGACTGGGGCGCGGGTGACGCGATCGGCCTCGTTGACGTCTTCCGCCTCGACCTGGAGCATCTCCTCTTCGAACGACTGCATCTTCACGTCGGCGCCGAACTCGCGCGCGACGATCGTGACGGTCTCGTTGTCGAGAGTGCTGTTGATGGTCACCATCATGCGGCGATCCATCAGCTTCTTCATGACGTCCTTCGCCTTCACGTCGAGCTTGGTCGCCAGGTCGGCGACAGTCATCCCTTCAGCAAGGGTGATCGTGCGGGTCACCGGCGGCGGAGCCGTCGGCTGCTGCTGCATGACCGGCGGACGCGGGCCCTCGCGGCGTGCACCAGAGCGCTGAACCGGACGGGGAGGAGGCGGACGATAGCCGGGAGACATCCCCGGACGCGGTGGCCCTGCCGGACGCACCGGTTGCGACGGAAGTGGACGCGGCCCACCCACCGGACCCGGACGAGGCGGCAGACCGGGCGAGGGGCGCTGCGCCGGACGCGGGCCTGACCCGGGTGCCCCGGGGCGGGTGCCGGCCGGTCGGCTCAGATTTCCTGTCGGAGCTGCGGGTGCTGCGGGTGGTGGCGCCGGCGGACGCACCAGCAGTGGGCGCCGCGGCGGCGCAGGCGGTGCCTGTCCGGTCTTCGGATCTTCAACCCGCAGCCGCAACGTCGGCGGTACCAGGCGTCCGATCGGGGGAGCGGGGCGGGGAGCGGGCGATGGAGCGGCAGCTGGCGCCGCGATCGGCGCGGGCGGCGGAACCGGCTTCGCGGCTGGCGGAGGTGCCGAAACAGGTTCCTCAACGCTGACCGGTGCTGAGACGTCGGGCTCCGGTGCCAAGGCCGCGATCAGCGGCTCCTCGACGAGCGCGGGCGCAGGTGCCGGTTCAGTCGTCGCCGGCGGTGGCGTGTCCACCGGCACTTCAACGATCGGCTCGGGCTCGGCCGCACGAACGTCCTCGAGCGCTGGCGCGATTGGCGCCGGGACCATTTCGGCTTCTGCAGCGGCAGGAGGTGCCGCTGGATCCGCAATCGGCTTCGCCGTCTTGACGAGACGCGGTGGCGGCAGGGCGGGAGCGGTCGGCTTGGGCGGCTCGGGCGCCTTTCCGCCACCGGGCTTCTTGCCCTTGACCGGCGCCGGCGTGTCCGCGAACGACGCGTTTGACGGCACGTTGAGGCCGCGCTGGCGCGCGAGACGCGTGACGAACTCACGCGCGACGACCTCTTCGATCGTGCTGGACGCGCTCTTTACCTCGATGCCGTGATCGCGCTTGAGCAGCGCCATCACTTCCTGGCTCGTGGTGTTGAGCAGCTCCGCGACTTTATAGATCCGAACTGTTGCCATTAAGTAATCAGTTGCCTTTACGATTTCGACTGTTCGTCGGTAGGTGCGTCGCCCGTCGCTGCCGATTCTCCCTCGGACTCGGACGCTGGCTGGCTCTCGCTGGATTCGGACGTGGCTTCCGCTTCCGCGGCGAGCGTTTCACCAGCTGTCTCGGCGACCTCTCCGTCGGTCGCCAGCACAGCTTCGTCATGACCTTCGGGACCTTCAGCACCTTCTGCGGCGGCGCCGCCCTCCGCAGACTCCGGTGTTTCCAGTTCCCCGAACTGCGCCTCGACCTCCCGGCGCTTTTCTTCTTCGCTCTTGATGTCGATCTTCCAACCGGTCAGTTTTGCCGCGAGACGGACGTTCTGACCCTTCTTGCCGATCGCCAGCGACAGCTGCTTGTCTTCGACGATCACTTCCATGACCCGTTCCGCGTCATCGACGATCGAAACCCGCTGGGCTTTCGCCGGGCTGAGCGCGCTCGTCACGAACTGCACGGCATCCTCGGAGTACTCGACGATGTCGATCTTCTCGCCCCGGAGCTCGCGGATGATCGACTGGACCCGGGTGCCTTTCATCCCGACGCAGGCTCCTACCGGATCCACGTCTCGCTCGCGGGAATACACTGCCACCTTGGCCCGATCCCCCGCCTCGCGAACGGCGCCGCGGATCATCACGGTGCCATCGTAGATCTCGGGCACTTCCTGCTCGAACAGCTTGATCAGAAGCGCCGGATCCGTGCGCGACAGCACGATCTGCGGACCCTTCGCACTCCGATTCACGCCACGGATCACGGCGCGAACACGATCGCCGACGTTGTAGTTCTCCGCGCGGGACTGTTCCTTGCGCGGGAGCTGCGCTTCAACCCGGCCGAGCTCGATGATGATGTCGCCGTTCTCGAAGCGCTTGACGATCCCGCTGACCACCTCGCCAACGCGCTGGCTGTACTCAGCATGCACGTTCTCGCGCTCGGCCTCACGGACCTTTTGAAAGATTACCTGCTTGGCCGTCTGGGCCGCGATCCGTCCGAGATCTTCCGTTGGACGGGGGAACTCGATCTCCATGTCGACTTCCGCTTCGTCACCGTAGAGCTGCTGGGCCTCTGACAGGGAAATCTGGGTCGAGGCATCGGTCACTTCGTCGACGATCCGCTTGACGGCATATAACTCGAGCTGACCGCTCTCCTGGTTGAAGCGGGCACGGAGCGCTTCGCTCTTATACCGCTTGCGGGCGGCGGCCTCGAGGGCGTCCTGGACCGCGCTGATAATGATTTGCGGCTCGACCCCCTTTTCCTTGGCGATCGCGTCGATCTGCTGTAACAACGGATTTACGGTAGCCATCAGCTTCCAGCTATTAGCTTTCAGCTCTCAGCCCCGGCATTCAGCTTTTCAGCGGCATTGCTGAAGGCTGAATGCTGAGAGCTGACAGCATTTAGTTAAAACTCGACCGCGAGCTGCCCGCGCTTGATCAGCGCCAGCGGCACGCGATGTGTCCGTCGACCTTCTTCGAGAACGATCTCGCCGTCCTCAACCCCTCGTAGCCTTCCCGAAAACGCGGACTGCGACCCGATCGGCTCGTGGGTCACGATCTTGGCCAGCCGTCCGGCGAAGCGACGATAGTCGGCCTCGTGCCGAAGCGGCCGATCGAGACCCGGCGACGACACCTCGAGCGTGTACTGCTTGCCGAGCGATGTCTCGCCGAGTTCGTCCTCTTCGACGTCGAGCAGCGCACTCAAGTCCTGGCTGACCTGCTGACACTCGACGATTCCGACCGCCTGCTCCGGAGTTTCGACGGTGCCGTTGTCCGGCCGGTCGATAATGACCCGCAGGACCGTCCCGATCGACTCGCGGCGCAGCTGAACGTCGAATATCTCGAGTCCGTAACCGGCGGCCACCCGTTCGGCGGCCGCACGGATCTGTTCCGTGTTGTGGCTCCGCGGCGTAAAACGTCCCCTAAATGGAAAAAGTGGGCCTAGGCCCACTCTCGGGTTGTCCTCGAAGCGTTCCACCGACCAATATATCAGATCGGCGATGCGATCACGTCGTAACCACGCGCGCCGACGATGCGCGCCTGGATCAAGTCACCCATGGCGTGCCGTTCCGGGTCACAGTCGGTCAGGATCACGAGGGGATCGATTTCGGGCGCCTGGCCGCGGAGTCGCCCCTGCAATACCAACTCATGTTCGGGGGATGGTCCGTCGATAAGAACCTCGACGATATTGCCGATCCGTCGCTTCTGCGCGCGCGCGACAATCTTTTTCTGGCGCGCCATGATCGCGTTACGACGCTTCCGTTTGATTGCCGCCGGCACGTCGTCGGCTGCGGCGAAGGCGCGGGTACCTTCTTCATGGGAGTACGTGAAGACGCCGACGTGATCGAACTCCACGTCCGCAATGAATTGTTCGAGTTCCCCGAATTCCTCGTCCGTTTCTCCGGGAAAACCGACGATGAAAGTGGTCCGGAGGGTGACGTCTGGCACCTGCCGGCGGATCCGGTCGAGGAGCTTGTCGTAGGTACGCCGGTCGCCTGGTCGTCGCATGCGTTTGAGTACGCTGGCCGAGGCGTGCTGCAGCGGTAAGTCAATGTAACGACAGACCTTCTCGCACTCTGCCATCGCCCCGAGCACATCGTCCGTGATCGTGGTCGGATACAGATAGAGCAGCCGGATCCACTCGAGGCCGTCGATGGCGTTCAACTCGCGCAGCAGCCTCGCGAGGGCGCCGCGCTCGCCGCGATCGATGCCGTAGAACGTGGTGTCCTGGGAGATGAGCAACAGCTCTTTGACCCCTCGCCCCGCCAGGGAGCGCGCTTCCTTCACGATCGACTGGGCGTCGCGGCTGCGGAATTTGCCGCGCAGCGTCGGGATGATGCAGAACGCGCAGGTGTAGTCGCAGCCTTCGGCGACCTTTACGTAAGCAAAATGCTTCGGAGTCGTAAGCAGGCGGGGCGTTTCCGCGTCGTACAGATAGGTCGGAAGATCGGCGGTAACCGCGGGCACAGGAAGCTCCGCGACCGCCGATCCGCTGCGGTGAAAGGTCAGCGGGAGCGCTGGGGTCTGACCCCGGTCTGACCCCGGTCTGACCCCGGTCTGACCCCCCAGGGCGGTCAGGATGTGGTCCACCTCGCCGGTCCCGAGGACGGCGTCGATCTCGGGAATCTCCTTACGAAGTTCGTCCCGATACCGCTCTGCGAGGCAACCGGTGACGACCAGGCGCGAGCAGTTGCCGTCCTTCTTCAGTTGCGCCATCTCGAGGATGGCGTCGATCGACTCCTGTTTGGCCTTGTCGATGAAGGCGCAGGTGTTCACGACCAGCACGTCGGCGCTGCCCGCATCGTTCGTCAACTCGTGTCCGGCGTCGCGGGCAATGCCCAGCATCACCTCGCCATCGACGAGGTTCTTCGGGCAGCCCAAGGAGAGAAAGCCTATCTTCATTACTTAAAGTTCAAACTCCAAACTCCAAACTCCAAATTCCTAACAAACTCCGTTTGGAGTTTGAGGTTTGTAGTTTGGAGTTGAGGTGCGTCAGGGATACATCCTGTAAATCATGCGCGGATACGGAATGGCCTCGCGCAGGTGGTCGATGCCACAGATCCAGGTGACGACCCGCTCGATCCCCATGCCAAAGCCTCCGTGGGGAACGCTGCCGTAGCGACGCAGATCCAGGTACCACTCGAACGCTTCTTGCGGCAGATCGTGCTCCTTGATCCGTTGCAGCAGAAGGTCGAGGTCGTCGAGGCGCTGCCCTCCGCCAATGATTTCTCCGTACCCTTCGGGCGCGAGCAGATCCACGCTGAGCGAGACCTCTGGACGATCCGGGTGCGGCTTCATGTAAAACGCCTTGATCGCGGACGGGAACCCATGGACGAAGATCGGCTGCTCGTACCCCTCGGACAGGGCAGTCTCGTCCGGCGCGCCGAAGTCGCCGCCCCATTCGAATGGCAAGCCCTTCTTCTTCAGGATCTCGGCGGCATCGTCGTACGACACGCGCGGGAACGGACCCTTGACGCGCTCGAGCTTCGTGAGATCGCGTTCGAGCACCTTCAACTCGGTCTTGCGCTTGTCGAGCACGCGTTCGATCACGGAGATGACCAGGCCTTCGGCCAGGTTCATGACATCGTCGAGGTTGGCGTATGCAACCTCGGGTTCGACCATCCAGAATTCGGTCAGGTGCCGGCGCGTTTTGGATTTCTCGGCGCGAAACGTCGGTCCGAAGCAGTAGACCCGGCCGAGAGCCATCGCGTTGGCTTCGTTGTACAGCTGTCCGCTCTGCGTGAGGAACGCCGTGGTGTCTTCGAAGTACTGCACGGGAAAGAGCGTGGTCGTTCCTTCGCACGCGGCCGGCGTGAAGATCGGCGTGTCGGCGAGGATGAAATGCCGGCTGTTGAAATAATCGCGAACCGCGTCGATCACTTCGTGACGAATGCGCAGGATCGCCTGCTGCCTCGGCGAACGGATCCAGAGGTGACGCCGGTCCATCAGGAAGTCGACGCCATGCTCCTTGGGCGTGATCGGGAAGTTCTGGGCTTCCGAGATCACCTCGAGACCGGTGACGTCGATCTCGTAGCCGCCGGGTGCGCGTGAGTCGGCGCGGACGCTGCCGTGAACGACGATCGCGCTTTCCTGCGAGAGATGGTCGGCGCGCTTGAACATCTCATCGCCGACCGCCTGTTTCGACATGACGCACTGAATGAAACCGCTGCCGTCGCGCACCTGCAGGAAGTGGATCTTGCCGCTGGAACGGCGGTTGTGCAGCCATCCGCGAACCGTGACGGTCTGCCCTTCGAAGCGTGCGATTTCCTCGATATACGCGATCATCAGTCTGCCAGTCCTCGTTCCATTTTCTGTCGCGCGCGCCGCGCCTCCTCGAGGACAGCCGACGGCGTATCGGTGTTGGCAAGCTCCATCAGGTACGTGCCGTCATAGCCGATCTTCCTCATCGTCACCAGCGCCGCGGGCCAGTCGATCGTTCCCTTGTAGGGCACGAGATGCTCATCGTCTCGTCCGCGGTTGTCGTGGACGTGCGTGGTCAGCAGGTGCTCCGCCGCCGTCTCGATCGCGTCCGGCACATCGCCCATCATGTGCGCGTGACCAAAGTCCATGCAGATTCCGGCGTCGGTCCCCTCGAAATCCCGCTCCAGCATCGCCACCAGCGTCGAGACGGACGAGAGCTCGTTCGGAATCACCTCGAGCATCACGCGCGTCTTCAACGGCTCCGTCAGGCGAATGATCTCTTCGATGCTTCTCGTCGCCGCCGCGCGGCTGTTCTCGCTGGCTCCCGCCTGGGTCTCGGTCAGTCCGAGATGAACGACCAGCACCTCGCACTCGATCTCGCGCGCAATCGCCAGTGCGGCGTCCACTTCTCGCACCGCCGCCTGGCGCGCCGCGTTGTCTTTTGCCGCAACCGAGTAGCTGCCGGTGAAACGCCCTCCGGCGGCGCTCTCCGCGATCGGTGCGTGAATCCCGTGCAGCGACACGCCGGTCGCGTCCAGCCAGCGGCGCAGCATTGCGATCGCCGCCGGGTCGCGGTAGTCAAAATGGCTGCGGGTCGCGAACAGCTCGATGACGTCGAAGCCGTGAGACGCGATCTCGGCCAGGTGCTCCTGGCTCAGCGGGCGGTCGTGATACAGGTGCGACGAGATCCCAAAGCGCATATCGGCTGCCAAGCGAATCGTTGATTATACCAGCCGGCAGTGACTGGCGCGTGGCCGACCGCTTTCAGCGGAATTCTTCGACGTGCGCCGAGAGCAGGTCGCGGAGCTTGCTGAACTGGGGGAGAAGGTCCAGGGTGTTGCGGACGTAGTGGAGCGTGCGCGGGATGTACTGGATGTAAACCGGGTTGCGCCGGGCCGTGGTCTGGTAGCCGAACGTGCCGAGCGCCTTGAGATTTCGTTGCAGCGCCATCAGGTCGAAGCGGTGGCGGAAGTCTTCCTCCCGGCCAGAGTCACCCTTCAACGCCAGGAAGTAGGCGAGCAGTTCGTCGACCGTCTGCTCCGGAAGATCGACGTACGAATCCCGGAGCAGCGAGACCAGGTCGTACGTGTCCGGCCCCATCCGGGCGTCCTGGAAGTCGATGATGAACAGGCGGCCGTCGTGGAGCATGAGATTGCGGCTGTGATAGTCGCGATGACACAACACCCGCGGTTCGGCGGCCAGGCCCTCCACCAGCGAGGCGAATTCCGCGCGCAGCGCGTTGCGTGCGTCCGGAGCCAGCAACACTCCTCGGTACGCCTCGAGGAAATGTTTGATGAAGAAGTCCATCTCCCACGTGAGCTTCTCGACGTCGAAGGCGACGCTGTACGGCAGGTACTCGGGGGACGCCAGTTCTGCACCGCGCCGCTGCAGCGTCGCGATCAGGGCAACGGACTGGCGGTAGAGCGCGGCGTGTTCGGCGGCGGTAGCGGCGCCGAGGTGTGCCTGCAGTGTCACGTCGCCAAGATCCTCGAGCGCCAGGACGCCAAGATCGTCCGCGTGTCCGAGCACGGCCGGAATTGGCACCGGCATCTCACTCAGCAGCCGGGCAACGTTTACGAAGGGAAGCGTGGCAAAGTCGAACGCGGTAGCGTTCAGCGCCAGCACGATCGAGGGAGAGTCGGGGAGCATCACCCTGAAATACCGCCGGTCCGACGCATCACCGGTCAGCGGCACGACTCGCGGCGATTGTGCGGAGAGGCCGCTGCGAGTGAGATAACCATTGATGCGCGCACGGGTCTCGGCACTATCCGGCTGTCGCTTGTCCATGTCGTAGGTCGATTTCTTCGGAGCGCTTCGTCGATTCAGAGCGGTTCCACGATGAGGCCGTTGTCACCCTGAACGATCGCCCGGCGTTCGAAGACAGCCCCCCTGGGAACCGTTACGCCGTCAGCGACAACGCACTCCGTGAGTCGCGCGCCGGCTTCAACCGTCACATCATCCCACAGAGCGGAGCGCTCGATTACGGCCGACTCATCGATCCGGCTGCGCGAGCCTACCAGCCGAGGCCCTTCCACCTGTGCGAGGTGCAGTGTCGTCTCCAGGCAGTCCGACGGCGTGCCGATGTCATGGAACGAAGCATCCGAAACGAACGCGGCGACCGATCTTCGATCCCGCGCGATCAATTTTGGATAGAGCTCACCGACTGATCCCGCCGGCACGCCGTCTTCGAGTTCGAGAAAGACGCACGCTTCGACGACCTGGACGCCGATGAAGTGCAACGACTGCGCTACGACGCCACGCCGGGTGAACCCGGATACGAAACCATCTTCGCTGACGATGACGCCACCGTATTTGTCCGGCGCAGGATTCGGGATCAGGCTCATCGTCACCAGCGCGCCGGACCGTGAGTGCGCCGTCAGAACAGCATCGAGGTCCACGTCAGTGAGCGTGTCGCCGTTCACGATCACGAATCGTTCGTGACCGCTGTCTGTGAGCAGCGGGAGCGCGTGACGCGGGCCACCGCCGGATCCAAGCACGTCCTGCTCCCACGAATAGCGGACCCTCACGTCGAGGTCCGTGCCGTCGCCGAGGCAGGCGGCGATGCTCTGCGGGTGATGATGCAGGTTGAAGACGAGATCCCGGAACCCGGCTGCGCGCAGCCATCGGGCGGCGCGAGTGGCGAGCGGCTCGCCGTTGACCGGGACGGCCCCCTTGGCGCGAACGTGGGTCAGCGGACGCAAGCGGGTGCCCAGGCCCGCGGTGAGCACGAGCGCCGGAGGGCGCATCATTCGTGCGTAGTGGGGAACACGAGATCCCGCCCGCTGATGCCGAATTCGACGGCATGCTGCAGGAAGAGGCCGCGATAGGAGTCGAGGACGTACTCAGACCGGTCCTTGCCGATGGCTGCGGCCATCGCGTCTATTCCAGCTTCGGTCCCTTCGATCTCGACGTACACGCCGACCGGTGTTTCGTCGATGGCGACAATCACATCCTCGTGCGTGAATTCTTCGCGGTACTTCTCGTAGCGGAACCACACCTCGAAACCAAGCTCGCGAAACACGTGCAGCAGCATCTCGCCGTCACCGATGACGGTTTCGAGTTCTTCGCGCAGCTTCATCGGTCCGGGTTGCACCGGCCCTTTGAACGTCAGGCGGCTCTTGCCTCCCTCCGTTCGCACGCGCAGCACGCACCGTCGCTTCCGCAGTTCCTCCGCCGGGTTGTCGAGCAGCGCATCCTCCTGGAGGCGCCGGCCAAGCAGCGGCGTGCACCCTGCCGCCATGATCGCGAGGCGCGCATCCTCGACGGACGGGAACCGAAGTTTGATCTCGCGTTCGACGTTGGTGTCGGTCTGCATCAGGCCTCCACGGCAGCCGACGGCCCCCTGAGGGGGACCGTCGGCACCCGAAAAGCCGATCTTACTTCTTTGAGAGGGTGACGAAGATCTCGGCGCCTTCGCGCCAGATCAGCAGGAACACGGGGGTACCCGGGGGGGCGCTCTGGAGCGCACGGGTCACCTGGCTGGGGTTGCTCACTGGCTGCCGGTTCACCTCGAGAATGATGTCTCCACGGGAAATCCCGGCATTGAAAGCGGCGCTATTGCGCTCGACACTGGAGACGATCGCACCGCCGCGGTTACGAGGAAGTTCGGTTTCCCGCGCGATATCCGGGGTGATCGCTTCCAACGTCAAGCCCAACCCGGCCTGGGTCGGCTCGGTGTCGGGGGTCTGACCACCACCTCGAGCCGTTCGTCCGCCCGCCTCTGCCTCGAGGTCGAGTTCCTCGATCGTGACGTTCAGGGTCCGGCGCTGCTTTTCCCGCATCACCGTCACCGGGACGGACGTGCCCGGCTTCGTGGCGATCACCATCGCGACCAGCGCTTCGTTGTCAGTGACCGGACGCCCGTTGTACTCGATGATCACGTCACCTGGCTCGATGCCGGCCTTCGAGGCCGCGCCCCCCGGCGTGACCGAAGAGATCAGCGCGCCGCCGCCGCCCTTTACGCCGAGTGCCTCGGCCGAGGACTTGGTGAAGTTGCGGTCGACGAGGACGCCCATTACGCCGCGCGTCACTTTGCCGGCGCGCAATTGCGGCACGAGATCCCGCAGCGTGTTGATCGGCGTGGCGAACCCGATGCCGATGTTCGACGACTGCGCCTGGGATGTGTAGATGGCGGTGTTCATCCCGACCACTTCACCGCGAATGTTGAGCAGCGGACCGCCCGAGTTCCCCGGGTTGATGGCCGCATCGGTCTGCAGCATCGGCTGCTCGCGGCCGCGCGAGACGGTCGCGAACTCACGGCCGAGCGCGGAGATCACTCCGACCGTGACCGTGTGGCCGAGGCCGAACGGATTGCCGATGGCCATGACCCAGTCTCCCTGTTCCATCTGGGTGGAGTCGCCGAACTTGGCTTCCGTCAGCGGGGTTGCCGGCATTTCGGTGAGCTGGATCAACGCCGAGTCGGTCAGCGCGTCGCGGCCCACCACCTTTGCCGCATAACTTTCAGTGCGGCCGCCGCCGAACAGGCTGACCCGGATGACGTCGGCTCCCTCGACCACGTGGTTGTTGGTCAGGATGAACCCGGCCTTGTCGATGATGAATCCGGTTCCGGCACCCTGGGTGATCGGCCCCTCCTCATCGCGCGGAACCCGGCGCGGCGAGCGTCCCTGGGGACCCTGCGGACCCTGCGGCGCCTGCTGGCCGAAGAACCGGCGCAGCAGATCGTCGCCACCGGAGCCGCCGCCGAAGAAGTCGGTCAGCTCGCGGGTGCGTTGACGTGCTTCCGTCTGGATGTTCACGACGGTCGGGATCTGCGCCTTTGCGATGTTCTTGAAGGTCGAGGCGTCGATCGGACCGCTCAACGGAGCTGTATTGGACGCCGGAACATTGACCGTCTGCGCCGAGGACGCTGGTGACAGATCCAGTCGTGACGCGATCACCATCCCGACGGCGACCGACGCCAGGGCGATGAGGACGGCATAAAACAACGTGGTCTTGCGCGTGGACATTTTCTACTTGCTCCCTGTTATCGACTCATCGGTTCATCTATCATCTGCCATCGCGATGATCGCTCATCGTTTATCGGGGATCGCTCATCGGACATCGTTCATCGGGAACATCGGACATCGGGAACATCGGACATCGCTCAGCCGATCATTACGAGTTCGTTCTGGAGCGGGCCCGTGACGCGCGCCTCGCGCTCGCCGATGAACATGTTGATTTCAGTGCGGACCCCGAAACGTTCGTTGTAGATGCCGGGCTCGATGGTGAACCCCGGTACCTGGAATCAGGCGGCGGTCGTCGTGGGTCTCGTAATCGTCCATATGAACGCCGTTGCCATGAACCTCTTCGCCAAGACTGTGGCCGGTGCGGTGGATGAAGAACTCGCCGAGCCCGGTCCGGTCGATCACATCCCGGCAGGCACGATCCACCTGCCATCCTCGAAGATCTGAGCCGTCACGCACGGATGTCTGCACGATGTTGACAGCGGCGTCGCGTCCATCACGGGCGGCGGCAAACGCCCGCGCATACTCTTCAGGCACGGTCTGGCCGGTATACGCCACCCACGTGATATCAGCAAAGACCGCTCCCGGGTCCGGGAGCTTGCCCCAGAGGTCCAGCAGGAGGATCTCGTTCGTCCCGATCCGGCGGCTGTTCGCCTGCGGCACGGAGTAGTGGGGATTACCCGCATTCGACTGGGCGGACACGTTCGGCGCGTCGTCGGCGATCAGCCCTTCGTCCTTGAACCATCCGACCATCCGCTGCTGGACTTCGTACTCGTCGATGGCAGTTCCGGACCCGAGCCGCTCACGCACGAGCTGAAACGCATTGTCTTTGATCCGGTAGAGCGCGTTCGAGGCGGTCACGTGGGTCTGATACACCGCGTCGGTCCACACGGCCTCGAAACGCTGGACCAGGTCACCGGAGGATCCGATATCCACACCCAGTTCCCGCACCGCTTCGATCGTTCCGGCGTCCACTCTGGACAGATACGGAATGTTGTTGCCAGGTGAATACTCCATGGCGACTCGCCTGGTCCCCGACAGGAGCTCACGGAGCCCGGCGTCGAGCTGCTGCCGGCCTGCGTACGGGCGCTTGTCGCCGGGCAAGCTGTCGAGATTGTGACGCTCGATCGCATGCACGAGTCCCCGCGGTTCACCCGATGCGGGAATCAGGTAATACCATCTGCGCGTCGCCATCTTTCCCGAACCGGTGAGGCCGGCGAGGCGCGAGGCGATCGGGTTGGAACCGTGGAAGTCGTACAGCAGCCAGCCGTCGAATCCGTCCTCTTTCAATGCGTTCTGAACCGCAGCAATCGGGAGGGGCATCTGTCGAGTATACGCCGCTGGTTCAGACGACGAAACGCTTCGTAAGGTTGTTAAGGTTGTAAAGTGATGCGCATCATGCGGCACGCTGCCGGCCCGCTTCTCTTCGCTGTCGGCACGATGGTTCTGCCGTTCGCCGCCCAGCAGCAACCCGGCCCGACATTCCGGGTCGAGGTGAATTACGTCGAGATCGACGCGGTCGTCACCGACGCGCAAGGGCAGTTCGTCCGCGGCTTGACGAAAGATGACTTCGACCTGTTCGAGCAGGGCGCGCCGCAGGCAATCGCGGACGTGACGATGGTCGACCTTCCGGTTGAGCGTGTCGATCCTCCTCTATTTCGCGGCACCGCCATCGAACCCGACGTGCGTACGAATATCGGCGATTTCAACGGCCGGGTCATCCTCCTCGTGCTCGACAGCGTCCAGACGGACGCGCGGCGAACCGCACCCGTCCGTGCCGCAGCCAAGCAATTCGTCCGGCGGTATGTGGGTGTGAACGATCTCGTCGCGGTCGTTCACACCGGCAGCAGTGCGGCATCGGGGCAGGACTTCACCAATAGCCAGCCCCGCCTGCTGGCGGCGATCGACAAGTTCGTCGGCCACAAACCACGGCGCGACGAGCGGATCTCGCCGCAAGAGAAGGAGGCGAACGCTCGCACCTCCTTGAATTCCCTCCGCTCGAGCGCCGAGTTTCTCGGCCAACGTTCGCGGCCGCCGCAAGGCGGTTGTCTGGTTCGGCGAGGGGATCGACGCGAATATCGAGGGTGTCACTGGCGCGCCGACGTCACCCGGCGTGTCCGCCGCGCTGGAAGACAGGTCGCCGGAGACGCGGCAACATGTGCTGGACGTGCTCGCCACCGCGAATCGTGCCGGCGTCAGTTTCTACGGCGTCGATGCGCGCGGGGTCGGAGCGGGACTTGATGAAGCGATCGACATCCGCAGCCTCGACGTGGACCACTTCCAGGCGGAAGGCGGAATGCAGGAGGTGCAGGAGGAAACCCGCCGCTCCCAGTCCTTTCTCCGCACCATTTCGAGCGAGACCGGCGGTTTCGCCGTGATCAACCAGAATGACTTGAACGGCGCGTTCACCAGGATCATCCAGGAGAACAGCAGCTATTACCTGCTTGGATACTATCCGTCGAACGACAAGCGGGACGGCCGGTTCCACAAGGTGGAGGTGCGGGTCAAACGGCCCGGCCTCCAGGTCAAGGCGCGGGGAGGATACACCGCTCCGAAGGGCAAGCCGAACGCTCGCGCAACCTCGCCGTCCACCGCCGGTGCGTCGCTGGAAATGCGCAACGCACTCGACAGCCCGCTGCCGACGAGCGGACTCGGGCTGCGGGTGTTCGTCGCCCCATTCTCGGGTCCCTCGAAGAAGAGTTCGCTCGCGATCATTGTCGAAGTGGATCCCTCCCGGCTGAAGTTTCAGCCGGCAGGTAACGCGTTCTCGGAAGATGTCGAGATCATCATTCTTCCTGTGAACGCATCCGGAAAGGCCCTGGAGGGCACGCGAGACGAAGCGCCGCTCCGGCTGTCGCAGGCAAGCTACGACAAAATCCGCGCGAGTGGTTTTCGCCTGGCGCGACGCATGGACGTCGAGCCGGGCCGCTACCAGCTCCACGTCGGCGCGCAGGCGACCAACGGCAAGGTCATCGGCGCGCTGACCTACGACATCGACGTACCCGATTTCACGAAAGCGCCGCTGATGATGAGTGGCCTGGCGTTGATGTCGGCCTCCGCGGGAGAGATGATGACTGCACCTCCCGACAAATCGTTCACCGACGTGCTGCCGGTCGCGGCAACCGCGATCCGTGATTTCCCGGCGGGGGATACGCTGTCGATCTTTACCGAAGTCTACGACCGTCAGCTCGCGTCGCCGCACACGGTCGACATCAAGACCACCGTGACGTCGGATGATGGGAAGGTGCTGTTTTCAACGTCCGATACTCGGAAGAGCGACGAGATCGGCGGTAAGGCGGGCGGGTACGGCCACACCCAGACGATCTCGCTTGCCGGCTACAAGCCTGGCCGATACGTGCTGCGGGTCGACGCCAAAACATCGCTGGCCAGCGGCGAATCAGCCGCACGTGAACTGGAGTTCAGGGTTCGATGAAGAACGAAATCGAGCACGATGTCGCCGCTGTCTCTGCGACCGGGTTGGAGCCGCAGTTTGCCGCCGCCCTCGCCTACCTCGCAGGACCTTTTTCCGGCGCGACGATCCTCGTCGCCGAGCGGACGAACCGGTTCGTCCGGTTTCACGCCTGGCAGTCGATCCTCGCGCTTGGAGGGCTTGGCTTTCTCGCGACACTGTTCCTGACCTGTGCTTTCCTGGGGCTGTTTCTCTCGCCGGCGGCGTTCACGACGTTGTACTGGCTTGCCGGGATCACCGCCGTGGTGACGCTGCTGGTCTGGGCACTGTGCCTGGTGAAGGCCTTCGGCGGGTCCGCCTGGCGACTGCCGCTCGCCGGCCGCTACGCCGCGCGCCGCGCCATGCGGTGAGCATCGGGGCAGCCCGCAGCCCTAAAGGGCTGCACTACGAGGCACGGCAGCCCTAAAGGGCTGCACTACGACGAACGGCAGCCCTGAAGGGCCGCACTACGACAGTCACTACGACCGTCACGAGGACGGCACGGTGCGCCCGTCATCACGGGCGTCGCGGCGTAACGCCGCATAGGCGACAGGAACAAGGTACAGCGTCACCAGCGTGGATAGCGAAAGGCCGCCAATGACGGCGAGCGCGAGCGGACGCTGCAGCTCCGCACCGGCGCCGAATCCCAGTGCCAGCGGCAGCAATCCGAACAGCGTGCAGAGCGTGGTCATCAGGATGGGGCGGAGACGCACGCGGGCGGCCGTTTGAAGCGCTTCGGAGAATGGCGTGCCGTTGTCGTGCAGGTGGTGGGCGTAGTCGAGCAGCACGATCCCGTTCTTCACGACCAGACCGATCAGCAGGATCAGGCCCATCGCCGACGAAACATTGAGATCCGTGCGGGTGATGAGCAGCAAGGCGAAAGCTCCCGCGAGGGAGAGGGGAGCCGCCGTCAGAATCAGCAACGACGGCAGAAAACGGCGGAATTGGATCAGCAGGATCACGAACACCAGCGCGGCCGCGATCGCGAAGATCGTGAGCAGCTGCCGGAACGACTGCCGCTGCGCCGCGTACTGACCGCCGATTTCGGTCGTGTATCCGACCGGTAGCTTGATCGCCTGAAGCTTGGTCCGGATCTCGGCCACGGCGCCGCCAAGATCGCGTCCTTCCAGGTGCGCAGTCACGAGTCCCATCTGGCGGAGATTCTCCCGCTGCAGAATGATCTCGCCCCCGGTCGTGGTCATCCGGGCCACCGTCGCGAGTGGGACCGACTTGCCGTCGGTTCCTCGGATCGGCGTCTGCGCCATGTGCAGCGGGTCGAACCGGTACGGGTCGGGATAGCGCACGCGGATCGGAACCGTGCGGTCCGTGAGCCGCAGTTCGGTCTGCACGTCGCCTCGCCACGCGTCCGACATCTGCTCGCTCACCTGCGTCACCGAGAGCCCCAGCCTCGCGGCCGCGACAGGGTCCACCTGCCACGTCGTTTCAGGACCTCCCCGCTGAACACCCACCACATCGACCACGCCGCTCGTGCCCTCGACGACCTTTTCGATGTCTTCGGCGACTGATTCGAGAATGTCTGGATCGTCTCCAAACACCTTGACCTCGATGGGGGTGGGATTCCCCTCGAGATCCCCGATCATGTCCTGCAGCAGCTGTACGAATTCGATTTCCGCTTCGGGAGCAGCCTCGGCCAGCTTCCCGCGCAGTTCCTCGATGACGTCTTCTGAAGGGCGCCGCTCGCCGCGCGGCTTCAGCCGGACGAGGACGTCGCCGCTGTTCTGCTGAGTCGCGAAGAATCCCAACTCGGACCCGGTTCTGCGGGTGAATGCGGCCACGTCCGGCGTTTTCTGCAGAACGGCTTCCACGTTCTTGAGCACGCGATCGGTTTCTTCGAGCGCGCTGCCCGCCGGCGTCGTGTAGTCGATGACAAATCCCCCTTCATCGGCTTCCGGAAGAAATCCACTGCCGAGCGCCATGAACAGCACGCCGGCACCCGCCGCGAGAACCACAGCGGCCAGCAACCCGATCGTCCGGTGCCGCATCGTCGCGTTCAGCGTGCTTGCATAATGCCGCTCCAGCCAGCCGGCGGCGTGCGGCGTATCGGCGTTGTCTGATCGCGGGCGGGCGGCGACGCGCGCCAGGACCGGGATCAACGTGAGCGATTGGACCAGCGAGATGAGCACCGCGGCCGATAGCGTGATCGACAAGGCCCTGAAGAACTGGCCGACGACGCCCGACAGCATGCCGAGCGGAATGAAGACGACGACTGTCGTCAATGTCGAACCCACGACCGGCGCCACCATCTCGCGCATCGCAAGTGTGATCGCGACCGATGCGATCTCGCCGCTATCGAGATGACGGAAGATGTTCTCGACCACCACGACCGCATCGTCGATCACGAGACCGATCGCCACCGCGAGGCCTCCCATCGACATGAGGTTGATCGTCTCGCCGAGCCACCGCATCGCCAGGAAGGTGGTCATGACGGTCAGCGGCAAGGTCACGGATGCGACCAGCGTGAGCCGCCAGTCGCGAAGGAAGACCAGCAGCACGATGACGGCGAGCAGGCTGCCAACGAGGATGGCGTCGCGCACATTCGCGATCGCGGTGGCGACGAATTCGGCGAGGTCGTAGGTCTTGAAAATCTTGAGTCCTGCCGGCAGCGCCGTCGCGAGTTCGGCGAGCACCTGCTCGGTTCCCGCGCGGACGTCAAGGATGTTGGCGCCGATCTGTTGCGACACGCTGATGTTGGCCGCGACGTTGCCGCCACCGGAGATCAAGCTGGTCCGGTCGGGCGCGCCGTTCTGGACGGTGGCGACATCCGAGACGCGCACGGTGGCCCCGCCCCGGACGACCAGCGGCGTGGGTCCGATATCGTCGATCGTCTTCCAGCTGCCGGACGCGACCACGAGGTGCTGCAATCCAGAGGACGCGTACCGTCCGACCGGCTGGAGCTCGTTGGCGGCTTTCAGGGCGTCGGCCACGTCGCCGATCGTGAGGCCCGCCGCCGTCAGTCTCGCCGGATCCGCAATCACTTCGATTTCGCGCGTGTCGCTCGCGAGCACTTCGACACTGCCGACCCCAGATACGCGGGAGAGCGCCGGCCTCATCACGTAAAAGGCATAATCGTGCAGCTCCGCCGATGTGAGTCCGCCGGTGAGATTCACGCTCAAAAACGGGAACGCAGCCGGCGTCAGCCGCTCGAGCACCAGGTCGAGGTCGGCTGGCAGCTCGCCGCGAATTTCGGCGACGCGCCCTTGTGCCTGCTGGAGTGCAAGCACCATGTCGGTGGACGGATCGAACTGCGCGGAAACTTCGGTCGCGCCCCTGAAGGTGGTCGAGCGCACGCGTCGAACGCCCGGCACTTCGAGCAGTGCCTGTTCGATCGGCCGCGTCACCGTCAGCATCATCGTCCGGCCGGGGGAGGTCCCGCTGTGCGCGATGGCGACCACGCGCGGAAAGACCAGCGGCGGATAGATGTCGCTCGGGAGCGCAAACGCCGACAGCAGGCCGGCCGCGGCGAGGAGCGCCGTGACCGTCACGATGGCGCGGGCGTGCCGCTCAACGGCGGAGGCGAGGTTCATTGTGAAATCGTGATCTCGGCCCCGTCCGGCAGGCCTTGCTGTCCCTGGACGATGACCGTATCGCCGGCTTTGACGCCGCTGACAATCTCCACTTCGAGGGGCGTTGCGAGTCCGATGGTGACCTTTTGCCGGTGCGCCTTGTGGTCGCTGCCCGCGAGCATGACGAACGCTTCGTCCTCTTCGTGGATCACGGCGCCGGCCGGGACCGCAAGCGCATTCTCGTGTTGTTCAGCGACGATCTCGAGGCGCAATGGTGTGCCGGCAGCCAGGGTCGTCGGCGCGTCAAACGAGATGCGCACGTCTGCCGCAACACCTGTCGGGTCGACGGCGGCAGGCCGGGTGAGCACTTTGCCGGTCACCGGCTCATCGGATCCGGGCACGAGGATCCGTACACGATGGCCGACCTGAACCCGCACGAGGTCGGCAATGGCGACGGAGGCCACCACCTGGAGTCGCGAGGGATCGATCACCCGCAGGATCACGTCGGATGCAGTCGGCTCGACCATGTCTCCCGGGTTGTGCGCGCGCTTCGCGATCACTCCGGCAAAGCGGGCGCGGACAACCGTGCGACCTTCGAGTTCGTTGGCCGACCGCCATCCTGTCTCCGCCTGTTGGAGTGATGCGCTGGCCTCTGACAGATCGCGCTTCGCGTCTTCGAGCTCCTTCTGTGCCGCCACACCATGTTCGACCAGTGTCGTCAACCTGGTCACCGACGCCTGGGCGTTGTCGACGCGCGCCTGCGCCTGCTGAACCTCGGCACGCCGCGCGGCGGCGTCACTGGCCAGTGATGGAATTTCGAAACGGACGAGAAGGTCTCCAGCTTTGACCCGATCGCCTTCGGCCTTCGGGAGTTCGGCTATGCGGCCGGCCTCAGGTGCGGTGATCGTCCAGTCAGCTCCCGGTGCGGCTGCAACGATGCCGCTCGCGGCAACGACCGCTTCGATCGGGTGCGGGCTGATAACCAGCGTCTTCACCGCCGTTGCTGCAGTCGTGTCGACCTCCTCGACCGACGGGCCGCTGCAGCCGCTCACGAGCAAGGCGAGAACCGCGATCGACATCAGGCGGATCATGTCAGCGGCGTCCCCATGGCGCGCTCGAGGTCGGCGAGAGCGAGTTGATAATCGAGCGCCGCCTGCAACGCGCGCTGTCGGATCTCCCGGGCGGACTCCACGGTCTGCAGCAGCGCCGCGAGGCCGCTCTGTCCGGATGCGTACGACTCCTGGGCCATTTGTTCCACCTGTCTCGACGCGGGGAGGATCTCGGACTCATACCGGTCGAGGGTCTGTCGAGCGGCGGCGGCGCGGGCGACGGCTGCCGCGACGGCCCCAGTCACTTGCGCGGCGCGCGCGTCACGTTCGGCGATGACGCGGTTGAGCGTCGCGTCCGCGATTGCGACCTCGAGACGGCCGGTTGTGAAGATCGGAAGAGCGATCGACGCACCGGCGCGCCAGCCGAAGGTGAACTCCGGTTGCGCGTCATACGTCAGCGCGCCGGATACGACCGGATCCGGTCTGCGCATGGCCCGGGCGAGCGCCAGTCTCGCGCGCTGTTCCTCGATCTGACGTTCGAGCACCCGGAGCTCGGCATTCCGCTCCAGTGCCAGTGTTGATGCGGAGGCAAGGCTGGGGACCGTTCCGCTGTTGAGCGCGTCCGAGAGCGAAGGGGAGGCATCGAGCGGAAAGGCGAGCAGCGCATTCAACTCCGCGCGCGCCGCCGTCACCGTGCCGCGGCGGGCGACAACATCGTTCTGCGCTTCTGCAAGAACCAGCTCCGCCTGCAGCGCTTCGAGCCGTGGCGCAGCGCCGGTCTTGAAGCGCAGGTCCGCTGCATCACGTGCCCGCACCGCGATCTGTGCCAGCTCCTCGGCGATTTCCACGTTACGGGACGCGGCGACCGCCTGGTAATAGGCGCGCCGCACATCGCTGCGGACCTCGGCGACCACCCGTTCCAGTTCCGCGTCATTGGTGGCCAGTGCCGCCTGCGCGACGCCGATCCGTGCTCCTCGTTTGCCACCGAGCTCGATCGGCACACCTGCGCCAAATGACCAGTGCGGCGTATCCCGCTCGGCTTCGACGCTGAATTCCGGGTTGGGCCGCTGTCCGGCAGCCGCCAGCTCCGCGGTGCTGATGTTCCTCGCGCTACGCGCGGCCAACACGGTGCGGTTGCTCTCGGCCGCGCGGGCCAATGATTCGCTCAGCGTGAGTGAGACCGGTATCTGGGCCTGCGAAACGGACGTGGACAGGGCAACACAGAGCAGCAGCGCGAACGCGGGTCGAGCAGGTACAGCTGGACGCGACTGGGTCAGACATCAAACAGGGTTAGAAGTATAGTCGGTGCCTCAACTGAGATTCTCATGCAAGGAGCAGCCATGGGGCGGTCTTTCGTATTCGCGCTGGTCACTCTCTCCATCTGGACCAGCATGTCTCGCGCGCAGGGGACTGCTTCGTACGCGCCGCTGAAGGAGATCCCTATTGGAGGGCCTGGAGGCGGTGACTACCTTTCGATCGACCCGGAGGCCCATCGTCTCTACGTGTCGCACTCCACACGGGTGATCGTCATCGACACCGAGCACGACACGGTGGTCGGTGAGATCGCCGACACGCCGGGGGTCCACGGTGTCGCGATCGCAGCGGATCTCGGCCGGGGGTTTTCGACCAACGGACGCGAAGACAAAGTCAGCATCATCGATCTGAAAACACTGAAAACCCTCCAGAAGGTCGCCACCGGCGCTACCCCCGACGCGGTGCTCTATGACCCGTCAACGCAGGAGGTGTACACGATGAACGGCCGTGGGCAGTCGGCCACCGTCATCAACGCCAGGTCGGGGGAGGTAGTGGCGACGATTCCGCTGGAGGAAAGCCCGAATCCGCGGCAGTCGATGCGGGGACACACCGGGTCTTCATCAACATTGAGGACAAAAATTCGATCGCCGTCGTGGATACCGGCACGCACACGGTGGTGGCGAACTGGCCGATTGCGCCCGGTGAGGAAGCAACCGGGATGGCGTTCGACCCCTCAACTCACCGGCTCTTCGTGGGTTGCCGCAACAAGCTGATGCTGATGCTGGACAGCACGAACGGCACGCTGGTTTCCAAGGTCCCGGCAGGAGATGGTGTCGATGCGACCTGGTTCGATCCGGGCACGAAGCTGGCGTTCAGCTCTGCGCGTGAAGGGATCGTGACGATCGCGTCCGTCACCCCGAACGCATTGACCACCGTGCAGACGCTGAAAACATTTCCGGGTGCGCGAACGATGGCCCTCGACCCGGGGACCCACAAGATCTACCTGTCCACCGCGACCTACGCGCCGCTCGCACCAGGTGCAACCGGCGTCAACGGCGCGCCGCCGAGGCCCGAAGCGGTTCCCGAGACGTTCAGGGTGCTCGTCTTCGGACCGGGCAAGCAGCAGCCCTGAAGGGCTGCGTTCCGACAGTCCTACCAACCCTCGCGCTTGCGAAGCGCCGTCACGTGGGCGACGTGATGCGCGCCGTGCCACGCGTACAGCTGCAGCAGACGATCGAGCGTCATCGCGCCGTTCTCGGGATGCATCAACGGCCTGCGGAAGTCGTCTCGGTCATCGATTGCATGAGAATCACCCACCGCCGATGGACGGCGTCGAGCAGCGAGAGCGACACATCGACTGGAGTGAGCCTCGTATCGGCGAGGTTTGCCCACGCCGCCTCGTGGTATGGCTTGATCGTCGGATTGTCTTCCGTCAGGGCGAGCTTGAACCGCACGTACGCGTTCAGGTGGCTGTCGGGAACGTGGTGCACGAGCTGGCGCATCGACCACCCGTCCAGGCCGATAGGGCGTGTCGAGCTGCGCGTCGTTCAGTCCAGTCACCGCTGCACGCATGGCCGCCGGGGTCGCCGCAACTCGCGCGATCAAGGACGCTCGCTTGTCGTCGGTGAGATTGTCGTCGTAGGAGAGCTTGCCGGTGGGATAACGCAGGTCAGTCATGCGCGGATGATAGCCCGCTCCGCGCGCGGCGAAGCGGGCCGTCATTCGATTGGATCTATTTGAAGGCCTTGACCGCCTTCGCGTCGATCTTGCCGTTGGCGTGCGTGAACATCATCTGGTTCTGGCGCATCGTCGACTTGTAGGGCGATTTCATCGTGATCTCGACGATCTCGTTCGGGAGGATCGGTGCTTTCCGGTGCGCGTACTGGCTGGACGAGACGATCTGGACCGGTTTGCTGCCGTCGTACCAGTACTCGTCGACTTTCAGCAGGTTGATCGAACCCTTCGAGGTGTTGCGCACCTTGATCAGCGTCACCATGTCCGCGCCGACGTGCTTGGACGGTGACTGGATCACTTCGATCGAGGCGGTACCTTTGACCGGCGGAATGAACTTGGCGTGTTGTGCGGGCGCGGCCTGCTCGGCCGCCAGGGCCGTCGAAAATGCCAGCGCAAGGGCGGCGACGATCGCGAATCGTCTCATGGGACCTCCTGTGCACCCCGATCAACGTCGGGCTACATCTCACCGTTCCAGTCTTCGGGCTCCGGCTGCGTCGATCGGAAGACTCTCCAGGTGCCACTTGCCGCCGCCCCACGGCTCGATGACTTCGCCAAGGACGACATCGACGAGGATTTCGGCGAACGAGCGGCCTTCGGGATCGCCGTCGAGATGATACGCCTCTTCATCCCAGCTGAAGCTCGGATAGAGCACCATCGTCAGAAACAGGTCGAAGCCGTCGTCGACGACGATGATCTGGCCGCAGGGACGCTTCTGTGTCGAGTGGTAGATCAGGTATTTCTCGGCGCTGTGGGCGCGGATGTAGCGCTTGAGGGCGAACTCCCGCGCGACGATTTCCTCGACGGCGATCTTCTTGTCCCAGCAGTCGCGGCAGTAGCGCTCGTCACCCGTCGGTTCGGAGATCTCCTTCGCGCTGCAGAGCGCGCAACGTGCCTGGGTCATTGAGATTTACGGGACATTTCACCTTCGATCCTACACCGTTGTCACCCGGGTTGCCGCCGGCCGGTAGAGGTCCTCGGCGTACTCCTTGACCATGCGCCGGGCGCTGAATCGCGGGGTGACCGAGATGATCGCCTGGCGCACGACCGAGAGCCACGCGCGCGGAATCCCGTTTGCATCGCGCTCGTAGAACGCCGGCACCATCTCGTGTTCGAGCAGCGTGTACAGCGCTTCGGCGTCGGCGGCGTCGATCGCATCCTGGTCGCCGGTTGACTTGGGATCGATCAGCCAGCCGTTGCTCGCCGGTGTAGCCTTCGGCCCACCAGCCGTCGCCGATGCTCAGGTGCGGCACGCCGTTGACCGACGCCTTCATGCCGCTCGTGCCGCTCGCTTCGAGTGGCTTGCGCGGGTTGTTCAGCCAGACGTCGCAGCCCTGCACGAGGAAGTGCGCGACGTGCAGGTCGTAGTCGTCGACGAAGGCAATCCGGCCCCCGAACATCGGGTCGATCGCTCGTCGATACACCTGCTGCAGGTGATGCTTGCCGGTTTCGTCGGCGGGATGCGCCTTGCCGGCAGAAGACGATCTGCACCGGACGGCGTGAGGCGTTGAGGATGCCGAGCAGCCGTTCCGGATCGTGGAAGATCAGCTCCGGCCGTTTGTAGCCGGTGAAGCGTCGCGCGAACCCGATTGTCAGTGCACTCGGATCGAGCAGCGTGCCGGCGGCGACGACGCGGGCGGCACTGACGTGCTCTTCCCTCCAGCGCGACGCGCCCGTTCGCGGATGAAGGTGAACAGATAGTTGCCGCAAGCGACTGCCGCGCCTCCCAGAGCTCGTCGTCAGGGATGTCCATGACTCGCTGCCCACAGCGCCGGATCGTCGTGCCGCTCGCGCCAGTCCGGCCCGAGGTAGCGATCGAACAGTGTCGCCATCTCGGACGACAGCCAGGTCGGCGCGTGGATGCCGTTGGTGATGGCGCGCACCGGACGCTTGTCGTCGGCAACGCCCGGCCAGATCGGCCCCCACATCTCGCGCGTGACCTCGCCGTGCAGCTGGCTGACGGCGTTGGTCGATCCGGCCGTGCGCAGCGCCAGCGCCGTCATGTTGAACAGCGGCCCGCTGCCGTTGTCGTAATGACCGAGCGCCAGGAAGGCGTCGCGGTAATCGCCGAGCGTGCCCCACGCGCCGGCCAGGTGTGTTTCCACCAGGCTGAACGGGAAGGCATCGTGCCCGGCCGGCACCGGCGTGTGTGTCGTGAAGACGGTCGTGCGCCGCACTTCCTGGAGTGCCGCGTCGAAGGACTGCCCCTGCTCGATCATGTCGCGGATGCGCTGCAGCACGACGAAGGCGGCGTGCCCTTCGTTGAGGTGCCACACGGCCGGCGTCGCGCCGAGTGCCTTCAGCGCGCGGACGCCGCCGACGCCGAGAATGATCTCCTGCTGAATGCGGGTCTCGCGATCGCCGCCGTAGAGCCGCGCCGACAGCTCGCGGTCCCAGGGCGCGTTCTCTTCGAGGTCGGTGTCGAGCAGGTACAACTTCACGCGTCCGAGTCGCACGCGCCACACCGACACCAGCACGCTGCGGTTGCCGAGCGGCACGGCGATGACGCACGGCTTCCCGTCAGGGGTAAGGGCCGGTTCGATCGGCGCGTTGGTCCAGTCGAGCCGCTCGTAGGACTTCCTGCTGCCAGCCTTCCGGCGACACCGTCTGGTGGAAGTAGCCCTGCGGATACATGAAGCCGACGCCGATCAGCGGGATGCCGAGATCGCTCGCTTCCTTGCAGTGATCGCCCGCGAGCACGCCGAGGCCGCCGGCGTAGATGGGCAGCGACTGGTGCAGCGCGAACTCGGCCGAGAAGTAGGCAATCGGCCCGTCGAGTCCGGGATTGCGCTTCTGCCACCACGTGTCGTTCGCGCCGCGCGCGCGCGTCGAACGCGTCCATGGCGGCGTCGTAGGTGGCCAGGAACCTCGCGTCGGCCGCGGCGAGATCCAGCATCTCCTGCGACACCAGCCGCAGCATCAGCACCGGGTTGTGCGCGGTCTGCCGCCAGAGCGGGTAGTCGAGGCGTGCGGAACACTTGGCGAGCCTGCGGTGTTCCAGGTCCACCACAGATCGGCGGCGAGTTCGGGAAGGCGCTTGATTCGTTCAGGAAGGGTGAGGTCATAGGTTCATTGCGTGCTAGGTGCCGGGGTGCCAGGTGCGGTGTGCGGGGTGCCAGGGTGCGGGGTGCAGGTGCCGTGCTGGAAGCTGCGAGCTGGAAACTGTTGTCATCGCATGCACCGGTCAGCTGCGCGAAGCGGGTGAGATCGATGTTTCCGCCGGAGACGATGGCGACGACCTTCTTGTGATCGCGGGCGGCGAATTCGTGGCGAGAGGGCAGCGGCGACGGCGCAGGCGGCGGCGCCCTCCATGATCACGTGGACGCGGTCGGCGACGAGCTTCATCGCCGCGCGGCATCGTCCAGCGGAACGACGATCGAGTCCTCGACCAGCGTCGCGGAGCAGGGGCCACATCGTCGTCAGCACCGAGCGGCCGCCGGCGCCGTCGACGAACGACGACGTCCATCCGTCGAAGTACGCTTGCGACCGGCTCTCGAGTGAGCGCGACAGCGGCGCCGCGGTCTGCGGTTCGGCCGCGTAGATTTTCGCGTCGGGCCGCAGTTCGCGCATCGCGGCGGCGACGCCCGACGAGCAGGCCGCCGCCGCCGATCGCCGCGATCACGGCGTCGACGTCGGGCAGGTCTTCGACGATCTCGAGACCGATCGTGCCGTTGCCGCTGATGAACACGTCGTCGTCGAACGGATGCACGAAATGTCCCGTCATCCGGTCGGACCGGTGCTGTTCGACGGTTCGCCAGCATTCCTCGTCGGTCGCCTTGACGATCGTGGCGCCGAGCCGTTCGATCGAGCGCAGCTTGGTCTCGGGCGCGGTGTCCATCACCAGGACGCTGCACGTCGCTCCGGCACGGCGCGCCGCAAGCGCTACGCCCTGCGCCGCGTTACCGGCGCTGACCGTCCACACCCCGCCGGCCAGCTGCTCCTGCGGCAGATGCTTGATCGCGTTGCAGGCTCCGCGGATCTTGAACGACCCGATCGGCTGCAGCGTCTCGAGCTTCAGATATATTTCCGGACCGTCACGCCGGAAGCCCGGGCACGTCGAGCCGCACCAGCGGTGTGCGGACAACGACGTCGTAGATAATGGCGGCCGCTTCGCGGATCGTCTCGAGCGAGATATGTGCGTTCATCGAATATCGGAAAACCCATCGTATATAATGCGCCGCATCGCATGATCGACCTTAGGGAACCTGTAGAACCTTGAACCTGGTAACCTTACCAAGGTGTGAACCGAAGAGAGTTCGTGAAAGCCGGAACCGCCGCGGGTCTCGCGGCCGCGGCCCCGATCGCACCGCGTTCGGAAAGGCGCCCACGATGGTGACGCGAGGCCCGCTCGAAGCCGGTGGTCGTGGCCTCCGGCAACGGCCATCAGTTCAAGAACGGTGGCGACAAGACCTGCGTCGAGACCGCGTACGAGCGGATCGTCAAAGGCGAGGACGTGCTCGACGCGCTGATCGCCGGCGTCAACATCGTCGAACTCGATCCCGAAGACACCAGCGTCGGCTACGGCGGTCTGCCGAATGCCGAAGGCGTCGTCCAGCTCGACTCGTCGGTCATGCACGGACCCACGAAGCGCGCCGGCGCCGTTGCGTCCATCGAAGGCGTGCGGACGCCGTCGCTGGTCGCCAAGCGGGTGATGGAGGACACCGACCATCACCTGATCGTCGGACAGGACGCCCAGCGGTTCGCCCGGTCGATGGGGTTCAAGATCGAAGAGGATCTGAACACCGAGCGCTCACGCAACGCGTGGATCGAATGGAAGCGGCGAACCGATCCGCTTCACTATCTGGATCCGATCAAGAAGAAGCAGGCGGCGTTGCGCCAGGTGGACGTCGAGATGATGGCCGAAGGCTGGGTCGATCCGAATCACTTCTACGGGACGATCAACTGCAACGGCGTGAACGCCGCCGGCGATGTCTGCGGCGTGACGACGACGAGCGGTCTGGCGTGGAAGATTCCCGGCCGCGTCGGCGACTCGCCGATCCTGGGCGCCGGCCTCTACGTGGACGGGGAAGTTGGCGCGGCCGGATCGACCGGGCGCGGTGAGGCCAACCTCTACAACCTGGCGTCGTTCCTGATCGTCGAAGGGATGCGCCGCGGGCTGCATCCGAAGGACGCCGGAATGGAAGCGCTGAAGCGGATCAAGGCCAACACCGTGCCGCGCCTGCTGAACAAGCGCGGCGAGCCCACCTTCAACATCAACTTCTACATCTTGAACCGCAAGGGAGATTACGCCGGCGTGACGATGTATTCGGCCCAGGCGAATCCGTCGCGCTTCGCTGTGTGTGACGAGAAGGGTGGACGACTCGAAGCGAGCGAGCCGCTCCTGCCCGGCAATCCAACGTAGGCCCGCGCCGCTCGGATTACTTCGTTTTTCTGATGGTGCGGGTCGTCTTGCCGACAACCTTGCCGTCGACCATGATGGTCGCGCGCATCACGTAGTCGCCGGGCGCGAGCGTGCCGATGCCGAAGCCGCCGAACGCCCTTCGGCCATCTTCCCCCGGGCCGGCGGCGACATTGCCGGCCGCATCACCGAGCGGCGCGGCCGTCTCGCTCTCGGCCAGCTCGAACTTGCTGGTCACCGTCGCTCCGGCCGGAACTCCGTAAACCTCCACCAGTCCAACCGCCATCGCGTCAGCCGAGGTGAACACGAGCTTCGGCATGAACCCCTTGTCGCTGACACCGAGCAGCATGGTGCTCAGTTTCAACGGCGGCGCCTCCGTGAGCGTTGCGTCGAGGTCATAGTCGACCGCGCCGTCGGCGCCGCTGCTGTCGATTGCGGCAACTCGAACGCGGTACTTGCCCGCTGGAACCGGGATGGCTGCGGCAATCGGAGTCCTGGTCAGGTCGGCCGGTTGCGCGCTCCACTGGAACTTGAGCGTCCCCTTATCGTCGATCACGCCGACGCTGGCGGCGGAGAGCTTGGCGGCAGGATCCACCGGCTCGAACAGCGTGACCACCTTCAGGCCTGCTCCCTCACGAGACAGGTAGCCCGCCGCCCGGAGCGGAAGGTCGGTGAATGTGCCGGTGTTCCGAAGCATGTCGCGGGGGGCGGAAACCTTCGCCCCTGACGATGTAGCGGCGGCGGAACCCGCTGGACGGACGAACACCTTCAGCCCGTCGCGGCTGGACCGCGCCTCGACGCGGCGAACCGCCGCCGGGCCATCGTCGAGCGTCGCGATGTAATAAGACGCGGTGTCTTTCGCGATCTGGGACACGCCACGTTCGTTCCCTTCAACGATCCGCGTCCACTCGCCGTTGATCAGGCCGGTGATGTTCTCGAGGCCCTGCTGCGCTGCGGCGGCGTTGACGCGGTGAGGCGAGCCCACCGGCATAAAAGAGCACGTAGATCTTCGCCGGGGATGCCGCGGCAGCCGCCCCGAGCTCCTCCATGTCACTGCTGCGGATCTGGCATAGTTCGGTGGATTGGGCCTGATTCGCCGCCGACATGCGCTGCGTGCCGCCGGAGTTCGCGGGCAACCCCGTCGAGAGAACGACAACGACGCGGCCGGCAGGCGAGGCGCGCAGCACCGCGCCGAGCGTGCTCATCGCGCGCTTTGCGCGACACGTCATCTCGCCGCTGGTCTCACTGGACGAATTGCCGCCCACGAATTTGGCCAGCGCACCCGCTACCTGCTGCCGGTCGCGAGGTCGGTCGAATCGTGGCGCCGCCAACTCTCGGACTCACGAAGCCGAAGCGGTCCGCCGGTGACGCATCGGCCATGAGTTGAGCGACCGCCTTGCGTGCCGGTTCTTCCCGTCCGGCACCGATCCCTTCTTCGTCGAGGACGATCAGGAACTCCCGCCCGCCTTGTGCAGCAGGAGCAGCCGCGGCATTGGTGGTGAACGGAGCCGGAAGACTGGATGCCGCCGGCGTGGACGCGCACCCGGCGCGACGGCCGCGGCACCCGAGGCAGGCGTTACCAGCTCGAGTGCTTTGACCTCGCGTTGTTTGCCGTCCGTCTTGATCGACAGCTCTTCGCGCTTCAGATCCGCGATCGGACCGTCGGGTCCGACCGCGCGGACAATGAATCGCGAGCCTGTCGCGGGCGCTTGTGCCGGGCCGACTGCGGACACGTGCGTTGCGACCGACGCGAGGGCCGCACAGCCGAGCAGAAGACGGAACCAGGATCTCATTGCTGCTGTGTAGCCGGTTTAGCCGGAGGCGTCACCGTCAGCGTGATGCCGTGCTTGGCGAGCGCGGCGCTCAGCGCCTGCGCCTTCGTCACCATCGCGGTCGCCTCGGTGATCGCGGCCGGCACGCCGGTCTTGGCGTCGGTGTAGGCGGTCATCGTCGCCGCGTCGGCCACATGCCGCCCATCATGCCGTTCTTCGCGGTTGCCGCCGTGCCGATCGGGCTGGCGTCGGCGCCACCGCGGCCGCCGCCGCCACCACCGCCGCCCCGCCACCGGCGGGCGGGATCAGCTTCGTCGCGACTGCCGTCAGCTCCTTGTCGAACGCTTCGGCCTGCGTCTTCAGGTCGGCCGGCAGGTCGGTCTTTGCCGCCACCTGCTTCATGACTTCAGGCATCTGGCGCTTCACCGGCACGATCGACGCGATCACGTCATTGGCGCGGCGCTGCAGCCCGTGCATCTCCATCGCCATGTCATAGAGGCGCTTGCGCTCGACTTCGGTGAGCACGACTTCCTTGTCGGCCATCACGCGCAGCGGCTTGGTGTCGAGCGTCTTGCCGTCGACGATCAGCGTCACGTTGTACAGACCGGGAAGCACGTACGGTCCGGGGTTACCGCCGCCACCGCCGCCGAATCCGCCGAAGCCGCCGCCACCGCCGCCGCAGCCGGCGCCGAACGGGTTCGCGGTCTGCTGACTGCCACCGCCGCCGCCCTGACGTCCGCCGCCGCCACCGCCGCCGCCTTGCCGTCCTTCGGCCAGGCTGGGGTGGAGCGTTCGCCGGAGGCACGGGCTGCACGCGCAGGTCCCAGCACGCCGACTGGATCCCCGGCTTGTTGCTGTTGGCGAGCACCTGTCCGGAGATCTCGCGCACTTCGCGTCCGGCCGCATCGGTGATCTTCAGCTTCACGTCGCCGACCTGCTTCTTGTTGAACCACGACAGCACGGCGGCCTGCGGCGGGTTCTCTCCGAAGAACGTCTGGTCGCCCCAGAACTCGTAGTTCCGGTCGCGCGCCGGACGCTGATACCAGGCGAACGGCGGCGGCGTGAACAGCATCGCATCGGCGGTCGTCTGCTGCGCGGTCGCGAACTCCTGGATCGGCTCGAGGTGATCGAGGATCCAGATCGCGCGACCGTGTGTGGCGAGGATCATCGCGTTGTCGCGCGGATGCAGCGTGATCTCGTCGATGCGGACCGTCGGCAGGTTCGCCTTGATCCGCTGCCAGCTCGCGCCGCGATCGAGCGACACGAAGAGTCCGGTCTCGGTGCCGAGATAGAGCACGTCGGGGTTCTTCTTGTCTTCGGTCAGCGTCCGCGCGACTTCGCCCTTCAGATCCGCCGTTGATCGGCTGCCAGGTCGAGCCGAAGTCGTTGCTGGCGTAGATGTAGGTCTCGTAGTCGTTCTCGCGGTGGCCGTCGAACGTCGCGTAGACCGTGCCCTCGTCGAATCGCGAGGGGACGACTTCGGACACGAAGATGCCCTTCGGAACGCCCTGGACCTTGTCGAACACCTTCGCCCAGCTCTTGCCGCCATCGCGAGTGACCTGCAGGTTGCCGTCGTCGGTGCCGGCGTAGAGCACGCCCGCACGCTTCGGTGACTCGGCGAACGCCACGATCGCCGGCCACTGCGAGATGCCGTCATTCCGCGAGATGCGGATCTCGCTGCCCTTGACGCCCATCGTCACGATGTCGTCGCGGTTGGCTCGTCGGTGAGGTCGCCGCTGATCGCCGTCCACGAGAGACCGCGATCGGCCGAGCGGAACACCTTGTTCGCGGCCGCATACAGGACCTTCGAATCAAGGGGCGAGAGAATCAGCGGCGTGTCCCAGTGCCAGCGCAGTGCCGGCTCACCGGGACCCGCCTGCGGACGGATCGCCGATCGTCTCGCCCGTGACGCGGTCGACGCGGATCATGTTGCCGTCCTGCGACTCGCTGAACGCGATGCGGTAGTCGTTCGGATCCTGAAGGACGACGAAGCCGTCGCCGCCCTGGAGCGTCGTCCAGTGATGGTTGCCGATGCCGGCAGCGCCGCGCACCGCGCTCGGGCCACACCAGTTGTAGTTGTCCTGCATGCCGCCGCAGACGTTGTAGGGCATCGCCTTGTCGACACTCACGTGGTAGAAGAGGCCGACCGGAAGGTTGGGCACGAACACCCACTTCTTCGCCTTGTCGTAGGAGTAGGCGAGGCCGCCATCGTTGCCGATGATCACGTGATCCGAGTTCATCGGATCGATCCAGATGGCGTGGACGTCGTCATGGGTCGAGACCGCGACGTCGGTGGCGATCGTGCGGCCGCCGTCGAGCGTCTGGTGCAGCCCGACGCCGCCGAGGTAGACGACTTCGGGATCGTTCGGATCGATGCGCACCTGGCTGAAATACATCGGCCGTGGATTGGCGTTGTTCACCTTCCGCCAGGTTGCGCCGGCGTCGTCGGAGCGATAGAGCCCGGTTGCGTCATTCGGATTGAGCGCGCCGCCACCGCCGCGCTGCCGCCCTGCGCCGCGCGCCGCCGGCAGCCGCCGCCTGGAGCGCCTTCGCCGGCCGCGCCGCGTCCGCCGCGCCGCGGAAGGACCCTCGATGAGCGCGTAGAGCATGTTCGAACGACGGCGATAGACGTCCAGCGCGATGCGGCCGAGCGGCTGGTCGAGCGCGCCGCCCTTGATCCGCGTCCAGGTCTCGCCGCGCGTCGGTCGACTTCCAGATCCCGCTGCCCGGTCCGCCGCCGTTCATGCAGCAGGTCGTGCGACGACGCTGATACGTGCTGGCGTAGAGGACCTTGTTGTCGGAGGGGTCCATGACGATGTCGTTGGCGCCGGTGTCGATCGTCCACCTTGAGAACCTGCTTCCAGGTCTTGCCCGCATCGGTCGTCTTGTAGACGCCGCGTTCGCCGCCCGGGCCAAACAGCGCGCCGGTCGCCGCCACGAAGACGGTGTCGTTGTTGCGCGGGTCGATCACCATGCGATTGATGTGGCGCGACGTCTTGAGCCCCATGTTCGTCCAGGTCTTGCCGCCGTCGGTCGACTTGTAGACGCCGTCACCCCACGAGGTGCTCTGGCGATTGTTCGATTCGCCGGTGCCGACCCAGACGAGGTCGGGGTTGATCTGCGAGACGGCAACGTCGCCGATCGACATCAGCCCCTGGTCCTGCAGCTGCGCCTCGAACGTCGTGCCGTTGTTGGTCGTCTTCCAGACACCGCCATGGGCCGTGCCGACGTAGAAGACCGCTGGATTGGCCTCGAAGACGGCGACGTCCGAGATGCGGCCCGACATGGACGCGGGACCTATCGAGCGGAAATACAGGGAATCGAGCGGACTGCCGGCGGCCGCCGCGGGTGCGGGCTGCTGACCGCGCCGATTAGAGACGTGCCCGCCACCGTGGCCACCAGGGCCACCGCGGGAACGATCAGGCGAAGATGCTTCATCAAAGGAATTGCCTCCAGAATTCAGGGGGGAAATTGGCCAGATGTTATCAGAGCTGATGGCGACGCGCGCGAGGTGACGGAGGTGACGGAGGTAGTGAATCTCCGTTGTCTCAGTCTGGCTGTTGTAAACCTCGAACGGGCCGAGCAGCCGGATCTCGAGCAACTCCTGCATTACGGCTTGCCTCCTTACGCGAGTCTCGCACGCTCGACCGCTGGCATCCGGCAGGCCCGTCCGTGGCACTGGCTTGGCAGCGGCCGGGCGCACGCTCCTTTCGACCCGAACGACGAAGGAGACACGAGATGAACCCGTCCCCAGCGAGACCGACGACGAGCCGCGAACGAGAAGCCTCGGATCGGCCGGCGCGAGCTCGGAGCGCTTCCTGCTGCTCCTCGCGACTCAACTGGACGTTCGTCCTCCTCTTCTACGCGGGAGCCGCACGCCAGCGCGTCGCGATTCCCGTACTCGCCCACCTTCCTCGCGCAGGTGCAGGCCGGGCAACGTCTCGACGGTCACGGCGCAGGACGCCGCGATCCAGGGAACGCTCGAGCACGCGATCCGCTACCCGGCGGGCGACAAGAACGCGAAGCCGACGACCGAGTTCTCGACCCGGGTGCCGGAGTTCGCCGACACGAAGGCGCTCGACACGCTGCTGCAGCAGAAGGGTGTCGTCGTCACGGCGAAGGCGCCGCCGGGGACGCCGTGGTGGGCAGACGCTGCTCGCCGGCTTCGGGCCAACGCTCCTGTTCTTCGGGCTCTGGTACTTGGTCATGCGGCGCTCGGGCAGCGGCAGCATGTTCTCCTTCGGAAGCTCGAAGGCGAAGAAGTACGAGCCGACGACCGAGCGCGTCACGTTCGCGGACGTCGCCGGGATCGACGAGGCCAAGGAGGAACTGGCCGAGGTCGTCGACTTCCTCCGCGACCCGGACGAAGTACCGCAAGCTCGGCGCGCGCATCCCGCGCGGCGTGCTGCTGACCGGCAATCCGGGCACCGGCAAGACGCTGCTCGCACGCGCGGTCGCAGGCGAGGCCGGCGTCCCGTTCTTCTCGATGTCGGCGTCCGAGTTCGTCGAGATGATCGTCGGCGTCGGCGCCTCCCGCGTCCGCGACCTGTTCGCGCAGGCGAAGGCAGCCGCGCCGTCGATCGTCTTCATCGACGAGATCGACGCGATCGGGCGCTCGCGCAGCTCGGGCGCTACAGCGGCTCGAACGACGAGCGCGAGCAGACGCTCAACCAGATCCTGACCGAGATGGACGGCTTCGACGCCTCCACCGGCGTGATCGTCCTCGCGGCCACGAACCGCCCCGACGTGCTCGACTCGGCGCTGCTGCGGCCGGGCCGCTTCGACCGGCGCGTGCCGGTCCAGGCGCCCGACAAGGACGGCCGCGAGCAGATCCTGCGCGTCCACACGCGCGAGATCCCGCTCGCGCCGGACGTCGACCTCGACGCGATCGCCGCGACGACGGCCGGCATGGTCGGCGCAGACCTCGCGAACCTCGCGAACGAGGCCGCGCTGCTCGCCGCGCGCCGCAAGCACGAGCAGGTGACGATGGGCGACTTCACCGACGCGCTCGAGAAGATCGAGCTCGGGACGGCGCGCAAGCTGCTCCTCACCCCGGCGGACAAGCGGCGCACGGCCTACCACGAGGCCGGCCACGCGCTCGTCGGGATGCTCACGCCGGGCGCCGACCCGGTCCGGAAGATCTCGATCATCCCGCGGACGATGAGCCTCGGCGTCACGATCTCGGCGCCGGGCAGCGACCGCTTCAACTACGACAAGGACAGCCTGCTCGCCCACATCAAGGTCGCGACGGGCGGGCGCGCCGCCGAGGAGGTCGTCTACGGCGACGAGACCACCGGCGCGGAGTCCGACATCCGCCAGGCGACCTCGCTCGCGCGCAACATGGTCGGGCGCTTCGGGATGAGCGACGAGATCGGCTTCGTCTCGGTCGTGCCGCAGGACGGCGACGGCTCGGGGCTACCCCGGCTACTCGGAGGTCTCGGAGCGGACGCGGCAGCGGATCGACGACGAGATGCGGCGCATCGTCGGCGAGGCGCACGACGAGGCGCTCCAGCTGCTCGCCGACAACCGCGAGCGGCTCGACTCGCTTGCCGAGGCGCTCTTCCAGGCGGAGACGCTCGAAGGGCCGGCGGCCTACGCCGCGGCGGGCTTGGCGCCCACCGCGGCGACGCCGTCGGCAGAGCCCACGACCGTCGCTGCGTCGTAGGTGAATCGCGATGCTGCCTCTCTCCGACGGACTCCACCCGCGGCGCTTCCCGATCGTCAACGTCGCGCTGATCGCGGCCAACTTCGCGGTCTGGCTCTTCTACGAGCTGCCGCACCTGAGCTCGGCCGTCTACCACGCGTCCTTCTACCCCTGCACCGTCGACGGCTCCTGCCGCGGCCCCGAGCCGTGGGGGATCAGCTGGCTCACCTCGATGTTCATGCACGGGAGCTGGAGCCACATCCTCGGCAACATGCTCTTCCTCGCCATCTTCGGCAAGAACGTCGAGGACGCGTTCGGACGCGTCCGCTACCTGGGCTTCTACCTCGCCGGCGGCTTCGTCGCGACGATGACGCAGACGGCGGTGACGCTGCTCTTCGGCACGGCAGCCGCCGCGCGCGTCCCGAACCTCGGCGCGAGCGGCGCGATCGCCGCCGTGCTCGGCGCGTTCTTCATCCTCTACCCGACCGCGCGGATCCGGACGCTGGTGCTCGTCTTCTTCGTCCAGATCCCGGCCTGGGTCTTCCTCGGCGGCTGGTTCGTCTACCAGCTCGTCGAGGCGCACGCCGGCCTCACCTCGTCGTCGGCGAACGGCGGCGGCGTCGCGTTCTTCGCGCACATCGGCGGCTTCGCCTTCGGCGCCCTCGTCACGCTGGCTCCTGCTCAACGCAGGGCGCGTCGTCCCGCAGAGCACCGCGCGACGCGCCGCGCTGGCGCCGGTCTGAGATGGCGACGCAGCCCTCGAGACGACGTCCGACCGCGACGTCACCGTCCGCGTGGCGAAGGCGACCGCCGCCGCACTCGCGGTCGCCGCGCTCGCCTTCGGGATCTGGCAGGTGCGGAGCGTGATCATCCTGCTGCTCCTCGCCGTCACGCTGGCGGCCGCGATCCGGCCGGGCGTCGAGTGGCTCGGACGGCACCGCGTCCCCCAGTCGGTCGCGATCCTCCTCCACTTCCTCGTCGTCGGCGGCGCAGTCGCGCTGCTCGTCTGGCTCGCGGTGCCGCCGGCGATCCACCAGATCGGGCACGCGCTCGGCACGTCCCCCGCTCATGCGACAGGCGTCCGGGACGCACGGCCTCACGTGGCTCCAGCAGCACCTCCGGCAGCTCCCGACCGGGACCGAGCTCCTCCACCCGGTCGCGACCTACGGGCACAAGGCGGGCGAGGCGGTGGTCGCGGTCTTCTTCACGCTCGCCGCCACGTGGTACTGGGTCTCGGAGCGCGACGCGATCATCAAGGCTGCTCACGGCGCTCACACCGGAGGCGAAGCGCGACAAGGCGCGGGAGACCTACCTCGCGCTCGACGACCGCCTCGGCGCGTACACGCGGCTCCGCTTCCTGATGATCTTCGCCGTCGGCGCGGTGCTCTCGGCCGGCTTCTACGTCGTCGGCCTGAACTACTGGCTGCTCGTCGGCGCGTTCGCCGGCCTGGTCGAGATCGTGCCGGTGGTCGGCCCGATCGTCGCCTCGATCCTCGTCCTCGCCGTCGGCCTGCCGCAGTCCCTGCACGTCGCGCTGCTCGCGCTGCTCTGGCTCGTCGTCGTCCGCGAGTTCCAGAGCTACGTCGTCAACCCGCACATCGGGCAGACGGTCGGGCTGTCGCCGCTCGTCACGCTCGTGTCGGTCGCGGTCGTCGGCGTGCTCTTCGGCGGGCTCGCCGTCATCCTCGCCGTGCCGTTCACCTCGGCGGTTGCGACACTGATCGACGTGCTCGTGCTCGACCACGAACCACCCGCCGCACAACCGCGCCGGTCGCTCCGGCTGCATCGCTCGGAATGACGAGCGCCGGCCGGCGCGCCGCGGACCCGCCGCAGCGGCCGGTGCTGTTCGTCAACCCGAGGTCCGGCGGCGGCAAGGCCGCGCGCGCCGGGCTCGCCGAGCGGGCGCGCGAGCGCGGGATCGACGTGATCGTCCTGGGCCCGGACGACGACCTCGCGGCGCTCGTGCGGGACGCGGTCGAGGGCGGCGCGGACGCGCTCGGCGCCGCCGGCGGCGACGGCTCGCTCGCCGTGGTCGCGGCGGCCGCTCTCGCGCACGACCTTCCGTTCGTCTGCGTTCCCGCCGGCACCCGCAACCACTTCGCGCTCGACGTCGGCGTCGACCGCGGCGACCTGCTCGGCTCGCTCGACGCCTTCACGGACGGCGTCGAGCGCCGGATCGACGTGGCCGAGGTGAACGGCCGCCTCTTCCTCAACAACGTCTCGCTCGGGGTCTACGGCGACGCGGTTCGGCAACCGGCCTATCGCGACGCCAAGGCGCGCACGCTCGCACAGACGGCGGCGCAGGTGCTCGGGCCGAGCGCGCCGGCAATCGGCCTGGAGGTCGTGGACGACCAGGCGGCCCGCATCGCGACCCCGCGGTCGTGCTCGTCTCGAACAACCCGTACTCGTTCGAGCCGCCGCACGCGCCCGGCACCCGCCCCGCCCTCGACGGCGGGCAGCTCGGCGTCCTCGTGCTCGACCGGCCGGCCGCCGGCCCGGGCGCGGGCGCGGGCGTGGACGGCGGAGCAACTCGAGGTGACGGCCGACGCTCCCGTCCACGCCGGCATCGACGGCGAGGCCGTCGAGCTCGGCCCGCCGCTCCGCTTCGTCATCCGGCCACGCGCTCTCCGCGTCCGGATCTCGTCCGACGGCGCACGAAACGACGAAGCCCGCCGACCGGGTGGTCGGCGGGCTTCGCTCCGGCCGGACGAGCGGCCGCGTCAGGAGACGTGCAGCTTCTCCTTCAGCTTGCCCATGCGCTCCTCGACACCGGCGTGGAGCTCGGCCTTCCGCTGCTCGCGGACCGTGCGCCGCGCCTCGTGCGCGGCGGCCTCGGCGGCTTCCTCCGCCGCCTCGAGCTCGATCATGACCTCGCCGACCGGGCGGCGCGTCACGTCGCCGTCGAGCATGGCCATCTCGCCGTCGAGCACCTCGACCGCCGGCTCCTCGACGTCCGCGATCACGGCCGTCGATCCCGGCGGGATCGCCTGGCCGAGAACCGTGAGCGCCTCGTCGGACGTCGCAGCGCGATCGATGTCGAACACGCCGCCCATCATCGCGCCGGCGCCCCAGCCGAGCAGAGCACCGACCGGCCCGCCGAGAACGCCGACGAGCATGCCGATCAGCGAGCCGCTCGCGGTCCCCTCGAGGCCGACGTTGTCGGCGCTGTCCGGGATCCGCAGCTCGCCCGTCTGTCGTGCGCTCCACGACCGCCGCGGAGTCCAGCCCGATCCGGCCGGCACCGTCGAGGTCCTTCAGGACGCTCAGCGCCTGGTAGGCCTTGCTCGGCTCCGTGAACCGAACGACAACCACGTTCTCCTCCGTCATCGCCACTCCCTTCGGTTGAACATCTCTGACGCCACGGACTCTCGCGGGCGTCGATGCCAAGCCGATGCCACCGCGCGCGGCGTCGCTGCCGCCACCTACAGCCCTCGTTCTTGCGGCATGCGAGCGCGCCCCCGTCGCTCTCATCGAGCGCAGGAACTGGTGCCCCCGTCGTAACGAGAGCCTGTCATCGGCTACTGGAGCCCCGCGGGTTGCAGCGGTGCTGCCGATCGCCTTGCACCCTCGCGGCAGCTCGAGTCGTCCCTGCACGCGCTTGTCGTGGACGACGAGGAGCGCAGGTGAGGCCCGAATGCGGAAGCGCTCGACAAGCTTGGGGTGTGCGCGGACGTCGATCCGGCGGACGGCGACCGTGTCGTGGTTGCGGCGCTGCTGCAGCACCTGCGCGAGGAAGCCCTCGACACGGCGAGCGCGACCGTCGGTTCGGGTCGTAGAAGAAGAGCAGCTGCGGCCGTGTCTGAATCGATGCTTGATCCACGGCGCTCATCGCGACATCCGACTCTCGGCCGATCGGGTTGGTGCGCGGCAGGCGTGACCTCGTCGACGCTCTGTTCCGGACGAACAGGCAGTCGCCGCGTCGTGCTAGGACTTGCTGGGTCTTCGCGTCCTCGTGCCCGGCGAGGACGATGGAACAGGTTTGTTCGGAGCGAACCCGCGCGTACTCCACCAACGAGAGTGCGATCGTGGCGCCGCACTGGATGCGCGGGACACCCGATCGAACTGCGGGATCGAGGTCTCGCGCTCGTGTGAGAGCTCGGCCACGTGATCGTTGATCGCGCGGAAGAACGACTGCGTCCGCTGCGCGTCAGTGCGTCGTAGCTCGAACGATGGGGCGGCCATCCCGGTCCTCCTCGACGTCGATTGTCGTCTGGCCGGGAGGACGCCTCAGATACTCGGCAGAGCGGCTCTGGACTCATGAGGGGCACAAAAGGAACCGCCTCGGCCCGTCCAGCATAGCCCCGATTTTTCCGTTTGCGAAGATCGCCGGGCTGAGTTGCGCCCGCGGACCGCGGATCGAGCCCGGCCGCGAATCGATCACCATGGCGCCGTGCTCGGGACGCGACCGAGGGGACGCAGATGCTGGATCGGGATCGTGGGACAACCGGTTGAGGGTCTTGATCGCGAGCGAGAGCACCGAGCGGCTCGCGCTGCTCGCCGCGATCGTGCGCGGTGTCGGTCACGAGACGATCGCGGCCGAGGTCGACGTCACGAGCGTCGGCCGGGCGACCGCGCGCGCACATCCTGACGTGGCGCTCGTCGCGGTCGGGGCGAGCAACGCCCACGCGCTCGAGCTGATCTCGAAGATCGTCGCCGAGGCCGAGTGCCCGGTGATCGCTGTTCTGTCCGCAACGGACACCGCCTTCGTCCGCGAAGCCGCCAAGCGCGGCATCTTCGCCTACGTCGTCGACTCCGATCAGGGGACGCTCGAAAGCGCGCTCGAGATCGTGTTGCTGCGCTTCCGCGAATACCACGGACTGGAGGGCGCCTTCGGCCGGCGAGCGCTGATCGAGCGAGCCAAAGGCGTCTTGATGGAACGACACGGCCTCGACCAGGCCGCGTTCGAGGCGCTCCACTCCCACGCGCGGAGCAACAACACGAAGATCGTCGACGTCGCCGGCGCCGTCATCGACGGCCATCTGCTCTTGCCCCCGCGCTCGTAGCCGCCCGGGGTCGGCTAGGCTACCTGCGCCGAGGCGGCCACCTTCGGTGCCCCTCACTGACAGCCCGACACCCGCCCAAGCGCGGCGTGCGCGAGGTCACTTCCCCGGCAGACTGGTTCAACCTCGACAGCCGGAGGTGACTCATGTACCGGCACGTTCCCACTTCCACTCCGCAGCGCCCGTCGGCGTTGACCGGATGAACGCGCAGGCTCACCAGGAAGAGATCGGTCAGGCCCGGTCGCCTGCCGAACCGAGAACGAAGCGATCCAGACATCCGCCGACAAGCTGACCCTGCTCGGTCCGATCCCCGTTCGTCTGCGAATGCGCCGACCGGGACTGCGCCGAGCTCGTGCGCCTCTCCTTCGATGAGTACGAGGCGATCCGCCGAGACCCCCGCCGCTTCTTCAACATCTCGGGACACGAAGCTACGTCGGTCGAAGCGGGAGCCGAACAGATCTCGCGGTCGCAGGCGACTTGACCGTCGTCGAGAAGATCGGCGTCGCCGGCGACGTCGCCGCCGACGCGCACGAGCGACCAGCCTAGGGGTCGAGCGCATCGAACCCGCCGCACGGGGAAGAGCAAGAAGATGCTTTCGTCGACGCTGCTCGTTCAGGCCCGGGAGCGGATTCAGCAAGGCTCAGACAGCACGCCGACGCACGCGACGCCGACGCGCGACCGATCCAACCGTGGAGCCCAAACGCGGTCGCATGGTCGCTGCTCGGCGCACTCGTCGCAGCACTCGAAGCCGAAACAGCAGACGACGAAGCACTCGCGGTCGGTGAGCTCGCCGTCGCGTGCGTCGCACTCGCCACCGTCATCGAACATGACTCGCTTCGAGTCCTGGAACGACGCCGCGACACGCACTCGGGATGACGTCCTGCGTGCGCTCGAGGGCGCCGAACGCCGGTTGGTGGTTCTGCGCGGTACCCTGGGGGAAACAGCAACGGAGCCTGACTGACTCCGCGCAAGACTCCGCCCCGAGCAAACGGTCGGGATCCAGAAATCGGCGAACGGCCGATCAAGACCGACGCTTGGAGGCGACATCGCTCAGCAGAGAAACGAAGCGGTCACGCAGTTCCCGCGACGGCGACACCGCTGGACGTGGAGTGGCATCAGCCGCTGAGCGGCGCTCACAAGGCGATCAACCTCGCCGGCATCGCATTACCGCTGCTGGGGCTCGTCCTGGCCGATGCGCTGCTCTGGAACCGGGGGGTCGGTGTCACGGAGCTCGGCATCCTCGCGGTCGGCTACGTCGTGACCGGCCTCGGCGTCGCCGTTGGCTTCCACCGCCTGTTCACCCATCGGTCGTTCCAGACATTTCACGCCATGCGCTACCTCTTCGCGATCCTCGGCGAGATGGCGGTCGAGGGCGACGTCGTCACGTGGGTCGCGCGACCACCGGAAGCACCATCAGTTCTCGGACCGACGAAGGCGACCCGCACAGCCCGCACGCGGGACGCGGCGACGGCATCGGCGAGTCGCTCGCGGGGCTCTGGCACGCCCACAGCGGCTGGTTCTTTGCCGAGGCGCGCCGCGCGCCGACCGGGAGCGCTACGCGCCGGACCTGCTCGACCGACCGCGGGCTGCGGATCATCGCCGAAGCTCTTCGCTGCCGCTGGTCCTCGGCGTCGCTGCTCCTGCCCGCCCTCGTCGGCTGGGCGCTGCATCGGCGGCTGGTACGGATTCCTCGCGGGGCTGATCTGGGGCGGCGCCGTCCGGATCTTCCTGCTCCACCACGTCACCTTCTCGATCAACTCGATCTGCCACTTCGTGGGGCCGGCGCCGATTCGCATCCGGCGACGAGTCGCGCAACGTCGTGGTGGCTGTCGTGGATCTCGTTCGGCGAGTCCTGGCACAACAACCACCACGCCTTCCCGACATCGGCCTTCCACGGGCTCCGTCGCGTGGAGCTCGACCCGGGCGGTCTCGCCATCCTCGCCCTCGAGAAGACGGGGCTCGCCTGGCGGGTCGTCCGGATCGACACGAAGCGCCAAAGGCGAAAGCTCCTACGAGCGATGTGAAGCACGTCGGCAGCGGCGCCTCGACGCGGCCGTCAGCCGGCGACCTCCGGGTGCCAGATCGTGAGCCTGACCGCGAACGACCTGCGCGAGATCGAAGAAGCGCAGGTCGAGGCGCACGGCGCGAGGTACTCGGAAGCCACCCAGCGCATGATCGACCGGTAGAACGCGCGACACGCCGACGCAGCGACGGCGTTCGGTTATGTCACCGGTGTCATCCACGCAGCGCGCGTCGCAGCAACCCGCCTCGCGACGCCAAGCAGACGAGGGTCAGGTGTCGCGGCGAACGAGAAGGACTGCGGCGATCACGAGCGACAAAGTCAGCCGCCCGACCGGCTGACGGCGGCACGCGTCGTTCAGGGGCGCGTCATCGCTGTCGAAGAGCGCCTGGCCCGTACTGCTAGTATCCGTTGTGGCTGACGAACCGGGTGACGTTCCAGCGTCCTTGCCCGATTTCGTTCGGGAGGTGTTGACGTCGAGTGAACGTCCGGCACGAATGGTCGCCCGGCTACGGTCGCGCAGCCACGCTCGGTGCGCGCAGTCGTCCGGCCTTGGCGCCGAGTCGGCTGACCTCCACGTGAAGCGTTGACTGCGCCCCCATGGGGGCGTCAGAGAGGAAGGTGAGCATGAGTAGTTCGCTGTCCAGAGCCGGCACGGCGCCCGGTCCTCCCGCTGCGGGGTTGGGAGAAAAGCTCGACTGGGATGCCTTCTCCGCTCGGTACTTCCCCGGGCGGAAGCGGCACGACCTCGAGGCCATTGCCGCCTACCGCGCGCACAAGCAGGGCCGCGACTGGCGGAAGAGCGGCGACGAGAGCACGCACCAGGCCGAAGCTGACCCTCGTGCCGAGTGACTGGCATCCGGCAGCGATCGAGTCGGAGCTCGATGCGCCGGCCCTGGGGCGGCTGGTCGTCGCGCTCGCAGCCGACCCACGGGAAGGGAGCGGCTTTCCCCGCTGAGCAGACGTGACGCGACGCGACGTGGTCGTGCTCGCACAGTTGACACCGGCGGCGTCCGGCCTGGTGGCGTCCGGTACAGGTGGAGAAAGCACCACAGGCCGGAATCGCGCTGTCCAGCATCGCACTCGCTACGTGCTTCCTCGTCGGCCGCCGCCTGACGAATGCGTCGTGGCCGCTGGCGCCCTCGCCGACATCTCGTTCGTCTTCATGGGCGCTGCCGCTTATCTGGCGAGCTTCGGCTTTCGCGCTCTGGGTGGCGTCAGGTCTTTCCACCACCAGCGCCGATTGCGCCCGCTGCCTCGCCGCATGCGGAGCAGCGGCGGCGAGCGGCGCAGTGCTTCCGTTCCGGCTCGACTACCTGATCAAGGTCGGCACGCTGCGGCGGCTCGGCGGGATCCGCATCGGCCTCGACGCGATCGTGCTATCGATCGTGTCGCTCGGCGTGATCGACGGGATCGCGATGCTGCCGCTCTCGATCTCCGCCCTGGCCACGAGCACGGGCGACCTGCGGGGGGCCGCTGCGTGATCGTGATCGTCTTCGGGCTCGGCTGCTGCGCGCTGCTCGCCGCGGGCCGCCATGCGGGGCGCCTGCCGCTCCTGCGCCGCAGCCGCAGGCTGCTGAGTCTCGCCGAGCAGGTCGCCGAGCACGGCAGCCGCCGCGGCCGCAGAGGGGTCGTCGTCGCGTGGCTCTACCTCTCCGCCTGCTGGACGACGCGCGCGCTCGGCAGCACGGCGCTCCTCGCGGCGCTCGGGCTCTCCTTCTCGCCGACCGTGGCCCTGTGCGTGCTCTGCCTGAGCGCGGCGGCCGCGCGTCGTGCCGATCACCTCCGGCGGCGCGATCGCCAACGTTGGCGCGAGCGCGGGGATCCTGCTCCTGCTCGGCGTCGGCAAGGACGTCGCGATCAACTTCTCGCTCGCTTCGGGCCTGCTCCTGAGCGCTGCCGCGCTCACCGCCGCGATCGTCGGAGTCACGGGCTCGGTCGCCGTCGCCTTCGCCGGTGCGCACGGACGAGGTCGCCTGAGAACCGTTTGACGCGACCTCACACGCCACCTCCGCCGGGCGTTCTAGATTCACGAGATGCCGCGCACCGTCGTCGACAGCCCGATCGGCCCGCTCGGCCTGGTCGCGTCGGAGTCCGGCCTGCAGGCGCTGCACGTTCGACGGCCGGCAGGATCCGCTCCAGAAGGGAGATCGCGCGGTCCTCGCCGAGGCGGCGCGTCAGCTCGACGCGTACTTCGACGGCGGCCTCGTGACGTTCGACCTCCCGATCGAGGTGCAGCGGGACCGAGCTTCCAGGGTCGGTTGCTGGCTCGCGCTCGCATCCCATTCCGTACGGACAGACCGTGAGCTACGGGGAGCAGGCGCGGCGGCTTCGGGCTCGGCAGCGATGCGGCCCGTGCGGTCGGCGCGGCGAACGGCCAGAACCCGCTGCCCATCGTCCTGCCGTGCCATCGCGTGATCGGCGCGGACGGCTCGCTGACGGGCTTCGGCGGCGGGCTCGAGGTGAAGCGCTTTCCCTGCTCGAGCACGAGGGCGCGCTGCCTGCCGCTCGGCTAGTCTCACGCCGGCTCGCTGGAAGAGCTCCGCCGCTGAGGATCTGACGCGACGTGCCGGCGGAAACCGTGAACGCCGTCACTGCAAGACGCACGTCGATCGTTCACGCAACGCTTCTATGTGCCTCTTAGGGGCCGGAGCTACAACTGCGCCCGTGATCCGCCGCGTCGTCCCGTTCCTCGCCGCCGTAGCCGTGGTGGCCGGAGCGGCGTTCGGCGGCAACGCGGCCGCGGCAGCGCCGTCGCCGACGAAGGGCGTGGTCGTGGTCAACACGAACCTCGCGCTCGAGAACGCCAGCGCCGCCGGGACGGGAATCGTGCTCACGAAGAACGGCGAGGTGCTGACGAACAACCACGTCATCGCCGGAGCCACGACGATCAAGGTCACCGTGCCCGCAACGAAGCGCAGCTACGTCGCCGACGTCCTCGGCTACGACATCGTCCACGACGTCGCGTTGCTGAAGCTTGAAAACGCGTCGAACCTCGCGACGGCGGCGATCGGCGACTCCGCAAAGCTCAAGATCGGACAGGCTACACACGCGGTCGGTAACGCAAACGGCGGCGGCAGGCTCGTCGTGACAAGGGGCAAGATCCTCGCGCTCAAGCGAACGGTCAGCGTGCGGCAGGACGACGGCGGGGGTCGGCACAACTCACGAACGTCGTCGCGACGAGCACGCGCCTCGTACCGGGCGACTCGGGCGGGCCGCTCCTCGACAAGTCGGGCCGCGTGATCGGAGTAGACGCCGCCGGCTCGTCGAGTGCCAACGCTGCCGGTTACGCGATTCCGATCAACCACGCGCTCACCGTCACCAGGCAGATCGAAGCGCTGCGGCTCGGCGTTCGTCCACATCGGCGCCACCGCCTTCATCGGCCTGCAGGTGCAGGCACTCGACGACGGGCGTCGCGGTGCAGGGCGTCTACTCGGGCTCGCCGGCAGAGGCGCCGGCCTCGCGCGGGGCGACGTCCTCGACGTCGTCGACGGCATCTCGCTCGCGGGCCTCAAGGATGTGCGCACGATCCTCTTCGCGCACCACCCCGGCGACAGCATCACGGTCGGCTTTCACCGACGCGCTCGGCAACGCGGCGACCGCGACGGTCACGCTCGCCGGCGGCCCGCCGCTGTAGGCGGCGAGCAAACGCCCGTTACGCCAGCGACAACGTCGCCGTGACCTCGCGGTGACCGTCGACGAGCTCTTCACTACCACCTCGCAAGCTGACCGACCATGAGCATGCCGCGTCCTGATTCGCGCCAGTCGGTTGCTTCGAGCGAAGCGGGTGCCGCCGCGGTAGGTGCGGAGTCGATCACGCGAATCCGCACGGATCGCGGCTCGAGCCTGATCTTGATCGCGACCACGTCGTCGGTGCCCGCGCTGCCGTGCACGATCCCGTTCGCCACGAGCTCGTGCGTGACGAGCACGACGCCGTCGCG
>CAVULC010000016.1:0-92549 GCA_963742265.1 uncultured Acidobacteriota bacterium
GCACCTAGGCACCTCGCACCCGGGCACGCGGCACCTTGGCACCCCGGCACCTTGGCACCCCGTTATCCCTCCGCCGTCGCTGCCGCGGCTCGCTTCAGCATCCAGCTGTATAAACCGGCGATCAGGCCGATGAAGGCAGCGACGCCGAGGATGTTCGCGGGAGCGAAATCAGCCGCGACGAGCGCGATCGGTGCATCGTTGGACAACGCGACGATGAGACCGGCATTCAAGACACCGAACAGGCTTTCACCGACGATCATCCCGGAGGCGACGAGAACGCCGAGGCGCTCGGCGCGCTCCGGTGCACGCGTGCGGGCAGCGCGTCCGTTGTACCAATGGCCAACGACCGCGCCGACGACGACGGCGAAGGTCGCCGACATCGGCAGGTAGATACCGATGCCCACCGCGAGTGGAGGGATGCGCAGGCGCTTCATCGCTCCGAGTGTCTCGTCGATAACGATGATGCCGAGACCGACCAGCCCGCCGATGCCGATCATCTTCCAATCGAGATTGCCGCCGATCACGCCCTGCGCCAGCGCCGAGATCAGGGTCGCCTGCGGCGCCGGCAGCGGGTTCGCCGCGATGACACCGACGTTGGCAGCACCGGCGAAGCCGTAGGCGCGGGCGAGCAGGTTCAGAACCGGGGGGATCACTGCCGCTCCCGCGCCGACGCCGACGATCAACGCGATCTGCTGGCGCCACGGCGATGCTCCAACCAGCTGACCGGTCTTGAGGTCCTGCAGGTTGTCATTGGAAATGGTCGCGCAGGCGAAGACGATTGCGGTGACGAACAAGGCGAACGCCACCAGCGCCGGCCGGGTCTCAGGCGAGGGCCGCACGAACAGGAGCAGCAGCGCCGCGCAGGTCACGATCGAGAGAATGCCGACACCGGAGATCGGACTGTTCGACGCGCCGATCAGCCCGGCCATGTATCCGCAGATCCCGGCGATGAGGAATCCCACGATCAGCACGAACGGCACCGCAAACGCGGTCAGCGCGAACGTATCGGAACCGAGTGCCGTGCCTGCCAGGAACCTGACCGAGAGCCACCCCGCGAGCAGGAGGCAGGCGACCGTGAGACCGATGATCCAGCCGGACGAAAGATCGCGATCGAGATCGTCTCCAGTGGCCGTGTCTTTCGAGGCGGCGAGCGTCGAGACCAGGCCACCGACCACCGGACGTGCGAGCTTGGCCAGCGTCCACATCGCCGCAACCGCGATCGTGCCGGCGCCGATGAAGCGCACCTGGTGACGCCAGATGCTCTCCGCGTGCGCGGCCAGGGCAACGCCACCGGCCGCAGGCTGTAAATACGTGAGGATCGGCAGCGCCACCGTCCACGCGATCAACAAACCCGTGAGCATCGCCATCCCGACGGAGAGCCCGACGAGATGCCCCGCACCGAACAGTGCGAGCGAAAAGGCGATGTCGTAACCGGTGGCCACGCGCGCGGTGATCCCGATGAAGCTGGCGACGCCGGCCGCGACGACGCGCGTCGCCGCAACGATCGCCAGGCCTCCTGATGCCACGGTCCCGAGAACGACGGCAATGAGCCCCTCGCGCGCCTCGCCCGTGTCATCCGTGGTTTCGCCGCGCCTTCCCGAACCGACCTTCAGCACTTCTGCTGCCGCGACCCCCTCGGGGTAGGGCAAATCAGAATTGGTGACCAGCGCGCGGCGCAACGGGATGGTGAAGAGCACGCCGAGCACGCCGCCGCTCACGCAGACCAGCGACGACGTCCAGAATGGAAAGCCCGTCCACCATCCGACGATGACCAGCCCGGGGAGCACGAAGATGATCGCCGACAACGTCCCTGCCGCAGATGCCACCGTCTGGACGATGTTGTTCTCGAGAATGGACGAATCCCGCACCACGCTGAGGAGCGCCATCGAAATGACCGCCGCCGGTATCGACGAAGCGAATGTGAGCCCGACCTTCAAACCGAGATAGACGTTGGCGGCGGTGAAGACCGTGGTGATCAGAACGCCGAGCACGAGACCACGAACGGTCAGTTCCTTTGGCTGCTGCATCAGCGCATCTTATGCGATGGAAAAGCTGGCTCGTCCGGGAAGTCACCACCCGCGTCCGTCCATCAATTGTGGAGCCCGAAAGGGATTCGGGTCAGTTCCTCCTTGAGCCGGAGAGACCGTTCGTGAATAATGCCTTCGCTACAACACCTGACGGCTGTGCAATAAGTCCATACGGATTGATGCCCGGCAACGACGGTGCGTGGCGCATCGCTCTCCCCATGACGCTGAAGGATCTGACTCTCGCAGCGCGCCAAAGCGTCCGCCCAGGGAGCGGCGAGTCTGTCGCCGTGTCCGGCGCGGACACGCAGCAGCTCGAAGCGATGTTCCTCGCCAATCTCTCGGCGGTCGAGAAGGCCATCCAGTTCGTCTGTCATCGTCATAAAGTTGCGGCCTCGGATGTCGAAGACTTCGCCTCCGAGGTGAAGCTGAAGCTGGTCGACAGGAACTACCAGGTCCTCCGGAAATTCGAGGGCCGCAGCAGCCTGCCAACGTTCCTCACGGTCGTCATTCAGCGGCTGTACCTGGACTTCCGGAATCATCAGTGGGGCAAATGGAGACCGTCGGCCGAGGCGCGGCGCCTCGGTTCGCTGGCGATCCGCCTCGAAACACTGATGGTGCGGGACGGCCTGGCGTTTTCGGAGGCGTGCAGACACTTGAAGGCGAACGAGCACGCGGAAGTACGCGACTCCGATCTGGTTGAAATCGCCAGCCGCCTGCCGATGCGAGTACGGCGAACGATGGTGGGTGAAGAGGCGCTCGAGCATACGACCAGCGAGACGCATGCCGACGAAAGCGCATTGATGTCGGAGCGCCGCGCATCGAGTGCGCGTATCGGTCGCGTGCTCAACACGACCGTCCGGCAATTCAGCGATCAGGACCGTTTGATCCTGCGCCTGCGCTTCCAGGAAGGATTCCCCGTCGTCGAGATCGCCCGCGCCCTACACCTCGAGCCCAAGCCGCTGTATCGACGCCTGGAAGGATTGCTGCGGCAGCTGCGAATCGCGCTCCGGGAGGCGGGGGTCGACGATGCCGAAGTGCGTGACGTGCTGAACGGGAGCGGCATGGACATCAGCCTGGCGCTGCTCGTCGAGGACGCGCGGTCATGACGCCGGCACTGACGCCCGAGCGCGGGTTTGACGATCGCGACACACCGTGCCCGCCGGCAGAGGCGCTGGCCCGCTACATCGACGGCCGGGCGGACGCTGGTGAAGCATCACAAGTCGAATCGCATGTCGCCCTGTGCGATGACTGCTTCTCGGTGTTTGCCGAGACCAACCGTCAGAATCAGACGAGCAGGAAGCCGACGTTCGGCAGCTGGCGTCCACAGCCATTCGTGATCACCGGCCTCGCCGCCGCGGCGGCAATCGTCCTGGCCGTGATATTCCCGCGGCAGGACCACGGTCCAGACCTCGCGCTCTCGGTGCAGAAGCTGCAAACGGCGGTGGGTCCGTACAGAGAATTCGAGTCTCGGCTGGCCGGCGACGTGACCTACCGGCAGCTGGCGTCAGTGACGCGATCGGGCGGAGAGCCGGTCAGTGCCCGCGACACCGGTTCGGTCGCCGAGCGCGAGACCGCGACACGGGCGGCTGCGGTCGATGTGCAGAACGCTGCGCGTGCCTCACGCGATCACGACGCGGCAACGCGTGCGCTCGGGACGATGTATTTCAGTATTGGTGATGCAGGGCGCGCCGTCGAGACGCTCGAGCCGCTCGCCGCATCGACCGACGCGGGAGCGCTCAACGATCTGGCCGCCGCCTACCTGGCGCGCCGGGCCGACGGCGATGCGCAGAAGGCGCTCAGCATTCTCGACCGGGTGGTCGCGCGGGAACCGCAGCGCGCCGAGGCCTGGTTCAACCTGGGCCTCGCCGCCGAGGCCGAGGGGCAGTCGGCGCGCGCGATCGAAGCCTGGCGTGAGGCGCTGAAACTCGACAGCACGTCCGGCTGGGCGAGCGAATCACGCTTCCGCCTGCAGAAGCTCACCACCCGGTAATCCGTCCACCAGCCCGGAGATTCGATGGCCAAGCCTCGGAAGCAGACCCACACCGGATGGCTCGTCATGCTGTTCCTGGCGGGCGACAACAATCTCGCCGAAGAAATGGTCGTCACGCTGCAGGACATCCTGGGCGAAGGCGTGCCAGCTGACGACCGCATCGTGGCGCAGTTCGATCCGAGCGGGCTGGGCATCGCAACACAGCGGTATGACTTCAAGCCGTCTCGAAAGAAGACCAGGCTCGATGATTTCCGTGTCCCATTCGACGGAAAAGAGAGCAGCACCGGGAATCCCGACGCGCTGATTGCCTTCGTCAGATGGGCAACCGAGCGGCACCCGGATCCGGGGCTGAAGCGACTGCTCATCCTGTCCGGTCATGGCAGCGGCACCACCCAGGACTTCCTTCTGAAAGACGAGAACGCGATGGACGCGTTGTCGATCCCCGAGCTCGGCGCGGCACTCAAGGCGATCACGCGGGATGGCAAGGAAAAGATCGACATCCTCGGCTTCGATGCCTGCTTCATGAGCATGGGCGAAGTGGCTTACGAGATCCGCAAGTACGTCGACGTGGTGGTCGGTGCCGAGGGAGAGGAGCCGGGGTTCGGCTGGCCTTTTCGCCGGCTGCTCGGGTTGATCAAGCAGGAACGCGCGAGTGCTCGTCGTCCGATGGACGCGCGCCAGCTGGCGACTGCAGCGGTCGAGACATACGTCGAACACTACGCACCGTTCGACCGGGCCGCGGGTCGTTCAGTTGATCTCGCTGCGGTTGATCTCAATCGCTTGAAGCCGGTCGTGGATCGATTCGCCGACCTGGCCGGATTGCTGATCGACATCAAGAAACAGGATCACGACAAACTGCTGCTGGCGCACTGGTACGCGCAGACCTATAAGTTCGACCAGTTCGTCGACCTCCGTGACCTGTGCGTGCAGGTGATCAAACAGTTCGGGCGAAGGCATCGGGTCTCAAAAGCGGCGGAGGATGTCGTCGCGGCGCTTCGGAAATGCGTGATCAAGGCCGGCTGCAGCGGCTTCGCCTATCAGCACTCGCACGGCCTCTCGATCTATTTCCCATGGGCGCTGGTCTCACCCGACTACAAGAAGCTCCAGTTCGGCGCAGACACCAGCTGGCACAAGGCTCTTCGGCGCCACCTGCGCGCAACCCGGCGCGAGCAGCGCCACGTTTCTGACCGGGTCGAAACGCCGGGTCAGGCTGATCCCCGGTCGCTGCTGAAGCACCTGCACGACGGATTCGAGATTCGGCTCACGAGCGCGATCGACGCAGCCGAGCAAAGCGACATCCCGCGAGAGGACGTTCCTCTCGAAGTAGCCCGCCGCCTCGTCTCCGCATCTCCCGCAGGCAGGCGGGTCAGCAGATTCAGCGACAACACCCGCTTCAGTGACAACACCCGGTTCAGCGACAACACGCGGTTTCCGGGTGATCGCGAGCGCTCGGTGAAGAACCTGCCGCCGTCGACCGGCGTGACCTTCGAACCGCCGTCCTCTTGACAAAGCCGCGCCCCGGCTGAAATCTTCCCGTAATGTCGCTTCGTTCGAGCGCAGCGCTGGCTGCGCTCATCGCATTCGGGCTGTCCTGCGGCTGCCACTCGGGTCCAGACCCCGCCGCACTCTACGCCGAAGCCCTCGCGCTGCGCGCGAAGAACACGAAGGCGGCGATGGAAGATGCCGCGGCGCGGTTCGATGAAGCCCGGATCGGGTGGACGGCACTTGGCCGCAACGAGGAGGCTGCCAGGGCAGCGCAGCAGATGGGCCACGCCTATCACCATCTCGGCCTGCTGAAGTCCGCGCTCACGACCTATCGCCAGGCGGTGCAGCTCGCAGCCAAAGGAAATGACAGGCTGCTGGAGAGCGAGCTCGCCAGCGATCTCGGGTCGACGCAAAGCTGGGTGGCGAACGCGCCGGAGGATTTCGACCGCGCGAAGCAACAGTGCACGGCCGCGCTCGACATCGCCAGGCAGCACGATGCCAGACGGCAGGAGGTGAAGGCGTTGCATTGTCTCGGGCATGCGGCCGCGTTCCGGCAATCGGGCGAAGAGGCGCTGGAACGCTACTCGGAGGCGGGGCGGCTGCTCGTGGGCCTGAGCGATCGGGAGCTGTCGGCGGAAAACCTGATGCAGGTCGGGCACGTCACCTCGAACCTGGGTCGCTTCGACCAGGCCCGGTCCGCCTTTGAGGGAGCGCTTCAGTTATGGCTCGAGCTTCGCGACGAACGCCAGCAGGCGATCGCAGAAGTGAGCCTGGCGCGGGTGCACGCTCGAATGGGAGAGTACCAGCAGGCATTGGACCAGTACAGCGCCGCGCTCGGCCGCCTGGAGGCCATGGGCGATGGCCTCTGGGAGGGCAGCAGCCGCGCCGGCATCGGCGAAGTGCAGTTCCAGCTGGGCGACCTCGAGTCCGCGCTGCGACAGCGAGAGCTGGCGCTGAAGATCTACGATCGGGCCGGCCTGGACTCGGTCGCGATCGACGTCACCATGTCGCTTGGCGAAACCTACCTAGCGAAAGGGGACGGCGCGGCGGCGTTGAGCCGGTTCGAATCAGCGCTGCAGCGCGCCGAAGCGCTGGGGATCGATCGGTGGAAGGCCATCGCCCTGCGCTTCGTCGGCGTCGTCCACCTGGTGAGAAAGCATCCGGTGGAGGCCCGTCCGTATCTGGAGCGCGCGCTCGAGCTCCAGCAGAAACTCGGCGACTCGGCCGGTTACCGTCTCCAGGCCAGGGTGCTGAATGCACTTGGAGAAATGCATCGCCTTCTCGGCGAGCAGGCCACAGCCGTCGACTACTTGACGCGTTCGCTCGGGGTGAGCCGGGGGGCCCGCGACCGGCTGCTGGAGGCAACAACCCTGTATACGCTGGCGCGCACGTCTGCCGACCGCAACCAGCTCGCCGTCGCACGAGCGCAGATCCAGCAAGCGTTGCGGGTCGCCGAGTCGTTGCGGTCGGATGTGCTCCAACGCGATCTGCGCGCCTCCTACGTCGCGTCGATTTACCAATGGTACGAGCTGCACGTCGATATTCTGATGCGGCTCGGGAAACATCAGCGAGACACTCCCTTCGCGCGCGCAGCGTTCGAGGTGAGCGAGAGCGCACGGGCGAGGTCGCTGCTCGACGCGCTCGCCCGCAGCGACCAAACCGCCGCAACAACAACCCCTCCTTCTCCACTGCGGCTGTCCGACGTCCAGAGCCAGCTGCTCGATCGCGACACCGTTTTGCTGGAGTACCTCCTCGGCGACGATCGAAGCTACCTGTGGGTGGTATCCCGGACCGGCATCTCCTCGTTCGAATTGCCCGCGCGGTCGCAGATCGAACCACTCGCGCAACACGTCTACGAGTTGCTGACTGCAAGGCTGACCCTGTCCGGCAGCCCCGAACAGCGCGCGTCTTCAGCAGCGCAGGCCGATCGTGAGTATTGGCGCGAGGCCGCTCGCCTCAGCGAGATTCTGCTCGGGCCGATTGGACCGCTCGTCGCAGGTAAGCGGCTGCTGCTGGTGGCTGACGGCGCGCTGCATTACGTCCCCTTCGCTGCGCTGCCGGTGCCGGCGACGGCGCAGCCCGGGTCCGGCGAACCCGTACCGATGGTCGTGCAGCACGAGATCGTCAGTATCCCGTCGGCGGCGGCGCTCTCCGCTTTGAGGAGAACGGCCCGGCCGGACGGCATCGATCCCCACCGTGTTGCCGTCTTTGCGGATCCCATTTTCGAGAATGACGATCCACGCCTTCCGGCTCACGGCGCGGGCCGGCAGCCGCAGGATCCCCTGACACAGGCGCTTGGGCGCGCCGGACGGATCCCACGGCTGCCTGCGACGCGCGACGAAGCCGAGTCGATCGCTCGCCTCGCCGGCGGCACGCGCCCGCTCAAAGCGTTGGGCGCCGAGGCCAGCCGCACCGCCGCGCTCGATCCGCGTCTCGCCGACTACCCCATCGTCCACTTCGCCACCCACAGCCTGTTCGACAACGCCAACCCCGGTGCATCGGGCATCCTGCTCTCGCGCTACAACGCGCGTGGTGAGGAACAGGACGGTTCCGTGCGGCTGCGCGACGTCTACCAGCTGAAACTGCCAGTGGACCTCGTCGTCCTGAGCGCATGCAACACCGCGCTCGGTGAACCGGTCAAGGGAGAAGGGCTGGTAGGAATGGTTCGTGGCTTCATGCACGCGGGCGCGCGGCGGGTCATGGCCAGCCACTGGAAAGTCGATGACGAAGCGACAGGCGAGCTGATGCGCCGGTTCTATGTGGGAGTCCTGCAACAGGGCCGCTCGCCGGCCGCCGCACTCCGTGACGCGAACTTGTCGATGCGCCAGATCGATCGCTGGAAGGCGCCATTCTACTGGGCGGCCTTCGTCGTCCAGGGGGAATGGCAGTAGAGCTGAACTGGTTGACAACTGGCGGCGAGGGTCCGATAGTTCGTTTGAGCGCGCGATCCTGCTCGTTTTGAGGGAGGTCGAGATGCCGTCCACGAGAATGCTCACCGCCGCTGCCCTGGCGTTCACGTTCCCCGCAGGCTTCGGAGGCATATCGTTTGCGGCGCCGACGACGCCTTCACCCCATCAGCAGTCACAACCTCGCGATCCACGGCCGGGCGTCGCGCGTCCGCCGTCCACTCGTGAGCTCGCGTTGCAGTCTGCGACGACCAGCGATCCATCGAACGCGGCGAACTGGTTCGAGCTGTCGAAACTGCAGCAGGACCGCGGCGCGACGGAGGACTCGCTGGGCAGCTTCAGGTCCGGGATGACGGCGCTCGAATATGCGGCCGCACAGCACCCGACCGATCCGGCTCGCGAGCAACTGGTGGCGACGTATTACATGGAGAAGGCGCAGAAGGACTCGTCGCTGTCCCAGGCCGACAAGCTGGCATTCCTCGACGCCGGTCTCGCGGCGAGCGATCGCGCCATCGCCCAGAAGGAGGACTACATCGACGCGCTGGTCTACAAGAACATCCTGCTGCGGATGAAGTCGAACGTGGAGACCGACGCGTCGCGGCGTGACGCACTGTGGCCGAGGCCGACTTCGCTTCGCAATCGCGCGATGGAGTTGCAGAAGACGCGTGCGGCCGCCGTGCCGACATCATCACCAACCGCACCGACGCCTCCCCCGCCACCACCGCCGCCTTCGGCTGCGGGATCCGAACTGGTCGACGGGCAAGCCCCGGTTCGCGTCGGCGGGAACATCAAGATGCCGACGAAGATCGCCAATGTCAGTCCGGTGTATCCGGAGGAGGCAAAGGCCGCCGGCGTTTCGGGGGTCGTGATCCTCGAGACGGTGATCGACACGCAGGGCAACGTCCGCACCAGCAAAATCCTGCGGTCGATCCCCGCGCTGGACCAGGCGGCGCAGGATGCAGTCAAGGAGTGGCGCTTCGAGCCGACACTGCTCAATGGTGCCCCCGTGCCCGTCATCATGACGGTGACGGTCAACTTCTCGTTGCAGTAGCTGTCAGCTCTCAGCTCTCAGCTCTCAGCTGTGAAGCTGTTAGAGATATCTGACCCACCAGGTCTGACGTCGCATCTTTAAACGCGAGAACCAGAGGCACACCGGGTACAACGACACGACCGCGGCGATCCATACCAGGTAGGTGACGCCAAGACTCCATCCGTAGTCAGCAGGAAACAGCTCGCGTGATGTGCCGAGCGTCGGCGGGGGCAGCAGCAGAAATGGCTGCGCTCCGTAGCGAAGCCAGCCGATCGCAATCGTGATCGCATGAATCAGCGGGATGTGCACGATGAAATAGAACAGCGGCACACGACCGAACACGAGGAACGGATTCCGCTCGCCTGGACGAGCGCCGTCCAGCCATCCAAGCAGCGCAATCGCGGGTCCGAGTGTCATCAGGAGGAACAGCAGCGACGGCGGATATTTGGTGGTGTTGAAAAATGACAGGGCGGTGAGCACCGACGACGGCTGACTCGCCCAGCGGACCGGGTCACCGTACAGGTTGAGAGCGCGCAGGGCAATGAACGCCGCCGTCAATCCCAGACCGAGCCGGACGAGCAGCCGCGACCGTTGCTCCCCAGGCAATCGATAAATCCGGCCAAAGCAGAATCCACCGGCCATCACCGCGATCCAGGGGATGAGCGGATACGCGACAATCAGCATCGGCCCCGGCGTTTTGATGAGCCCCGGCTGATGCAGCACGTTCCACATCCACCCGGACGAACCAAACGAGGCAGCCGTCACCGCATCCGCCAGGTTGTGAAGGGCGATCACGCCCACGCTGAGCCCGGCAAGGATTCCGAACGGCAGGTGTACAGTACGGCGAGGGCGATCATGCTCAAACCGAGCGCCCAGAACACGAGCAGGATCACCACGCTGTAGTCGAAGTTCAGAAAGAATCCGAACCGGACGATGGTGAACTCGAGAACGATGAGCCACAGCCCGCGGGTAACCAGGAACCGGGACAGTTCTGCCTTCGCGCCGGGTGCGGCTGCGCGCCGCTCGAGCCAGAAGAACGCGCCAAGGCCGGCGCAGAACATGAACACCGGCGCACAGAAGTGCGTGATCCACCGTGTGAAGAAGATCGCGGCCGTGGTGTGCGCAAGATCCTCGGGCCGGTAAGCCATCGCGGTCGAGTGGACGAACTCCCTCGTGTGATCGAGCGCCATGATCACCATCACGATCCCGCGCAGCAGGTCGACCGAGTCGATCCGATAGCGGGTGCCTGCTTCTGCCTTCCCTGGTGCTGCGATCATCGTACTCATCGACAGCCAGTGTAGCCGCGCTCGGCGCACGTATAATCGCCCTTCCGTCATTGGTCATTGAAGGAGTTCCAAAAGATGCGTAGTCAGCGCCGGCTCATGGCTGGCCTCTGTTTTCTCCTCACATTCAGCTTCATCACGTGGGGAACCACCCCCACTCCCGCGCAATCGAGTGCACCCGCGGCCCAAGCCGGCCCTGCGTCGCCGATCTTCGACGCGATCCACTTCCGCGAGATCGGGCCGACGGCCCAGGGCGGGCGATTACGTCGAGTTCGCCGTGGTCGAAAGCAACACGCGAGTCTTCTACGCCGCCACCGCCACTGGCGGCCTCTGGAAAACCGTGAACAACGGCATCAGCGTTCACGCCGGTGTTCGACGATCAGCCTGATTACGCCATCGGCGCGGTTGCCGTCGCACAGAGCCGGCCCGATGTCGTCTACGTCGGCACCGGCGAGTCGAACAACTCGCGCTCGACCTATGGCGGCAACGGCGTTTACAAGTCGATCGACGCCGGCAAGACCTGGACGAAATCCGGCCTGCCGAACGCCGGCCGGATCGGCCGGATCGTCGGTCAATCCGAAGAATCCGGACATCGTCTTGGTGGCGGCGAGCGGAAAGCTCTACTCGGAGAATCCGGACCGCGGCCTCTATCGATCCACCGACGGCGGACGCACGTGGACGAAGACGCTCGATCACAAGGTCGAAGGGCGCGAGATCGGCGCGATCGACGTCGCAGATGGATCCGGCGAACCCCAACGTGCTCTATGCCGCGACCTACGACAAGGTGCGCAAGCCCTGGACGTTTGGCGAGGGGGGGCCAGGCAGCGCGATCTTCAAGTCGACCGACGGCGGCGCGACCTGGAAACAGCTCACCAACGGGCTGCCGACTGGAATGCTCGGCCGCATCGGCATCTCGATCGCGCGCAGCGATCCGAAGACCGTCTACGCGATCGTCGAGAACGCGAACTCGCGGACGGTCGCCGCCGAGGAGCGACGGAAGCGCATGATGCAGGGCTTCGGGGACGACTCGATCGGCGACGAGCTCTATCGATCGGATGACGCCGGTGCGACGTGGCGGAAGGTCTCACCCGCAGAGACCACCGCGCCGGCGCCGGCCCCGGCCGCAGCAGGCGGCGCGGGTGCGCGAGGCGATGCGGCCGCAGCGCAGCCCGAAGCGCAGGGACGCGGTGGACGCGGGCGCGGAACTTCAGCGGCGCCAATCCTCCCTACTACTACGGCCAGATCCGCGTCGATCCGAAGGACAAGGAACACGTCTACATGCTGAGCGTCGGCGTGACGCACACGACCGACGGCGGCAAGACCTGGGGCTCGCCGTTCAACTTCGGCGGCGACAATCACGCGCTCTGGATCAATCCGATCGACAGCGAGCACATGCTGCTCGGATTCGACCACGGCATGGGCGTGACGTTCGACGGCGGCGCGCAACTGGCTCAGCCCCGACAACCAGCCGCTGGCGCAGTTCTACGCGATCGCCTACGACATGGAGCAGCCGTACAACGTCTACGGCGGGATCCAGGACAACGGCTCGATGCGCGGTCCGAGCTCGATGAAGGGGGGCGGCAACATCCCGTTCGAGGCGTGGTATCGCGTCGGCGGCGGCGACGGCTTCTACAACGTGGTCGATCCGACCGACTCACGCTGGCTCTACAACGAGAGTCAGTTCGGCGCGATCCAGCGTCTGGACCAGAAGACCGGCCAGTCACGCATCGATCCGCTACTCGCGCCCGCAGGGGCGGCGAGCAGTTGCGCTGGAACTGGTCGTCACCGATCCTGATTTCGCCGCACAATCCCGAAGTCGTCTACCACGCCGCCAACGTGCTGCTTCGCTCGAGCAATCGCGGCGACACCTGGACCGAGATCAGCCCCGATCTCACGAAGAACCTGCCGGAGCGTCGCGGCGGATCCGGCAACATCCAGTACGCGACGATCACGAGCATCGACGAGTCCCCGGTGATCGCCGGCGTGATCTGGGCAGGCACGGACGACGGCAACGTCCAGGTGACGCGCGACGGCGGGAAGAACTGGACCAACGTCACCGACAAGATCACCGGGCACCCCGGTTACTGGGTGAGCCGCGTGCTCGCGTCGCATCATGACGCGGGCACCGCCTACGTGACCGTCACCGGGCTCCGTCACGACGACAGCAAGCCGTTCGTGTGGAAGACGACCGACTACGGCGCGACCTGGACGTCAATTGCCGGCAACCTTCCGAACGAAGCCGTCAACGTGATTCGCGAAGATCGCCGCAATCCGAATCTCTTGTTCATCGGCACGGACTTCGGGCTCTTCGGATCACTCGATGGCGGCAAGGCGTGGCAGCGGATGACGAACGGCCTGATCACCAATCCGGTGCACGACCTCGCGATCCATCCCCGCGACCAGGAACTGATCGTCGGCACACACGGACGCGGCATCTACATCGCCGACATCTCCGGACTGCAGGCGCTCACGTCGACGACCATGGCGGCTGACGCGATGCTCGCGCCGATCGTCACGACCGTGCAGCAGGTCCAGGGCATGCGTCCCGTCACCGCATCGCTGAACTACGACGGACAGAGCCGGTTGCCCGGCGTCCACATCAACTACTACCTGAAGTCGGCGGCAAACGGCGTGACCGTCCGCGTTTACGACGGCGCGCGGATGATCGCGGAAACGACCAGCGCTCCCGGCAAGGCCGGTCTCAACACCGTTCGGTGGACGATGCAGTCGTCGCGTCCGATGACGGAAGCCGAGCAGAGCGCCGGCCGCGGTGGACGGGGCGGCGGAGGCGGGGGGTTTGGCGGCTTCGGCCGCGGCGGCGGCGCCCCGCCCGCTTCGCCCCAGTTCCCGGCGGCAGCAGCCGGCATGGTGACGTCGACCGTCGCACCCGGCGAGTACCGCGTCGTGCTCGTGGTCGGCGGCAAAGAGTATTCGGAGACCGCGCTCGTGATGGCGGAGCGGTAACTTCAGACGACGAAGGGAGCGCCGCGACGGGTGGCGCTCCCTTCAGCTACAAGCTTCCAGCTACCAGCTTTCAGCTTTCCGTTTTCACATAGTTCCTACGGCTATCAGTGTGTTGGAGCCGGCATACCCAACCGCGTCCTCCTGCGGAGCTGCCGCGGCTTGCGCCGGAATAACGGGGCACCGGCCTGGAAGGATCGGCGTATTGCCCCAGAACCCAACGAAGCTCACGCCGTACTCATCACGGGGGACTGTCGGTGTCTGCGGAACCAGGTCCAGTTGCGTGCGATCCTGACCGACCAGAGGAGCTTCCTTGCCGGATCCGATCTCCATGCACGTCCCATCCGGAAGAAACAAGTGCCCCAGGTTGTGCGCGGCAGCGATCATCGGCAGCGCGACAAGTGCGAGGGCGGCGGCGAAAGCGATTCGAATCAACCTGCTGCGTACCATTCATAGCCTCCTGATAAGTGACCCTGCTTGTACAAGCGGCGAAATGAATGTGAAAACCGCAATCGGAACCTGCAAATTACTTCTGGCCGGGTTGGAGGAAGATTCTGAAACGCTCGATCTCGTGCTCGAGCTCCCGCTTGAAGCTTCGGTCACGCGGCGGTGCGCCATCCACGAAGCCGAAATCCGACTGTAGCGTGCCGTTGGCATTCTGCAGGTTTGCCCAGCCGACTACCTGATCCCGCCACAGCAGCGGCAGTGCGTAGTAGCCGAATTTCCGTTTGGCAACTGGCGTGTAGGCCTCGAACCGATACGGCCAGCCCCAGAACAGTTCGAAGCGTCGCCGATCCCACACGACGGGATCGAACGGCGCGAGCAGCCGGACTGTGCTCGGGCGGTTGGCCTCCTGCGGTTGCTCCCCCGCCGGCCAGTACCAGTCCGTCCCGTCGATATGCTCATGTTGCAATCGCGTTTTCGCCCTGGCGAGAGCCGCTTTCAGATGGCTGCGCCACTGGGGTGCCGCGTAGCGGAGGCGTGCGACCACGTAAGACAGAGACAGCCGCGGTAGCGGAGCATACAAGGCGACCGCTACGTCAACGAGCGCGTCGACACGGTCGCGCACCGGCAAGCCTTCCGAGACCGGCGATGCATCTCGAAACGCGTAGACGCGGATGCCGCGCTCGCGCCGCGCCACGCGCAGCCAGCCTCGATAATGCAGGTGCTCGAGCAGGTGCGTGGTCGCATTCGAGGAACCGCCCCAGTAGTTGGTCACGGTGCCGTGCGAGAAGTGGGCGTCGACATCGCGCGGGTGCGCGGTGCCTCTCTCGCGAACAAAGGCCGCCAGCTTGTGCGCCCGCGTGCGCGGCGTCCCTGGGAGGATCAGTTTCTGTCGCGGATGCATCAGGCCGTGCACGGCCGTGGAGACGAAGCCGTAGTTGACGAAGACGTCCTCTTCGATGCGGAGAGCGGCATAGCGCCGCTCCAGGTCACCCGCCCGGTAATTGATCACGCGGTGACGCAGCGTCAGGTCCTGCGCGCGCGCCGGTGCGCGGATCGGGTCGGCCTGCACGAACCCGAGCTTCTCGATCGCCGTTCCGAGTGGCACCGGGTCGAACAGGCTGCGCGAGACGGCGAAGGTTCTGAGTGTGTCGAGCGTTATCGGCAACGGATCCTCGACGGCGACGATACTGTCGTCGACCGTCGAGGGTCAATCGCCCTGGCTAGCGGAGCGGACGCAAGTAGTTATCGAGGACCCAGTTGGCGACGGTTTTTCCCTGGCGAGCGCCTTCTTCGATGGAACTACGGAAATGCATGCCGCCGAGAATGCGCGCTTCTTTCCCCTCCTCGGCGAAGCTGTCGAAGTCCGCATAGGTTCGTGTCACACCGGGAACGGTCGGGGATGTCGTCGAGAAGCTGTAGTGAGGACCGAAGTAGTCCTTCATGATGCGGGCGCCGGCGCCCTGGGCGACGCCGTGGGCCGCCGGATATTCAGGGTGCGGCGGGGTGACCTGATACGACGTCCAGGTGGAATCGGCAATCGTATCGTCATTGCCGTCGGCGTCCGCGTTGCGGATCGCAGTGACCGGCCGCCAGAAGTTGAACGTGTACTTCGCATCGAAGGCACTGGTGGTCGCGTCCGCGAGAGCGAGGTTCAGCAGCGCGAACAACCGTGCGTGCTCGATCGGCTCGCGTCCGTCCTGAGGTGCTTCTGCGCGGCCGATGCGGTTGAACTGGAACGGCGCCATCTCCGTGTGCCAGCGAGCGATCACATCTTCATCAGGAGTGCGGTTGGATCCGGTCAGTGCGCCCCTCAACTGCACCTCCGCGAGGTCCCGGGCATAGCGCACCGATGTGAGCGCGGCCGGTCCGTTGGGGCGGAACTGGGAGGTGGATGCCAGTGCGAACGGCACCCAGTTCCGGGCGTTGACATTCACCGGCTGCGGCGGCCCCGGCGACGTGAACTGGTATTCGCCGGGGGCCGTACCGGGAACGTAGATCGGTGGCGCATCGAGGATGTGATCCGACAGTCTGGCATCGTAAATTGCCTGCGCAACGAGATCACCGTAAGCGACACCGGCCGTTTCTGCGGGTCCGTCGGGGACGTTGGCCAGAGACGCGGCCAGGAGCGCGTTGAGCGCGGCCGCCTGTGCCGGAAAGAGGCGAACGAGCACGCCCCGGGCCGCTGCGGCAGCAGCCGCTTCGGCTGAAGCTCCGGCCGGTGGTGCGGGCAGCATCAGGTAAGGCGTGTACCGCGGGTCGATCGCATTCATCGCGTCGAACATGGCGATGTGGACCATCGCGAGAGTGCGCTGAATGGAGGGGCCTCCAATCGTGAACACGTTCTGGTTCCAGGTCGTGACAACATCAGCATCGGCGGTCGAGACCAGGCCCAGGCTCAGTAAGCCCGCCACACCCACCGACGCTACCCCCGCACGGCTCCATATCTTCTGCATGATTCCTCCTCGGTCGCGGCTCCTGCCGCGTGCAGAGACAATGAAGCCGCCCTGCCGGGCAAGTCTTGGCGAACTTCTCGGGAACCAATGAACTTGTCGTGAAGAGCGAAAGGGCTGCAATAATACGCGTGGGTTCCAGGCTGGCGGCTCGCCGAAGGCGTCACCTGACATGCCAGACATTCGTCACAGTTCTGCCGGCGCTGCGCGACCAGCCGTGGTCGGTCCCTACACGATCGTGGGAGAGATCGGCGCCGGCGGCATGGGACGTGTCTACCGCGCGCGCGATACCCGGCTGAACCGCGACGTCGCCATCAAGATGCTGCACGAGCCGTCCGCGGACGGTGACGCCCCCGGCCGCCGCTTTCTCGAAGAAGCACGTGCCGCCGGATCCCTCAGCCATCCCAACATCCTTGCGGTTTACGACGTCGGTACCGCCGAGGGACGGCCCTACATCGTGTCCGAGCTGGTGGATGGTGCGCCGTTGCGTCAGCAGATGGAGGGGCGGCCGATGCCGCTCCCGCGCGTGCTCGACATCGCGATCCAGATCGCCGATGGACTGTCGGCCGCCCACCAGTCACGGCTCGTGCACCGGGATCTGAAGCCCGACAACGTGATGCTGACGAAGGCCGGACACGTGAAGATCGTCGACTTCGGGATTGCGAAGGAGATGCATCCGGCCGGTGCGAACGGAGCCGATCTCGATACGCTGACAGTGCCGCACGCCATCCTCGGAACCGCTGCGTACATGAGTCCCGAGCAGGCACGCGGGGTGTCGGTGGATTTCCGATCGGACCTGTTTTCGTTTGGTTCGATTCTCTACGAGATGGTCACCGGACGACGGGCCTTCGGGCGCGCAACGGCGATCGAAACGTTGACTGCCGTTCTGCACGATGAGCCTGAATTGCTGCAGTCACCGGACAGCAGCGTGCCGTTGCCGCTGCAATGGGTCTTGCAGCGCTGTCTCGCCAAGGCTCCGGAGAGCCGGTATGCCGCGACCGCCGACCTCTGCCAGGATCTGCGCTCGCTCCGCGAGCGGCTGCCGAACCTGCCGCGCGTGTTGCTGCGGCGCAGCTACGTCCGCACCGGCCGGTTCATGACGGTGGTCGCGCTTTCAATGGCGGCGGCTGGGGCACTCGCCGCCGGGTGGATCGTGTTGCGCCCGGATGGCGCCGATCTCGCGGCGTACCGCTTCACACCGCTCGCGACCGAACCCGGCTACGAAGGCTCGGCGGCCTGGTCACCCGACGGCCGAACGATTGCCTACATCGCCGAACGCGACGGCGTGATGCAGGTGATGGCGCGAACACTGGACGCGTCGCGCCCGGTCGTGCTGACATCTTCGGTGACCGACTGCCGCAGCCCGTTCTGGTCAGCCGACGGCACTCGCGTGTATTACATCCGCCGCGCCGCGCAAAGCGAGACGTTGTACTCCGTTGTATCGAGTGGCGGTGGTGCATCCCAGGTTGAAGTTCAGAACGTTACCGCCGCTACCCTGTCACCCGACGGCCGCGCGCTGGTGTTCCTTCGCGAAGACGCCGGCCAGGCCGGCTTTGCCCAATCGCTCTGGCGCATGGATCCGATCGGCTCGGCGCCGCAGCGCTTCGCCGCAGACTGGATCGGCGGCGGACTCGTGGGAGTGTCTTTCCTTCACTTCTCACCGGACGGTCACGTCGTTGCGGTGTGGGGAAACCCGACAAACGATACCCAGCCAGGCAGCACGTTCGACAACGCGGAACTCTGGCTGTTCGACTTCCCATCGGGAACACCGCGGCGGGCCCTGGCGTCTCTCGGGCAAATGTCACGCGCGCATCCCTTTTCCTGGATGCCCGACAGCCGGCGCATCGTCTTCGGCGCCGACTTGATCGGCCGTCCGCTCGGCACCCATCTCTGGCTGGGAGACACGGGAACCGACACTACCGAGTCGATTGCGGTCGGCAGCGGCAACGAGTACGAACCAGCCGTGTCACCCGACGGACTCCGCATCGTGTTCACGTCCGAAGCGAGCCACTACGATCTGGTCGAAGTACCGCTGGACGGTTCCCCTATTCGGGAAAGACTGTCGAGTGCACGTGACGAAGCGGATCCCTCGCGATCGCCTAAGGGGGGGCGCTTCGCTTACGTCACTGACAGACGCGGACCGCAGGAAATCTGGATCAGCAGTGACGACGGCACGATCGAGAAGCCGGTGGTCACCTCGACAACGTTCCAGGATGGAAAGACGTTCCTTCTTTCTCGTGTGGCGTTTGCTCCCGACGGTCAACGACTCGCTTACCAGCGGCGGAACGAGGAGGGGTACCTCCTCTGGATCTCACCGGTCGAGGGAGGCCCGGCCGTGCAGCCCATTCCCCGGTCGCTCGCGAGTTACCAGGACGCGCCGACGTGGTCTCCCAATGGCGATTGGATCGCGTTCATGTACGGTAATCACGACGGCAGATGGCGTCTCGGCAAGATCCGCCCGGGCGCGCAGGGAGAGATCACAACCATTCGCGAAAACGTGAACTTTCCCTCCAATCCGGCCTGGTCACCCGACGGCCAGTGGATCACGTGCGAGCTCGAAGGCGGGTTGTTCATCGTCTCTCCCGACGGACGCGAGCAGCGCCTGCTCAGCGAAGCATCGTGGCTCGCGCACACGTGGTCAGCCGACAGCTCCCGGCTGATTGCAGTCGGACAAACCGACGACAACCGGCTGCGACTGGTCTCGATTGACGTCAACACCCGCGTCGAGAGAGTGCTGAATCCCGACCTCGGCCCATCACCCCCCGCCACTCCCCAGTTGCGAGGCTTCAGCCTGACCGCTGACGAAAAGCGAGCTACTCACGTCCCTGATACGGCCGCGGGGCGATCTCCACGTGCTCGAGGGGTTCGGGACCCCGGTTGGCCCCTGGGGGCGCCTTACCCATAAGTTCTTCACGAGTTCTCCACGACTTGCCAGTGATCGATAACTGATAATGGCGCCTGGCCAGGAGTATCGCAGGAGGTCATCATGCGCACGATCTGCACGCTGCTGTTGACGGGACTCATGTCGGCGGCCGCCGCCGACGTGCTTCACGCCTGCGGGGACAAGTTCATCAGGATCGGCCGTGAGGTCAGGTTCGGACGATATATCGCCATGTACCCGGCGGCAATCCTCGTTTACGCCCCGACAGGATCCGCCCCGTGGCGCGTCACAGATTTGCCGTCTGTGCTGAAGCGCGCCGGACACGCGCCAACTGTTGTCTCTACGCCGGCGGAAATGACATCGGCGCTTCGCGACGGAAAGTTCGACCTCGTTCTCGTTGGACTTGCTCAAGCCGACGAAGTGTCGAACGAGGCGCGCGCAGCGTCTTCGCATCCCGACCTGCTGCCGGTTCTCGTCAAAGGCACCACCGACCAGATTGCGAAGGCGAAGACGTTCGGCACGTGCAGAATCGAGGCGACGGCGCCGCACAGAAACGATGCGCTCGCGGAGATCGACCATCGGATGGAACTGCGCCTCAAGAACAACGCTGGCAGTGCCGCCTCGAAGCACTGAGCGCGTCGATGCTTCTGCAGTGTCCGTCATTTCTTCGCGGCGGCCGGGCACGGGTTCTGTCTTTCGCCGTCTGTGTCGCCGGCATCGCACCCACACCCGCGAGCGCACAGGCGTGGGTGACGGCACCAGGCGAGGGCACGGTGGAAGTGATCCATCAGTTCATTCGTTCGGACGTTCACCTGAACAAAGAAGGAATCGCCTCTCGTGAGCTGGGGCGGGAGGCCGTCCACGCGGTTACCGTCGAAGGCACTTACGGGCTCTTCGATCGGGTTGAAGTCGGCCTGGCGGCTGTCTGGCTGGCCACCGAGTGGACCGGTGCCGAAGGGGCTGCCCACGGTCCGCTCGACACCGGCAATTTTCACCAGACGGTTCAGGATTTCCGGTTCACCGGCAGGTATCAGCTCACCGCGGGATCCGTCGCAGTCGCGCCGTTCGTCGCGTTCGGTGTGCCGTCGCACGCATATGAAACGCGAGGCCATTCGGCATTCGGCCGCGATTTGAGAGACCTGCAGTTCGGCGTGAGTGTCGGAAGAAAATTCGGTTGCCTGCCGGCGTCCGGCTATTTTCACGGATCCGTGGCATATGCGATCAGTCAGGGCGTGGAAGGGGTCGACCTCGATCTCAATCGCACCACCGGCGACTTCGAGATTGGCAGCTCGATCCACCGATCGATCCAGATCAAGGGCTTTGCCTACTGGCAGGTGATGAAAGGCGGGCTGCAGCTCGGCAAACTGACCGAGCACCTGGAGTTGCTGGACGTCCACGATCGGTTCGCGCGCGCCTCTTACCTCCAACTGGGTGGTGGGACCTCGTTCGAGCTTGGGTCACGGGCCACTCTGTCGATCGACGTATTCGCGACCGCGTCCGGACGCAACATCCATGCGCTTCGCGCCATCGTCAGCGGCATCACATGGAGATTCGGCGGCGGTTTCAAGATCAGGCCTGAGACGCCGGGCAAGTCATGACCGTGCAACCGTCTCTGTCGTCGACGCGACCGGGCTGAAGCGGACGACAACTACGACGGACCCGACGCGCAGCTCGTCGCCGTCCTTCAAGGAAGACGCGCCACGCACTTCCGAGGTACCCACCCAGGTGCCGTTCTTGCTGCCAAGATCCTCGACAGTCGCCACGCCGCCGGCGATCGTCACCCTCGCGTGGTGGCGAGAGACCGTTGGGAAATCGAGAACGATCACGCTCTCCCCGCTTCGTCCGACGATGTTCTTCCCCTCCTGCAACCCGAGCTCACTGTCACCATGAACGAGCTTCCAGCCGGACCTCGCCGGCGTGGTTTGCTCCTCGGGCCGTTCCTCGACTGCGGTGCCTGCGAAGGCGTATCCGTATCCGTAAACCGTTCGAATGTACCGCGGCTCCTGCGGATCGTCGCCAAGCGCGGTGCGGAGGTCGGAAATCAGGGTCGCGAGGTTGTTCTCGGTAACGAAAGTCCCGGGCCAGAGCTGTTTGAAGATCTCGTCCTTGCTGAGCGCCCTGGGACGCTCCTCGATCAGCTGTCGAAGAAGATTGAACGCTTTCGGGGCGAGGTGGAGCTCCTCGGTTCCCGCAAGCAGCCGGCGCTGCTCGAAATCGATGATGAAGCGGCCGAAATGCAGCGGCATGGTCGAGCCGCCCAATGATACAGCCGCTGGTCGGACGACGCGTCTACCGGCGGCGAGACGCGGGGGCCGTCGATTTCAAGCCGCACTCCTTCGCCGACGATTCCATCAGCGACACGAGACCGGCGACCTGGAAGGTTGTCGTCGCCGCGGCAGCGTTATGGGGCGTGAATCCGAATCGCATGGTGCGCGCGGCGGCGATCCGCATCGCGAACTGGGCCCCGTCCGGGGCGAACAGCGCGTCGTGCTCCGAAGAATCCGGCCACCGTTCGGTGGTATCCGCGGCGTCATCGAAACCGTAGGTCACGGTGTGATCGTCGGTGCCCGCCTCGATCTTCGCCGCCGAGTCGGTGACGACAAACGCGTCCACGGCGCCACCGATACAACGCACGACCAGCGCCGGTTGCACCGTGCGCGTCCACACCGCAATGCGGTTGTCGGACGGCAATTCGAAGGCAATACCCTTGCGCTTCGCGCCGACGTAGTGCTCTCGGTTCGCAGCGCTCCACACGGCGTGGACGGCGGGCGTTGCGGGCACTGCCGCTGGATGCGTGGACGTCGCCGCAGGCTTGACGGCTGGTGCGGCACTGGCGGCAGACGATGACTCACCTCGCAGCACCAGCAAGCCGAACATCATCAGTGCGGTGCCGCCCAAGGCAAGCAGGGTCAGCATCAGGTCGCGCCGGCCGGTATTGCCTCGAGTGATTTCCTCGTCGGGTGGCGGTAGATCGGAGGGCCGGTCCTGTGCCGTCACTGCGATTTCGGTCGCGTCGTTGGGGTCCCAGTGATCTGATTCCATCACGCCCGGCCGGTCGCAAGGGTCATTCCTCGCGAAAACAGGCGCGATCGGCTGCCATCACCGCTCACCCGCGGCAAATTCTGGCGGGAGAATCACAGAACCGAGGTTCCGTGCCGCCCGATTACTTGCCGACGGGCACCTTCTGCCGCAGCTCCTCGAACCAGTTCAGGACGACCTGTATCTGCGGAGCCTGCGGGTCGGCGAGCACGTTGGCGGCATCGACACTGACGAAACGCTTGTCGGGAAGGATGTCGTACGGTCGCGCATTCGCAGGAGGCGCAAGTCCAAAGTGACGGGGTACCGGGACCTGTGCGGAAAAGCCGAACTCCGGCTCGGTGCTGATCGACACCGCCGCGAATTGGCTGGGGCCCGGAACGAAGAACAGCTCCCTTCCATCGGGCGACCACCGAGGCCGTCCGCCGCGGCCAATTTCATACTGTTTGCCATTCGCAGGAAATGGCTGCACGTAGAGTGTCGCTTCGCCAGTCGATCCGTCGCCGGACTGGTATGCGACCCATTTGCCATCGGGCGAAAACGTCGCGTCGGTAGGGAAGGCGGCTGACGTAACGTTCCCGAACCGAGTCGACTGGCGGTCCTTGAGGGAGAACAGCCACAGCGTTGATTCCGTTCCTTTGGTCACGGTGTAGAGAAAGGCGTCTCCTTCCGGTGCCCACGATTCGGGCACGTGAGACGTGCCCGGCTCGGCGCGCGTGAGCCGTTCGACCGCACCACCATCGGCCGGCTGCCAGAAGATGCCGAGGTCGTTCTCACGGTCCGACTGGAAGACGATCCGCTTTCCGTCTCCCGACCAGATCGGAAAGCGATTGTTGCCGCCGAAGGTGAGCCGGCGCAGCGAGCTCGTTCCGCTGAGGGAATAGACGGCGATCGTTGCGTTCTTGCTGTCGGTCGTCTCCACCGCGATCCGGGTGCCATCGGGTGAGGCCCGTGGATGAGCGTAAGCACCGGCGGGCAGTTTCAACGGCGTCATCAAGCCCTGTCGCTCGTAGACAAACACATCTTCCTGTCCTGAGCGGCTCGGCCCAGCCATGTAGACAAGCGTTCCGCTGGCTGACAGGTCGTACTGCGCACCGTTCCCCGCCATCGGCGCCGCTCGCCGTATGCCCTCCACCACGGGCACCGGACCGGAGGTAATCCGCCGAGCGGCCAGGTCGAACGGCACGGCCATGAGCGTCCCTTCGACCATGTAGACGATGTGCCCGGTCGGAAGATACCGTGCGTCACTTCCACCATTGATGACCGTCGTCCGTTTTTGCGTCTTGATCGAGTGGACGACGACGTCTGCCTTATCCCAGAAATTCGAGACCGACATCGCAGGCTTCGCGATGCTGAACAGCAGCCCGTCTCCATCGGGCAATAGCTGCGGCCCCTGCAGCAAACCTTCAGCCGGCGGCACGGCGGCAATCAGCGCCGGTTGTCCGCCGTTGGCCGACACCTTCATCACGCCCCTTGCCGGTTCGACGAAGACGATGCCCTGGTCGCTCCACTGGATGCCGAACGGAGCCGGAGACGTTGAACACAGCGTGACCGGCGTACCGCCGTTCACCGGTATCCGTTTCAGGGTCCCCTCGGTCCAGAACACGAGCGATTGTCCGTCGGGCGAGAACGCCGGGAGCACCGCCGGGTCGCCGCCTGGAATGAGCCGCGACTCCATCTCGTTCAGGAATCTCAAATACAGCTTCCCGTCTGCCGAGTACGCGACGCGACTTCCGTCCGGTGAGACGGCGAGCGCCCGGCGGGACAGCGTCGGTTGCACGCCGACGATCGGGATCTTGAACCGCACGACCGGCGCAGCCGCCACTTGCGACGGCGGGCGGAGCGCGACGGTCGCGAGAGCGCCGAGCGCGGCGCCGGCAATCGCGAGAAACAGCCAAGTTGCCCAGCGTCGTGTCCCGCGAGCGGTGACCGCCGTCGGCGGGGCGATCAGTGATATCGGACGTCTCAAGACGAACAACACTGTCGACATGTCACTGATCCGGTCCTGGTGCTTCTTCTCCAGGCACCCCTCGAGCAAGGTCCGTACGGATGGCGGCACCGACGACGGTAGCGCGTTCCAGTCGGGATCGGTCTTGAGCACCGCGGCGAGCGTGTCGGTGACTTCCTCTCCCTTGAAGGGTCGCGTCCCGGTGAGCATTTCATAGAGGACGCAGCCAAACGCCCACACGTCGCTGCGCTTGTCCGCGGTTCGCCCTCTCGCCTGCTCCGGGCTCATGTATGCCGCGGTCCCGAGGATCACACCCAGGCCGGTCAGCATCGACGGCGAAGTGATCGTCGGCGAGTCGAGCACGTTCGTGTCCGATCCGGCGGCCGGTTCCGTGATCTTGGCGAGGCCGAAGTCGAGCACCTTGACGCGGTCGTGCTCGGTGAGCGCGACGTTGGCCGGCTTCAGATCGCGGTGGACAACCCCCTTCTCATGCGCCGACTGCAGCGCCTCGGCGATCTCGCGCGCGATCGAAATCGCTTCGCTCGCCGGGAGCGGGCCGCGCTGCAGCCTTGCCGCGAGCGTCTCGCCTTCTATCAGCTCGAGGACGAGAAAGCGCTGGCCGTCGACTTCCTCGAGACCGTAGATGCTGCCGATGTGGGGATGATTGAGCGAGGCAAGGACCTGGGCTTCGCGGCGGAATCGCGCCAGCCGTTCGGGATCGTGCGTCAGGCGTTCAGGAAGTGTCTTGAGCGCGACGTCGCGCCCGAGCCTGGTGTCGCGGGCGCGGTAGACCTCGCCCATTCCGCCCGCGCCCAGCGGTGCAACGATCTCGTACGAGCCCAGCTGTGTGCCGGACGTTAATGCCATGCGCGGGCGATTATACGGCCCGCAATCGGGATCGGCGTGTCGGCCCCTGGTGAGAGTGTCAGCCCGAACAGCCTGGCCAGCGTGGGCGCGACCTGGGTCATGCGAATCGTTCCGAGATTCACGCCGGAACGCGCATGCGGACCGGCAATGATGAACGAGGCATGCAGCTCGGGAAGATTCGGATCGAAGCCGTGCCCGCCTTTGTTGCGCGGCGTGGTCAACAGCACGTCGTTCCCCGGCCCGGAGTAGAAACCCGGGCGCATGCCGAGACCGAAGCTCGCCGCTGGATCCGCACCGAATTTCGCGAGCTCCTCGCGTGACCAGATGGACGCGATACCGTTCGCCGGATCCGCCTTCAACGCATCCAGTATCTTCCGCACACGCTCGGCCAGGACGCCATCGTCGGGGTTCTTCAAGTAGACCAGGCCGGCGCCCCCCTCGGCATTGAGGTACGCCTGCCAGTCGGTAACCGTCCCTGCGGCATTGACCGTGAGCAGCCCCTCCTTCTTGAACACTGCATTCGGCTGGAGCTGATGCTCGATCGACGCAAAGCCGTGATCCGAGACGATGACGAAGTCGGTCTGATCCGCGATGCCCGCCTGGGCAACCGCGTCTCGCACTTCCTTGAGGTAGCCATCGATCTGCTGCAACGTTTCGATCGCGCGGGCGGATCCCGGGCCATTGGCATGCTGCGCGCCGTCGAGCGATCCCAGGTGGAGTAGAAGAACGCCAGGCTTGTGAGTCTTGACGATGTAGGTCGCGAAGTCGGTCAGATCGCGATCCGTCAACGGCCAGCCGACCGGTCGCTTGCGCATCGCCTCGACACCATCGAAGAGTCCCGGGGTGGAAAGCGCGCGGCTGAGAGAAATGTCCGACGGATGGTTGGAGCCGCTGCGCCAGAACTCCGGAAGAAGATAGTCAGCCTTCATCCCCACGCTGACCGGCCAGGAGATCGCCGCCGTCGTCATCCCACGGGCCCGCGCAGCGTCGATCAACGTCGGGACCTTGATCGTGGACGCGTACCAAAACCACGCGCCATTCGATCGCCCTTCGGGATCGAGGACGACGTTGCCGAAGACACCATGCTGGCTCGGCGTGACCCCGGTGATGAGCGTCGTGTGCGAGGCGTAGGTAACCGACGGAAGTACGCCGATGACCCCTTCCGCGTACGTGCCCTGGTCTCTTCAGTGACTTGAGTGTGGGAAAGCGGCCGGCGTCCGGGCCGGTGTAGGTCGACGGCATCAAGCCGTCGACCGAGACCATCACGAGGTGCGCGGGTGTCTGGGCCCCGATCGCCAGTGACGAGGCGAGGCCGAGAGCGAGCAGCACGCGGCCGTGCAGCATCACGCCACGCGTGCCGCCACGATCAGCGTCAGACCGATGACGAAGGCCGCGAACATCATGGTGAGAAGACGTGATGTCCCCGCGGGCGCCGTCCTGAATTCCTTCCAGATGAAGACGCCCCAGATCGCGGCGACCAGGGTCGCTCCCTGGCCGAGGCCGTAGGAGATCGCAAACCCCGCCGCCCCGGAGGCGATGATGCTGAGCGACATCCCCAGGTTCCAGATCATCCCGCCGAGGATGCCGACCATGTGGAGCCGCGGCGTGCCCTTGGAAAAGTAATCACCGAACGACACCGGCGCGCCGACGAAGGGGCCGCTTCATGACGATCGTGTTCCAGAGGAAATTCGAGACGAGCAGGCCGACCGAGAACATCACGATCGCGGTGTATGGACTCAGCTTGCCGGGTTCAAGCGTGATGAAATCCGTCGACATCGACGCGGCCACGAAGCGGTAGAAGAAACCCATCAGCAGACCCGCCGCGACCGACACCATGATGCCCTTGCCCATCGTGCGCTGTCCCTGCGTCGGCAACCGGCTGTAGGCCAGTGCAGACAGAATGATGGCGAGAACGACGCAGCCGACGCCGGTGAAGAGGAGCGCCGCGTTGCCGACCGGACTCGCCATGTAGTTGGTGACGACGCCGAGGACCAGCGCCAGCCCGACACCGATCGGGAACGCAACCGCCATGCCGGCGATGTCGATCGCCGCCACCAGCAGGATGTTGGACAGGTTGAAGATCACGCCGCCGACGAACGCGGAGATCAGCGGCCCGTTCTCGGCCTGGCGCAGATCATCGAGAAAGCTCCGACCGGCGGTGCCGGTGCTGCCGAGCGTGAACGCGAGAACGAGCGCGAACAACAGCACGCCGATGGCGTAGTCCCAGTAGAACAGCTCGAACCGCCACTCCTTGGTGGCGAGCTTCTGCGTGTTGGCCCAGGAGCCCCAGCAGAGCATGGTGACGACGCACATCGCGACTGCAACCGCATAGGACTCAACAACTGTCATAGGCTCTCCGTAATCAGGCTTACCGTGAATCTCGCGGGGTATCCGTTTACTTTTTCGCCGGTGGATCCGGCATCGTCATCAGCCCGACGAAGTAGTTCCAGAACGCTTCGCGGTCGATGTCGAACACGATCTTGACCTTCTGAGTCCCGGCCGGAAAATTCTCCGGCGACTTGAGCGAGCGGCGGCGCGACTCGTGGTAACCGATCGACCGTCCGTAGTTTGGTCCGTAGTTGGTATCGATATCGATGAAGCGCTCCTCCATCTTCGTCACCATCTCCGGCTTGAGCATGACCGCGACGGTCAGCTCGTCCCAGATGAACGACTGCCGCGCGGGATTCGACTCGAACCCGGGGCCCTGCCGCTCCTTGAACATCTTCACGACGGTGGTCTCCGGCGCCGGCGACGATCCGGTCATAGACGGCTTTCGTGTAGAACACCCGCTCGCACACGTCGTCGGGCACGACGATCTGCTCTTTGAACGGCGTGCGCAGGGTGATCCGGATCGCTTCGGGATCGAACCAGAAGTTGAATTCCGCGGCCGGCGTAGTGTTGCCGGGCATGTCGATCGCGCCACCCATGTAGATCGACTCGCTTCACCAGCGGGACGATCTCAGGGTGCGTCTTGACTGCCAGCGCGATATTGGTCGCCGGCCCCGTCACGAGCAGGGTGACTTCGTTCGGAAACTCCTTGACCTTGCGGACGATGAAGTCGACCGCGTTTTCCTTGCCGGGCTTCAGTGGCTCCGGTCGCGGACGGGCGAACGCGCCCAGGTACTCGGCGTTGCCGAAGAGACGCTCCTCGTGCTCGGTACCAGGGCTGACGGTTACCCATCAGCGGCTCACCGGCGCCGGCGATGATCGGAATGTCCGTTCGTCCGAGGCGCTGCATGAGCGCAGTGATGCTGGCGGTTTCGATCTCGACCCAGTTGTTCCCTGCAACTGTCGTCAGCCCGAGCAGCTCCACTTCCTTCGAGTGAAGCAGCATGATCAGGGTCGGCGAGAAGCTCCCGAAGTCGTCGTCCAGGATCACCTTCTCAGCGGCGAACGCGGGCGTCGCGAACGATGAGAGCGATGCCGCGAGGAGGAACGCGCCGACAACGGCTCTCATCGCCGCGCCTTTCGCTCGTTCTCGAAGTCCGCGCGCTTGAGGAAGGACTTCTGCGTTCCGACGTTCATCGTGGACAGGCTCGCGTAGAGACAGGCCTGCGAGATGGCCTCTTTTTCCGCCAGCCCTTCGGCAAGGAACGTGGCGAAGCTGCCGATGAAGGCATCCCCGGCTCCACTCGTATCCTTCGTGTCTACTTTGCAGGCAGGGATCAATTCCATGGTTCCGTCGCCGGCCAGGAGTGCCCCGTTCACGCCGAGTGTGATGATCACGCGCGGAATGCCATGTTCGAGGAAATACTTCGCGCACGCCCTGGCATCGTCGATCGACTTGACCGGCTTGCCGGAAATCGTTTCCGCTTCACTTTCGTTGGGAATGAAGTAGTCGACGTTCTTCACTTCGTTCAGATCGACGCGCTGGCCTGGCGCCGGATTCAGGATGCACTTGATGCCGTTCGCGCGCGCGAACCGCATCGTGTAGTAGACGGTCTCGAGCGGTATCTCGAACTGCAGAATGATGCAGGCGGCCTGCTTCAGCATCGGCGCCGCCTCGTCGACATCGGCCGGCATCAGCTGGTCGTTCGCTCCTTTCACGACGTAGATTCGATTCTGACCGTTCGGCTCCACGAAGATCGGCGCGACACCGCTCGACACGCCCTCCAGGATGCGCACGTGCGACGTGTCGATTTGGTATGACTCGAAGTTCTTGATCGTCGCCGGGCCGAAGAGGTCCGAGCCGAGCCTGGCCACCATGGAGACCTCGCGCCACAGAGCCGCGCCGCCACCGCCTGGTTGGCCCCCTTGCCGCCAAACCCCATGTCGAAATCCTGTCCGAAGATGGTCTCACCCGGCCCCGGAAACCTGTCGGCGAACGTCACGAGATCGATGTTGGCGCTGCCGACGACGGCAATGCGCGGTGCGGGACTCATGATTCTCCTCTTTCAATGATGTGATCGGACTCGCGACTAGCGCTTCGGCACCCTGGTCACGCGCTCCACGTACAGACGGATGAACTTGTCGTAGTCGAGATCGGTCTGCACCGCCATCTTTTGCGGCGCCTTCGCACCTGGCCACAGGCTGCGTGCACCGACGGACACGCCATAGTTGGCGTCGTGATTGATGTCGACGTCGACGTACAGCTCGACCGTCTTCATCAGCGCTCGGATCGACAAGCGTCACTGCGGCGATTTGGTCGTACATCAGACCGATCCGGTCGGGTCTCTGCTGAAAGCCGGCGTCCGATGCGTTCCTTGACCAGGCGCGTGATCGGCGTGTCGACAGCCACGATCTTGTCGTACGCACTCCTTGCTGAACTTGGCCTTGCGAGAGATGTTCAGCGGCGACAGCACGATCGGGATGCCGGAGCGAAGCACGATCTGCGCCGCTTCAGGATCGACGTAGAAGTTGAACTCCGCGTTCGGCGTGTGATTGCCGCCGCCATCCGGCAACGACGCGATCGCTCCGCCCATGATCACCAGCTGCTTGACGTTTCCGCGAAGTTGAGCTCCATGCGGATCGCCATCGCGATGTTCGTGAGCGGACCGATCGCGAGAATGGTGACCTGACCGGGGTTCTCCATGACCGTGTCGACGAGGAAATCGACGGCTCCGATCGCTCGGCCTGTTTCTTCGTCGCGAAGCCGCCCGGGGGTTCAGGCGCGGGCTCGTTCGCATACCAGCCACCGTGCCGCTTCGTGTCCCACTTCAGTCGCCTGGTGCATCAGCGGGCTGGCGGCGCCGCGGAGACACGGGGATTTCGGTGCGCTGCGTGACTTCCAGCACCTTCAGTGCGTCGGCGTGGCGACGTTCAGGCTCCGGTTGCCGGCGACGGTCGTGATCCCCAGGAGCTGGAGCTCAGGGCGATTGAGCACGAAGAACAACGCCATCGCATCGTCTTGCGGCGGATACGCGAAGTCGGTGTCGAAGATGATTTTCTGCGGTTGTTGCGCCACGGCTGGAGCCGCGGCACACATCGCCAGGAGGACGACACAGGCACGGATTCGTTTCATCGGTTCTACCTTTCTCAGGGTTCGGATCTTGGACGCGGACATCAGATCGACGTACAGCTTGTAGAATTTGTCCTTGTCGAGATCGATCTGCACGGTCGCGACCTTCCACAACCACGCCGGCGATTTGACGGTCTTTTCGATGAAGATGGTCTGACCGTAGCTGGCGCCGTGGTTGATGTCGATGTTGACCTTGACTCCTGTTGCTCGGTGATGATTGACGGGTCGATCACGGCGGCCGCGGCAATCTCGTCCCACATGTAGCCGCCACCGCCAGCGCCGCCGCGCGAATACTTCGTAAGGTACTGCGCGGTCGGGGAGTCGGATTTCGCGATCTCGCGCGCATTTCCGGTGAGAGCGTGGTCTTGACGGAGATGTCCACGGGGGTGATCGTGATCTTCTTCCACTTCGCGCTCATCACCATGCGAACGGCTTCGGGATCCCACCACCAGTTGAACTCGCGGCGTCCGTTGACCCGGTGATTGCCTCCCTTGTCGACGTTGAAGCCGCACCCATCACCACCAGTTCCTTGGTGAGCGCGGCGAGCTCGGGATCCAGCGCCAGCGCCAGGGCCACGTTGGTCAGCGGGCCGCCGACCCAGAGCGTGACTTCACCGGGTACTTCCGGATCGTGTCGATGATCAGCTGCGCGCCGTGCTTGTCGACCGCCTTAATGGTTGGATTGCCGGCATCGAGAACCGGCATCTCGTCCGGGACGTGGTATCTCGCCGGGTTCCAGGCGCCCTTGTAGCCGAACACGCCATACATCGACTCCCACAACACGGTCTCGTCACGCGAGTTGACCAGCGGAAACTTGGCTCCCTGGGCCACCGGAATGTGTCCGTACCCGGTGAGCTCCAGCATCCGCAGCGTCCACTGCAGTGCTGTCCTTCACTTGTCCGTCGCCGGCGACGATGCTGATGCCGACGACGTCGATGTTCGGCGCCTGGACCAGCATCATCAGGGACTGATTGTCGGTTCCGGTCGCACCGCCGATGTCCTGGTCGATGAACACCTTCTTGTTCTGGGCGAACGAGGGAGATGCGATGAACGTGAGGGCCGCGAGAACGGCCATTGCGCGCGTAATGTGACCGTGCAGGGTCATCGTCGTGAATCCTCCAGGGGACCGGTACCGATGCCGAGGGGTTGGGCCGGACAGGCCACGTGCGTGGAGACTGCCGATCGTCCGCGTCGCCAGGAATACGCAGGTGCGGGGGGCGCAGAGGCCCCTCGCCGTCGATCAGAACACGTATTTCAGGGCGAACTGGATCTGCCGTGAGGACTTCACCGTCGACTGGATCACACCGAAGGTCGGGCGAGCCGACCGCCGTGCCCGGAACGGCGAATTGCGCGTGGTTGAACACGTTGAAGACCTCGGCGCGGAACTGCAGCCTGTCGAATCCTCTTCGACATCGACAGGTCGATGTTCCAGCGCCCAGGTCCGAACAGCGTCGTGCGCGCGGCGTCCCCAAGGACGCCGACTGCCGGCGCAATGAAGCAGCTGGTGTCGAAGCAGCTTGCGACTGTCGGTTCGTCGAGCTTGCCGTCGCAGACCCGGTTCGGGCCGGTTGCCGAACGCCGTGCCCGACTGGCTGCTCGCCATGCTCATCCCCAGCGGATATCCGCTCTGCGCCACGAAGATCGTGTTGACCTGACCAGCCGCCGAGCAGTGCCTGCGTGCAGGCCCACCAGGTCCGACAGGTACTTCTTGCCCTTGCCGAACGGCAGCTCGTAGAGCGCGCTGGCGGAAAAGTTGTGACGGAGGTCGGTGTTCGACGAACCCACATCCGCATCGTCCGACGCGGCCACCGGGTAGTAGACGATGCCCGGATCGCCACCGAAGCCGGAGACACCGTTGGTCGTCGCATGCGCGTAGGTGTAGGAGCCGAGCAGGTAGAAGCCATTCGCGGCGCGGCGCTCGAGCCTCGATCTGCATCGAGTTGTACTTCATCCATCCGCGGCTGAGGGCGACGATGATCGCCTGCAGCTGCGGATACGGACGCCGAGCCGCCGGGTTGATACCAGGCCCGGGTGTGCGCGGTGTTCATATTGCGGCTCTTGTCGAACAGCCGGTCGGCGTAGCTGCCGGCGTAGGCGATGCTGGCCACCGCGCTGAATGGCAGCTTACGTTCGACGTTGATGCTCCACTGCTGCACGCGCCCCTGCTTGAAGTCGGGATCGATCGTGGTCCAGTCACCACGGTAGTTCGCCGGATCGACCGGCTGGCTGTTGACGGGGAAGCCGGTCGCCAGCGTGCGCACCGGCGTGATGTTGTCGCTGGTGAACGAGTAGGCGTTGGCGTACGGTGGATTCTGGTACGGGCCGGTCGAGCCGCCCATCGCCGACACGTCGTGGTAGATGCCGTAGCCACCGCGCAGCACGGTGTTGGTGCTTTCCATCGGGCTCCACGCGAAACCGATACGCGGCTGGATGTTGCTCCAGTCCGTCTTCACGCCGATCGTTCCCCCCTGGAAGATCTCGCCGGTGAAGAAGTCGAAATTGCTGAAGCGATCGTAGTTTTCCGACTGGGGCGTGGTGACCATGTAGGCGAGGCCCAGGGTCATGGTCAGCCCGTTGTTCACCCGCCAGTTGTCGTCGACGAACCCGCGATATTCCTTCCAGCGGCGCCCCTTGACCGATCCGTTCAGCTGGTCGTTGCGGCCACCGGAGGTGGGCAGCCCCAGCAGCAGGCTGGCAATCGCGTTGCCGCTTCCATCGAGCGATCCGGCGGACGTGAAGCCGGCGGTGAACAACCGGTTGAAGCTGAACTGCCCCGCGAGTGCCGTGTCGCCAAGAAGGTTCAACTGCATCGCGCGCATCGTCCCGCCGACGTTCAGCGTATGCGAGCCCTTGATCATCGTCACGGTGTCAGTGAAGTGAAATACGTTCGTGCCCCCCTGGAAGGGTGAGAAGCCGCGGTCGCCGATACCCACGAAATTGGTGAACGTCATGCGGGTCAGCGACGAGGTTTCGTCGGTGCCGAGGTTGGCGCCAGGGATGCCGAATTCAGCCGACTTGTTCGACTGGTAGCCGAACGAGGTGATGTAGTTGAAGACGCGGTTGTAGCCGGCGGTGAACTGGTTGATGGTGTTGCCGGTGAAGATGTGGGTCTGCGACAACGCGATGTTTTTCGCGTTGGTCTTGAACGTCTGGTTGCTCGAGAACCCGCCGGTCGCACCGAAATCGGGGAGGCCGGTCGGCAGGTACTGATGGGCGTTCTCCATGCTGAAGCGGCCGAACAACCGGTCGTTGTTGCTGATGTTGTGATCGACGCGGATGTCCCCCTGGTAATCGTCCAGCGTCTTGACCGGGTTCGCCAGGTAGTTGCCCGCGAGCCGATCGGTGAAGGTCGGCATCGGCAGCAGGTCCAGGATCTTCTTGCCGATCGGATCGATACGGTTCGACGGGATGGTGAAGTTGGCGAACTGATCGCGCACGAGGACGCCAGTTGCGGGGTCGACACGCGGTACTGGACGGATCGTAGATCGGCACGCGCGCCGCACCGGGGAAGGATTCCGTGAAGATGCCCTGGTGCATCAACGCGGTCGGCACGGTCAGCAGGGTCGTCAATCCTTCGTCGATGTTGTTGCCCTGGAATCCACCGAAGAAGAAGGTCTTGTCTTTGCGGATCGGCCCACCCGTCGAGAAACCGTAGGTGTTCTGATTCCACGGGCGCTTCTGCGCGCCGTCGAAGAAGTTGCGCGCGTCGAGTGCATCGTTGCGGAAGAACTCGAACAGGGAGCCGTGGTAACTGTTCTCGCCCGACTTGCTGCTGACCAGCACCGTCGTGCCGCCGCGGCTGCCGTACTGCGCGTTGTAGTTGTGGGTCAGGACCTTGAATTCCCGGATCGAGTCGATGTTTGGCAGGATGCCGACGCCACCTGCGGTCAACTCGTTATCGTCGACACCGTCATAGAGCCAGTCGTTCGCGTTCTCGCGCATGCCCTGCGCTGAGACCGACATGCTGCCACGGTAGGAGACCTCGCTGCTCGGACCCTGGGCCAGGAAGCTGCCCGCGCGTCCCGAGACCGTGCCGGGACCGAGGAGCGCCAGCTGCACGAAATTACGGCCGTTGAGCGGCAGCTCGGCGACCTGCTGGGCATTGATCAACTGCCCGAGTGACGCGTCGTTACGCTGCAGCGATACCGGCGCAACCTCCATCGTGACCGTCACTTCGGACGTGACAGAAGAAATCTTCAGGCCGAAGTCCAGCGTCAGGCTCTGCTGCACTTCGAGAACGACCTTGCTCCTCTCTTCCGTCCGGAAGCCACTCATGGCGGCCGAGATGGAATAGCTGCCGATCGGCAGCAATGCCAGCACATAACGTCCGGATCCATCCGTCACCATTTCACGGACGGCCCCAGTGCCCTCATTCTTCGCCGTGACCGTGGCGCCGGGCACGCCAGCCCCGGACTCGTCCGTGACCGTGCCCGAGATGTTGCCGACCGATTGTGCGTATGCGGGGATCGTGGAAAGGAGTGCGAGAAAAGTCAGTAAAGCAATGACGCCGAAGCGTGATGTTTTCATTCCTACCCTCACGTGCTGCGCGCACGACTGGCGACGCTCGGCTCGAGCGGCGATGGGATTGAAACCTTGCAATTTATTTGGAGGATTAAGCATCTCTTGGAGCGCCACTGTCAAGGGCAATCGCACGCGGCAGCGCGCGGGAGCGCGAACTGAAAGCTGTCATAATTCCCGGCCAGTCACCATGAAGACAAAAGTCCTGTTCTGTCTCGGTATCGGGATGCTGTCGGTCTGCAGCCCGGCACCCGCAGCATCACAAACGCCAGCGCGGGCCAGGCGGCGCCCCTGACACTCGCGCGGCTGGTCGATCCAGCCACGCGGGTTGAAGTGAACGGTGCACCGATCGACCTCGCGCTGCACGCGCTCATCCGCTTCAATACGCTGGCGGAGGCGTTTCGTTACATCGACGAGCAGGCCGGCCGATGGACGTTCGCCGATCCGAAGGACCGCCAGGCGTTCGGCGACGACCTGCTCCGGCGCGCGGTCGAGAGCCGGATCGTTTCAATGCAGGCGGAATTGCCGCTCGAGGTCGTTCTCACGCACACTCGCGGCGAAGTGGAAGGCGCGGTCGCAGCGCTGCCAACCGAACCGGCGGGTCGTGCTCTTCAAAGGACGCAACTGGCAGTTGTCGCGCGACACCTACCGCGACGCATTCGTCCGCGTTCGCGATCGCTGGAGCACCAGCCTCAACTGCTGGAGCGCGTCGTCGTCCATGGCCGGACGCGTGCTGTCGAACTGGTACCTGATCGACGAAGGCATCCCGCTCTACGGTGCAACCTACGACTCGACCGAGCATTTCTGGCAGGCGGTGAAGTTTCGCCCTGATGTGACCGTCGGTCAGCTCAGGGAGCTCCTCGCCGGGCTGCGCCCTGTCGACTGGAACCGCTGGCTCGCCGCACTCGAAGGGGACCAGGCATTCGCCAGGGCCAATGCCTACGCACTCGTGTTCCTGCGCGCGAACCTGAAACCCGAACATCTGGCCGGCTTCGATCGCGATCTCGAGGCCGCCGCTCGACAGGATGAACCCGCGCGGCAGGCGCAGCAACGCGTCGGCCGTGGCGCCGGGACAGCCGGTCCGGTTCGCGGCCGTGCAGGAAAAAGTTCTGTGGGGAGACCTCGCCGACGTCTTGCACCTGATCGTCGCGTTCTCGGCCGGGCTCGGGCAGTCACTGCCGGCCGATGTCGCACCCGTTCGTGACGCGCTCGTCGCGCGCGGATTCGGCACCATTACGCTCGATGGCTACGGCGGCGGCACCTTTCCGTTTCTCAGTCGCACCTACCAGGACCTGATGCTCGAGATCTGGAAGGTCAAGTACCTGCAGATGCCGCGCTTCGGCGAAGTGATTCGCAGCACCGTCGGCCGCCGCCTCGATCACTTTCTCGACGACGGCGATTCGCCCGACATTCCGATCCCGGTGTACGTCGGCCAGCTCAATCGGATCCGCGACCTGGCGCTCGCGAAACGCTGACGTGCGATGTGCGACAGTGCGATGTGCGAAACGTCAGACGTACGCACGTGCCGCGTGCTACGTGCGAGTGCACGTGCTACGTGCTCAGTGCGCCTCGCCACATTGGCACATCGGCGCGTCGCATTATAAGACGTAGCGCGTCAAGGCGTGCGCACGTGGCACGTCGGACGTAGCACGCGCACGTGCGCACGTCGCACGTTTGGCACGTCGCACCGTCGCACGTCGCACGTGGTTATTTCACCCAAAAATACCCGACGAACAACGCGGCAGCCGCGTACATCATTGGTTGAACGTCGCGGGCGCGACGGCTCAGCACCTTGATCGCGACGTAGGCGATGAAACCGTAGCCGATCCCGTCGGAGATCGAGAACGTCAGCGGCGTCATCAGCAGAATCAGGAACGCCGGGAGCGCGGTGTCGCGCGTGGTGAAGTCGATCCGCGTGATCTGCTCGCACATCAGGAAGCCGACGACGATGAGCGCCGGAGCGGTGGCCGCGGCCGGCACGATCGCGACCAGCGGCGCCGCGAACATGCAGGCCGCAAACAGGCCGCCAACGACCATGTTGTGCAGGCCGGTGCGCGCACCTTCCGCTACGCCGGCCGCCGACTCGACGTACGAGGTCACCGAACTCACGCCGAACGTTCCGCCGATCACCGCGCTGATCGAATCGACCGCGAGAATGGAGCGGAGGCGCGGAATACGTCCTTCGCGGTCCTGCAGGTTACCCGTTTCAGCAATCGCCGTCACGGTGCCGATCGTGTCGAAGAAGTCGACCATCACGATTGCAAGAAGGAGCGGCAGCAGCCTGATGTCGAGCGCGCCGCGTACGTCGGCCTGGAAGAGCGTATCGAAGTGGGGCAGACGCAGCCACGCCCCGGACGGCCAATGCGAGACGCCAACCGCGAGCGCCGCGAGCGCCGCTACCCCGATGCCGATGACGATTGCGCCGGGGACCTTCTTCGCCAGCATGAAAGCGATCACCAGGAGGCCGGCGACGGCGAGCAGCGGCTCGGCCGAGTGCAGCGACCCTTGCGCGACAGGCGGTACGATCGCGAGGGGGTTGGCGTTCAAGGCTGCCAGCGAACTGGCTGGCACCACGACGAGGCGCGCGTTCACGGCACCGATGAGGGCGATGAACAATCCGATACCGACACTGATGGCGCGTCGAAGGTCGAGCGGAATCGCGCGCATCACCGCCTCGCGGACGCCGACCAGCACCAGCGACAGCACGAGCAGTCCGTTCAGCACCACCAGGCCCATGGCCGCCTGCCACGAGCCGGTCTGCCGCGCGACCTGGAAGGCGATCACCGCGTTCAATCCCATGCCGGGCGCCAGCGCAATCGGGAAGTTGGCGCCGAGGCCCATGAGCAAGGTGCAGATGGCTGCCGCGGCCGCTGTGCCGGCAGCCGCCGCCTCGAACGGCACACCCGCCGCCGCGAGGATCGACGGATTCGCAAACAGGATGTACGCCATCGTCAGGAACGTGGTGATGCCGCCACGGACCTCGCGAGCGACTGTGGTGCCGCGTTCCTGGAGATCGAACAACATGGGTGCGGCAGTCTAACCGAACTCCTCCATTTCGTGACGCTCGTGTAGAGTCGGAGATCATGGCCAACGACCGATCTGACGGATGGAGTCGCCGTAAATTCCTCGCCGGGGCGCTCGGTACGTCCGCGTTGACGGCCCTCTCGCGAGATGCGTCAGCCGCTCAACAGACGCCGGCGCCGCCAGCGCAAAGGCCGCAGCCGCTGCCGGCTGCCGCCCAGGAGCGCATGCGTGCGCGGCTCAAGGTGGTGCGCGTCGCCGCCGGACAGGAACCGGCGGATGTGGTAATCACCGGCGGCACCCTGCTCAACACGATCACCGGTGAACTGCTCAAAGGATGGGGCGTGGCGATTGCCGGCGACCGGATCGCAGCCGTCGGTGACGTCGAGCGCCACGCCGGCTCGGCGACGACGCGGGTGAACGCCGCGGGGATGACACTCGTGCCCGGCTTCGTCGACGCGCACTATCACTGTGAAAGCAGTCGCGTCAGCGCCCGGCGGCACGCCGAGGTCACCCTCCCGCAGGGGCTCACCGCCTATTTCGAAGGCACTCACGAAATCGCGAACGCGGCGAAGGGGTTGCCTGGCGTCCAGTACTTCGTCGACGCCGGCCGCCGGTTGCCACAGAAGATCTATCCATGTGTATCGTCGGCAACACCGCCGACTCCGCTCGAGACCACCAGCGGATACATCGGCTACGCGGAAACGGCGCTCGCCTTCGAGCGATGGCCCGAGGAGGCTCGAGGCATCGACGAGGTGATGGACCTGCCGCGCGTGCTGGACGGCTCGCCGCGTCTGCACGGTGTCATCCAGGCGGCCCTCGACGCGCATCGCATCGTCGCCGGCCACGGCAGTCCCCCGCTCGACGTCCTCGATGCCTGGACCGCGGCGGGGATCATGTCCAGCCATTCGCCCCGCGTTGCCGAGGCATTGACGATGGTGCGGAAGGGTGTGCACCTGCAGCTCAAGACGGAGCGGACGGGCGACATCATCAAGCAGCTGCTCGAGCTTCCACTGAAGGACTGGCGTAACGTGGCGCTCGCGGTAGACGATCGAACGGTTGCCGACCTGATCGATCGCGGCGGCCTGGACTACGAGGTGCGCAGCGCCATTGCCATGGGTGTGCCGCCGATCACCGCTTACCAGATGGCGACGATCAACAACGCGATGCACTGGCAGGTCCCGCATCTGCACGGCCAGCTGGCGCCCGGACGTTATGCCGACGTTCTGCTCGTCTCGGACTTCGACAAGGTCGTCATCGACCGGGTCTTTGCCAACGGCCGCCTTGTCGCGGAACGCGGGCGCCTCACTGCACCGCTCGATGCCGGCCCAATCGACCCCTCGCTTCGGAACAGCGTGCGTCTCGCGCGCCAGTTGCGCGCGGCGGACTTCGAGATCATGGCGCCGCCGAATCGCCGCGACGTCCAGGCGTACGTGCTGCCGCCGCGATACTTCTCCCGCGAGCTGGGGCCGATCACGAAGACGCTACCGGTCGAGCGGCGGCCGCGTTCAGCGCGATCTGCCCCGCGGCATCACCAAGTTCGCCATCATCGAGCGTTACGGCAAAGGTATGAGCATCGGCGCGTCGTTCTGGGAACTTGGATTCGACCAGGGCGCTATCGCCTGGACCGTGAACCACGATCATCACAACCTCGGAGTGATCGGCGCGACCGACGAAGACATGGCCGTCGCCGCCAACCGCTGCGCCGCCATCGAAGGCGGCTTCGTCATCGTCAAGAGCGGCAAGATCCTCGCGGAGCTGGCGCTACCGATCGCCGGCCTGATGAGCGATGCGGATCCGAACGAGGTGGCGGAAAAGCTTCGCACGCTGGACCGGATCGCCGGCGAGCTCCATCCGGCTCCGTCGCTCGCCGAGCATCCGACCGACAAGATCACTTTCATGAACCTCACCTGCGATCCATGGAAGTACTCGCTGACCAATCTCGGGTTGTTCAACCTCGAGACGGAAAAACGGATGCCCGTGGTGTTCTAGATCCTGTCTCGGTCCATCACTTCGTCCGGACGACTATTACCTTGGACGAAGGGATCTCGACGTTCGACTGCACCGTCGGCGTCCGCGATCCGGCGGGCCAGATCACCTCGACGTCCGCTCGACCGGCGGCGGCGATTCCGAAGTGCAGCGGTATGTCGCTTTGTGCGTCGTAGCTCGATCCGGAGTCGACCAGGCGCGCGCCGAGGAGGCGCCGCGTTCCTGCTTCGTAGAGGCGCACCTCGGCACCGGCCCGGGTGAAGCGGCCTTTCCCGTCGGCCACGCGGATGTTCAAGGCCCGGCGCGCATCGGCAGGGGCCAGCATGTTTTTCAACACCAGCGGCAGCGGGGTCGCAGCGGTACCGGCCAGCGCGAGGTCTTCGTCACCATCCCGATCGAAGTCGGCCCAGAGGGCGCCGTGATCGGCGGCGAGGGCCTTGATGTTGTCCGGGGTCACGTCCTCGAACTTGCCGCCGGTGTTCCGGAACAGGTAGTCGCGATAACTCGTGCCGCCCGTGACCGTTCCGTTGACGTATAGATCGAGGCGCCCGTCGTTGTCGAAGTCGGCGAACGCGCATGTGTCGTAGCGCCCCTCGATGGCCACGCCCCAGGCAGCCGAGACATCCTCGAACTTGCCGCCGCCGCGATTCAGGAACAACCCGTTCGGGCCGTAGTTGGCCATGAACAGGTCGAAGTGCCCGTCGCCATCCACGTCGGCGACACACGGACGCACGGTACCGTTGGCCGCATCCTTCGGTGTGCGGCCGCCCCAGGCGAGACCGGCCGCCTCGGCCACGTCCGTGAACCTGCCCGCATCGTTGCGATACAGGCCGTTGGCATCGCCGTCCATGTGCGCAGCGTAGAGATCGAGATCGCCGTCCTCGTCGTAGTCGAACCAGACCGCGCCCACTGTCTTGCGCGGATCAGCGAGTCCGACGCTCGGCGCGACGTCGCTGAACTTTCCGCTCTCGTTGCGGAACAGGACGTCGGCGCGATCGCGAAACCCAACGAACAGATCGAGGTCGCCGTCGCCGTCGAAATCAACCCATGAGGCCTGGCGCACGGCTCCCGTCTCTATACCGACGCCGGTTGGAATCGTCACGTCGATGAAGCGTCCGAGATCGTTGCGATAGAGAGTCAGGACAGGGCCAACGCCGGGGGCGAACCCCACCAGCAGGTCTGGATCGCCATCGCCGTCGTAATCGCCCCACGCGGCCGCGCGGGTCGGCCGCGCGTCGCCGATACCCGCAGCGACCGCGACGTTGCGCAGGTGTCCACCCTCATTCAGGAAAAAATGATTGGCGGCCCCATTGAAGCCGACGAACAGATCGATGTCGCCGTCGTGGTCGTAATCGGCCGCGGCATTCACCAGCGTGGCAGCCGCGACGAGGTCCTTGTGGTATGGCTCGAACGCCGGCTGCTGAAACAGCGCTGCCGATAGCGTCACGACCGCGAGCACGAAGCCGGCGCGCATCATCATCGATCCAGTCTACCGTCTCCGAACGGCGCAGTTATTCGCTCGCCTTCGGGCGGCGGGTACTTGGATAGTCGACGATCTCGTCCCACTCGCTCGCGCTGGACCGTGCGACAACCGCGACGACGGGGTCGGTGGCACTCAGGTTGAGGACTTCGTGCGGAACACCAGGCTCGATGAAGATGAAGTCACCGGCCTGGTGATCGACCGTGTGTTGCAGCCCCGGTCCGTACTCATGGCGGACCCTCCCCTCGAGGATGTAAAGCATCACCTCGAAGCCGACGTGGATGTGCGCGTAGGCCACGGCTCCGGGTGGAACGACGGCGACGTTCATCGACAGCTCTTTCGAGCCGACGTTCTTCGCCGAGAGTCCGTGCTTGTAACGGATCCCGTTCCACTCGCGCGACACACCTGCGCCGCGAACCCAGGCCAGCCCCTCGTGACGCTCCGCATGATCAGCCATCAGGGGATCTTACAAGCTGACAGCTGACAGCTGACAGTTTCCAGCTACCAGCTTTCCAGCTCCCGGCCGACTAACTCGCGAGCGGCGTTTCGTGATGTGCCGCTTCGAGCGGGTCCGAGGGCACGACGATGAGTCGCCGCAGGATCCCGTGACGAAGGATCCTCATCGGCACCGGGACGCCGATCGCCGTCGCCGCGAGCTGACGATGCAGCGCATCCACACTGTCGATCGAGATCCCGCCGAACTCGACGATCAGGTCTCCCGCCTTCACATTCGCTGCATCGGCGCGGGAACCGCGATGCACTTCCGTGACGACGACCCCCTGCGCGGCGGCGAGCTGATGCTCCATCACGAAACGGCGCGGGATGGCGGTCGTCTGCGCCGAAATCCCGAGAACCGCGCGCCGGACCCTCCCCTCGCGCAACAACGACGACACCACGGCCTGCGCGGTACTGGACGGGATGGCGAACGCGATCCCGTTTCCGCCACGGATGATCGCGGTGTTGACGCCGACGATAGTTCCTGTTGACGTGACCAGCGGACCACCCGAGCTCCCGGGATTCAACGCGGCATCCGTCTGGACCAGGTTTTCGATCAGCCGGCCGGTGCGCGCGCGCAGCCCGCGTCCGAGTGCGCTCACGACGCCTGCCGTCACCGTGTGCTGGAAGCCGAGCGGATTCCCGATCGCAATCACCAGCTGACCCGGACGGAGTGCCGCCGAATCCCCGAACTCGACCGACGACAGCGTATTCGCACTGATGCGCAGCACGGCAAGGTCGGTGTCCGGATCATCGCCGACCACATCCGCGTCGAAACGGCGCCCGTCGAGAAGCGTGACCGTCACGTGCGCGTGGCCCGACACCACGTGACTGTTCGTCAGGATGAGACCGTCGGGGGCGAACACGAATCCCGAGCCGGCGCCGTTCGCGAGCTCGATGTGAACGACGGCCGGTGCAACGCGTGCGACCGCACCGGTCACGGCGCGGGAATACGCATCGAGCAGATCTTCAGACATCGATCAGTCCCAGTCGCAGTGCCTTGCGCACGACCTCGGTTCTTGACGACGCGCTCAGCTTTCCGAAGATGGCGGCAAGATGAAACTTGACCGTGTGCTCGGAAATGCCGAGGCGCGTCGCGATCTCGCGATTGCGCAGCCCGTCGGCGAGCAGCACGAGGACCTCGTGCTCGCGCGGCGTGAGCGCTTCGACGAGCGAAGGCGGTTCCCGGTACCCGTCAGTCACGTCGCGATGAACGCTCCCCGACGGTCACCGGCACGTCCTTGTGTTCGGTTCCGCGCACGACTGTCAGCGTAACCGGTTTGCCGATGTGATCGCCGCGAAGCAGCGTCAGCAGCACTTCCGGATCGCTCAGCGGCTCACCCGCGAAGGCGGTGATCACGTCGCCGACCATGAGACCGGCGCCATCAGCCGGGCTCGACGGTGAAACGCCGGTAATCAGCAGCCCGTGCGTGCCGGCCGCGCCGGCTCGCTGCCGCTCGGGAACTTTCACCGGCAACGTGCTGATGCCGAGAAATCCCTGCCGCTCGCCGCCGCGTTCCACGATCTGCTTCGCCGCCGCCAGCGCAATGGCGGACGGCAGGACGACCGCCGTGCCGCGGATCGCGGCACCGGTCACAACGCCGAGCCAGCCCCCGTCGCCATCCACCAGCGCACCGCCGGTGATCGCACCGTGAGGCGCCATCGCGATGCGAATGACGCGCTCGATCGAAGACGCGCGCCCGGTCCTCAGCGGGCCGCCAACGACCGCGACGTTGGTGACAAGCGCCATGACGCCGCCACTCCACGTCCGTCCAACCGCGACCGCCAGCGAGCCCACTCTCGGTTCGGCTGCCGGCTTCGCCGCACCAGTACCCGATCCGGGAACTCGAATGACAGCAATGCCATGCGATGAACTGAACCCGAGCACCTGCCCCTCGGTCGTCTGACCGTCCGGACGCCGGATCACCGCCGTGTCGTCGCCAATCGCCCGCGCGGGAGCCATGATCAGTCCCGCGTCGAAAAGAATGCCTGCTGCGGGACGGCGATGGCTGTGCACCTGCACGACCGACTGTGCCGCCACGTCCACGGCGTTGGCGAAGCTATCTGAAAGTTGCGTGAATACGTTGCTCATGTCGTCACGATAGCAACCCCGCAACCGATGCGGATCAGCCAAATGGCTAGGTCTATACCAGCTACCAGCTTCCAGCTACCAGCTGACGGCCGTGTATAGTCGGCGGATGAGCAGCCGCCGATGGACAACGGCCTGCGCCACTCTCATCCTGGCAGCGCTCTGCTTGGCGGCCACGGCCGCTCAGGAACTTGAGCGCGGAGTCATCCTCGACGACGTCAAGTGCCTGGCCGATCCTGCGCAGAGCTACTCACTCTATCTACCCTCGAACTACTCTCCCGATCGTAAGTGGAGCGTGCTGATCGGGTTCCATCCGGGTGGACGGGGCCGCGCGATCGTTGAGAAGTACCGCGCCGCTGCCGAGCAGTACGGTTACGTCGTCGCCGGATCCAACAACTCGCGCAATGGGCCCTGGGCGGTGTCGATGGCCGCGATCAAAGCACTGGTGCCGGACCTCAACGGCCGCTTCTCGCTCGACGACAAGCGCATCTATCTCACCGGGCATTCCGGCGGCGCGCGCGTCGCGATGCAGGTGGCGCTGGCGAATAACAGCGTCGCCGGCGTGATCGCGTCGAGCGGCGGCTACCCCGACAGCCAGCCGCGGTCAAAGGTGAACTTCGCCGTCTTCGGCACCGCCGGGAACGAGGACTTCAACTACATCGAGATGCGGATGCTCGATCGCACATTGACAACACCGCATCGACTCGCCGTCTTTACCGGCGGTCACACACTGCCGCCCGATGCAGTCGCCGTCGAGGCGATCGAATGGATGGAGTTGCAGGCGATGAAATCCGGCCGGCGCACTCGAGACGATGCGCTCGTGAGCCGCCTCTTCGACAAGCGGCTACGTTCGCTGGACGCATCGTCTGGAGGGGCCGACACGGTGCATATCCTCGATGGCTTGATCGCAGACTTCGCGGGCCTGCGGGACGTCGCGGTCGAGACGAACCGGGTGAAGGACCTGTCGAACCAGGCGGACGTCAGGAAGGCGCTCGCACGCGAGCGCGCAGCGGATGACGTCGAAGCACGGTTGATGGACGAGTACATCAACCTGGAGGCCGGACTCGCTGAGGAGAGCCGGCACAGCGCGTCTCTGCTTGGTTTGCGCGATCGGTTGTCGAAGCTTGCCCAGAAAGCTGGTGCCGCCGATGACTCACCCGAACGACGCCAGGCGCGGCGGATGTTGCGCGCTCTCACTGCAGGTGCTGCGGAACGTGTGAGCGATCCCGAGTACCGCGCGCTCCTCGATCAGTACAGATCGCGGACTCGGTAAACGGCCGGGGGGGAATGGTCGGCCACCGCCAGTAGCCATTGGATGCGATCGCGGTGTACGCTCTGCGCGTGCCAGACGCCGGAACCACCGCTCAGCCGTTGCGTGTCGCCGTCATCGGATCGGGTCCGGCCGCCTTCTACGCGTCCGAGCTCCTTCTCAAGAATCCCAACCACGTCGTCGAAGTCGACATGTTCGAGCGGCTCGCCGCGCCGCACGGGCTGGTGCGCTATGGAGTTGCACCGGACCACGCCAAGATCAAGACCGTCACACGTGCCTACGACGCGATCGCGGCACATCCACGATTTCGCTTCTTCGGTTATGTCGAATTCGGCAAGCACCTCAACCTGGCGGATCTTTCCGCGCACTATCACCAGGTGCTGTTTGCCACTGGCGCTCAGACGGACAGGCACATGGGAATTCCCGGCGAGGACCTGTCCGGCAGCCACGCCGCAACCGAATTCGTCGCGTGGTACAACGGTCATCCCGATTTCCGGGATTGTCAGTTCGACCTCTCGGTGAAACGTGCAGCGGTCGTCGGCGTGGGTAACGTGGCCATCGACGTCGCGCGGATCCTGGTGCGCACGCCTGAAGAACTCGAGAAGACCGACATGGCGGCGCACGCGATCGAGGCGCTGCGCGAGAGCCGGGTCGAGGAGGTGTACCTGCTCGGACGACGAGGACCGGCGCAGGCAGCCTTCACCAATCCTGAAGTCAAGGAGATCGGGGAGATGCCGGGCGCGGACGTGATCGTTCGCCCGGACGAAGTGCAGCTCGATCCGCTGAGCGAAGCCTACGTCGCCGCTGCCGAGGACCGCACGCTCGTCAAGAAGATCGAGATCCTCCAGGGATATGCGGTGCGCAAGCCCCAAGAAAAGGCCAGGCGCCTGCACGTCCGCTTCCTGGTATCGCCCGTAGAACTGATCGGCGATCCCAGCGGTCACGTCGTCGGCATGCGGCTCGTACGGAACAGGCTCGTCGCGGGAAGCGGCGGCGCCATCAGCGCGGAATCAACCGGGGAGTACGAGCAGCTCGACATCGGACTGGTGTTCCGATCGGTGGGATACCGTGGTGTGGGCCTCGAGGGCGTGCCGTTCGACGAGAAGCGCGGCGTGATTCCAAACGACCACGGACGTGTGCTCGATCCCTCATCCAACACGCCCGTTCCAGGGCTTTACGCCACCGGATGGATCAAGCGCGGGCCAAGCGGCGTGATCGGCACGAACAAACCCGACGCCGCCGATACCGTCGCGTCCATGCTCGCCGATCTCGCCGAAGGGATGCATTTACAGCCGTCGCAGCCGGCCGCCGCGTCAGCCGAAACACTCGTGCTGATGCGTCAACCGCTGGCGGTGAGTTATCCCGATTGGCTCCGCGCCGATGCGCTCGAGTGCAGCGCCGGCCAGGCCTGCGGGCGGCCCCGGCTCAAGTTCGCAACGATCGAGGAGATGCTCGCCGCACTCGGACGCGCCGCGAACGCGTAAGCGATCAGCGTCGCAGCCGCCGCGTGTGATAGTGCCGCTCGCGGCGCGGACTGACGAGCATCGACAAGGCGAAGCTGATGATGGTGATGACCAGGGCGCCCAGGAAAGCGGCGCGAAAATCGAAGACGTGGAATTGCAATCCGAAGACATCCGAGACCGCACTCGTCAGCCAGAGCATGAACGCATTCAGCACAAACGTGAACAGGCCGAGGGTGACGATCAGGAACGGCAACGTCAGGACGAACAGGACCGGCCGGATCACGGCATTGAGGACGCCGAACACGAGAGCGACGCCGAACAGCAGCGGCCAGTTGCCCTCGAAAGAGATGCCCGGCACGAATCGGATGGCCACCCAGAGCGCCGCGGCGTTGACCAGCAGCCGAGTAATGAAATGCATGATGCTCCCTTAGACTGCTTGCACTATGACGTCGTTGTTCGTGGTCGAGCTCGTTTATAAGGTTCCGCTGGCGCAGATCGACGCGGCCATGCCGGCGCACGTGCGATTCCTGAAGAAGTATTACGCGGCCGGCAACTTCCTGGTCTCAGGACGACAAATACCGAGGGATGGTGGGATTATCCTCGCAATTGCCGACGGCCGCGAACGGATCCGGCAAATCATGGACGAGGATCCGTTCTGCTCACGGGGGCTGGCCGACGTTCGCATCGTCGAGTTCCGCGCCTCGCAGCGCGCCGATGACATCCAGGAGCGGATCGCGCAGCTCGCTACGTGATCCACTGGTTGGTCAGGCGGCGCGCGATCCAGCGTCCGGCTTCCTTCTCCATTTCCACTGTGGCACCCGAATAGCCGATCGTCACCTTCACCGATGCTTTGTTCCGCGCCGCATTGGTGAAATGGATCTCGGTGATCACCGGGTAGGTCTCCAGCTCCCAGCCGCCCCAGTGCCCAGGCCGCGCCGGGAAGAACCGCTGCCACAACGCAAGAATTGTCGTCGAGTCACCAACAGGCTGGTTCGGAGTCTCCATTATGTGGGCCGGCTCGCGCCGCTTCGTGCCGCCAAGGCTGGAGAGCATCCGCTCGAGCAGGTCGATCGTCTCGGTGTCGAAGAACAGCAGTTTGCCGGCATCGGCGAGCGGCTCGGTGAGCGACACCTTGACCGCCTCGCCGTCATGCAGCTTCACGTTCAGGTCTGAATTGACCAGCATGAACGGAGGGGCGGATGCCGTCCATTCGAATGCGTTCCAGCGTCCCCGTCCGTAGATCTCGCCTCCTCGGGGGAGAAAGACCGCGCGGCGGATCCCGGCGACATCCTGTTCGAGCGGATTGGCCGGTCTCTTGAGCGGTTGGCGCGTGTGCCACTGATCGAGTGATGCGGCCAGCAGTGCGCTCGCGTCGGCTTCATGACCATGCAGGAGCAGGAATATCGAACGCATGATCCGTGCGGCAATGACGTTCGCATCCAGAGGCGTCTGCGCCACGCTCTCCAGCAGCCCAAGCGCGGCGCGCTCGTCAGGGTTGGGACGGTTGACGTCGGCCAGCGCCAGCGCGGCCTCCACCTTAGAGCGGCTGGAAAGACCGCGCGCTTCGGACGCGAGCGGAGAGTTGGGAAACCGGACCAGCATCCGTTCGAGTTCAGCCGCCGCGTCGTCGAAGCGATCGCGCGCGACGAGCGCCCGGGCTTTTTCAAGAGACGCTCCCCCCGGCACGCTCAGCGACCGTTTCAACTCGGCTATCCTCGGCGCGAGCGCGTCTTTCCGCACCAGGCCATCGTCCCGCCGAGGAAGCATGAAATCGGTGGACGACGATGCGCGCCGCACGTACGACGAGTAGGTGACGCCGAACTCGTTGGCCCAACCGGCCAGCGCCCGCTCGTGGAGCGCGAGTGCGTCGGGCAATTCACCCGCAAGCTCGTGTAGACGGGCGGCGTACTCTGACCCGAGGACGCGGGCCATCGGGATATCCGCATGCTCGTCCGCCGCTCGGACGTATGCCGCGATTGCGGCCGCGGGCTGGCCCTCTGCTTCGAGGCACTGCGCTGCGCGGATGCGGGCCACCCACGTCCAGGGGCTCGATGGGTATCTCTCGCTATATCGTTCGAACAGGCTGCGGGCGACGCGGTGCTGCCCCTCCTCGAATTCCAGCGCGGCCAGCGTTGCGAGTGCACGCCGATGGTTCAGGGCACGGCCGCTGTCGCTGACTGTTTGCAACGCCTCCCTGGCCTTGCCGAGACGCGCCGCGCGCTCGGCCGGGGTTTCCTGCCGGAGGGCGCGCAGATAGAAGAGGCCTCTCAGCAGCCGAACGCCGTCTGCCTCCGCGACACTCTGTTCGAGATCCGAGAGCGTCCGCTCGACGCCGGCAAGGCGCTCTCCCTTGCGTTCGTAGAGGTCCCCGATCTTGGATGTCACGAGATATCCGATCCCGTCGCGGTCCGGCGCAAAGTTCTCGCTCAACACGAAATTGCGTCGGGCTGTCTCTGTGAAGTGGCGGATCAAGAGATCGATGTTCCCCGGTTCGATCTTCACCGACGAGGGAATGAAGAAATTGACGATCAGCGAGGGTGCCTTCTCGGTCCACTCCGACGACGGATATCGGCCACTCTGCAGCTCCTCGACGATCTCGAGTACGCGCAGAAAACGCGGGGTCGGGTCGGCATCGCGTGGCACCAGCGTGCCGAGTGTGTTGATCGTGTGCCATTGGAAACCCTTTTGATACAAAGCCTTCGCTGCGGCCTCGGTTTCCGGGTGCGCGACGATGAAGCGATCGAGCTCGTCGAGCATTTGCGCCGATACGCCGCGTGAGGCGATCAGATCCACTTCCGCCAACAGTGCGGTGCGAGTTCCCTGGTACTCGGCAATGAATCGAGCCAGTCGATCGGACCAGTTCTGCCTCTCGCGCGTGAGTTCTCCGTCGAGCAGAATGAAGACGCGCTCGGCGCGGGCCGCGTCTTCTCGCGGCAGGGCGCCGAATTTCGCCCGCGCATCGGCAATCACCTGCTGCAGAGCCGCCTTGTTCTGCTGTTCGATGTCACTGTCGCCGCGGAGACCCTCGGGTGCGCCGGTCAGTGCCTCGGCAGCGTCGGCGATTCGTTCCGGATGAGAACCGACGATCAAGCGGAGAGACTGGATCCCGGCGGCAACGTCTTCGGCCTTCCACAGGGCTCTGAGGGTTTCAACGTCCGCGGGTGACCGTCGCAGCAGGGCAGCCGCGGTCACCCGGGCGTTGCCGTGGTTGAGGGTGAAGACGAAGGAGGCATCCTGCGGTGGATATTCGGCGGAGACAGGAGGCTCGGACGGCTGGGCATTGTTTCCGGGGACTTGAAACAGTGCGATGAGCAGCGCGAGCAGGGCCGACAGCATGGTGCCTCCTCCAAGGCGTTAGACAGCACAGAGGACGATTTGGTCCTGAGCACCGGCAGGTGCAGGCCCTTAGGGGTGCCCGGGGTGCTTCGCACGATCGTAGTGCAGCCCTTCAGGGCTGCCGTGCCGGGGTGCGGGGTGCCGGGTTCAACCGGCGGGATTCTCGGGCCGCGGACGCCAGAGGATGAGAATCTTGCCGACCCGGTGCACCGCGGCGGCGCCGCTGCGAGCGCAGAGTTCGTCGCCGATGGCGACACGATCGGCGCGATCGTCCGAGCCGATTCTCACCTTGATCAATTCGTGTGACGTAAGCGCGCGATCGACTTCGGCCACCAGCTTATCGGTGACGCCGGAGTTGCCGGTCTGGACCACCGGTTCCAGCGCATGCGCCCGGGCTTTCAGATGGGCGCGCTCTCTCGTGGTCAGGTTCTGGGGCACCTCCGAATTGTAACGTTCCTGCCCGAAGGCCTGCGCTACGAGAGTGCTGAGCACCTCGGCACCCTGGCAGCAGGTACGGCAGCCCTAAAGGGCTGCACTACGATCGTGCGAAGCGCCACCCCCGCACCCCGGCCCCCGGCACCCGGCACCCCGGCACCCCGGCACCTCGGCACCCCGGCACCCGGCACCCTGGCACCCTGGCACCCTGGCACCTGGCACCCTGGCACCCTGGCACCCTGGCACCCTGGCACCCTGGCACCCTGGCACCCCTAAAGGGCTGCACTACGACCGCGCGCGAGATGTGAGGCGAGGTGCTCGATGACCTCCCGTGCATCGTCCTCGATGCCATGAATGAACGTCGACTTGCGGCGGCGCAGGACCGGCAGGCCAAGCGCATACAGTCCTGGCGCATCCACCACTCCGCCGTCGTGACGCAGGTGCCCCTTGTCATCAACGACCGGAACATCGAGCCAGCTGTAGTCGGGACGGAATCCGGTTGCCCAGAGGATCGATCCAAACCGGCCGCTTCGCAGGTCGACATGGAGCGGCGATGATTCCGGCACGCGCGTCGGATCGAAGCGGTGTGGACGGTCGAACTCCCCGTCGCGCCCGGTGGTGCGCGCCCACTCATCGAAGGTATCGAGCAGGCGTTCGAGTTTCAGGTCCGCGAGGGAGAACAGGTTTCTCAAGCCGCCGGAGAACAAGGCGCGGCCGTCGCGCACGGCGGATAGCCGCCCCACCAGTTCGATGCCCATGGCAGTCAGCGCGTTCAGATCGAGCGTGGCTCGTTCGGGAGTGCCAACCAGTTGGGGAGATGGCAGGCGGCGTGCGCGCGTGAGGTCATCGAGCTGGTCGTAGCGCTGGTTCCAGAGGCCAGCGGCATCCATCCACCAGAGCACATCGCGGCCGCGATAGATGCGCGGCAGGCGGACGTGCTCGCCGACCGCAAGGGTGACCGGCCGTCCGGACCGTTGAATCTCGGCCGCCAGCTGCACGCCGGTGGCCGATGCGCCAATCACGAGTACGCCGCCATCCGGGAGCGATGATGGATTGCGGTATTCGAACGAGGTGAGCTGTTCGATCGATCCCGGGATTACCGACCGCATCGATGGCACGCTCGGCAGGTTGCAGGAGCCGGTGGCAATCACGACGCAGCGGCAGCGTATGACTCCCTCACTCGTCTCGATGTGATAGCCGTCGTCCATGCGCTGGAGAGATGTGACCGTCGTGTGCGGGCGCACCGGAGCGGAGCAAACGACGGCGAAGCGCGAGATGAACGCGATCACCTCGTCCATCGTCATGTAGCCGTCCGGATCCGGGCCGTCATAGTGATGGCCCGGCAGACGGCTTTGCCAGTTGGGTGTGAGCAGGCGCAGTGAGTCCCAGCGTTCCTTGCGCCAGGAATTGGCCACTTCGCCACGTTCGAGCAGGACGTGATCGATCGACCGCTCAGTGAGAAACCGGCTCGCCGCGAGGCCGGCGTGGCCGGCGCCGATCACGACCGTGGTAATGCGCTCGATGGGACTTGCCTCGCGCTACTCTCCGCTGGAACAGGTCAGGCGACTTCGACGCTGACGTTCACCGGATTGGTGATGATGTCGTACACGGCCGAACGCTTCTGCGACTGCGCGACGATCGCTTCGATCTCCTTCTTCGACGCATCCGCATCGATCTTGAAGGTGACCTTGATGTCGTCGTAGCCGTTCCGGACGTCGCTGTCGACGCCGAGAATGCCGCGGATGTCCATCTTGCCTTCCAGCTTCGATTCGACCGAACGCAGCTGGATCCCGCGGTTCTGGGCCACTGCCGCGACGCCTGCGGTCAGGCAGCTCGCGAGGCCGACGAGCACGTACTCGATCGGCGTGATGCCGTTGTCCTGCGAGGCAAAGATCTCGGGATGATCGGCCTCGAACGAGGTCTCGGTCTTGTGCCGCTGCTCCTGCCCGAGCCCGAAGAACCCACCGATGTTGGTCTGGCTGTGCGTGCCGTTCTGCCATTTGCAGGACGCCCGCCAGGTGAACTGCGCGGCCTCCGGTGCACCCTTCAGTACCTCGCGTGCATCCAGCAGCGCCTGGACGTTGACACCGTTGTCAACCGTGGCTGTACCCATGGTTCTGCCTCCTTCGTTCTGGCGTAGAGCAGCCCTTCAAGGCTGCCCACCATCGTTCTCGTAGAACAGCCCTTCAAGGCTGCCAGCCCTTCAGGGCTGCCCACCGTCGTTCTCGTAGTGCAGCCCTTCAGGGCTGCCAACGTCAACTTCGAAAGACCGCATCATACAACGCTGACCGGGCAGGACTCAGGCGATATGATCGGGGGATGGCGACGCCAGTGACAACGAGCACCGCGGGCTCCGTGGGCATCGTCGACGCGATGCACCTGGACCTCCCTGCTCCGCTGCGACTTGATTGCGGACGTGAGCTGCACCCCGTCCGTATCGCCTACGAAACCTACGGCACGCTCGCCCCGGCGCGCGACAACGTCGTGCTCGTCTGCCACGCCTTGAGCGGTGACGCACATGCGGCCGGACTCTCTCGCGTCACACCAGCGTCGAGTACGAGAGACGGTTTCGCGGCCGAGGATCGGGACCGCACCAGCCGCCAGGGGCTCGGCTGGTGGGACGGCATGATCGGCCCGGGCAAGGCGTTCGACACGGACCGCTACTTCGTCGTGTCGACCAACCTGCTCGGTGGCTGCGGCGGAACGACCGGGCCGTCCTCGATCGATCCCGCCAGCGGCAGGCCCTATGGCCCTGATTTTCCGGTGATCACTGTCGCCGACATGGTGCGTGCGCAGCGCGCATTTCTCGAGGCGCTCGGCATCGAGCGGCTTGCGGCAGTCGCCGGCGGATCGCTCGGGGGCATGCAGGCCTTCGAGTGGGCGCTCCTCTATCCCGACCGCGTCGATGCAATCGTAGCGATCGCGAGTACGCACGCGCTCCAGCCACAGGGGCTCGCGTGGAATGCGATCGCGCGCAACGCGATCATGGCCGATCCCGACTGGCAGGCCGGCCATTACTATGGCACCGGACGAAAACCGGACGCCGGGATGGGCGTGGCGCGAATGGTCGGACACATGACCTATCTGTCGGCCGAAGCCCTGGACGACAAGTTCGCGCGACGGCTCCAGTTCGCCGATGACATCCGTTACACGCTGACCGAGCCTGAGTTCGAGATCGAAAACTACCTGCGCCGCCAGGCCGAGAACTTCGTGCGGCGCTTCGACGCGAATACGTACCTCTACACCTCGCGCGCGCTCACGTATTTCGACCTGGCCCGGCAGTACGGCGGCGGAAGCCTGGATCACGCACTTCGAGCGATGGAAGCGCGGACGCTACTGATCGCATTCAGCTCGGACTGGCTCTACCCGCCTGCCGGGTCCGAAGAGATCGCCGGCGCGCTGCGCGCACTCGGCAAAGAGGTCGCGCTGCAGATCATCGATGCGCCCTACGGACACGATTGCTTCCTGCTCGAAGAAGCGCGCCAGACCCCGATGATCAGGGAGTTCCTCGCGCGCGAGCCAACCTAGGAGACACGATCGATGGAACACAACCGCCGCACTGAAGACGCTCGCAGCTTCGGCTTCGAGACGCGACAGGTGCACGCCGGCCAGCGCCCGGACCCGAATACCGGCGCGCGTGCGGTGCCGATCTACCAGACCACCAGCTACGTCTTCGAAGATCCGGAATCGGCAGCCGCCTACTTCAACCTGCAGGAGTACGGGAACACCTACTCACGCATCATGAATCCCACGACCGCCGTGTTCGAAGAACGCATGGCCAATCTCGAGGGTGGATCGGGCGCGGTCGCATTCGCCAGCGGGATCGCCGCCCAGGCGGCGGCGCTCTTCACGATGCTGCAGCCGGGCGATCACATCGTCTCGTCGTCGGCCCTCTATGGCGGGTCGGTGAACCAGTTCAAGCACCTGCTCCGCAAGATGAATGTCGGGTTGAGCTGGGTCAATCCCGATGATCCCGCCGCCTGGAAAGCAGCGGTGCGCGAGAACACCAAGGCGTTCTATGCCGAGACGATCGGTAATCCGGGCGGCAACGTGCTCGACATCGAAACAGTGGCGGCGCTGGCTCACGCGCACCAGCTGCCGTTGATCGTCGACAACACGTTCGCGACGCCGTATCTCTGCCGGCCGATCGAATGGGGCGCCGACATCGTCATCCATTCAGCAACCAAGTTCATCGGCGGGCACGGCACGAGCATCGGCGGCGTGGTCGTGGACTCGGGTACGTTCAACTGGTCGAACGGCCGATACGCGGTGATCGCGGAGCCGTCGCCCGCGTACCACGGCCTCCAGTTCCACGAAACGTTCGGAACCTACGGCTACCTGATGAAGCTGCGGGCCGAGACGTTGCGCGACCTGGGCGCGGCGATGAGTCCATTCAACGCGTTCATGTTCCTGCAGGGGCTCGAAACGCTGTCGCTTCGCATGGACCGTCACGTCCAGAACGCGGTCGCGGTGGCCAATTACCTCGAGTCGCACGAGCTCGTGTCGAACGTGACGTTTCCCGGTCTGGCGAAAAGCCGTTATCGCGCGCTGGTCGACAAGTACCTGCCGCGTGGCGCGGGGGCGGTGTTCTCGTTCGATTGCCGCGGCGGGCGCGCCGCCGGGCAGGACTTCATCCGTGGCGTCAGCCTCTGGTCTCACCTCGCCAACGTCGGCGATTCGAAGAGCCTCATCATCCATCCCGCGAGCACGACGCACCGTCAATTGAGCGATGACGAATTGGCCGCGGCGGGTGTCGGGCCGGGAACGATCCGCCTCTCGGTTGGAACCGAGTCGATCGACGATCTGATCTGGGACCTCGAACAGGGGTTCGCGCGCGTCGCCGCTGCGGCGACCAGCGGAGCGGCGGCGGTATGAGCTCGACGGCACACTCACCATCGTTCGACCTCGCGCGCTACCAGGATCCGCTGACGATTCAGCGCGTCCTCAACACAGCCAGGAGGATCGCAATCGTCGGGCTCTCCAGGAACGAGCTGCGCGCCAGCTTCTTCGTCGGCTACTACCTGAAGCGGCACGGCTACGAAGTCATCCCGGTCAATCCACGCGAGCCGGAAATTCTCGGGGCGGAAAGTTACAAGAGTCTGCTGGACGTGCCCGGATCAATCGACATCGTCAACGTGTTCCGCGCGCCAGACGCGTTGCCGGCGATTGCTGAAGAAGCCGTGAAGATCCACGCTGGAACCCTCTGGTGCCAGTTCGGGGTGATCAACGAGGAAGGGGCACGCATCGCGGATGCGGGCGGAGTCCCGGTGATCATGGACCGCTGCCTGAAGGTGGAGCACGCGCGCTACGCCGGACGAATGCACTGGCTTGGGTTCAACACCGGCCGTATCACTTCCGTCCGCGGCGGGCTTCAATAGGCAACTTCAAACTCCAAACTTCAAACTTCAAGCCCGAACTACAAACTCCAAATCGAGGCCTTACCGGCGGCGGCGCGCGACCTGTTTCGCGTGCTTCGACAGCGCCTTGGAGGACGCGGCCGACCTCGATTCCTTCTTCAGCGCGGATTTGGCGGCCCTGGACCGCGATGGCGACGGTTTCTTACCCTTGCGGCGGGTGGCGCTCTTTGCGCTGCGCTTCGTCCGCTCGCTGGCGCTCCGTGGTGGCGGCGGCAACTTGACGCCGGCTCGTCGAGCTTTGGACAGGCCGATCGCGATCGCCTGCTTCGTCGAGCGCGCGCCGTGCTTGCCCTCACGGATGTGCTCTATCTCTTCTTCGACGAAAGGCCCTGCCTGCGTCGTCGGCGCCTTTCCTTCGCGCTTCGCTCGTCGGGCCTTCTCGAGTGTCTTTTTTTCGGGCATCGGCTTCCTCCAGCATTCGATCCCAGCAAATTCTCAGCCGCCCGCTCTCGCTGGCTGCTGGAAGCTGGCAGCTGGAAGCCGGGAGCTGGAAGCTATTTGAACGGCAGTGGTGCGGCTGCGGCAGGCGTCGCCGCTTTGAAATCCTCGCCGACCAGCGTGGCAATCGTCGCCGCGATCTGCGAGGTGGTGACGTTCACAGCCCGCCGGACACCGAGCGGCGAGATGTCCGGCCCAAGCACGGCGATCCAGGTGCGCTCCGCGGCAGGCACGTCTTTTCCGTGGTCCGTCCAATCCTTCGTCGTCGCCCCACGTCCGTGATCGGTGGTGACGAGGAGTGACGTCTGCCCTGCGTACTCGGGCATCGACTGGGCCGTCGTCCAGATGCGTTCGATGAAGCGGTCGGCGCGCGCGGTCGCATCGAGATAGAGATCGTAGCGCCCCTCGTGCGCCCACTCGTCCCCTTCACCCAGCATCACGTAGAGCACTCGTGGCTTGTGTGCGCGCAGCGACTCGATCGCCGCGTACACCACTGGAGCGTCCGACGGACCGTAGTCCCACAGTCGAGGGAGATCGGCGGCGAGCTGGTTGATCTCGCGCTCACGCTCGCTGGTGGCGTTCGGCACGACGTCCCAGCCGGAACCCACAGGCAGCCGGCTGCGCTCGACGTTCAGGATCGAGGCGAGCACGTCCCACGAGCCGAACGCTGCGACGCGTCCTTCGAATCCGGGACGCTGGTTCAGCCACTCGAACACCGTCACGTTCGGATTCGGAACCTTGTTATTGCTGTCGATCCGCGGATCCGCCTTGCCGGTGAACATCTCGCTGTAACCGGGATAGGAGAACCAGAGTCCGTTGGTCAGCCGCGATGTACTGCCGGCAGTTGCGTCGCCGAAGATCTGCCCCTGCCGGGCGATCGTGCTCCACATGAACGGCATCAGCGTGGAGCGTCGTTGTTGCGGTGTCTCCTGCCAGAAGCGCCGCTCCGGCTCCCCACCGGATCCCTTGCGATCGCGCTTGAAATAATCGCGCGCCGCGCCGCCGAAGAATTCCTGCCACCGCAATCCGTCGATGGTGATGACGATGACGTTGCGCGGCGCCGCGGTCTGCGCGCCACTGCCGGCAGTGAACGCGAGCAGTGCGAGGGTAACGGCGAGGATTCTCTTCATGCGGAGATGACGTTAACGCCCTGGGGGAACGCGGTCAAGGCAACCTGCCGGCGAACGTCGTATAGTCCCGGCATGCGGACAGGGGCGAAGGTGACGATTGGGGTCGTCATCGCGATCGTCGCGATCGTGGCTGCGCTCGCCGGAACGGGCGCCTATTTCGTTCTGCGCAACCTCGAGAAGACGACCACCACCGAGGCGGCGGCTGATAATGAAATGGACGCGGTGCGCACCCGGTATGCTCCACGCCCGCCTCTCGTCGAGATCGTCGATCCACGCACCGCAGACGTCCGCATCAATCGGGAGCCGAGTCCCACTGCCGCACCGGTCGGAACGGTCCATATCGTCAACTGGAAATCGGAAAACAGCGAGCTCACGCGAGCCGAGGTGCCACTCTGGTTGATGCGTTTCAGCTCGGTGAACCTGCTATCGAAAGCCGGTATCGCGCCGGCGAGGTTTCGACTGACTGTCGACGACATCGAGCGATACGGCCCCGGGATCGTCACTGACTACCGCTCGCCCGGCGTTTTCCGCGTCCTCGTCTGGGTCGATTGAGCGCGGCGTCTCTTAGACCAGCCCAATTACCGGAACAGCCCACCCACCAGCGCGTCGAGATCAAAGGTGACGCCGAAGCTCGCGCGTACGTCTTTCTCCTTGATCAGTTCCGTCCGGTTCGAGGCGGTGATCGACAGCGGTACCTTGATGCCGCTGTTCTTGACCGGCACGGTCAGTTTCAACTGCACGATGCCAATGTTCCCTTTGAGCGCGGTGCCCGCCATTCCGCTGGCGGCGTCAGACGTACCGTCCGGCGACGGAACTGCCGCGACGGTGTCGTCCGGCAAATGCGAGTACCGCCCGGCGATCGCCAGCGTTGCCTGGTGAAGAAGCAGCAGGTCACCGATCGGATGATCGAGCTGAAACGCGAGATCGAAGCTCTTGAACTGCCCGCTCGCAGCATCGGGTTTACTCCGGTAGAAGTTGGCCGCCGCATTGACGGTCAGACCAGTCTTTCGTGCTGCGCCAAAGGCGTGCTCCCACACGAGCGTGCTCGTGTACAAGTCCGGGATGGCGGCATCGCGGGCCGTCGACCAGTCGAACGTCAGCAGACTGCCTTTGCCGGCGAACGCATACACGTCGTCGATCGCTGCCTGCAGCGTGGTGAGCTGCGCGACGTACGCGTCCAGGGCAGTCAGCGCTTCAGGCTTCAGGTTGGGCAACTTCTCCAGCTTCGGCAGTGCGTTCTCGAGAAGGGACCGGAATCGGCCCGCAGCCGCAGCGACGTCTTTATCGACGGTCAACGGCTTCTCGACGATCCGCTCCGTCGCCGAGAGGAGCTGCTTCTCCCAGGCGATGTACTCCGTCCACGATGAGAGCTCCTTCTCGAGCGCTCCGGCGCCTGGCGATACGGTTCCCCGGTCCGAAGCAATCCTCTCCACAGCTCCGGGTAACCAGCGGGGTCCCGCTGGTTGATGATCTCGAAGCGCACCGACCAGTTCGTGAGCTGGTGACTGTCGGCGGTGAAGGTGCCGGCCGCAGGCCCCTTCGATGCATCGAAGGCTGCAGCAATCGAGAGCCGAGACGCGATCCGTTGCAGATCGCTGTTCGAATAATCCGCGTGCATCTCGACCAGGCCCTTGTTCTGCAGCGCCTTGATGACGCCTGCGGGCGTGGCCCTGAACGTGAGACTGGAGCCGTCGACATCGCCAGTCACCGCGCCGGTCTCGACCGCCAGGCCCAGAATCTTTGGCGCCAGGCCCTTCATCGCCAGCGAAGTTGAGCCCTTCGCCGTCGGCACCGCCCCCACCTGCTTCTGCGCCCTCGCTTCGAGAGCTTTCAGCAGCGCTGCATATCCTTCACGATCGCTGTGCGCGGCGATCAGGTACGCGACGATCTGTCCGCGACCGCCCTGCCCCATCGTCGTTTGAAACGGCCGCGCCACGCCGGCTTTCGCGGCCGCGCTCCCGGCTTCGACCATCTCCTCGATGATCTGCTTGCGGCTCGTGGGTTGCTCGGGTTTGGTCGGCTTGGCCTGCGAGGCTGGCGCTTCCGCGTACGTCGTCGTGCTGGCCGATATGACCACGAGGATCGTAGCGATCAGCGCGGAGATCCGCCTCACGATCGGCCATCCTTCCTCCCGGATTTCTTCGCTCCCTTCTTCCTCGCGGCCGTCTTCTTTGTCTTTGTCACCCTGCGGCGCGGAGCCTGCATGAGGCCGGTGGTCCGAGCGCGCTGCAGATCCCTCGTCGCCGGCGCTCCGGCCGCAGATCCCGTATAGAAATGCACTGGGGCAGGTGTGTGCTCCTGGCACATCAGGAAGTCAGGGTCCGACCCATCGTCGACAACCGTAGTCGCGACGACGCAGGTTGCGCCGCGTGGTCCGGTTAGACCGATCTGCCACCGGATCAGATCGCCCGCCGCAGCGGGAAGCTGGAACTGCGCCTGTGGCCCCATGTCCACGCCGTTGACGATCACTGATGCTTGTCCGCCGTCGTTAACGCTCGTGGTGACCGTCACGTCTTCACCAGGCCGGCCCACGTAGGTTCGAGTGTCGATACGATGCATGCGCCCTCCAGCAGCGAACGATTGTGTACCGTTCTGCGAGGTAGACGGACGGCTGCCGCGTTTTCGCCCGTCGTGGTCAGCTCATGTGGGACGTCAGCGCCGCTCGAATACCACGGCGCCGCCGACGAGAGTCATCTCGCAACGGAGATCTTTCAGCTGCGCGGTCGGGATCTTGTATATGTTGCGATCCCACACGGCAATGTCCGCCTGCTTTCCTGCTTCGAGCGATCCGATCTCGGACTCGAGGAACAGCTGGCGCGCGGCCCAGATCGTGTACGACTCGAGCGCGGTGCGGATATCGATTGATTCGGCGGAGCCGAACGGCGTCTTCCCATAGGTTGCCGCCTGCGTCTCGCGCGCAACCGACGCCCACAGTCCGTATCGTGCCGGGTAAGGCGTAACGCTGTAATCGGATCCGCCGCCCCAGATCACGCCGCGCTTCACGTATGACGCGAACGGCTCGAGACGCAGGTTCCGTTTCGGACCGAAGTTCCCCGCATAGGTATCGCCGATCCACCAGAGGAACGGCGCCTGGGCTTCAGGATACCCGGCGTCGTAAGTCTTCTGCAGCGAGGCCATGACATCGATCGCATGATTTGTCGGCACGTTGGCGTGAATGATCGAGTGGCGCAGGCCCTTCGCCGGATGCGCCTTCAACGCCTCGGCATAGCTGTCGACGACGAAGTCGATGCCGCGATCGCCGACCGCGTGCGTGCCGATGTGGATGCCAGCCGCGGTGAGCATCATCACCTGTTGTTTGTATATGGCCGGGTAGTCTTCACCGTTTGCCGGGTAGCCCTTGTTGCCGCTGTCAGTGCCGCTCAGATCCTTGTTCCAGTCGTCGTACATCCACGCCGTGCGCGCACCGCCGCTGCCGTCGATGTACAGCTTGACGCCCGCCGATAGCAGCCTGGCTGCCTTCTGCGCACCGGGACCGTCCTGGCGATGCTTCTCCATCGACGCCATCGCCTGCCGCGCCGACTCGATCGTGCTGCCGCCGCGCCACATCACCGCAACGCGGACGTTCAGCTTGCCTTCGTCGAGCAACTGCCTGTAGACGTCCCACTTCGCCTCGGGGACGTTCAGGTCCTTCGCGCCGGTCATCCCCTCGCGATTGAACCCTTCGATGATGCGCTGGATGTCGCCCCGCATGTTCCCGCGGCCACCACCGCCGCCGGTGCGAATCAAACTGGTCGCGCGTTCCTTCATCACCCCGGTGGGATTGCCGGCCTGGTCACGATCGATCGTGCCTCCGGGCGGATCCTTGGTCTCGCGTGTCACACCTGAGAGCTTGAGCGCCAGGGAGTTGGCGACGCCGTAATGTCCGGTCGTGTGCGTCAGGTAGACGGGATGCTCCGGCGCCGCTTTATCCAGATCGGCGGCAGTGATGTAGCGGCGCTCGGCGAGCTTGCCTTCATCCCATCCACCGCCACGTACCCAGGTGCCGGCCGGGACCATCGCCGCTCGCGCGCGCACCTTCGCAATCACCTCGTCCATGTTGCGCGCGTCACCGAGGTCCAGTGCGTCGGCCGGTTCGGAGAAGTGAACGTGCGTGTCGATCAGACCCGGCGTGGCCGTCCGCCCGGCGAGATCGATCACGCGAGTGCCTTCACCGACGTACTTGCGGGACGCCGCACTGCTGCCGACGAACGCAATCCTGCCCTCTTTGATGGCGACCGCTTCAGCAATCGTCCCGCGCGGGTCGACGGTGATGATCGTGCCGTTCAGAAGAACAATGTCGGCCGGAGCAGGCTGAGAGCCGAGAAGCGGGGCGAGAAACGGAAGAATCAACAGAACAACGGCGGCGCGACGCATGGCCGGATTGTATATGCGCCGTCAACACCGTTCGGCTTCGCATCCAACGGAACCGTCCGTAGAAGCCTGCCGTATAGTTGTTTTAACTATACGATGACTTCAGATCCACGCGACTTCCTCCCGCTCAAACCGGTCGATCTCGAACTGCTGCTCGCCCTCGCCGGCCAGGACCTGCACGGCTACGGTCTCGTGCAGGCGATCTCTGAGCATACGGACGGACTGGTCGTGCTCGATCCCGGAAATCTCTACCGCGTGATCAAGCGGCTGCTCGCTGATGGACTCATTGCTGAATCCGAGCGCGACGATGCCGACGCCGGCGAACGGCGCAAGTACTACCGAATCACTCCACTCGGCGGACGCGTGCTGGCGCAGGAGCTCGAGCGGCTCCGCCGCGTCGTGAACGCGGCGTCGACCCGCCAGACCGTGAAGCGGTGGACCTCATGATGCTCTTCGACATACTGCTGCGAGTGTTTCCCCGTGCATTCCGCACGGCGTTCGGCGAGGACATGCGCCGCGTGTTTGCCGATCAGCGCCGCGCCGCCGAACACCGGGGCAGGCGCGCGGTTGCTGCACTCTGGATGCGGACGATGGCTGGAATGACGGCAGCCGCCTGGCGCGAGCATCGCGACCGCCGCCGCGGTATCGAACGCCACCGCGCCCCGATCCTGGAAACGCTCGCCACCGATCTGCGGCTGACGATGAGGATGCTGCTCGGCCGGCCGCTGTTCACCGCGGTCGTCATCGCAGCGATCTCGCTGGGTGTCGGGGGTGTTGCGACGATCTTCAGCAGCCTCAACGCCATCGTCCTTCGTCCGCTGCCGGGAGCGTTGGACGGAGACCGTCTGGTCGGCGTGGACCGAAGGACGCCGGATTTCTCCGAGGGCGTCTCGGCATCGGTTCGGTTCTACGAGCACCTGCGCGAGCACTCACGTTCCCTGTCCGGTGTGGCCGCGTGGAGCCGCGTGCCGTTGACGATCGTCGTCGGTCAGGAGGCGTACGCGCTATCGGGGAACATCGTCAGCGACAACTATTTCGAAGTGCTCGGGGTGCGCCCGGTCGCAGGCCGATTCTTCGAGCTGGCCGGCGACGGGCGACAGGCGTCCGAACCATCCATCGTCCTGTCGCATGCGACCTGGATGTCGCGCTTCCAGGGAGATTTCACCGCCGTCGGCCGTACGGTTGCGGTCAACGGCCGCCCGTATCGCGTCATCGGCGTCGCCCCTGCGTCGTTCCGGGGTGTTTTCACACCGCTGAAGATCGATGCGTGGGTGCCTCTGTCGACACAACCACACGTGCATCCGCAACGCGACCTCACGGACCAGCCGTGGCTGTGGGTGTTTGGACGGCTGAACGTCGGGGTCGCGACGTCACAGGCGAGAAGCGAACTGGCCACACTCGCTGAAGGGTGGTCACACGCGGGTGGCGACCAGTTCGTCCGCTATACCAGCATTCGCCTGACACCGCTGACCGGGCTGCCCGACGATGCACGGCAGGCGATATTGCAGTTCGGGGCCGTGTTACTCGGGGCGGCGACGCTGGTGCTGATCATTGCCGCGGCGAACGTGTCTTCGCTGCTCGCCATGCGAGCAACGTCGCGCCGGCGCGAGATGGGGATCCGCACCGCCCTCGGTGCAAGCCGTGGCCGTCTCGTCCGGCAGCTGCTCACTGAAACGCTCACGTTGTTCCTGGCAGGAGGCTTCGGCGGCACTCTGCTCGCGGTTGCAGGCACCAGCGCGCTCGAGCGGTTACCGATTCCGGCCGACCAGGGGCTCTCGCTCGAGTTGTCACCGGACCTTCGCGTCCTGCTCTTCTCGATCGCCGCGTCGCTCGCCGTCGGGCTCGTGTTCGGGATCGTCCCCGCCTTGCGGAGTGCGAGCCGCAACCCGGTGACCCTCTTGCGGTCTTCGTCCGCCGGTGGCGGGCGGCGCACGCTGACGACCAGCGGGCTGATTGTCGCGCAGATGGCCTGCTCGCTGGTTCTGCTGACAACGGCCGGATTGTTCGTTCGCGCCGTGGCCGCGGGCGCAGCAGTCGACCCGGGCTTCGACGCGCGCCATGTCGCGCTTGCGACGTTCAACACCCAGTCGTACGGCTACGACGATGCGAAGAGCCGCGCCTTCTATCTGTGGTTGCGGCAACGGCTCGAGTCGACGCCGGGTGTTGAGGCGGTGACGTACGCGGACCGCGTTCCACTGACGATGTCGAACTCGGGCGCCGGCGTGTCGGTGGACGGCTCGGGCGCCGATGGCCGTGAGCGCGTGCGCATGCGGGTCGAAATCGGGATCGTCGACACCCATTATTTCGACACGCTCCGGATCCCGCTGTTCGCGGGGCGGGAGTTCACACGCAGCGGACGTCGGTGACGCCGCCGCCGTGGCGATTGTCAACGAGACATTCGTGCGGCGCGCATGGCCAGGCCTGCACCCGTCCGGGGCGATCGGCAGGACGTATCTCTCGGCCGACCGTCCGGTCACCATCGTCGGCGTCGCTGCTGATTCGAAGTATTCGACGCTCAGCGAACCTGCGACGCCGTTCGTCTACCGTCCGCAGGCGCAGCGGTGGGACTCGACACAGACCCTGTTCGTGCGGGTGAATGGCGATCCGGTGGCGGCCGCGCGGATCGTGCGGGACGCGGCTGCGTCGATCGACCCTCTGCTGCCGCGGATCACCATCACCACGCTGGAGCACGAGGCCAGCACCGCCCTGTTGCCGCAGCGGGTCGCAGCGATGGTGACGGGCGTCCTCGGCGTCGCAGGCCTCGTCCTCGCGGCCATCGGGCTCTACGGACTCATTTCGTATGGCGTAACCCTCCGTCTGAGAGAAATCGGCGTGCGGCTTGCGCTTGGAGCGTCGCGCGGACACGTGGTGCGGATGGTGCTCACCCAGGGGCTGCGCCTGACGGCTGCGGGTGCCCTGCTCGGCCTTGCCGCGGGTGCGTTCGCGACACGTCTGCTGAAGGCCTATCTGTTGAACGTGAGTGCGATGGACGGTATGGCGTTCACCGGCGCCGTGCTCGTGTTGCTCGTGGTTGCGATCCTCGCGGCGGTCGTCCCGGCCAGGCGCGCGGCATCTGCCGACCCGCTCATCGCGTTGCGGATCGATTGATGTGTGCGATCAGCTTACGAGGATCGTCCCGCGATACTGACCGGGAAGCCCAAAGACATCGCGGCCGGAGGCTGCGAGCGAGTCTCAGGACGATTCATTCCGAGCGGATCCGGCCAGTCGACGTACTCGCGTTCGCGCCGCCGGATGTCGCGATAGCGCGCGAAGGTCGTCCCGAGCGCCCTCGAGGCCGACCAACGAGCGCCACGTGGTGCCTCGGAAGGTGTGCGCCAGCATCCGGCGCCCGTTCTTCAGCACGAACACCGGATCGTGGCGGAGCACGGCCGGCAGATGTGCGCACCTTCATCCATCGCTCAGCCTTCCAGCGCATGAACTCGATCTCCTCCGACGACAGGTGCGCGTTGCGAACGACGGCGGTCGTGCCGTCGTACTCCTCGACGCGAGGATTGACGACCAGGCCGCGCTGCGACGAAGTCGCGCGTCATCGGCGTGCCGGGGTACGGCGTCGGATGCTGGATGTACGGCCAGTCCACGTATCTGCGCGCGAAGGCGAGATTCGCGGCGATCGACTCGCGGCGTATCGTCCGGATTGCCGACGATCAGACCGCCGACGACGAGCAGGCCGTGGCGATGCAGCAGCTCGACCGCGGTGATCGCGGCGTTGCTCATCGACGCCGCCGCCGCGCTTGCGGTTCTTCGCGCTCGCCTTGAGGAACGCGAGATCGTCGCTCGAGCACGTTCTCGATCCCGAGGAACACGTAGCGGATACCCGGCCTTCCGCATCAGCGGCACGAGGTGCTCGCCGTGCGCGGCGATTGGCGCCGGTCATTCCCTGGACGAGGTAGTCGATCGTGTTCAAGCCGGCGTCGATGATCGCGCGGCACAGCGCCTCGAAGCGCGGCACGTCGATCGTGATGTTGTCGTCGACGAGGAACATGGCTCGCGCACCGCGCGCGTGGGCGTCGGCGATGTCGGCGATCACGCGCTCGATCGGGAAGCGATGGAAGTTGCGGCCCCGCATCTCGATGATCGAACAGAAGCTGCAGTCGAAGGTGCAGCCGCGTGACGTTTCGACGACGTCGACCTGACGCCCGAGCATCGTGTAGCCGGAGAGCACGCGGGCGGCGCGGTTGGGCAAGCCGAGGACGTCGTCGGCAATCGCCGCGACCGGCCGCGGCGGCCCTTGCGTGAAAGGCGGGCCGTCGCGGAACCAGCAAGCCCGGCGACGTCGCGCAGCGGTGTCCTGCGCCTCGATGGCTCGCAGAAGCTCGCGGAACGTGATCTCGCCTTCACCGCGGACGATGAAGTCGACGCCGAGCTCGGGGTCCATCCACGCGTCGGGCGCGAGGCTGGGATCGTAGCCGCCGACCACGATGCGGATGGCGGGTTTCAGGGACGGATCAACGAGATGATCCGGCGCGCGGTGACGCGCTGGAAGGTCATCACCGAGAGGCCGACGAGATCCGGCTGCGAGCTCGGCCACGAGGCGCTTCGATCGTCCTGCGGACGGAGGATTGGACGAGCACGAGGTCGGCGATGGCGACGCGATGATGCGGATCGACGTTGCCGGCGAGTGACGCGAGTGCGCCGTTCGGCATGCGCATCGCCAGAGTCGGCGTGTGCTCGAACGAGTCGGGCATCGACAGCAGCAGGACGTTCACGGCGGCGCCCTCCCTACTTCTGAATCTTGACTTCGTTGAGTCTGACCGGTTCGCTGGCGTAGTTCTCCAGCACCATCTGCTTTTTCTTCTTGTCGAATTCGATCTTCGTGGCCACTGCCATCTTGCCGACGCCCGTGCCGTCCTTGTCCAGACGGATCTCGATCAGGCTGAACGGATAGTCGACCGTTCTGGCTTGTTCGCGCACTTCCCAGAAGCCAATGTAACGATCCGTTGCAATGCCGATGCGCAGCCCGCCGTCGTCGCCCGGGGTTGCGAATGCATAGTGGAGTTCCCACCCGAGGCGGGCGTTGTGAGGATCGGGGCCCGTCCACCCAGGGATCGAAATCCTGCCGTGGTCGGGCATCTTCTGGAGCGCCTTGAGCAGCGCGTCCTGGCCCTTCTCGACAGCGGTCGAAATGAGCCGCTCGCGCTCCTCGGGCGTGGACCAGCGCGTGATCCGGATGTCCATGGTCGCGGTGTTCCGGCCACGCTGCGCGGTGCTCATGTTGATCGCGAACGCGGACAGGCGCAACGGCGGCGACGGAACGGCCGGTTGCCGGGTCGTGGCGGAACCGACAGGTGCTGCGCTGAGAGCAGCGACACCCAGGGCCAGTGAAACAGCCGCCGTAGTCAAGTGGATCCTCATAGACCCTCCTTCAGCCTGCGTCGAAACGAGGCCCACATCATAGGCCATTCGGCGCACGATCGCAGGCGCGGAACGCAGCTCAGGACGAGCGGCGCTGCGACCACGTCGGCCCGCTTCTATCCGGCACGTCGAGCGCCGTGAATACCCCAAGTGGCTCGACTGACGCGACCAGGGCGGCGCGGCGTTGTTCCAGCCTGGCGAGTGCTTCAGCGGTTCGGAGTCGTTGCTGCTCGTAGACGAGCATCTCGCTCCAGGTACTCGATGACGAGGTACTCGGACGGCTGATTCTCGTTGCGAAGGAACGACGTCCCCAGGTAAGACCTCGTGACGCGGTTCATCTTCGTCCAGTCACCGTCGACGCCATATAGCTGTTCGAACTCGTCTTCACTGCCCTTCCGTATCTCGAATTTCCACATGATCGCAATCATAAGAATTGTGTTCCTCAGGTGACGTTCTGCGCGCGCGCCAGGATCGCCGCGGCTTCGGCGGCAACGTCCTCGACGCAGGCATCGATACGATCCTGCCGCGTGCGGAAGCTGAGCACGCACACGCGGCCCAGATACCGATCGTCGACTGTGCAGCCGGTCAGCATGACCCGGCCTCGCGCGGTGATGCCGTCGATCAGCGCGCGCGTGGCGGTGTTCTCGTCCTCCAGCGTGGCGCCGGGCCAGGACAGGTGAAATGCGAAGAGCGACAGCTGCGGCTCGGCGTCCATGACGATTCCGGGGATGCGGGAGATGCGGGCCGCGGCGTCGAGCGCGAGCTCGCGCTTCTCGGCGATCGCGGCGCGAAACCTGGCGGCGCCGAACAGCTTGACGCAGAGCCAGACGCGCAGCCCGGGAAAGCCTCGCGAGAGATCGGGGCCGTGAAGGCTCGGATCGTAAAAATCATCCGCGTCGGGCATAGTGGGAAGGTAGCCGGCGTGCGGGACGTGATGGGCGGCGCGCAGGGCCTCACCATCGCGCACGAGCAGCGCTCCCGTTCCGTACGGCAGGAACATGCCCTTGTGCGGATCGAGGGTCAGCGAATCGCCACGAGGAAGGCCGGGCAGCAGAGATCGCAGCCCTGACTCCATGTAGAAGGCCGCACCATACGCGCCATCGATGTGATGCCAGAGCGCTTCTGCGGCGCAGAGATCGGCGATCGCGTCGAGCGGGTCCACCGCCCCGGTGTTGGTGGTTCCGGCCGAGGACACGACCAGGAAGGGTTTCAATCCGTCGGCTCGATCGCGGTGAATCGCCTCGGCCAGTGCGTCTACTCGCATCCGGAATGAGTCGTCGACGTCGATGCTGCGCACGCGGTCGGCGAACACGCCCGCAAGCCGCGCCGACTTGGCGATCGAGTGGTGGGCCTGGGTGGACGCGTACATCACGCCGCGACGAATGTCGACTCCAAGGTGCCGTTCGCGCGCGCAGAGGATCGCGTTGAGGTTCGCCATCGATCCGCCAGTCGTGAACAGGCCGCGGGTCGTCTCCGGAAAGTCCATCCAGTCGCGAAGCCATGCGAGCGCATTGGCTTCGAGCTGCACGAGAACCGGCGAGGCCTGCCACACGCCGGTGTAGCGGTTGGTCGTGTCGGCGATGAAATCCGCGAGTGCCGCCGGGAAGAGCCCGCCGCCGGGGATGTAGGCAAGGTAGCCCGGACCTGGCGCGGTGAAGGACCTGGGGATCCATTCGTCGAAGAGTGCATCGAGCAGCGGCTCGAGTGCGACGGGCTCCTCGGGGGCCGGCTCGCGCAGACTCCGCGCCAGCGTCTCTGCGGCGACATCACCACACGCCGGCTGCGTCGCGAGGGTGGCGATGTGATCGATGGCGCGTGCCGCCACCGCCTCGGTCATGCGGTGCATCTCGTCGACTGAGAGCTCCAGGTCCGCTTGGTCGTGAGGAGCGAGCATCCCTCGAATGCTACAGCCTTTCAGCGGGACGGAGTTATCATCCACCTGACAGAACACGGGGCCAACAGCCCACAGCAGCGGGGGGTCGGGATGTTGCTCACGAACGTCACCATCCGGAAGTGGACGTCAGCCGCTTTCGGCACCGCCATCATCGCCGCGCCGGTTGTCTCCCACGCGCAAGCCATCGTGCGCACCGTCCTCGTCGGTGAGCGTTCGGTCACTGACACCGACAGAGTCCAGCTCTCCCGGTTCGCCGATTTCGCGATCGAGAAGAAGATCGCGGTCGGCACCACGCTCGAGGTCGGCGATCTGCTGTCGACCGCCGCGCCCGACACCAACGTTCTCCTCGAAGTCGGCTGCCCGGCAAACGGCCGCACGGTCTTCCGCTTCTCGGGTGCCTTCCGCGTCGTCGTGCTGCCGCCACGGGCTGACGTGCCGTGCGTCCTGCAGCTGCTCGCCGGCGGCGTCGACGTGATGGCCGAAGAACCAACCGAGATCAACGCCGGCGGCGTCGTGCTCGGGAGCAAGGGCACGCAGTATTCGGTGCATCTGCGCCGTACCGAGAGCGGGCCGGTGTGCGAGGGCGTGGTGTTCGAAAACGACCTCCTGATCAAAACCAGGCAGAAGGAGATCCCGCTCTCCACCAGCCGCAGCTGGATCTTCAACTTCGCAACCGAAGCCGGGCAGCAAGGGGACATCTCCGAACGCGCGCTGAGGGAGTCGGCGGTGATCGCCAGCCGTTTCGACGTCGCCCGCCTCACGGTCGACGGCGTTCTCGACACCGGCCAGGGCATCGGAGATCAAGCGCCAGGAATCCGAGCTCGTCGCGCTTCACATGGAAGTCTTGAAGGCCCCTGCCAATAAGGATGCGCGGCTCAGGCTCGGCACCACGCAGGAGAAAGTCGGAAGCATCGACAGCGCCCGCTACAACCTCAAGCGCGTTGGCCGTGAGTCGATGCTGCGGGAAGTACCAGGCGCCAAGGTCGATACCCGCAAGCCGAGACGACGGCAGTCACGCCATCGGCGAGCGCGAAGACCGAGGCGGCTGCCAGAGCCCCGGCTGCATCGAGTGTCGCAAACGCCACATCGATGCGGGCGATGACCGCCGCGGATCCGGCGGCACGCGCACTGGAACTCGTTCGAGCCGGCAAACCGGCGGACGCGGTGGCGCTGATCCGGCCGCGCGTCGATGCGTCCACGGCCACGGCCCGCGACTATTACGCACTCGCCGAGGCGTACCGCGCGCTCCAGGATCGCGCCGCGGCCAGGAACGCCGCCGAGCGTGCGCTCGCCTTTTCCAACGCGGCATCCGCGCTCAGCGCGTCGGAGCTCGAGACGCTCCGCGCCATCGTGAGCGGCCGGCAGTAAGGCGGCGGATGCGGCGACGCGGAGCGCACGAGTGACTCCAATCCAGCTGCGCGAGTTGGCGAGAACGCTGCTGATCGCCGCGGCGCTCGCGCTCATCCTGCCGCTCGCATTCAAGGGGATCGGCACGTTCAGCGATCATCCCGCTCGCGTGCTGGCCGTCCTCATACCCTTGACGATCGTCATCGCCGTCCTCGGCTGGCCGGCGTACCGGGACCAGCGCGTTCTGCTCGGTGGCGGTTTCCTCGCGTTCTTCATCGGCTTCTGCCTGCTGTTCTCGATCGCCGCCGCCAGCGACCTGCTGTCAGGGCGCCGCACACCGCTGATCGGCTATGAGCAGGAAGTGCCCAGGAGCTTTCTCGGCCTCAACGGCCTGGGTGACTGGCGCTACCGGCTGCTGCCGTCGAGATCCTCTGCAGGGCCTGGCACGCTGGTCTTCACACTTGACCCGTCGAGCGACGCCGCCATCCGCCGTCGTGACTTCGCGTGGTTGATTCAGCAGGCGATCACCCGCCGGGCACGCGGCATCGCCTTCGACTTCTACTTCGATCAGCCTTCCGAGCTCGACCCGCTGCTCTGCGCGGTCGTCGCGCGGGCGGATGCGGCGAAGCTGCCGGTGTATTTCGGCTACAAACATTCCGAACGGGAAGGGCTGCTGGTTCACGATCCGCTCCCTGGATCGCTCGCGTGTCTCGAACCACACCTCGCGTCACTCGCCGGGTACCTGGAAGCGGATCGGGTGGTGCGCATGGTCCCGCTGTTCTTCCAGCACGATCCCCGGGATGAGAGTCTCAGCCTCAGGGTCGCACGCGATCTGGCCGGTGACACGCTGAAGCTGCCCGAGAGCGGGCTCGTCCAGTTCACGAGACCGTCGCCGGATCGCGAGCCGGTGCGAGGTCTGCCGACGCAGGAGCAGCTCCAGCTGTTCGAGAACCGGTACGTGTTCGCAGGTTCGGCACGCGCCGGCGACGTCCATGCCACGCCGTTCGGGCTGCTGCCGGGTGTCAAGATCCACGAGCTGGCGGCGCGCTCGCTGGCACAATCGCGGTTCATCGAACGCCTTGGCGCGGGATGGACCTTCCCGCTGATCTTTGCATTGTGTTTCGTATTGAGCGTCGCGCAGGCTCGCGGCCTCGGCAGGAAATGGTTGTGCGCAATCGGCGTCGCGCTGATCGCCGCCGCGATCGTGCTCGCGGCTGCCGCCATCCGCTGGGCACTGGTCTGGATCGACGTGAGCTACCTGGTTGCCGCCATCGGCAGCATGACCGGTCTGCTCCTCGCCGGGAGTGCCATCCAGGAACGGCGGCGGAGCCGGGACTCGGTGGTTCGCCAGGCCTCGATACCTGCGTCCGGAGATCCGGCCCTCAAGGCACGCATTATCGATGTGTTCCTCAGCCACAACGGCAACGACAAGGCGGTCGTGCGGGAGCTCGCGCAGGCGCTTCAGGCGAGAGGCCTCGATCCATGGCTGGACGAGTGGGAACTCGTGCCGGGACGTCCCTGGCAGCAGGCGATCGAGGCGGTCATCACCACGACGCGAACGGCGTCCGTGCTCGTCGGGCCTGACGGGCTCGGTCCGTGGGAGGAACCGGAGATGAGGGCCTGTCTCGAGGAGGCCGTCCGGCGCAAGATGCCGGTCATCCCCGTTCTTCTTCCTGGATCCGCGAAGACGCCCACGCTCCCGCCGTTCCTCAAGAGCTTCACCTGGGTGGATCTTCGTGGCGGGCTCGACCAGGCCGGCCTGGATCGACTCGAGTGGGGCATCACGGGTGTGAAGCCGCGTTCGGGCGGCGTGCGCCGTGCGGCGCAGGCTACTTGATTAACCGTTCGAATGGTCGCGATCAAGAGCCGGCTTTGAACGGCGTGCTCGCGAGCGTCTTCCCCCACATCAGCGCGATCCGTCCGCTGTCGTTGCTCACGTCGAGGAACGTCCAGGTCAACTGATCGACCGCGAACGGCATCGTCTCGACTTTCATCGGCACGCGGGCGACGTCCTTGGCTGGAGTGTAGCCATAGGCGCCCCACAGCGCGTTCTTGTCGTTCGGATCGAACTTCGCCTGGGCGGCCCAGCCGGACACGATCAGCGTCCACTCGGTTGGCTTGACCAGATCGATGAAGAGGCTGTATTCGCCGGCCGGCACCGTCGTTTTTCCGAGGACGAGCGGAACCTCGCTCTTTAGCCGCGTCGACATGTTCGCGCCGGCTCGCCAGACCGGCGGCGCCGGAAATGCGGGCGTGCCGACGTCGTTGGCGGCCTTGCCATAGCTCGCGCCCGAACCGAACAGATCACGACCGCGCTGCAGCGGACGGCCGTAGGTGATCTCTACCCACTTGCCGCCTTGGTACTGTTCGCGTCCGAGCGTGAACGCCGGGCGTTCGCCTTTGACCCATGTGCCGAGGAGCTGAACCTGCGCGGAGCCTTCCGGGCTCATCGGACGTTGCGGCTGTTGACTGGATGCCGTCACGCCCACTGCCATCAACACCAGGACCCAGATCCATGTTCGTGTCATTCCAGCCTCCGCCGCAGAGCATACGGAGTTTTGCGTCGAGGAGCCGAGCGGATTGTGACGGGCGGCAAGGTTCCAGGGTTCTAACGTTCTAAGGTGCCACGGCTGTGGATTGGAAGGACACGAAGCCGCATGTAGGCGACGAAGGTCGCGATGGCGAGCAGCAGCAGCGTGACCGCGGCGGAGCTCATCTCGCCTCGGGCGAGATGCCAGATGGTCGCGGAAACCATCACGATCATGATCCCCACCGCCGCCCAGATCACCAGGCGAGGCTGAATCCGCGTCAGTCCGGGAATCGTGAGGCCGAGTGCAGCCAGTATCTCGGCGACACCGAGAAAGACCCAGAACCAGCGCGGCAGCGACTCGAGCATTTTCGCGGCGATTTCCGGCGGCGGGGCAAGCAGGAGCCAGCCGTGCGCAAAGAATGCGACCGCGAGCAGGACCTGCAGAACCCAAAGCGTGATGTTCATTCATTCCTCCGTTCTCCTGATTGTCGAGCACGCGAGGCCGGAATCGACATCGGCGCGTCACCGTGAGTCCAGGCTTCGCCAGTTCCCCGCCTGGATGAAGCTGGCCCAGTAGAACGGGTGCGCGCGGCCGGGCCGCTTCAGCATCTGCACCTGCATGCGGCGCAACGCCGCACCCCGGCCGAGCCCCTGCTTCAGCCCGGCGTAGTAGCCACTCATCATCTCGCGCGTGATTACGTCACTGACCGGCCACAGGCTCATCACCAGTGTCTCGGCTCCGGCCAGGAAGAACGCACGCCGGAGGCCGTAGACCCCTTCACCATTGCGGACGACGCCGACGCCGGTGTCGCACGCAGAGAGCGCAACGAGCCTGGTGCCCCAGAGATCGAGATTCGCCGCTTCCAGCGCCGTAAGAATCCCATCGTCATTGCCGCCGCGCGGCAGGTTGGCGCCCGCCAGGGCGAGACCGGACCGCAGCAGCGGATTCTCGATCCCGGCATCGGCGCGGAAGAAGCCGTGGGTCGCGATGTGGAGGACGCGCGGTGCGTGCAAGGCTTTGAGCGCCCCTTCTGTCGCCTGGCCGGCGGATCGAACAGTCGCGTCGGGAAATATGTCGACGATCCGCTGTGCCTCGCCGAGCGTGGCCCCCAGCCGCGCGAAGTACTGGGCCGGACGGTCTGTGCGCGAGGGCGATTGTTCGCCTCGGGGTGGGCCGAAATCGGGGTCCGCAAAGACAACGAATCCGCGGGATCGAGGTCGCGGTGTGGTCGTGCGCAGCAGGTCCCGGCCGCTCGTCACGTAGGAGATCAGATGATCCTCGACGAGATATCTCCGGCCATCCCGAAGGGCCTCGAATGGAATCAGATTCAACGGACCATCGGGCGAGATCAACAGGTGCGTCGCATCACCGAGACTGCTCTTCAATGGAGCGATCAACAGGCGGTGGACCTCTGCGGAACGCCGGCCGACGTCGTCGCGCGACGGGAGTCAGCGAGCGCTGCGCGGAAGCGCTCGACTGCCTCGTCGATCGGATCCGCCTCGCCCAATTCCTTCCACCCGGGTTCGCTGTTGCGCCGCATCACGTATGCGACATACCGTGGCGCGCCGAACCGTTTCTCACTCTCGACCGGCGCCGCCGGATCGAACGGACGGTAGCGTGCAAACTCGATCAGGGCGGCGTTCGGGGGCAACGCACTCCGCACGTCCGCGAGGGTCAGCGTTCGCGACGCGCTTAGATATCCTGCGCTTCGATGCTGCACCTCGATTTCGAGGCGCTCGCGTTGTGCAGCAAGTCGCGTGATGGTGCGTTGCCGTTCCGCGGCCGGCAAGCGGCTCGATTCGGTGAGTGCCGTCTTGGCGAGCTCCGAGGTCACATCGGACAGTCGATCGAGCAGCTCACGATCTGGAGCGGTCGCACGATCTCTGAAGCTGCCGATGTTGTCGGCCAGCGCATCGAAGATGCGCCCCTTGCGCTGCAGCAAGGTCAGGAGCGCGAGGTCGCGCGCGGCAGGCGTATCTCGCGGGCCCCGGACGTGCAAGGTGATCGTCTCTTCGAGATCCTCCAGCAACGGCTCGAAGTACGCGAGCTTCTGACGCTCGGATCCCGTCGCGAGCTCGAGCGGAAGATTGCGCTCTTCGATGGCGATCACCCGTGAGCGTGACGCCAGGGCCTTGTCCCAGTCTCCCATTGCCCAATACAGCTGGGAAAGATTCGCGTGGTGACGGGCAACGAATGGATGTTCGGGCCCGAGCGAGGCGGCTGTCAGGAGGAGCGTCCGCTCGAACATCTGCTCGGCCTGCGAGTACTCACCGCTGTCGCGATACAGGATGGCGAGGCTCTCGACGAGGGTGATCAGGTCGGGATGATCGGGGCCGAGATGCTTCTCCTTGATCGCGAGCGCCCGCCGATACCGTGTTTCCGCCAGCGCATAGTGACCCTGCTCCTTCGCCATGATCCCGAGATTGGCCAGGGCATTCGTCACGCGCAGGCTGTCAGCTCCATACAGCTGCTCCGACAGCTCCAGCGCCCCGCTGAAGAACTGCTCGGCCCGAACGTAGTCCGACTGACGCCAGTAGACCAGTCCGAGATTATTCAGGGTCATCGCTATCACCGGATGGCGCCGTCCGAAGGTTTTCTCGCGAATCGCGAGGGCTCGCTGGTACCGCTCGACGGCGGTAGCAAAATCGCGGCGGCGGTAGCTGATGAGACCCAGGTTGAATACGTCGTTGGCCACCTGCGGGTGATCGGGACCGAGCAGCCGTTCTCTGATGGCAAGGGACCGAAGGTGCCGTTCTTCGGCGGCGGCATTGTCATTGGCGAGAAGGGCAACACGCGCCAGCCCGCCGAGCGAGTCCGCCACTGCAAGACCTGGTGCGCCCGGAGTTTTTTCTCGTGTCTCCAGCGACTTCGCATAGAGTTCCCCGGCGCGTGCATAGTTCCCCATCGCCAGCTCCGAACGGGCGATCCGATTGAGAAAGTCGCCAAACGGGATATCGTCAGGCCCGTAGACACCGGCGGCAATTTCCAGCGCACGCTGCGCGGCGCTGAAGGCCTCCTGCACGTTGGCACTCTCGTGATGGAAGTCGGCGAGTGTCGCCGTCGATGCCGCAACCAGGGCGTGTGCCGGCCCAAGGATGCGCTCACGGATCGCAAGCGCTTCGCGCACGAGCGGTTCAGCCTCGCGATACTTCCCCTGCGCGATCAGGTTCGCGCCGTGACTATCGAGGATCTGTGCACGCAACAGCTCGTTTGATCCGGACAAACCTTCGACGATCCTCCGGGCGCGAAGGTAATCTGCCTCGGCGGCGCTGAAGTTCGCGGAGGCGTCCTCGATTTGCCCAAGCAGCAACAACGATCGCGCGGTGTCGCACGCAATGCTGCCCAACGCTTTCTCGCGGACCACCAGAGCCTCACGGGCGCGGGCGCGCGCGGCAGTGAACGCATCAGTGCCGCGGAGATAGACCGCCTGCGAATGAAGGCGCTGCCCTTCGGCGACCTGCCGATCGACCGCAGTCGCTTCACGCACGTCCATGAGACGGAAGGCGTACGTACCACGCGCGGTTTTCGGATACGCAGCCGCCACCTCGAAGGTGAGCGGCGCAGAGACGTCGGTGTAGACCGGCAGACGGATTTCACCGTCGGGTCCGTCCGACGAACTGACGATTTGACGCAATCGATCCGCGTCGGGCTGGCGGACCACGATGTCGACGCCCCTGTGCGCGACGACGATCGTGGCGAATTGACCGGCTACGAGAAGAACGGAAAAGCGCGCCGTGAGATCGCCCGAGATGTCACCGCTCGCGACCTGGCCGGCAATCACCGAACGGATTGCCGCGTCGTGCTGGACTGCCCGCGCACCGGAACCAACCGGGGTGCCGCCGAACACCGCCACGATCGCGACAAGACAACGAAGCGAAAAGCGATCCGCCCAGGGCATGTCCGACATTCCGTCCAGCCGTGCCCGGGCTGGTGGGCCGCTACTCTAGCACGACGCGCATCGGGTACTCGCCGAGCGACTCGGTCGAACCGCTCGGGCCGATACCCGATAGTTCGATCCCATATCGTTGACCGCGCAAGAGGGCGGCGGGAACCGTGATTGTCAGCAGGCGATCGGCCCCTGCGGCTTCGGATGCGAGATCGGAACTGCGCCAGATCGTTTGACCGCTCACGACGTCTCTCAGCGCTGCCCAGAAGCGCGTGTATTCGGCTGACTCCACCTGCAGGCGGAGCACGACCTGGCCGGTGTTCTTGCGCAACGGTGACGGTCAGTGCCATCAGTGTCCCCACCGCGGCGCGGCGGCGGGAGCAGAAAAGTCACGGTGCCGACGGCGGGTACGGGAGCGTTCACCGCGTCACTCGCTGGTTGCGCGCGCAGCCGCTCGACCTCCTCGTGCAGTCGTTGGTTCAGCAGCAACAGGTATCCCGACACGGCCACGACCAGGACGGCAGCGGCCGCCAGGCCCGAGATGACGACTCGTGTGCGGGCAGGCAGGCCCCGCGCGGGAGACGTCGCTGTACTCTCCGCTGCCGTGACAGCGTGCAGCGCGTGGGCAAATTGAACCTTGTCCTTCAGATAGGGAGACGAACGATGCAGTCGGTCGAACCGTTCGAGCGATATGTCGAATGGCTCGCCGCGAGCGTATCTGTCCACCAGGTCGTCTTCGAGCACACGAAGCCTGAGCGCGACTGCGGCGTCGACCACACTTCGCTCGTCCAGCCGCTCCGCTTCGGTTGCGGGCAGGTCCCCGAGGAGATAACGAATCAGGTGCTCGTCTGAATCCTGGCTCATCTCTATCTTGGTGAGACGAAACTGCCGTTAGTCTGTCGCCGCTCGCGGCAGTGCCGGACGCACCGTTCCAGCCGCTGTCGCAGTCTCCAGGCGCGGATCGCGAGTGAGTTCGCCGTCAGTCCGAGACGCTCGGCCAGGCGCTTGCGCTGCGCGCCTGCCGTGCCGGCGTCAGTCTTGTAGTACTCGAGGATCAACTCCCGGTCGGCCTCGGTGTGCGCCGCCAGGCACTCGTCGAGGCAGTCCATCGTTCGCTCACGTTCCGCAATACCGTCCTCCCGCTCCGGGCGCATCGAAACATCGGGCCGATACTCGTGCGCGAGGCCACTGGCCTCGCGATGCATCTGGCGTAAAGACTCGAGCATGACGAACCGGGCGACGACGTAGCAGTACCTGAGCGGGAAGAATGTCGTCGATCGGTACCCTGTTCCTTCAGCCGGCGAGCGACGCGGTTCAAGGTCTCGTCCGCAAGGTCCTCGGGCCCCCGGCAATTCCGGCGCGCGAAGTAGATCACCAGCCGTTCGCGGATCTCGACGTAGCGCTGCCCTGCTGAATCACTGCCCCGATCGAGCCACTCGAGCAGCCGGTGAAATGCCGTTTCATCCGGCTCGCGTCGGGATCGCGGCTCCGTCCTGGGCATGACGCCCATCATAGGCGCGTCGCAGTCTCGACTGAAATGGTTTGCCTGCCTTGCGCTTACACGAGTGCAGGTCGTCTGCGCGCGTGAGCAGGCACAACTCATCCATTCCGGATCGTCAGACGGATCGCCCGGGGAGATGCGGCAATGATCAAGAACCTTCTGCGGCCCTTCGCCATGCTGGCTGCGGCGTTGGCGATGATGCTCGGCGGCACTCGTGCCGCGGCGGGCGCGATGATTCCGGTCACGAGTCTCGAGCAGAAGATCAGCGGCACCGGCGGATGTTCGCTGCAGGAGGCGATCTACTCGGCCAACTACGACAGCAACATCGCGGTGGACGTACGTCGGGTCGACCCCGATCCTGGGTGACCACGCAGTGCGTACCAGGCAGCGGCGACGACTCCATCCTGTTGCCGGCGGGCGCGCTCCTCCAGATGAACTGCCATCGTCGACGACGCGGACAACCCGACCGGGCCGACCGCGACCCCGATCATCACCTCGAACATCACGATCTGGGCCTACGGCGCGACGTTGCAGCGGAACAGCAGCCGGAACTTCCGCCTGTTCGCCGTGCATCCGCAAGGTCACCTGACGATCAAGAGGGCGTACATCCGCGGGTTTTACGCACAAGGGGGAAACGGCGGTAACGGCGGCGGCGGTGGAATGGGAGCCGGCGGCGCCATCTATGTGATGGGCGGCGGACTCGTCGTCGAGGACAGTACGTTCGAAGGGAATTGGGCCATCGGTGGAACGGGCGGGGCAGGCCGCAGCGGTGGCGGCGGCGGGCTTGGCGGCAATGGCGGTCCCGGATTCGAGGTGACTGGTCGCTTCACCGGCGCCGGCGGAGGAGGCGCTCGTGGCCACGGAAGTGCAACCGGTTCCGGCCAACCCGGACGGTGGCGGCGGGGGCGGAACGCTGCGGAGCGCGTCGAGCACGTCTCGGGGGCTACTCGTGCGGCGCGAATGGCACGCATGGTGACGGTCAAGACGCACCATGTCCGGGCGGCGGCGGAAGTGGCGGCGCCGTCGATCTCTTTCCGTTTGTCGACCACAGCGGCGGTGCGGGCAACTATGGCGGGGGCGGCGGCGGCGGGGAATTTCGACTGCCGGCGGAAGCGGCGGCCGCGGCGGGTTCGGCGGCGGCGGCGGTGCGTCGGGCTACGCCGGATATTTCGGCGAAGACGGCGGCAACGGCGGCTTCGGCGGTGGCGGCGGTGTCGGCACCAATGGCGACATCACCGACGGCGACCCCGGCAACGGCGGCTTCTTCGCCGGGCACGCGACGTTCGAGCGGAGGGGGCGGAGGCGCCGGCCTCGGCGGCGCGATCTTCAACGACAGCGGCAGCGTCGAGATCCGCAACAGCACGTTCACCGGCAACGTGGCTATTGGTGGTGGAGCGACCAGGGAAGGGGCGCCAGCGGCGGGGGAGGTGCGATCTTTTCGAGAAATGGCCACCTGATCGTGCTCAACGCCACGATCAGCCTGAATGAAGCGGTCTTCGGTATTCGGCGGCGGCATCATGGTCGCGCAGGATTCTGTCAGCGCTCCCACGTCGTTCATCCTTCGGAACACCATCGTTGCGAACAATGGCGGGACGGGAATGCGCCGTCACCGGTTCCAGCCATCGCCGGCAGTTTCATCGGCAATCTGATCACCAGCAATGCTGACGGCAGCGAATTCCGAGACATGACGTTTGTCGCATGCCCGGGTGTCGCCACCAGCTGGCGATCCGCAGCTGGCGCCGCTGGCGTACAACCAGGGGCCGACGCCGACCATGGCGATCTCGACCAGACAGCCCGGCGTGGAATGCCGCGGACCTTGCGAGCTCGCTCGGCTTCGATCAGCGCGGTCAGCGCCGCCCTGCCTTCGGCGGCGTCGACATCGGCGCATTCGAGCTGTGCCTGCAGAACATTCTCAATGCCAGTTGCCGTGCGTGATCGCAGGCTTCGAGCAGAGTCCCCGACGGCACCGTCTTCCGTGCAGCTCACGATGCAGGTGGACCCGCCGCCGGAGGAACGACGACACCGGTGGCAGGGACCTACAACGTCGATCGGTACTCGCCGGTCGCCCTCACGGCCACTCCGAACGCCGGATACCGATTCGCCGGCTGGAGCCAGAACGTCGCGGATCCCAGCGAGTCGCATCGACCACGGTGGTCATGAACACGTCGCAGATCGTCACCGCCACTTCGAGCCGTGTGACTGCGCGGCGACGTGACGCCGTCGATCGGCCTCACGCTACAGCGGCGTCACGATCAATCCGATCGACGAGGCGTTACGTCCAGACGGTGACGCTGAAGAACAACTCGTCCGCGTCGATCACCGGACCGATCTCTCTGGTGCTCGACCAGTTGACCGCCAATGTGTCGCTCTACAACGCGAGCGGCACCACCTGCCCTTCTGTTACCAGCCGGCAGTCCGTACGTCGAGCATCAACATCGACTCTCGCAGCGGGGCAGAGCGTTGCCATCCAGCTGCAGTTCACCAACGCGGGCAACGTGACGTTCACCTACGACGCCCGCGTCCTTGCCGGTCCAGGCTCGAGGTAGGAGGAGCTCATGATGAAGCAGTACACTGCGAGTCTGGCGGTTCTGGCGATTCCAGTCCTTGTCGGCGCCGACGCCGCCGTGCCAGCTGATCACGATCACGCTCGACACGTCTCCACTGTCGGGGACCCAGACCCTGGTATTCGGCCTCACGAACTTCGATGGCAGCTCCAACAGCGTGACCTTGTCGGACTTTGATTTCGGCGGCGGGAGTGTCGTCAGCGGTTCGGCGGACTGCACGTTGGGCGGCACCTTCAGCGGTCTCGGTTGCAGCGGTGATCTGGCCAGCGGCGTGACGCTCGAGGATCTCGATCCGCCGCGGCGTTCTTCTCGCAGCAGTTCGAACCGGGCTCGACGTTGTCGTTCGTGCTGAACGCGACGAACAACTTCACCGGACCGGTCCCCGACCAGTTCGCGATGTTCGTCTGCGACGCCCGGTCACACTGCTATTCAGACGATGCGAGTGGAGCGTTGCTGCTGCTGGACCTCGTTGGCGGCAGCGTGACACCTTCGAGCTTTGTGCGTTTTGGCGCGAGCGCGCAGGAGCTGAACGCGCCAGTAGTCGCACCGGTACCCGAGCCGGGGACGCTGGTGCTGCTCGGCACCGCTGCGGTGGCCGCCGCCTGGCGGCGAGGAAAGGGTGCTGTCAGGCCCCGATAGTGAACGCCGCGGTCGCTGCGCCGAGACCGGCGAGGATGGCTGCCGCGATCATCACTGTTCCATACGCGTCGACGACCGACGATTGGCTCGCACCGGCCATGCCGGAGCTTCCGAATGCGAGGCCAATTGCCGCGATCGCAACGAGACCACCGGCGCGCGCGGCGGCGTTGTTGACACCCGACGCAGTCCCACTCCGGTCTGCCGCAGAGGACTCGAACACCGTCGTCGTCAGCGGCGTCACGCACAGCGTCATGCCGCAGGCGAGAGCGTATCGAGACCCGGCAGAAAACCGGTCCAGTAGCTGGATCGGTCGCCACAGAATCCGAGAACCACGTACGCCGCCGCCACTATCGACTGCCCCAGCATGAGTTGCGCTCTCGCGCCGATTCGGGTGACGAGACGGCCGGACCATCGAGATCCCGCGCCCATGATCGCCGACATCGGCAGGAACGACGCTCCCGCCGCCGTCGCACTGTAACGATGCACTCCTACAAGCAGTAACGGCAGCATGAACAACGCCCCGCTCAGCGCCGCATAGAGCAAGATCGTCAGGGCGTTCGCCCCGGCGAAGGTGCGATTGCGGAACAGGTCGAGCGGCATCATCGGCGTACGCGCGCGCGCCTGCGATTGAATGAACCACCATGCCGCGGGAAGTGATGCCAGAATCGCGACCACCCCGTTTGTCCGCTTTCCTTCGCCGAGCGCGACCAGGCCGTAACTGAGCGATCCAAGGGCGAGAATCGCGAGCAGCCCGCCGCGCAGATCCAGCGGATCCGCGTGGGCGACGCGTAAATCTGCGGGTAACTTCGATCCAAACAACAGCGCGAGGCCACCGACCGGCACGTTGATGAAAAAGATTGCGCGCCACCCGACCGTGTCGACCAGCCATCCGCCGAGCGGTGGCCCGAGTGCGGACGTGATCGCCGCGGCCGCCGCCCAGGTGCCGATCGCGGCTCCACGCGCGTCACCTGTATACGCCGAACTGATGATCGCCAGGCTGGCGGGCATCAGCAAGGCCGCGGCAACCCCCTGCACCATGCGGGCGCCAATCAGCCAGGCGGTGCCCGGCGCCAGGCCGCAGGCCACTGACGCGACCACGAACCCGGAGAGCCCCAGCAGGAAAATCCGCCTGCGTCCAAACCGATCACCCGCGGACCCGCCGAGCAGAATGAAGCTCGCCAGCGTCAGCATGTAACCGTTCACGACCCACTGAAGTGTGGCGAGGGTGGTCCCAAGGTCCGCACGGATCGCCGGCAGGGCGACGTTCACGACCGAGCCGTCGATGAAACTCAGGCTCGATCCCAGAATGGTTGCGGGAAGGACCCACTTCAGGTCCGTCGCTCGTTGGTTCATAGGGCTTGGGCGCCTGGGGTCTTCAGGACTTCAGACGTTTGATGTGCTCTTCGATCGTTCTGGGCCGCACACCAAACCGATCCGCCGGCTCTTTCCATTTTGGAAGCGATCGATCAATCGTCGCGAAATATCCGAGCGTCATCATCCGGGCGGTGAGCTCGTCGAACAGGCGGACGACCGGCGGAAGCAGGCGCATCGCGAACACGGGGATGTGACGGCGGCGCCCTCCTCGTCCGAGCTGCTTCTCGACCAGCGTCGCGACATCGTTCATCGACATCGAGGACGGACCGCCAATCTCGACGACCTGGTTGACGACCTCCTCACGCGCGAGGATCTTCACCACGAACTCCGCCACGTCGTCCACGGCAATGTAGTTGGCCTGCGCGGTGCCGGGCCCGAAGATCGTCGCCGCGCCTTTCTTGCGGATCGCATCGGCGAGGATCTGGTCCACCCAGATGTCCATGAAGGCGGTGGGCCGCAGGATCACGTAGGGCACGCCGCTGCGGCGGATCGCGTCTTCGATGTACCACTTGATGCGGAAGATATCGACCGGTGAATCCTGGTCGATCCCGTGCGCGGAGACGTAGAGAATCCGCCGAACGCCGGCGTTGCGGGCGGCGGCGCACAGGTTCTGATGCGCGGTGAGATCGATCTTCGTCGGGCTGGTCGCGCCCTTGCCCATGTTGTTGTTGACGGTTGAGACGATCTGCCCGACGCCGCGGCAGGCCTCGGTCAACGCAGACAGGTTCATCAGGTCCACCGCAACCGTCTCCACGCCGGGTGCCCTGAGCGTCTCCAGTTTCTGCGGGTTACGGCCCACCGCACGGACCGCAACGCCCGCGGCTGCGAGCTTGCGCACGATGACGCTGCCGAGCTGACCGTTCGCGCCGGCCACGGGTACCTCTGGATTCCGCCACGATCCACCTCTCCGTTTCGTCCGGCGCCGATCACCCGGAATCGAAGGTTCACGCGCACGAGTCTAGTCGAATAGAATTTTGCCGGTGACCGATCTCCGGTACGCGATCCGTTTCTTGTGGATGCACAAGGCGTTCACCGCCGCCGCAGTGCTGACCCTGGCGATCGGCCTCGGTGCAAACACCGCGCTGTACGGGATGCTCAACGCCACCTTGCGGCCGCTCACGCTGCCGCATCCCGAGCGGATTGTCGCCATCGCCGCTGAACCGAAAGGCGATGAGACCGGCGGCTTCCAGTTCGCCTTTTCGATCGAACAGCTGAAAGACTTCCAGGCGCGGGCCGAGCCGTTCAGCGACGTCGTCGGGTCCATGCCGCGTATCGGCGGCATCGTCATCGGCGGCAGGGCCTCACAATTCTGGTTCGCCGCGGTGAGCGACAACTACTTCGGCGGCCTCGGCGTTCGACCCGCCGCAGGGACGTTGCTCACCGGCAAGTCCGGCTCGCCCGTTCACGTCGTGCTTGGGTATTCGTTCTGGATGAAGAACTTCGGCGGCGATGCGAACGCGATCGGCAGGGCCGTCCGCGTCGACGGAGCTCCCGCGGTGATCACCGGCGTCGTCGAACGATCATTCCGCGGAACGTTGACCGGTGTCGAGATGGACGGCTATGTCGACGTCGAGGACTACGGCGTTCTCAACCCCGACGTGAATCGCTGGCTGTACCCAAACGAAAAGCACGGCCCATCAGTGTTCTCGCCCGGTTGCGGCCAGGCGTGAGCGTGGCCGAAGCGCAGGCCGGTCTCGACGTTCTGATGACCGCCCTGGCATCCGAATATCCCGCGACAGACCAGGGCCTTGCCGCCGTCGTGGTGCCCGAACCGCTGGCGCGGCCGATGCCGATGCGATCGGTGCGCGAGGCGGTGCCGCTCGTCCGTCTGTTCGGGCTCGCGTTGGCCGGCCTGGTGCTGCTCCTTGCGTGCATGAACGTGGCGAACCTGCTGCTCGTGCGCGCGACCGCACGCCAGCGCGAGATCGCGGTGCGCGCGGCGCTCGGCGCCAGCCGTGGACGGCTGGTCCGGCAGATGATCACCGAGGGCCTGCTGCTGTCCGGTCTCGGGGGTCTGACCGGGTACACCGTGGGCCTGTGGGTGAGCGCCGCGTACATTTCGCGCCTCGACCTGGGCGCCGACCTGCCGCTGCGATTCGACACGTCGTTCGATCTGCGTGTCTTCGGTCTCTCGCTCGGCACAGCCATGCTCACGGGGATCGTGATCGGGCTCTGGCCCGCATGGCGGGCGTCGAAGGCCGATGGGCGCGCGGCCTTGCACGACGGCGGCTGGACGAGCTCTGACGGTGGCGGCCGTCAGCGGCTGCGCCGTCTCCTGGTGGTCGGACAGATCTCCGGCGCGCTCACGCTCCTGGTCGTCGCCGGACTCTTCGTTCGAACGCTGACTGCCGCGGAAGACATCGACCTGGGGTTCGATTCGAAGAAGCTCATCTCCGTGCGTCTCGATCCGAAGCAGATCGGCTATGACGACGATCGGACCGTCGAATTCTATAAAGAGCTTCAGCGCCGCGTCGCTTCGTGGACGGACGTGGAGTCGGTGTCGGTATGCCTCGCGCCGCCCATGAGTTACCTGATCGGCGGCGGATCCATCTATGTCGAAGGCCGCACCGTCCCCGCGTCCAGCCAGCCGCCCGCATCCTTCATCAATCACATCGGCCACGACTACTTCGATGTCATGGGCATCCCGATCGTGCGCGGCCGTGCATTCACTGAGGCTGACGAGGGGCAGCTGGCGACAACCAGGCGATTCGCGATCGTCAATGAGTCGTTCGCCGCGACACACTGGCCCGGCGAGGACCCGATCGGCAAGCGCTTCCACGCGTTCAACACGTCGGATCCGCTGCTCGAAGTCGTCGGTGTCGCGCGCGACAGTGCGTACGTCGTCGTCTTCGAATCGCAGCGGCCGTACGTCTATCTGCCAGTCGTTCGTGACCTGTCGATTCGCACGCTGATGGTGCGCGCATCCGGGAACCCAGCAGCGCTCGGGCCGCGGCTCGAGCGTGAGATCAAGCTGCTCGAGGCGGACATGCCGATCGCCGATCTCCGCACCATGACGCAGTCCCTCCAGGGGGTGTTCGGATTTCTCATCTTCCGCATCGGCGCGATCCAGGCAGGAGGCCTCGGCCTGCTCGGTCTGATCCTCGCCATCGTCGGTGTCTATGGCGTCGTCTCGTTCGGCGCCAGCCTTCGCACGCGCGAAATCGGGATCCGGGTGGCGCTTGGCGCGCAAACGAGCGATGTGCTGCGACTGATTCTCGGCCAGGGGCTGACGCTCGTGGCGGTCGGGCTCCTTGTCGGCCTGGCGCTGTCGATCGAAATGAGCCGGCTGCTCTCTCACTTCCTGCCGCTCGTCAACGCCGCCGACTGGACCACTTTTGCCGCCGTCGCCGCGGGGCTCGCCGTGCTGGCGCTGCTGGCGTGCTATCTACCCGCGCGCCGCGCGGCGAAAGTGCCAGTAATGAAAGCCCTGCGCTACGAGTAATGAACGTTCAAGGAGAAGACCATGACCAATCGCGAGCAATACGCCGCGGGTCCGGCCCGCGGGGCGAAGGTACAAAAAGATGGCGAGAACTGGACGCTCATTCTCGTCAGAGAGCTGCGTCACTCGCCCGAGAGGGTCTGGCAGGCGCTCACCGATCCAGCGCAGCTGCGCGAATGGGCGCCGTTCGACGCCGATCGAAGCCTGAGTGCGACCGGAAGTACCAGGTGAAGCTCACGACTGTCGGCGCGCCCACGCCGCAGGTTTCCGAAACTCGCGTGGCTCGAGCCGACGCGCCGCGGGTGCTCGAGTACAACTGGGGTGGAAAAGATATCCGGTGGGAACTCGAACCGTCCGATGGCGGAACGCGTCTGACGCTCTCGCACGACGTCGACCGCGATTTCATCTCGATGGGCGCTGCCGGCTGGCACATCTGTATCGATGTTCTGGATCACCTTCTCGCCGGAGCTCCCATCGGGCGCATCGTTGCCGGGGACGCGCTGAAGTTCGGCGACTGGCAGCGGCTGAACGTCGAGTACGCGCAGCAGTTCGGGGTTGAAGCGCCCAAATGGCCCCGGTAATTCCTGATCCGCGCAAGATCAAGAGCTTCCGCACCCAGGCGGCATTCGAGGCGTGGATGAAGGCGAACCACGCACGCGAAGACGAACTGTGGCTGAAGATTCACAAGAAGGAGTCGGGGTTGCCGACCGTGACCGCCGCGCAGGCACTGGACGTCGCGCTGTGCTGGGGATGGATCGACGGGATCCGCAAGTCGTTCGACGAGCATTCGTTCCTGCAGCGCTACACGCCGCGCCGGGCGCGAAGCATCTGGAGCCAGGTCAATCGCGATCACATCGCGCGGCTCACCGCCGCAGGCCGGATGACGCCCCACGGGCAGCGGCAGGTTGACTTGGCCAGGGCAGACGGACGATGGGACGCGGCGTACGCCCCGATCCGCAGCGCGAGCGCTTCGTCCATGCCCGACGATCTCCGTGCGGCGATCGAGGCCAACCCGCGGGCCCGCAAGACGTTTCAGACGTTGACGCGTCAGAACCTTTTCGCACTGACGTTCCGGACCAACAACATGAAGACGGCGGCCGGACGCGCGAAGAAGATCGCCGCACTGGTGGAGATGCTCGCGCGGGGCGAGACGATCGTTCCGCAGCGCGAGCCGCGCTAGCTTTCGGTGTCGGTCTGGATCAGCGCCATGATGTTGCCTTCGCTGTCCTTGAACCACGCCGCCTTCGCGCCGCCGCCGATCGAGATGCCGTTCACTGTCTTCAACCCGCCGGGCCGGTCGTAATCCTCGAACACCACGCCGCGCGATCTCAGGTCAGCGACTTCCTTCTCGATATCCTGCACCTGCCAGAAGGCCTGGCTCGCCTGCGATGTTCCCGCGCCGGACGACTGGTACAGGAAGATCCACGATCCGCCGGCGCATTCGTAGACGACACCGCCGGCTACTTCCTCCCGGGCGATGAGCCCGACTTTCTTTTCGTAGAAGTTGCGCGCGCGCTGAATGTCCGTGGCTGGAATATAAGGAACGACTGGAGCGTCTTTCAGCATCCAGCCATGGTACTCCTGCACTCGCACCGGGCGTAACGCTCATCAATACACTGTCATCAGCTCGATGCCGGCGTAGTACTTCTTCAAGATCTCTTCGTATGTCGCGCCCGCCAGTGCCATTCCGTAAGCGCCGACCTGGCACATGCCGACACCGTGCCCCCAACCACGGCCGAAGAACGTTGCGCCGACGACGGCGCCGGCAGCATTGCGCTCGATGTCGTACGAGAACAGGCTGTCGCGAAGGCCAAGCAGCGTGCGCAGCCGCAAAGCCGGAACGGTGCTGCGTCCCGTCGTCCCGACGATGTCAGTGCTGACGAGCCGCTCGGACTCACCGCGCTGGATCACCTGCATATCGTTGAATTCGCCGATCATCAGCGGGCGGAACGCCACGTCGAGCTCCGCTTTCGTCTTGTGCACCTGCCACAGCGCGACGCGCGAGTAGCGATCCGCCGCGGGGTTCGCGAAGTTGATGCGGTAGATCAGCATCGGGATCGTCCCTTCTTCAGCGCGGAAGTCCACGAGCTCGCCGCCGATCCATGATCCCTTGCGCAGCGCCAGCCTGCTGTCGCCGATTCGCTGGTAGACGAGTGCATCGGGCGCCAGCGCGAATTCTTTCAGCTGCCCGTTCACGAGCAACTGCATGGTCCCCGCGTCGAACGACACCAGCACACCCTGCTGCCACTCGAACGCTGACTTCTTGTCGATCAGCCGGAAGAGCACTTCCCGGCGAGGCGTTGGTTCCCCCGCGTTCAGGATCCCCTGTTCCCTCACGAACGAAAGATCTGAAGCGGTCAGCACCGAGGGATAGAACGTCTGCCGGATGAACGTCGCGAGAGCGTTCGTGTTTGCGACGCGCGGGTCCGGGCGAGGCGGAAGCCCCATGAAGCGGGCGGCATCTCGGTAGGTCTTCACGCCCGCGACCGCGAGTACGCCGTCCTTCCAGTTGAGGATCACTCGCGTTGTCGCGAACGTCAGGTCCGGATGCTTGTATTCGCACGTGGTGGAGACCAGGTATGGAACTCTCTCGTTGAAGATGTGCTCCGCGTCTTCGGTGCGTCCGCCGCAAGTCGAGCTGTAGAGCGCGTTGATTGGCTTGCCGTCGTAGCTGGCGATGATGCCGCGGGTCTCCGTCACGGCCTGCGTCGCCAGCGGCTGTTCGGTGAGCGCGCCGAGGTACACCTGGCAGGCGTCAGTCGCGCAAATGTCGTAGCCCTCTTTTTTGGACGTACCGATGTTGCGCTGGATGTAGGTCCGCGCCGCCACGGCTTGCGCCTTGAGCGCCTCGAGTTGGCCGAACGCTGCCGGGTTGAGCTCGTTGGGGACGACGCCGCGCAGGTAGGTTTCGAGCGGCAGCTCGTTGACGACTGTGAGCGTGCGCCGGGTGTTGCCGAAGTTTCGAGCGCGCCGCGATACGCGCGCGCGTCGATCTCGAGCAGCGCAGCCGATGGCTCGATACGTAGATGGGCGCCTGCCGGCATCACGACGATCGTGCCGTCGTCCAGTGTGACTGTGACTCGATACTGCAAGTCGTTCGCCGTAACGGCGCCGCTCTTGTTGGGGTCGACCGCCAGGATCGAGGTGATCGTTGCCGATCGCGTAGTGCGACCCTCCACGGTGAAGGCTTCGGTTGATCGCACCGTGGCCGACGGGACGTTCTGCGTGAGGCCGATCCGGACCATTGGCTCTATGGACGGTTGCAGCCACGACGGGAACAGCAGCAGAAGAAAACCGAGGAGGAGCGCGCGCATTCCCGGGATGGTACTAGATCGCCCCGTTGCTAAGCCGGTGAGTACCTCCAGCTGCACAGCTCGGAATGGCAACAGAGTTGCGATGACATCATCGGGCTCTTCGAAACGAGCTCACTGGAGGCATTTGCATGGCAGACGACAATTCGCGGCAGGACGACACCTTAAAAGAGGAACTCTCAGGGCTTGGCCATCGCGTCAAAGGGGCGACGAAGGACGCGGCGGGTTCCATCACTGGCAACCGCAGCATGGAACGCGAAGGTGAATTGGAGAACGCGGCCGGCCGCATGCGCCAGGCGAACAACGACGTTTTTGACGAAACCGACGGCGTGCCCACACGTACGGTTGCCGATCGTGACCGTGTTGCGGATCGTGACCGCGTCGTCGGCCGCAGCGGGATTGGCGAGGAGATCTCCGCCACGGGCGAGCGCGCGAAGGGCGCCGTCAAGGAAGCGACCGGGGACATCCTCGGGCTCAATCGCATGGAGCGTGAGGGTGAGCTGGAAAACGCCAGCGGCCGCGCGCGCCAGGCAGCGAACGATGTCAACGTCACTGGTTCACGTGGTCAGACGTATCGCGGCGGTCACTTCGTTACCGGGCTCTATGACAGTCCCGAGCACGCCGGCCGCGCCTACAACGATCTCACCACGAAGCATGGTTACAAGTCCGACGATGTGAGCGTGCTGATGTCGGATGACACGCGGCATCGGCATTTCGGTGATGTGAAGCCGGGCACCGAGTTCAAGACCGGCTCCAAGGCGGCCGAAGGAGCGGGTGTCGGTGGCGCGACCGGCTTGAGTGTCGGTGCGGTGCTCGGCGGTCTCCTTGCGGCGGCCACGTCCATCGCGATCCCCGGCATCGGGCTGGTCGTTGCCGGTCCGATTGCCGGTGCCATTGCGGGCGCGGGCGCGGGCGGCGCAGCGGGTTACCTGGTCGGAGCGCTCATCGGCGCCGGGATTCCAGAAGAACGCGCGAAGGTGTACGACGACGGGATCCGCTCCGGCGGAATCGTCCTCGGCACGCGCGCCCGTGATGACGCGCATGCGGCCGAACTGGAGCGCGACTTCACGACTCACGGCGGACGGAACATCCTCCGTTAACGCCGCTCACATGGGAGGCCGGGACTCCGCTCCTGGCCTCCTTCCTTCCACACAACCGAGGGGCGCCGCCGGACCGGCCGCGTCGCGATGATCTCGCGGCTATAATCCGGTCTCCCAAATGTTGCGTACCGGAACGCGGATCGGGCCTTACGAAATCCTCGGGCCCCTTGGAGCCGGCGGAATGGGCGAGGTGCACCGCGCTCGCGATACCAGGCTCGATCGTGAGGTCGCAATCAAGCTCCTGCCTCGCACGTTTGGGGAGGATCCCGACCGGCGCGTGCGCTTCGATCGCGAGGCGAAGGTCCTGGCCTCGCTGAACCATCCCAACATCGCGCAAGTCTATGGTGTCGAGGAGATTGAGCGATCGCTTGCGATCGTCATGGAGCTCGTGCCGGGCGAGGATCTGAATGCCGCGCATCAGGCGCGGGCCGCTGCCCTGGCTGGAGGCACGGCCCATCGCGCGGCAACTCGCGGTTGGTCTCGACGCGGCGCACGAACGGGGAATCATTCATCGCGATCTCAAACCGGCGAACGTTCGTCTGTCGCCGGACAACACCTCCGTCAAGATTCTCGACTTCGGTCTCGCCAAGGCGTTCCTTCCGGATGGCAACGCGCAGGATCCTGCGCTGTCTCCAACCTTCACCTCGCCCGCCACCGATCTGGGTGTCATCCTCGGCACCGCTCCGTATATGGCTCCGGAGCAGGCGAAAGGCCGGCCGGTCGACAAACGCGCTGACATCTGGGCCTTCGGCGTTGTCGTCTACGAGATGCTGACGGCGACTTCGCCATTCGCGGCCGATTCCGTGATCGAGAGTCTTGGACTGGCGGTCACCAGGGATCCGGACTGGACGGCGATACCCGCCACCGTCCCCGAGAAGGTGGTCGAGCTGCTGAAGCGATGCCTTGCGAAAGATCCCCGGCTCAGGCTGCGCGACATCGGCGACGCGATCCACATCTTCGACGAACGAGCGCCCGGGCCCCCGGTCGAACACGTGACCGCATCCGTAAGGCGCCGATCACCGGCACTGCGCACCATCGTCATAGTGGCGATCGCGGCAGCCGCTGCGGCAGCGCTCGCGTGGACATTCAAGCCATCGTCATCGTTACCTCTGAGGCGCTTCGAACTTCCCGAACGGGTTGCGCAATATTCAACGCCCGCCATTTCGCCCGACGGCCGGTACCTCGCCTACGTCGCCGACGGACGGGTGCTGGTCCGCACGCTCGATGAAGACGATGCGCGTGAACTGACGCCGCAACATCCCACGACCGGGATGCTGGCGTGGTCGCCGGACAGCCGGGCGCTTGCGTACATCTTCAGAGGGATCCATCCGCACGGTTCCTGTGTCCGGCGGAGCCGTGTTCACCGTGGC
>CAVULC010000017.1:0-43919 GCA_963742265.1 uncultured Acidobacteriota bacterium
GCGATCCGCCTCGTCGAGGACCAGGTACTCGAGCTGCGAGAGATTGACGTAGGGCGCGCGCAAATGATCGAGCAGCCGCCCTGGCGTTGCGATCACGACATCGACGCCGGTGCGAAATGCGTGCTCCTGCGGCCCCATGCTGACGCCGCCGAACACCGCGGCACCCGTCAGCGGCGTATGCGTCGCCAGGCTGTTGAATTCCTCGAGGATCTGCGCGGCAAGTTCCCGGGTCGGCGCAACGACGAGCGCCTTGGTCTTGCCCCGCGGCTTCCCCATCAGCCGGTTGAGGATCGGCAGCAGGAACGCGGCGGTCTTGCCGCTGCCCGTCTGGGCGCAGGCGAGCACGTCGCGGCCTTCCATGGCCGGGGGGATGGCATCCGCCTGGACCGGGGTGGGCCGGGTGAAACCGAGCTCGCGTATGCTCTTGAGCAAACTCGGGTGAAGTTCAAGATTGTTGAATGACAGATAGCACTCCTGGAAACCGGCGAGAACAGCTCAGCGCGGCACGAAGGGTGCGGCGCATCCTTCTAACGATAGCGGTTGTGGCGGCGCTCGTCTATGCCGCCGCTGTTCTCTACATGGTTTCACAGGAAACGCGCCTGGTGTTCGCGGCCGGGCGCCCGCTCGCCCCTGGACGGCCGGCGCAGCCGTTCGAGCAGGTGGACCTGCCGCGTGCCGATGGCCTGCGCCAGTTCGCCTTCGCATTGCCGCACCAGGGTGGAGGCAACGGGCGGCCGTGGGTGCTCTTCCTGCACGGGAACCGGGCAACTGTCGCGAGCCGCGTCAACATCGTGCGTTATGAGCAGCTGCGTGGAGTGGGCCTGAACGTGCTCGCTCCCGAGTATCGCGGGTTCGGTGGGCTCGACGGCACACCGACGGAAGCGACGGTCACCGCCGACGCGCGAAACGGCTACGAATACCTCCGCAACACGCTCCACATCACCCCCAACCGCATCGTCATCTACGGCTGGTCGCTGGGCTCGGCGGTCGCGGTCAACGTCGCCTCGCAGGTGCCTGAAGCGGCGGTGATTCTCGAGGGCGCGCCCTCGTCGGTCGTTGCCATCGGCCAGCGGCAGTATCCGTGGATGCCGATCCGGACGGTCATGCGCAATCCATTCGAGTCCATCACCAAGGTCAAGCGGATCACAGCGCCGGCGCTGTTCATTCACAGCCCTGAAGACGCGGTGATCCCGATTGAAGAGGGGCGGCGTTTGTTCGATGCGGCGAACCCGCCAAAGGAATTCGTCGAGGTCCATGGCGGGCACATCGACCCTGCGGACGTGGATGCGCAGCGCATGTTCGGCGCCGTACGCAGTTTCCTGGAGCACCGAGGCCTGCTGCCAAACGAAGGATCCTGAGTCATGCCGATGAGACTTTCTGCGATTGGATCGATTCCGGGCCTCGCCCTCGCCGCGAGCTTGCTCGCCCAGGCGCCCACCTACGACATCCTCATTACCAACGCTCGCATCGTCGATGGGACCGGGACCCCCTGGTATCGCGGCGAAGTCGCTGTGAAGGGAGACACGATCGTCGCCGTCGGCGCAAAGGTACCGGGTACCGCGCAACGCACGATCGATGCGGGTGGACAGGTGATCGCCCCCGGCTTCATCGATACGCACACACACGCAAGGCGCGGCATCTTCGAAGTGCCGACGGCCGACAACTACGTCCGGCAGGGAGTGACCACCCTGATCGAAGGGCCCGACGGCGGATCGCCCGTGCCGCTTGCGCCATTCCTCGAAACGCTCGCGGCGCTGCAGAAGTCGGTGAACATCGGCAGCTTCATCGGACAGGGATCCATTCGCTCGGCTGTGATCGGCGACGCCGACCGGAAAGCGACGCCGGAAGAGATCCAGAAGATGCAGGCGCTGGTCGAGCAAGGCATGAAGGATGGAGCGTTCGGCATGAGCACCGGATTGTTCTACGTGCCGGGCACGTTCACGCCGACCTCGGAAGTGATCGAGCTGGCGAAGGTCGCCGCGCGGTACGGCGGCATCCACACGTCGCATCAGCGTGACGATGCGTCGAAGGTGCTCGACAGCGTGCGCGAGACCATCGCGATTGGCGAAGGGGGCGGCCTTCCAACACAAGTCACTCACCACAAGATCATCGGCCAGGCCAACTGGGGCCGTTCGGTCGAGACACTCAAGCTGATCGACGATGCAAGGGCGCGCGGTGTGGATGTGACCAGCGATCAATATCCTTATACCGCGTCGAGCACCAGTGTCGGTTCGGCGCTGATTCCGGCATGGGCGCTCGAAGGCGGTCGACAGCAGGTGGCGGAACGGCTCAAGGATCCGGCGACGCGCGCGAAAGTCAAGGCCGGCGCAGTGATGATGATCCGGGACGAGCGCGGTGGCGGTGATCCGAAGAACGTGCAGCTCGCCAGTTGTGGATTCGATCCGGCCCTCGCCGGCAAGACGCTCGCGGACGTCACGAAAATGCGCGGCATGGAGGCGACGATCGAGAATGCCGCCGAAGCAACGCTGTGGATCGTCGAACAGGGCGGCTGCCAGGGTGTCTTCCACGCGATGAGCGAAGACGACGTCGAACGGATCATCCGCCATCCCGCGACCATGATCGCGTCGGACGGCGAGGTCCCGATCTTCGGGCGGGCGAATCCGCATCCCCGCAGCTACGGGACGTTCGCCCGGGTGCTCGGCGTGTATGTCCGTGAGAAGGGGACGCTGACGCTCGAAGAGGCGGTGAGAAAGATGACCTCGTTCCCGGCCACGCGCATGCGCATCATGGACCGCGGTGTTCTTCGCGCCGGCATGAAGGCCGACCTGGCGATCTTCGACCCGGCGACGGTGCGCGACACGGCGACTTTCGAGAAGCCGCATTCATATGCCGTCGGCTTCTCGCACGTGATCGTGAACGGCGTGGTGGTCTTCGAGAATGGCGCCATGACGGCGGCCCGGCCCGGGGTCGTGTTGTATGGTGCGGGACGATCAAAATGAGGATCATCGTCGCGGCGGCGCTGATTGCACTGACCGCGGCGAGCACTCGTGCGCAACAGCGGCCGCAGCCGGGGGTGATCCGTACCCGCATCTCCGTTGTGCCGGTCGACGTGCGCGTCGTTGACCGTAAGGGCAATCCCGTCACCGATTTGACTCAGGAGGATTTCACCATCCTCGAAGACGGTGTGCCGCAGCCGATCCGCCACTTCGAGCTGCAGACGCTGACTCCGGATCCAGCAGCGGCAGCCGCCGATGTCGATCTCCGCGCACCGACCGGAACATTGACTGCGCAGCCGCGGCGCGTCTTCCTGCTCGTACTGGGACGCGGCTACATGAACGGACCGTCCAGGGAACTGGAAGCGCTCCAGGCTTTCGTCCGCGAGCGGCTCCTGCCGCAGGATGTCGTCGCCGTGCTCGCGTTGAACAGGGCGACGGACTTCACCACCAATCACGCGCTCGTTGCGGAGATCATCGAACGCTACCGGCTGGCCCACACGAGCCTCGAGACAGATATGAGCGAGTGGAACAGCGGAGTGCGCGGGATGACCGGCAATGTGTCCATCCCGGCCAGTGCGCAGCGGACACTCGACGGTGTCTTTGCCGGGGCGGAAGCGCTGAGGCCTCGCGAGCTCGTTCCCGGACAGGCGGTTGACCGGGACAGGATCAAGGCAGACGCACGGCGCGCCACCGATGCGCTCCTCCGGGGCGAGCTGCTGGCCGGCCGCGCTGACGGAGTCGGCGGCGTGCAAAGCCTGGCGGATCCTGAGGCCGAGCGGACGGCAGACATGCTCGGCACGACGCTTCGGGAGCACATCGAGCAGAACGTGGCGAGCAACGGCGACGTGGCCAACATGTACGCCGGCATCGAGTACATGCGCTTCATCGACGGCGAGAAGCACCTCGTGCTCATCACGCCGCGCGGGCTGAACCTGCCGCGCCTGGAGCACGACCGCAGCATTGCTGCGGCGGCGGCAGATTCGCGGGTGGCAGTGAGTGTTCTCTACACAGCCGGGGTCGTGCCGTCGGCAACCGCCACCGGCAACACGCTCAACGCCAACGGCGTGATGGTGCCCGGCCGTTCATCGCCGCTGCCGACCTTCATCGCCACTGCAAGCCAGACAGCCAGTGTCGAATCGCTTCGCCTGATATCCCAGATCACCGGCGGTCATACCACCGCCTTCCAGTACGGCGAGTACGCGCTCAACCGGCTCGATCTCGCGACGCGCGCGCAATACGTCCTGGGTTATTACCCTCCGGGCAATACGTTCAATGGTGCCTACCGGAAGATCACCATCAAGGTGAAGCGCAAGGACGTCGACGTGATGTACCGGCGCGGCTACTTCGCCCGCGACCGGATCGTTCCGCTCGACAAGCGTGAGTTCATGTCGTTCACGCAGATCTCGCGTGCGGCCGTGTACGCGGGTGGAGACATCCGTGCCTTGCGCGTCAGCGCTGAATCTCCCAAGGTGCAGGGATCAGGCAAGGATCGCCACCTGCTCGTGAACGTCACCATCCACCCGGATCAGATCCGCTTCACCGACGAGAAGGGCCTGAAGCAGTCGAGCCTGGACATCGCGATCTTCGCGGGTGACAAGGACGGCGATCCGGCCGGCGAAACGTGGCAGAAGATCGACCTCAAGTTGAATACTGACGCGTACGCGCGCTTCCTCAAGGACGGTGCGTCCTACACCGCGCGGGTGCCGCTGACCAACTACCCGAAGCACGTGAAGGTCGTGGTCTACAGCTTCGTGACGGACCTTCTCGGCACCGCGTCGATCATGGTTTATTAAGGGCAAACTCCAAACTACAAACTCCAAACTACAAACTCCAAACTGAAACTCCAAACGCCAAACGCCAAACGGGGAGGACGATGTTCGAAGTACGTGGCGCGTTGCACACCGACAGCGCCGGATGGTTACGGATGCGGCAGGCGCTCTGGCCCGAGGAGGGTTCGAGCCACGCGGTCGAGGTCCAGCGGTATTTCGAGGGCAAGGTGGAGAACCCGCTCGAGGTGCTCGTCGCCGTGGACGGCTTCGGCGAGCTGATGGGATTCGCCGAGCTCTCGATCCGGCGCTACGCCGAAGGCTGCGACACCGATCGCGTCGCATTTCTCGAAGGGTGGTACGTGGACGAGCCGCATCGTCGGCGCGGCGTGGGGTCAGCTCTTATCGCCGCGGCGGAGAGCTGGGCTCGCAAGCAAGGCTGCACGGAATTCGCGTCCGATGCGCGCCTCGACAATGAGCTCGGCGCCACGGCTCACCGCGCCGTCGGGTTCGAAGAGGTGGAACGGATCCGCTGCTTCAGGAAATCGCTCAAGGCGCAGCCCTAAAGGGCTGCACTACGAATTTGGAGTTTGGAATTTGGAATTTGGAATTTGGAATTTGGAGTTTGGAGTTTGGAGTTTGCAGTGGGCGTTCAGCGCCAGGGCACCTCAGGCGACCTGTAGAAGTTGAGGCCGAGCGCGATCCAGCGCGCATTCTGCAAGCCGAGGCGGACGCGGAACTCCTCCCACTCACGCGCTGACTGCGGCGACCATCCGGCTTCCGCAAGCGCAGCCAGTCGCGGGAACGCGAGGTATTCGACATCCCTGATGTTGGCCAGCGTCTCCGACCAGAGCGGACCCTCCACGCCGAGCACGGCTTCCGGCGGCACACCTTCCGCCGCGGCACCGGGATCCCATTCGTACGAGGTCTGCACGGCCACGATACCCGCCCACGTGAGGCCGATCGGCGTCGACGCGTCGTACTTCATGTCGAGATACGCCTTACTGGCAACCGACATGATCACCTTCACGCCCTTCGCCATCGCCTCCGCAGGGGTCGTCTTCGGACGCCAATGCTGGATGATCGACGATGCGAGCAGGTTCGACGGTGCGATCTCATCCCAGCCGATCATCTGCTTGCCATGCTTCTGGACGATCGACTGCACCCGATCCACAAATCCCAGATACTGCTCGGGCGTCAACGTCTTCACCTCGTCGCCGCCGATGTGAAAGTAAGGTCCGGGCGTCATTGCCGCTATTTCCCGCACCACGTCGTCGATGAAGGTGTAGGTGATCTCCTTCTCGACACAGAGGGAGCTGAAGCCCACCTCGGTCCCGGTGAAAACCGTCCGGGCAACTCCGTCGCAATTGAGCTCCGCGTACGAGGCGAGCGCGGAGTTCGTATGCCCCGGCATGTCGATTTCGGGAACGATGGTGATGAACCGGTCGGCCGCGTATTGCACGATCGCGGCGTACTGTTCCTGCGTGTAGAATCCACCGGCTCCACCGCCGACCTCGCTACCCCCTCCGAGCGCGGTGAGGTTGGGCCACGACTTGATCTCGATGCGCCAGCCCTGGTCATCGGCCAGATGCATGTGCAGGCGATTGAGCTTGTGCAGCGCCATGAGATCGACGTACCGCTTCACTTCATCGACCGTCAGGAAATGTCGCGCGACGTCGAGCATCGCGCCACGCCATGGGAACCGGGGGGCGTCGCGAACAACGAGCGCGGGCAGCACAGCCGGGGGCGGGTTGCGCCGGGGCGCACGCAGCGCTTCGTATTCGAACGCCGGCGGCAGCAGCTGCCGCAGTGTCTGCACTCCATAGAACGCGCCCGCCGGCTCGCCGGCAAGAATGGTGATGCGCGTCGGCGAAATCTGCAGCTCATATGCTTCGAAGCCGCTGCTTCTCAGTGGTGCATCGCGCCTCAGCACAACCGAACCATCCGGCGGTTCGGTTGACAACGGCTCGACCCGGGGAGGCTGCGCACCAAAGGCCAGGCCGATGAAGTCTGAGAGGAAGCGGGCGCTCGAAGAAAAGGATTCGTCCGCATAGATGATGGTCGCCGCCGTGAACTGGAATTCGCCGGCGGCCCTTTCCACCTGCCGCGGCAGCGGCACCAGCGGTAGCGGGTGCCCGTCGATTTTCGGCGCTGCGCCCCTGGGAGTCACCGTGGGCGTGGTTTTCCCGGCGCAGGCCGCGGTGAAAACGATGAGGATGGTTGCAGCCAGGCGCGAGCGCATGCGGCCGAGAATACCTCAAGCACAGAACCCTCTCCCGTCAATGGCCGTCTAAGCACTCGTTATGTCACCAGTCACCACCAGAATTTCCCGGATTGCGCGCCGTCTTCTGCGCGCGCCGCTGTTTTCGGCCGTGGCGATCCTGACCCTTGCCGTCGGAATCGGCGCCAATACCGCGATCTTCAGCGTCGTCAACGGCGTCCTGCTGAAACCGCTGCCTTTCCCGCACTCCGATCGGCTCGTGTCGGTCTGGCACAAGGCCCCCGGCATCAACATTCCAAAGCTCAACATGGGGCCGACAAACTACTTCGTATATCGCGATGAGAATCGCGTGTTCGAAGACATCGGCATGTGGGATGGGACCTCGGTCACGATCACCGGCACGGGCGAACCCGAGCGGCTGCTGGCGATGTACATCAGCGACGGAACCCTGCAGGTGCTCGGCGTGAACCCGGTGATCGGGCGCCACTTTACAAAGGAAGACGACTCGCCTGGCGCACCGGACCGCGTGATGCTCATGCACTCGCTCTGGCAACGCAAGTACGGCGCGGATCCCAACGTCGTCGGCAAGTCGATGACGATCGACGGCAAACCCTATGAGATCATCGGAGTCCTGCCTGAAGGATTTCGATTCCTCGACCGCAAGCCCCAGCTGCTCGTGCCCTTTCAATTCGATCGCGCCAAGGTGCAGGCCGGCAATTTCAGCTACCAGGCGGTCGCGCGACTCAAGCCCGGTGTGACGCTCGAACAGGCGAACGCCGATGTCGGGCGGATGATCCCGCTCATCATCGAGCGCTTCCCGCTGCCCAAGGGATTCAGCAAGCAGATGTGGAACGACGCAAAGCTCGGACCACAGGTGCTGCCGCTCTCGAACGACGTCATCGGTGACGTCGGCCAGATCCTGTGGATCCTGCTCGGCACCGTTGGCCTCGTGCTGCTCATTGCCTGTGCGAACGTGGCGAATCTGTTCCTGGTGCGAGCCGAAGGGCGGCAGCAGGAACTGGCGATCCATGCGGCACTCGGCGCGAGCTGGCGGCGGATCACGTGGGAGCTGCTGTCGGAATCTCTCACACTGGCGGCGATCGGCGGCGCAGCCGGCCTGCTGATCGCATACGGAGCGATCCGCGCGCTCGTGGCCATTGCACCTGAGGGATTGCCGCGCCTCGACGAGATCACCATCGATCCGCGGGTCGTGATCTTCACCGCCGGCATTTCGCTGCTGGCCGGACTGCTTTTCGGCGCAATTCCGGTCTTGAAATTCGCAAAACCGCAGCTCTCCGGTGCGCTGAAAGAAGGCGGCCGATCCTCGAGCGCCGGACGCGAACGTCATCGCGCCCGCAACACGCTGGTCGTCGTGGAAATCGCCCTGGCGGTCGTGCTGCTCGTCGCATCAGGGCTGATGATCCGCACGTTCCAGTCGATGCGCAAAGTGCAACCCGGCTTCACCAAACCGGAAGAGGTGCTGACGCTCAGGGTCGCGATTCCTGAATCGCTGATCAAGGATCCTGTTCAGACGGCGCGCACCTACGAAAGCATGGCGCAGCACCTGGAGCAGGTGCCCGGCGTAACCTCGGTCGGCCTCTCGTCCTCGATCACGATGGACGGCTACGACAGCAACGATCCAATCTTCGTGGAAGACTTCCCCTCTCCCGAGGGACGCATCCCGACGATCCGCCGCTTCAAGTGGGTCGGCGGCAACTATCACAAGACGATGGGCACCCCGATGATTGCAGGACGCCCGATCGAATGGAGAGACATTTACGACGTGGCGCAGGTGGTCGTGATCAACGAGACCCTGGCGCGTGAGTACTGGAAGGATCCGACGCTCGCCGTCGGCCGCCGGATCCGGAACACGCCGTCCAGCCCCTGGCGCATGGTGATCGGCGTCGTCGGCGACGAACGCGACGACGGTGTCACGAAGCCGGTGCCGGGCATGGTCTACTGGCCGATGGTCCACGAACGCATGTGGAACGACGAGCGCAGCGTCATGCGAACGATGGGCTTCGTGATCCGCAGCGCGCGTGCAGACTCACCCACCCTGCTCAAAGAAGTGCAGCAGGCGATCTGGTCGGTGAACTCCGCGGTCCCGGTGGCAAGCGTCCAAACCCTGGACGAAATCCGTTCGGAGTCGATGGCGCAGACCTCTTTCGCGCTGGTCATGCTGAGCATCGCGGCTGGCGTCGCGCTGCTCCTTGGCGTGGTCGGGATCTACGGCGTGATCTCCTACATCGCGACGCAGCGGACCCGCGAGATCGGTATCCGCATCGCGCTCGGCGCGGCGCAGCGGGATGTCAGCGGCCTGTTCCTGCGCCACGGCCTCGTCCTGAGCGCGATCGGCATCGTCATCGGCGTCGCCGGCGCCGCGGCACTCACGCGCTTGATGGCGACAATGCTCTACGGCGTCAGCGCGCTCGACTGGGTCACCTACGTGGCCGTGGCCGGCGGCCTCGGCCTCACGGCGCTGCTCGCGAGCTACGTCCCCGCCGTCCGCGCCGCCCGCGTCGATCCGGCGGTAGCGTTGAGGTACGAGATCTGACGACGTGCGACGTGCGACGGTGCGACGTGCTCACGTCCGGACGTGCGAACGTGCTATGTGCGGACGTGCGACGTGCCACGTGCGGACGTGCTGACGTCCGCCCGTGCACCCCGCACCCGGCACCTTGGCACCCGGCACCCCGGCACCGTGTCATCCCGGCCCCCTAGGTTTTTGTCGCCACCCACGTCGTCATCGCGCGCTGATTCTGCACGTTCGTGGTTTTGATCGGGTCGAGCAGCGTTCCACCTAGCGCTGCGGTCGCCGACACGATCTTCCGTTCGTCCACCACGAACCGCTGACTGCCGTCTGGCAGTTGCATGCGGCCTTTGACAGCCGGCAGCAAGGACTCGATTCCGATGCTCGAGGCAAGGCGGGCGAAGAACAGGCCACCGGGACGCAGCACTCGCCAGAGCTCCGCGGTCATTGCATCGAAGTGCGCTTCGTCGCTGGCGAAGTGCAGGACGGCACTGCAAATGACGGCGTCCATCGAATCCGACTCCCAGGGCAGCGCTTCGAGCACGCCCTGGCGGATGTCTCCAGCCTCGCCTGCCATCCTCGCAACCGCGGCAACGGCCGCCGCGTCCCGATCGATGGCACATACCTGGAAACCGTGTTGAATGAAAAAAGGCAGGTTGCGCCCTGCGCCGCACCCGGCGTCCAGAATACGGCGGCGGCCATCGAGGCGGCCGCGCAGCAGCTGATCGAACAGATAGATGTCGATATCACCGAATCGCTGCCGCAGTTCTTCTGAAGGTGTCATAGGTGATAATGTGCGCGCTCTATATAACCATGGCGCCACTCACCGTCGACGAATACGAGCAGATCGCGCGCGAGCGCATGGACCCGGCGGCCTACGACTACTATGCGGGCGCAGCCGGTGATGAGCAGACGCTCGCCGACAATCGTTTGGGGTTCGACCGGCTGAAACTGCGGCCGCGCGTGCTGGTCGACGTCAGTGCCATCGACATGCGAACGAGTGTGGCGGGGCATACGATTGATTTTCCCGTGATGCTGGCACCGACGGCATTCAATCGTCTCGCCAACGAGCAGGGCGAGATGGCGGCGGCCCGGGCGGCGGGCGCAGCGGGAACGCTGATGATCGCCAGCACCCTCTCAACCTGCTCGCTGGAAGAGATTGCGACGGCGGCCACCGGACCCCTGTGGTTCCAGCTTTACGTCTACAAGGACCGGGGCATGACGGAGGAACTGGTGGCGCGCGCGGAAGCGTCCGGCTACAAGGCCCTCGTCCTCACCGTCGATACGCCGCTCCTCGGACGACGATTCCGCGATGTCAGGAACCAGTTCGTGCTGCCGGAAGGCATCTCGATGAAGAACTTCGCGTTGGCCGCGACCCAGGCGGCGCGCTGGGGCCGGCACTCGTCTTTTTCCGCGTACGTGCACGACCTCTTCGACGCGACGCTGTCGTGGGAAGCGGTGGAATGGCTGCGTTCCCGGACGAAACTGCCGATCATCCTCAAAGGAATCATGACCGGTGAGGATGCCGCCCTGGCGGTCCGATCCGGCGTGGACGGCATCGTCGTCTCAAACCACGGCGGGCGCCAGCTCGATGGCGCTGCCGCGACGATCGACGCGCTCCCCGAGGTGGTGGATGCTGTCGGCGGCCGTATCGACGTGCTGATGGACGGAGGCGTGCGGCGCGGCAGCGATGTGCTCAAAGCCGTGGCGCTTGGCGCACGCGCCGTTCTGATCGGCCGTCCCTACCTCTGGGCGCTCGCCGCCAGCGGCGAGCAGGGCGTCCGTGACGTACTCACCTTGCTGCGCGACGAACTGCGCCTCGCCATGGCGCTCGCCGGTCGCCCCACGATCGCGTCGATCGATCGAAGCGTCCTTCAGAGGGCGCTTCTCTAGGGACGAGATCCGGGGAGTATCGCCACAGAGGCGCAGAGACTACTTATTTTTTCGTGTCATCAAACGTGCACCAGGCACCCAAGCACCTTGGCACCCAGGCACCTTGGCACCCCGGCACCTTGGCACCCGGCACCCCAGCACCTACTTGAGCCCCGCCGCAGCAACGATGATCGTCAGGGCAACCTGTGCGGCCTGCGCGTCAGCCTTTGGATCGATCAACGTGTACTCGTCCAGTGAATGCGAGCGGAAGCTGGGGCCGCGGCCGATGGTCACGGCAGGGATACCGAGATTCATCGGCAGGTTCGAGTCGGTGCTGCTGGTTTCGAATTCGGGTTTCAGGCCGAAGGCAGTGACTACGGCAGCGACGGTCTGGACCAGCGGCGTGGTCTCGGCGGTTTTGCCGCAAGGCCGGTCGCCAATGAGCTTGGGATCGGCGACGATCTTCCCCTCGGTCGTAGACCGCGCCTTGTTCTCTTCGTCCGTCGCGTCACGCACGATCGCGAGCAACTGATCCTCCACCTTCTTCAGCTCGGCGCACGACTCCGACCTCATGTCGACATCCATCGACACTTCGAACGGGATCGCATTGATCGATGTGCCGCCGCGCACCACGCCGATGCTGTACGTCGTCTTCGGCTCCTTCGGCACCTGGATGCGTGAGAACTTCGCGATCGCGTTGCCCATCGCGAACGCCGGATTGACCAGCCCGAAGGCACCGTAGCTGTGGCCGCCAGGCCCTTTGAACGTCACCCGGTATCGCCGGCTGCCGACGCCGCCGTTGGTGATGGTCGACTGGTCCCCGCCGTCGATGGCGATGAAGTTCCTGATCCGATCCTTGTACTTGCCCTGCTGGAAGACGAACTTGGCGCCGCGCAGGTCCCCTTCACCTTCCTCGCCGACGTTGCCGACGAACAGGACGTCGCCGGCTGTCTGGAACCTGCCCGCATCCATCGCCCGGATCACGGCGAGCATGAGCGCCAGGCCGCGCGTGTTGTCGCCGACGCCGGGCGCGCTGAATTTACTGCCGTCGCGCTTCACGGTCACGGCCGTTCCCTCGGGAAAGACCGTGTCCATGTGCGCGAGCACCGCGAGCATCGGACCGGAGCCGGTCCCCTTGCGGACGCCGAGCACATTGCCGGCGCCGTCCATTTCGACGTCGCTCAGATTCAGCTGGCGCATCAGCGCGAGGAATGCCTCGCCGCGCTTCTTCTCCTTGAATGGCGGCGCGGGAACCTCCGTCAGCGCCACCAGCTCGCTGACGAAACGCTCGTGATCGCCCTGGATAAAGGTGGTGGCGGTCTTGAACTCGGGACTGTCGATGATCCGCCGCACCGACGCTTGTGGCGTCTGTGCAGCGGCATTGAAGGTTGAAAGCAGGAGCGCACAGGTGACGCTCAGCGCAATTTTCATGCGCCGATTTTACTTCCGAGCGCAATCGACGTGCGTCGCCGTCGCACGCCCGGGCGCTAGGCGGCGCGGCATGCCGGGTGCGGACAGCCGCAACGCAGCTCCGTCATCCCGTGGGCGTCCTTGCAATGATCGCTGCAGTACTTCCCATGCTCGGAGCCAGGTTCGACCGTGCAGTTGCAATTCGGGTGAGCGCACTTGGTAGCGGCCATCAACGCCTCCTTGCGAGGAGTTTACGCCTCTGAATCGAGCACGCAAGCTCGGCTGCCCGGCATCGCGGTCGAGCATAGTTCGTAGTGCAGGCCTTCAGGCCTGCCCGTGAAGCAGCCCTAAAGGGCTGCACTACGACCGAGCAGCCCTAAAGGGCTGCACTACGACCGAGCAGCCCTGAAGGGCTGCACTACGACCGGGCAGCATAGAATGTGTCGACGTGGCCACAATCCTTCAGCATCTTCCGGCCGGCGAAAGAGTCGGTATCGCATTTTCCGGCGGGCTCGACACGAGCGCGGCCCTGCATTGGATGCGCGCGAAGGGCGCGATCCCTTACGCCTACACCGCAAACCTCGGGCAGCCCGACGAAACCGACTACGACAGCATCCCCCGGCGCGCGCTCGAGTACGGCGCGGAGAGGGCGAGGCTGATCGATTGCCGCGAACAGCTCGTGGCCGAAGGCATCGCCGTTCTGCAATGCGGCGCCTTCCACATCTCCACCGCCGGCGTCCCCTACTTCAACACCACGCCGATCGGCCGCGCCGTCACCGGCACGATGCTCGTCGGGGCGATGCGGGAGGACGACGTCAACATCTGGGGTGACGGCAGCACATTCAAAGGGAATGACATCGAGCGGTTCTATCGCTACGGCCTGCTGGCGAATCCCAATCTCAAGATCTACAAGCCGTGGCTCGACCAGGCCTTCATCGACGAACTCGGCGGACGTGCGGAAATGTCCGCCTACATGACCGCCGCCGGTTTCGAGTACCGCATGAAGTCCGAGAAGGCGTACTCGACCGACTCCAACATCCTGGGTGCGACCCACGAAGCGAAAGACCTGGAGCGCCTCGACACCGGGATGAAAATCGTCGACCCGATCATGGGCCTCGCGCACTGGCGCGACGATGTGCAGGTGAAGCGTGAGGAAGTGCGGATCCGGTTCGACGAAGGGCAGCCGGTGGCGCTGAACGGGATCACCTTCAGTGACCCGGTGCAGATGCTGCTCGAAGCCAATCGCATCGGCGGCCGACACGGCCTCGGCATGAGCGACCAGATCGAGAACCGGATCATCGAAGCCAAGAGCCGCGGCATCTACGAAGCGCCGGGCCTGGCGCTGCTCTTCATCGGGTACGAACGGCTCATCACGGGCATCCACAACGAAGACACGATCGAGCAGTATCGAGAGAACGGGCGGCGGCTAGGACGCCTGCTCTACCAGGGGCGCTGGTTCGATCCCCAGTCGATGATGCTCCGCGAAACGGCGCAGCGGTGGGTCGCGCGCGCCATCACCGGCGAAGTGACAATCGAACTTCGCCGCGGCAATGACTACTCGATTCTCGACACCGTGTCACCGAACCTCACCTACAAGCCGGAGCGGTTGACGATGGAGAAGGGAGAGTCCATGTTCTCGCCGCAGGACCGCATCGGACAGCTCACCATGCGCAATCTCGACATCGTCGACACGCGCGACAAGCTGTTTACGTACGTGAAGGCGGGAGTGCTCGCGCCCTGGACGGGCACGGCGCTGCCCCATCTGGCCGAGAGATCGGAACCCTCCGACGAGCCTGAGAAGTACTAGGTCTCGGGCGGAACGTCCGACGCATCGTCGACCGTATCGGCTGCCAGGACCGCCTGCGCGCGCGGCAGGTCCAGCGAGCCATCCCACCTCGACACCGCAATCGTCGCGACAGCGTTGCCGATCAGATTGGTAATCGCTCTGGCCTCCGACATGAAGCGGTCCACCCCCACCAGGAGTGCAAGCCCACCGGCCGGGATCGAGGGAATCGTGGCAAGGGTCGCAGCGAGCGTGACGAAACCGCTGCCCGTCACCCCGGCGGCGCCCTTGGACGTCAGAAGGAGCACCGCCAGGTACCGACAATTGCTCTCGGGCCGACAAGTGCACCCCGCTTGCTTGCGCGACGAAGATCGCCGCCATCGTCATGTAGATCGCGGTGCCATCGAGGTTGAACGAATAGCCGGCCGGTACGACCAGGCCGACGACCGGTTTGCTGCATCCGAGCCGTTCCAGCTTCAGCATCAGCCGCGGCAGAGCGGACTCTGATGACGATGTACCGAGAACGATCAGGAGTTCCTCGGTGAGGTACTTGAGCAGCGGCAGGAGTCTCAGTCCGCACACGCGCAGGATCGATCCGAGCACGAGTGCGATGAACAGGATGCAGGTGAGGTAGACACCTGCCATCAGCTTGCCGAGCGAGAGCAACGTTCCGATCCCGTACCGCCCGACGGTGAACGCCATGGCGCCGAACGCGCCGACCGGCGCCAGGCGCATGATCACGCCGATGATGGCGAAGAGTACATACGAGGCCTGCTCGACCAGCATGACCAGCGGACGCACTCGCTCACCGAGCGACAGCAGCGCAATCCCCGTCAGCACGGAAACGAACAGCACCTGGAGGATGTCGCCGCGGGCAAACGCGTCCACGATGGTGACCGGGATGACATTCAGCAGAAACGTCACCGCACTGTGGCTCTCCTGAGCCGCCACGCCAAAGCTGGCGGCCGCCTGGAGGTCGGCGGAGGTGGGCGTGACATTCAGGCCGGAACCGGGATGCAGCGTATTGACGACCGCGAGGCCGACGATCAGCGCGAGGGTGGATACGACTTCGAAATAGATCAGGGCTCGGAGCCCGATCCGGCCGACCTGTTTCATGTCGCCCATGTGAGCCATGCCGGCGACGATCGTCGTGAAGACGATCGGCCCGATCAGCATCTTCACGAGCTTGATGAAACCGTCACCGAGCGGACGCATGGCCGCGCCCCTCTCCGGGGAGAGGAACCCGAGCAGCGCGCCGGCCGCTATGCCGACGATTACCTGGAAGTACAGATTCTTGTACAGGGCGGGCCGGCGAGTTGGTGCGTCCAATCGCCGCTACGCTGCCTTCCCCTTCAACTTCCGCAGCGCCTTGGCCTCGATCTGGCGGACGCGCTCGCGCGAGAGATTGAACCGATGCGCGACTTCGGCAAGCGTGTATTCGTGATCGGCTCCGAGCCCAAACCGCAGCCGCAAAACTTCCTTCTCCCGATCGTCGAGCGGCGCCAGCGCCTGCTCCACCCGTTCCGCGATCTCGCTGCGGAGCAGCTCCTCTTCCGGGGACGCAACGGACGCGTCCGCCACCCGTCGTCCGAGCTGCATCTCGTCGTCTGATTCGTCGTTCGGTGTCGCGTCGAGCGAGAGCGGGACGCGCGATGCCTCGAGCAGCAGCCTGACTTTCTCGAGCGGCATGTCCAGCGCGGTCGCGAGCTCGACATCGGTCGGTTCACGGCCAGTGCCTTCGCGCATCTTTTTGCGCGTGCGCTCGAGTTTACCGAGCGAGTCGACGACATGCACCGGCAGCCTGATCGTGCGTCCGTAGTCGGCGATCGCGCGCCCGACAGCCTGGCGAATCCACCACGTGGCATACGTGGAGAATCGGAACCCGCGCCGGAACTGGAAGCGATCCACCGCCTTCATCAGGCCGATGTTGCCTTCCTGGATCAGGTCGAGCAATGAGAGCCCGCGGTTCAAGTACTTCTTGGCGATCGACACCACGAGCCGGAGGTTCGCCTCGATCAACAGGCGCTTGGATTCACGCAGCATTTCATCCGCCGCACGGATGCGCCGGTAGGCCGCCTTGAACTCCGCATGCCGCACTCCCGTCCGCTTCTTCACATCCGCGCGGACTTCGTACAGCTTGCCGCGGTCGGATTGCCGTTCGGCCGCTTCGAGCTCGGCATGGATACCCGCGAGCGACTCCACCAGTTTGTCGACGACGGACGGACGGATCGGCAGGTCGCGGAGGATGCGCCCGGAGAGCGCGATGGCCTTTTTCTCACGTTCCGCGGCGTTGTCGCAGGTCATCTTGTCGAGCTGACTGCGGTAGCCGTCCAGCCGTTCGACGCGCGCGAGCGCATTCAGCACCGGCGTTACGCGTTGGGGCTCCAACTCCCCACCTTCTGGCAGGAGGATCAGCTCGGCAGCCGGCGCTTCTCCATCGCGAACACGGGTCGCGAGACGGAGAATGCAGCAGACGGCGCAAGGGATGTGGGCGAGCGCCGCGATCAGCTCGGACCTCGCATCTTCCATCCGCTGACCGATGGCAACTTCTTCCTTGGCGGTCAGCAGCGCCGTCTTCCCGATCTGCACCAGGTACGCACGTACCGGGTCTGCCTCCTTCGCCGACACACCCTCCTCGGGAGCGTCGCGGAACAGGACGGCGGGCGCAAACTCTGCTTCTTCCTGATCCGACACGGCTTGCGGGGCATCGGCTTCCGGCTCCTCGTTGGCGAGGAGACGCTCCGCCCGGAAGAGGTCCGGTTCGTCGTCGAACTCCTCGTTGAGGTCCCCGGGGCCGAGCCCGAAATTCGCCGCGCGCTTGCGCCAGTCGAGTACATCGACCTGCGGCTGTGTTTCTTCCCAGGGGATCAACGCGGGTTCTTCCGCTCGATGTTGTCGCTGTCGGGGCATATCGCTATCCATTGCAGGGTTTGGACCACCCGACGGAGTCGGGGGTCAGACCGGGGTCAGACCCCGTTTGGCTTACTCAAAATGCGAAATATCGCGCGACGCGCTTACCCTCGGACGGGGTTGCGCCTTTAGCCACCGCCTGCTCCAGATCCGCCGCCGTTTTGTACGGCCGCCCGGCCTTGATCTTCCCGACCAGTGCAGCATTCGCGGACGGGATGGTCATGAGCGCCTCGTCGGATGCGGTGTTGGGATCCATTGGAATGAACGTGTACTGCGCCAGCTTCGCCGTCGCCTCGGCGCCCACATACTTGCCGATCTCCTTGTCGAACTGTGCCCACGTTTTCCACGGACGATATTCGGCGAACTCCCGGGCCATGCGCCGTCCGGCGTTCGGGACCAGCACGATCTCCTCGGACGTGGCGGTGTTCAAGTTGATATGGACGAATGCCTTCGCGTAGAACGCCATCGCCTGCTCCTGGGTCAGGCCCTGGGAGAGCAGGAACGTGTTCAGCTCCAACGCCGACATGAACGGCCGCTTGGCGACCAGGGCCTTGGCAATCGCCGGCGTCATTCCAGGAAATGATGCCAGCTCGTTCTCCGCGACAGTATTTGCGTCCACCACGCCCTGCGACTTACCCACCTGCGCACTTGTTCTGACTTCAACGCCAATCGCACACAACAGCGCGAGCAACACAAAACTGACGAATCTACGCTTCATACCTGTTCTCCTCGAGTGAATTTCGCAATGGCACCGCCGGCTGTCTGTACGAGTACGCGAGCCCGATCAAACCGAGCTGGACCATCGTGCCCGGCGCGAGTGCCGGCGGCGCCTTCGCACGCAGCACTTTCCACCACAACGCGCTGCCGCTCAGTGCAGGATCCATCTCGTGCTGAAACTCGACGTTCGCTGCATAGTGAAGTACATCCCCAGTAGTCCCGACGCGAGGAACAGCACCATCACGGCCTGGACGGCCGCGACGCTGCCCCTGCTTCTCACCGTCGCGTTCCACAGGCTCACCGCTACTCCGGCGCCCAGCAGCACGAGCGGGATCAGCTGCGTCACGTCTTCGAAATGATCCAGCAGCAGCAACTCGACCGCCGTACCCGACATCCCGATCAGCAGGATCACGAGCAGCAGCCGCCTCATCCCTCCAAGCGTTTCCGCATCGTCGGTTCGAATCACTGCCAGCAGCATATCTATAATCGGAAAATGTCGCTGGACCCGCACGAACCGCTGCGTGATGACGTGCACCTCCTCGGCGACATTCTGGGTGAGACCCTGCGCGAGCGCGCCGGAGAAGACCTTCTGGGCACGGTCGAGCGTGTGCGGGCGCTGGCCAAGGCGAGGCGGCAGCAGGGCCACACGGATGTCGACGAACTCGGCGAGCTTCTCCGCTCGATGCCGGTGGCGGATGCCGTCCCCGTCGCGCGTGCCTTTTCACATTTCCTGACGCTCGCGAATATTGCAGAACAGCACCACCGGGTGCGGCGGCGCCGGGAGTATCTGCGCGATCCCTCAGCCCCGCCGCAGCAAGGCTCCTTCAGGGCCACGTTCAACGCGATGATCGAGCGCGGGATGAATCCGGCGGATCTTCATGCCGCCGTGTCGTCTCTGCAGATCGGTCTGGTACTCACCGCTCACCCGACCACGATTATTCGGCGCACCCTTGCGCACAAGCAGCGGCGGATTGCAGACCTGCTCGCGGAGGAGGACCGTCCCGATCTGACAGTGCCCGAACGAGAAGAGGTTCTGGCCGACCTGCGTCGCGAGATCGCCGCCATGTGGGGCACCGATGAAATTCGCGCCGAGCGCCCGACACCGATCGACGAGGCGATCGGCGGTCTGCTGGTATTCGAAGGCAGTCTCTGGGATGCGGTGCCGAGATACCTGCGCTCGCTCGATTCAGCGTTGCGCGACGCGACCGGGCGGTCGCTTCCACTCGATGCCGCCCCGATTCGCTTCGGATCCTGGATGGGCGGAGACGGCGATGGCAACCCGACCGTCACGCCGGACGTCACCCGCAAGGCGTGCCTCGTCTCTCGCTGGATGGCCGCGGATCTGTACGAGCGCGAAATCGGACAATTGCAGCTCGAACTGTCGGTGACGGAGGCGAACGAGGAACTGCGTGCGCTCACGGGCGGCGCGCGGGAACCGTACCGCGCCGTTCTCCGCGACCTCAAGCGAAACCTGCAGGCAACCCGGCGCGCACTCGGCGCTGCCCTCCGAAATGATGTCAGCCCTGCTTCACTAGAAGACCCCTACGAGACATCCGCACGCTTGCTCGACCCGCTGCTGCTCTGCCATCGATCCCTGCTCGAGACCAAACAGCGTGTCCTCGCAGACGGACGTCTGACCGACATCATCCGGCGCGTGATGTCGTTCGGCATTACGCTGGTCAGGCTCGATGTTCGGCAACATGCATCGCGCCACGTCGAAGCCATGGACGCGATCACCGATCGCGGCTCTCTCGGACGTTATTCCTCGTGGCCGGAGCAACAGCGACGAGAATTCCTGGTCGAACGAATCTCGTCACCGGTCGCAGACGACCTGAACGCCCGTCACGAGGTGATCGACGCGTTCAAGAACCTGTCAACGATTCAGTCCGAGTCACTGGGCGCCTACATCATCTCGATGGCGCGCTCCCCCTCAGACATCCTTGCCGTCGAGTACCTGCAGTGCCTCGCCGGTGTGAGCATGCGCACCGTTCCCCTGTTCGAGCAGGTCGACGACCTGGGGAACGCGGCCGCGACCATGCGCGACGTGCTCGACATCCCCGAGTACCCGAGCCCGGATCGCTGGACGACAGGAAGTGATGATCGGCTACTCCGATTCCGCCAAGGACGGCGGGCGCCTCGCCGCTAACTGGGCGCTCTATCGCGCGCAGGAGGCGCTGCTCGGGGTTTGCAGTACCGCCGGCGTGGAGCTCACGCTCTTTCACGGCCGCGGCGGCAGCATCAGTCGCGGCGGGGGCCCTACCTATGTCGCCATCCGCTCGCAGCCGTCCGGCTCCGTCAACGGCCGGCTGCGGGTCACCGAACAGGGGGAGATGATCCAGGCGCAGTTCGGCCTTCCAGAAATTGCCACCCGAACGCTCGAGGTCTACACAACGGCCACTCTCGACGCAAGTGTTGCCTCCGCATTCACAGTGAAGGAGCAATGGCGGCAGACGATGGATCGACTGGCTGCGACGGCTCGCCGCGTGTACCGCCAGATCGTCTACGAGACGCCGTCGTTCGTGGAGTACTTCCGCAGCGCGACGCCGGAGGTGGAACTGGGGACAGTGCCGATCGGCAGCCGTCCGGCACGCCGCGGAAGCAAGCAGGACGAGGGTGTCGAGTCGTTGCGAGCGATCCCGTGGGTCTTTGGCTGGACGCAGAACCGGTTGTTGCTCCCGACCTGGCTCGGCGCTGGTGAAGCGCTCCAGGACGAGATCCGGGCTGGATCACTCGACATCTTGCGGGAGATGCATCGGGATTGGCCGTTCTTCCGCTCAACCATCGATCTGATCGAGACAGTGCTCGCGGAAACCGACGCACTGATCGCCGAAGAATACGATCGGCAGCTCGTTCCAGCGCACCTGTTACCGGTTGGAGAGGACCTGCGTCGACGGCTCAGCTCGACTGTAAAAGCGGTGCTCGAGATCGCGGACCAGACCGAGCTTCTGGTCACGAATCCAATGCTGCGCCGATCAATTTCCGTGCGAAACCCGTACGTGGATCCGATCAATCTCGTTCAGATCGAACTGCTGCGGAGGCTCCGGCAGCCGGGGGCCCAGGATCCGGAGATTTCCAAGGCTTTCATGGTCACGGTCAATGGAATTGCCGCAGGAATGCGAAATACCGGCTGAACGTGCCCGGTCTCGAATATGCTTACAGGGCCCTAAATCCCATTCCACGCGTCATAAGGACTGTGACTATGAACATGAAGGTAGAGGCAATCCGCCGCGCCAAGCAGGGATTGCTGGAAGACGAGGACCTGCAGGCCCTCATCTCCGAACGCATCGAAGAAGACGGGTCATTCTGGGTCGCGGCCGGTAAATTCCGGACCGTGATCAACGTCGAGGTGACCGACGGCCACGTGTCGCTGACCGGTACCGTTCGCAGCGCGCTGGACCGCCGCCGCGCGGACTTGCTCGCGCGCGCCCTGGGCGCTGCCGGCGTCGAGAACCGGCTCCGCATCGCCGACGGCAGTCCCGTTCCCAAGCGGGTTGCGTAGTTCGAAAAAGGGCCGACGCGAGTCGGCCCTTTCGCTTTCATCCAGCCCCGTTCATCCAGCCCGCACAATCCCTCGGAATACTCTCCAGCTCAGAACGGCGTCTGACCTCCGGTCGCACCGTACACCTCGCCGGTCACGAACCGCGCTTCATTCGAGGCGAGAAACACGAACACCGGCGCGATTTCAACCGGCTGTGCCGCGCGTTCGAACGACGTGTCCGCACCGAACTTCTTCACGGATTTTTCCGGCAGCGTCGATGGGATCAATGGCGTCCATACCGGGCCTGGCGCAACGGTATTCACGCGCACACCGCCCTTCATGGCGAGCTTCGAGAGCCCCTTGGTGAAATTCACGATCGCCGCCTTGGTCGCCGCGTAGGCCAGCAGTGTCGGGCTCGGATCGAATGCCTGGATGGACGACGTGTTGATGATCGTGCTGCCGGCCTTCATGCGTGGCAGCGCGGCGCGGCACAACCAGAACATCGCAAAGACATTCGTCCGGAACGTGCGCTCGAGCTCGTCGGTCGAGAACTCCTCTACTTTCTCGTGCGTCCGTGGCCGGCTTTCTCGATCCAGTCGCAGGTGTCGGCGGCGTCTTTCTCTTCCTCGGGCAGATAGCTGACCAGCACGTGCGCGCCCTCACGCGCGTAGGCAATCGCGACCGCGCGGCCGATGCCGCTGTCGCCGCCGGTGATCAGGGCCACACGATCCTTCAACCTTGCTAATCCGACGTATGACTCCTCGCCATGATCGGCGCGCGGCGTCATGTCGTGGATCGAACCCGGGGAATCGATCGGTGACTGTGGATACTCCGGCGCGGGACCTTCGCGTTTTGGATCGCGAGCGCGGCCGTCTTGTGGTGATGACGCACGAGGTGAAGCATTGGGCACGATGTGAGCACTCCTGTCGTTGATGTTTCACACGGCGAGTGCAATCACATGCCCGTCGACACCGTACTGCATCACTCGTCGCGCAGCCCTTGAGGGCTGTGCGGGACGTGTGCAGCCCTGAGCGCTGTGCGGGTACCGTAGTGCAGCCCTTTAGGGCTGCCTCGCAGACTTCCGCAGAGGTGCGCGAGCCGAAGCGTATCCGCTGGCACGAACATTCCAAACGCATCAACACGAGAACGAAAAGAGTGACTCGCTACACAAGGGGGATCAATGGACGAACGTTATAACGCACCTTCGACGGCCAACACGTCATCGGGTGCCGGCGGCATCAATCAGTCGGGCACATCAGGGATTGCCGGGCGCGTCCGTGAACAGGCCACCGCGCAGCTCTCCAAACAGAAGGATCGTGCGACGGAAGGCCTCGGCAGCGTGGCGCAGGCCGTGCGCGGCACGACCGAGCAGCTGCGCAACAACCAGCACGACAAGGTCGCGCAGTTTGCGGAGCAGGCGGCGCAGCAGATCGAGCGGTTCTCCGAACAGCTCAGGAACAAGGACGTCACCGAGCTGCTCGACGATGCACAGCAGCTTGCGCGACGGAAACCGGCATTGTTCATCGGCGGTGCGTTCGCGATCGGGCTGGTTGGCGCGCGCTTCATGAAGAGCTCGGCGCCGACCGACGAATGGCGGCGCGACCTGCCGACGCCGTATCAAACCGGCGGAAACACGTACCGCGGCGCGTCACAGGGCTACGGCGGCACGATGGGTACGGGTGGATCGATGGGCAGCAGCTCCTCGTCCAACGCCTACGGCAACACCGTTTCCTCGCCATCCTCATCTTCGTCATCGATCGGCACGCAGGGCAATCGGAGCACGGCAGGTACAGGCACGTCTGCCACATCCCAGGGTGATCGAAGCTCGTCGTCGACCAACAGGACCGGCGCGAGTGGAACGAAACCCGGCACGGAGAATTACTGATGGCCGACAAACTCGACAACCGCTCAATCGGAGAGCTGCTGGCCGAGTTATCGCGCGAAACCAGTCAGCTCGTGCGCAAGGAAGTAGAGCTCGCCACGACTGAGATGACCGCCAAGGCCAAGAAGGCGGGTGGCCAGGTGGGAATCGCGGCAGCGGGCGGCGCGTTGATGCACGCCGGGCTGCTGGTGTTTCTCGCTGCGCTCGTGCTCGGCCTGAGCCAGCTTGGGGTGACGCCGTGGCTGTCGGCGCTGATCATCAGCGTCCTGACGCTCGGCGCCGGTTACATGTTCATGCGGGGAGGCCTTTCGCAGCTGCGCGGAACCAGCGTCGCCCCGACACGAGCCATTGAATCGCTGAAGGAGGACGCCAAATGGACGACACGACAAGGGGCCTAGGGGATCGCGATGAATTCGCCGGGCGCAGCGACGAATCGGTTCGCGATTTCGCTGGCGCCGATACCGATACGACCGGTACCGCGACGCCGGCCGCAACAGCCGAGTCGAAGACGCGTGTGACCCGCCCGGGCACCCGGCGGAAGGCTGCGGCCGAACCCGTCGCGTCGACTGATGCGGAGCTCGATCCGGAGTCCGACCGTCGCACCCGCGAGATCCAGCAGGAGATCGCTGAAACGCGCGTCGAGCTGTCGGAGACGATCGATGCGCTCCAGGAGAAACTCAAGCCGTCGAACATCGTTTCGGATGCGACGGACCGTGTGAAATCGGCAACGACGGAAAAGGTGAGGAATATGGCTGAAAGCGCAAGTGAGACGGCCCAGGACCTGTACAGAAATACCGGAGCCGAGAGCGTCGTAGAGGAATTGCGGCAGAATCCGTACCCGGCGCTGTTGATCGGCGCCGGCGTCGCATGGATGATCATCGATCGCTCGCGCAATCGCGGCAACGGCAGTTCGTATGGATACGAGAACAGCCGCTGGCGCGGTTCGTCCGGCAATCAATATGGATCCTACGGCAGCAGCTCCAGGTACGGCACCCGCTCGGCGTACGGTTCGAACTACCGCGGATCCGAGTACGGAGCCGGCTCCAGCGGCGAATCGAACTACGGTACGGGCTCGAACTACGGCAGCGGATCGAACTACGCCAGCGGCAGCACCGGCTACGGCTCCAGCTTCGGCGAGAACGAGGAGAGCGGGCTTGCCGATCGCGCCCGCGACGCGATGAATCAGGCCAGGTACACGACCCAGCGCACCACGCGCCGCGCGCAGAATCAGCTCCAGCGGATGATGAACACCAATCCGCTGCTGGTCGGCGCTGCCGCGATGGTGGTCGGTGCCGCAATCGGCGCCGCGCTGCCGGAAACGGAGCGCGAGAACGAGTGGATGGGCGATGCGCGCGACAGCGTCATCGATCGGGCGCAGGAGATGGCGCACAACGCCGTCGGCACCGTCCAGGAGGTCGCCACGGACGCGGCGAAGGAGGCCGTGTCGAAGGTCGTCACGGGTTCGGAGACCAACAGGTAGCGCTACGCGCTCAGGGCTGAGTGCCCCTCCCTGACCGTCATCACGCGGTTGTAAAGAGGGGCATTCGGCTGCTGGCGCCGGCCGCCTTCCACCAGCGAACCGGTGTCGACCGCACCGAACCCGATTTCCTCGATCAACCGCATCACCACACGCTTCGCTTCCTGGTCGTCGCCCGCGACGAAGATGGCGTGACGATCCTCGATCGGCAGATCCGCGCGCCCCAACTCCGCCAGGTGCTTGTACCAGATCGTGTTGAACGCCTTCACGATGCGGGCGCCGGGAAGGCGCGCGCGCGTCTCTTCGGACGACGTGGTGCTGCCAAGATCGATGACCGTTCCATCGCTTGCGTAGGGATTCATCGCGTCGATGACGATCTTGCCCTGGACCGCATCGACCGGCGGAAGCGCCTCCGGGCTCCGCCACGGCACCGCGAGCAACACCACCTCCGCCCAGCGTGCAGCCTCGTCAGCCTTTATCGCCCTGCCCTTCGGCCCCAGCTCTGACGCCAGCTCGCGCAATGTCTCAGGGCCGCGCGAGTTGCTGATCGCCACTTCATGTCCGGCCCGCACGAACAGCTTCGCTGCCGTCGCTCCAATCATGCCTGCGCCCAGAATCCCGATTCGCATCACTCGATCTTAGCAAGGTGCCGGGGTGCCGGGTGCCTGGGTGCCCGGTGCGCAGGGTGCTTTGGTGCGGTCGCCCAAGGTTTTCCAACGCGCAGGTACCGACAACGGATGACCGGCCAGGTACATCGCCAGTGTGGAAGATTCAGCGAATTCGTCGTGTTCGGCAGCCCTAAAGAGCTGCACTACGACAGCCACGCGAAGCACGCGGCACCCGGCACCGCGGCACCGCGGCACCCTAGCGTCCCCCGCCCTTCGGCACCCTCTTCTCGGGCGCCGGGCGCGTCGGTGGCTTCGGATACTTCGCCATCCGATCCTGGACCTCTTTGATCGCCCGGGCGAGCTGCGGATCCGTGCCCTTCGCCAGCTGTGACGGGTCGTCGACCACTTCGATGTCGGGATCGACGCCGTGCCCTTCGGCGAACCAGGTCCCCTTCGGGTCGTACATCCGGAAGGTCGGCACGGTGACGTTGCCGCCATCGACCAGCAGCGGCGCGCCGCTGATGCCGATGAGACCACCCCACGTGCGCGTGCCGATGAGAGGACCAAGGCCGGCCTGCTTGAAGTAGGTTGGAAAGGCGTCGCCTCCGGATCCGCTCCACCCGTTGATCAACATGACCTGCGGACCGCGGGCAGCAACCGGCGGCCACTGGTTGCTCGCTCCATCACGGACGGCCCAGTAGGCGAGCATCGGGCGATTGAGCAGTTCGATGAACCGATCGGGGATCTGGCCGCCGCCGTTCCAGCGCTCGTCGATGATCAGCCCTTCTTTCTTCCACTGCCCCATGAACTGCCGCATCAGTTCGTTCTGCGCATCGACGCCGGTGCTCTGGACGTAGATGTAGCCGACCTTGCCGCCCGTCGCCTTGTCGACGATCTGCCGTCGCTCCTCGATCCATTCGCGGAACCGCAGTTCGACTTCACTGGTGAGCGTCCGCGCGAGGACCTGCCGCGATCCTTCGGTCGTGGGCTTCGAGTTGACGGTCAGCACGACGGTCTTGTTACCGAGCCCCTGGAATGCCGCGTACGGATCCGTCTTGGTATCGATCGGGACACCGTTGACGGCGAGGATGTAGTCCCCTTCCTTGACGTTCACGCCGGGTTCATCGAGCGGCGCGCGCACCGCCGTGTCCCACGGACCTCCACGAACGATGTGCTTGACGCGGTAGCCGCCTGGCGCGAGCTCCCAGTCGATCCCGAGCATGCCGACGTTCCGTGCGGGTGCCGCTTCCTTGTCGCCGCCGCCGTAGTAGGTGTGCGACGCATTCAACTCGCCGATCAACTCGCCGATGATGAAGTCCACGTCCCAGCGCGTCATGGCATCGTCCAGCAGCCTGGCGTAGCGCGTCTTGGTCGCCGTCCAGTCGACGCCGTGCATGCCGGGGTCGTAGAAGTAGTCCCGGTAGAAGCGATAGATGTCTTCGAACATCTGCTTCCATTCCGCGCGCGGATCGACCGGCGATTCCATGTCAGCTGTGGCGATCGGCTTCTCGAACTTCTGCGGCGACTTGATCTCGAGAATCGCCCACTTGCCCGCCTGCAGCACCAGCATCTTCTTGCCGTCGGCCGTCACCTCGAACGCAGCGGCATCGTCGAGCACGGGTTTTTCTTCGCGTTCGGTGAAGTCGAAGTACAGGATCGGGCTCTTGGTGTCGCTGGATCCGGTCCGCGGGCGGCGCTGGAAAACGAGCTTCCCCTTGATCGGCGGATAGACCTGAGTAGTTACCCGCTGGAGGCGGCAGCACCACCGCGCGAGACTCGAACCCATCGAGATCGATGTCGACGTTCTTCGCCTCCGGCGCAGGCTTCGCGTCGGCTGCCGCCTTGTTCGGGTCGGTGGCTTCAGGCTTCTTCGACTCGTCCTTCTTCGACTCGTCCTTCTTCGACTCGTCCTTCTTCTGGTCGCCGGCGGGCTCGAAGTCATTGCGCGCGTACAGCGGCGACTGGACGTCCTTTCGCAGCGGAACGGCAACGATGCGGGTCGGGTTCGGATAGGTCCAGCTGTTGTCGAAGCTGCCGTAGACAGGCTCGAACTCGCGATCCGACGCGTAGAAGAGATACTTGCCGTCCGGATCGAACACCGGCTGCGTGTCGTTCAGATAACCGGTCGTCGCGCGGGTCAGCTTCGCAGTTCTTCGTGTCGTAGAGGAAGATCGCGTTGTTCGCGTCGGACCGTCGGGCGCGTAGTAAGTCACCCAGCGTGAGTCGGGTGACCAGTCGAACGCGAATCCGCTCAGACGCGCCGTGATTGAGCCACTCGGGGCTCTCGTCGATCTTCGTCGTCTTGCCGGAATCGATATCAGTGATGTGAATCGTCATCGCCTGGTCGATGAAGGCCACCTTCTTGCTGTCGGGCGACCACTTCGGCGCATAGCGGAAGCCGTGCGCCGATCGTCGTGACCTTCTTCTCGCGGTCCGCTGCCGTCGGCAGGCGCGGGTCGTCAGTTCGTATTCACCGCTCCTGTCGCTCCAGTACGCGAGCGTCTTGCCGTCCGGCGACCACCGCGGGTAGCGCTCCGCCACTCCCGAGGTGCGGCTCGTGTTGACGACCGGACCGAATTCCGCCGGCGCGGTGAAGACGTCGCCGCGCGCCTCGAAGATCGCGCGCTTGCCAGTCGGAGATACAGACGCATCCTGGATCAGTGCGTCGACCTTGGCGGTCCGCGGACGGAGCGAGGCTTCGTCGGTGACGACGCGCACCGGAACCTCGCGCTGCTTGCTCGAGGCCACGTCGAAGAAGTACAGCCGGCCGCCAGCCTGGAAGACGATGCCGTCCGGTCCAAGTGACGGGAAGGTGATGTCGAAGTCGGTGAACTGCGTGACCTCTTTGGTCGTGCCTGCCTTCACGTCGTAGGCCCACAGATTGTTGCGTTCGCTCGCGCCGCGATCCGAGATGAAGTAAATCGTGTTGCCGTGCCACATCGGCTGCGCATCGTTCGCAGGATTGCTGGTGATGTTCTTTGCGGCTTTCGTAGTCAGATCGAACAGCCAGAGATCCGGGGCCCACCCACCGCGATACCGCTTCCAGTTTCGGAAGTCCTGCGCCATCGGCATGTAGACGAACTGCTTGCCATCGGGCGAATACGCGCCGAACTCTCCGTAGGGCACCGACAGCTTCTCGGGCATGCCACCCTCCGTGACCGACGGTGAAGAACTGGCTGTATCGCTGGCGTCCGCTCTCGCGTCCGGAGGCAAAGAGCACGCGCGTGCCGTCCGGCACCCATCCGATCACCCGGTCCGGCATCGGGTGGTGCGTGAGACGACGTGGCTCGCCGCCCTTTGACGGGATCACATACACATCGACGTTGCCATCGTAATTCGCGCTGTAGGCGACCTGGCTGCCGTCGGGCGAAAACCGCGGGAACGTCTCTTCACCGGGCGACGAGGTGAGGCGGACCGCGGCCCCGCCCTCCTTGTTGACCAGCCAGATATCGCCGGCGTAAACGAAAGCGATCTGCGTCTTCGACACCGCCGGATAACGCAGCATCCGCGCATCGATCTGCGCCGACGCGGCCGATGCAACGGTCAGACACACCAGTGACAAGACAAGGGGGCGAGCGATCTTCGAAATCATGTACAGCTCCAGCAAGAATCTCGGGATGCCCGCATTGTAGTCCCCAACTACGGGGGCGCCCCGGGATGGGACGGGTCGGTACACGGGTGGATACAATCGACGGGTGCGCGATCAGATCATCCGCAGCGCGGGGTTGGTGATGGCTCTGGTCTATGCGTCCGCCATCGCCTGGACCTACGTCCGCCAGCCGGAGACAATGTCCCAGGTCACCGGCGGACTGGCGGCGACTGTCGGCGCCTACCGTATCGATGCCGCTGCCTTCGATGACGGACTCGCGTTCTTCCGGAAGGATCAATTCACCGAAGCGCGAGCCGCGTGGGCGCGTGCCGATCCCGCGGAGCAGGACGCGCGAACGCAGTTTTACATCGCCTACAGTTTCTATCGACAGGGATGGGGCCGGATGTACAGCGACGATCCATTGTTCACGGAAGGGCTCGCCCGGGTGGACAAGGCCATCGCCCTGGCGCCGGCGGGGCGGCTGATCGTCGATGACAGCAATCTCCAGATGCACAGCGCCGACGAATTGCGCGCCGAGCTCGAGGCGGGGCTCAGGCGTGACGCGTCAGACTTCAATCCGCTGCGCGTTCTCAGGCAGCGTAAATGAGCCCGGCACGCGAAGCCATCTTCCTGCCGCTGGTACTTCTGACCGTCGTCCTGCTCGGCGGATTGGACCCAGCGTCGCCCCAGCCGTGGACCTGGGCCTCGCCATTCTCGCTGCTGCTCGCACTGCTGCTGGTCGCCGGTCTCGTGCGCAGCGGCGCCGTTGCTCCCGAGCGCCTGATGAGCGATGCGCGCGGAGCGCTGGCCAACGCGAACGGCTTCGTCGTGCTTGCCACTCTCTTCGCGGCGTCCGCGCAGGTGCTGCACATGCTGATCCCGCGCAGCGGACTTCCCGGGTTGATCGTCGGGCTGGTGCTCCTGCTGCTGCTCGTCAACACGCTCGCGATGGAACCGGATCGTCGCCGCATGCTCCGCAGCCTGGGGGTATTGATCGGATCGTCGTTCCTGTTGAAGTTCGTCGTCCTCGCGGCACTGGCGGATCCCGGCGGCGGCCGGACGAGGCGTGTCCTCGTCGCACTGTTCGACGTCGCCACACTCGGATCGGTGACCCAGGCGCCCCTCCATCCGGCGGCGGGCTATGTGGCGTTCTGCACTGCCCTGCTGTTCCTGGTTGGAGTTTCGGCGCTGCCCGCGCGAACGGGGCGGCGAGATTCGGAGGAGAGCCGAATCGCGACACAACGTCCATTGCCACGGAGGCACAAAGACACAGAGCGCATCAATGGGTCTTAAACACTAGAACGCTTCACTCGTAGGTACTTCTCTGTACATCCCTCTTCTGAAGATCCATCCCCCGAGCGGGCCCAGCCATCCGAGCACGTAGTACATGTGCCCGAGGTCCATCAACTCGATCAGGTTCCCGTCGAAGTCCTTGCAGAAGAAGAACGAGTGGCCGCGCGGTGAGCGTTCCGGTTTGCTCACGCACTCGACACCTTTGCGCTGCAGGAAGTCGTACCACTTCTGCAGGTTGCGCACGTTGAGCGAGAAGTGGGTCAAGCCGACGCGGTTCCAGGGGATCTCGACCGGCGGTTGTCTCGGCTCGAAGTGAAACACCTCCAGCACGCCGCCTCCCGGCACGCGGATCCAACCGATCCTGCAGGCCGGCGCCTCGCCGTGAACGCCGAAGAACTCACGGACGCGCACCGCGGGCGTATCGGCGACGCCGACGAGCGGACACCCGAAGATCTCCCAGTAGAACTTCACGCACCGGTTGAAGTCCGACACGGTAATCCCGACGTGGCTGAACGAACGCGCTCTCATAGTTCCGTTTCCTTGATATGGTCCGCCACCCGGAGCGCCTGCGCCGCGATGGTCAATCCCGGATTCACCGCGGCCGACGACGGGAAGAAGGAGCCGTCCACGACGAACAGGTTTTCAATGTCGTGCGTGCGGCAGTACTGGTCGAGTACCGATGTGCGCGGGTCATCGCCGAAGCAAACGGTGCCGCATTGGTGCGTGGTGTTCTTTGCGCCCAGCGAATGCTTCACGATCATCCACAACCCCAGCCGCCGCAGGATCCGCTTGGTCTCGCTGACCAGCATCCGGTGGGGCCGCAAATTGTTCGGTCGATACCGCAGGTGAATCTGTCCGCGATTGTCGACGGTGATGCCGTTCTCGGTCCTGGGCAGGTCCTCCGACATCACCAGCCAGTCAACCGCGCCGCCGGCCCACCAGTTGTACCAGTTGAGCGGCAGGTCCCTGGCGTACCAGGGGGCCGCGCTCTTGAGCGTGATCCCCGCGGTGCGCCCCTGCGACTGGATCTGTCCGAGCGGATACCTGGTGTCACGCCCGCGCAGATAGAAATCGTTGATGGCGACGGTTTTCTGGAACACGGTCGTGTTCTTGCGGATTCCATCGAAGCTGCTCACCATCGTCGCCAGGTGTGCCATGTAGCGCCTGCCGACCAGGCCGGACGAGTTTGCGAGTCCGCCCGGACGAAGGTCCGTCCGCGAGCGGAGCAGCAACGCCGCCGAGTTGATGGCGCCGCACGACACAATGAAGAGCGGTGCCTCGACGCGCACCGTCTCTCCCGCTCGCTCGATCTCGGCAGCGATGACTTTCTTCCCGGACGGATCGGTGTGCAGCTGCTGCGCGCACGCATTCGTCCATAGCGTGACGTTCTCGCGCTGGATCGCCGGGCGCACGCACACCACGTCCGCTTCGCTCTTCGCGTGGAGCTTGCACGCGAACGAGTTGCAGGTGCCGCACAGGATGCACCCATCGGCTTCCCCCGGCCGCAGCACGCCGAGCGGCAGCGGCGACGGGTGCAGACCCATCCTGCGGAGCTGTTCGACAATCGTGCCCATGTCGTCGCCGTGGGGCACCGGTTCGAAGGGGTACGGACGCCGCGCGGGTTCGGTCGGGTCGAGGCCGTGAAGGCCCCGCACCTGGTACAACTGCTCGGCGCGCTCGTAGTACGGCTCGAGGGTCGTGTAGTCGATCGGCCATGCCGGCGATGTGCCGTCCATGTGCTCGATCTCCTGGAAGTCTTCCCGCCGCAGGCGGTAGAGCACGCTCCCCCAGAACTTGGTGTTCCCGCCGACACAGTAGTGCGTGTAGGGACGGAAGGCACGTCCGCGCTCGTCGAACCACTCCTCGGTCGTCTGGTATCGCAGCTGCTTCCAGACCGCCTCGGGATTCCAGTTCTGCTCTTCCTGCGGAATGAAGTCGCCGCGTTCAACGAGAAGAATGCGCGCGCCGGTGTCGGCCAGGGTGTACGCCATCGTTCCGCCGCCCGCGCCGCTACCGATGATGACGATGTCGAAGTGGTGCAACGCCGGGTTACCCGATCGTCCGGTAGACCTGCTGCATCAGCAGCTGATCTTCCATCGCCCGCTCGACGCTCATCTCCGGGGCGCGCCCGGCACGGATCGACTCAGCAAAATCACGGTACATAGCCTGGTATCCCCGAATGTCCTTGAACCCTGGAAACATCACCCGCGGCAGCCCCCGGCCCCGCGCCAGCAGCACGGCCCCGTTCGATTCGAAGCTGATGATCCCCTCGCGGCCGAACAGCTTCGATACGCGAAGCCCTTTCAACAATGACGGGACTTCCCTCGAGTAATACAACGAACCGGCTGCCCCGTTCTCGTACTGGAACGCGACCATCATGCTCTTGGCGCGTGTATCCGGACCGTGCGTCGACGGCGGTGGACGATAGCCACGAACCGACTGCGGGACGATCCGCGGACCGAGGCTCCCGGCGATGTGCAGCCAGTGAATCCCTTCCTCGAAGAAGGCGTCGCCCCCGGCCATCGTTTCATCGTTGCGCCAGTCGCCCGCTGTCTTCAGGCGCTTGGCGATCGTCGTGAAATGCGCAAACAGCAGGTCACCGATCGTGTTCGCCGCGAGCAGGCGCCGCAGCGTGACTGCAAGCGGCTTGTAGTGGTCGTTCTCGCCAACCAGCACGACGCGACCGGCGCGGTCGCGCGCCTGCTGCACCTGTTCGTAGTCCGCCATGGTCAGGAACGCGGGTTTTTCGACCAGCACGTGCTTGCCGGCGGCGAGCGCCGCGAGCGTCAGCTCGAGGTGAAATTTCGGCGGAACCGCCACCACGACAGCGTCGATCCCCGGATCCGCCATCGCCTTCCCGTAGTCATCGAAGCTGCCGGCGCCGCCGTGCTGGCGGCAATACGCGGCCGCTCGACGCGGATCGCGGCTGGCGTAACTGCAGGCAATCTCCGATCGGAGCGCTTTCAGATTACGGCTGTGGACAGTGGTGATGAAGCCGCACCCCAGAAAGGCAATGCGCAGCGGTTCGGGCATCAGGAGTAAATCAATGATACGTCGCGGCAACTGGCCCTGCTAGTATGGTCGGATGCCTTCACGCGCCCGGCACCCTCATCACCAGCACTGATGCGGGATCGCAGCGTTTCTCTTCACCGGGTCCTTGCGCCGTTTGTCACCGAACGAACGCGTGCGAAGGGGCACGCCTACTTTGTGCGCGGGGCGGTCACGTCGATCGACACGACCGGCTCGTACCTCTCGGCGATCGTCCACGGCACACGGACGTATCACGTCACGATTTTTCCGAACGAAGGAGGGTTCACCGCCTCCTGCGACTGCCCCTTCTTCGTCGAGAACCACGACATCTGCAAGCACATCTGGGCGACGATTCTCTCCGCCGACGAGGGGGGGATGCTGGGATCCTACGGGGCCGAGACCTGGCTCGACGTTGCCGGTGACAAGCCGGTCCCCGGCGCACCGGCGCCACACTCCACCCCCGATCAATGGGAGCGATTCATCGGCGGTGTCCTGCAGCAGGTCGCCGCCAGCGAGACCAGGCCGGGCCGGCGATTCCTCAACGGGGAGGTGATCTACGCGCTCGACCGGACCTTGACCCTCCAGGGCCAGGGGATCGCGTTGACCGTCATGTGGCGTCAGCGGAAGAAGAATGGCGCGTGGGGCAAGGCACAGCCGCTCGCGGTAACGACCCAGGAGCTCGAGCATCTGCCGGATCCCGCCGACCGGGAGATCCTGGCGCTGCTCTCCGGAGCTGCGGACCACTCTCCCTTGGAGACCTACACGCCGCTCCAGTCGCGCGCATCGTTCCGGCTGGCCGGGCCGCTGACGGACCGCGCGCTCTGGATGATCGCGTCCAGCGGCCGATTGAACCTGCGGACGGGCCCACACGACGCCGACGAGATGACGCCGATCGCCGCCGATACCGGTCCGCCCTGGGTGTTCCGGTTCGACATCGACGAGACGGAAGATGGATCGATGCAGCTCTCCGGGATCCTGCAGCGGGGCGAGGAGCGGATGCCGGTCAGCGAGCCGCAACTGGTGCTGGCGAGCGGGCACCTGATTGCGCGCGGCGCGCTGGCCCGGCTCGATCACGGCGACGCGTTCACCTGGCTGGCTGAATTGCGCCGGACCGGGCCGGCCACGTTTCCGCCGGAGGCGGCGCCGGCGCTGACCGAAGCGCTGGTGCGAAGCCGGGTCGATCCGGCGATCCTGCCCTCCGGGCTCCGCTACGACGTCGTCGATACCGCGCCCCGGCCGCGGCTCCACGTGGCGCGCCTCACGAAGGTGACGTATGCAACCCGTGCGGGGGATCTGGAAGCGCACGTCACCTTCGATTACGACGGCACCGTTGTGCCTGCCGGCACGGGCGCGACCGCCTACGATCCCGTGCGACGCCGGATGATTCGACGGAACCTCAATGACGAACAGCGATACGTCGAGCGGCTGCACCAGCTGGGCTTCCGGCGTGGCTGGGGCCAGGGATCGGCCGCCGGCGAGTTCCTCGTGGGGTCGGAGCAATTCGATCGCGCCGTCCGCACGCTGGTGAGCGAAGCGTGGCGGGTCGAGGCGGAAGGGGCCGTCTACCGCAACGCGAACGCGATGCGGCTGCAGGTCTCGTCCGGGATCGACTGGTTCGAGCTCCACGGCGATGTCGATTTCGGCACCGGCGAGTCCGTGCCGCTCACCCGGCTGCTCTCCTCGCTCAAGCGGGGCGAACGGTCGATTCTTCTCGGCGACGGCACCCGGGGCATGGTGCCGGACGAGTGGCTGCGGCGATACGCCCGGATTGCCGGCTTCGGCGAGGTGGAGGGTGATCACGTCAGGTACCGCCCCTCTCAGACGGCGCTGCTCGACGCGCTGCTCGAAGCGCAGCCGGCGGTATCGATCGACGAGACCTTCGCGCGCGCGCGCAATGCGATGCGCTCGTTCGAGGGGATCAGGCACCAGGAACCGCCGGCGACCTTCATCGGCCAGCTCCGCGACTACCAGATGGAGGCGCTCGGCTGGTTCGAGTTCCTGCGCCAGTTCGGGTTCGGGGGCTGCCTCGCCGACGACATGGGGCTCGGCAAAACGGTCATGGTGCTCGCCCTGCTCGATGCCCGGCGCCAGGAACCGGCGCGGGAGCGGCGGCCATCGCTCGCCGTCGTGCCGCGATCGCTGGTGTTCAACTGGATCGCGGAGGCGCGCAGGTTCGCGCCACACCTGCGCGTGCTCGATTACACCGGTCCGCAACGAGTCAACGCGCGCCTCGACGATCACGACCTCGTGCTCACCACCTACGGCACACTGCGTCGCGACGCGCCCACGTTGAAGGACTATGAGTTCGATTACCTGATTCTCGACGAAGCGCAGGCGGTCAAGAATGCGGTGACCGCCACGGCGAAGGCGGTCCGCCTCCTGCGCGGACGGCACCGCCTGGCGTTGAGCGGCACACCGGTCGAAAATCACATCGGCGAGCTCTGGAGCCTGTTCGAGTTCCTCAATCCCGGCTTGCTCGGATCGTCGAGTGCGTTCGCCCGCGCCTCGGCGGTGCAGCGGCGCGATGGCGGGGAGGATCTCGCCCTTGTCGCCAGGGCGCTCAAGCCGCTGATCCTTCGCCGCACCAAGGCGCAGGTCGCGCCGGAGCTTCCGGAACGGACCGAGCAGACCATCCATTGCGAGCTCGAGGGACCGCAGCGCACGTTCTACGACGAGCTTCGCGCGCACTATCGATCGACCCTGTTCGCGCGGGTCGAGCGGGAAGGTCTCGACCGCTCCAAGATCCACGTGCTCGAGGCATTGCTCCGGCTGCGGCAGGCCGCCAGTCACGCCGGACTGGTCGACGATGCGCGCGTGAACGACGGGTCAGCGAAATTCGATCTGCTGGTGCCGCGGCTGCAGGAGATCGTGGAGGAAGGTCACAAGGCGCTCGTCTTCTCGCAGTTCACCGAGCTGCTCGGGCTGCTGAAGCCACGGCTCGACCAGGCCGGGATCGTCTACGAGTACCTCGATGGCAAGACCCGCGACCGCGAGGCGCGGGTTCAGCGCTTCAGCACCGACGCCGGCTGCGGCGTGTTCCTCATCAGCCTGAAGGCGGGCGGACTGGGGCTCAATCTCACCGCCGCCGAGTACGTGTTCCTGCTCGATCCCTGGTGGAACCCGGCGGCGGAGGCGCAGGCGATCGACCGCGCCCACCGGATCGGCCAGTCGCAGCAGGTGTTCGCCTACCGGCTGATCGCCCGCGACACCGTCGAGGAGAAAGTGGCGGAGCTCCAGGCGTCCAAGCGCGAGCTCGCCGATGCGATCCTCAGTGCGGATCCGGGGCTGCTCCGCAATCTGAGGACGGAGGATCTGGAGTTGTTGCTCTCCTAGAGATTCACGGGTTGGGTTGCCACAAAGGCACAGAAGCACAGAGCGATCTACCCTTCGAACCGCCACAGAGACACAGAGGCACAGAGCTACGCACCCAGCGATTAGACCCGGCCACAGCTCGGCGCCCTGTGCGCTCGATCACGTCTCCTTCAATTCAGTGCGAGCGTGGTGTCATAAACGCAGTTCGCCGAAGGGTCGGCAGCCGTTCATCGCCAAGCGAATGACAATCGCTCCGCGCGAGAGTTCTTTTTGATTCTCCCAGACATTCTTTTGCCTTTAACAGAATCGCTCTGTGTCTTTGCGCCTCTGTGGCCGAATTCTCTGTGCCTCCGCGTGGCGGCTCGCATCTACTAGAATGACCGCCATGCTGCCACGTCTTGTCGCTCCGGTGCTGTTGATCGCCCTTCTCGCGACCGAGAATCCCACCGCGCAGACTCCGTCGCGGCCGTTCGGGACACTCCGCGAGCAGGCGGACATGCAGCAGCAATGGCTGCGAACACGGCTCGACACATTTCTCCCGAGCCTGATGCGCGCGAACGGCATCGACATGTGGATCGTGCCGATGCGCGAGTACAACGAAGATCCGGTATTCGCCGCGATCACGTCACCGGAAACTTTCGCGGCGCGCCGGCGCACGATCTACGTGTTCTTCGACAGCTGCGCGGCCGCAGGCCGCCCTCCAGCGCCGGACTGCGTGCAGCGCATCGCGCTCGGCGGCACATCACAGGGGAGCGTGTTCGAAGCGAAGCGCTCGACCAGACCGGCGGCGGGAGATGTCGGCCGCGGACAGCAGGCAGAGCTCTGGGGCGACGAGCAGTGGCAGGCATTGAAGACGGTGATCGAAGAACGGAATCCAGCGGTGATCGCCATCAACCGCTCCACGGTGTTCGCGTTCAGCGATGGCCTCTCGAGCGGCGAGCTCGAAGGCATGAGCGCGGCGCTCGGTGCGAAATGGACCGCGAGATTCAGGAACGCCGAATCGCTCCCGCTTCAGCTGATCGCGTCACGATTGCCGGATGAAGAAGCCTTCTACCACCGTCTGCAGGAGCTGGTGTGGGCGATGACGCAGGAGATGTTCTCGAACCGGGTGATCACTCCCGGCACGACCAGGACCAGCGATCTCGTCTGGTGGTGGCGGCAGCGGGTGAACGATCTCGGCCTCGGCACGTGGTTCCAGCCAAGCGTCGACGTTCAGCGGCAGGGGGGAACAGCCGCGCAGATCGGAGAGGATCCCGTGATCCAGCGCGGCGACGTCCTGCACTGCGACGTCGGGATCACGGTCGCCCGGCTCAATACCGACACCCAGCACCTCGCCTATGTGCTGCGTGAGGGAGAAACCGACGCACCCTCCGGGCTGCGCCAGGCGCTTGCCAACACCAACGCTCTCCAGGACATCGTCCTCGGCGAACTGCGTCCCGGTCGATCGGGCAACGAAATCCTCGCCGCATCGCTCGCGCGCATGCGCGCGCAGAAGATCGACGGCACCGTCTACTCGCATCCGATCGGCCTGCACGGCCACGGTGCGGGTCCGCTGATCGGGCTGTGGGATTACCAGGACGGCGTCCCCGGCCGCGGCGATGCGAAGGTGATCCCGAGTATGTGGTGGTCGATCGAACTGCAATCGACCACCCCCATACCCGAGTGGAACCGGCAGACCGTGCGGATGGCCCAGGAAGAAGACGCGATCATCGGCGCCGATGGCAAGGTGAGATGGGCGCTCCGCCGCCAAGACAAGCTATTCCTGGTGCGATGACCGACCCTCGCACCTCGTCCTCGAGCAGCTTGGCACCTTGGCCTGGCACCTGGCACCCTGGCACCCTGGCACCCTGGCACCCCGGCACCCCCTAAGGTTTCGGCACCTTGATCGTACCTGATCATTAAACTGCCGCTCAGCAGGTACAGCAGCGAGAACGGATGCAGGCCCTTGCCCACCAGCTCCCAGTGGCCTCCGGGAAACCGCACGCCCGTGAGCCCGACCTGGTGCAGCACCGCGAGCATGATGACGAGTAGCACACTGGTAGGAATGGGTGTTCCTTCGAAGTAGCGCACCTTGCCGGTTGCCGCATTCGTGAGGCTTGATGAGGTGACATTGAAGCGCGCCAGCCGGCTGATTCCGCAGCAGACGAAATACGTGAGCGCCATCACATCCCAGAGACCGCGCAGACCGAGCGTATAGCCGAGCACGGCCGGCGCCACCCCGAACGAAACGATATCCGCGAGCGAATCGAGATCGGCACCGAGGCGCGACTGCCGATGCGCGCTCAGCCGGGCGACATACCCATCAGCTACATCGAACATCAACGCGACGAGCGGCAACACGAATGCAGCCCACATCTGCGGTGAGCGCTCGTCCTCGATGTAGCTGAGGCAGGCGAATACGGACAGGGTTCCGCAACTGGCGTTCGCCAGCGTCAGCAGATCGGCCGGGGTGTAGGAGCGGAACATCGACATGTGGCGATGCTCTCGAGGTTCGGTCATGTAACTGACTACAGGCAATCCCGCGACCGCCCGCAGATGAGTACGGGAATCACACGCGAGTGAAAAGTTGACGCTGTCACACACATCAGATTAGCGCCACGCAGCGTGTCCCGGGCCGGTTTCTCTTGGCCACGCTCCTGCAGTAAGGGGTCTGAGCATTGCTCAAGATTCAGAAAAGGGTCTTCCACTTCAGGAGGTATAGATGAAACGCAACGTAGTATTCGGAACGGTCCTCTCATTGGCACTCGCAGGGACGCTCAGTGCGCAATCCGGTTCCGCTGGTTCGAGCAGCAGCCAGCAGACTCCGAGCTCGAGCACGCAGCAGCAGGTGACCGTGACCGGCTGTCTGCAGACATCAAACATGGCAGGCGCGACCGGCACGTCGGGCACAGCCACAGGTTCGGCGACCGGGTCGTCGAGCTCGGCAACAGGCGCCAGCAGCCCACAGTTTGTCCTGACCAAGGCGAAGATGGGCAGCGGAGCGTCGGCGATGAGCGGTGGCACGAGCGGAACGGGCACGAGCGGCTCAGCAACCGGTTCCAGCGCCAGCGGTTCAGCAGCATCCGGAACCGGGGCGGCGGCGAGCGCGGCAAGCGGTGACGGTACATCCTCGTCGCCGGTACGCAGCAGGAGAACCTCACCAAGTATGCGAACAGCCAGGTCGAGATCCGCGGCCGTATCGTCCCGGGAGGATCGGGCGCGACGGACCCCAGCAGCGCGGCCAGCGGCGCGGGCTCGGCGGCAGGCAGCGCAACCGGCAGCTCGGCGAGCGGCACGGGCTCGCAGTCGAGCAGCACGAGTGACGCGAAGACCCTGCAGGTGAGCTCCGTCCGGCAGCTCTCGTCCACCTGCAGCAGCAACTAGGTAAGAAGCGATAACGTAAGTCAGTTATTAGAAACAAACGGGTAGGCCGGTCTTCCTCCGCCGGCCTGCCCGTTTGTCTGTACGTTAGAGCGGGCGTGATACAACGGCGATTGATGTCGACGAAGCAGGACTTCTCAATCGCACCGCCGGTCGAACCGATGCTGGCCAAGATAGCCGACGAATTGCCGGAAGGAGGAACGTTCCTCTACGAGCCGAAGTGGGACGGCTTCCGGGCGATCGCATTTCGACGCGGAGCCGAACTCTTCATTCAGAGCCGTGACCTTCGCCCGCTCGATCGCTACTTTCCCGAACTCCACGATGCGCTGCTGAAAGGGTTACCTGACGACTGTGTGGTCGATGGCGAGGTGGTCATCGCCACACCGCGCGGCCTCGACTTCGACGCCCTGCAACTGCGACTGCATCCCGCCGCCTCACGAGTGGCCAGGCTGGCCGCCGAAACGCCTTCATCGTTCGTTGCGTTCGACCTGCTCGCGCTCGACCGGCAGGACCTGCGAAGTCGGCCGCAGTCGGAGCGGCGTGCGCTTCTCGAGAAGGCGTTTCGAGACGTCGCGCCGCCAATCCATCTGACCCCGATGACACGCGATCCAAGGGTCGCGACCGACTGGCTTGCCCGTTTCGAAGGCGCTGGCCTCGATGGTGTCATCGCGAAACCGGAGGAGGGCACATACCAGCCCGGCAAGCGGACGATGATCAAGATCAAACACGCCAGGACCGCGGAATGCGTCGTCGCGGGATTCCGATGGCACAAGACCGGCGAGGGGATCGTCGGTTCGCTGCTGCTCGGGCTCTACGACGACAAGGGAACGCTGCACCACGTCGGCGTGACCTCGTCATTCACGATGGCGAAACGCAAGGAGCTCGCGGCGGAGCTCGAGCCCCTGCGCAAGGGGGCCATCGAAGGACATCCGTGGAGCGGGTGGGCGAATGCAGCCGATCACGAGAAGACAAGGATGCCGGGCGGCCAGAGTCGATGGAGTGCGGGCAAGGATCTCTCGTGGGAACCGCTGCGGATCGAACGCGTGTGCGAAGTGAAGTACGACCACATGCAGGGCGATCGCTTCCGTCACGCCGCTACCTTCCTGCGGTGGCGCGCGGACAAGTCACCGCAGGAATGCCGCTACGATCAACTCGAAGTGACGACCGCCTACGAGCTGCAGAAAGTGTTCGCTACTTCTTAGCCGCGTTCGGCTTTCCCACCGCAAACAGGCTCGACGACGAGCGCACGTACATCACACCGTCGGAGAGTGCCGGTGTGGCCATCAGCAACTCCCCCATGTGGTTGATGCCGATCTGCCGGAACTCGCGTCCGGCGGCAATGACGAACATGTCGCCATCCTCGCTCGAGAGGTAGATCCGCCCGTCGGCGGCAACCGGTGATGCGCTGAAGCCGCTGCCGACCGGATCGAGACGCTGACGGTAAATCTCTTCACCGGTCTTCAGGTCGTAGGCATCGAGCACGCCGTTGTTCGCGAGAACGTAGACGATGCCATCGTAGGCGAGCGGCGTCGGCATGTACGAGCCGCGGCCGGTCTTGCTCCACACCACCGACTCGCTGCTGGTCTGATCCTTCTGCAGCGTCAGATCGCCGCGTGCGCCGGCCCGTACCGCAAACACCGGGCGTTCGGGCGCGCGCCCGCTGGCGACCAGGAACAACCCTCCGGCAAAGATCGGCGTCGGCGCGGTGATCTTCGAACTGCCACCGAGCTTCCACAATTCCTTCCCCGTTTTCGGGTCGTAGCCACGGATGTAATTCGACGCGTTGGTGACGAGCTCTGGACCGGCAGGCGTCGTGACCACTGTCGGCGTGCCCCAGGATGGGATTTCGGTCCGGTCCGTCTTCCACACGGTCTTGCCGGTCTGCGCATCGAGCGCGAGGATGAACGAGTCCGCCTGCGTGTCGACCTGCAGCAGCACGAGGTTGTTCCAGATGATGGGCGAGCTCGCCGGCCCCCATTCGACTGCGGGGATGTCGTAGGCCCCCATGTCGACCCGCCCGAGATCCACCGTCCAGAGCGAGTTGCCCTTCATGTCGTACGCATGCACGCCCTGCGAGCCGAACCAGGCGACGACGATGCGTCCGTCGGTGGCCGGCGAGGCGCTCGCGTATGTGGACTTGATGTGACGTTTGTTGCGCGGCTCCCCTTCGAACGCAACGCGCTCCCAGTCGATCTTCCCGGTACGCTTGTCGATCGCGTACACCATCCACTTCTGCGGAGTGCGATCCTCGGAGGCGTCGCCATCACCGTACAGTCCCGGCTTGAAGGTTGCGCCCGGCTTGCTGCTGATGGCGCTGGTCACGAACAGCCGATCGCCCCAGATCACCGGACTCGAATGGGCGAGACCCGGGAGAGGGGTTTTCCAGAGGATGTTCTGACCTGCCTTGCCGTCCCACGCGTCAGGCAGATCCTGCCCGTCCGCGATACCGGACGCATTCGGACCACGAAAGGACGGCCAGCTGCCGCGGCTCGCGGAGACGCGGCGGGCAGGTTGACGGGGCGTTCGGGACCGGTTCGCACGATCCGTCGTTCCGCAACCGTGTCGGTTTCACCTTCCGGCAGCCATCGGCTCTCGTTGAGTATCATCCGCCGTGGAACACAGTCGTCTGAGACCACCGCGAGCATGAGTCGCGTTCCCTCGGTCCGCAATCGATACCGGCCTGGAGCCGCACATTCCTTCGGGCCGCCAAGACTCTGCAGCGTCAGTTCGTCCTTGTCGGCCTTCCACGTCCCGATGAACGTCGGCCAGTCTTTTCCCTGGAGCGTGAACCCGCCTTCAGGCTTGAACGACAGCGTGAAGCCCGCGTAGTGCACCGGCCTGTCCGGAAGGGCGATGGAGGCCTGCGCAAAGATGGGAGAGACGCAGATCAGCGACGCCGCGATGCCAAGCGCCCAGTCGAAACACCAGGAGTGATTGCGCATGGTGCGGATCCTAGCACGCGCGATGCGGTGGGGATTCTACTGCCTGGTCTTCTTCCGTTTCGACGGCTGCACGCGCGCCGGTTCGCCCGCCTGCTTCTCGTAATGCGGTGGCCATGGTGCATCGCCGAGACCGCTCGCCTCCTGGCGTGCCGACAACTCGAGCAGTGTATCGAGCGAGTAGGCGTGATCGTCCATGCCGCTGTGCAGGTGTCCGAGCTTCGCGAACCGCGCCGGCATCGTCGCCAGCGTGAAGTCGGCGGGATTGCAGGCCGGCACTTCGTCCCACGTGAGGGGAGCTGAGACTCGCGCGTCCGGCTTTGGCCGAACGGAGTACGCGCCGGCAATGGTCCGGTCCTTGGCGTTCTGGTTGTAATCGAGGAAGACGCCGTGCCGCTCTTCTTTCCACCACTTGCTGGTGGCAAGCGCCGGACACTGCAGGAGAAGAAGAAGAAGAAGAAGAAGAAGAAGAAGAAGAAGAAGATTTTTTTTTTTTTTTTTTTTTTTTTTTTTTTTTTTTTTTTTTTTTTTTTTTTTTTTTTTTTTTTTTTTTTTTTTTTTTTTTTTTTTTTTTTTTTTTTTTTTTTTTTTTTTTTTTTTTTTTTTTTTTTTTTTTTTTTTTTTTTTTTTTTTTTTTTTTTTTTTTTTTTTTTTTTTTTTTTTTTTTTTTTTTTTTTTTTTTTTTTTTTTTTTTTTTTTTTTTTTTTTTTTTTTTTTTTTTTTTTTTTTTTTTTTTTTTTTTTTTTTTTTTTTTTTTTTTTTTTTTTTTTTTTTTTTTTTTTTTT
>CAVULC010000018.1:0-51776 GCA_963742265.1 uncultured Acidobacteriota bacterium
CGATTTCAGGAACGGGGCAGTCCCAGGGCGCGCCCGATCTCGCCCCGACACGAGCTCCGCGACGAGCGCCCTCGCACCTTGTCCCGCGCCGCGAAACTTCCAGGCGTACGGCCCTTCGTCATTCGCCTCCACGTCGCGGGAAGCGATCCTTCCTCGCGGAGCGGTGTGACGTAGCGCGGTGACGTTCGACCGTTCGCACGGCGCTCATTATGCGACGAGAGGAACACAGAGGGGGTCGGGCGAGGCAGTCGCAAGAGGCACAGAGAAAATTAATGGTTTTTGAAAAAAGTGTCTTTGTGCCTTTGTGGCGTGACCTCCGCGCCTCCTCTGACCGTTGAGCCGTTCGGGGGCTGGAGTCTCTGTGCCCCCGTCTGCTCCCGACGCGTTCGTCATGGCGTCGGCGTCCCCCTCGACCTGGAACGGCGAAGGCGTCCGTCCCTCTCTGCGAGAGCATCGACTGGCTGCGCCACAGTTCGGCGGCGCACGTCTCGGTGTTGAGCACGCGACGAAATTGCCTTCCGCGTCGCGCTCGAAATCCCCGGACCGACTGTTGTCTGCCAGTGCGAAGGCTTCTTCCATTCGAAGCGATCGATGATCGGATACAGGCACACCCCTTGAGCGGCACCCCCACATCGATAGCGGCACAGAGCTCCGTCGCCATTTCACGGATTCCACCTCCGCGCGACCGGATCCGACGTGGCTCGTCTCGCGATGAAGATCGGCCGCTGGTACCGCTGGTACGCGGCCTTCAGCAGTTTGCTGGAACGGCACCACCACCGTGAGTCGCGGGGATGGATGTGCCAGGCGATCTTCTTGCCGCCCGGCTTCTCCCACTGGTTGTCGTGATAGAGAGTTCACGCCGACGATGTCGAGGTACTTGGGTCGCCTCCGAGCTCCGGCGCCAGTGTGCCCGAGAGCATGTCCCAGGCGTCGGACCGCTGTTCGAGTAAGCCTTTTCCTCGCCATTGGGTCCGGCTTTCCTTTCGGAAGTTCGACGTGGATCAATCGCTCGACCGACACGATCCGCGCGCGTGCGTCGACATCGCGGACGGCCTCGATCGCCGCGATCGTCGCCAGCACGAGCTGACGTTTCAATCGACGCCGCGGTGCTTCTCGAAGGGATGAACCATCCGACCTCATCGGCCGCCCGGCAGAAGAACGAGATCTCGTTGATCGGCGTGTAGAACGGCACCTGTCGCTCTGCTCCCGAATGTGGCGGGCGACGGCCTTCGAGAACTTCGCGGAACGGTGACGAAGGCGGGCGTGAAGATGTGGAGATGATCGGGCCAGCCGTAGTGGCAGAGATTCCAGATCACCTGCATGCGGCTCGCGCTTCGCTGCGCTGAACATTGGATCGAAGGATGAGAAGTCGAACTCCTCCTCCAGGCCGTTCGATGAGGCTCCATCGCACGGTGTCGCGCGCGTGGTCATGCCGACCTCTGAGCCTGGCGTCAGTCCACCTCGGCGAGACGTCGTGCCGAGTTGCGGCCATCAGTCGAGCCGGTTGTGTTTTCGGTTGATGTGACAGGCGGACTGAACCGCCCATCCAGAGTGAAGAAAAAACGCGGACGATGCATCGGCAGAGATTCGGCCCCTGAGTGAAAGATTGATTGGCCTCAATTATCGCCGAAGCCGCTCTTCGCGCGACACCCCTCAGCGTTCGTCTGGCCTGACGGCGTAAGAGCTGTTCCCGGATCACGGTCCACCTTCCGCCTCATCTTTATGGCGCCCACGCCTCAATGGCAATCGCACGCCACCGCGTCGTCACTCTCATCCTCTGTAGTCCGCGGATGCCTGTGACCTTCACGCTCAACGGAAAGCGACTATGCTCGATGCACCGCGGAGATGCCGCTGCTGTGGCGATGGCGCGATGTGCCTCAACCTTTAGGGGCACGAATATGCGCTGCGGCGCGGGCGAGTGCGGGGCGTGCAGGTCCACCTGCGCGGACGCGCAGTGCGCTCCTGCCAGGTGCCGTGAAGAACGTCGCCGGTGCGGCGGTGCGTGACGATCGAAGGGCTGTCGCCGGACGGTTCGCGTCCGCTGCAGAAGGCATCGGAAACGTTCGACGTTCCTGAATGCGGATACTGCCAGGCCGGACAGTCATCGGCGGCCGCGGCGCTGCTGACCGCCAAGCCGAATCCCACCGATGCGGAGATCGACACGGCGATGAACGGGAAGTTGGCCGATGCGGCACCTACATCGGATCCGCCAGGGCATCCACCAAGGCGACCCGCTCGGGCAGCGTAACGGGGACCGCGGAGGCGAAATGAGCCCCACTCTGACGTCCAATCGCCGCAGCTTCCTTCGCGCGACTCACAGTCGCCGGCGGCGGTTTCATGTGCGACGTCTCCGAGCCGCTGGAACTGCTCGCTCAGGGAGGGCGCCGCAACGCGGCGCCGCTCGAAACCGACAACACGTTCATAACGATCGACGCAAATGGCGGCATCGCGACGATCATCGCCAAGACCCCGAGATCGGCCAGGGTGTGAAGGTCATTCTCCCGATGCTGATCGCGGAGGAGCTCGACATGACTGGAAGGACGTTCGCATCCAGCCAGGGAGACTCAACCCGACGAAGTTCCGGTCCGCAGTCGGACGGGGCAGCACCACCACTCCGATCGACTCGGGACCGATGCTCGGACTGGTGGCGTGCCACACGGCAGATGCTGATCACGGCTGCGGCGCAGGCCTGGAATGTGCCGGCGACCGACATCACCACCACACCGGGACGCCTGGTCCACGCTGGGTCTCGAATAATCCGCCGGCTCGGCGAGTTCGCAGCGGCAGCAGCCTACGCCTCACACCACCCGATCCTGCAACGCTCACGTTGAAGGATCCAAGAGTTATCGGCTGATCGGCGAACCGATGCCCGCGTCCACAGACCGCAGGTATCGTCACCGGTTGGAGACGCCTTCGGCAGCGCTTCAAGGTCCCCGGCATGCTTCACGCGGATGCTGCTCACGCAGCCCGGTGATGGCGGCAAGGCGATCACGCGAATCTCGATGCGATCAAGGCGATGCCCGGCGTGACACGCCTTCATCATTCCGGAGAGCAACGGTGGCGGCTCGATGAGCGGCGTCGCCATTGTCGCCGACAGCTGGTCGTATGCGGAGACGGCGCGCAAGCAGCTGCAGGTGAATGGGAAGACGGGGTCACGGCGACGACAGCAGCGCGGCGTTCTCCCAGCGCCGCTGCCGAACTCTCCGTGGAAGGCGCACACAGCACCGCGCGCAGGACGGCGGTATCCGATCGGCTTCGCGAGTGCCGCGAGGTGGTCGAAGCCGCTACGATATTCGTTCCTGGCGACGCGCCGAATCGAACCACCCAATGCCACGGCGATCGTCAAGGACGCCAAGCTCGAGATCTCGACGGCGCGACGCCAGCAGCCCGGTGGTGTCATCGCCACGATGGCGGATGCGCTTTCGGATCTTCGCCAGCCGACATCACCTGCCACATGCCTCGGATGGGCGGCAGCTTCGGGACGGCGTCTCTATGACGACTACGTCGTCGAAATCGCGGTGATCGCCAAGACCGTTGGCGCGCGGTGCGAACTGCGAATCGTCTCGCGAAGACGAGATGCGCCAGGAGGTGTTTCGGCCTGCGGCTACCACTTCCTCAAGGGAGGTCTCGACGGCAAGGGATCGCTGGTCGCATGGCGCAACCACTTCGTCTCGTTCGCCAGGCGTCGCCGCCGGCGGCGACGCCGAGTCCGCAGCCGGGGCAGAATCCGCGGCAGGCGCAGGGTCCACGGCCGGCTGGATCGTCGACGCTCAGCCCGACCGAGTTCCCGGCCCGGTTCGTCCCGAACTTCGCCACGCTGAATTCGATGATGCCGCTTGGCGTCACCACCGGCGCGCATCGCGCTCCAGGTTCCTGCGCGATCGCCTTCGTCATGCAGTCGTTCCTCGACGAGCTCGCGAATAGCGCCGGGAAAGATCCGGTGCAGTTCCGGCTGGATCTTCTCGCCAACACTCCCATCGCGCTGCCACAAGGCCAGGGCGGGGGGTTCAACGCGGAGCGGATGACGGGCGTGCTCAAGATGGTCGCCGACAAATCTGGCTGGGGAAAGCGCACGCTCCCGAAGGGAACGGCGATGGGGGTCGCCTTCCATTTCAGTCACCAGGGATATTTCGCCGAAGTCGCGGAGGTCGCCGTCGACGCCAGCAAGCGCATAAAGGTGAACAAGGTGTGGGTGGTCGGCGACATCGGCAGACAGATCATCAACCCGATCAACGCCGAGAGCCAGGTGCAAAGCGCGGTCATCGACGGTCTCAGCCAGATGATGCTCGAGATCACGATCGACGGTGGGCAAGGTCGACGCAGGCGAACTACGACACGTACCCGGTGATGCGCATGCGCCAGGCTCCGGCGGAGATCGAAGTGCATTTTCTCCCGACCGACAACAATCCGACCGGGCTCGGCGAGCCGCTCTCCCGCCGATCATTCCGGCGGTGACCAACGCGCTGTTCACTGCGACCGGCGTCCGCGTCCGCTCGCTGCCGCTCAGCAAGCACGGCTTCAGCTGGAGATAGCGCGTCCATGGGTTCGAAGGTCAGTGCTCTACGTCGCAAGCTCACTCGTCGTGTGGGGAACGGCCCTGACAATTGCCCTAGGGCAGCCCTCGAGCGGTGCCACGAACGTCGTCCAGGCGAAGAAGACTACGAATGACGGCGTCTACACGAAAGCGCAGGCCGACGGGGCCAAGGAGCAGTTCGAGAAGATCTGCGCCGACTGCCACGCGTTCACGGTCGCGGCAAAGAAGAAGCCGAAGGACAAGCCGCTCGGAGAGGATCCGTTCTTCGAAAACTGGACCGGGCGGCCCCTCAGCGAACTGGTGACGCTCATCCACCTCCAGATGCCCGACGATGGTTCGGCCGACGTCAGCGAGGAAGAAGCCATCGACCTGGTCGCGTATATCCTTCAGCAGAATGGGTTTACGCCCGGGCGAGGCGGCCTTGTCGAAGGAGTCTCTGACCGCGACCATCGAGCGTCCAGCCAAGAAGTAGGTCCGCCTCCGCTCGTCCCCGTCGTTTGACCGTCCCGGGTTTTGGGCTACCGTTCGTCCCTCGCATCCGGCGCTCGGCCCCGTAATAGCTCAATCCCGGGAGGTTCCGCGTGTACACACGCCAGCTCTTCAATTTCATTGTCCTCAGTGTCGCCCTGTCGGCTACTCCAGCGCTCGCTCAGCAGGCGCGTGATTTCAGCGCAAAGAGCGCGCGCGTCACCCGGAACGCAAACGGCGAGGCGATCACTGGCCCGTCCAACGGCGCGCGTCCCGCGATCGTCACGGCGTTTCTCGCCAGCCGGCATTCGCAGCGAACAGTGCAGGGGATCGTTCTTCAGAAGGAGAACCCGACGCCGACGGGCGTCACGCACCTGACCTTCGGACAGCAGCGTCGCGGGGCTGGATGTGCTACGGCACCGTACGTGAAGGCGGCGTTGAATCAGCGCGGAGAAATCATCAGCGTCATCGAGAACCTGGCCGAGGCACCGCCGGCACTGGTGCCTGCCGTCGAAACCCACCAGCGGCGCACTCGAGTCCGTCCTCGCCGAGTCCTACCCGGGTGCAAACGACAACCTGCCCGGAAGTGAGCGCGAGGGAGAGACGGTGGTCGTTCGGGCGTGGTGCCCGGTTCAGCGAGGAGCCGCGAGTCACGCGCGTGGCGGTGCCGATGTCGAACGGCGCGATGCAGACCGGTTACCTGGTCGTCACCTGGGACAACGACAACATCCTGCGCCATACGGTTGTGGGTGCGGGCGGCCGGATCCTGGTCGAGGAGCTGCGGACCAACAGCGACACTTACAAGGTGTTCACCAACAGTCCCCTGGTGACCCCGCAGGCCGTCGTGCAGGGGCCCGGAGCCGGCAACCTCCGGTCACCGGCGGGGTGGGTCAGCGGCACCACCACCACCGGCAACAACGTCGACGCGTATCTCGATCGCGACAACAACAACGCGCCTGACGCGATCAATGCGCGGCCGGTCTCAGCGACAAGGGATTTCCAGTTCACATTCGATCTGACCGCCGCTCCGACAACGACGACCAATCAGAATGCCGCGGTTACCAATCTGTTCTATTTGAACAATGTCATTCACGACGAGTTGTACAAGCATGGCTTCAACGAAGCCGCCGGCAACTTCCAGACGAACAACTTCGGCAAGGGCGGTGCTGGAAACGATCCGGTGAACGCCGAAGCGCAGGACGGCGGCGGCACGAGCAACGCGAATTTCGCACACCGTCGGACGGCAGCCGCCCGCGGATGCAGATGTACATCTGGATCAGACACCCCCAATCGGGATGGCGACTTCGATTCCGACGTCGTGTTTCACGAGTACGGCCACGGACTGACCTGGCGCATGATCGGCGGCATGAGCGGAGCGCTCGCCGGCGCAATCGGCGAAGGGCATGGGCGATACGCTGGCGATTCCTGAATAAGGCAACGATGTCGGTTGGCGAGTATTCGTACAGCAACCCCGTCGGGATCCGGCGAAATGCGTATACGGACTACCCGCGAACCTACGGCAATGTCACCGGCAGGAGCGTTCACGACGACGGCGAGATCTACGCCGCGACGATGTGGAAGTTGCGACAGTTGTGGCTGGATAGCGGCCGCACGCAGGACGCGCTGCTGGATCGTATCGTCGGCGGTATGAACTTCACCCCGTCGACGCCCGACTACGAGGCGATGCGCGACGGGATCCTCGCGGCGATGGCGGCTGACGAGGACTGCCTCGCTCTGGCAGGCGTTTGCGCACTTCGGCATCGGTGTCGGTGCCAACGGAACTGCGGGCAGCTGCAATCCCTTTGGATGCAGCGTGACCATCACCGAGTCCTTCGCCGTTCCGTCGGCGTGCAGCACCGGTGGCGGTGGAAACACCGCACCAACGGTGACGATTACCTCACCGGCCGACGGGACCACGTTGACGCAGGGCGCCACCGCAACGTTCACCGGAACTGCGATGGACACACAAGACGGAGCGATCTCGGGGGGCCTGGTGTGGACGTCGAGCATCAACGGGAACCTCGGCACCGGCGCATCCGTCAGCACGACGACGCTGTCGCTGGGCACGCACACGATCACCGCGTCATCGACCGACGCCGGGAATCTCACGAGCACAGCGTCGATCACGGTGACTGTGAGCCCGGCGCCGCCTCCTCCGACGATCAACCTCACGCTGGCCGGACGCAAGGTGAAGGGTGTGAACACGGTCGACCTCACGTGGTCCGGGGCAACCAAGGCAGTCGACATTTTCAGGAACAACGTGCAGATCGTCACCGGCGGCCCGAATGATGGCGCCCACACCGATAGCGCCGGAAAGGGCGGGGCCACGTACAACTACAAGGTGTGCGAGACCGGAAGCACGACCGCGTGTTCGGCGGTCAAGACCATCGTCTTCTGATCGCAAGCGAGTAGATCCGGAAGCAAAAAGGGCGCGGCTTCGGCCGCGCCCTTTTGTTCTCTGAGAGAGAAGGATTACTGCTATGCAGACAGGTTCGCGTGGGCGAACGTGATCTGCAGCACGCTGCCGAGATCCGGCAGCGGCGTGAGCTCCGCGTTGCCGCCGTAGTCGGCCGCGAGCGCGCGCGCCATCCGCAGCGCCAGCGCCGGAAGCAGCTCCGCGGGACGCCCGGGATCGTGTTCCGCCGGATGGGCGCCGAGATTCGCCGGGATCCGAACCAGCCGCTGCACCACTTCGATCTTCAACGCACGCGGAAGTGGCGCGTCGGCGCGTACTTCGATTCGCGGCGCGTCGATGCCGTCGAGGCATGCCAGCGTCGCCAGTACCTGCGCCGGTGATCACCGTGGTGGCCGCATGCTCGGGGAGCTTCCATACAGCCGCGGCGGGTGACACCGAGCAATCCAGGTCGAGCGCCATCAGCGAGGTGTGCGCCTGGAAACTTTTCGACAGGCTGTGAATGATCGCGCCGAGCGGCGCGGGGCGGCTGGTTTCGAACTTACCTGAAATGCAACCCACCAGCCACGCGGCGCGGAACGCCTGCGCCTCGATCAGATCGGCACCAACGCGCTGCGACAATCCCGCCGGGCGCGGCGTGCGCAACAGCGTCAACGAGCTCTGAATGGTCGCGAGGTCAGACGTCAGCTCCTGCAACAGCGGCAGAGAGACAGTCTGTTGACTCGCACCTGCCACCGGCCCATCCTCTACCCTGAGATTGTCTGCGGCTGCGATTGCGGCAGCGGCGGCGCCCTCGACATCACGCAGGACGCACGGAACGGAACTCAGCCCGCCGGCGATCGCAGCGGCGAGACGCTTGCGCCCGGCGATCAAGCTGTAACGGCCACCCTTGCGACGGATGATCAGCGGCTGCAGCACCCCGTGTGCGGTGATCGATGCGGTCAGTGCATCCAGCCGGTCCGAGGCGGGAAGGTCGGGGCACTCGATCTGCCCGGTCGCTACTAATCTGATGACCGGCTGGGTCGGCGTTTCGAGCTGATCGACGTAATGCGCGTCAGCGCGCATGCGATAACTCTTCGGCAAGCCCTCACGGTCGGGCGCACGTCGTTCAATTCGGTTCACGAGATCGTCAGTGTCGGCCAGGGGTGCGCTGCTCTCTGGAGTGAATGGGACGATGGAGTCGGATTCCGACACGTTATGGCCCTGCCGTTCTTGATGAGGGATCGTGCGCAGAGACGTCGCGCAGATCGCGAACGTTTCCGCGCTCGGAATGTTAACGGCAGAGCACGCTCCGAGGCAAGAGCGGCTTCAACGCGCGTCGTGTAGACTACGCCGCGCATGAAGAAGATCGCGATCGGCTGCGGCATCGCATTGTTGTTGACAGGCATGGCCGCGGGCGGCCTCGCGTACTACGTCTACCGCGAGGTTGGCTCCGCCTTCACGCAGTTGGCAGAACTCGGAAAGGTTCCTGATCTCGAGCGCGGCGTGAACAACCAGGAACGCTTCGCGCCGCCGGCGTCGCAGGAGCTCACCGCAACACAGCTCGCCAGGTTCGTACAGGTCCAGTCGTCTGTGCGGCAGAAGCTGGGGGAACGCATGAAGGCGTTCGAAGCGAAGTACAAGGACCTCGCCGCGAAGAAGGACGCGTCGTACGCGGACGCTCCGGCACTGCTGCGCGCGTATAGCGATCTCGCATCGACGTGGGTGGAAGGAAAGCGCACCCAGGTCGAGGCGCTCAATCAGGCCGGTCTCTCGCTCGAGGAGTACCGGTGGATACGCGATCAGGCCTATCGAGCGATCGGCATGGCGTACGTCGATTTCGATATCGGCCGAATCGTCGACGAGGCACGGCGTGGCGTTTCTTCCTCGCAGCCGGGACAGCTCCGCGGCTCGCTGGGTCCGGCCGGCCCGGAATCGAACCGCGCATTGACGCAGCCGGTGAAGCAACAGCTCACCGACAATGTCGCGCTGGCCGCGTTCGGCCTGTAACGTCTTTCGTTTCAGCGCCTGGCGTGTTCGCGCCGGATCGACGTGGCGAAGTTCTCGAACGTCGGATCCACTTCGACCTGTGGTTCCGGTTCACTGGCTCGGACGGGGCCGACCAGTTGCGCGAGCATCGCTCCCATGATCGTTGCCGCGCCGCGAGTGGTGGTCGCCTGCTCGCCCCCGTTGCGCAGTTCGAGCGCGAGCACGCCGGCACAGCCATCCGGTGTCATCAGCGGCACGACGAGCGCGCCATTGATGCCTTCGCCGGCCGGGATCGTACGCATCTCCGCCGTTCGGAACGCCGCGGCCGTCGGATTGTCCGCATCACGCCGAACGCCGGGCAACTGCGCGAGCATCCTCTCCGAATAACCATGCGCGAGAGCTGCCTGCAGCAGGCCGGACTGCGTGTCCCACACCCAGACGATCAGCCCGGACGCGTCCAGCAGGCGTGCAGATTCCTTGAGCAGGCGCTGCAGGTCATCGGTGCTCCCGACCCGCGCGAACTGGGTGCACAGCTGCGCAACCGTCTGGAAGCCGGGTCCAGGAATGAGGTCGTCCGCGCGCCGCCGGTGTAAGCGTGCTTCGGTGACCGGTGCCACGGGCTCCGGAGTCGCCATGGCCCGCTCCGCCGTCACGACCTGATTGGGGACGTCGGTGCCAGCCTCGGGCTTTGGCCATTGCGCGACGAGATCATCGACGTGATTCAGTCGAGAAGCCTCATCGCCAACCGGAGCACGCTCTAGTTCGAGTGGTCTCTCCTCGTGCACCGGCGGGTCGACAGACGGGATCCGCACGTCTGCGTCGGTCCGCGGCTCGGTTGTTGGAACCGTGCGTTCAACCGGCTGATGGTGGTCGTGAGCGGTCGCGCCCCGCGTCAGCCGGGCGAGCGATCCGATCGCCGAACCAACTAAATAGCGAAGCCGCGTGGGCGGACCGCTGTTCCCGCGTGCATTCTCAGCCAGCGTCGCGATCGCCGCTGCTGCATCAATTTCAGCCTGGTCCGGGTACCGCTCGAGAAACTCGCGCAGCACGACATCGGGATCGAGGCCGATCGCGTGCGCGTAGGCTCGAATGTAAGCCCGTCGGTAGATCCCTGAGGGCCACTGCGACACGTCATCTCGCTCCAGCGCTTCGAGCAGCGAGCCCTTGATTTTGCTTTGCTCGGCGATCGTGCCGAGGGCAATGCCTTGTTCTTGACGGTGCTGGCGCAATCGGGCGCCGAAACTTTCGAAGCATGCGGGTACACCTCCGCGAAAACACGAAACGAGCGATCACTGGTCGCGCTGGGATGTCTAGATATTCGGTGAGGTTCAACGCCCGTGGGGTCTGTCACCGCGCGGCCTCTAGCAAGGCGACCCCGTGGCGGTGAGGGCCGATGAACCGTCGAGCGAGAGTAGCAACATGTGGGCACCACTTCAAGCCTAGAAACGATATGTAGTGGGTAGTTTGCGCTTTAATCGCACGATATATTTAGGCTCCTGACCCGACCGGAGATTTCATGGCCCATGATTCGCTGCGCGCTGCCCTGTTGGGCGTCGTACTCGCCTTCAGCTGCGCTCACCTCACTACAGCACAGACGCCAGGCCCCGACGCACAGGCGACGGCGGCATACAAACTGACGATGCCGAAGGTGAAGAAAGCCGCGGCGGTCGTCCAGAGCGTCACCGAGGAGTCGCTGAAGGATCCCAAAGTCCAGCCACTCGACCCCGGCGCCGTGCTGAACCAGAACAAGACGCTTGCGGAAATGGAAGCGACTGTCCGGAAACACCCGCAGGTGATGCGAAGCCTGGCGCGGGAAGGCATGTCCGCTCGTGACTTCTCACTGACGGTGATGACCCTCTTCCAGGCAGCGATGGTCGAAGGGTTCTCCCAGGGCAACCTCGACATGTCGAAGCTGCCGCCGGGAGTAAACCCGGAGAACATCCAGTTCGTGCGGGACCACAAGGCGGAGCTGCAGGCGATGCAGCAGGCCATGACCATACAGAAGAAGTAGGGACGAGCGCCGTTGAGCTAACGCGCTCAGCTTGGTACCGCGCCAGCCGCTTGGCATAATGAAGTGGCGACGGACAGTCTCTGTCGCACCCCAGCAAAAAATGACACGCTTCAGCATCGCATTCGCTGTCGTTGCCTCTGCTGTATTCAGCATGGGCATGACGAGCAGGCCCGAGCCGTCCGCGGCGCCGACCGTCCGCGCTGGGCTGAGCGGATCGGCACTCGAGCTTGCCGCGTGGAAGGACGTTCAGGTCGGCAGCGTCAACGCCAGCGTGTTCACGATGGCGCTGCGCGCAGCGGCCACCGCCGTCCAGCGCGGCGAGGTGACCGACCCGGGAACGTTGACGGTGATCGACTTTTCGCAGCCCTCCACGAAACCGCGAATGTGGGTGTACGACCTGCGCACCCGCACGCTGCTGTTTGAAGACCTGGTTTCGCACGGGCGCGGCAGCGGCCTGACGATGGCCACATCTTTTTCAAATGCGCCCGACAGCAACCGCTCGAGCCTGGGCCTGTATCGCACCGCGGAGACCTACGTCGGCAAGCACGGATACTCGCTGCGCCTCGACGGCCTCGAACCCGGGTTCAACGACCGGGCTCGCGAGCGCGCCATCGTCATGCACGCCGCCGAGTACGTAAACGGCGCAGCGGCGCGGGCACAGGGTTACCTGGGCCGCTCACTCGGTTGCCCGGCGCTGCGCCCGGAGATCAGCCGCCAGGTGATTGACTCGGTGAAGGACGGCGGGCTGCTGTTTGCCTACTATCCCGATCCGCAGTGGTTGAAGACCTCTAAGTACCTCTCGTAGCGGCACCTCACGCCGGCGCGGCGGCGTCGGAGGCAAGATCCCTGATCATTCCCATCATCTGATCGAAATCGACAGGTTTCGGCAGGATCGGAAAGCCCGGCGGCGCGTCGCGCGGAGACGATGTGCAGATCGCGATCGGGATGCGGCGAAGCCGGCCTTCTTCCCGCAGCACCTCGATGACCTCCCATCCACTCATGATCGGCATGCGGAGATCGAGCAGCATGACGCCGGCATCCAGCCGGGCAAGCTCGTTCAATGCTTCGCGGCCATTCCATGCCGTTCGTACCCGGAACCCTTCGGCCTCGAGCACCAGCGACAGGATTTCGCGCACGTCGTCGTCATCATCGACAACGAGCACCTGGATCGGCTCAGACATGCGAGAGCGGCAGTCGAATGCGGACCTGCGTGCCCGCCAGTTCAGACGAATCTACGTGAATGAACCCCTGGTGTGCGCGAACGACCTGCAGCGCGAGGTACAAACCGAGGCCGAGACCGGCTGATCTCATGCGTTTGCGTTCCGCCGCGCGCCGGAATGGGTCGAAGATCAAAGGCAGCATGGCCGCGGGGATCACGTCGCCGCGGTTGACCACTTCGATATTCGCGTCGTTGCCCTCCCGCTGAAGCCTGACCCTGACGGGCGCATCGCCGCGGCCGTGCTCGAGCGCATTCTGGAGCACCTCGTGAATGACGCCGGCGATCCTGTCGTGATCGAAACGCCCGACCAGGGCACCGTCGTCGGACAGTTCAATCGAGCGATGCGGGAACTGAACGTCGAGCCGGTAGATCACGCTTCGCGTGATCTCGCGCAGATCAGTCGTCTCCAGTGTCAACGGGAGGCCGCCTGAAAGACGAGACTGAACCAGGTCCAGCAGCTGCGCGATCATCCGCGCCATCCGTTCCGCGCTCGACGCCAGCCGCGCGGCGATTCTTCCGTCCGCTTCGGTTTGACGATGACGCGCGAGCGAGGCGGCGCCGGTCGTGATGACCGTGAGCGGATTCCGCAGGTCATGACCGAGGGCGCTGATGAACAGCTCGCGGAACTGTTCGGTCTCGATTCGTTCGCGCCTGCTCTCGCGTAACTCGGCGACCTCCTGGAAGAGACCGACCGCGGCAATGATCCGGCCGCCGGTCTCTCTCACTGGCGCGCTGCTGACCAGTACATCGACCGTCGTCTGATCCGCCCTCCGCATCTGCACTTCTTCCGCATGGACGATTTCACCAGCGCGCAGCGATCGCGCGAGCGGCTGCTCGTCAAGGGGATACGGATTCCCCTCTGGGCGCGCGAGCTCCATCCCCAACGCATTCGGCCCACGGCTACCCGGCAGTGATGCACCGTAAAGCTGGCGCATCCGTGCGTTGTCGAGAATGATCGCGCCGGAGGGGTCGGCGAGGAGGATACCGACAGGCACTTCGGACACGACGGCCGCGAGGTGCCGTTGCGCCCGGTCGGCACTCGCCTGCAACTCCACGCGTTGACCGCGGAAGTCCAGTTCCTGCTCGAGACGCTTCCGCCGGTTCAACTCGCGGCCGAGCAGCAGTGTGCCGAGTGCGAGAAACCCGAACGCGAAGGCGTTTCCCAGCACGATCAGTACGTGCGTCCGGGCGGCTGTTCTCTCGGCCTGTCGGCTGCGCTGCTCGAGCAGCCGCCGTTCCGTGTCCGCCATCACCGCCATGCGCCCGCGGATGTCGTCCATGATCGCCTTGCCGCGGCCGCTCCGCACCATGTCGAGGGCGGCGGCAGCCTGCCCGGCTTGATAGATCCTGATCGTCTCGGCGCCGAACGCAAGCTTCTCCTCGACGAGCGGTCGCAGCTCGCGCAGGTGCCCTTGTTGTTCAGGGTTGTCGGCGGTGAGGGCTTGCAATTCATCGAGGTCCGTGAAGACGCGGACTGATGCGCGTTCATACGGTTCGAGGAACCGCCGGTCGCCGGCGATCAGGAAACCGCACTGACCGGTTTCGATATCACGCACCTCCCCGAGCGTCCGCTCGAGTCGGCTCAGGACCTCCTGTGTGTGCTGGATCCACTGCGTTTCTTCACCGAAGCGGCTGAAGAACACGACAACCACGATCGCCAGCGCCCCAAAAGTGGCGAGCGCGACCGCGTACGTCGCGTGAATGGCACGATCACCGGCACCGGCGGGCACTGTGCGTCTGGTCGTGCACGGTGCATGCCGATAGCGACGAACGCAGTCATGACTTTGTGCATACTGCGACCTGCGGACGGACCCGATCGAATTGCCGAGGTGCGCTTGCGGTCGCGAGTCGTCGGCAATCGGCGGCGGCAAGCATGTGCCATTCAAACGGAGGAACCATGGCGCCAGTTGACTACACCAAGGCGTGCTTCGTCATCATGCCTTTCGGCACCAAGCCAGTCGGAAAGCACCGGGTGAATTTCGATCGCATCTACGACGACATCTTCAAACCCGCGGTCAGCGCGGTGACATTGCCGGAAGGCGGGAAGCTCAAACCCTGTCGAACCGACAAGGATTTTTTTTCGGGCGACATCGGCCAGGAGATGTTCCAGTACCTGAATGATTCGCGCTTCGCGCTGGCCGACATCACCGCCCTGAACCCCAACGTGATGTACGAGATCGGCGTCCGACACGCGGTCCGGCAGTCGGGCACGGCCATTTTCCGGCAGGGTGATGCGACCATTCCGTTCGACATCAATCACATCAAGGCATTCCCTTACAGCTATCGCCCCGAGAAGAACGCCAGCGAAGCCCGCGCGCTGATTCGGCGCGTGCTGCGCGACTCACTCGCACAAAATGCGCTCGATAGCCCCGTGCAGATCGCATTGAGAGCGCAGAAGAATGAACCGCAGCGCGACGAGGTGCAGGCGCTGCTGCTCGACGCCGAGAACGCCGTCCGGCAATTCGATCGCCCTGCCGCAATCGCCAGGTTGCGGCGGGCCTTGACGATCGGACAGGGGAACGCACTGATTCACGTCCGGCTCGGCATTCTCCTTCGCGATCAGGGAGACCTGAAAGGTGCGGTCGACGAGTTCACCGCGGCGACGCGGCTGCAGCCGGAGTACTCGGATGCATGGCGCGAACGGGGCATCCAGGAGGCCCGGCTGACGAAGAATGCCCAGGGTGAGGATGCGCTGCGAAAGGCTGTCGCTCTCAACCCGCAGGATTTCGACGCATTCGCCTCGCTCGGCGGTCTTTTGCGGAAGACCAATCGCCTCGAAGACGCGGCTGAGGCGTATCTACGTGCGAGCGATGTGTCGGGTGGCCATCCCTACCCGCTACTCATGGCGCTCAAGCTCCGTGCTCGTAAGGATCGCCGGCTCGAGCTCGATGACGTTCTGAAACGACAGCTGTTCCTCGCCGAGAAAATGCGACAGGCGCAGGCGGAAGCGAACCCGCCGTTCGATCTGCCGTGGTGCATGTTCGATCTCGCCGAGATCCGTATGTATTCCGGCGATGCGGCGGGGTTTCTCGAATGGACACGCAAAGGCCTGCAACGCAGCGAGCATCGCTACGAGGCCGAGACATTTCGGTCGGCGCTTCAACTCCTGGTGGATGGGGGTGTGGAGTTGCCTGGTCTTCATGAGGGGCTGGCTTTGATCGACGCCGCGATCGCGAAGCTGCCGTGAGGCTGTGCGATCAGCGGACAGGTCCGGCAAACCGTCTCGATGCAACCGGCCGCAGATCGGCAGGTTGCATCGAGCGGAGTTCAGTCGCGGCCGCGTGACGGGCGCAGGTAGTGAGTCAGGGCGAACTGGGCGACCTGGCGCCCGAGGCGGTCACCATCGCGGTCCGCGGTTCGGAAGTGGATACCGGCAAGCACGCGCGCTTCGATCATCTCCGTCGAGATCTCACGGAAACTGAAGTACGTGCGTACGCGTTCGGGCACGGGAAGCGCCGGGCTCGGGTTCGTGAGGGTAAATTCAAACGGCTCGCGTCCAAATACTGCTTCGAGCACGGCAACCGATGCGCGGGCGAAGGCAGTGTGCCCGGAAACATAGTCTGGGAATGGCGGTGTCGGCGCAAGCGGAAGCCACTCGGAGTCCTGCGCGGTCTCGGTATTCCCGTCGCTGTCGGCATTTCGAATCGCTGTGATCGGCCGCCAGAAGTTGTACGCGTACTTGGCATCCCAGGCGGCGATATATGCGTCTGCAATCGCCACGTTCAGCAGCGCAAAGAGCCTGGCATCTTCAGAAACCGAGAGCTCGCGCCCGGTCGACACGTCCCTGGCGAGCTGCTCGATCACTGGAATCACATTGCCCAGCCAGAAACGGGCGGTCGCGGACTGTTCCGCCGACCGGTCATTGGCCGTCGCGTTCAGGGAACCGATCCGCTTCACTTCGTTGAAATCGGCAGTCCACTGTTCGCTGGATAACGCCGGCGGCCCGTCAGGCCGGAACTGTGATGGGCTGACGAGCGCGAACGGCGTGACAAGGCCGAATCCAGGCAGCAACGCTGCAGCGTTGGCCGGCGGCGTCGGAATCCAGAATCCGGGGCCCACGCCCGGAACGTAGGGAATGGTCGCCGCAGCGGAGAATCCGTCGCTCGACCGTGCGGCGAGAATCCTGGCCGCCGCTGCGTGCCCGACGAGCAATCCGTTGGTGCGATCCGGCTCCGGGATCGCCGAGACGTAGTCGTTGAGAACCGCGTCATAGTCCGCGGCCATCGCCGGAACGAGGATGACGAGTACGTCGTGCGCCGCCGCCGCTCCGGCAGCGACTGGCGACGACCCTGTCGCCGACGGCAAGCGATCGAAGTAGGTCTCGTATTCACCGGTGATCGAGTTGATCGCATCGTGCATGGCGACGTGCACCATCGCGAGCATGCGAGCCTGCGGCGGGCCGACGGCAAAGGCGGGCCGCAATGCCTGGCGGTTCCAGTCGTGCACCACATCGGCACGGGCGGCGGCTGGCGGCATCACGAAAGCGGAGAGAGCGACGAGCGTGACGAATCCCTGGCGCATGCTGACCTCCTGAATCATTCCAGGACGCAGAATACGCAGCACTCGTCCGTCAAGTCTTTGGAATGCGGTGGCGATTGAGTGGAGATTACGTGGGGACTGTAGAATGCGCGACAGCACAGCCGTGAGCTACGACTTCGATCGATTCACGCTCGATTCACAGGCAAGGCAACTGCTCCGCGACGGCGCCGAGCTGCACCTGTCGCCGAAGGCGTTCGAGCTCCTGACGGTGCTGGTCGAGAACCGCGACCGGGCGATGTCCCGGAGCGAGCTGCACACTCACCTCTGGCCCACCACATACGTGCTCGAAACGAATCTCGCCAGCCTGATCGCAGAGATTCGGCGCGCGCTCGATGACTCTGCCGACGAACCACGGTTCGTTCGCACCATGCACAGGTTCGGCTACCGGTTCGTCGGCGCGCCCAGGGCCGCAACTGCCGGGACATCTCAACCCATTACTGCGATCAAATGCTGGCTGCTCTTCGAAGGGCGGCAGGTGCCCTTACAACAAGGGGACAACATCGTCGGGCGGGCACCGGATGCGGCGGTGTGGATCGACGCGGTCGGCGTGTCACGGCATCACGCCTTGATTGTCGTCTCCGGATCGACGGCGACGGTGAAGGACCTCGAAAGTAAGAACGGGACGTTCGTCAGCGGCGATCCGATCACCGAGCCGCATCCGCTCGCCGACGGCGATCAGATCCGTCTGGGTCCGGTTGTGCTCACGTTTCGCATTCCGCGTGAAGTTGGCGCGACCGACAGCGTCGCACGATAGTCGTTACTGGCCGCCAAGGCCCTTCAGCCCTCCGCCAAAATCCCATGTCAGACCGGATGCGAACATCCCGGACCGGTGCGCACCGTCGTGTCCTTTGACCGTCTGCACCCAGGCGGCATGCAGGCTGGCCGATCTCGTCAGCAGCAGCGAAAACCCACCGCCGACGTTCGTGTAGCTGGCCCCGATCAAACGGTCGTGATGAACCCAGTCGCCTGCCAGCTCGCGGATGCCCGGCGCACTGTGCGTGATCTGCCAGCCGGCAGAGCCATTGAGAACCAGGCGTCGCGTCACCATGTGTTCGCCGCTCACTTCGATGTTGCTACGTGCGTGGGTGAAGCCGTACACCAGTTCCGCCGCGGCAAACCCATACCGCGCGTGCAAGGACGTCGCCGGCAAGAACGGCAACATTGCCCCACCGGCAGCGACGCCGGCCTGAAAGTCGTGACGATGTCTGCCCGGTACAGCCTCGCCGACTGTTTCGTATCCGTGAGTGGGAATCACCACCGCCACGAATGGCGCCGCGTCGACAGGGCCCAGTGCAAACCGGCGCCGCAGTTCGATTCTCAGATCCTGAAACGCGCCGTGGTAAGTGCCGTCGTCGAGCGGACCGCGGGCGGTGAGATTGCCGCCAACGAAGTAGGTCTCCGAGCCGGTGTATTTGCTGGCGATGAACGGAAGGGTGACGTTGACGCCGAGCTTTCCGGTAATACCGTAATCAACTTGTGCGAGCACGATGCTCGAATGCGTGCCGCCGTTGGTGTTCTGGCGGCCAAGAACATCGTAGTGACCGACGTTGCAGTAGTTCTCGTAGGTGATCGAAACCGAGCCTTGCCCTTTGGCCGGCACCCATTCCTGCGCGAGGACCGCGGGAGCGAACAGCGCCGGGCCGGCCAGGACGACTAACGTGGCGCTCCAGTTCACTGCTGGGCGGTCGCGGTGGCCTGATCCTTGAGCCTCACGTCCATGAAGTGGTCGATCTCCGCGAGGACATCGTTGAGATTCATCCTGTCGACTCTGAGAAGCGAGCGGAACTCCCTCTCAGCAGCCGCTGCTACGTCGGGCTTCGGCTTGTTCAGGAGCGGGATGATGCCGGGCCGCATCATCAGCGGAGCGATCACCTGCTTGATATTCGCGACGTCTCTGTAAGCGCCGATGACGACATCGTAGGGGGCCGCTGCGAGCACGCGTGCAAGGTCCGCCGCGTTGTCGACCACTACCGGGTTGTGACCCGCGCGCTTCAGCACGGCGGCGAAATCCTTCACGTCATCTCTCCTGGCGTCTGCCGCCGGATAGATGACGATCGATACACGATGGACGGGTGCATAGGCTGTCAACCGTCCGCTCCGCCCAACCCGCAGGAACTTGTCTCCGCAGGCACTGACATCGACGCGGCTGGCGGCGGCGCCGGCGAGCACGATCATGCAGACGATGACTGGTCGGAACATCACGGCACCTCCGTTTGCGACAGCCTGCTGAAGCTACACCGCGGCCGCACGGGCGTCAAGGTTCGTGACGTAACGAATTTATGGTGTTTTTATGGGGGAGCGCCAGGGCCAGAACGAGCGTTGGATTTTCTGCCACGAGTGGACGCCTTCGATCAGCCAGACGTCGCCGCGGACCTGGCGGATCATCGAGGTCGCGAGCGAGTGCCCGTCCGGACCGACAGACAAGCCCTTCACCGGGTTGTTGACGGGAGGAGCGATACCGAGATCGGCGATCTCGCGCGGTGATCGGCCTCTGGCGCTGGTGTCGATCGCCACGATCGATAGCCGGAAGTCGTCTCGCTGCCGCATGCCGAAGATCTCGCGACCATCGCGCGACCAGGTATGCGCGAGCCAGTGGTCGTCGGTGAGGGAACGCTCCTGCTTGCCGTCTGGGGATACCAGCACGAACCCGCGGTCGATCTCCCACGTGATCCAGTCACCGGTCGGAGACCAGCGGGGGCTCGCGTTGGGAACCCCGTCCGAGCGCAGGACGATCGGTTCCTCACCCTTGCCGACGCGAACCTTCGCCAGCATCCATTTCCGGTCCTTCCATTCCGTATAGGCAATCCACTGCCCGTCGGGGGACCACGTCGGGCCGCTCTGGTAGCCCTCGTGTGCTGTCGGAAGCAGAGGCTCCGGCGATCTGCTGGCGGTTGAAGAAATCCAGATGCGCAGCGGCCATACCGGCTTTCTCGAGTTCCTCTGGTAGGCGATCTGCTGCCCGTCCGGCGAAAGCGCGGGGGAACTCAGCATGATGGTGCGATCGTCGCCGAAGTCCGCCTGGGTGACCACCGGCCCGTCGACCCACTGCCCTTCGCGAGTCCTGATCCAGATCTCATCCTGCCCGGTGCGATCGGTGACATATGCGAACAACCGTCCATCCACCGACCAGGCCGGATCCGACTCACTGCGGCCGGTGGCCACCAGCGGACGCAGCGGACCACCCGGCAGGGGCCACTCCATCACGTCGTACTCGGATTCGCCGCTGGTAAAGGCGACCTGCTCGCCGTTCGGTGATGAAGAGGGGTAGTACTCGCTACCGGGTCCTTTCGTCAGCGGCCAGGCCTTGTCCTGTTCGAGGTCCGTCATCCAGAGATGCGATCCTGCAGTCGTCATGGAGGCGGCACCGAACAGGACGTGCCGGCTGTCGGGTAACCAGGTGAAGTTCGTGAGGCGTGGTGCCGGCTCGGCCCAGGACACAAGGTGACGCTGGGGAGAGCCGGAGGGCAGCGGAATCGTCCAGAATTGCCAGCCCCGCTCGCCCGGACTGGTGTTGATGGAGCGCGCCACGGCGCACAGACCGAGGTGCGTGCCGTCAGGCGAAAACGCCAGCGTGCCCTCGACGAACCGGATGGGATCCAGGCCCTGGTACCGGACGGGATCTGCGCCGATCGGAGACGACAGCCAGATCGCGGCGGATCCGACGACATCGCCCTGCTGCTCATCGCGGAGAAACGCGAGCGTGTGCCCATCCTGGGAAATGGCGCCGGCGATCGCATTCTCCATCAGCACGTCCGGCGTTCCGCCGGCGGCCCCTATCGACCAGATCGCCGCACCATAACGTGCCCGCGACACGTAGTTGATTCGTCGTCCGTCGGCAGACCAGAACGGATTCGTGCAGTCATTGGGCTCGTGCGTGACCTGTGACGACGACGAGGACGAAAGGCCCCTGGTGAAGATCTGAAGGACCCCGTCGACGTCGGCCACATACGCGATGCGGTCGCCGTTCGGTGACCAGGCGGGAAAGCCTTCGAACGCGGCTGATGTCTGCAGCGGTTGGAAGCGGAGTCCCGAGTCGTCGTCGAACGTCGGCTGCGCCGCGCGACTGGACAACCACACGCCGGCCGCCAGTGCCGCCGCAAGCGAGGTCACCCACAATGCACCGGTTCGCCAGCGCGCCGCCGGTGAGCGGAGGGGGACCGGAACGTTCGGGGATGGTTTCGGCGAGGCGATCCCGCAGCGTTCGCAGGTCACGGTGAAGATCGGAGGTGACGGCGTAGCGATCGACCGGATTCTTTGCGAGCAGACGCTCGATCATCCATCGCAGCACTACCGGTACCCGCGCCGGCAAGGGTGCCGGCGCGTCATCGTTGACGATCGCGTCGAGCGTCGCCGCCGCAGTCTCATGAGCAAACGGGGAGCGGCCGGCCGCCATTTCGTACAGGACCAATCCAAACGAGAACTGGTCGGAGCGGAAATCACTTCGCTCGCCGCGCGCCTGCTCGGGACTCATGTAGGGAACAGTCCCGGCGCGGAGACCCAGCTCCGTCTGCGTGCCGGTGGCATCGCCCGCAGGGCCGTCGGACGGGAGGGTCGACGACCTGGTCAGTCCGAAGTCCACGATCTTCACGCGGCCGGCGCGTGTGACCATGATGTTTTCCGGCTTGAGGTCGCGGTGAACGATACCCGCGTCGTGTGCCGCGGCCAGGCCGTCGGCGATCTGTGTCGCAAGATCCAGCAGCCGTCGCGGGGTCAAGGGACCAGGCCGCAGTTCGGCGCGCAATGTCGAACCGTCGATCAGTTCGGAGACGATATACGGCGTGTCACCGTCGATGGCGACGTCGAACACCGTGACGATGTTCGGGTGATTGAGCGCGCTGGCCGCGCGAGCCTCTGCAACGAACGACTCCAGGCGATCCGGGTTGCCGTGCAGGTGCGCGCGCAACACCTTCAGCGCGACGTCGCGCGCGAGGCGGGGATCATGGGCTCGATAGACGGTGCCGCCGCCGCCTTCGCCAATACGCGACACGATCCGGTATGGACCGAAGGACGCGCGGCCGCCCGGTGCGTCAACAATCATGAAGCCGGGTGCGATTCTACTCCTCGACACCCGACGAGGAAGCTCCTAGCGCGCAGCGAGCGTGCTGACCGGATCGACCCGCGTGGCGCGCCGCGCCGGAACGTAGCAGGCGACCAGCGCGGTCGCGAGCAGCAGGCCGGCCGCGGCGGAGAGCACCAGCGGATCGCTCGGAGCGATGCTGAACAGCAGACCGCGCAGCGCCCGTCCGGCGCCCAATGCAGTGACGAGCCCGATGAGAGTGCCCGCGAGTGCGACGCGAGCTCCCTGTCCGAGTACCAGCCAGAGAATGCTGGACGGGGTGGCCCCGAGTGCCACCCGTGTTCCGATCTCGCGCATACGCTGCCGGACGGCGTAGGACATCACGCCGTAGATCCCGATCGCCGCGAGGATCAATGCGGTCGCGGCAAACAGGCCGAGCAGCCACAATGCCAGGTGCGTCACTTCGACCGACTCGCGGACGATCTCGTCCATCGGCCGGATGGAACGCAGCGTGATCGCCGGCTCGATCGACCGCAATGCGGTGCGCAGCTCGGGAACGATCGCGGTTGGATCCCCGACGGTGCGGATGAACAGGCCGGTCGCCGTACTCGGTGCATGCTCCATCGGAAAGTACATGTCTGCGCGCGGTGCATCGGTCAGCGCCGCACGACGGATGTCGCCAACGACGCCGACGATTTCTGCGAGGTCGTCGCCAAGCCGGACCTTGTGCCCGACGGCTCGTTCGCCTTTGAAGAACCGGTCGGCGACCGCCTGACTGACGATGACCACTGGCGGAGCCGCTGGCCCGTCTTCGGGCCCGAAGTAGCGGCCGTCCCGCAGCGGGATGCGCAGTGCGCGGAAGTAGCCGCCGGTCGCACTCTGCCAGCCGACGTCCGGCGGACGCTGGCCCGCGGGTATGGGCTTGTCGGCGCGATCGAAGGGAACCGTCCAGTTGTTGCCGGTCAGCGGCGTCACCGCCGCCGCGCCCACCTGCTCGACCCCCGGTATCGCACCGATCGTTTCGAACAGCCTCTGGTGCAGCGCGAAACGCGAGGCCGCGTCGCCGTAGCGGCCCGGAGGCACGGCAAAGCCAAGCGTGAGCACGCCGTCGCTCATGAATCCGGGATCGGTCGAGAGCAGATTCGAGAAGCTTCGCAGCACGAGCCCGGCGCCGCTGAGCAGCACGATCGCGAGCGCGATCTCGACGATCACCAGTGCTGACGTCGCGCGCCGGACGGCGACACCAGTCGACACCCGCCCGGGCGAGACGAGCCGGCCGGCGGTGTTGTCGCGGCGCAAGCCGAGACCCGAGAACAGGCTGAACGTCACGGTGGTGAGCAGTGTGATGCCTGCCGCAAACAGGAGAACAGTCCGGTCCAGCCGGATGTCACCGGCGGCCTGGAGATTCACGGACGTAGGGATCAGGGTGACGAGCGCCGGCGTAGCCCAGTAGGCGCAGGCCACCGCCGCGACTGCGGCGACGCTCGCCAGTGCGATGCTTTCGGCGAGCAGTTGCATCGCAATCTGCCGTCTGCCGGCACCGAGCGCCACCCGCACCGACATCTCCTGCCGTCGTCCCAGGGATCGGGCGACCAGGAGGTTTGCAACGTTGGCGCACGCGATCAGCAAGCACGAGACCGACAGCGCCGAGCAGCAGTAGGAGCGCCGGGCGCGTGTCGCCGATCCATGCGTCACGTAACGTCACGGCGAAGTACTCGGAGCCCTGGTTCTCGGAAGGATGCTCCTTCTCCATCTGCTGCGCCAGGGCGCTCAGTTGCGTGTTTGCTGCGTCGAGCGTCACTCCTGGTTTCAGTCGCGCGGCGGCGAAGACCCAGCCGTTCTTTCGACCTCCTGCTGGAGCGGCCGGCGTCGGCTTGGAAAAGATCACATCGGTGACCGCGCCTGCAGGAAACCGGAACCCGCGTGGCGCGATCCCGATCACCTGTCGCATCACTGGTGTGATGCCCATCTTCACTGACCGGCCGATAATCTGCGGGTCCCCGCCGAACCGCTTCTGCCAGAAGTCGTAGCCGAGCATCACGACCGGGGGTGTGTTCGGGGCGGCATCGCTGGCGTCGATGTTCCGCCCGGCGAATGGCTGCATCCGCAGCGTGGCGATCAGCTCGGGAGTGGCCGAAAACCCCGATGCCTCGATCGTATCGTCCACTCCATGAAGGACTGTGTGGAACGGGTCATAGGCCGCAATCGACTCGAATGCTTCCTGTCGCGCATGAAGGTCGACGAAATCGCCCATCGCAATGAACTCTTTCGTGATCCCGGTGTTGCGATCGCGATGCTTCAGGATCACGAGTTGATCTGCATCCGCATATGGGAGCGGACGCAGGAGCACCGCGTTGACCACCGCGAAGACAGCCACGTTCGCTCCCACTCCCAGGGCGAGCGTCAGCACGGCGGTGACCGTGAACGCCGGGTCGCGGAAGAGGAGCCTGAACGCGTATCGAAGATCGTTGCGGAACATCGAGAACACCTCCGCCGGGGCGAGCCGCCAGCAGTCGAAAAAAAGGACAAGGATGCCGAAGTTCACCAGCCGGTGCCCGTGTCGCAGCTGCTCCGCCTCGAGATCGTGGACCGCGGGTTCGAACAGATCCTGGCGCAGCGCGCATGGGAGCAGTAACGACAGCGCCCGGCCGAGCCGCGTTCTAGGCATCGGACCACCGCGCCTTCACGCCGCGGCTGGCGATTGCCGTGTAGAAGTCGCGCGCTTCGACCCAGAGTCTCTCGCCCTGCGGACGCGTCCGGTAACGGCGTTCCGTGACCGCCTGGTCCCTGACGGTGATCTGTTGGTACCAACCTTCGACCAGTCCGTCCCTTTCGAGACGCGCCATCAATTGATAGAACGCCGCAGCCGTGCGCCTGACGCCGTGTGCGGCGAGCGTGTCGCGGATGACCCGGCCGGGCTGCTCCCCCTTGTGGAGCAGACCGAGCACGAGAAATTGCAGGTGAGTCAGGCGCGGCAGCCGGTTCGACATAATGTGACCTTATCTACGGTCAGATTAGACGGGACCCGCCGCTCAAAGGTTTGCTCGAGCAACGTAGTGCGGCCCTTCAGGGCCGCCTGACCTCGGTTTCGTAGTGCAGCCCTTCAGGGCTGCCTCATGGCGTCACGACGAACGACTGGACGCGAAGGTACCCGGACTCGAGCGCCCCACCGGGCGCCGATGCAAACAGCCCCACCTTTGCACCCACCCAGCGACCGGGCTTTGCTGTGAATGGAGGATCGACCGTCGTAAACGTCTGCCCGTTGCTCGAATACGAGAAGACACAACGTCCGCCGCTGGCAACCGAGACACGCACGGTAAGCACGTCCTGCGAGAAGCGAACGGACGCAGAAGTCGTCTCTTCGGGCGTCGTCGACGCGCCGGTCACGGCTCGCATCACCGCGCGTTGGGATCCATTGATACGCTCCACGCCGATCCACGCGTAGTCGGTTCCGAAGACGATCAAGCCGGCTCGCTCGCCGTCCCGCAGGCCGCCGCTATCGAGCACCGCGGTGACGGTAAATTCCGGCGCGGGGAATTTCTGCAGCAGCAGGTTCGGCGCGCTCCACAGGTTGCTTGCGCCAGGCACCGAGGAGAGCCGCAAACTATGTCGGACGGAATCGATGGACCACCACGCGCGCTCGGGGTTCGCCTGCCATTGCCATTGCAGTCCGAGGTGGCCGGTCTCGAACCTGTCGCTGGCCGGCGGGCCAATAGACTTCCACGCCGGGAGCGTCGGCCGCGGCCAGGAGCGACGCGGTTCGCCTTGGCCATCGCCGTCAGGATCGGCGCCAATCACCGGCCAGCCGTCTTTCCACGTTACCGGTTGCAGATGCACGATACGGCCGTAGGCGTCGGCGTCCTGGAAATGCAGGAACCACCAGTCGCCGCCCGGCGTGTCGACGAGCGCACCCTGGTGCGGTCCGTTGATGTCGCTCGATCCCTGCGCCAGCACGATCCGTGCTTCGAACGGGCCATCGATACGGCGCGACCGGAACACTGATTGCCACCCGGTCTTCACACCGCCCGCGGGCGCGAACACGTAATACCAGCCGTCGCGTTTGTAGAGCTTCGGCCCCTCCAGCGTGGTGTAGCCGGGCAGCGTGTCACCATCGATGACGATGCGACCGGGTGCGTCGACACGCAGACCGTTCGGCGACAGACGGTCCATGTGCAGGACGTTTGCGAAGCCGGCACGGCTGCGCGCAAACGCGTGGATCAAGTACACCCGCCCGTCGTCATCCCAGAATGGACATGGATCGATCAGTCCCTTACCGGCTTTGACGAGCACCGGCGCGGACCACTCCCCGCGAGGGTCGGTGGCGGTGATCGCGTAGATGCCAAAGTCTGGATCGGGATAGTAGATCCAGTACTTGCCGGCGTGATGACGGATCGACGGCGCCCACACGCCGGCTCCATGCTGCGGAGTGCTGAACGTCGCTTCGGGTACGAGCCGCGGCAGCGCGTGACCGACCAGCTCCCAGTTCACGAGATCCCGGGAGTGAAGGATCGGCAGGCCGGGAACGGCACTGAAGCTCGACGACACCATGAAGTAGTCGCCGCCAACCCGCACCGCATCGGGATCCGAGTAGTCGGCGTAGATGACGGGGTTTACGAACGTGCCGTCGCTGCGCACTGGCGTCCACACCGGCTGCTGGATGAAGCCAGCGCCGAGCGCGGTGCCCAGTAGCATGAGAATCGCACTCCCGTTCCACCGCCCTCGCATCACACCGGTAACGTAACAGAGAAATAGCGTTACCGTTCTCGGTGACGCTCGGGATCAGGAAGCAGTTCCAGCCGCAATGTCTAACCACCGCGGAGCGCCTGCATCGGATCAACAACGCCGGCACGCACGGCACGGGACTCACCGGTTCTTCTCCGGCCGCGGTTCGAGGCCGCGCCACATCTGTTCGAGCGTCCGGCGCGAATCGCGCAGCGCCTGGATTCCCGTGCGCGTCACTTTCACACACCGTCGTGACTTTCCGCCGCGCTCGGCGATCGGGTCGCTCATCCAGCTCTTGACGAATCCCTTTTGTTCGAGCCGGCGAAGGGTGATGTAGGCGGCGACGCGTGATGCCGGACGGCCGGCGCGGCGCTCGATCTCATCCACGATCGGCACACCGTACACATCCTCCTCACCGGCAGCGGCGAGATGCAGGATGGCGAGGAGTACGAGCTGCTCGAATTCGCCGAGACTTTGTCGGGGCATGGTTCTATGGTTCCAGGGTTCTAGGGTTCCAGGGTTCCAAGGTTCCAAGGTTCCAAGGTTCAGCAAACTGAACCCGCGGCATGCGACATCCTTATTGTAAGCGTTGTTTGTATTACTTCGAAAGAATCACCAGGGCAGACGGCAGCTCGTTCCAGAGTCGCAGACCAACTTCTTCCTGAAGGGTATCGACGCGCAGCTCGCGTTTCAGAAGGATGCGACAGGGAAAGTCATTGGCGCGGTGATGAACCAGGCGGGCCGTCCGCAGCGCGAACTCAAGAAGGTCAAGTAGAAGGAACCATAGAACCTTAGAACCTTTGGTAAGCTCTCTCGCATCTGGCGTCTGCTCGCACGCGCATAGGTCCGTACGACATTCTCGCTCCGCTCGGCCAGGGCGGAATGGGAGAGGTCTATCGCGCGCGCGATTCGCGGCTCAATCGCGACGTCGCGATCAAGCTCCTGCCGGCGTCGGTCGCCGCCGATCCCGAACGGCTGGCGCGCTTCACGCGCGAAGCGCAGGTGCTCGCGACACTCAACCATCCGAACATCGGCGCAATCTACGGCGTCGAAGAGAGCGCCAACGGCGCCGCTCTCGTGCTCGAACTGGTCGAGGGGCCGACACTCGCGGAGCGCATCGCCCAGGGACCGATCGCCCCCGACGAAGCGATGGCGATCGGCCGGCAAATCGCCGACGCGCTGGAAGCCGCCCACGAACAAGGGATCGTCCACCGGGATCTGAAGCCGGCAAATGTGAAGGTCCGCGCCGATGGCACCGTGAAGGTGCTCGACTTTGGTTTGGCAAAGACGGTGGCTGGATCCTCCAGCATCACTCCCTCGGACATCGCCCTGTCGCCTACCTTCACGGCGCACGCGACAGTCGCCGGGATGATTCTCGGCACCGCCGCCTACATGGCGCCGGAGCAGGCCCGTGGACGCGCGGTCGATCGCCGCGCCGACATCTGGGCGTTCGGCATTGTGCTCTTCGAGATGCTCGCGGGATCACGGCCGTTTGGCGGGGAGACGGCAAGCGAGATACTCGCCGCGATCATCAAGGATCCGCCGCTCTGGAGCCGGTTGCCGGCACACATCCCCGGCCCGCTGCTCGCGTTGATCAAACGTACGCTCGAGAAGGATCCGAAGCAGCGGCTGCGTGACATCGGCGATGCGCGCATCGCCCTGCAGGACCTTCAGTCCGGCGGCGAAGCATCCTTGCCAGCAGCGGCCCCGATCAGTTCGCCCGCGTGGCGCCCCATCGTGCCGTGGGTCGTCGCGTTGGCGGGAGTCACCCTGGCGATCGTCGCCGCCACCAGGCCCCGCGCAACGCCGGCTGCGGAAGTGTCGCTGGTGAAATTCACACTGCCGATCACGGGTGAGTCACTCGACCGCACCGCACTGCCGTCGATATCCCCTGACGGACGTCATGTCGTGTTCGCCAAGGGAGGCGACCTCTGGATCCGATCGTTCGACGAGCTCGAGGCCAGGCAACTCGCCGGCACCACCGGTGCACAGCATCCGTTCTGGTCCCCAGACAGTAAACAGGTCGCGTACCTGGCCGCAACCGCATTGTGGCGAGTCGCGGTCGATGGCAGCCGGCCGATCCAGATCGCCACGTATCATTTCAACAAGGGGGGCCGCACTCCAGGTGGGGTATGGCGGTCCGACGACACGATCCTGTTCGCGCCGTCCTCGACGGGCAGCACCTTGCTGGCGGTGACCACACAGGGTGGAGAGTTCCGGGAATTTGTTCCCCGCGACACCAAGGTCGAAGGCGACTTCCACCGGCCTTCCCTTCTTCCCGACGGTCTCTCGGTTCTCTTCGTCGTCGACCGGATCGACGGCGGCCCCGATACCATCGGCGTTCTTGTCGACGGCAGGCGCAAGAATATCCTTACTATTCCCGGCGAGGTGCTCGACTCCCCGGTCTACTCACCGACGGGGCATATCCTCTATCATCGCGAGACCACGACGCCGGGTGTCTGGGCAGTGCCATTCGCGCTGGAGACGCTGACGGCAACCGGCACTCCATTCCTGGTGGCGGCCCAGGCGTCATATCCATCGATCTCGAAGACGGGCACGCTCGTGTACGCGGACAATAGCGTGAGCGGTGCGTCGACGCTGGCGTGGCTCGATATCGAAACCGGCGCGGTGAGTCCTGCGACATCCGAACAGTTCCCGGCCATTGGGTCTCCACACCTCTCGCCTGACGAACAGAAGGTTGCGGCCGTCGTGCCGTCGCCGGGCGAGGGGCTCGGCGTTGTCATCGCTGACCTGCGGCGGGGCACGCACGTTCGCCTTCCGGGGCAAGCGACGCTGATGACGCGGGTCGCGTGGCGCGATGACGAAACTGTGGTGTTCTCGCGAGCCGATGGGCCTGGCAATGCGATCGTCATGCGACCGGCGAATGGATCCGGATCGGAAACGGTGCTGGTAAAGGGGCGAACGCCTTCCGTTGCTCACGGCAGTGTCTTCTTCTCGAAGGAAAGTCCAGGAACTTCGGGAGATCTCTATCGCATTTCGATTCCAGGCCAGGGAACCGTTGCGACGGCGGCGGAACTCGTGCAGCAACTTCCGGTCGAGGAGCTGGACCCGGTACTTTCACCGGACGGAACACTGCTCGCCTATGCAGGCGGCGATCTGGGACAGTCCGAGATCGTGCTGCGAACCTATCCCGAGCAGAAGGGTCAATGGCAGGTGTCTGCCGGCGGAGGAAGTTTGCCCGTCTGGAGCCGCCTCGGCGACGCCATCTACTACAAGAACACTCCCGGCGACATCTTGCGGGTCGACGTGCGCTCCAACCCGGTCACGCTGGGTGTGCCTCGGCACATCGCACGACCCGCCAGCCTGCGCGCGCGCGTCGGTTATGACATCTCGGCTGATGGACGCCGCCTGCTGATGGTGCAGGAAGTCAAAACGGACGAGCAGCACAGCGCCTCGGTCGCCGTCGTCCAGAACTGGTCGGCGGCGTTCAAAAAGTAGCGCCCGTAGCCGAGCGATAGTCCCGGGATCTTGGATTTCAGGCGTAGAGTCCGTCTAAATGAATTGTCACTGACAGCTCAATTGGAAGGGCATGCCCATGGCCAAGAGAACCAAACCTCGATCGAAGAACGGCATCAACCAGGCACGCACGCTGGGCCGGGCGATGGCGGTTCAGACCCTCGCCCACCGTGCAACCCAGCGCCGCAAACGGCGGGCGGTTCGTTCGGTGCGGGCGAAGGGACGGGCGCGGGCGCGTGACATCGGAGCGCCGGCGATCCCGCCCGAAACCGCTCGGGCCCTGGCTCTTCCGCCGGCGACCGGACTACTCGTCGCCGAAGGAGACTCCTGGTTCGACTACCCGTTCCATGACGTCCTGACGATGCTCGAGGACGAGCACGGCTTCGATGTCGAATCGGTCGCCCACAAGGGGGATACGGTCGAAGACATGGCCTACTCCGGCGGACAGTTCGATGACTTCGCGAGACTCCTCGAGAAGTTGCTCCGCCAGGGACGTGTGCCGGATGCGATTCTGCTCTCCGGAGGCGGCAATGACATCGCCGGCAACGAGTTCGCGATCCTGATCAATCACGCGGCGTCGGGTCTGCCACCATTGAACGACGATGTGGTCAGGGGCGTGGTCGACGTCCGCATGAGAAATGCCTATGCGTTCCTGATCAGCGGCGTTACGGAAATTGCGACACGGCTGCTGCATCGCCCCATTCCCGTTGTCCTGCATGGTTACGACTACCCTATTCCTGACGGACGGGGATTTCTCGGCGGCTTCGCCTTTCTGCCAGGGCCGTGGCTCGAGCCAGGGTTCCGTCGCAAGGGTTATCCCGACGTCACCGCCAACAGGGCTGTCGTCCGCAGCCTGATCGACGTGTTCAATAACATGCTCCGCCAGCTCGCGGCCACGAGAGGATTCGAACACGTGCGCTACGTGAACCTGCGCGGAACGCTCAACTCCACATCCTACAAGCAGGACTGGGCGAATGAGCTGCACCCAACTGAGCGAGGGTTCAAGGCGGTTGCGGCCAAAATTGCGGGAGCCATCTAGGAGTCGATATGGCGAAGAAAACAGGATCCCGCCCCACACCGCGCGCCTCACGGGTTGCAAAGGCCTCAGCAGACTCGAAACGTCCCGACAGCCGGCGGTTTCTTCCCGAGGTACTCGACCGCACGGTAATCGCCGTGCCCTTGCTCAACTGGTTCAAGGATCCGGAGAAACGGACGGAGGCCTTCGATGTCGTCATCGACCTGAACTGGAACTATTACGCCGGCCGCGCTGCCGCACGGAAGAAAGTCGAGGAGCGGGTCAGGGCGATCATTGCGGCTCGCAAGGCGAAGACGTCCACGATGCACCTGTCAGGATTCGCCTCCGACGACGACGTGGAGAACGAAGGCGCGCAGTATGTGTTCGCCCGCCTGGACGCTGAAGCCATCAGGGAGCTCGCGCGCCGCGACAGTGACGCGCCTCGCGAGCAGCGTGCGATCCATCACATCTGGCCGGACTTCCCGCTCAAAACGCTCATCAACAAGTCGATCAGCACCGTCAAGGCTGACGCCGCGCACAATTCCTTCGCGGCCGGCGGTTCGGGGATCGTCTGGGCAGTCGATCGACTCCGGGATCGACCGGACCCATCCCCACTTCGCGAAGTACAAGAACCTGGAGCTGGATTCGCCGCTGGTGCACCGCGACTTCACGGGCCGTGGGGATCCGCTCGAGGACGTCAGGGGACACGGTACGCACGTCGCCGGGATCATCGCTGGAGAGTTCAACGTCGAAGAGCGCGCGGGCGCAAAGGGCAGGCGGCGCATTGTCGCGACGACACGCTATCGCGACCCGAACGGTGACCCCGCCGAGGCGGAGATGGACCCGCCTCCGGCGCTGATGTCAGGAATGGCACCCGAGTGCAAGCTTCTGAGCCTGAAGGTGATGGACGGAAGCGACGATCAGGGCGTTGGCAACGTGAGAGGCGTGATCGGCGCACTTCAGTACATTCAGCGCCTCAACGGCTACGGCCGCAGACTGCTGGTGCACGGCGTGAACCTCAGCGTCGGTTACGACTTCGAACCGGAATGGTTCGCGTGCGGCCAGAGTCCATTGTGCGTTGAAGTGGATCGACTCGTCCGGTCCGGCGTCGTTGTCGTCGTCGCCGCCGGCAACTCGGGATTCGGCTTTGTCAACAGCGAGGAGGGGGCATCGTCGGCCGGTCTCTCACTGACCATCAACGATCCTGGCAATGCGGAACTCGCGATCACCGTGGGTTCCACGCATCGTGAGATGCCGCATGTGTATGGCGTGTCGTACTTCTCGTCGAAGGGCCCGACGGGCGACGGCCGTATGAAACCGGATCTGCTCGCGCCCGGCGAGAAAGTGATTTCCTGCGAGTCGAGCGACATGCCGGAAGCGAAAGGGCGACGAGGCGCCAGGCCAGCTCGCGGCAGCATCACGGCTCGCTACCGCGAGGGCAGCGGCACGAGCCAGGCAGCGCCGCACGTCTCCGGCGTCATTGCGGCGTTCCTGTCGATCAGGCGTGAATACATTCAGCGTCCGGACGACGTGAAGAAGATCTTCATGTCGACGCGCGACCGATCTCAATCGCGAGCGGTACTTCCAGGGCAGTGGGCTGGTCGACCTGATGCGCGCGATCCAGTCCGTGTAATCAATCAACGGGAGGTGCACCGTGAACGCAGCAGACAAGAAGCTCCACGCGACAATCGGCAAGGCTATCGGGCAGGCGGAGAAGGCGGCGCCCAACGACGATGCCGCGTTTCTCGATCATCTGCGGGCGAATGTCGCGATGGAAGCGAGACGCGGCAGGCGCGGGCGTTGTCGACCGGCGCGAGGGCTGCAGACCGAAGAAGCCGAAGGGCGCGCGTCTCGCCGACGATCCGCGCTATCTCACGAACGTCCGGCAGCTGGTGAAGCAGAAGCCGAACGAGAGAATCGTAGGCGGCTCGACGGTGCGAGGGGAAGGAGTTCGATGATTGCGTGGCCGTGGGAGACGACACCGACTTCGGCTGCACAGGAACGCTGATCGCGCCGAACGCCGTCCTCACCGCGGGCCACTGCGAGGCGCTCCACACCCGCGTCTTCGTCGGCAACAGCCTCACGAAAAAGGGGCGCGAGTTCCGCGTCGCCAGCCATCTGCGGCACGAGAAGTTCGACGGCGAGTTCCGAAATGACCTGATGATCCTGATTCTCGAGAAGAAAGTCACCGGCGTGAAGCCACGGCCGCTGGCGTCCAAGGCGCTGATCGATGCGCGCCACGACGGCACGCGTCGTCGGATTCGGCACGACCGACGTGAATGCCACCCAGGGATTCGGCCTGAAGCGCAAGACGGACGTGCCGATCGTGTCGCAGGGATGCCGCGGCAAGGTGAAGGGCAAGAGCGACGCCACCGTGTATGGCTGTCACCTGGACCGCGAGATCGTCGCCGGCAAACCGCTCCTGCTGCACGACACCTGCAAAGGAGACAGCGGCGGGCCGTTCTTCGTCCAGGACGCGAAGGGCCGCTGGTTGCTGGCCGGGCGTCACCTCGCGCGGCACGGACCAGGCATTGACGATGTGTGGCGACGGCGGGATGTATGTGCGCGTCGACGCGTATGCCAAGTGGATCGCGGCAGCGATCAAGGGGTGAGCGCTGCGGCGCTGTGGTGACGAACGCGCGCTCTCGGGGTACTCTTCAGAGATGCAGAGCTCCCCTTACGTTCATATATCTTTCCGTCTTCGCTTCGTCGCCTCGCTTGGGCTGATCGTGCTCGCGCTCGGCGCGGCCGGCTGCAACCGCGGGCCGGCGAAGCCTGCCGACGTGCCGCCCGACACGTGGGCGACCGTGGACGGACGATCGATTACCCGGGACGATGTCGAGAAGGCGTTTCGGCGGACGCAGGACGGCGCGCCTTCGATGTCGGCCGAGGAGGCGATGACGGTCAAGCTCGGCATCCTCGACGAGTTGATCGTCCAGGACATTCTGCTCGCCCGGGCGAATGCGCTGAAGATCGAGGCGCCTGCCGCTGAAGTCGACACCGCGTTCAACGAGCGGAAGCAGAACCTGACCGATGAACAGTTTCAGCAGGAGCTGAAGAAGCGCGATCTCACACCCGAGAGCCTGCGCGAGGCGCTCCGCCGCGAGCTGGTCGCACAGAAGCTGCTCCAGCAGGAAGTGACGTCCAAGGTGAACGTCACCGACCAGGAGGTCACCGACTTCTTCAACGCCAACCGCGCGCAGTTCACCGTGGCGGAAGAATCCTATCGGCTCGCGCAGATCGTGGTCACGCCAGCGCCCGGCAACCAGCAGGTCAACCGCACCGGCAACGACGCGGCCACACCGCAGGAGGCGGCGTTCAAAGTCCGAATGATCATGGAGCGGCTCAAGGCCGGCACGAACTTCCGGGAGCTGGCGATGGACTACTCCGAAGACCCGGAGACCGCCCAGCGGGGAGGAGACCTCGGACTCGTGCCGGTGTCGGCGATCATGAAGGCGCCGGCACCGTTTCGCGATGCCGTCATCGGCCAGAAGCCCGGCACCGCGAAGATCGCCTCTTTCGAAGGTGCGCACCGGATCGTGGCGGTTCTGGCGCACGAGCAGGCGGGCACGCGCGACCTGTCGACGCCCGGCCTGAAAGACAGCATCATGCAGACACTCAAGGCTCGTAAGGAACAGTTGCGGCGTTCGGCTTACCTTGCCGCGGCTCGATACGATGCGGACGTGGTGAATCATCTCGCACGGCGGCTGGTGGCATCTGGAGGGAAACTGTAAGTGCGGCGGATTGCTGATCTGCGCACCGTATCGTTCGTCCTGCTCCTCGCAATCGCCTCGGCGACGAACGCGCACGCGCAGGCGTTTGCCACGGTCAAGGGCAAGGAACCCATTCCCCGGGGTGCGTTCAAGACCTGGTCGTTGTTCCTCGTGACCAACCAGGACTGGTTGATTCCCGAGAACGCCAGTCGCCTTCGCCAGTTGTACGAGCGGTCGCAGGCCTTCGGCCGGGTGATCGGCAACGATCATCTCGCGGTGTGGTTCTGGAAGAAGGACGCACCGGTTGATACCGCAACCATGGCTGCCAACGTGGACGTCGAACGGGCGATTGCGTACTGCCAGAAGCTCGGATTGACACCGAGTGCCGGTCCCTACTTCGTGTTCACGACCAGCTATCCCGACGAAACCGCCGCGCCCGAATCCTTCAGCGTCATCGAACTGAACACCGACGCCGAGCAGATCGGGCGGCTCCTCGGCATGATGGGCGATCAGCTGGTCAAGGAGGGATTGATCCGGGACCGCACCTTCCAGCAGGCGCCTGGCTCTGACGATTTCTGGAGCGCGTGGTTCGACGCGACCAGGCACGCCCTGTCGAATCTCGGCTCGAACTTCCACTTTGCGATCCGCACGCCGACGATCTCGATCGAGTCCGGACGCAAGAGCGGCGGCCAGATCCATTGATCGCGACCGGCTAGACGTGGCACCGCGGCCCACTCCACGGCACGTCCGGATCTTCCTCGCCTCGCCAGGTGACGTCGCCGAGGAGCGACAGGAGGTGCGCAAGGCGATGCAGCGGCTCGAAGCCTCCCCTTCGATCCGCGAGTGGTTCACCATCGAAGTGGTCAGCTGGGACGATCCGGAGGCGCCGGTTCCCATGCTTGCGACGATCACTCCGCAGCAGGCCGTCGGCTTGTCTCTGCCGATGCCGGCCGACTGCGATGTCACGATCGTGATCCTCTGGTCGCGGATCGGCACGCCACTCGAAGAACTCAAGGCGGATGGAACTGCCTATCTCTCCGGCACTGAATGGGAGTTCGAGAATGCCAGGCGGGCGAAGAAGCCGGTGCTGCTCTATCGACGGACCACCCCGCCGCCGGTGACTCCGGCGGACGCGGCCGAAGCGGCCCGGCAACTCGAACGGCTCGAACAGTTCCTTGCTCAGTTCAGGGGGCCCGGCGGAACGTTGCGGGGAGGGATCACCACTTACAAGACTCTGGATGAATTTGCAGCGCGCGTCCGAACCGACGTCGAACTGCTGTTGCAGCCCTTGAGACGCAGCACCGGTGCGCTGCCAGCCGACGCAGGCAAATTGCTGCGGGCGCAGGCATTCGTTCGCAGCTGGACGCTGGGCAGATTCCTTATGTTCGCGGCTCTGGGCGCACTCGTAACCGTTGCCGCGTGGACTGCGTCGGCAACGTTTGCCGAGGTCGTGCAGAAGCACGATCCCCCGCCGCTGGCCTATGTCGTTCGATATGCGATTCTCGCGGTAGGGGCCGTGGTGCCGCTGATCACTCTGCTCGTGACCTGGTGGTGGCTCGGACGAGAACGCGAGGACCGGGGATGACCTGCCGCGCCGGTCATCGCGCCGCGGTCAACAGCGGGGCGTGCAGTCGCTGGAAAGCCACGCCATTCGCGTCCTTGCCCTCGACCAGCACGCGGAAGCCTCGCGGGCCCGGAGTGAAGCGCGATGAATACGATCCACCTGTCTCTTCCGGGTCGAGCGCCAGATCGGCAATCTTCTGAAGTGCGCCGGTGACCAGTGACGCCCGGATCCCGGCGACTTTGCCAGTGACCTGAATCCTCACGTTGTTCTCGACACCTGCGGCAGGAGCTGCCGTGAACGCCGTGCTGCCAACCGGCGCGAACTGAACCTGTGAGATGCCGATGTCGCTGCGTGACTGCGCGATGACGGCCGCGACGCCGCTCCCTGATGTGCGGATCGTCCAGGTCCCGGCTTCCGGCCTCGCAACGATCACCATCCGCTGAGCGCGGAAGTTCGAAAGGTCGGTAACACCCTCCCCGGCTGCGGACTGCCCCGACGGACGCAGAACATAGGCCACTTGCAGGCACTGCACGGAGATCGAAAAGATCGCGCTCTCGACCGACGGATCGATCGGCACGTGAAAGTCATGCTCGCCTGGTGTCAGCGATCCGGCAAGTCTGAAGATTGTCTGTGGATGGGATCCAAACGCTGTGAGGAGTGTGGCGGAATCGGCGATCTCTTCGGGCGCGAGCAGCAGCAGGTGACCACCGGTTCCTTCAGCAACGTGAAAGTACGAGGGGTCGAGGCGCGCGCCACACGGCCAGCCGGTGCGCGCATTCGGCGTTTGTTGCTGCGCGGCCATCAGCATTGGCGCCACCAGCGCAGCCGCTGTCGCGAACGGTTTTATCGACAACGGGGATTCCTCACCGACGCGCTCCGACGACGGACCGTCATGAAGCTTTCGACAAGGTTATAACCCGGATCGACTAAGGTGTACAGCGCTTCATGGGTGCACACACGTCCAGCGACAGTTTCAAGAACTACATCACGCCAGCCGGATACCGGCGCCTGCAGGAGGAATGCACGCGGTTGTGGCGAGTGGAGCGGCCGGCGATGGTGACGACCGTCGCGTGGGCGGCCAGCAACGGCGATCGTTCGGAGAACGGCGACTACATCTACGGCAAGCGGAAGCTGCGCGAGATCGACAAACGGATCCGGCACCTGTCAAAGAGGATCGACTGCGCCGTCGTCGTCGACAACTCCGGCAAGACCCACGACCGGGTGTACTTCGGCGCAACCGTGACGTTCCGCCATCAAACCCAGGGCGAGCGCACGGTCACTATCGTCGGGGTCGACGAGCTCGATTCCGGGAGCACCCGCGTTTCGTGGCGCTCGCCACTGGCGACGTCGCTGCTGAAGGCCAGGGTCGGAGACGTGGTGACGGTTCGCTCGCCTCGGGGACCCGAGCGCCTCGAGATCATTGCCATTCACTACAGACCCGCGACCGACGAGCGGTGACGCGCGCAGCTACTTGTCGGCGTCGGCGCTCGGACCGTAGATGTTCGGCACCTTCGACCCGAACCCGCGCAGATACGCCGCGAGCTGCCCGCGATGGTGGATGCTGTGGTTGTTGGCAAAACCAATCCACGCCGCGCGTGAGCGCTTCATGATGTTGAAGAAGTCGATCGTCTCGGTCATGTCGGTCCCAGGCATCGACGCCAGCGCGCGCAGTTTCTCAGGAAAGTTCTTCTTGTAGAACTCGACGATGTCGTTGACGGTCGAAAAGCTGGCTTCCAGTTTCTTCGTCTGTTCCGGGTCGAAGTGGAACCTGCCGCTGGTAATGCAGTCGATGAACCAGAGGTCAGAGGTCGCGATGTGCGTCGCCAGCTGCCACGCGGTGCGCGACTTCGGGTGCGGCCTGTAGTCGCGGCTCTCGTCCTTGACCGCGGCAAGCACCTGGCATGTGGCTGGAAACTCGTCTTGCCACAGCGTTGCGAACATCTCGGCAGCGACTTTGGCCTGGTCGGGTGTCATCGGCGTTTCTCCTATCATGCGGGACTCCGATTTTAGCCCGCGGCGGTCGCGCTCACGATCCGGCTGAGCTCGTTCGCTGTGACGCGAACGCCTCCGCGATCTTCAGCGCAATCGACTTCGTGTCCGCGAACGAGGTATTGGTCGTCACTGCGACGACGAGCCCACGGTCGGGGAACGTCATGAGGTAAGTCGTGCCACCGATGAAATCCGACTTGGTGCCATGGCCCGCCATCCGCGCAGATTGACCTGCAAGCGGTACTGTCTCGACCGTCCAGCCCAGGCCGTAACCAGTTTCTTCTCCTGACACCAACCGCTGGGATGTCTGAAGCAGCTTCACGGTGGCAGGTTGCAGCAGCGTGCCGCTGCTCATGGCGATCCCGAAGCGAACCAGGTCCGACGGCCGTGGAAAGGAACGCCCCGCCGCCGGCAAAGCAGGAATGATCGCCCTCGCGTGTCGGCTCCGGCCCGTAGCGAGTGTCGCCGGCGAACCTGGGGAAGTAGAAGGTCGCGCGATCGGGGATCTGGTCCTTGAAGAAATCGGGTGTCGTCGCCGTCATCCGCAACGGTTCAAAGACCGCCTTGCGCATGTACTCGAAGAACGGCTCGCGCGCTGCGGCTTCGATCACCGCACTGACCAGGATCCAGCTGTAGCTCGAAGCCCGGTACTTGGTTCCAGGCTCGAACAGCAGCGCATCATCGGCGAAGAGCGACAGCCCTTCCTCCGTCTTCGCACACGGCTCCATATGTGCCTCGTCTCCGCTGTCGTCTCTGAACCCGGCGACGTGCCCCATCAGCTGACGGACCGTCACCGGCCATTTTTTTTCCGGGAACTCGGGCACGTACGTCTGAATGTACGCATCGAGGTTCAGCTTCTTTTGCTCCACCAGCAGTCCCGCAGCGGCGGACGTGAGCGCCTTCGACACTTCGCCCATCCTGAACCGCGTCGCCGGCGTGACGCCCGACTGCTTATCGATGTCGGCCCAGCCGAACCCTTCCGCCCACACGATCTCGCCGCCGACGCCAACGGCAACCGACAGTCCTGGCAGGTTCTGCTCGCTGACGCCGGCGCGCGCGATCTGCCGGCCCTGCTCCGCCGCATTGGTCCATTGCTGCGACGGCGCCGATTCGTTCACCGATGGAACGGCTTTCGGATCCGGGTGCATGGGCTTTGTCGTCGCGGCGATGTAGACGTAGAGCCCGACGAATCCCGTGACAATCACGCCGACGAACACGCTTACCGCTGTGAGCGATCTCTGCTTCCAACTTTTTGCCAAACATTCCTCCAGATCTCAGGGGGGCGGGGTCTCAGGGTGCCGGGCGGCCAAGGTGCCGGGGTGCCGGGGTGCAATTGCTATGGCGTCACTCCTGCCGGTCACCCAGGCACCCTGGCACCCGGCACCTCGGCACCCGGCACCCGGGCACCCTGGCACCTCAGCAGCCCCGTGGTCACTGTCGTGAAGACGCGTAGCGTGACTCTCAGCGGAAATGCCGCCGTGCGCGATGAACGCTCAGAGATCGCGCCATAGGACTGTGCTGCCGTGATAGTCAGCTCCAGCGCCTGCGGCAGGGACGCCGATGCCGTCAGGAAACTCGGGAGGCCGGCGGACAGATCCTCTGAGTAGTCCAATACGTCATCGATGATCTGGCATTGCAGGAGGATCCGGACCAGCACGTCCACATCACTGTCCAATTGAGTCGCCAGGATCGCTTCTTCGAGAGACTCCGCGTCCAGCGCGATCGCGGTCGCGGTCGCGACACAGAGCCGCGCGACCGCCTCGCGATACACACAGACCTCCGCGAATCGCCGCGGACTGCCTCCGATCGCCGGACGTCGATCTTCAAGTGCTCGAAGCCGATCGAGATGTGCGTGGATGGAGGTGCCGAGACCCGCCTGGTCGAGCCGCTGACGGATCGCTCGGTAGTCCGGCTCGCACAGCTCCTTCTGATCACACGCCGCATTCGCGCATGCGAAAAAGTCCAGCACCAGCGCCAGTTCCCCGATTCTCGTTCGTGGCAACGGCCGGTTGATGCGGAGCACATGAAGCGTGTCGAGCGCCATGATCCCGAGGACACGCAATGGTGTCTTCGGTACGCCTGAAAAGAAGAGCGGGAAGTTGCGTAGAAAGCATCCGGCCGCCACGAAGGTGGCGCGTAATGGCCGGTCAGACATAGCAGAGCACCACTTCTCGAGGGCACCGCCAGCGAATCGGCAGGAGATCACTGACGCCGCGGCTGACGACCAGCCGGGTCGAGCCGGAGCGATGACTCAGAAAGCAATATGGGTAGAGGAGCGCGCCCGGAAACAGGCGGTCTCGATGTTCCCAGGCCACCAACTGGCAGCCATGCAGATGCCCGGCGAGAACGAGGTCATAGCCCGCGTGGCAGGACGTCTTCCAGATTCGCGGATCGTGCGCGCACAGCACACGGACATGCGCGTCGATGCTCGACGCGGCTTCGGGTCCGGAGATGGCGATCACTCGGCCCCGATGCGTGATGCGCGCGACATCATCGTGGATCCATTGGCCGCCGCCGTCGACCACCGCGTCACCGACCGGACCCAGTCCGATCCAGCGGTCGTGATTGCCACCAATGGCGAGAACCGGCGCGGCTTCGCGCAGCCTGGCAGCCAGCTCGCTCAGGTGGCGCAGCTCGGACCGTTGGTCAACCAGGTCACCTCCGAGCAGGACAACATCGGGCTTGCCGCGACTCGCCGACTCCAGGATTTGCCGCCGCAGCCGCTCGGACCGGTTCTTCCTGAGATGGACGTCGCTGACGTAGAGCACACGACAGGCGTCCTGCCGCAAGGACACTCGCTCCTCGCGGATGTGCAGGTCGTGATCGAACCCGATCTCCAACGGTCCAGCGGTTGCCTGCCCGTTGCGCCAGGCCGCGACGCCCGCGAGTGTGTCCATGCCGGGAAGGATCCTCTATGGACCGCCCGGTGTCTTGACGCTCGAGTGAGCATTACGTGAGATTGCGCTCACCGCATCCCAAGGGTGCCAGGGGCTGCCGGGGTGCCGCCTTCGTGAGGCCGGCCAGTGGCGGGCGAATGCGGGGTCAGGCGCCGCAGCAACCTCAGGACTCTGGTCCAGCGGACCAGCGCGCGTGCCTCACGTTCGTTCCACTCGAATCCATACGCGTCACGCACGGCCGCGGGCAGCAGCCCGATCGTGATCAGCTGCGCCGGACGGAACGCCGGCCAGAGGAGTCGCCATCGCGGCGGGAAGAGAACGGCGCGCGCGAGCGCGCGGCTGCGCGGTGTGATCGCAATCTTCCCGCTGCCAAGAATGTCCCGCATGTACGCCTCGAGCTCCGTCGTCTTTCGCGGCAGCAGGCCTGGGGGGATGTCGAGCAGCGGCTCCATCACCGCAGCCTCGACGCAATAGCGCTCCCGCTCCTCGGGCGAGAGCGGCCCGACCAGCAGCTCGTAGGTGAGCGGAATCGAATCCATCAGCGTCGCATGCACCCATCGAAGCAATTCCGCCTGGTGCGCGGAATATCTCTCGCCGGCGGGAAACACACCGGCCGGTGCAGCGAGCCGCCCGGAAACACGATCGTGGATCACGTTGATTCGAGCGGCGACGGCGATCGCCTCTTCGTCAGCACCGAAGGTCAGCGACAGCATGGCGCCGATGGTCGACCAGAGGCGATGAAGACTGGAAACCAGGCTGCCGCGGAAGCTGCTGTGCGCGTCGATGCCGGCGGCGACAAGTGGATGCGCGAGCTGCAGGAGGATGGCGCGACCCCAGCCGGCGATGACGATGATCTCGCGGTTGATCGTCCAGCTGACGCTGCCCGGGCCCGAGCGCATCATTCCCGCAGCGCGCAAGCGCTCACGAGTCTCGTCACGGTGCCGATCGAATGCGTTCACTGTTTCACGATCGCGCTGTCGCTGAGCCGCGTGAACGCGATATTGCGGTTCACCGGAGTGCTGAAGTCGAAAGACAGGACTTTGCCTGTTTTGTCCCGATGGAAGCGCACCGTCATCCCACCTCGCTGAAACGTATCACGGTCGGCCGGACTCAGGTCCACCCGCCTGACCGGCAAGTGTTCCAGGCTCAGTACCAGGCCGTTGCTGCCTGGCGTTATCTGGAAGATCGAACCGATCTCCTTGCTCTCGTAGCGTCCCGCCAACGACTGCAGGTCGCTCGCCGTCGGCGCGTACGGCTGCGCCCGGCGGTAGCGCGTGATCTTGCCTTCCATGGACTTCAACTCGAGTTGGTCCGGTGACACGAAGGTCAACTCGAACTCGTCTCGTGACATGAACGGCGTGCTGACACCCACACGTTTGAATCGGTCCTTCGTCAACGGGGCCAGCGCGGGGCCACCCGCGATGCGCAGCGTGCCGTTCTGAACTCCCAGCCGCACCGGCTGCCCTGTTTGTTCGCTGAAGAACAGTCCGGCCTTGCTGTTCAGATCGAGTCCGTCGATGGGGGCGCTACTCGGCGCGCCGGCGGACGCACTGGGTTGGCCGGCGTGACGTACGCCGGGGACGAACAGATCGAAGATCCGACCCGCGAACGCATCCCTGTCGTCTGACGCTTCGCCTGCATTGCACATGACCGCGACCGAGAAGGCGTGGTCCGGAAAGTGGCCGACGATTGTTTTGTAGGCGGCCGCGCTCCCGCTGTGCCACACGATGTGGACCCCGCTGTTCGAATGAATCAAGCCGCGGGCGTAATCAAGCTTCCGGCCGTTGCTCAACCTCGTCGGCTCCTGGATCGCCTGCGTCACGAATTTGCCGAGATGCCCACTCGTCAGCGCGTTGATCCAGATCAGCAAGTCTGGTGCGGTGGTGTAGAGCGCGCCACCGCCGCCGCGCGCGTTGCCGAGCATCATGTCCGGCTTCCACTGGTCCCCCTGCTTCTCGTACGCGAGCGCGAGATTCTTTCCGACTTCAGACATGTCGAGCAGGTATCCTGGTCGACTTCATCCCCAGCGGCTCGAACAATCGCTTGCGCGTGAAGTCGCCGAACGCCATCTTGCTGACCCGCCCGACCATTTCCTTCAGCAGCACATAGCCGCTGTTCGAATAGGCCCACTCCTCGCCCGGGGCGAAGTTGAGCCCCCGCTGCCGCAGCGTCACTGTCAGTGCGTCGGGATCTCCGGCTGCGAACGGCACGATCCCGGTCCAGTCTCGAATGCCACTCGTGTGCGTGAGCAGATGGTCGATCGTGATCTTGTAACCGGTATCGGGGAGTTCCGGAATGTACTTGCGGATGTCGTCGGTCAGAGAGACGCGTCCGTCTTCTACCAGCAGGAGCACCGACGCCGCGACGAACTGCTTCACAACCGATCCGGCATCGAACACCGTGTCCGGCGTGATCGGCACGTTGCGCTCGAGATCCGCCATGCCGTAAGCGCGGTTCACGACCTGCTTGCCGTTGAGTGACGCCGCGACGGCGCAGCCTGGCATTCCGGGCGTGACCCAGCTGAAGACCTTGTCTATTTCATTGGTCTTGTCCTGGGCGAGCGCGGGCGTGGCGATGAGCAGACTGGTGACGGCGAACGATGCTAGCTTCATTGATCTCCTTGTTCTTCAGCGGCATTGGGCTTCGACGCTTACGTGTCGCATCGAAGCGTGCGCGCGAAGGCGGACTTCGACGCGATCGATCACCTCATCCGGCGTCGACGTGCCCGCAGTCAGACCCACGACATCGGCGCCGTCGAGCCATTCAGGACGGACGTCTTGTTCCGTCTCCACGTGATGGACTCGGGCGCAGTAGCGTGTGCAGGTCCTGACAAGCTCGCGCGTGTTATTGCTCGATCGGCCGCCGACGACAATCACAACGTCGGCTTCTTGCGCCATCTCGACGGCCGCCGATTGTCGTTGCTTCGTAGGCTTGCAGACCGTGTCGACGAAGCGGACTTCTGATTCCGGAAATCGCTGCCGGATCAGCGCGACCATGTGCCGCACCTTCTCTACCGACTGCGTCGTCTGCGCCGCGACGCCGATCCGTGGATGCTCCTCGAGCGCGAGAACATCATCGTCTTCGAGCACGACATCGAAGTGGTCCAGATCGCCGGTAAGCCCGCGCACTTCCACGTGGTCGCGCTGGCCGACGATGACGACGTGGTAGCCGTCGCGGGCGAGTGCGGTGACGGCGCGGTGGGCGACGTGGACGAGCGGACAGGTGGCTTCGACCACGGTCAGCCCGAGGGCGCGGGTCCGCGCCAGGCTGCGTCCGGAGGTGCCGTGTGCAGTGACCATCACCGTCCGTGTCGTGACCTGTGCGGCGTCCTGTGCGATCGCAATCCTTTTCGATTCGAGAGCGGCTTGAACGTTAGGGTTGTGGACGAGGTCGCCGAGGATCGTCAGCGGGCCGGCGTCAGCGTGCTCGACGGCGAGCGCGATGGCATCACGAACGCCGAAGCACATTCCAAGATGGGTGGCTCTGAGGATGCGCATACTTCTCGCGGAAGCATACGGATCGAGGTTCGCGAAGTAGTCAGCAGCGTGTGAGCATCAGGTGAGATTCCGGTGAGATCGAAAAAAGGCCTGTTTATTCGTTCCCCGGACGCCGCAGCACGCCAAGGGCGAGCCCGAGCCCGAACACGCCCCCTTCCCCGAACGCGAGGATCGCACCGGAGATTGGACCGAAGTCCGGCTCACCGATCAGCCGTCCGAGCGGGGCCAGCGTGGCGCGGGAGCCGTGTGCGGCGCTCGCAATCAAGTGGATCGTCCCGCCGACGAGGGGCCGCCCGGCGAGGGTCAGCGCGAGCCCGGCCATGCCGCAGAAGGCGGCGGTAATCAACGCGGCGCGCAGACGCCTTCCCCCTCTCGGAACCGACAGGCCATCGTCGGTGCTCGAGGTCGCGACGGCAAACGCCAGCCCTGCGGCTGCTCCGATGGTCACGCCTTCGAGGCTGCCGCCGACATCGATGTCGAGCCCCACCAGGGCGCCGAGACTCCAGCGGGCCAGCCATTCGACGAGGGCACCCACAACGCCGCCGCCGATCGCGCCGCCCGCAATCAGCGCGAGCGCGCGCTGCGACCGCGTCGCCGCCTCGGCGAACGCCAGGCCCGCGCCAACGCCGGCGCCGCCGATTGCGCCGCAGCCTCCTCCGATCACAGCGAGGACGGGAGCGATCGCGATTGGCGCGACGCTGCCGGGAGCGGCGGCAAGGATCAGCCCACCGACACCACCGGCCGCGATTCCGGCGAGGGCGCCTCCGGCCGAACCGCGTGACCACTGCCTGGATGCAATGCGAGCGGCACGCCGCAATCCGGGTTCAAGAGTGTCATCGGTCGCAGCGGACGCCGCTGATCGAGCGGCCGGCGCCGCGACCTCGTCCTGTTCTTCGATCAGCTCGGGGAAAACGAACTGGTAACCGTGGCGTGAAACCGTGCGGATGAAGCGCGGTTCCTTCGAGTCGTCGCCGAGCGTGAGCCGGATCGTGCGCACCGCCTGGCTGAGCGCGCTTTCCGATACGATGACATCTCCCCAGACGCGATCGAAGATCTCACGGCGATGTACCGCCTCAGCGCGGCGCTCGATCAGCAGGACCAGGAGATCGAAGTACCGGGGGATGAGTGGCACCTCCTGTCCCTGTCGGACGAGAACCCGGCGCTGCGGTGAGAGCGTGAATTCACTGAAACGATAACGGACCACGACTCGCTATCGTAAACGTATTGCGTCCGCCCGGTCTGTCGGTCGAGGGTGATAGACTCCGTCACGTCTCGCGCGGACGCATGGAAATCCCACCTGAAAATGGGCCCGACCGAATCCTGCCGATCGTGTATGCCGAGCTTCGCCGGTTAGCGGCCAGCTACTTGCGCCGCGAGCGCCCGGGACACACCCTCCAGCCGACCGCTCTCGTCCACGAGGCCTACGTGCGATTGATCGACCAGCGGCAGATCGACTGGTCCAACCGCGCGCAGTTCGTCGGCCTGGCCGCAGTCATGATGCGGCGCATCCTGGTCAATCACGCGCGCGACCGGATCGCGGAGAAGCGTGGCGGCGGCGCCGAGCATGTGCCGCTGACGCTTGCCGGTGAGGGCATCGGCGCCCCGGAAGTCGACCTGCTGGATCTGCACGAGGCGCTCAATGACTTGAGCGAGGCGGATCCGCGCAAAGGCCGGATCGTCGAGCTGAAATTCTTCGGAGGCCTCACCACCGAGGAGATCGCGGAAGCGCTGGGTGTCTCGGTCGCGACCGTCGAGCGCGACTGGAAGTTCGCGCGCGCGTGGTTGTACGAGGCCGTATCCGGCTCGGAGCGCTGATCTAACCGGCCGGTGATTGCTGCGACGCTACGTACTCCGGCATGAGGATTCCCTCGAGCAACCCTTTCACCACCGCCTCGGTCTTCGAATGAACGCCAAGTTTGAAATACGCGTTCTTGAGATGGAACGAAACCGTATTGACACTGACGCCCATCACGTCAGCGGCGGTTTTCTTGTGGTGTCCCTCCAGGAGCAGCGCAAGCACCCGCTTTTCCTGGTGGGTCAATCGATACTGTTGCGGGTTCTGACGGTCGGTCATTGTGGCCCTCCAGCCGTAACGCCCGACGGTCAGCCAAACTCCCTCATCGCACGGATTTGAACGTCGCCAGGTCCTTTTCGATCTGGCGACGGAGACCCACCGCCGGACCTGCGGTGGCCGGCGGCAGCGTTTTCAACGCCTGCTCGAGCGTCGCTACGGCCTCGGCGTGGTGCCCGAGACGATGGTGCGCCCAGCCGAGCGTGTGCAGGTAGACAGGATTGGGCGATCCGGCGCGGCCGATCGCTCGCGTGGCGTACTCGAGGGCAAGGCCCGGGTTGCGCAGGTCTTCGACCTCCGTGCTGACGAGCGCCCACGCGTACTCGTTGAACGCTTCACCCCCGGCGCCCGGCTGCTCGGTGCCGGCCCGCAGCAGCGCGAGCGCATGCTGTGCGTCTCGCCGCGCCTCGTCACGTCGTCCGTTCGCCATCAGGATGCGAACCCGCTGGTTCAGCATGTAGGACAACTCGGTTCGGATCCGTGCGTTGGCCGGATCCGCCTTCGCGAGTGCGTCGAGCTCGGCGATCGCCCGTTCGTACGCGGCGATTGCCTTGTCCGGTTCGTTGCGGTCGAGATGCACGTTGGCCAGGTAGGTGTACGAGACCGCGAGCCGTCGACGAACTTCGGCGTCCAGGGGATTTTTCGAGAGGAGCGCCTGGTGCTGGCGGATCGCGTCGTCGAGGCTGGCTGCCGCTTCGTCGGGCTGACGGTTCAAACGCAGCGCGTTGCCGAGCCCGGTCGCGTTGACCGCGTGCATGACGACAAAAGCACGATCGTCAGGTCGCTCGCGCAGGAGCTCGTCGGTCAGCGCCAGGTTGCGGCGGCAGTTGGCGATCGCGCCGGGTACGTCACCGACGGCGATCAGCGTCGTGCACAGACGCGCGGTGGTTTCCGCGAGTGCCGCCCTGGCAGCGGACTGTGACGGCACACCTGCCTTGTACGCTTCCTCGCGGATCGCGAGCGCATCGCGGAACTTCGCGACCGCGTCCTGGACGGCGCCCCGCGCGAAGTCGGCGTATCCGATTCGCATCGTGCTGATCGTCATCTCGGCCCGTGCCGGCAGTGAACCCGGTGCGTCGGCGACAAGCGCGCGGCGAATGGCTTCCGCCTTTCGATAGCTCCTGATCGCACCTTCGATGTCGCCGAGGTTCGCCGCGCCGGGGTTCCCCTGCACGTCACCGACCCGATCGTAGGCGGCGGCAAGCTCCTTCTGCAGCTCGCGATCCCCGCCCGCCTCGGCCGCCAGGCTGTCGAGATACTCGAGTGCCTTGCTCACGACCAGGAGTCGCGCAGGTGTCGATCCCGGCAGCGTCGCAATCGCGTCGTGAAATTCGAACAGGAATGAAGTGGCGAGCCGGCGGACGTCTGCGAAGCGCCGCTCGGCGCGGGCGCGCTCGGCGCGGGCGACGCGCGCCTGCCAGGTCGTGGCAATGACGCCGCCGATCAGCGTGATGACGATTGCCGCAGCGGCGGCAACACCAAGCTTCCGGCGTCGAACGAATCTCGCCGCCCGATAGCTCCAGGAGTCGCCGCGAGCCGTGACGGGTAGCGCCTCCATGTGCCGGCGAACGTCTTCTGACAGCAGCGCCACCGACGCGTAGCGCTCGGCGGGATCGGGTCGCATCGCCGTGAGTACCGATTGTGTCCAGGTCTCCCCGCAGGCGTCGTGCCGTGACCTCGTCGCCGCGTCGCATCGCCACGGCACTGGGCTTCAGGACCTGCGCGCGCGCGACAGTCTCCCGAATCTCGTCGGGAGACCGCCCCTCCACCTCATAGGGTCGCTCGCCCGCCAGCAATTCATAGAGCAGCACGCCCAGCGCGTACACGTCCGACACCGTGGTCACGCGGGCGCCGCGGAGTTGCTCGGGGCTTGCGTATTGAGGCGTCATCACCTGCGCACCCAGCTCGGTCGCCAGGAGCGCGCCGTCGCCTTCCAGCAGTTTGGCAATGCCGAAGTCGAGCAGTTTCGGCGTACCGTCGGCGGTCACGAGAATGTTCGATGGTTTGATGTCGCGATGAACGACGAGATGTTGATGCGCGTAAGAGACGGCCGCGCAGACCTGTCGAAAGAGTACGAGCCGCGCCTCGATCGCCAGCCTGCGCGTCCGGCAGTACTCGTCGATCGGCAGGCCGTCGATGTGCTCGAGCACGAAGTACGGAACCCCTTCGTCGGTGGTCCCACCGTCGAGCAGGCGCGCGATATTCGGGTGATCGAGGCCGGCGAGGATCTGTCGTTCGTGACGGAAGCGCTGCAGCACCGCATCGCTGTCCATGCCGCGCTTGATCAGTTTGATGGCGACACGCATGTCGAACTGCGCGTCCGCACGTTCGGCGAGATAGACGCTCCCCATCCCGCCACGTCCGAGCTCTCGAACGATCCGGTATGGACCTATCTGCCCGCTCGTTGGAACAATCGTCGCTGCGACACGTTCCAGACCCGCTGCCGCACTGCCGTCGAACGCTCCCGCCTGGGCATCGGCGTGCAGGAGGCGTTCGACTTCTATGCGCAGCTCGTTATCGTCACCGCACGCCTCGGCTAGCGCCGCAGCGCGGTCGCCCTCGGGGAGTTCGAGCATGGAGTGGAAAAGGGATTCGAGGCGCTGCCAGCGGTCAGCTGTCATGCGACGCATCTTATTCCACCGTCGTGTTCCGGTAGTCTCGCTCACGTCCGCGAGCGCCTCTCAGGACTTCGAGCAATCCCGCACGAGCTCGACGCGCCGGTTGCGCGCACGGCCGGCAATGGTCTCGTTGGTTTCGCGCGGTCGTCTGGCAGCAAATCCAGCCGAGGAGAGTCTTGCCGCGGCGATCCCGTAGTCACGTACCAGGGCGTCCTTCACAGCCGCTGCGCGACGCTGTGACAGGTCCTGGTTGTAGCGATCCGTTCCAACGTTGTCGGTGTGACCCTCGACTGTCACGCTCCACGGATGCCGCTTCAGCAGGTCGGCCATCGACTGCAACGCCGGCTTCGATCGCGCATCGATCGTGGCTTTATTGAAGTCGAAATAGAGGCCTGGCACCTCTGCCCGGCATTCCGTCGTCAGACCCGATTCGACCACCGACACCTGGCCTTGGGGATCCGGGAAATCGATCTTCACGATCTCGCGCGTGACCTCGGCTTCGAACGGGAACGACTGACCGACGCCGCCGACGGCGAAGCGCAGCGTGAGTGGAAGCGCGGGGTGATCGAGCAGGTAGAACTCCCACGGCCTGACGTTTCCACTGTAGGCAAGTTGACCGGTGACGCGTACCGCGGGTAGTTCCACCTGGCGTCCGTTGAGCAGCACCTTGAAGGGCACCGGTGTTTCGCTCGTGCGAATCAGCGTGCCGGTGCTGGTGGACAGATGACTGAAGTTGCGGACGGAATACGACGCACGCCCTGTCGTCCGCAGTTCCCGCATCACCAGCAGGGAGGGTCCGAGCGCAGTTGTGCCGGGAAGGGTGAGTCCGTCCTTGGTATGAAAACCAAGGATCTGCAACCGCGAGTTGCTGAGGTCCGCTGAGGCCAGCCGTCGCTCGATCTTCAGATCGAGCTTCTGCTGGCGCTCGTTCTCGGCTTCTATCTTGGTCGACAGCGTCAGCGCATCGACAGTGACTTCGTCCACGCTGACGACCATTTCATAGTCGCCCATCGCGATATTGCTGCCCGGCGGGGCGGCATTCGGGTTGTGCACTGCCAGCACGAAGGTCAATCGCGGGATGACCGGAATCTCCGGTGTTGGTGCTGGCGGGGTCGCTTGCGCCGACAGCAGCATCCTCGATGAGAGGCAGAGGCCGGCGATCAACAGCAGCCGTCCGGGCGCGCGGCTGATCAGACGCATGATCTGGCCATCGTAATCAGGGTCTCGTGCTCGAGCCAGCTACGCAGGTGGGTAGGGCCGGATCGTGCCGGGACGTGCGTTATTCGGTTCCCCTGGCGGCCAGGAGGGCGCATAATATCCTCCGCTCCCCGGACAAAGAAATAGCGTGACGAAATTGCTTTGCGCGATCATCGCGTTGGCCGCAGGCCTGGCGACCGAGCCTGCATTCAACATCGTGCCGGCGTACGAGGGCGTCCGCGAGTTCGCGCTCGCCGCCCGTGAACGTCCCAACGATCGTGACGTGCTGTACCGGACGTTGGTTCTCGATGCGCACGCCGACGCGTGCGCGGGGACGATGGGACCCTTTGCCGCTCTGCCGGCGGACACCTTGACCAGTGACGCGCTGGACATCGTGCAGCGCATCGAAGACGGACGCGTGCGCGAGCTGGTTGCATCCGGACTGAAGCGCGCGGCAGCGGCGTTGCCGGGGGCGGAGCGCACGACCGTGTGCATCCAGGCGGTGGCGCTGAACAGCGCCATCGAGCACATGCGCGGCGTGAGCGGCGTGTCACTCGGGGGGCGGATCAAGATTTTCGTGCATCCGACGATCGCCGGCTTTGCGCGGGTCGAGTACACGGCCGCGCATGAATACCACCACGAGGTGGCGCGGATGCGCCTGCCGGCGGGCTGGAGCCGCGATCCACTGGAAGCGATCGTGGCGGAAGGCAAGGCGGATGCGTTCGCCGTCCGTCTCTTTCCCCGTCTCGCTCCGCCGCACACCGATCCACTCAGCAGCGATGAAAAGCGGCGCGTGTGGGCGATGTTCCAGCAACAGCTCGCCGCGCCCACCGACTCCTTCCGCGAC